>CAVPSV010000001.1:0-92310 GCA_963708625.1 uncultured Actinomycetota bacterium
GTCGTCACGGCCCGACGAGTTGTGTTGGCTTTCCATTAGCCCCGGCACGCCAGCCGCCAGTTGCTCCATCGCGGCACGATCGATTTGCCCTTGTGACCGGGGGCTACCGCTGTGGCGCTTGACCGGGCGATGTAGAACCGCCGAGCGACGCGTAGATCACGAGAACCATAAGTATGTGTGCGATTGCTGATGACGTTCGTGCAGCGCTGTAGTCGATCACACTTCGGCGGTGCCATCCTTAGTGACCATCACGGCTCGGCGCGGGCCTGCGCGATCAAGGGGAGTCCAGATGGCACGGTGGCGGTCGTTCGGGCGGCGGGTCGCGATCATCAGCGCGCCGGTCATTCTGGCGTTGGCAGGGATGGCTGTGCTCGCGCCGTCGGCGCTGGCAACAGCTTCGGAGTGCGACGCGATCGCCGGGAATCTCGTGCAGAACTGCGGTTTCGAGAGCAATAGCAATGACTTCACCGACTGGTCGAGCACCGGGAACTTCATCTTCGTAGCTTCCGTGCCCCACACTGGGTCGCTCGGCGCGGTGATGGGCACCCAGGGTGTTGAGGGCACACTGTCACAGACGGTGCCGACCGCGGCAAACACGACCTACACGTTCAGCTACTGGTTGGAGTGCCATCTTTGCGAAGGTAGTTCGGACGCAGGCAATGACTTCCACGTCACCGTCAGCGGGGTGTCCGGCGGCCCGGCCACGTTCGATTCGATGACCAATTCCGCAGCGTTCGGCTACACCGAGTTCACCCATTCCGTCACGGCCACGGGTTCGTCGGTCACGATCACCTTCTCGCAGGAGAATTTCGAATTCTTCTGGGGCCTGGACGACGTGAGCCTGGTTCCCGCGATCACGTGCGATCGCATCTACACCGGCACCGTGCCCAGCGGCATCCTCGCCACCTCTGGGGTGGTCTGTGTTGATGACGCGACCGTGCACGGTGGGATCGTCGCCTCCCACGCGACCCTGTACGTGCAGGACTCGACAGTGCTCGGCGGCATCAACTCCACCGCAGGAGGCGGCCTGCAGGTCTGCGGGTCCAGCGCCGCCTCGATCGGCGTCACCCAATCCAGCGGCATGGTCCTCATCGGCGCACCGCAATCCTGCGCACCGAACACCATCACCGGCAGCGTCCTGGCCACCGGCAACCAACACCCCAACCTTCCAGGTCAGCGGCAACCACAAATAACCGCCACCAAACGTCCCCTCACGCCGCGACTAGCGCGCTGAGCACGCACGACAGGACGACACTCACGCTGCCGAGACAGAGCAGCCGACACCGAGCGGTCGCGTGTTCAGCTGCGGTGCGCGGTCCATGAACCGGTACCGCCGCTACCTCCGGCGATCTGCCAACTGCCGGACATCGAACTGCCCGACACCGCCCCGGTGTAGGTGATCACGGTCGAGCCGACGGTGCCGAAGGTGATGTGCCCGCCCGAGTACGTCCCGGTCAGATCTTCCATGCCGCCGGTGGACAGATCGATGCTGCCGGCCAGCTGGGTGCCGGTCTGCGTCCAGTTCAGCGTGAACGTCCCGTCGAACGAACCGCTGTAAGAACCGGACCAGGCGCCCGACAGCGAGCCGGCCGCGACCGAACTGCTCGGCGCGCTGCTCGCCGCGGTGACGGCGGCACTCGCGGTGGGGGCGGGACTGGTCGACGCCGCCGCTGATGTCGTGGTGCTGGTGTGGCTCTTGCTCGACGAGCAGGCGGCCACGGTCAAGGTCGCAGCGAGTGCAATCGCCGCCACGGATGCAATTCGTATCGAGGACATAGCAGGTTCCCCTCGGACGGTGAGCGAGTGAATCGTCCTGCGAGGAGGCGCCGGCGGGAAGGATTGATACCCCGGTTTGGCACGCCGTGACCCGGTATTTCCTTGATCAAATCGCCGTGAGTGTCGATATGCACCATTCGCACGGCCATGTCCTGCCGTCCATCGAACAGCAGCCGGACGGAATTGCGCCCACTCTCATTTGCCCGAGCGACCGATCTCAGTGCTCGCGTCGCGCCTGTGCGTAGCGGGCCAATGCTTCGGCCCGTTCCGTGGTGTGGTCGACGATCGGTGCCGGGTACTTCGCGGGCGGAGCACCGAGGCGCCACGGCTCATGCGCAGCCGCGCCGCCGACTCCACGCAGCTCGGGGACCCACCGCCGGACATAGTCACCCTCCGGATCGAACCGCTTGCCCTGCGTGACCGGGTTGAAGATCCGGAAGAACGGCGCCGGGTCGGTGCCGGTGCCGGCTGTCCACTGCCAGCCGTGCTGATTGCTCGCGAGGTCGGCGTCGACGAGATGCCGCATGAAGTGACGCGCACCGTGCATCCACTCGACATGAAGGTCCTTCACCAGGAACGACGCGACGATCATCCGCACCCGGTTGTGCATCCAGCCGGTCGCGAGCAACTGCCGCATACCTGCATCGACGATCGGATAGCCGGTGCGCCCCTCGCACCATGCGCTGAACGCAGTGCCCGGCGGCGCGAACCGCATCCGGGCCAACTCGGGCCGGAAGTAGCTCCGTGCCGACTCCGGCCAGTGATGCAGCACCGACGCGTAGAACTCTCGCCAGGCGAGCTCGCGGCGAAAGGTCTCGTCGCCAGGCCCGAGCGCGTCCAGCACGGTCCGCGGGTGCAGGCAACCCCACTTCAGGTACACGGACAGGCGCGACGTCGCATCCAGATCCGGGCGGTCCCGGGTGCCCTCGTAGTCGGCCAACGCGCCGCTCCGAAACCGCCGCCATGCCGCCCGCGCAGCCGCTTCGCCCGGCTCGGGCAAACGCAACCCACCCGGCAACCGCGCCGCACGCGGCACGTCCACCCCGTCGATGTCGGCGAGCCAGTCGACCCGGTGCGCGATCGGCCCCGCCGGGCGGGGCCAGCCGTGCTCTCGCCACGCGCGGTAGAACGGCGTGAACACCCGGTACCCGGACCCGTCGTCCTTGACGACGCGCCCCGGCGACACCGCATAAGGCGAGCCGGTGCGTACCAGTGGAACAGTCCCCAGCGCTGCCGCGACCGCGTCATCGCGCACACCGCCGTACGGGCCGAAGTCCGCACTGACATGAACCGATGTCGCGGCAACCTCGCGCACCAGCCGGGGCACGGCCCGAACCGGATCACCGCGCCGGACGACCAGCGCCCCGCCGACGCGACGCAGATCGGCATCAAGCGAACGCAAGCACCCGTACAGGAAAGCCACCCGGGCTTGGCCCGACGGTCGCAGCAAGCGCGGGTCCAGCACGAACAGCGCTACGACCGGACCGTCGGCCGCGGCGGCGTGCAGCGCCGGATGATCGCGCAGACGCAGATCCCGACGAAGCCACCACACCGTGCTCAGAGCGGCAGGTCCTCGAGCATCTCGGTGACCAGCGCCGCGATCGGCGAGCGTTCGGAGCGAGTCAGCGTGACGTGCGCGAACAACGGATGACCGCGCAGCGCCTCGATCACCGCGGCCACGCCGTCGTGCCGGCCCACCCGCAGGTTGTCGCGCTGGGCCACGTCATGGGTGAGCACCACCCGCGAGCCGGAACCGATGCGCGAGAGCACCGTGAGCAGCACGTTTCGCTCCAGCGACTGCGCCTCGTCGACGATGACGAACGAGTCGTGCAACGAGCGGCCACGGATGTGCGTCAGCGGCAACACCTCGAGCATGTTGCGGTCGAGCACCTCGTCCATCACGTCCTTGGACACCAGCGCACCGAGCGTGTCGAACACCGCCTGCGCCCACGGCGACATCTTCTCGTTCTCGTTGCCGGGCAGGTAGCCGAGTTCCTGCCCGCCCACCGCGTACAGCGGCCGGAACACCACCACCCGCTTGTGCGCGCGGCGCTCGAGCACGGCCTCGAGTCCGGTACACAGTGCCAGCGCCGACTTGCCGGTGCCCGCACGACCGCCGAGGGAGACGATGCCGACGTCCGGGTCGAGCAGCAGGTCGAGCGCAACGCGCTGTTCGGCCGAGCGCCCGTGCAGCCCGAACGCTTCCCGGTCGCCGCGCACCAACCGCACGCGCTTGTCCGCGGTGACGCGCGCCAGCGCCGAGCCCTTCGCCGAGTGCAGCACCAGACCGGTATGACACGGCAGTTCAGCGGCCGCGGCGAAGTCCTCGTGCTCGATGGGGTCGAGGACGTCGCCGCTGTAGAGCAGATCCACCACGTCCGCGCTGACCGAGAGCTCGGCCATGCCGGTCCAGCCGGCCGAGTCCGCGACCGGGTGCATGCGGTATTCGTCGGACGGCACGCCGACCGAGGCCGCCTTCACCCGCAGCGGCATGTCCTTGGTGACCAGGGTCACGTCGTTGCCCTCGGCAGCCAGGTTCAGTGCGACCGCGAGGATGCGCGAGTCGTTGCTGTCGACCCGGAACCCGGCCGGCAGCCGGGACAGGTCGGAGTGGTTCAGCTCGACGTGCAGCGTGCCGCCGGCATCGCCGATCGGTATCGGTGCATCCAGTCGCCCGTGCCGGATCCGCAACTCATCCAGTGACCGCAATGTCTGCCGAGCGAACCAGCCCAGTTCGGGGTGGTGCCGTTTGCCTTCCAGCTCACTGATGACGACCAGCGGCAGCACCACGGTGTGCTCGGCGAACCGTGCCAGCGCTCCGGGATCGGAGAGCAGGACGGACGTGTCGAGCACGAAGGTGCGCAGCGCGGTGGGGTCGGCGGGCCGAGGGGCAGCGGTCACGTGTCGCTCCAGTACGGGATCGGTGCGAAGCATCGGCCGGCACTTCGGCCACGAACTCGGCCGGCACCTCGGCGAACACTCCGCCGAGAGCCTCGCCGGCGGATGCCGCGCGGTCATGGATCCGGCCGGTCCCCTGGCACGCGCCAGCGGGGACGTCCGGTCCCCCTCGCTGGAACACCACCGTTGCGGGACCTCCCGAGCGGCCGGGTTCTTCGGCCACCGGCGCGAACGCTACGGGTGTTCCCGTGGCCGATAGGTGAGGCGCGCGGTACATGGCGTTACAGCTCGGTGAACGAATGGGGAGAGTTCGGCCAGCTGGAGGCGGCGCGAATCTTCCCCGAACGCGGTCGGTGACGGTTCAGCCGCCGTAGCGGCGCTGCCGGGTGCCGTAGTCACGCAGCGCCCGCAGGAAGTCGATCTTGCGGAAATCCGGCCACAGCGCGTCGCAGAAGTAGAACTCCGAATGCGCGGACTGCCACAGCAGGAAGCCCGGACAGCCGTTGCTCGCCCGAGGTCCGGATCACCAGGTCCGGGTCGGGCTGGCCCTTGGTGTAGAGGTGCTCGGCGATGTCGTCGACGTCGATGGTGTCGGCGAGTTCGGCGATGCTCACGCCCTGCGCGGCACGTTCCTTGACGAGCTCGCGCACCGCGTCGGCGATCTCGCGCCGGCCGCCGTAGCCGACCGCGATGTTCACGTCCAGGCCGGGACGGCTCAGCGGTGCGTTCCTCGGCCGACTTGAGCGCCGCTGCGGTCGGCGCCGGGCAGCAGATCGAGCGCGCCGACGGCGCGTACTCGCCACGGCTTGCCCGGTGCGGACAACTCCTCGGCCACGCCGGCGATGATGCGCAGCAGCGGCTCGAGTTCGTCCGCGGGCCGGCGCAGGTTGTCGGTGGAGAGCAGCCAGACGGTGACGTGCTCGACCTTCGATGTCGGTGCACCAGTCGAGCAGGTTCGCGATGTGCTGGGCACCGACCACATGGCCCTGGCTGACATCGTCGAAACCCGCCGCGCGCGCCCAGCGTCGATTGCCGTCGATCATGATGGCGACGTGCCGCGGGATCGGGCGCCCTTCCAGCTGCCTGCGCAGGCGCCGTTCATAGATCGAGTAGACGGCGTCGCGTAGTGCCACTCGATCAACTTAGCGCCGTCCGCCCAGAGCGAAACCCCTTGTACCGTGGGCGGCGAGTGGGCTTGTGTTGTCGTGTAATAATGTAATTACTGCAAGTGAATGGAGTTCAACATGCATGAACACGGCCCAGAACATGGGCATGGACACGGGCGTGGACACGGCCGCGGTGGCGGCCGGCGCGGGCGGGGATTCGGGCGCCCCGGCGGCTGGCAGCAGGCGGACCTTCCCCCTGCCGACGACGCGCCGGCCTGGCTGGCCGGCCGGCTGCCCGACGAATGGTTCACCGGCGAGGCCGCGGTAACCGTCGATCGTGAGGAGATCACCGTCGTCGGCGAACTGGCCGCCCCGGAGATCGCTGCGGACGCCGACGAAGCCGCGCGCCGCTCGGCAGCCACCGGCCGCATCGGCCGGTTCCGCGAGGACACCCGTGAACAACGGATGCAGATCGCGGACGAGGCAGAGGCCCGTTACGGACGCAAGGTGGCGTGGGGTGCCCGCATTTCCGACGTCGAGGTGCCGTTCACACACCTGGCCGTACCGGTGATGACGCGGCTACGTCAGGACCAGCGTCAGGTGCTCGACACACTGGTCGACGCGGGCGTGGCACGCTCACGTTCGGACGCGCTCGCCTGGTGCGTGCGGCTGGTCGGCGAGCACACCGACGAGTGGCTCAGCGGACTGCGCGACGCGATGACCGAAGTGGACAAGCTGCGCGCCGAGGGTCCCAACATCAGCGCCGACTGATCAGAGGTCAGCGCAACTTTCCGGCGAGATCGGCCGTGGTCGTCACCGGCACGTCGCACACCATGCCTCGGCAGACGTATGCGGCGGGCCGCCCGTCGACCAGCGGCCGATCCGCCAGCAGCGGCACGCCAACCGCGTCCGGTGCGCCGGCAACTACGACCGCGCCGGGCGGCCGGCGCGACCAGGCGACGTCGAACAGTGCAGTTCCGTTCGGCTGACCCACCGTTTCACCGACAACGGCGACCTGCACCGGCCCGGACACCAGCGCCTCGGCCGCGGCCAGCGCCCAGCCGAGAAAGCGCGGCTGCTCGGTGCCGAGCGTGCTGACGATCCGCAGCGCAGAGACGGCGGCCTCCCGGTGCGCGGTGGCGCCGCTCAGCGCGGTGTAGCTGATCAACGCCGCAGCCAGCGCGCTGGCCCCGGACGGGGTGGCGTTGTCGGTGGGGTCCTGCGGCCGGCGCACCAATCGCTCGGCATCGGCGGCGGTGTCGAAGAAACCGCCGCCGGTGTCGGCGAAAGCCGTCAGCGCGAAGTCGAGCAGTGCGCCTGCCTCGGCCAGCCACCGCGGATCCGCGCTCGCCTGGTGCAGCAGCAGCAATCCGTCGGCGAGATCGCCGTAGTCCTCGGCGACCGCAAGCGCGTCACCGGCTGCGCCGTCGCGTGAGGTGCGGCGCAACCGGCCGTCCACCACATGCACGTCCACCAGCAATTGCGCGCACCGCGTCGCGGCATCGAGGTAGCTGCGCTCGCCGAGCGTGACCGCCGCCTCTACCAGCCCGGCGATAGCCAGTCCGTTCCACGCCGTCACGACCTTGTCGTCGCGTCCCGGCTGCGGGCGGGTGGCGCGCGCGGCCAGCAACCTCGCGCGGATAGCGGCGAACCGTTGCGCGTCGGCACCCTCGGCGGGCAGCTGCAACGTCGACGCGCCGTGCTCGAACGTCCCGTCCGCGCTCACCGCGAACAGCTGCGCCGCCAGTTCCGCGTCCGCACCGAGTACCTCGCGCAGTTGCGCCGGCGTCCAGACATAGGTGAGCCCCTCCACCCCGTCGGTGTCGGCGTCCAGCGCCGACGCGAAGCCGCCCGCAGCGGTACCGAGATCGCGCACGATGAACTCGGCGGTCTCCCGCACGATGCGTGCCGCCATCGGGTTCGGACGCAGCCGCTGCCAATGCGCATACACGCGCAGCAACAACGCATTGTCGTAGAGCATCTTCTCGAAGTGCGGCACCACCCATGCCTCGTCCACCGAGTAGCGCGCGAACCCGCCGGCGAGTTGGTCGTAGATGCCACCGCGAGCCATCGCCGTCAGCGTCCGTTCGGCGATCGCGAGCGACTGCGCGTCGCCGGTGCGCTCGTAGTGCCGGAGCAAGAACTCGAGCACCATCGACGGCGGGAACTTCGGCGCGCGGCCGAAGCCCCCGTGCCGGGCATCGAACTGCGTATGCAGACGAGCCGCGGCACGATCGAGGTGTGCTGCCTGTGGTGCGCTGGCATCGGCCAGGTCGACGCCGCGCACCTGCGTCAACGCCTGCACCACCCGCTGACCGGCCGCGATCACCTCGTCGCGCTGCTCGGCCCACGCCTGGCGCACCGACCGCAGCAGCGCGAGGAACTGCGTGCGCGGGAAGTACGTGCCGGCGAAGAACGGTTGACCGTCGGGCGTGAGCAGACACGTCATCGGCCACCCGCCCTGACCGGTGAGGGCGGTGGTGGCCTCCATGTACACCGCGTCGATGTCGGGACGCTCCTCGCGGTCCACCTTGATGTTCACGAAGCCCGCGTTCATCTCCTGCGCCACGTCGGGGTGCTCGAACGACTCGTGCGCCATCACGTGGCACCAGTGGCAGGCGGCGTAGCCGACCGACAGCAGGATCGGCACGTCCCGGCGGCGGGCCTCGGCCAGCGCTTCGTCACCCCACGGCCACCAGTCCACCGGATTGTCCTTGTGCTGCAGCAAATACGGACTGGTAGCGCTGGCGAGCCGGTTCACCCCCCCATGATCCCCGCTGGCTTCGATAGCGTGGCAGTCGACGCCGGTGAGAGCGAGCAGACGTGCCCACAGTTGACCGCCCGTACGACATCGTGCTGTTCGGCGCGACAGGATTCGCCGGTCGGCTCACCGCCGAATACCTTGCGCACCACGCACCGGTAGGGCTGCGCTGGGCGATCGCCGGTCGGAGCAAGGACAAACTCGACGCGATGCGCGCGGAGTTGCTGGCCATCGATCCGCTGACCGACGTCGCGGTCGCGATCGCGGACGTCGGCGACGATACGTCGATCCGGGCGCTGGCCTCGGCGACCCGGGTGCTGGTGACGACGGTCGGGCCATACGTGCTCTACGGCGACGGCGTGGTGGCCGCGTGCGCCGACGCCGGCACCGATTACGTCGACCTCACCGGCGAGCCTGAGTTCGTCAACACGACCTACGCCCGTCACCACGAGCGAGCCCGGCAGACCGGCGCCCGGCTGGTGCACAGCTGCGGCTTCGACTCGGTGCCGCACGACCTCGGCACCTACTTCACCGTGCTGCACCTGCCCGAGGACGTCCCGCTGCGAGTGCGCGCAGTGGTGCGGGTTTCGGCCGCACCCTCCGGCGGCACCCTCCACTCGCTGCTCACCGGATTCGCGCGCCCACGGGCGAACTACGTGGCCGCACAGCAGCGCAAGGCCGCGCAGCGCGGTGCCGGTGAGCGCACCGACCGCCGCGCGCGGGCGGTGCCCGGCCGCCCGTACCGCGACGACGTCGGCGGCGGCTGGGCAGTGCCGCTGCCGACCATCGATCCGCAGGTGGTGGCTCGCTCGGCGCGCGCGCTACCGCGGTACGGCCCCGACTTCAGCTACTCGCACTACCTGTCCGTGCCGCACCTCTACACCGCTGCCGGCGGTGCGCTCGGCATGGTCACGCTGGGACTGTTGGCCCAGGTTCCGCCTGCGCGCAACGCGCTATTGCGACGGCTGGCCCCCGGCGAGGGTCCGTCACCGGAGAAGCGAGCGCGCAGCTGGTTCACCGTGACCTTCGTCGGCGAGGGCGGCGGCCGGCGCGTGCGCACCCGGGTCAGCGGTGGCGATCCCGGCTACGACGAGACGGCGAAGATGATGGCCGAGTCCGCGCTGTCGCTCGCCTTCGACGACCTGCCCGGCACCGCCGGGCAGGTCACCACGGCAGCCGCGATGGGCGACGCCCTACTCGGCCGACTCCAGCGCGCCGGCATGGCGTTCGAGGTCCTCGACACCGACTCCTAGTCGATCGTGATGCTCAGGCGCCGCTATAGCGCGGCGTGCGCATCACGATCCAGATCGGCTCCGGCGCAGGTGCAGCACGCCACCACCGGCCAGCAGCACCACACCGGCTCCGGCGAGCACCAGCGCGAGCAGCACCCGCGGTGCGCCGAGGTCCTCGTGTCCGGTCGGCGCGCCAGTCGGCTGGCCACCCGTGCCCGTCCCACCGGTACCCGTGCCGCCGGTACCCGTGCCGCCGGTCGAGCCGGTGCCGGACGTGCCGCCGGTGGATCCCGAGCCGCCACCGCTCGAGCCGCCACCGCTCGAGCCGCCACCACCCGAGGAGCCGAACTGCAAGATCACCCGGGCGTCGTTGCCCGACGTGGCGCTGGTGCCCTCGTGGCCGTCGATCATGCACTGTGCCTTGGTGCAGTCGGTGCCCCCCACCGAGGACACGACGGCCAGGGTCACGGTGAACGAGCCGGAGGCGTCCGTGCTCTGGAACAGCTTCGCCCCGTTGACGTTGCACGAGTTCTGGCCGGCACCGGCCACCGGGCATTCGATGACGTTGATGTTGTGCACGTTCGGGTCGTACCCGGTGCCGTGCACGGTGACGGTCTGACCGTTCGACAGCCCGGTCGACGGCGTCACGGTGATCGCGGGGGTGGCCGCGCCGGCCGCAGTCGACGTCGCGATGCCGATGGCACCGAGACCTGCCAATGCCAGCGCCACCAACGCGGCCCGAATCCTCTGCGAGGAACGGATCGTCAACGCCATGTCCCAGACCCCCACTCGTCGGTGAACATCCACAGGCGGCTGTCAGGTCCGCCTCATCTTCACCATAGGGCGCACGGAGTCAGCGCTCTACTCGACGCCCCGGCGCGCTGGCGGGCCCATCTCCGCCGCAACGCCCTAAGGTGTGGCCATGGCCGACGCGATGCTGAACGAAACCAGCCTCTCCTACGCCGAGTCGTACCTGCCCGAAGACGACCTCGTGCAGGCCGCCCGCGAGCGCGGCGGCGAGCTGGGTTGCACCCCGATCGGCCCGGCCGGCGGCGCGACGCTGCAATTGCTGGCCGCAGCCACCCAGGCGCGCAGCGTGGTGGAGGTGGGCACCGGCGCCGGCGTCTCCGGGCTGTACCTGCTCGGCGGCATGGCCGCGGACGGCCAGCTGATCAGCATCGACGTGGAGGGCGAGAACCAGCGCGCGGCCAAGGAGGCCTTCACCGCGGCCGGCATCGCCACCACCCGGTATCGGCTTATCAACGGCTCCGCCCCGGAGGTGCTGCCGCGGATGCGCGAAGCCACCTACGACCTCGTTTTCGTCGACGCCGACAAGGCGAATTACCCGGTGTACTTCGAGCACGCGGTGCGCATGCTGCGTCCCGGTGGCGTGATGGCGTTCGACAATGCGCTGTGGCACGACCGCGTCGCCGATCCGACCCAGCGCGACCCAGAAACCACCGCATTGCGCGAACTCGGCCGCATCGTGCGCGCCGACCGGCGGCTGATCCCCGCCCTGTTGCCCGTGGGTGACGGGCTGCTCGTCGCCGCCAAACGCTGACCCTTCCCGGCTCAATCGCGGGTTCGGCGCCTTCGTGCCCCTGCAACGCCCAACCGCTCGGCCCGAACGAGCAAGCTCGCTCGGCTTCGCTCAATCGCGTGGGCAGGGTTCTTCCCGGATAGCGGGAACAATCCTCCCCACGTGGGTGGGTGCGGGGCGCCTGTACGTTCGTTACGTGCGCATCGCTGTCCTGGCCGGCGGCATCGGCGGCGCCAAGTTCCTGCGGGGTGTGCGCGCAGCCGTCCCGCAGGACGAGATAACCGCCATCGTCAACACCGGCGACGACGTCACCCTGCACGGGTTGCGGATCTGCCCCGACCTGGACAGCGTGATGTACACGCTGGCCGGTGTGCATGACACCGAGCGTGGCTGGGGTCGGGCCGACGAGTCGTGGCGGGTGATGTCGGAACTGGCCGAATACGGCGCTGAGCCGGGCTGGTTCAGCCTGGGCGACCTGGACATCGGCACCCACCTGGTCCGTACCCGGATGCTCGATGCCGGCTTCGCGCTCAGCGACGTGACCACCGCGCTATGCGCGCGATGGCAGATCGGTGCCCGGATCCTGCCGATGACCGACCAGCGGTGCGAGACGCACGTCATCGTCGATGACACCGACGCCGCGGTGACCGACGGCGGCCCGCGCCGCAAGGCGATCCACTTTCAGGAATGGTGGATCAGGTACCGCGCCGCACTGCGGCCGGAGGCCTTCGTCCAGGTCGGCGTCGACGAGGCGATACCGGCGCCCGGCGTGCTCGAGGCGATCGCGGCCGCCGACGTCGTGTTGATCGCGCCGAGCAATCCGGTCGTCTCGATCGGGACCATCCTCGGCGTGCCCGGCATCCGCGAGGCGGTTGCCGCCGCGGCCGGCCCGGTGATCGGCTACTCCCCCATCGTGCGGGGTGCGCCGGTGCGGGGCATGGCTGATATGTGCCTGCCCGCGATCGGCGTCGAGGTGAGCGCCGAAGCGGTCGGTCGTCACTACTCCTCTCGCCGGGACGGCGGTGCCTCTCGCCGGGACGGCGGTGGACTGCTGGACGGCTGGCTGGTGCACGAGAGCGACACCGCCGATGTGCCCGGCGTCGAGGTCCGCGCGATCCCGCTGCTGATGACCAGCGACGACGCGAGCGCAGCCATGGTCCGCGCGGGCCTGGATTTGGCCGCTGCCATCTCGGCCGGGAGCAGGCGATGAAGCCGGGCGACCACGCGGCCGCGCACATCGAGATCATCCCGGTGCTCGGCATCGGCGAGTTGCGCCCGGGCGACGACCTCGCCGCGCAGATCGTCGAACACGCCCCCGAACTGCTCGACGGCGACGTGCTGGTGGTGACCAGCAAAGCCGTGTCGAAGACCGAGGGCCGGCTCATCGTCCTGGACACCGCCGACCCGGACGCGCGGGAGGCGGCCAGGCAGGCCGCGATCGATGCAGAGACGGTGCGTGTCGTCGCTGAGCGGGACAGCCTGCGCATCGTGGAGACGCGCCATGGCCTGGTGCTCGCCGCGGGCGGCGTGGACGAGTCGAACGTCGCACGAAACGAGCTCGCCCTGCTGCCGATCGACCCTGACGCGTCGGCAGAGCTGTTGCGCGACGCACTGCGTAGCCGGGCTGGGGTGGACGTCGCGGTGATCGTGAGCGACTCGATGGGACGGCCGTGGCGGGCCGGCATCACCGATGCCGCAATCGGCGTGGCCGGGATCACCGCACTGACCGACCCGCGCGGCCGCACCGATCACTACGGCAACGTCCTGACCGTCACCCAGGTCGCGGTCGCCGATGAGATCGCCGCCGCGGCCGACCTGGTCAAGGGCAAGCTGGGCGGCGTGCCGGTTGCGATCGTGCGCGGCATGGCCCGGCACCACAAGCTCGACGACGACGGCCTCGGCAGCCGCGCGCTGATCCGGGGCTCCGAAGAGGACCTGTTTCGGCTGGGCACCGCCGAAGCGATGGCGGTGGGCCGGGAGGACGTGGGCTGGGCCACCGAGGTGGCGCCGCCGCTGCACCACGACGCGGTCGATGTGATCACCACGATGGTGCCGGGCAGCCAGGTGGACGCGAGCGTGCGGCACGCGTTCCTGGGCTTCCTTGCAGCCCGCCCGGACGCCATGTGGCGCTCCTGCGCACCCGGGCATGTGACCGCGAGCGCGCTGGTCATCGACCCGTCCAGGCACCTGGTGCTGCTCAGCCTGCACCCGCGGGTGCAGATGTGGGTACAGCTGGGTGGGCACTGCGAACCGGGCGACCACACGCTGCTGGACGCCGCGGCGCGCGAGGCGCGTGAGGAGTCGGGCATCGGCGCGCTCTCGTTCGACCCGGCGCCCCTGGGCCTGGACGTCCATCCGATCACTTGCTCGCTCGGCGTGCCGACCCGGCACTTCGACGTGCGCTTCCTGGCCGTCGCGCCCGACGGCGCCGAACCGGTGCGCTCGGACGAGTCGCTCGACCTGCGTTGGTTCCGGTTCGACCGGCTGCCGGACGGGGTGTCCCCGGAACTGCCGCGGATGCTCGCGACCGCCCTCGTCCGGCTCGGGTTGTGAGGACCCAGCCAGCCGATGGATGCGCCGATGGATGGACCGAGATGAACGCACCGACCTACGCCCCAGGTAGCTCGACGGCGACGATGCTCGAGGGCATCCTGCGGCGCACCCAGATGTGGCCGGCACCGTCCGTCGCCGTGGCCGTGGTCAGCGCCGACGGCATCGTGGCCGCGCGCGGCTCGCTCACCGAACAGTTCGCGCTGGCATCGGTGACCAAGCCGCTGGCGGCGTTGGCGATCCTCGTCGCGATCGAGGAGGGCGCGCTCGATTACGGCAGCGCGGCCGACGAGTCGCTGCTACCCAGCGCGACGGTGCGGCACCTGCTCGCGCACGCGTCCGGGGTGGCCCCGGAGGCCCGGATGCGGTCCTTCCCGCCGGCGACGAGGCGGGTGTATTCCAACGTCGGCATCGAGATCGCCGCCGAGCTGGTCGAGACCGCGGTGCGGATGCCGTTCGCGGCATATCTGCACGAGGCGGTCGCGGAACCGCTCGGGGCTAACCGGCACGAAACTGGCCGGGTCGCCTGCGCGCGACGGGGTATCGACCCTCGCCGATCTGGCGAAGGTGATGCAGACCCTGATCGCGCCGCAGGTGTTCGGCCGGTTCCTGCACCACACCACGCTGCTCGACGCGACGACGGTGCAGTACCCGGGTTTGCGCGGGGTGCTGCCGGGCTTCGGCGCGCAGGACCCCAACGACTGGGGCCTGGGATTCGAGATCCGCAACGGCAAGCATCCGCACTGGACCGGGACGATGAACTCGCCGAGCACCTACGGCCATTTCGGACAGAGCGGCACCATGTTCTGGATCGACCCGTTCGCCGGCGTGGGGCTGGTCGCGCTCACCGACCGCGCCTTCGGCGACTGGGCCCGCGAGGAATGGCCGAAGCTCTCCGACGCAGTCGTCGCCGCAACCTGAGGGTCATCCGGGGGATTTGCGCACCGCGGTGACTGAGAGCAGGCTGAGCACCCGGTTTCGCTGCTGCCAGATCCGGAAGGGCTCATCGTGCGCGGCTATGCACGTAAGGCACTCACCGCGTCGGCGGTCATCGCTGCGCTCACGCTGACTTCGTGCACCAGCAGCAAGCCGTCGACAAGTGCATCGTCCCGGGGCACGAGTAGCGGCGCCGGTCAGGTTGCCGGCACCAAGGGCACCGGCACGATGGCCGACTGCGGTATCAATCCGAACACCTGCAACAGCGGCAAGACAAAACCCGGCGGCACCGTGCAATACGCGATCCCGGAAAACGTCACCGGCTGGAATGTGAACGCCGCGAACTCGGCGAACGTCGATTTCGAGCAGGTGCTGGCGGGGGTGTTGCCGGCCGCATACAACATCGGCCCGGACCTCAAGCCATTCCTCGAGACCGACGTCCTGTCATCCGCAACGATGGCCAGTACGAATCCGCAGACCATCGTGTACCAGATCAAGTCGAACGCGACATGGAACGACGGTACGCCGATCGATGCGAACGACTTCGTCTACGCGTGGAAGGCCAACAGCCTGACATACTGCCCGAAATGCGGATCGGCGTTCACTGCCGGTTACAACCTGATCAAGTCGGTGTCCGGTTCCGACAACGGCAAGACGGTCACCGTCATATTCGGCTCCCCTTTCGCCGAGTGGCAGAGCCTGTTCAGCCCGCTGTACCCGGCGCACCTCGCCGCGCAGCACGGCGGCATGGCCGATGCCGCGGGCCTCGCCCGGTCGTACATGTGGTTCGACACCACGGTGCCGAGCTATTCCGGCGGCCCTTACGACATTCAGTCGGTGGTCAAGGACACGGCGATCACCGAGGTACCGAACCCGAAGTGGTATGGCGCGGTGAAGCCGACGCTCAGCAAACTGATCTTTCGAGTGATCACCGAACAGGGTCAGCAAGTTCTGGCGTTGCAGAACAATGAGCTACAGGCGATCTATTTCTCCCCCACCGCGGACATCGTGCAGGCCGTGAATCGCATCGGTGGATTGGACACATTTCTCGGCCCGGGAGCGTCTTGGGAGCACCTGGACTTCAACGAGAAGAATCCGTTGCTCGCGGACCGGCAGCTGCGTTCGGCCATCTTCACCGCAATCGACCGCCAAGCGATCATCGACCGCACCATCGGAGAGTTCGTGCCGGATGCCAAGGCACTGAACAACCACATGTACGCCCTCGGCCAGTCCGGCTACCAAGACAACGTCACCCCAACCGGCCAGGGCGCGGGTGACGTCGCCAAGGCAAAGTCGATCCTGACAGCTGCTGGGTATACCGGCGTGGGCACCGCGCTCAAGAACAAGGCCGGCAACGCGGTGCACCTCCGCTGCTCCTATCAAGCCGGCAGCACGATCCACCAGCAGACCTGCGAGATCGTTCAATCGGAACTTGCTGCGCTCGGAATATCGGTCGCGCCGACGGCCGTGGCTGACCCAGGGGGAGCACTGGCTTCGGGCGACTTCGACCTGTTCGACTTCGTTTGGATCTTCGCGCCGTTCCCGGTCTCCAACGCGCAAGCCATATTCGACCGGTCCGGCGGTGTCGATTTCGGCGGCAATGACGACCCGGCCATGGAGTCGCTGCTCAAACAGGCCAGCACAGCTACCGATCCGGATGCCGTTCGCCGCCTCGTCAACCAAGCGGATGTGGATCTGACCAACGACGCCTACGAGCTGCCGCTGTACCAGAAGCCATTCTTGATCGCCGCGCGAGCAAACATCGCAAACATCCGCGGCAACTCAACCTTGGGACCGACGTACAACGATCAGGCGTGGGGAATCCGCAGTAACTGAGCGGCGTGCCCGACAGTTGTCATTCTTGGCTGCGGCACCGGGCGAGATCAGCCTGGATTCGGTCGATCCAGGTGGCGTTTCGGCAGCGGGTGGCGATGTCGAGGGCACGTTCGAGGTGCCGGCGCGCTGCGTCGGTGTTGTTCATGTTCAGCGCAAGGGCGCCGAGGGTGTGCGCGACCGGTTCGAGCGGGTAGCCCCGGTCGGCACCGCTGACCCGGTGCTCATTAGGAAGCAATCTTTCGTACATCTCAGCCGCGCCTAGGTCGTCGCCGAGCATGAGTGCGGCTCGGGCGCCGATCACCCATCGCGACACCCGGAAGTGTGTGTCGTCCGGAGTGGGGGGACCAGCGGCGAATACCTCGCTGGCTTTCGCTTCCTCGCCGGCTGCGGCGAGGCAGCAGGCGAGGCTGGCTGCAAAAAGCTGCGGGGTGGCCTGGTAGGCGACACGCACGACGTCCACGATCTCGCCGAGGCGGCCCTGAGCGAAGCGCAGGGTGAACAGGGCTTCGGCGAGGGTTATGTCCGCTGCGGCACTGTCCGGGTCGGACTGCCGCATCAGGTCCACGGTCGCCCGATAGATGGTCTCTGCCCGCTCCAGGTCGCCGGTCATGGAAGCCAGGCAGCCCTCGTACTCATTCAGCACCACATTGACCCAACGGAGTTCGAGCTTGTTGGCCAGCACAATGCTCTCGTCCAGCGCGCGACGAGCCGGCTGCACGTCGCCGCTCGTCACCGCCGCTTGGACGTCGAAGTGGGCCACGACGAGCTGAAAACTGAGCAGGTCGTGCCGTTCGGCGACATCGCTCAACTCCTGGCGGATCGCGTGACACTCGGCGTTGTCGCGGCTGAAGGGATACGCCGCGATCGCCGCGAACAGGGCTTTGCAGATGGTCTCCGCATCACCAGTTCGACGGGCCAGGCTCAGCAGTTCGCGCAGGGTGTCCACGAGGGTGGGATCGTCGCGGATGAGTGCTTCACACAGGTAGGCGCTGAGCAGTTGGCATCGCTGGGCGTCGGTGAGGTCGGCGCCGGCGAGGCTGGCGGTTACCTCGCCAACGAAGTCGGCCTCGATGTACGCGTAGTCGCGCATCCACCACGGCGTGACGTACCAGCAGCTGATCGCGCGGGCCACCAGATGATCGTCGCCGAGCTGTTGGGCGAGGGCGACGGCTTCGTGGCGGTAGCCGATGAACGAGGTGGTGTCGCCGGACAGGATGAGCGCGGGGATCAGCCGAAGCAACACGTCCAACCGCTGGCGCGGCTGCCCTTCGGTCAGGTCCAGACAATCGAGCGCCTGCCGATACAGCTCGACCACGCGGTCGTAGGCGTAGCGCGATTCGGCTTGCTCGGCGGCAACCACGCAATAGTGGACGGCCTTGTCCGCAGTGGCCCGGGTTGCCGACAGGGCCAGATGGTGGGCCAGCGCGGTCACGTCTGCCGGGGTGACCGTTTCGACTGCCGCAGCGATGGCGGCGTGCATCGGCCGCAGTCGCGCGGCGCTGATGTCGGCGTAGAGAGTGTCGCGGACGAGCACGTGCGTGAAGCGCATGGTGGTCGGCCCGAATTCGGTCATCAGACCGGAGATCTCGCCGGCTTCCAACGCGTCGAAGACTTCGTCGTCGGTCACGTTGCTGGCCGCCGTCAGCACCTCGACGTCGACGGTGCGGCCGACTGCCGCGGCCAGCCGCAAGATCGCCTGAGCTGACTCCGGCAGCCGCGCCAGCCGGTGCCGGACCACGTCGGCCACGCCGGCCGGCACCGTCTTCAGCAGCTCCCGCGGGCCGACACTGCCCAGTAGCCGCGCGAACTCGTTGAGGTAGAACGGATTGCCGTCGGTGCGCTCCAACAGGGCATCGAGCACCACTGAACTCGGCTGCGCACCGCTCACCTGGGCGATCAGCTGCTCGGCGGCGACGTCATCGAGGCCGCCGAGGGTGATGCGTTCCGGCTGCGACCGGGCGATGCCGGCCAGCAACTCACTGAGTTCATCACTGTGTTCGATCCGGTGGCTGATCACCACGAACAGCCGGGTCCGAGTAACTTTCTCGACCACGCTGGTGACCAGCCGGCGGGTCTCCGCATCGGCGCGGTGCACGTCGTCCAGGACGATCGCGATCGGTCGCTGGCTCGGGCTGGACAGCCAGTCCGCGACGGCTTGATGCATCCGGAACCGGGCTTGCGTCGCGTCTCCGGTCGGCGGCGGCACGTCGTCGCGCAGCAACGGCGCCAAGTCGTCGGCGAACTCGCCGACCGGCACCTGCCCCGCCAGTGACCGCAGCACCTCGGCCCACGCCCACGCCGGTGGGCTGCCGTCGACCTCGGGGCATCGGCCCACCGCCACCAGCCAGCCCCGCGCGCGCAACTCGTCGACCAGCCCGCGCATCAGCACGGACTTGCCAGCGCCCGGTTCGCCGCCACCAGAGCCACACCCACACCGGCGCCGGAGACGCCTCGGCGGCAGCCAGCAGCCGAGCCGCCTCGGCTTCGCGGCCGACGACCAACGCTGGCGCCGGTGGCAACTGCTCGACGCGAGACGACGGCGCGAGGTACGGATGCGGCGCGCCGAATCCGGTCGCGGACCGCGGCGTGGTTTCGATCGTCTCGGCGTGGCCGCGCGGCAGTTCGACGGTCTGGGTGAGGAGGCTGCTCGAGTTCGCGCAGCGCCGGGCCCGGGTCGAGCCCGAGTTCTTGGGCCAACGTGTCCCGCGCCTGGCGCACCGTGTCCAGGGCGTCGGCCTGCCGGGCGGCGGCATATTGGGCCAGCGCCAGCAACCGCCAGCCCTCCTCGCGCAGCGGTGCGTCTGTACAGCCGACTCGCCTTCATCACCGCGCGCGGGTAGGCACCGGCGCGCAGCGCCGCGTCGACCAGCAGCTCCCTGGCATGCAGGCGCAATTCGTGCAGCCGGGATATTTCCGGCACTGCCCAGCCTTCGTCGGCGAATTCGGCGAACGCCGTGCCGCCCACATCGCCAGCGCGCCATCAATACCGGGCCAGCCGAGCAGAGGCGTCGACTCACTCTCGCTGTCGCGGACGAAGTGTTCGAAGCTCCAGGCGTCGACCTGCTCGGTGCTCAGGCGCAGCGCATAGCCAGGTACGCGCTCATCAGCACGTCGGCCGCCCGTGGCCCGTGCTCGGGCTCCAGTACCCGCCGCAACCTCGACACATACGACTGCAGCGTGGCCATCGCCTTCGGCGGCGGCTCACCCCGCCACAGCTCTTCGATGACTGGTCCACCGGCACCACGTGGGTCCGAGCGGCCAGCAGTAGCGCCAGCACCGCGCGCTGCTTGCGGCTGCCGAGGTCGAGCAGCGCGCCGTCGCGCTCAGCCGTCACCGGGCCGAGCACCCGGACCGAGGCTGCGCCGACTCCCACGATGATCAGTCTTACCCACCGGCGGAAACAGCAGATTTCGTCACACGCATATCCCGCCGGAACGCCCGCTTCCGTCCGATATGCGTGGATATGGATTCCATCCGTCCGGGCAACCATCCAGTTGTCTGCAAGCCCTCCCCCGCATGGTCACCCCAGTTCACCGAGATCCAGTGGGGGAGACATGGACGTCGGCAGGCAGACCATGCGCAACTCACCGACTACGCGCGATCAGGACGCGCAGCCGCCCCTGTTCTCGACCTGGCCGATCACCGAACCCGCGACCAAGCTGCACGAGTGCGCCATCGAGCGAGAGCTGATCGCCCGCGTGGCCGCGGTGACCACACCGCCGAGCAGACGCTGTACCGGATGTACGTCGGCCCCGCGCTGCGACGCGCTCGCAAGCTCAGTGCCCAGCCGGCCGACGCCGAGGACTACGTCGCCGAGGCGTTCCTGCGCGTGTTGCGCCTGCTGCACGAGGGCCGCGGACCGAGCACCTCGTTCGGGCCCTACCTATTCGCCGTGTTGCGCAACCTCGCCACGGATGCCTACCGCGGCCAGCGAGCGCGCGAGCTGCCATCGGATCAAATCGGCACGTCCATCGACTTCTGCGCATCGCGATCCGCGACGGAGGATGAGGTGGAAGCCCGGGTCTCGGTACGAGCGGCCATGGGCGGGTTGCCGCAGCGTTGGCGCGACGTGCTCTGGCGGATGCATGTGGAGGGGCACAGCCCGTCCGCGCTCGCCGAAGAATTCGGCGTCAGCGCCAATTCGGTGTCCGCCATGGCCCACCGCGCTCGTAACGCCCTGCGCAGCGCATACCAACTGTCGGCCTAACCCAACTGCGGCGTAGCCCAACCGCCGACTGTCACATCGCGCGAATGTCGAGCGGCGCGTACCGGGGCCCGAACCGGGGTGCGTGCACGCCGGACGATTCGATCAGTCGCATCACCCGCTGCCGGGAGCCCGCCCACGGCGCGAGCAACTCGAGCATCTCCTCGTCGGTGCCGCGCGCGCGTCCGGTGAAGAAGTGCACCACCACGTCCTTGAGGTGGTAATCGCCCACGCTCACCGAGTCGGGGTCGCCGAGCGCACGCTGGGTGGTCTCCGCCGCGGTCCACCGGCCGATGCCGGGCACGCTCAACAATCGGCGCGTCGCATCGGTGGCAGCCATCGACGCGCACTCCTCGATCCGGTTCGCCACCGTCGCGGCCGCGCGGATCGCCCGCTGACGCTGCCCGTCCACGCCGAGGCGATGCCAGTCCCACGTGGTGACGTCGAGCAAGGCCTTCGGCGTCGGGCGGTACCCGCAGCGACGGCACCGGACCGGGCGCGGGCGTGCCGAAGCGGTACAGCAACCCACGCCAGCTGCGCCGTGCCTCGCCCCCGGTGACCCGCTGCTCCAGCACGGCCGGCACCAGCGCGTCCATCACCAAGCCCGTGCACGCCAGCCGCAGCCCGGGCCGCGCCCGGCGCACGTCGTGCAACAACCGGTGCGCCGACGTGTCCAGCCCGGACCAGTCGTCCTCGCGCCCCGAGCAACCGGGGCACCCCTCCAGCAGCCAGTGCCGTCCCGGACCCCAGGCCTCGCGCCAGCACCGAGGTCGGACCGCGTGGGACTCAACGCCACCGTGGCGGCACCGTCGGGGGTCGCGCACGCCCACCAGAACGTCCCATCGCGGTCGAGGCGATGTGCGGGATCGCCGCCGCCACGCCGCAGCGGGCCTAGCGTGCCGTACAGGTCGACGCGCCGCCCGGCGTCCCAGACGCGTTCGGCCGTCGTCGCGTCGTTCACTGCTCCCCCGCCGTCACAGGTCTGAGGAGAAGCGAATCGCCGTCGGCGGGAGCACCACGTCGGGCCACACCCGCGCCCCCGCGCGCAACTCCACCCGCTCGCCGAGCACCGCTCGGTCACCGATCACGCAGTCCTCGATCACCGCTCCCGCGCCGATCCGCGTACCGAATCCGACCACGCTGCGCCGCACCACCGCGCCCGCCTCGATCCGCGCGCCGTCGAAGAGCACCGCGCCGTCCACGACCGCGTCGGCCTCGACGTCGCAACCGCGGCCGACCGTTGCGCCACCGGACAACCGCGCGCCCGCGTGCACGCTCGCGCCGTCGAGCACGAGCGACTCGCCCAGCCGGCCCCGGCAGCGCGGGCGAGGGCGCGATGCCGCGGACCAGGTCCGCGGACCCTGCGACGAAGTCCGACGGCGTGCCCAGGTCGCGCCAGTAGCTGGCATCGACGAAGCCGGCGACGCGCGCGCCGCGGGCCAGCAGTCCGGGAAACGTCTCGCGCTCGACCGACACATTGCGACCGGCCGGGATCGACTCGACCACGTCGCGGGAGAACACGTAGGTGCCCGCGTTGATCTGGTCGGTCACCGGGTCGGGGTCCTTCTCCAGGAACGCCGTCACGCGGCCGTCGGCGTCGGTCGGCACGCAGCCGAACGCCCGCGGGTCCTCGACCTTGGTCAGGTACAGCGTGACATCGGCTGCCGAGTCCGCATGCGCCGCGAGCAGCGCGCGCAGGTCGACACCGGACAGCACATCGCCGTTGAAGATCATCGCCGTGTCGCCGCGCAATGCCCCGGCGACGTTGCGGATCCCACCGCCGGTACCGAGCGGCTCCGTCTCGGTGACGTACTCCAGCTCGAGCCCGAACCGGGACCCGTCGCCGAAGTAGGACTCGAACACCTCGGCGCGGTACGAGGTGCCGAGCACGACGTGCGTGATGCCGGCCTCGCGGATCCGGCTGAGCATGTGCAGCAGGAACGGCACGCCGGCGGTCGGCAACATCGGCTTGGGCGCCGAGAGGGTCAGCGGGCGCAATCGGGTGCCCAGCCCGCCGACCAGGATCACCGCGTCGACGTCGCCCATGCCGTGCCAATCTCCCCACCGTGCATCGTCTGCCCAGAGGGGTGGGCAGAGCCTGCGCAGAGCCTACGGGCCGGACCGCCGTGCGCTAGGGACCTACTCTTCGGCGCCTTCGCACCGCTGCGGTTACTCTTCGGCGCCTTCGCGCCGCTGTGCCTCCGCACCCGCGGCGACCCGAGGCACGATCCGCGCCATCACCGACCGCCCCGCCAGGCCGAGCCGAAGCGCCCACCGCACCGGCGCCCAGCGCCAACCGCGGTATCGCCCGGACAAATACCGCCAGGCGCTGCGGTGGTGCTCGGCTGCCATCAGCGCCGGATTGCGGGACGTGGCGTGGCCGCCCACGTGCGTCACCACCGCGGCCGGCACGTACACGTTCTGCCAGCCGGCCCGGCCGAGACGATCACCGAGGTCGAGATCTTCGAAGTACATGAAGTACCCGGGGTCGAAGCCGCCGACCTCGTCGAACGCGTCGCGGCGCAGCAGCAGGCAGGAGCCGGACAGCCAGCCCGCGGTGCGCTCGCGCGGCTGCTCCGTCTCCACCCGGTACGCCGCGGTCCACGGATTCGACGGCCACCACCAGCCGAACAGCGCATGCCCGATGCCGCGACCGAGCGACGGCAGCTGGCGCGCGGACGGGTAGATCACGCCGTCCGTGGTGTGGATCAGCGGGCCGAACGCGCCACCGGTCGGCCAGCGCTTGGCCGCCGCGATGAGCGCATCCAGCGAACCGGGCTCCCAGACGATGTCCGGGTTGGCGACCACCACCAGCTCCGCGGACGTCTGCCGAACGCCCAGGTTCGCCGCGCGCCCATAACCGAGGTTGCCGCCGGTGTCCACCACCCGCACGCCGCCCGCGGCCTCGGCCACCGCCACCGAGCCATCAGTGCTGCCGTTGTCGGCGAGCACGATGTCCAGATCGGAGGTCGTCGCACCGCGCAGCGAACTCAAGAACTCGCTCAGCGCCGGACCCGGCGAGTACGTCACGGTCACCACCGAGATCGGGACGTCGCTGTTCATCGCCCGCGACCGGCCTTTCGCAGCCCGGCAGCCTGCTCGTAGGCGGGCAGGTGGGCGCGCGCACACGCCTCCCAGGTGAATCCGGCTGCTCTGCTCAGCGCGCGTCTGGCCAGCTCGGCGCGCCGATCCGGGTCACGCAACAGCGACGACAGCCCGACGGCGATCGACGCCGCGTCCGGTTCGGTGTACTCGACCGCATCACCGCCGACCTCGGGCAGCGCCAGCGCGCGCGTCGTCAGCACCACGCCGGCGCAGGCCATCGCTTCCAACACGGGCAGCCCGAAGCCCTCACCGAGGCTCGGATAGGCGACGATCGTCGCACCGCCCAGCAGCGCGCTCAGCTGATCGAGGTGTAGGTAGCCGGGCCGGATCACCCGCAGCGGGGCGCGCACGTCCGCGATCAGGCCATCCAGGCGCCGGTCCCAGCCGGCCGCGCCGGCCAGGACGAGCGCGGGCGCAGCGGTCAGTCCGGTCGCGGCTCGGCGCCAGCCCTCGACGAGTGCGGGCAGGTTCTTGCGCGGCTCGAGCGTGCCGAGGAATGCGACGTAGGACTCGGCGTCGCGCAGGGTCAGCAGGTTGCGCAGCGCGCGCACGTCCTCATCAGCCGGCGGATGGAACACGGTGCGGTCGACGCCATGGTGTGCGACGTGCAGCCGCGACCGGTCGGCACCGGCGACGCGCACCAGCTCGTCGGCAGTCGCCTGACTCGGCACCACGCAGGATGCCGCGCGGCGTAGCGAGACCCGCGTCGCCGCACGGAAGAACGGTCCTTTCACCGCGGTGTGCACCTGCGGGTCGGTGAAGAACGTCGCATCGTGCATGGTGACCACGACCGGCACGCGCGCGGCCAGCGGATGTGTGTAATGCGGTGAGTGCAGCACATCCGCACCGATTCGCCGGGCCTGCCGAGGTAGCTCGGCCTGTTCCCACACGAGCCGGACCGGCGCGCGTGCAACCGCGGATCCAGCTGCTATCGGGTCGTGGCCGGACAGCTGGCCGTAACGTGCGGCGTCGGCCGCCTGACAGGCGACGCGGACGTCGATACCCAATTCACGCAGCGCCGGGACGAGGCTGTCCACGTATCGACCGACGCCACCTCGCAGTGGTGGTACGGCCGTCGCATCCAGCAGCACCCGCACCGAGCGAAGTCTACTGACGCGACGCGGACGTGACCGTCCGGTACAGCTGCCACGCGCGCGCGGCCACCGTGTCCCAGTCGAAGCTCGCTGCGCGCAGCCGTCCCGCCGCCACCAGCGCGTTACGCGCACCGTCGTCGGTCAGGACGTGGGCCAGCGCATCGGCCAGCGCCGCGGCGTCGGCCACCGGCACCAGGACGGCCGCATCCCCGGCGACCTCGCGAAACGGCGGTATGTCACTGGCGACGACCGGCACGCCAAGTGCCATCGCCTCCACCAGCGGCAGGCCGAAGCCCTCGGCGCGGCTGGGCGCCACCAGTGCAGCGGCGCCGCGAAACACCACCGCGAGATCGGCATCGGAGATTCGGCCGAGTGCCCGCACCGCGCCCTCGCGCAGCCCGGCGCGGCGGGCCGCGTCGCCGACGTCCACCCCGCCCCACCCGGTCGCGCCCACCACGAGCAACGGCGGCGCCTGATCCCAACGCGCCAGCGCCGCGAGCGCGATATCGAGCCCCTTGCGCGGCTCGAGGGTGGCGACGGTGAGCAGGTAACGGGCGGGCAGGTCGAGGCGTCGGCGCACGGCGCCGGCTCGCTGCGGATCGGGTTCAGCCAGCAAAGCGCGGGTGACGCCGGCACCGAGGACGTGCACGCGCTCCGGCCGCCAGCCCGGCACCGCCTCGGCCAGCGCAGCCGCGACGGCCGCACTCGGCACGGTGATCGCATCGGCCTGCCGCGCGGCGCGCTCGATCATGCGCCGGTGCCACCGCGCGCCGTGCGTGGTGAGCGTCTCGGCGTGCGTGTAGGGCACCGCGTCGTGCACGGTCACCACGACCGGCCGGCGTCGGCGCGGCGGGAACAGTGGCGTGGGTGCGTGGATCACGTCGCCGGTGGGCGCTGGGCCGACGCCGCGTGCCCACGCCGCCGCGAGTGCACGCGGGCCCAGCGGCAGGCGGCGCACATCGGCGGGTTCGGCGGACAGCGCGCCGAGGTTGCGGTGCCAGGCCACCCATTCGGTGAGCCCGTCGCCAGGGGCGGCGGTGCGCAGCAACCCGGCGGCCAGCTCGGCGGCGTAGCGGCCGGTCCCGCCGGGCACGGGCGCCAGCAGCTGCTCGGCGATCAGCGCGACGTCCATGACCCGCGTCACGCTATCGCGCCGCTGGTGGCGTACGGAGCGACGCCGGGCCCGCACGTCACAGGCCCGGCGCGCTGCCGGTAGGCGAGCCGTGTTACTCGATCGGCTGCCAGCTCCGCCAACCGGTCGTCGAGCTCCACGACGCGGTGCCGAATGCCGGCCCGTGGCTGGACACCACATCTCCGTGCGACGGCAGGTCGTTCCAGGCGTCCGGTGCGCTCGTCGTTCCCGCGCCGGGCACGGCGTACCAAGCGCTGGTCGTCTTCGTCGCCGGATCGTCGCTCGAGTGGTACACGACCCCATTCGTCCCGGTGTAGAAGACGTTCGGCACCTCTGCCCCGGAGTTGGTGACGGACGGGTCGACGTGTGGCCAGGGCGACACCGGCAACGCGTGCGCGGCGTTGAACGCGACCGGCGCCTGCCAGCTACCCGTACCGGTGCGGGTCACCGTCCAGAACCGGCCATCTGTGCCCTGGTAGACGACGACGATGTTCTTGCTCGTCACCAGGGTGGTGGCGTCGGGCCCCGATGCCGCGTTGGTCACGCCGGGCACGGTTACCGGGCCGGTCCAACCCGCGGCCTGCGTCCAACGGATCGTCTGCAACGTGTGGTTCGCAGCCAGCCAGAACACATCGCCCTCGCCGGGGACGGGATCCACCGCACCCGGGCTGGACGAGATGCTGACACCGTTCGATCGCCACCCGGTCCAGCCACTGCCGGGGCTGTACGAGCGATTCACCAGGCCGCCGGCACCGTCGCGCGCGAACACGTCGATGTGACCATCGCCCCAACTGGCCGCATCCGGGTCCCAACTCAGTCCGTGCGCGGGCGCGCCGAGGTCTACCGGCGTGTGCCATCCCGAGTCGGTGTCGTAGCTGCGCATGGTGAGCACGCCGCCCGCGTTGAAGAACACGGTCGCCGACGTGGTCGTGGAGTGGACGACGGTCCCGCCTAGCGATGACACGGCTTGCAGCGTGAACCAGTTGTGCGGCAGCCCGAGCGCCGACTGCAGGTCGAACCCGGTCGCGTTTATGCGGGTCGACTGGCCGGAGGTCGTGACGCCGTCGACATAACCGCTCAGTACCCGGCCGCCCCAGTCGCCGTTGCCGTCGCGCTGGGTAACGCCGATGGCGCTCACCGAGCGCAGCCCGTAGTGGGACGCAATAGAGGCGACGCTGGGGGTGCGGTTCCAGTTCAGGTACGGATCGCCGGTCTTCGCATTGTCATACGGATCGCGCTCTGCCGGCAGGTAGGGCTGTCCCCCGGACACGGTCCAGCCGCCGTCGGACGCGGAGAACTGAGCAAAGATCGTCGCGTTGTTGTACCGGAGCACGTCGTTCGAGTTGCCAGACGTGGCGGCCGGATCGTCGGTCCAAAGCACCTGACCCGAGCTGCCGAGATGACGCATACCGCCGTACACCTGGCACTGATCGGTATCACAGATGTCGTATGCGGAGCCGGCATGGGACTCCACCGAGTTACGGGCATACGAGCGCGCGGCAATCGCTTGCGCCTGCACCGCGGCGGCCGACCACGACGCCGGCATCTCGCGAGGCACGACGCCGGCGACATAGCTGTCCAGCGCCACGCGGTTGATGACGAGCTGACCCGAACCGCTGCTACGCCGCCCACACTGCCGCGGTAGTCCGTGGCGGTGCCGTCGCTGTTGTACATCCGCACATAGCCCGCCGCGGAGTCGGAGAAATCGACCTGTCCGCCGAAGCCGGTGACCACGTTGCTCCACGTCGCGCCGGAAAGGCCCTGGACGATGAAGCCAGAGCCCGACGGCGCGAGCCGGAACCTGCTGATGCCAGCAGTCGGAAGCGCCGCGCTGCGTCCGGTGACGTGCAACGTCGAACTGGCCGCGACGGTCGTCACCGAGTTGCCCGACAGTTGCACCCGGATCGTGCTCGCGGCAATCGTGGTGAGCGTGGTGTGCGGATAGTAGAAGGCGACGATCTGACTTGCGGTCAGACCGGCCAGTGCCGCGCCGTATGCACCGTACTGAGCCATGCCGTGCCCATGACCGTTGCCGTGACCGACAACGGTGACCGTCCCGCTCCCGGGCAACGGGTACACCTGGTCCGCTGCCGCGGGTGCCGTGTCCGACGCGGCCATTCCGACCACCACGCTGGCAACCAGGGAAAGGACGGCGCCGCCCGCGAACCCAGCTCTACGGCGTGGTGCGAACGAAGCCATGGTGGGTCATGCTATGCACCATCAGCCTCATGAGGCTAGTTACACCCCAACTGTCACAGGGATCGGACCTGGACAAATGCGGCAGATCCGGCATGACTGCATGGAAGGACCCATCTGTGCCTCGCAACCAGACGCCTTCGACTCGCATGACGCCGCTCACCATCTTCGGATCGCTGCGCTGGCCGATCGTGCGTCGCCTGATCGAAGCCCAGCCACCGCGCACCATTCTCGAGCTCGGCTGCGGCGTGGGCACCTTCGGCGAGCGGCTGGCCCACATGGCAACGTACGTCGGGGTCGAGCCAGACGACACGTCGTACCAGATCGCCAGTGACCGCATCGGCGCGCAGGGCGGCCAGGTCGTGCACGGTGACCAGAGCACACTGCCCGCCAGCGCGACCTACGACCTGGTATGTGTCTTCGAGGTCATAGAGCACATGCAGGACGACGCCCGCAGTTCACGGAATGGCTGCGTTTGGTCACTCCCGGCGGGCGCATCATGTTCTCCGTCCCGGCCTTCCAGGAACGTTCAGTCCATTCGACGATTCGGTCGGGCACTACCGGCGTTACTCGCCGAGCAGATGCGCAACCTGCTTGTCGGTGGCGGCCTGGTGAACGTCGAGACGTTCCTATACGGATGGCCCCTCGGCAACGCCCTCGACCTCATCCGCAATCGCCTGGCAGCGAAGAAGCTGGCCGAGATCAAGGCCATGCCGATCGACGACCGCACTCACGCCAGCGGGCACAACCTGCGCTTCACCGGCCTCCTCGGCACAGTGACGCAGGCCGCCACATTGCCGTTCCGGTCGCTCTACAAGCTCACGCCCACGCGGGGCACGGGGCTTGTCGCAATAGGGCAGAAACCCTCCTCGACCTACCCGTCGCGCACGAAGGCCAGGCGGATATAGGTGAAGTCCAGCCCGACGCGCTTCCAGTGGGCCGGGCGCTCCGGGTGCTCGAGCGTGAGCTCGCCGAGCAGCTTCAACCCGCGGCTCTGCGCTTCGGCCACCAGCTTGCGGATCTCCTCTGGAGAGAAGATGTGTACCGGCACGCCGTAGGCGAAGCGCCCCGTCGTGTCGGGCGGGCTCTGGTCGTAGTCGGTGGAGACCACCAGGACGCCGCCCGGTCGCAGCAGCCGCGCTGTCTCCGCAACAAAGGCATCCAGCGGTACGCCGTGCTCGATCACGCTCATGCAGGTGATGGCATCGAACCATCCGTCCCGGTACTGGGTGTGCGTGATGTCGCCCGGCTCAAAACCGCACGCCGTGATGGCGCGCGACCCGGGTGAACTCGAGTTTGTTTCCGACAAGTTCGCGCACCGAGAACAGCCGTAGCCAGGGCAGCACCGATGAGTAGCGCGCGGCGCCGGCGTCCATCACGCGAATGTCACGGCCCAGCCGGTGCAAGACGGTGGACACAGC
The DNA here is from genome assembly GCA_963708625.1 of uncultured Actinomycetota bacterium. Classification (GTDB taxonomy): domain Bacteria; phylum Actinomycetota; class Actinomycetes; order Mycobacteriales; family Jatrophihabitantaceae; genus DASXIF01. The sequence goes on from CAVPSV010000001.1 coordinate 29,788, forward strand.
ACCGAGCGCATCCCAGTTCTTCAATCGGTCGTGGTGCAGGGGCAAGCTGAGCTTGCGACATTCGGCGATGGCCTCGTCGCACTCGGCCTTGGATCGCAGCACGTCCGTGGGCTCACTCGTCGGGAACGGGCGTTCCGTGTGCCGGGCGCCAGAGATCGCAGTTGCGCACCTACTCTCGCCCAGAGCACCTGCTCGGCGCCGACCTTGGCCAGGTGGAGCAACGTGCCCCCAGGTGGCGCGGCCTCTTGCATCGATTAGTCCTTTCAGCCGAGCGCGGCGCCGAACGTCGGCGACACGGTGGCAAACCCGTCGGCGTGGCACGGCTGCCGACGGGGACGGGCGGCTCGGGCAGACCTTACCCGGGGCGCCGCGTTAGGGTGAGGCCGATGAGTGCGACTACCCAAACGCTCAAGTCCGCCGTGCGACTGGGATTGATGTCGCGCCGGACGGCGCGAGAGCCGAAGCAACTGGCGACTCTGCGCTCAGTGCTCAGCTACCTCGAGATCGGCCAAAGCCTGTCCGCCGAAGATGCCCAGCGACCACTGGCCGTCCGGGACGAGTTCGGGCTGTTCGACCTCGCGTGCAGCGCGTCACCGGGAGCCGCCCGCTGTACCTGGAGTTCGGTGTGTACGAGGGCCGCTCGATGCGGTGGTGGTCCGGACATCTCACCGCGCCGGATGCGAGCTTGGTCGGCTTCGACAGCTTCGAAGGCTTGCCCGAGGACTGGCGGCCGGGACTGGGGACCGGCACCTTCAGCACCGGCCGGATTCCTCAGATCGACGACCCCCGGGTCTCTTTCCAGGTGGGGTGGTTCGACGACACGCTGCCGAAGTTCGACATACCCGAACACGATCAGCTTGTCGTCAATGTCGATTCAGACCTGTATTCGAGCGCGGTCACGGTTCTTGGCTGGGTTGAGCCGTACCTGCGGCCGGGGACGCTGCTCTACTTCGACGAATTCCCCGACCGTGACCACGAGATGCGGGCGTTCGCGGAATTGCGAGCTCGCTCAGCGCGAACGTTCACGCCGATCGGTATCGCGCACGGCGGCATTCACTGGCTGTTCGAGGTGTCCTGAACGGCGACCTGGGCTGCACGAACCCGCGCTCGAGCCCGAGCCTGCACCACCGCACCTGAGGCGACAGTCAGGTCACTGAGTGTCGACAGCGCGCGGGACAGCAGTGCGACCGCCAGCGCTGGCCCGACGTGCAACACCGGTGAGAGTGCGGCGACCAGCGCGGTTTCCCGCACGCCCGCCCCGGCCGGTGCCGGGATGAACAGCACACCCGCCGCGAATGCCAGCGCGAACCCGCCGACGGCGATGAAGAGGCTGCGCACGCCGGGGGCGCCGATGCCTGCAACCAGCAGGTAGCCCTGCACACCGGTGAGCAGCCATACAAGCAGTTGCCAGGCAGCGGCCCGGGTGAGGCTGGACAGCCCGAACGGCCGCTCCAGCGGGGGGCGGCGGAACAGGCCGCACAGCCGGTTCACCACCGGATTGAGTACCGGCGGCAGCAGGGAGCAAAGCAAGATGGGGATGGCCAACAACGCCCACCAGTAGTGCGTCAACGCCCGGGGCGAGTTGAGCGGCAGGAACACCGCTGCGACCAGCAACCCGCATAGCACGGTCAGCACGACCCCGACCAGGCTCGCGACCAGCCCACGGGTACGCGGGACGTCGTACTCCGGCCAGTTCGGTCTGCCCGACGACCGCCCATACCGAGCCCGGAAGGTACTTGCCGAGCTGCCCCAGGTACACGACCCGCGCCGCGGCGCTGAGTGGAATGGGCGATCCCAGCCCGGCCAGCAACTCCCGAAACACGAGCATTGATAGCGCTGTGCCCAAGAGCATGACAGCGAATGCCGCGACCACCCAGCCCCAGGAGACCTGCGAGAACGCATCGGCAAGCTTGTGCCGCTCGGAGACGATAGCCCAGATGCCCAGCCCGATCGCGACGACCAGGAACGCGGGACGTGCGGCCCGGGCCAGGCGGCTGCGGGCCGAGGGCTGGCTTGCCTCGCTCACGCTAGCCCTCGCAGTACCAAGTCCGCGGCGGTCGCGAAGTCCGGCACGGTGCGTATTGCCATTGTCGGCACCGGTGCCGCTGCGATCCTGATAGCCGGCACGCCGATCGTCACGGCAGCCTGGACGTCGGATTCGGCATCGCCGACCAGCACCGAGGTGGCCAGGTCGATGCCCGGATCGTCTCGCACAGCTTGCAGCAGCAGGCCTGGCAGCGGCTTGCGGCAATCGCACTGTCCATCCGCGTGCGGGCAATAGTAGGTGCGGTCGACATGCGCGCCCTCGGCGAGCGCTCGTCGAGGCGCGGTGACCGCGGCCAGGTCATCGGGCTGAACCGACCGCGGGCAACGCCGCGTTGGTTGGAGACCACCAGAAGTCGTCGGCCAGCCTCATTGAGCCGGCGCACGCCGTCGCCGACACCCGGCAGCAGCGTCAATTCCCCGGGTTGCTGAGTAGTCCCCCTCGTCGGCCTTGACGTTGATCGTCCCGTCGCGGTCGAGGAACACCGTGCCGAACCGGCCCATCAGGCCCCGACCGTAGCGGGGGTAGACGGTCGCCTCGACGATCTCGCAGATGTGTGGCCCAGGTGCATGCACGCCTCCTGCACCCGGGGCGTGTCGGCGGTGGGCACCTGGATACAGATGTCGGCGACGTCGGCCGCACCGCCCCCGGCCGCCCGGTCAGCGCGACCGCGTCATGCCGAGCTCGCGGCCGACCTCAGCGCCGCGACCACGTTGCCGAGTTGCCGCTGGTGGTCAGCCCGATAGCGACGTCACCGGGCCGGCCGAGACCGCGCACCTGGCGTGCGAAGACCTCGTCGTAGGAGTAGTCGTTGCCGATCGCGGTCATCGCGGCGGTGCGAGTCGGGCAGGCTGACCGAGGCCAGGGACGGGCGGTCGTAGTAGAACCGGCCGAGCAACTCGGCCGCCAGATGGCCGGCGTCCATCGACGACCCGCCGTTGCCGAAGAAGAGCACCTTGTTGCCGGCCGAGCGCGTCACGATGTCGCCGGCCACCTGCGGCCGCCTGCTCGATGCAATCGCTGGACGCAGAGCATGCCGTCTTGAGCCGCGCTCTCGCTCGAGGTCGGCGCTGACAGCGCCCCGCTCGGCCGGCTTCACGGCCCGCCATGTGGTCACCCCTTCGCGTTCGAAGCTGAACTCGGACACGACGCGCCCATCGGCTCCAGCGCCTCGGCGACCCGGTGCTTATGGTCGAAGTCGCAGAAGAACAGCATGTAACCCCCGCCGCCGGCGCCGGTGACCTTCCCGCCGAGCGCGCCGTGGCGCAGGCCCGGTCGTAGGCCTCGTCGATCCGCGGCGTCGTGATCAGCGGCGACATCTTCTTCTTCTGCACCCAGGCCTCGCCGAGCAGGTCGCCGAAGTCGCGCAGCTCACCGCGCAGCAGCGCGCTCTTCATCGCGATGGCTAGTTCCTTCTGAGCGCGCAGCCCTGCCACGCATCGCCTGCTTCGACTCGACCCGGGCAGTCTGGTCCGCGATGATGTTGCGTGGACTCACGGGTCACGCCGGTGAAGCAGAGCATCAGGCTGAACTCGAGCTCGTTCACCACGGATTCGCTGATCCGCAGCGGGATTCACCACGACCCGGTCGCCGAACTCCATGAAGTTGAAGCCGCCAAAGGTCGCCGCGTAGTGGTCTTGAAGGCCGCCCTTGATACCCAGGTCCTCCCGCTCGATCGAAAGGCGAGTGTCGGCGATCTCGTACTCGGTCAGCGGCAGACCGTAGTGCTCCTGCAACAGCGCGACCAGCGCCACCATCACGGTCGAGGACGAGCCGAGACCGGAGCCGGGCGGGGCGCTGGAGCGCAGCACCAGGTCGTAGCCACCGGATCGGCTGCCCCAGCCGCTTGATCGCCGCCTTCACCAGGTCGAGCTCGCCGTCGAAGGCCAGCTCGTCGTCGACGGAGGTCGAGTGAGATCCCGAAGTCGACGCTCTCCACCGTGATGCGGCGGTCGTCGCGGCGGCTGCAACGATCCGTAGGCATAACGGTCGATCGTCGCGGAGAGCACGATGCCACCCTCAGTCTCCGGGAACGGGCGACGTCGGTGCCGCCGCCAGCGAAGCTGACCCGCAACGGGGCCTTGGCCCGAATCACCATGCTGGGCTGTGCCTACCTCTCAGAACTCGGCGAACCGGTTGCCTCGTCGAGCAACGCCGCGACGTCCGCCAGGCCGGACCGGCGTCGGGTCGAGTGACATTGCCCCGCAGCCGAAGGGCCTCCCCGGGGCGTAGAACCGTTCGATGCCGCCGGCCAGCGCGGCCACGTCGTCGGCCTCGCACACGATACCGTCCACGCCGTCGGTCACCGCGTCGGCGAGGGCCCCGGTGCGGGTGGCGATCACCGGGCGGTCGTGCTCGAAGGCCAGCAAGGCGTTCTGCGAACCGTGGCCGACCGGTAGGGCAGACCAGGGCATCACTGGCGCGAACACGGCCGGAAGCTCGGCCGCCTCGAGGTAGCCCTCCCGCAGCGAGACCCGTTCGGCCAGCCCCAGCTCGGTGATCAGATCCCGCTTCGTCTCCGCCCACCCCCCCAGAACTCGCCGGCCACCATAGCCCCGGGGCCGCGCCGCGGCCACTCGCCAGCGGCCGCGGAGCAAGATATCCAGGCCCTTGTAGTGGCGGACCAGCCCGAAGAACAACAACTGGTCGTACACCGGCCGCGGTCTGGTCGGTGGGCACGCCGCCGACCGCGTGCGCGGCTACCGCCGGGCAGGTGTGAGGGCAGGTCGGCGACACGAGCCTCAGTGTCGGTCAGCTCGCGGGCAAGCTCTGCTGGGCCGGCGAGTGCACCAACAAGCGATCGGCGCGCGCGTACAGGGCCCGGACCAGCGGCGGTCGAACGCGCGGGCTTCATGCGGCAGCACGTTGTTCACGATCAGCACGATCCGAGGATGACGTCGGCGCCTGTCGCGTCGGCCGCGCAGCCCGCGAATGACGCCGAGGTAGGGCACGTATTGCACCACCGAATGGCATTGCAGTACGACCACGTCCTGGTTTCGAAGCGTCTCCCGGCAAGGAGCCAGCCCAGTGGCGACCGCCAGGACAGCCGCCGCTGCGTCGCCGCGAACAGTGGTAGCTCCGGCTCCTCACGGTGAGCTGGCCCGGGTACAGCAGCTTCGGATATTGCGCGCGCCACGATTCGAGCCGGGTGTCGTGCCCCGCGGCCGCCAGGCGGTGCCCCAGTTCGGTGGTGTGGTGCGCGGCGCCACCCTTGTACGGGTGGGCCGGGCCGATGACGGTGACGTGCAGCGAGGCGGCGCTCACGTGCGTGCGCGTGAGCCGACCGCGCTGCCGGCCTGCAACTCGGCCGGGAATCGCATGCCGGCCAGGTCAGCTGCGTCGTTGGTGAACTCGCCTGACCCGAAGCGCATCTTCTTGGTGTGTTCCAGGGTGTCCTCGATCAGCATCCGGTTCGTCCGGATCAGGTCGGAGATGATGCCGAGGATCACGCTCAGGAACGGCGATGATCAGCAGCACCGCGCCGACCAGCAGCGACTGCAGGTGGCCGCCCGGGTCGTTGTCGGCGAACTGCAGGACGGCCCAGCGGACGAACGGCACCAGGCCGAGCACGCCGAACACCGCGGCCAGCGCGATGAAGATCACGTACGGCTTGTACATGATGTAGCGCGCGGATGATCGCGCCGGCCGACTTCAGCACGTGCTGCCACATGTGACTTGAACAGCCGCGACTCGCGGGTCTTCGGGTTGGTGACGACCGGGATGCTGGCGATCTTCAGCTTCTTGTTGCCCGCCTGGATGATCGTCTCCATGCAGTAGCTGAACCGGGTGATGGTGTTCAGCAGCATGAGGCTCTCGCGCGAGTAGGCCCGGAACCCGCTCGCCGCGTCGGGCAGTTCGGTGCCGGCGGCGAGGTTGACGATCCGGCTGCCGAACTTCTGCAGCGCGATCTTGACCGGCGAGAAGTGCTCGACCAGGTGCACCTGGCGGTCGGCGATCACGATCTCGGCCGTCGCCGGCGAGGATCGGCTGCACCAGATCGGGGATGCGCTCCTGCGGGTACTGGTTGTCGCCGTCGGTGTTGACCACGATGTCGGCGCCGAGTTCGAGCGCGCGCTGCACGCCGTCGTGGAAGGACCGGCCCAGCCCGCGGTTGCGCGCGTGCCGGACGAAGTGGGTGACGCCGTGCGCCTGGGCCACCTCGACGGTGCGGTCGGTGGACCCGTCGTCGATGACCAGGACGATGATCTCGTCGATGCCGGGGATCTGCTTCGGGATCGACGTCGAGGACGAGCGGAAGGGTCTCCTCCTCGTTCAGGCACGGGCACCTGGACGACCAGTCTCACAGACCCGAATCTACCGGTCGCGGTAGGTTCGGGGTCGCCAATACGACACAGGAACGGCGAAGGTGGCGATGTCCGAGCTTCGGGACTACTGGCGGAATGTGCGCCGGCTGGCCCGCGCCCGCGAGACCTCGGTCCCAGCGTTTCTGGGCGGCGTGCTGCGCAACCGGGTGCTGGCCAGGCGCGCCATCTGGATCGGCTCACGCACGGTGATCGACGGTGTCGAGCGCATCCAGGTCGAGCCGGGCGGCTCTCTGCGGGTCGGCATCGGTGATTTCGGTCTCACCAGCAAGGCGGATGTCTCCGTCATCCGGGTACGCGACGGCGCGCGGTTCAGCGTCGACGGTGTGGTGAGCCTGCAGCGCGGCGTGCGGATCGTCGTGGACGGCGGCGAGCTTCGGATCGGGCACGGCACCAACATCAACGGTCTGAGCAAGATCCTGGTCGGCGCAGGCGTCAGCATCGGCGCCGAGTGCACCTTCTCCTGGGACGTGCAGATCCTCGACCACGACTTCCACACCCTCACCGTCGCCGGTGTCACTGCGCCGGAGAAGCTCCCGGTGATGATCGGTGACCGGGTCTGGCTCGGCACCGGCGTCATCGTGTTGAAGGGCGTGACGATCGGCGATGGCGCCGTGGTCGCGGCCGGTGCTGTGGTCACCCGCGACGTGCCGGCCGGCGCGATCGTGGCCGGGGTGCCGGCTCGCGTGGTCGGCCAGGCCGACGGGTGGGGCAATCCGGCGCTCACCACACCGGATGCCGCCGAGGCGGCGGCCCGGGTCGACTTCTCCGCTATACAGGATCGGTAAACCAGGGATCGACGCACCGACCCCCGTGAGGATGCCGACGTGAGCCTCGCCCGCAACCTCTACCGCCGGCTGCCGCCGCCGCTGCACAAGCCGGCCGCCGCCGTCATCTCTCGCGCCCGTGACCTCCGTCGCCGCCGCTCCGATCGACACCAGCCGAGCTGAGTGCGGCCGAGATCCGCGATGCCAGGATCCGCCCGTGGCGGACGGCCGCCGCGGCATCCGGCTCCGAGGAGACGAGCCGGTGCAACATCTGCGGTTGGCATGGCGGCCAGTTCGCTACCGGCTACCACAGCGAGGGAGCGCTGTGCCCACACTGCGGCAGCATCGCCCGCGACCGCTTCCTCTATTGGTGCTGGACGCAGCGCACGCCGTACCGAAGCGAGAGCCGGGTGCTCGAGACCAGCCCACGCCTTGATGATCGCTACCGGGCGACGATGGTCGAACGCGTTCATTACACCTGCAGCGACTACGACGAGTCGGCGCACCGGGGCGCGATCAAGCTCGACCTTCAGGACGCTGCCCTGCCCGACGACAGCATCGACGTGGTACTGACCCCACACGTACTCGAGCACGTGCCGGACACCACCAGAGTGCTCGCGGAGTTGTACCGCTTCCTGGCGCCCGGCGGGGACGTCTTCGTGCAGATCCCGATGCCGCAGGCAGTCACCGCGCCGCCCACCAAGCCGGAATACCACGGCGACAACACGCTGGTCTACTGGCGCTTCGGCTGGGACCTGCGACAGCAGATCGAGGCGGCGGGGTTCGTCGTCGAGTGTCTGGTCACCGCCGACCTCAAATCCCGCATCGAGCAGGGACGATTCGACTCGGGCTACGGCGGTGACGACTGCGACGAGGTCGACCTGCTCTCGCACGCGACCGTGTCGGACCTGACCGTCGTGGCCAGCACCGAAGAGTCGCAGCGGTACGGATTCCTACCGGACTTCATGTTCATGACCTGGCACGCGCACAAATCCGGTAGCACCGTCAGCCGGCGCTAACCCGGTACACGGTGAAGTCGTAGTGGTAGTCGGTGCGCATCTTCGGCCGGGACGTGTAGGTCTCGGCCCAGTGCGGCAACGAGCCGACGAGGTGATCGGCGACGCTGAAGCGCAGCCCGGGCATGGTGATGGTCTGCGGCGGCGCCGGGACGATGTAGAACACCGGCCGAGCGGTCCCGCTGCTGGGCGAGGTGTAGTAAGTGAGCAACGCGTCGAGCTGCTTCGGATCGTTCGGCGCGAGCGCAGAAGGCTGGCCGCCCAGGGTGAGCAGCGCACCGCCGAACAGCAGTGACGGCCGCGCGCAGCACGCTCCGCTGCCGTTCCAGAAAAACGCCCCCTGCTGCCCGCCGGCCAGCGCCGCGATGCGCTGCTCGACCTGTAGCGATCCGCCGTTCTCGTTGTGGTGCCGCAGCGGCCCCGACTCGCTGATGTAGAAGACCGAGAGCCCCACCGCTACCGCGACGACGCCGACGATGGACACCACCCAGCCGAGTCGCGGTGCCGACAGCGGACCGATCCGCGCGAGGATCCAGCGCAGCGCGAGCGCGGACCACGCCACCCCGGCGCCGATCAGGATCGCGATGCCGGGCACCACGGTGGTGACGAAGCGCCGGAAGTCCCACATCAGGTACGACGAGTTACGGACGTGAAAGCAGTACAGCGCGAGCAGCGGTATCGCGGTGAACGCGACGATCCAATTCTCGGTGCGCCACCGCCGCATCGCGATCCAGACGATGCCCGCGCCGAGCAGCGCGAACCCGGTCAGCGAGAAGAACCAGCTCAGCCTGACCAGGGAGATCTCGTCGAAGGTGCGGCCGCTGGCGTTGTAGTCCTTGCCGAACAGCCTCGGCCGCAGGAAGCCCACGATCATGGCAACGGCGCATACGGCAACGAACGCGGCGCCGAGGGTCGCCCGCACCTTCCGATGCGCCGACCAGTCCATCACCCGCCGCACCAGCGAGCCCTGCCAGGCGAGGATCGCTGCGACGACGGCGAGCCCGATCATGATCAGCAGCACCTTGTGCAACGACGGCACGCCGTTGACCTCCGTGTAGCGCCGCGCCAAGTGGTACGCCTGGTAGAAGCCGTACGGGAGGGTCACCACCAGTCCTGCGGTGAACCAGCCGGCCCGCGCGTCGAACCTTCTCGCCGCCAGCAGCGCCGCCAGGATCCCCCACGCGATGAGCACGACCACGAGCCCGTCGGCGCGTTCCAGGTAGCCGAGACCCACGAACACGCCGGCCAGCGCAGCAGCCGACCGCCATCGGGTGCGGATCGCGATCACCACCCCGGCGAGCGCGCCCAGGAACAGCATCTGGCCGAATATCTCCGAGGACGGGTACTTCGCCTGCCACACCTCGAGCATGTCGAAGGCCATCACCACGCCGGCGATACCGGCGCCGATCAAGCCGCCGATGCGGCGGGCCACCGCGACCGTCAAGCCGACGGCGATGATGCCGACCAGCGGCCCGATGTTGAACAGCCCGCGCCAGCCCGCGACGTCCTTCGCGCTGGCCATCAGTGCCGGCCACAGGTGATAGAACTGCGGAAAGATCTTGCCTGCGTGGAACGGCGAGTTCCACAGCCCCGGCCACCCTTGCTGTACCGAAAGCGGGCGTGCGACCGCGGGCAGCGACGGATTGTTGAGCGGGTTGGCGAACTCGACCGAATGCGATTTCTGGATCTCGGTGGCGATCATCACGTAGCCGCCGGGGTCCCGGTCCGAGGTGGCGTAGTGGAAGCCCGGGATGAACATCACCGCGGCCGCGACGATCGCGGCGGCACCGATGAGCAACCCCCACCGGTCCCCGGTCACCCGCGGCCGGTCGAAGAAGACGATCACCGCACCGACGACCAGCACCAGCGCGATCGCGATCGGGAACACCACCGCCGGACGATTCTGGTGCAGATGCGCGGCGGCCAGGCTGACCAGGCTGAGCAGGCCGATCGCGGCGGCAGCGGTGAAGCACACGAGTTCCAGTGCGGTGACGCGCGAGTCGGCCTCGCCGGCCTCGACACCTTCGCCGGCCGGCGCCGTGGTGGACGCGTCAGTGCTCTCGTCGATCACCCGATCAGCGGCGGGGGGCACGGAAGAACCCTAGCGGCGGCGAAAGCGTACGTGCGGGCGGAGTAGGCGCCCGCGCGCGTCCGCGTGGCGCGTGTCGGCGGTGGTGGCGCCGGTGACTGGCTCGGTGGGCAGGCCGATGTGGTTGGCGACACGCTCCGCGATCCGCTCGTCATCCCAGTTGTTGATTCCTGGCTGTGCGTGCGCCAGGTAGTAGCGCAGCTCGCGGTCCGGCCGGGACGAGTTCGCGTACCAGGGCAGATGGCGCGCGACATAGGGCGGACCGGTACGCAGCGCCGGTTCCATCGCCGGCGGCCTGCGCGGACGGTACAGCGCGAAGGTCGTGTCGATCGGGGCACGGAAGACGCCCGGCTCCGCCTCGTCGCGCCAGAACGCCCGCTCCCAACGGCGCACCGCCTCCGCATGCTGGTAGTGGTCGGGCAGGTCGTCGATCCGCAACCCGAAGCCGACCTTGTCGACGTCGGGATAGCGATCGAGCAGCGCACTGAAATGCGCAACGGCGTCCGGCGGGCAGTTCTCATCGGGCACGACGTCCGGGTCGGTCTCGACGTAGCGTTCGTCGGGGCCGACGAACTGTTCGATCACCCGGCCGCGCCAGGGCGCGTTCTGTCCCAGGTTCTCCTTCAGCCGGACCACAGCATGCGGGGAGCGGTCCAGGTAGGCCAGCAACGGCGGGTAGGTGGACGCGTTGTCCACCAGCACGATGCGCTGGGTGCCGGCCCGTTCCAGCCACTCGACCAGCGCGCTGAGCGCGGCCACCCGGTCCCGGGTGTTGATGAAGACCGGAATGTCGCCGCTCACGCGGCGCAGTGTGCCACGCCCGGCGCGCCGATGCCCCTATATCCTGGGACCCGCGCCGCGCAATCGCGCGGCCGGTGGAAGGAGAGGCAGCTGACCGCGTCGAGCGCCGCTGTGCGCACCGCCCGTCAGCGCGTTGTCCGGCGTGAGCTGCTGACCGGTCTCGTCCGCAAGGACCTCAAGGTCAAGTATCAGGGCAGCGTGCTGGGCTTCACCTGGTCGCTGGCCAACCCGCTGCTCACCCTGGCCGTCTACTCCTTCGTCTTCGGCCTGGTGCTCAAGGCCGGCATCCCGGACTTCGGGTTCTACCTGATGTGCGGGCTGCTGCTGTGGAACGCCTTCTCCACCGCCGTCGGCTCCGCCACCGCCAGCGTGGTCGCCAACGCCGGGCTGGTGAAGAAGGTCCCGTTCCCGCTCGGCGTGCTGCCGCTGTCCTCGGTCGCGTTCGCGATCGTGCACTACCTGCTGCAACTGCTGGTGCTGATCGTGGTCATGGTTGCCTTCAAGCAGTGGCACCACTGGGACGCGGGCATGGTGCTGCTGCCCGGGGCGTTGCTGGTGGTGCTGGTGTTCACCATCGCGATCAGCTACCTGGTCGCCGCGCTCAACGTCCGCTACCGCGACACCCAGCACATCGTCGACGTCGTCCTGCTCGCCGGCATGTGGCTCAACCCGATCGTCTACTCGGCCACCCAGCTCAAGACCCGGCTGGAGAAGCACCACCTGTGGAACGTGTACTTCCTCAATCCGATGGCCGACGTCGTCGTCGCCGCGCAACGCGCGCTGTACGGCACCGGGCGCACGTACCAGGCCTCGACCGGTCGTGACCCGGTGCTGCCCGACCAGGGCCTGATGTTCTACGTGATCCGGCTCGGCGTCGGCCTCGTCGTCTCCGCAGTGGTACTCGTGCTGACGTACCGGCTGTACCACCGGATGTCGTCCGACTTCGCCGAGGAGTTGTGACGTGAGCCGCCCGGCACCCACCAGTCCCGACGAGTTCGCGATCAGCGCCCGCAACGTGGTCAAGACCTTCCGCGCGCACGGCCAGCCGACCAGCCTCAAGGAACGCCTGCTGCGCCGCGGCCGACCGGCCCGCCCACCGTTTCGCGCGCTCGACGACGTCAGCCTGGAAATCCAGGCCGGCCATACCGTCGGGCTCATCGGTCACAACGGCTCGGGCAAGTCGACGCTGCTCAAGGTGCTGTCCGGCATCATCCGCCCGAGCAGCGGCGAGGTCGTGGTCAACGGCCGGGTGGCCTCGCTGCTCGAACTCGGCGCCGGCTTCAACGGCGAACTCACCGGCCGCGAGAACATCTACCTCAACGCGAGCCTGCTCGGCCTGACGCACAGCGAGATCGACTCCATGTTCGACTCGATCGTCGGCTTCTCCGAACTCGAGGAGTTCATCGACGACCCGGTCAAGCACTACTCCTCGGGCATGTACGTGCGCCTCGGCTTTGCCGTCGCAGTGCACGTCGACCCGGACATCCTGCTTGTCGACGAGGTGCTCGCCGTCGGTGACGAGGCATTCCAGGTGAAGTGTCTGGACAAGATCGCGGAATTCCAGGAGCAGAACCGCACCATCCTCGTGGTCAGCCACGCGCTGGACCTCGTTGCGCGCATCTGCGACCGCGCCATCGTGCTCGATCACGGCAGCCTGGTGTTCGACGGCGATCCCGAGGTCGCCGCGGACACGCTGCGGATGCTGCTGGGCACGACGCCCAGCGACGAGGACGAGGTGAGCATCGAAGCACCGGCCAACCCGGTGCAGATCATCTCGGCGACGGCGCTCGATGCCGGCACCGGTCACGAGATCGCGACCGCGCACGCCGGTGAACCGCTGGTGATCCGGGTCGTCGTCGACATCGAAGCCGAGGCGGTGGCGCGCTGCGCGGAGCTGACCATCGTGTTGATGGGCGTGGGCGACCTGCCGATCCTGGTCCAGACCTATCGCGGCCGGCCGCTGGGCATCGCCGGTGGTGGTCGCTGGATCGTCGACTTCCGCAGTGACGAGCTGCCGCCGTTGCAGGGCGCGGTCGTCGTCGCGGTGCAGGTGAGCGACGCGGAAGGCTTGCCGGTCGCGGTGTTTCGCACCAAGCGGGGCTTCGCGATGGTCCGCGACACCGCAGAGCCCGGGCTGGCCTATGCCTCCTACACCACTGAGGCACGCACCGAGGCACGCACGGAGGCACGCGCCCTCGTCGCGGAGTCTCGGCCGTGACCGCAGTCCGACCGGCGGCCTCGGGCAGCACAGCCCGGGCCACGGTCGTCATCGTCAACTACAACGGCGCGCACCTGCTAGGCCCATGCCTGGACGGGCTGCGCAAGCAGGACCTGCCCGCCGACGCCTTCCACACCGTCGTGGTGGACAACGCCTCCGCCGACAGCAGCCTCGACCTGCTGCACAGCGAGTACCCCGACGTCGAGATCATTGCCAGCCCGGTGAACACCGGCTTCGCGGGCGGCAACAACCTCGCGTTGCGACGGCTCGAGACCGACGTCGCGGTACTGCTCAACAACGACGCCGTGCCGGAGCCGTCCTGGCTGCGTGAACTGCTTTCCGCCTTCGACGCGCCGGGTGCGGAACGGGTCGGCGCCGTCACCGGCAAGGTCGTGTTCATGCCGCGCTTCCTGCGCCTGCGCTGGCAGGTGCCCGGCTTCGTGCCGGGCCCGCACGACAGCCGGGAGCTCGGTGCGCGAGTCTTCGGTGTCGAGGTCGCGCCGGCCGATGGCAGCGCGCCGGCGCAGGACGTCATCGCCAAGGTGCTGTGGGAGCGGATGACGTTCGGGGCGGAAGGCAGCGGCGCGGACCGGTTCTGGTGGACTCGGCCCGACGGGGAGTTGCTGGTGCCGGTGCCGTCCGAATTCGCCGGCCGGCCACTCGTCGTCACCTTCGTGGTGGCCGCGCAGCCCGGTGTCACCAAGGCGCTGACGGTGAGCGGCCCCGGACTAGCTCCGGTCACCTCATCGATCGGCGAAGCGCGTAGTTCGGTGCGCATCGAGGTGCCGGCCGACATCGAGCTCAAGGACGTCATCAACAACGTTGGCGGCATCGTGCTCGCGTCCGGCCACGGCGCCGACCGCGGCTTTCAGGAAATCGACGACGGCCAGTACGAGACACCCACCGAGGTCTTCGCCGCCTGTGGCAACGGCATGGCGATCCGACGTGTCGCCGGCGAGCAGGTCGGCTGGTTCGACGACGACTTCTTCATGTACTACGAGGACACGGACCTGTCCTGGCGGCTACGGGCGGACGGCTGGACGATCCGCTACGTCCCCACCGCGCAGCTACGCCACATCCACTCCGCGAGCAGCAAGGAGTGGTCGCCGCGGTGGGTATTCCACGTCGAACGCAACCGGCTGCTCATGCTGACCAAGGACGCCACGGCGCGACTGGCCGGCTCCGCGGTGATCCGGTTCGTGCTGACCGCAGGTTCGATGGGCCTGCGTTCCGCGCGCGAGGCGGTGCGCACCCGTCGTCGCCCCGCGGTGCGGCCGCACCTGCTGCGGGCACGGGTGTTCGCGTCCTACCTGCGTCTGTTGCCGCGGATGCTCGCGCGCCGGCACCGGATCACGGCCGCGGCGACCGTGCCCCGGGCCGAACTCGAACGCGGCCTGGTGACCGCCCGGTGAGTGCACCAGCCGACGGGCCGCCCCGGGCCGGCATCTACAACCGGTTCTGGCGCTCGCAGGGCGGCGGCGAACGGCACTCCGGCAAGATCGCCGAGCTGCTGGCCGGGCGCGGCGTCGCGGTCGACCTGATCGGCCACGAAGAGGTCGACCTGGACGTGCTGGGCCGCCACCTGGGCCTGGATCTATCCGGCTGCCGCCTGCGGGTAGTGCCCGAAGCCGGCGCGCGGCGGCTGACCGAGCTGTCCGGCGAGTACGACCTGTTCGTCAACGCCTCGTACATGTCCCGGCTGCCGTCGCTCGCCCGTCGCTCGGCCTACCTCTGCTACTTCCCCACGCCGCCCAGCCATGACCTCAGCGGTTGGCGCCGGCTGACGTCCAAGGCCCTCGGCCGGTTCCTCATCTCCGCCGAGCGAACCGATGTCGTGTACGGCCTCGGCTGGTACCCGCCGGAAGGTGGGCGGATGCGCAGCTGGCACTGGTCCTCGGGCACGGGCGAACTCACCATCGAGGCGGGTGAGGCAACCATGTTGCTGTTCGAGGCGGGTCGCCCCGGCAATCAGCCGACGGAACTCACCGTCCATCTCGGCGACGACGTCGTGCTCAAGACGACGGTGACGGCTGAGTTCGGCCGCCATGAGATCAGCCTGCCGGCGAGCGAAGAGCCGCGGACGCTGCGGTTCTGCTCCGACACGTTCGTGGCCGGGCAGGCCGACAGCCGTCAACTCGGCGTCGCGATCTCGCGGCTGCACGTCTCCGGCGAGGGCGCTGGCTTGCGCCGGTCGATCTCGGAGCGGCTGCCCTGGCTGACCGCCGAACACCTGGACAACAGCTACCTGGACAGCTATGACGTGGTGCTCGCCAATTCGCGCTATACCCGCGGCTGGATCCGGCGACTCTGGAATCGCGAGGCGGAGGTCCTCTACCCGCCGATCCAGGTCGATCGATTCCACCCGAGTGCCCAGCGCTCGCCGACGATCGTCATCGCCGGGCGGTTCTTCGCGCCGGGACTCGGGCACTCCAAGCGGCAGCTGGAACAAGTCCGCATGTTCACCCAGATGGTCGACTCGGGGCTGCTGCACGGGTGGACGTTGCACGTCATCGGCGGCTGCGAACCGAGCCAGCGGGCCTACGTCGACAAGGTTCGCGCCGCCGGCTTCGGCTACGCCGTCGAACTGCACGTGAACGCACCGCGCGAGGTGCTCGAGGACCTGATGAGCAGCGCGTCCGTCGTCTGGTCCGCCACCGGCTGGGGCGAGAACGAGAACGACGCACCGTGGGCGAGTGAGCACTTCGGCATGACCACCGTGGAGGCGATGGCCGCGGGTTGCGTACCCGTCGTCATCGACCGCGCCGGCCAGCGCGAGATCGTGCGGCAGGGCATCGACGGGTTCCGCTGGGCAAGCCTGCCCGAGCTGACCCGGCGCACGATCGAGGTGGTCATCGACACCGACCTGCGCGCGCGGCTGTCCGCATCATCGGTCGAACGTGCGCAGCTCTACTCGGACGCGGCGTTCGCCGAGCGGATCGACGAACTCATCACCACGTACCGATTGCTGTGACGGGCACAGCCGGCTGTGTCCGCCGCTGACCTGCGCGTCGCACTGGACGCGACTCCGCTCGCCGGCACGCGCACCGGCATCGGCCGCTACGTCGAGCGGTTGGCCGCCGAATTGGATGCGCGCGCCGACATCGACCTGCGGCTGGCCGCGTTCACCGTGCGGCACCGCCGCGCTCTGCGCGCGGAACCCGGTCGGCTGGTGCACCGTCCGGTCCCAGCGCGGCTGCTGCAACAGGCGTGGCTGCGCGGCGACCGGCCCGCGGCGGAAACGGTGACCGGCCGCGCCGACGTGGTGCACGGCACGAATTTCGTGCTACCGCCGCCCCGGCGGGCAGCCGGGGTGGTGACGGTGCACGACCTCACCTTCGCCCGCTACCCGGAACTGGTAGAGCCGGCCACGCTGCGCTACCGCACGCTGGTGCCCAGGGCGCTGGCACGAGCCGGACGGGTGCTCGCTCCGACGCGGGCCATAGCGGACGAGATCGGTGCCGAGTTCGGCGTCGACGCGGCTCGGCTGGCCGTTACGCCGCTCGGCGTCGACGACGGCTGGTTCGTCGCGGACACGGCTCCGTTACCCGGCCTGCCGAGTGAGTACCTGCTGGCGGTCGGGACGATGGAGCCGCGCAAGGGGCTGGACGTCCTGTTCGCCGCCTACCGCCAGTTGCTGGGCGAGGGTGACCGCCCGCCGCTGGTGCTGGTCGGTGCCGCCGGCTGGGGTGCAGGGCCGGATGCGAGCGGCATCCCGGCGGACCGGCTGCACGCCACCGGTTTCCTGCCACCCGCAGCGCTGGTTCGGGTTGTCGCGCACGCCCGCCTGCTCGCCTATCCGTCGCGCTACGAGGGTTTCGGCCTGCCGCCGTTGGAGGCGCTCGCGGCCGGCACACCGGTGGTGGCGGCGGATGTGCCGGCAGTTCGTGAGGTGATGGCCGGGCACGCGCGACTGGTACCGCCCGGCGATGTGCAGGCACTGGCGGCCGCCTTGGACGACGTGCTCGCGGACCCGCCGGCTGCCGCGGCAACACTGGCGGCGCGCGAGCACGCACGCACCTTCACCTGGCAGCGCTGCGCGGCCCTCACCGTGTCCGCCTACCGCGCGGCGCTCACCAGTGGATCGTGATGCTCAGCCCGCGCTATAGGGCTCCGTCCGCATCACGATCCACTTGCTAGCTGCTCGCCGGCGACCTCGAACGCCTCGTGCAGCGCGTCGCGCCAGGCGGGCATCGGGGTGAGGCCGGCGGCGCGCCAGGCAGCGTCGGACAACACCGAGTACGGCGGCCGCGGTGCCGGCAACGGGTACTCCGCGGTGGTGATCGGGCGCACCCGCGCCGGGTCGGCACCGAGCTCGGCGAAGATCGCCTGGGCGAAGCCGAACCAGGTGGTATCCCCCGAGCCGGTGCAGTGGTAGACGCCCGGCGCGGCGGCCGAGCGAGCCAGCTCGACCAGCGCACCCGCCAGATGCAGTGACCACGTCGGCGAGCCGCGCTGGTCGTCGACCACGTTCACCGTCTCGCGTTCGCGCTCGAGCCGGGCCATCGTCTTGACGATGTTCTTGCCCTGTGCGCCGTACACCCAGGCGGTGCGCACCACGTAGGAGGCATCGGGCAGCAGCTCGCGGACCGCCCGCTCGCCGGCCAGCTTGGTACGGCCGTAGGCCGTCTTCGGGGCCGGCTCGTCATTCACCTCGTACGGACGGCTCGCGTCCCCGGCGAAGACGTAATCGGTGGAGACATGCACCAGCCGGCCGCCGCGCCGGGCCAGCGTCGCGGCGAGTACCGCCGGGCCTGCTGCGTTGACCGCGTACGCGCGATCCTCGTCGCTCTCCGCCGCGTCCACCGCGGTGTAGGCAGCCGCGTTCACCAGCACGTCCGGGCCGAAGTCGGCGACCGCGGCGTCCACCGCGGCTGCATCGGTGATGTCCAGCACGTCCACGTCCACCGCGCGGACCTCGTCGCCGGCGTGCCCGGCCAGCACCTGCTGCAGGTCCGAACCGAGCTGGCCGTAACTACCGGTGATCAGCCAGCGGGTCACTGCCCGACCTCGGCGTAGCGCGCCTCCACCGCCCGCTTGCCCGGCTCCCACCAGTCCTGGTTCTCGGTGTACCAGCCGATCGTCTGCGCCAGGCCCGCCCGCATGTCGGTGAACCGGGGCGACCAGCCGAGCTCGGTGCGCAGCTTGCCGGCGTCGATGGCGTAGCGCAGATCGTGCCCGGCGCGGTCGGTGACATGGTCGTACCAGTCCGCGGGCTTGCCCATCAGCTCCAGGATCGTCTCCAGGACGTCCCTGTTGCTGCGCTCGCCGTCGGCGCCGATCAGGTACGTCTGCCCGGACCGGCCCCGGTCGATGATCAGCCACACCGCCGCGTTGTGATCGTCGACGTGGATCCAGTCGCGCACGTTCTGGCCGGCGCCGTAGAGCTTGGGCCGGATGCCCGAAAGCACGTTGGTGATCTGGCGCGGGATGAACTTCTCCACGTGCTGGTACGGGCCGTAGTTGTTCGAGCAGTTCGACAGCGTGGCGACGATGCCGAAGGAGCGCACCCACGCTCGCACCAGCAGGTCGGAGGCCGCCTTGGTGGAGCTGTACGGGCTGGACGGGTTGTACGGCGTGTCCGGAGTGAACTTCGCCGGGTCGTCGAGTTCCAGGTCGCCGTAGACCTCGTCGGTGGAGATGTGGTGCAGCCGGACCCCGTGCTTGCGCACCGCCTCCAGGATGGTGAACGTGCCCACCACGTTCGTGTGCACGAACGGCGACGGGTCACGCAGCGAGTTGTCGTTGTGCGACTCGGCGGCGAAGTGCACCACCAGGTCGGTTGCCGCCGACGAGGGCGTCCATCAGCGCGGCGTCGGCGATGTCGCCGTGCACGAACCGGATCCGCTCGCGCACCGGCGCCAGGTTCGCCTCGCTGGCCGCGTAGGTGAGCGCGTCCACCACCGTGACGTCGGCGTCGGGGCGGTGCGCCAGTGTGTGCTGGACGAAGTTGGCCCCGATGAATCCGGCGCCGCCGGTGACGAGCACGCGCACGGGCGATGACCTCCGAGGCTGATGGCGGGCAGGTCCGGCGGGCAGGCGGCCTGCCGGTGGGTTGCCGGGAACATCGCTGACAGTGTGCTGGCAGTATCTCAGAGCCGCCGCGCCGACGGTGTGCCGCGGCCCGTCGCCGACAGCGATTAGCCTCGGTTTCGATGACTGATTACGGCCCCGAGCCGCCCGCCGATTACGGCCCCGAGCCGCCCGCCGGCAGGCCCAGCACGGCACGTCCCGGCGCCTCCGCCGCCCGTCGGCGGCGCGCGCTGGTGGCCTCTCGGGCGGTGATCGCCGGCGTGTCGCTGGCTGTCATCGTCGCCAGCGGCGTCGCCTGGGCCCAGTACAAGAACTTCACCAACAGCATCCCGCACGGCGCCGCCGGTGCCGGCGCTCGCGGCGGGGCAGACGGACATCGACGGCCACGACCAGAACATCCTGCTGACCGGCAACGACAGCCGGGCCGGTGCCACACCGGCCGAGTTGAAGGCGCTGGCGACGGGCAGCGACGGCGGCAGCGTCAACACCGACACGATGATGGTGCTGCACGTGCCGGCGAACGGCTCGCGCGCAACGATCGTGTCGTTCCCGCGCGACTCCTGGGTGGCCATCCCCGGCCACGGCGAGGGCAAGATCAACTCGGCGTACTCGTTCGGCTACAACGACGCCAAGTCCCACGGCGCCGAACGAGGTGGCGGCCGAGAGCGCCGGGCTGATCCTGATCGATCAAGACGATCGAGCGCTGACCGGCCTGCACATCGACCACTACGTGCAGGTGAACCTGCTCGGCTTCTACCGGATCAGCAACGCCATCGGCGGCGTCACCGTCTGCCTCAACGCGGCACAGAACCCGAACACCGACTCCGACCGTACGGCAGCGGCTACTCGGGCATCAACCTGCCCAAGGGCGTCTCGGTGATCAAGGGGACGCAGGCGCTGGCGTTCGTCCGGCAGCGGCACGGGCTGCCCAACGGCGACCTGGACCGGATCAAGCGCCAGCAGTACTTCCTGGCCGCTGCCTTCCACAAGGTGGAGACCGCCGGCGTGCTGCTCAATCCGTTCAAGCTGCACGACCTGCATGCAGTGCCGTCGGCTCGTCGCTGCTGATCGACCCAGGATTGAACGTGCTGTCGCTGGCGCAGCAGTTCGCTCAGATGAGCCAGGGCAACCTGACCTTCCAGACGATCCCGAACAACGGCCCGCAGCTGATCTACCCGGACGGCATCGAGACGTCGATCGTCGTGGTGAACACCGCGGCCATGCCCGGCGTTCGTACGCCAGCTCGAGGGCAAGTCCGCCGACCCGGCGCTCGCCGGGGCGAAGGCGGCTGCGCCGGCCTCGGTCACCGTCGACGTGCTCAACGGGACCTCGACGGCCGGTCTGGCCAACCGCAACGCCACAACAGCTGCGCACGCTGGGATTCCGGGTGAACACGATCGATTCCACCGACGCCACCGCCGGTCACCACGGTCGAGTACCCGAACGGCAGCCAGTCGCAGGCCAAGGCGGTCGCCGCGGCGGTGAAGGGCGCGAAGCTGGTGCTCGACCACCAGCGTTTCGCGAGCCACCCTCGTGCTCGGGTCCAACGGCGTCCAGGTGAACGGGCTGGTCGTCGCGGCACCGGCTGCGGCGGCCACTGCGCACGCACACAGCGACCGCCCCGGCGGCGGACTGCCAGCACGGTCCAGGGCCTGGGCTGCATCAACTGAGGCGCCACTGAGACTTATCGCCGTTCCGGGCGCTGCCTGCCTCGCTCAGTCCGTTCACACACGGGACGCCGGTAACCTCGTTAGATGCCCTCCGCCCGCGTGACCCGGCGCCGCGCGCGCCACGGCCCGGCGGGGAGCCTGCCGATCTGCCGCCGGATCTCGATCCTCGCGGTCGGCACCGCACCGCGAAGCAGAGGTCGCGGCGGCGCGGCACGCGGCGGTCTTACGTCGGGCCGAGTCCTGGCCGCGGTCCTGTCCGCTGGCCCTGCTGCTGACCTTCGGCACGTACTGGTGGAAGTACCACGCGTTCAGCGCCGGCCTGAACCGGCTGAACATCTTCAGCAGCAGCCACGCCGCACACGACATCGACGGCAAGGCGCAGAACCTGCTCATCGTCGGCAACGACGACCGGTCCGACCGCGACCGACGCCGAGCTCAAGCAGCTGGGCACCGGCCGCGACGGCGGCAGCCTGAACACCGACACGATGATGATCGTGCACGTGCCGGCCGACGGGTCGAAGGCGACGCTGATCTCGCTGCCGCGCGACTCCTACGTCGACATCCCCGGCTTCGGCAGCTCGAAGCTCAACTCCGCCTACGTCGGACGGCTACAACAACACGGCCGGCGACGCGAACGCCAAGCGGGCCGGCGGCGCAAAGGTTCTGGTCAACACGGTCGCAGAACCTGACCGGCCTGACCATCGACCACTTCGTGCCGGTGGATCTGCTCGGCTTCTACCGCATCAGCAACGCCATCGGCGGCGTCACGGTCAACATGTGCGCGGCGGTGAGCGAGCCGGACTCGGGAATCAACCTGCACAAGGGCGTCAACGTCATCAAGGGCACGCAGGCACTCGCGTTCGTGCGCCAGCGCTACAACTTCCCCAACGGCCTGGGCGACCTGGACCGCGTCGAGCGGCAGCGGTACTTCCTCACCGCGGCATTCCGCAAGCTCACCTCCGGCGGCGTGCTGCTGAACCCGATCAAGTTGCAGAACCTGCTCACCGCGATCCAGTCGTCGCTGTACATGGACTCCAAGCTGGACCCGCTGGCGCTGGCCCGGCAGATGGAGAACCTGTCCGCGGACAACATCGTCGGCCAGACGATTCCGACGGACGGCTTCGGCACCGAGTCGGTGGGTAGCGTGCTGGTGGTCAATCCCGCGCAGGTCCGGTCGTTCGTGAACAACCTGATCGGCGTCCAGGACAGCAAGCTGACCGCGGCCAAGAAGGTGGCGCCGTCGAGTTTCGTCCTCGACGTGCTGAACGCCGGTTCGGGCATCAACGGCTTCGCGGCGCAGAACGCGCAGACGCTGCGCGCGCAAGGATTCCAGGTGTCCCAGGTCGGTGACAGCCCGTCGCCCAGCGCGTCGACCGTGATCGAGTACGCCAACGGGATGCAGTCGCAGGCCAAGACCCTTGCCGCCTACGTGCCCGGCGCCTCGTTGCAAGAGGTGTCGTCCATCGCGCATGTCACGCTGTTGCTCGGCAACGACGCGCTGACCGTCAAGGTGCCGCAGGCAGCGTCGTCGTCCACACCCGGCGCCACCTCGTCCTCGTCCTCGTCGAAGCCGGCGCCGACCAGCACCACGGCCAAGCCCAAGCCGATCGACGCAGGCTGCATCAACTGACCGCCGCCACCGTTTTGGGGAAGTTCGTAGCCGCTATAGGGCCACAAGGTTCCCCAAACTGGGTGTGGGCGACGATGAGGGCATGACCCGCGCCGACACTCCCGAGCAGCTGTTCGCCGACGCCCTGGCCCGGAATCCGTCCCGGCCGTTCGTCACCTACTACGACGACAGCACCGGCGAGCGATCGGAACTGTCGCTGAAGTCGCTGGCCAACTGGGTCGCGAAGACCTACCACCTGCTCGTCGACCAACTCGGCCTGGATGTCGGCGCGGCTGCCTACGTCGAGCTGCCCGCACATTGGATCTCCACCGCGCCGATCCTCGGCGCCTTCGCCGCGGGCCTGCGGTTCGACACCGACCCGGGCGCGGCCGACGTGGCATTCGTGACCGCCGAGACGGCCGCTCGGGCCACCGGCGTGCCGGACGTGTTCGCAATCTCGACCAGCACCGCGGCGATCGGCTTCCGCGACGCACCGCCGGCCGGCACCGAGGACTTCGTGGCCGCGGTCCGCCCGCAACCCGACGCCTGGGCCGGGGTGCGGTTGCGCGGCGGCGCGGACACGCCAGCCTTCGCCGGTCGCACCCGGGCCGAACTGGTCGCACACGCCACCGAACGGGCCGCCGCACTGGGGCTGACACCCGGCGCGCGCGTGCTGGTCACCAGTTCGTGGCACGACCCTGCGGATTGGATCGACACCCTGCTCGCACCGCTCGCGGTGGACGGCTCGGTCGTCTACGTCCACGATGGCGATGCCGCGGCACTCGATCGGCGCGCGGACTCCGAGCGCGTGACATACCGACTGTGACCGGCGGTGCCCTAGCGCGCCACGCCGCCTAGGACCCAGAGCCGACCGACGGCACCAGGTGCGGCGTCCCGGTCGCGTCCACCGAGGCCAGGAACATCGAGTAGACCTCGTGCGTGTTCGAACTGTCGGGCGCAGCGTCGATCTGGGTGGGCCAGCGCTGCACGACCACCCGCTGATACGCCACCGGCGGCAGTCCCGTCGAACTCCTCACCTGCGCCAACCGCTGCGGCGTGGTGAGCTGGCTGAGCACGAACAGATGCCGGCCATGGGCGAGCACTGCCGTGTTCACGGCGCGGATCTGATCGGGCGTTGCATCGATCAGGCCGATCGTCGGCACATTGCAGAAGCTGCGCACCGACTGTCCGTAGCCGAACACGACGTCATCGTCGAGCATCAGCACGGCGCCGTCGGAGCCGATCCCGGCGCACAGCGCGTGTAGCTGGGTGAGCTGCGGATACTCCTCGCGTACGTGTCGCATCGGGTGGGTGGTGACGGCGGTGAATACCAGCCCGAACACCACGGCAGCGGCCACCAACGGGCGGACCACCAGCCGCCGGCGCCGCACGCGCCACAGCTCGCGCAAACCGAACGCGGCGGCGAGCACGACCAGCGGCAGCACCACCGGTACGTAGCGCCGCATCGCCCACGGCTGGTCCGGCGCGATCTCGCTGTTCCAGAGGTACAGCGACGACATGCTGAGCCCCAGCGCGAGCACACCGGCCACGTCGTAGCGGCGCTCGCGCAGCAACCGAACCAGCATCCACGCGTAGCCGAGCACTGCCGCGACGACGGTGGGCCAGCCGACGTAGAGGGCGAGCCAGTGCACCGTCTGCTCGTGATACGTGCGCGTCCCGTCCACCGCGACACCGGACGTGCGCTGCATGTTCTCGAGGTTCAGATTTCTCGGACCGTAGGTCGTTTGCCACAGCGGCCGCAGCGCCAGCGCGAGGAACACCACGCACAGCACGAGGACGAGCCCGCGGGCCAACGCCACCCGCACGGACAGGCGGGTCAGCCACGCGCGAACCGCCGGCCGCCACGAGAGCCACGCCAGCGGCGGGGCAACGATGACCGCCGCGAGCAGACCGATGAGCGAGGTGATGATCGTGCCGTGCAGCGAGCCGTAGTACTGCCGCGAGAGCCGCACCAGATCCAGCCATCCGAGCAGCGCGGTCAGTCCGGCGCCGGCGAGCAGCGCGCCGGCGCGGGCCAGTGCTGCCGTCCGACGGCTGGGCGGCGCGACCGCGACGAAGACCAGGGCCGCGGCGACGAACCCGGCTAGTGCCGGGTAGCTGTCGATCCGGACCATCGCCGCGCTGCCCGCGGCCAGCCCGGCCAGTGCGAAGTCGCGGACCAGCCAGGTTCGGTTTGCCCGGTGCAGCAAGCTGAGCGCGCCGAGCAGGAACAGCATCGTCAACGGCTCGGTGTAGGTGTCCCGGCTGACGTAGATGAACGGCATGCTGATGCCGAACGCGATCATCGCCAGCAGTGCGACCGGCCCGTTCACCAGCCGCCGGCCCAGCCCGAACAACACGACCAGCGCGAGCGCGCCGATCACCACGTTGGTCTTGAAGATCGCACCGGACCCGAAGATGGCGCCGGTGAACCCGAGCACCGCGGGCAACAGGTGGTTGCCCTGCGCGTTGAGGGTGCCCGCGCCCACCGCCGCGAACGAACCGCTGGCCACCTCGCCGTGGGCCGGTGTACCGAAGACGTCGGGATAGGTGTGGATCACCGCGGAGGCGTGGTTGACCAGCCAGCGTCCGGTGATCGTGTAGGTCGCCGGGTCGCGCGTCGTGTAGACGTCCTGGGCGGTGTAGTTCAGGTTGTAGGCGAGCCAACCGGCGGCGAACACGACGGCACCGGCCGAAGTCAGCACCGCACCGCGCGGCACCTGGCCGGCTGGTGCGCGAACCAGCCATACCGCCGCCACTGCGCCGGCCAGGCCGAGCGGCAGCGTCAACCCCAGCCGGAACTGCGAGAGCAACAGCAACACCATCAGCGGCACACACAACCCCAGCGCCGCGGCCGTGATCGAGTCGGGCAACCCGATCAGGATGCGGGCGGCGACAGAGCTGCCACGCGGATCGGGCGAGGCCGCGGCTGCCGCGGGGGACGGTCCAACCGTGTGGACCGATTCCACGCGTGGCATCAACGCCTCCTGCATCCGAGGACGTCGCTCACGGCGAAGCACGCCGTCGACCCCGGCCCACCGGATGCGCGACGCACCGTGCCTCCCATGGCCCGAGCCGCCCGTCCCCCGTGCCACCCGAGCCGCCACCCCGAGCCGCCCGAGCGCGGGAACGACGCCTAACCATACGAACCTGACCTAGGTAAGGTCCCAGGGGGCTGCGGAGGACCGCCGTTCGACGCGACGGTCTACGCAGTGCGAAGTGGAGCGTGATGGACAAGACCTTCGACTCGGTGACGGCCGCTTTGCACGACGTCACCGACGGCGTATCGATCGCATTCGGCGGGTTCGGGCTCAGCGGTGTGCCGCACGACCTGATCCAGGGCCTGCTCGATCTCGGTGTCAGCGGGCTGCGCACCGTCTCCAACAACTGCGGCATCGACGGTGCCGGGCTGGGCCTGCTCCTCGCCGCCGGCCGGATCAGCCGAGCCACCGGCAGCTACGTCGGGGAGAACCGCGAGTTCGCGCGGCAGTACCTGCACGGCGAGGTGGAGTTGGAGCTGTGCCCGCAGGGCACGCTGGCCGAGCGACTACGGGCCGGTGGCGCCGGTATCCCCGCGTTCTACACACCGGCCGGCGTGGGCACGCTGGTAGAGGATGGCGGGCTGCCGTGGCGATTCGCCGCCGACGGCTCGGTGGCGGTGGCGTCGCCGCCCAAGGAGGTGCGCCGCTTCGGCGAGCAGGACTACCTGCTGGAGGAGGCGATCGTGTGCGACTTCGCGATGGTGCACGCCCGGCGCGGCGACCGGCACGGCAATCTCGAGTACTACGAGTCGGCGCGCAACTTCAATCCGCTGTGCGCCGCGGCCGGCCGGGTGACGATTGCCGAGGTCGAGGAACTCGTCGAACCCGGCGAACTCGACCCGAGCCGGGTGGATACCCCCGGCGTATTCGTGCAGCGCGTCGTTGCCGTGGGCGCGGACGGAAAGCTCATCGAGAAGCACACCACGCGCCCGCGCGGCCCGGAGTCGGCGGCATGACCCTTACCCGCACCCAGCTCGCTGCTCGCGTCGCCGCGGAACTACGTGACGGCATGTACGTCAACCTGGGCATCGGACTGCCGACGCTGGTGCCCAATTACGTCGCACCGGGTGTGCACGTCGTGCTGCAGTCCGAGAACGGGATTCTCGGCGTCGGACCGTACCCGTACGAGGGGGACGAGGATCCCGATCTGATCAACGCGAGCAAGGAGACGGTGACGGTCCTGCCCGGTGCCGCCTTCTTCGACTCCGCCACGTCGTTCGGCATGATCCGGGGCGGCCATATCGACGTCGCGGTACTCGGCGCGATGCAGGTCTCGATCAACGGCGATCTCGCCAACTGGACCATTCCCGGCAAGATGATCAAGGGGATGGGCGGCGCCATGGATCTCGTGCACGGCGCCAAGCGTGTGATCGTGATGATGGAACACCGCGCCAAGGACGGCGCACCGAAGATCGTCGATCGGTGCACGCTGCCGCTGACCGGCAAGTCGTGCGTGCAGCAGATCATCACCGATCTCGCGGTGTTGGCCGTCACCGGATCAGGTTTGGTATTGCACGAGATCGCGCCCGGCGTGACGGTCGCAGACGTCCGTTCGGCGACTGAAGCACCGCTGATCGAGGCGCACGACCTGCGCGAGATGGACGTCGCCGCCGGCGCCTGATCGCAGCCTCAGCCGGTGCGGACGCGCGCATCGCCGTTGCGGGCTTCGGCGCGGATGGACGCGGGCCGCGGGCCGGCCGTCCCCAGCGTCACCTCGCACCGGAGCACCTCGCCGTCGGCCTCGACGCGCACCGAGTAGGCGCGCTCAACCGTGTCGCCGCCGAGCCCGCCCGCGGCCCACAGGTCGAACAGCTCGCGGCGCAGCGTCCGCACCGCCTGCTCGCACGCATGTGGGTCGGTGGTCACGTCGCAGGTGGCGCTGACTCGCCCGAGCACCGCACGGACCGCCGCGGCGACCAGATTCACCAGCCGCTGCGCGCCGAGGTCGCGCTCTGCCGGATCAGCCGCAAGCGTGCTGCCGCCCCACATCCGCACCCCCCGGCCGACGAATGGGCGGACGCAGTTCAGACCGGCCGGGTCGAGCGCGTCGTGCTCGAGCCGGGTGACGCAACGTGCCACGGCGCCGACGCCGCGGACCATGGCATTCGTGGCCGGGCCGGGGAATCCGCGTTCGACGTCGCAGCGCGCCCACACGCCGGCTACGTGCCCGCACGGCGGCACTACCCGGAACTGCTCCGGCGTCGCCCCCGGCACCCCGAGCCACGGGTAGTAGACGGCCGCGAAACGCGAGTCGAATCCGCTCTCACGCCGCCAGCTGAGCGCTTGCTCGGGTGACATCGCGGGCGGCGCGTCGAGCAACGCGATCCGGTCTCCGGCGCGTTCGCACCAGGCGATCATTTCCCGCTGCGCGGCCCGCGCGCGAGCCACCGTGCGCTCATCCGGCGGCACGCTGTCATCGCAGTGGCCACGCCACAGGTCGGGGGCGCAGACCACGGTCACGTCGGCCAGCTCGGCCACTCGTCGCATGGCGTCGCCGATCTCCGCCGGAGTTGCCGGTGCGGCGATTGCGCGGACGGGGACCACGTAGGCGCAACTACCGCCGTTGCCGAAGAAACCCCGGATGGCGTCGGCCAACACGGCGCCCGAATCCGGACCATGCGCCGCGCCGGCGCCCGACGCCTGCTCACCTTGCTCGATGGGCGCGATGGGCTCGATGGGCTCGACGGACTCGATGACCTCGAGGAATTCGGCGACATCGCGCACCCGCACCGGGTCGTCGGACGTCGCCAGGCCGCCGACCGACAGCAGGGCGAGGAACGCCGGCACCACCGTGGGCCGCGGAGCCCGCAGCCATGGACGATCGGCGTACGCCTCGCGCGACAGGGTCAGGCCGAACACATCGACAAGGAGTCCGACCGGGCCGTGACTGATACCGCACCGGCACGTCGGCGTCCGCGCCACGGATATCCTTCGAACCATGCCGCAGCCTCACGATGCCGAATTCGACGCCGCCACATTCGAAGCCGCCACATCCGACGGCCCGACATTCGACGCCGCCACCGTCTCCGCCGCGTACCGCAGCGCGCTGGAGGTCATCGGCGCCGTCGAGCCCGGCGTGGCAGCGGCGATCCGCGCGGAGCTCACCGACCAGCGCGCCTCGCTCAAGCTGATCGCCAGCGAGAACTACGCGTCCCCTGCGGTGCTGCTGACGATGGGCAACTGGCTCTCGGACAAATACGCCGAGGGCACCATCGGGCACCGCTTCTACGCCGGCTGCCGGAACATCGACACCGTCGAGCAACTGGCTGCCGACCACGCCCGGGCGCTGTTCGGCGCCCCGCACGCGTACGTGCAGCCGCACTCGGGCATCGATGCCAACCTGGTCGCGTTCTGGGCGATCCTGGCGCAGCGGATCGAGTCGCCCGCGCTCGAACGCGCCGGCGCCAAGCACGTCAACGATCTCACCGAGGCGGACTGGCAGGACCTGCGCCGCGAGCTGGGTAACCAGCGTGCGCTCGGCATGTCGCTGGACGCGGGCGGTCATCTCACGCACGGATTCCGCCCGAACATCAGCGGCAAGATGTTCGAGCAGTCCTCCTACGGCACCGATCCGCAGACCGAGTTGCTCGACTACGACGTGGTGCGCGAGCGCGCGCGCGAATTCCGGCCGCTGATCCTGATTGCGGGCTACTCCGCGTACCCACGCAAGATCAACTTTGCCACCATGCGGGAGATCGCGGACGAGGTCGGCGCCACGCTGATGGTGGACATGGCCCACTTCGCCGGACTGGTGGCCGGCAAGGTGTTCACCGGCGACTTCAACCCGGTGCCGCACGCGCACGTCACCACCACGACCACGCACAAGTCGTTGCGCGGACCGCGTGGCGGCATGGTGCTCTGCCAGCCGGAGTACGCCGACGCGGTGGATCGCGGCTGCCCGATGGTGCTCGGCGGCCCGCTGGGCAACGTCATGGCCGCAAAGGCGGTCGCGCTGGCCGAAGCGCGTCAGCCGGACTTCGCCGCCTATGCCCGAGACGTCGCCGACAATGCGGTCGCACTCGCCGATGGCCTGCTCAAACGCGGCGTGCGGCTGGTGACCGGGGGCACCGACAACCACCTGGTGCTGATGGATGTCTCCGGCTTCGGCATCACCGGCCGGCAGGGGGAGTCGGCATTGCTCGACTCCGGCATCGTCACCAACCGCAACTCGATCCCGCGCGATCCGAACGGCGCCTGGTACACCTCCGGCGTACGCATCGGCACCCCGGCGCTCACCTCGCGCGGCTTCGACGCCGCCGACTTCGACCGGGTCGCCGAGCTGATCGTCGACGTGCTCACCGCCACCACGCCGGCGGCCGCACCGTCCGGTGGATCGTCCAAGGCCAAGTACGCCATCTCCGACGGGGTGGCGGACAAGACCCGCTCGGCCGCGCAGGAACTGCTCGACGCCAACCCGCTCTACCCCGGTCTGGAGCTGTAGACCGGGCCGGAGCTGTCGCGCTACGAGCGCTACCAGCGCTGTCGAAATGCGTGCCGGCAGCGCGGCACACTCGCCGCGGCTGCGGCCGGTGCGCCGGCGCTAGGGTTGGTCGGGTGAGCAACGAACCGGTCGCAGCCATCGGTGTCACCGGGCTGGCGGTGATGGGACGCAACCTGGCCCGCAACCTGGCCCGGCACGGCTATCCGGTGGCGCTGCACAACCGCAGCGTCGAACGCACCCGCAGCCTGGTCGAGCAGCACGGCGACGAGGGCACGTTCGTGCCGAGCGAGTCGATGGCGGACTTCGTCGCCAGCCTGACCCGTCCCCGCGCCGTGATCATCATGGTGAAGGCCGGCGACCCCACCGACGCGGTGATCGACGAACTGGTGCCATTGCTGGACGACGGCGACATCGTCATCGACTGCGGCAACGCACACTTCACCGACACCCGCCGGCGCGAGGCCGCGCTGCGCGAGCACGGGCTGCACTTCGTCGGCTGTGGCGTCTCCGGCGGCGAGGAAGGTGCGCTCAACGGGCCGAGCATCATGCCCGGCGGCTCGGCCGAGTCATACGCACGCTCGGGCCGATCTTCGAATCCATCGCCGCGCAGGTGGACGGCACGCCGTGCTGCGTGCACGTCGGCCCGGACGCCGCCGGGCACTTCGTGAAGATGGTGCACAACGGCATCGAGTACGCGGACATGCAGCTGATCGCCGAGGCCTACGACCTGCTCCGGCACGGCCTGGCCGCGCGAACCGGCCGAGCTTGCCGAAGATCTTCCAGGACTGGAACGAGGGCGACCTCGAGTCGTTCCTGATCGAGATCACGGCCGACGTGCTGGCGCACGTCGACGCGCGAGACCGGCCGGCCGTTCGTCGACGTCGTGCTCGACCAGGCCGAGCAGAAGGGCACCGGCCGCTGGACGGTGCAGAGCGCGCTCGACCTCGGCGTACCGATCACCGGCATCGCCGAGGCCACATTCGCCCGGTCGCTGTCCGGACACGCCGAGCAACGCGAGCCCGCCCGCGCGGCGTTCGGCACCGAGCTCGACACTCGCTGCCGATCACCGACCGGGACGCCTTCGTCGAGGACGTCCGGCGCGCGCTGTACGCGTCGAAGGTGGTGGCCTACGCCCAGGGCTTCGACCAGATCGCGGCCGGCAGCGCCGAGTACGGCTGGCACATCGACCGCGGCGCCATGGCAACGATCTGGCGCGGCGGCTGCATCATCCGGGCCCGGTTCCTGAACCGCATCCGCGAGGCCTACGACGACAACGCCGAGCTGCCCACGCTGCTGGTGGAGCCCTACTTCGCCGACGCGGTCCGCGCCGGCGTGGACAGCTGGCGGCGGGTGGTCGCGCAGGCGGCCGGCGCGGCATCCCGACGCCGGCCTTCTCCTCGTCGCTGGCCTACTACGACGGGTTGCGCCGCGATCGGCTGCCGGCCGCGCTGATCCAGGGTCTGCGCGACAACTTCGGTGCGCACACCTACCGGCGCGTCGACCGGGACGGCAGCTTCCACACCGAGTGGGCCGGCGACCAGGCCGAACACGGCGCGTGACGCGCCGATCTGTCCGATGTGGGGAGATTGTGGCCCGATAGCGGCCGAAACCTTCCCCAAACCGGTGGGTGGGCGGCTACTCGCCGGTGGGCAGCTCCACGTGGCCGCCGAAGGCCTTGCGCATCGCCGACAGCAACTTGTCGGCGTAGACCGCCTCGCCGCGGCTGCTGAACCGCGCGAACAGCGACGCCGACAGCACCGGCACCGGCACGCCTTCGTCGATGGCGGCCTTGACCGTCCACCGGCCCTCGCCGGAGTCCGACACCCGCCCGGCGATCCCCTCCAGCTCCGGGTTGTCGTAGAGCGCGCCCGCGGTCAGGTCGAGCAGCCAGGACGCGACCACCGACCCGCGCCGCCACACCTCGGCGACCTTCGCGATGTCCAGGTCGTACTGGTAGTACTGCGGCTGGTCCAGCGGGGTGACCTCGGCCGAGTGCGACTGCTCGTGGCTGCCCGCGTTGGCGTGGTACAGCACGTTCAGCCCCTCGGCGTAGGCGGCCATCAAGCCGTACTCGATGCCGTTGTGCACCATCTTGACGAAATGGCCGGCGCCGTTCGGCCCGCAATGCAGGTAGCCCTGCTCCTCCGGCGTCGGGATCTCCGCTGCGGCCGCCGGTGCGTGGCGCGGCCTTCGCACCAGGCGCGATGGTCGCGAACAGCGGGTCGAGGTGGCGCACCACGTCGTCCTCGCCGCCGATCATCAGGCAGTAGCCGCGGTCGATCCCCCACACCCCGCCGCTGGTGCCCACGTCGACGTAGTGGATGCCCTTCGGCTTCAGCGCGGCCGCGCGGTCGATGTCCTAGCGATAGTTGGAGTTGCCGCCGTCGATGATGATGTCGCCGGGCTCCATCAGCGCGGCAAGCTGCTCGACCACGTCGCCGGTGATGCCGGCCGGGATCATCACCCACGCCACCCGCGGCTTGTCGAGCGCAGCCACGAAGTCCTCGAGCGTGCGTGCGCCGACCGCACCGTCGCTTTCGAGCTGGCCGACACTATCGGCGTTGGTGTCGAACGCGACGCCGGTGTGACCGTCGCGCATCACCCGGCGCAGGATGTTTGCGCCCATCCGGCCGAGCCCGACCATTCCAAGCTGCATGTCAGTCTCCTTGCTGCGTCGAGCCATCCGAGGATCGAGCCGCGCGGTAGCGGCGGATGAGGTTGTCGGTCGAGCTGTCGTGCCGAAGTTCGGGCTCGCTCGCCGCGGTGAGTTCCTCGGCGACTTTCTTGGCCAGCACCTTGCCGAGTTCGACGCCCCATTGGTCAAAGGAGTTGATGCCCCACACCGTCCCCTGCACGAACACGCTGTGCTCGTACAGAGCGACCAGCGTGCCGAGTGCGTACGGCGTGAGCCGGTCGAGCAGCAGCGTATTGGACGGGCGGTTGCCCTCGAAGACGCGGTGCGGCACGAGCCAGTCCGGTGTGCCCTCGGCCTTGACCTGCTCGGCCGTCTTGCCGAATGCCAGCGCCTCGGTCTGGGCGAAGACGTTCGCGACCAGCAGGTCGTGGTGTTCCGGGAGCGGGTTCAGCGAGTGGGTGAAGCCGATGAAGTCCGCCGGGATCAACACCGTGCCCTGGTGCAGCAACTGGTAGAAGCTGTGCTGACCGTTGGTGCCGGGCTCACCCCAGTACACCGGGCCGGTCTGGTAGTCGACGGTCTCGCCGGCGAGGGTCACGTGCTTGCCGTTGGATTCCATGGTCAGCTGCTGCAGGTACGCGGGGAACCGTTTCAGGTACTGGTCATACGGCAACACGGCCTGGGTCTGGCAGCCGAAGAAGTCGGTGTACCAGACGGTCAGCAGGCCGAGCAGTACCGGCAGGTTGCGCTCGAAGGATTCGGTGCGGAAGTGCTCGTCCATCGCGTGGAACCCGGCCAGCATCTCGCCGAACGCGGCCGGCCCGATCGGCGATCATCGTGGACAGTCCGATCGCCGAGTCCATCGAGTAGCTGCCGCCGACCCAGTCCCAGAAACCGAACATGTTCATCACGTCGATGCCGAACTCGGTGACCGCGTCGGCATTGGTGGACACGGCGACGAAATGCCGGGCGATCGCGGACCTGTCGCCCAGCGCATCGAGCAGCCAGTCCCGGGCGGTGCGGGCGTTGGTCATGGTCTCGAGCGTGGTGAACGTTTTCGACGAGATGATGAACATCGTGCGGGCCGGGTCGAGGTCGCGCGTCGCCTCGGCGAAGTCAGTGCCGTCGACGTTGGAGACGAATCGGAACGTGAGCCCGCGATCGGTGTAGTGCCGCAGCGCCTCGTACGCCATCACCGGGCCGAGATCCGATCCGCCGATGCCGATGTTCACGATGTTGGTGATCGCCTCGCCGGTGTGACCGAGCCACCGCCTGTTGCGGATCTTGTCTGCGAACTCGCCCATTCGGCCGAGCACCTCACGCACCGCCGGCACCACATCCACGCCGTTGGCGTACACCTGGCTGCCCTTGGGCGCGCGCAGCGCGACGTGCAGCACCGCGCGGTCCTCGGTGACGTTGATGTGCTCACCCGCGAACATCGCCTCGATGCGTTGCCGCAGCCCGGCTCGTTCGGCCAGCTCCACCAGCAGCGCGATCGTCTCGTCGGTGATGCGGTTCTTGGAGTAGTCGAGATAGATGCCGACCGCCTCGGCGGCGAGCCGCTCGCCGCGCCCCGGATCGTCGGCGAACAGGTCGCGCAGGTGCCTACCGGCGACGGATTCAGCATGTTGCGTCAGCGCTACCCACTCGGACCGGGAACGCAGCGGCTTCGAAGCACTTGCGGCTGCCGGCTCACTGCCCTGCGTGCTCTGCGCCATACCCCAATCACTACCAGACGCCGCGCCCGGCTGCGCAAGCTAGCCTGAACGTTACGTTTCCCAGTTCACCCATTCGGGTGAATCGTTGGTGCCCGCTCCCCAGGGCCGTCCGGATAGAACGGGAGAGGCCTTGAGCGACCGACCTCGGCTGTCCGTGATCGGCACGGGCTACCTCGGGGCCACCCATGCGGTGTGCATGGTCGAGCTGGGCTTCGACGTCATCGGCTTGGACGTGGACGAGGCCAAGATCGAGCAGCTGCGCGCGGGCACGGTTCCGTTCTACGAACCGGGTCTGCCCGAGCTGCTTCGCAAGAACCTCGACACCGGCCGGCTGCACTTCACCACCTCCTACCCGGAAGTCGCGCAGTTCGCCGACGTCCACTTCGTCTGCGTGGGTACGCCGCAGCAGCGTGACTCACTCGCCGCGGATCTGAGCTACGTCGAGGCGGCGTTCTCCGCGCTCGCTCCGCACCTGCATCGCCGGGCGCTGGTCGTCGGCAAGTCGACCGTGCCGGTCGGCACCGCCGAACGGATGGCGGCGCTGCTGCGCGAGATCGCCCCGTCGGCCGAGGTCGAGCTCGCGTGGAACCCGGAGTTCCTGCGCGAAGGTTTCGCGGTCCAGGACACGCTGCGGCCGGACCGGCTCGTCTTCGGCGTGGGTTCGCCCTGGGCCGAAGAGCAACTGCGCGCCGCGTTCGCGCCGGTGATCGAGGGGGGCACGCCGGTGGTGGTCGCGGACTTCGCCACCGCCGAATTGGTGAAGGTAGCTGCCAACTCGTTCCTGGCCACGAAGATCTCGTTCATCAACGCGATGGCCGAGATCTGCGAGGTGGCCGGTGCCGACGTCACCAAGCTCGCGGACGCCATCGGGTACGACGAGCGGATCGGGCGCAAGTTCCTGTCCGCCGGGCTGGGTTTCGGCGGCGGCTGCCTGCCGAAGGACATCCGGGCGTTCATCGCGCGTGCGGAGGAGTTGCACGTCGACCAGGCCGTGTCGTTCCTGCATGAGGTGGACGACATCAACCGCCGACGTCGCGAGCGCACTGTCGATATCGGGCTGGACATCGTCGGCTCGTACGCGGGCGCGCGGGTGGCGGTGCTCGGCGCGGCGTTCAAGCCGAACTCCGACGACGTGCGCGACTCGCCCGCGCTGGATGTGGCCGCCACGGTCGGGCGCTTGGGCGGCGACGTCATCGTGTACGACCCGAAGGCCATGCCGAACGCACGCCGGGTGCATCCGGAACTCACCTACGCCGGGTCACTGAAGGACGCGGTGGCCGGCGCGGACGTGATCATGCTGCTCACCGAATGGGATGAGTTCCGGGCGATGCAGCCGGAGCAGATAGGCGAGGTCGTGCACCGGCGCAACATCGTGGACGGGCGCAACGTGCTCGACCCGGTGCAGTGGCGCGCGGCCGATTGGCACTATCGCGCCCTCGGCCGCCCCTGACGCGTGGATCGTGAGGCGCACGCGCCGCTATAGGGCCGCGAGTGCATCACGATCGGGATTTGGCCTGGATCGCGGCGTCCTTGGCCGCCACCAATTCGGCCAGCGTGTCCTGGAAGACGCGCATCCGTTCCCGCAGCGCCGGCTCGCCCACGCCCAGGATTCGCACCGCGAGCAGCCCGGCGTTGCGCGCGCCACCGATCGAGACCGTCGCCACCGGGATGCCCGCCGGCATCTGCACGATCGACAGCAACGAGTCCATGCCGTCCAGGTGCTTGAGCGGTACCGGTACGCCGATCACCGGCAGCGGCGTCATGGACGCGACCATGCCGGGCAGGTGGGCTGCGCCGCCGGCGCCGGCAATGATCACGCGCAGGCCACGCTCGGCTGCGGTGCCGGCGTAGTCGCCCATGAGGTGCGGCGTGCGATGTGCGGAGATCACCCGCGTCTCGTACGGCACGTCGAACTCGTCCAGTGCGTCGGCGGCGGCAGACATCACGGTCCAGTCCGAGTCGCTGCCCATGATCAGTCCGACGGCCGGTGCCGGTCCTTCAGCCATGCCCGTCTCCGTTCGCGAGATATCCGGCCGCGCCCCGCGCCCGGGCGCGCACCTCGGCCAGGTCGGTCCCGAGCGCGGTGACGTGGCCGACCTTGCGGCCCGGCCGCATCGCCTTGCCGTAGAGGTGGATGCGCACGTCCGGCCAGCGCGCCATGCAGTGGTGCAGCCGCTCGTCGATGCCCTTGGGCACCACGTCGTCGGCGCCGGCGAGCACGTTCGCCATCACCGTGACCGGCGCGGTGGGAGTCGTCGCGCCGAGCGGGTAGTCCAGCACCGCGCGCAGGTGCTGCTCGAACTGGGAGGTGCGCGCGCCTTCGATCGTCCAGTGCGCGGAGTTGTGCGGGCGCATCGCCAGCTCGTTGACGATCAGCCGCCCGGAGTACGCGGCGGTTTCTCGCGCATCCTGCTCGGCCACCTGGAACAGCTCCACGGCGAGCACGCCGACGACGTCGAGCTCGCGCGCCAGGCGCAGCGCCATGTCCTGCGCCTCGTCGGCGAGGTCGTCGGGCAGCTGCGGGGCCGGGGCGATCACCTCGACGCAGATGCCGTCGGCCTGGACGGTCTGCACCACCGGCCACGCCGCGCCTTGCCCGAACGGCGAGCGAGCAACGTCGGCAGCCAGTTCGCGCACGATCGGTACCAGCTCCTCGGCGAGCAACCCGGTCGGCGTCGCGGCGATGACCTGCCGCGCCTGCTCCGGCGAGCCGAGAACCCAGACACCCCGGCCGTCGTACCCGCCGCGGATCGTCTTGAGCACCACCGGCCAGCCGACCTCGGCCGCGAAGCCTGCCAGCGCCTGGTTGGGGTCAGCCGCACCGCTCAGGTCGACCCAGCGCGGCACCGGCAGGCCGAGCTCGCCCAGCCGCGCGCGCATCGCGGCCTTGTCCTGTGCGTAGCGCAAGGCGTCGGGGCCGGGGAAGACGGCGACCCCGTCCGCGACGAGGGCCCGGATGTGCTCGGACGGGACGTGCTCGTGGTCGAACGTCACCACGTCACAGCCGGCCGCGAAGCGCCGCAGGTTGGCCAGGGCACGGTAGTCGCCGACCTGCACCCGGGCGGCGACCTGGGCCGCCGAGTCGTCCACGCCGTCGGCCAGCACGTGCAGCGACTGGCCGAGGGCGATCGCGGCCTGGTGCGTCATGCGCGCCAGCTGGCCTGCGCCGACCATGCCCACCACGGGCAATCCGGTCCGGGCGTCCACGGCCGCAGCCTAACCGTCGCGCCGGCAGGGCGGGGGCGAGGCTGCGGGCGGGCTGAGAGCCGCGTGGGGAGACCTGGGCCACGAATGGCGTTCGTCCTGCGGATGCGCTTAAGCAAACTGGGTACGCTCTGGACAACTATGACCGCCGTATCCCGGATCTTTTCACTGCGCGATCACGTGCGCAGTTCGTGGCGCATCCTGCTGAAGGAAGTCGCGGCGTTCGGGGCTGTCGGTGCGATCAGCCTGGCGATCGATCTCGGCCTGTTCAACCTCTTGTTGCATCACGGTGCGCTCAAGGCCAAGTGCGTCTCGACGATCGTGGCAACCATCTTCGCCTACTTCGGCAACCGGCACCTGTCGTTCTCGCACCGCGCGCGCACCACCATCGGCCGCGAGACCTCGTTCTTCTTCGGCATCAACCTCATCGTGCTCGCGCTGTCCGAGTTGGTGCTGGCGTTGTTCGCCTACCCGCTCAACGAGCGGCACGACCACGTCGTCATGAACATGGTCAATCTGGCGACGATCGGCCTTGGCACGGTGTTCCGGTTCTGGGCCTACAAGCGCTTCGTGTTCCTGCATCCGGACCGGGTGCATGCGCCGGACGTAGACCTCGAAGTCGAACTCGCCGAATAGCCGCGGCCCGCACGC
This sequence comes from uncultured Actinomycetota bacterium, assembly GCA_963708625.1. Classification (GTDB taxonomy): domain Bacteria; phylum Actinomycetota; class Actinomycetes; order Mycobacteriales; family Jatrophihabitantaceae; genus DASXIF01. The sequence continues at coordinate 68,044 of CAVPSV010000001.1, forward strand.
ACGCAATCTGCTGCGTTCTCGTCGTCGTGCATAGGAAACAGCTATAGCGCTCCTCCTCCGCCTTGCATCTCACGCACGTGCGGGCCGCGGTGGCGGCAAGATCGCGAGCGCTAGTCGCCGCCGCCGATATCGGTCTGAAACGCCTCGTAGATCAGGTCCGCGCCCCGCTGGCGATGGCGTGCCAGGTGTGCAAGCAGCGCGGCGGCGCGCTCACGCAGTGCGGCGAGGTCGGCCGCGGGCACGGCGCCCGCTGCGTCGAGGTCGGCGATGAGCATTCGGATCTCGTCGGTGATCGCCTGGTGGTCTGCGGTCAGCGTGTCCACCTGGTTCGCCAGCCGCAGGTCGCCGGCGAGGATGTCCTGATGCAGCCCGCCGGGTCCCTCGGTGACGGTGATGTGATCGACGAACTCAGCGGCGAGGTCGCCCGCGGCCACCCGGGTGTGGTCGATCCAGGTCGTGGGCTGGTCCGCGACCGGCGCGCAGATGGACCGTTCCAGCGCAGTCATCGTCTCGCGCAGCTCAGCACGGCGGCGTCGCAGTTCGTCGAGATCGCCGGTGCGCGGGCGGGTGGCGGCGGTGAAGCGGACCGAATCCATGGGTACCTCCCCCAAGGTTGGCTCTCACTGTGGGGCCTGCACCCGGCTTCCGTCCATACCCTGTCGCCTGCCGGTCACTTAGCAGTCAGCTGAGCATCGCCGGCACGGCGCGCCAGGCACGATAATTTGGATCTTCACGCGCTGACCGGGGACTGCCGCTTACTCTGGAGAGGCCGTGTGATCGGCGTTTCGTCTCCGGCGCACCTGCCGGGTGGGAGCGAAACCGCTGCCCCTGCTCCAGCCAACCCCGATCCGTCAGCCGTCCATCGTCGATCGTGGAGGACCGCGTGCCCAAATCCGTCGCACGGCGCCGCGCCGTGGCGCAACGCATCGCGCCGGCACGCCGGTCCAGGCTCCGGCGCGGCACCGGGGTGCTTTTCGTCGCCACCCTGCTCGCCGCACTGATCGTCGTCCCAGCCGCGGGCGGCGCGGACGCGGCCACGCCGGTGAGTCCCGCGCCGGCACCGGATGTCGTCCAGGGCGGCGGCGGGCACATGCAGGCCGGCGCGAACGGCGGCACTGCGGCAGCGCGAGCCGCGACGGTACCCGGGGGCGCGGCGCAAGCGAAACCTGCGGCCACCCCGGCGGCGACGGGTGCGTCGGCGTATTCGGTGAAGGGCGTCGACGTCGCGAGCTACCAGCAGGACCCGAACTGCCAGACGCCGATCAACTGGACCCAGGTCCGCGGCGCCGGATACACGTTCGTACTGGCGAAGGCCACCGAGGACATCGACTACGTCAACCCGTGCTTCAACGGCGAGTACAACGGCGCCAAGAAGGCAGGCATGTACGCCGCGGCCTACGCGTTCGCGCACCCGGACGACAACAACCCCGTACAGCAGGCCGATTACCTGGTCCAGCACGCGCAGTTCGTCAACGACGGCAAGACGCTGCCGCTGATGCTCGACCTGGAATCGGGCGGCTCAGGCACGTGCTGGGGCCGAACGACCGCGGGGATGGCTGGCTGGATTCGTGCATTCGTGAACGAGGTGCGCGCCAAGACCGGCAAACCGATGATCATCTACACCGCGGCGGGCTGGTGGAACCAATGCCTGAGCGGCTACACCGACGTCGTTCACCGATCAATGGCTGGACATCGCGAGCTGGACGACGGCCGCAGGACCCACGCTGCCCAGCAACGGTCACGACGTGGACGTTTTGGCAGTACGCGGACAACGGAGCCGTGCCCGGCATCAAGGGTGCGGTGGACCTCGACGTGTTCAAGGGCACGACCAGCCAGCTCGGCCAGTTGGCCGGCCCAACCACGGCGCCCGGAAAGGCGCGTCCGGCGATCGTCAGCCCGACAACCGGTGTGGTCAGCGTGTTCTTCAAGGGCTTCGACGGGAACCTGTGGTGGATGACGTACACGCCCTCGACCGGGTGGTCGACGGCGGCGAGCCTCGGCGACGGCACGCTCGGCAGCGACCCCGTGGTGACCGCCCGAGCCAACGGCAACTATGACGTCTTCTGGACCGGTACCGACGGCGCCATATGGCACACCTGGAACAGCGGGACGACGTGGTACCACCAGAGCTTCGGCGGTTCCGTCTCCGGCGTGCCCGCCGCGGTGACCGATCACAACGGCGGCGTGGACGTGCTCTGGCACGGCACCGACGGCGGCCTGTGGTCGAAGCAATACTGCCCGCGTCGGGCTGGGCGGCGAATACCAAAGTCGCCGGTGCTGGGCGCAGATCTGCTCCAACCCGGGCGCAGTGGAGAACTCCGCCGGCGCGGTCGATGTGTTCTGGCGCGGCTGCAACAGCAGGTCTGTACACCGGTCCGCCGGCCGAGCGCGACCGCCGCCTGGGCATCCGGTCGGTTCCGACCTGCACGGCTCGGTGGCCGGCGTGCCGACGCCGACCTACGCCAGCTGGGCGTGATCGACGTCTTCTACCGAGGTACCGACGGGAGCCTGTGGCACTCGTACACGCCAACGGCCAGCGGCTGGTCCAAGCCGTATCGATCTCGGCTGGGCGCCGCTGGGAAGCGACCCGGCTGCGGTGGGCAAGACCACCGGCGCCGAGGACGTGCTGTGGCGAGGGTACGAACGGGCAGCTGGTACCACGCCTGGTTCAGCGGGGGCCCGTGGACCGCGGTGAAGTTGGCCGGCCAGGCGCAGACGCAGCCGTCCATGGTCGCCCAGGCGAGCGGGGCGGTGGACGCCGTGTTCAACGACCAGGCCCGTTCAGTCGGGCACACGTACTACGTCCAGGGTGGGTCATGGCACAGCCCGGGCACCCTCGGTGGCTTCTTGAGCTAGCCGCAATTCACTCACGTGGGGAGCCTTTTGCTCGGAATCCGGGACAAAAGCTCCCCAAGTCGAGCTGGTTGACGGAGTCGAACGTGTGTTCGATGATTGACGGGTGCTGGACGTCGCGATACGCAAGGCGGACGGGTCGACCGCGGTCGATCTAGGGCGCCGGGCCGCCGGCACGACCCCGCCGTTGCCGGTCGCCGAAGCACTGCGTCCGGTGCTTCCCGACGGGCTGCGCCGCGGCTCGACGGTCACCGTCGCGGGCTCCGTCTCGCTGTTGCTGGCAGTACTCGGCGCCGCCTCGGCCGACGGGGCATGGGCCGCGCTCGTCGGGTTCCCTCGCATCAGCGCCGAAGCCGCGGGCGAGTACGGCATCCGGCTCGATCGGCTTGCGCTCGTCCCGGCACCCGGACCAGGCTGGACCACCGCGGTCGGTGCGCTGCTCGACGCGGTCGACCTGGTCGCTGCCCGCATCCCGCGCGGGCGTGACATCACCCCGGGCGACATCCGCCGGCTCGCGGCTCGGGCCCGCACGCGCGGGGCGGTCCTTATCCCCTACCGAGTGGGCGCCGGCACCGCCGAGAGCTGGCCGGGAGCCGATGTCCGGCTGGTGGCCGAACTTGGCCCGTGGTCAGGCATCGGCGTCGGCACCGGGCGCTTGCGCGCTCGCGCGGTGACCGTCTCGGCAAGCGGACGCGGGGCGTCGGCACGGCCCCGGTCGGTGCAGCTGTGGCTGCCCGCCACCGGCGGTGGCGTTGACCTGGCACCTGCCGAGCATGACCTTGCGCCAGTACTCGATGACGAGCGCCCGGCCCGGTTCGCCACCGACCGACTTGCCCCGGTCATCGATCTTGCCGGGTGAGCGATGACGCGAATGATCGCGGTCTGGTGCCCGGACTGGCCGGTCACCGCCGCCAGCCTCGACGCCGGCCTCGACCCGGGCGCATCGGTAGCCGTCCTCACCGCCAACCGGGTCGTCGCCTGCTCGCAGGCCGCACGCGAAGCCGGGGTGCAGCGCGGGTTGCGCCGGCGCGAGGCGCAGAGCCGTTGCCCGGACCTGACCGTGCTGCCGCGCGCCGAGGCGGCCGAGGCGCGGCTGTTCGAACCCGTCATCGCCGCGCTGGAATCGCTCGCGCCCGGCGTGGAGATCACCCGGCCAGGATTGGCCGCCATCGCCACTCGCGGACCGACCCGGTACTTCGGCGGCGAGACCGGCGTGCTGCTCGCGCTGTCACGGGCCGTCGCCGCTGCCGCGTTGCCCGGACGCGCCGGGGCGTCGTCGGCAAGTAGCAGCAGTCAACCCGTCCTCGGCGGTGCCGATGTCGTGATCGGCGTAGCGGACGGTGCCTTCGCCGCGGAACAGGCCGCGCGTCGCGGCGTCGTCGTCGACCCCGGCGAGTCGGCCGAGTTCCTCGCCCGGCTGCCGATCGACACCCTCGACCCGTCCGGCACCGGGCCCGCTGGTCGACCTGCTGCAGCGACTGGGCATCCGCACGCTCGGTCAGTTCGCCGCACTGCCGCCGCGCGACGTGCTCGCCCGGTTCGGCCCGAACGGCGCGTGGGCCCACCGGCAGGCAGGTGGCCGCGACGACAGGCCGGTGGCCGGGCGTCGCCCACCGGTCGAGTTCACCACGACGCTGGACCTGGAACCGCCCGTCGATCGCGTCGACACAGTGGCTTTCAGCGCCCGCGGCATCGCCGAGCAGTTCGTGCTCGATCTTGCCGGCCACGGTCTGGCGTGCACGTGCCTGGAGTTGCAGGCGTTCAGCGAGAACGGCGAGGAGACGGTGCGGCGCTGGCGGCACAGCGGCGTGCTGTCCACCAGCGACGTACTGGACCGGATCCGCTGGCAACTCGAAGGCTGGCTGAGTGGGGCGCGCCGGCCGACCGGCGGGGTGGCGCGGGTGCGGATCGTGCCGATCGAGGTGGTCCCCATCGGTGCGCATCAGCAGGCGCTGTGGGGCGGTTCCGGCGAGCAGGACGAGCGGGCGGCACGGGCGCTGGCTCGGGTGCAGACATTGCTCGGGCACGGATCGGTGCTGACGGCGGTGCCCGCCGGTGGCCGCGATCCAGGCCAGCGCACCGAGCTGGTGCCGTGGGGCGATGAGCCGGTGCCGACCCGGTCCCCGCAGCAGCCGTGGCCCGGCCGGTTGCCGGCGCCGGCGCCGTCGGTGCTCCTCGATCCGCCGCAACCGGCGCGGGTGCTCGACGCGGCCGGACATTCGGTGGTGGTCACCGAGCGCGGCTCGGTGCCGCATCCACCGGTGCGCTTCGCGCTGGCCGGTGAGGCGCCGGTGGCGGTGACGTCGTGGGCCGGGCCGTGGCCGGTGGACGAGCGGTGGTGGCGACCGGATACGGCTCGGCATGCGGTGCGCTGCCAGCTGGTGGACGTGCGCGGGCGGGCGTTTCTGGTCAGCTGCACGCTGCCGGAGGGGAGCTGGCAGGTGGAGGCCGTCTACGACTGAGTGCACCGCGCACCGTCGACCGCGAACCGCGTCCCCGCCATCCCGTGATCAACAGACCGAATCTGCGGCTGCTACAGCGACGATTCCGGTCTGTTGATCAAGCCGGACACGGCCGTGACCATGGCCGCGGTACCGGGCCAGAGCTCGTCGTCGCGCGCGCGGATGGTCGCGACGTCGAACCAGGCGAACCGCAGCGCCTCGCCGCCCTCGACGGCAACCGGGTCACCGCCGGCGGCGACCGCGAAGCACAGGGCGACCGCATGCACGCGCGGGTCGTAGCCGTACTCGACACCGTCTCGATCGGCAGGAACCTCGTCCCGGAACCACTGCATGACGTAGTCGGGTTGCGGATCGACGGCCAGTTCGAACTCGAGTCCGGTGAGCGTGTGCGCGACGTGCCGCAGCAGGCCGTCCCGCAATGTCTCGCCGAGGCGCAGCCGCCCGCCGAGCTGGCACCAGCGCAAGCCGAACGGGCTCTCCCGCTCGATCAGGCCGACTTCGGTGCGATCGTCGCGCACGCGGAACGGGATCAGGTCGACGCACGGCACCGGCACGCTGTCGCGCACCAGTTCCCACCTCGACTCGTCGAGCCACACGTGCGTCTCCCAACTCCTCGGTCGATCGGGATCGTCGCCGTCAGCCCGACTCGTCCAGCGACATCGCAGCGCTCTCGGATCGCGTCAGCCAGACACTATCGGCCGTGCAGCATGCCCGGACGTGCAAGCCTGAAGATGCGTCGGCCGCGTCGTATTTCGGTCGCTCACTCCGCGGTCTGGTCCAGGTGCGTCAATGTGCGCATTGGGAGGGTTTTCGAAGTGTGGAGTGCATGTGGAACCCAAGGAAGAGGCCAAACGTCCAAAGAGCGGTCGCGACAAGACACGGCGCGCGTCCGCGCCCCCCTCGACCGGCGAGCGGGCCGCCGACGCTGAAACTGATCGATCCGAGGAGAGCACGTCGCGAACCGGGTCGCGGCGGACGGGGTCGTCACGGACCTCACGTGCAACGCCTCCGGACGGGCTCCATCGCGAGGAGCCCGAAACACGGCGGCCGGAACGTCACCGACAGCACCGCAAAAATCGTGAAACGTCGCCCCTTGCTGACGGGGGATCGACGCAGAGATCGCCTCGTGACCTCGCCACCTCCGCCGGCGGCGTCGGCAAGAAAGACATGCGAGAGGCTGACGAGAAGCGGTACGGCGCGACCGACGCGACCTTCCCCCCCGAGCCCGACGCCAAGATAATGGACCGTCGTCGGTATGACAAGATAATGGAGCGTCGGTATCGAGTCATGCGCAAGATATTCGCCCGCCAAAAGGAGGCTCTGGCGAACGACGATGGCAACGCCACGAATGATGTACAGCGCTTCCTCTCGGAGAACGAAGCGATCAGGCGCGCGTTCAGAATCTGGCAGAAGGAGGCAGAACAATCCAACCGCGCGAAGGGCGAAGGGCTTCTCCGAGAGGATGCGCGAAGGGAACCGCCGAGGGAAAGAAAGGGAAAGAAACGGGAGGCGCTGCAGCCCGGCCATCGCAAAGCTATGGAAAGACGCTGGACGAGTTCGACACTCTGGCACGAGCAACAGGCAAAGTTGAAGACTGAATGGGACCCAACGAGCTATGCCGTCCTGGGATCATCATTCGACTACTTGCCCAGTAAAATTTTAAAACCCGGCATCTTCGAATCTGGTGGCCTGACCAACGCCTCGTGGAAGATTCTCAAGGACACAAAGGTACGCAATACTATTGTCGTTTCGGTGGTCGAGTGCCTATCCAAAGAGCCGACAAAGTTCAACAAGTGGCTGACGGAACCGGCACGCTCCGAGATCCACAAGGCCGTGGTGAAAACCTTACCCAAGATGAAGAAGACAAACGGCTTCAGAACGATGGCTGGCAAGGCGGAAGACGCTCTCAACGGAAAGCGATGAGGAACGCGTTCTGAGGGAGCGCGGAACGCCCGCAACGTCTGCCAGCTCAATCGGCAACTGTGGCGGCAACCGTCGCCGCGAGCTCCCAGACGGCGTCGCGGGCGTCCTTGTCCGGCGAGCCGATCACGCGTCACCGGATCGTGCACCGCGCGCCAGCCCATGCCCTTCGTGATCGCTTCTACCGCGCGCACCGCACCGGCGGTGTCGTTGTTGCCATGCACGTACAAGCCGTAGGGCGCACCGACCTTCGCCGTCAGGCACGGGTAATAGACCATGTCGAAGAAGTGCTTCAGCGCGCCGGACATGTAGCCGATGTTCGCCGAGGTACCGAGCAGGAAACCGTCCGCGGCCAGCACGTCGACGGCCGTCGCTGCCAGCGCCGGGCGGACCTGCACGTCGAGTTCGCCGACCCCGTCGGCCTTCGTCCCGTCCAGTGCTGACTCCAGCAGCGTCTGTAACGCCGGGGACGTGGTGTGGTGCACCACCAGCAGCGTGGGCACAGCAGCCGGCGCCGGAGTCGTGGCCGAGGGTGAGGGTCGACGCTGCAGTGGACACAGGCCCACCGTAGATGGGACCGGTGCCGCGTCGGGCAGGATCGACCTGCCGACTCGACGGGAGGTGTGCGGTGGATGCCTTGCAGCGCCGCGTGGGCGTCACCGATGCCGTCGTGATCGGGCTGGCATCCATGATCGGCGCAGGAGTCTTCGCATCATTCGCGCCGGCCGCCCGCGCGGCCGGTTCGGGGTTGCTGATCGGACTGGCGGTCGCGGCGGTGATCGCGTACTGCAACGCCACGTCCTCTGCCCGGCTGGCCACGCTGTACCCCACCTCGGGTGGCACCTACGTCTACGGACGCGAACGGCTCGGCCGATTCTGGGGCTATCTCGCCGGCTGGTCGTTCGTGGTCGGCAAGACGGCCAGCTGCGCAGCCATGGCACTTACGGTCGGTGCATACGTGACGCCGGAGCATCCGCGGCTGCTCGCGGTCGCGGCGGTGGTGCTCGTGACGGCCGTCAATGTGTTCGGCGTGCAGCGCTCGACAGCGGTGACGCGGATAACGGTCGCCGTGGTGCTGGTGGTGCTGGTGCTCGTCGTACTGGCTTGTCTGGTCGGCGGACATCCGAGCCCGCATCACCTGCAGCCGTTCCCCGGCACCGGCGTGCACGGCGTGCTGCAAGCGGGCGGCCTGCTGTTCTTCGCGTTCGCCGGCTATGCGCGCATCGCCACGCTCGGTGAAGAGGTGCGCGATCCGGCCCGCACCATCCGGCGCGCGATCCCGCTCGCGCTGGCCATCACGCTCGTCGTGTACGGGGCGGTCGCCATCGCCACCCTGCTGGCGGTGGGGCCGGCTCGGCTCGCCGCATCGGGATCACCGCTGCGCACTGCTGTCGCGGCCGGCTCGTGGCACGCACTCGCACCGCTGGTGCAGGTCGGCGGCGCGGTGGCCGCACTCGGTGCGTTGCTCTCCCTCGTGCTCGGCGTCTCGCGCACCACGTTCGCGATGGCGCGTGATGGCTACCTGCCGCGGCCGCTTGCCGCGGTGTCCGCGCGCGGGGTACCGGCGTACGCCGAACTCGCAGTCGGTGCGGTGGTTGCGGTGCTTGTCGCCGCGGTCGACCTGCGTGGCGCGATCGGGTTCTCGTCGTTCGGTGTGCTGCTCTACTACGCGATCGCCAACGCGTCCGCGTGGACGCTGACGCCGGCCGAACGGCGGCCGCCGAGGTGGGTGCCGGTGATCGGCCTGCTCGGCTGCGTAACGCTCGCGGGCAACCTGCCCGGTAGCTCGGTGCTGGCCGGCGCGATCGTCACCGTCCTCGGCACGCTCGCCTGGCTGGTCACCGGCCGCCACCGATCCCCTTAACTCCTGCCGCCTAGTTCCTGCCGATTTGGGGAAACTTTTGGCCGTATAGGGGCTCATAACTTCCCCGAATCGGGTTGGCGGGCGGGTTGACTGGTTCGAACAGGCGTTCGATACTGGTGGGATGGGCTGGCAGAATCCGCCGATCCCGTGGCACGAGCTGGAACGGCGGCTCTCCGGGCGGCCCGCGCCAGCGCCGCCACCAGCCGGTCGGCCGGGCTGGGGCGTCACCGAGGGCGACGGCGGCGACTCCCCGGCCTGGTCCCGCAAGCGACCCGCATACGAACCGGCCGCCCCGCCGACTCGTCCCAGTGGCAGTTCTGTCGACTACGCGGAGCTGCACGCACACTCGTCGTTCAGCTTCCTCGACGGCGCTTCCTCACCGGAGGAGCTTGCCGAGGAAGCCGTGCGGCTCGGGCTCACCGGGCTCACCCTCACCGACCACGACGGCATGTACGGCATCGTGCGCTTCGCCGAAGCGGCACAGGCGCTGGGACTGGCCACCGGCTTCGGCGCGGAGCTGTCCCTCGACCTCGCCCCGCCGCGGACCGTCGCGCAACGGTCGATTGCGGCCCGCGCCGGCGTCCCCGACCCGCCTGGCACGCACCTGCTCGCGTTGGCTCGCGACCCGGCCGGTTACGCCGGCCTGTGCCGCGCGATCAGCACCGCGGCGTTGCGCGGCGGCGCGAAGGGTCGTCCGGTGCACGACGTCGACGAACTCACCGGATTCGCCGACGGGCACTGGCTGATCCTCACCGGCTGCCGCAAGGGTGCCGTGCGCCGGGCACTCGAGCGGCCGATCCGCGACGGGCAGGCGGGCACGTTCGCCCTCGTGCAGGCCCGGCGCGCGCTCGCCGAACTCGTCGACCGGTTCGGCCGCGACAACGTCGCCGTCGAGCTCACCCACGAACTCGACCCACTCGCCGACGAGCGATACGACGCGCTGGCGCAGCTGGCCGACGAGGCCGGGCTGCCGATCGTCGCCACTACCGCCGCGCACTACCACGGGCCGCGGCGCCGGCCGCTGGCCACGGCGATGGCCGCGGTGCGTGCGCGCACCAGCCTCGACGAGATCGACGGCTGGTTGCCGTCCTGGTCCGGGCAGCACCTGCGGTCCGGTGCGGAGATGGCCGAGCGGTTCGCGCGCTGGCCGGGCGCGGTCGAGGCGGCTGCCCGACTGGGTAAGGAGATCGCGTTCCCGCTGTCGCTGATCGCGCCGGATCTGCCGCCGTTCCCGGTGCCGGCCGGGCACACCGAGATGAGCTTCCTGCGCGAACTCAGCTACGCCGGCGCCGCGCAGCGATTCGCCGGCAAGCCGCACGAGCAGAAGGCATACCGGCAGATCGAGCACGAGCTCGCGATCATCGAAGAGCTGCACTTTCCCGGCTACTTCCTCGTCGTCTGGGACATCGCCCGGTTCTGCCGGGAGCGCGAAATCCTCTGTCAGGGCAGGGGATCCGCGGCCAACTCCGCTGTTTGCTACGCACTCGGCATCACCGCGGTCGACGCCGTCTACTACGAGCTGATGTTCGAGCGGTTCCTCGCACCCGAGCGCGGCGAGCCACCGGACATCGACCTCGACATCGAGTCCGACCGTCGCGAGGAGGCGATCCAGTACGTCTACGAGCTGCACGGACGCGAGCACGCCGCGCAGGTCGCCGACGTCATCACCTACCGCCCGAAGTCCGCGGTCCGCGACGTCGCCAAGGCTCTCGGCTATTCCCTCGGCCAGCAGGACGCGTGGAGCAAAGAGATCGAGATGGGCTACTACTGGTCCACCGACCGCGCCGCGACGGGCACACCACCGCCGACGACCTCGCCGCCGTCCCGCCCGCTGTCGTCGCCCTCGCCGAGGAACTGCAGCACACGCCGCGGCATCTGGGCATCCACTCCGGCGGGATGGTGATGTGCGACCGGCCGGTGATCGAGGTGTGCCCGGTGGAGTGGGGACGGATGAAAGGCCGCACGGTGCTGCAGTGGGACAAGGACGACTGCGCCGCGAGTGGACTGGTGAAGTTCGACCTGCTCGGCCTGGGCATGCTCTCCGCGCTGCACTACTGCTTCGAGCTGGTCGAGTCCTGGCACGGCGTGCGTTACGACCTCGACGCGATCCCGAAGGAAGCGCCGTGCGTCTACGACATGCTCTGCGCGGCGGACTCGGTCGGGGTGTTCCAGGTGGAATCACGTGCGCAGATGGCGACATTGCCCCGGCTCAAGCCCCGCAACTTCTACGACCTCGCCGTCGAGATCGCATTGATCCGTCCAGGTCCTATCCAAGGCGACTCGGTTCATCCGTACATCCGCCGCCGCAACGGCGACGAGCCGGTGACGTACCCGCATCCGCGACTGGCCGGTCCGTTGCAGCGCACGCTCGGTATCCCGTTGTTCCAGGAACAGTTGATGCAACTGGCCGTCGCCGTCGCCGACTTCTCCCCAGCCGAGGCCGATCAGCTGCGCCGCGCAATGGGTTCCAAGCGGTCACGCGACAAGATCGAGCAGATGCGGATCCGGCTCTACGACGGCATGGCCGCAAACGGCATCACCGGTGCTACCGCGGAGGAGATCTACGAGAAGATCCAGGCGTTCGCCTCGTTCGGCTTCGCGGAGAGCCACTCGATCAGCTTCGCGTTGCTGGTCTATGCCTCGTCGTGGCTCAAGCGGCACTACCCGGCCGCGTTCTGCGCGGCGCTGCTCAACGCCCAGCCGATGGGTTTCTACTCGCCGCAGTCGCTCATCCACGATGCGAAGCGGCACGGCATCGAGGTGCGCAAGCCGGCGCTGGCCGTTTCGCAAGCCACCGCGTCGCTCGAAGACCGGCGCGGGACGCTCCCAGTGCGAATGCATGCATCAGCCCCAGCCCGCGGTTCGGCTTGGGTTGGCCAGCGTGCGCACCATCGGCACCGAACTGGCCGAGCAGATCGTCGCCGAGCGCGACACGAACGGGATGTACTCGTCGATGGCCGACCTCGCCCGCCGGGTGGGGGTGTCGGCGGATCAGATGGAGGCGCTTGCGACGGCCGGGGTGTTCGACTGCTTCGGCGCCGAGCGCCGCGAGGCGCTGTGGGGAGCCGGCGCCGCGGCCACCGCCCGGCCTGGACAGCTCGGGGTGACGGTCTTCGACGAGAGCGCCCCGGCCCAGCTCAGCGCGATGTCCGAGCCGGAGCAGTTGATCGCCGATCTGTGGGCCACCGGCATGACGCCGGACCGTTACCCCACTGCGCTGATCCGCGATCGCCTCGACGAACTCGGCATCGTCACCGCGGCTGGGTTGCGCGACGTTCCCGATCACACCCGGGTGACGGTGGGCGGGGTGGTGACGCATCGGCAGCGGCCGGCCACCGCGCGCGGGGTCACCTTCCTCAACATCGAGGACGAGACGGGGATGGTGAACGTGATCGTCGACGAGGTGGTGTGGAACCGCAACCGCCGGGTGGCGCGCGACTCCGGGGGTTTGCTGATCCGCGGCATGCTCGAACGCACCGATGACGTGATCAATGTGCTGGCCGAGCGAATCTCCCGGCTGGACCTCGGCCTGCACTCCGCCGGTCAGCGGGCCAGCCACCAAGCCACCGTCAAGGCCCGCGACTTCCGCTGACCCCCTTCATCTGGATCGTGATGCACGTGCTGCCCTATAGCCGCGGCACCGCATCACGATCCAATTCCCGCCGTCCACAGCCTGGATCGTGATGCACAGGCCGCGTTATAGCAGCGCCTGCGCATCACGATCCGGATCACGATCGCGCGCATGCACGAGACCACATCCTGTCGACCATCCCGCCGACCGCTCGTACACGCTCGGCGCTCGTCATGCCGAGATCGATCAGCTGGCCGAGCTGGCTTCGGTCGTTTCGCGAATCGAGCTGGCACGGGCCGGCATCGGCGACAAGGCGATCGATGGCTCAGCTCGAGGCCAGGCGATGGCAGCAACAAGGCCGCGCATCGTCCGGCACAACGGGCCGGTGACGCGTGCAGAGCGGCGGCACATCGCTCGTATCAACTGCGGACCGCGTGCGCTCTACACATCGTTCACCGCAGCCGAGATAAGCGGACTGCGCGGATGGGAACGTGACGAGACGCACGTGCTGGTTCCCGTCGGCACCAGACGTCCGGATCTCAGCGATGTCGTCCTGCACCGCCACCGCGCTTGGGCGGCTTTGCCGGCGCCGGATTCTCGCAGGATGCACTGGCTGCCCGCGGCCGTCGTCGTCGCGGCGAGCAGCTTTCGATCCGTGCGGCCAGCCGTCGGCATCCTCGCCGCAGCCGTCCAGCAACGACTGTGTAACTGCGCCGACCTCACGGCCGCAGTGACGGCCGCGACCCGTACCCGCCATCGATCGGCTCTGCTAGACGGGCTGGCGGACATCGCGCAGGGGGCTCAGGCGCTGAGCGAGATCGACTTCGCCCGCCTGTGCCGGTCGCTACGGGTTGCCCGCGCCGGCCCGTCAGGCGGTTCGCGTCGAGCCGAGTGGTCGTCGGCGCTACCTCGACGCGGAATGGAAACTCGCGGACGGGCGAATCGTTGCCGCCGAGGTGGACGGTGCGCTGCATCTCGAGCCGCAACGCTGGTACGACGATCAGTTGAGGCAGAACGAGATCGTGCTTGGCGGGACGGTGGTCCTTCGGTTCCCCAGCTTGGCTGGTCCGCTCGGAGCCGATCGGTCGTCGCTACCCAGCTTCGCCGCGCCCTTCATGTGGATCGTGATGCACAGGCCGCGCTATAGCGGCGCCACAGCATCACGATCCAACGTGAGGCGCCGTCGCATCACGATCAATGGGTCGGCAACGTCCAAAAGGGCATGACCTGCATGACGAGGGCCGGGTTGTGATGCGCCGAAGTTGGGTGGCGGTGGTGCTTGCCGCGAGCTTGTGTGGATGCGGCGGTGCCGGAGCACGCCCAGCGGCACTGTCTGCATCCTCCACGTTGACATCGTCACCAGGCTCGCCTCGGAAATCGCCGTCGCCCTCGCCGTCCCCGGTGCGGACCGGTCCGCTCACCACTGGCCCCGGCGTCCTCCCCGGCGAAAAGCCCCCAGTGGAACCGTCGCCCGCGGCTGGCCAATCTTCCTCGGCTGCCTACGCCTTCAGCATCTACTTCATCCAGGCACTCGATTGGAGTATCGCCACCAACGACCCGTGGCTCTTGCAGCAGATCAGCGCGCCGTCGTGCGCCGCATGTGGTCGTTACATCGACGGTCTCCGCACGCTTAAAGCCGCGAAAAAGAGGGAAGTTGGGGGAAGGATCGAAGTGGCATCGTCACGGCCTGTCGCCGGCCCATACCCGGCGGGTACGGAATTCGCGGTCGAGTTCACCCTCAACGAGAGCGCAATCACGATCTTGCCGATCAATAAGCACATTGCCGCTGACCACGGTGACCGTTCTGTTGTCTACGTCGGGTGGAGCGGCAGCGGATGGCAGGTAATGAAGCAGGCGGCGGCGTGAGAACAGCACGCTTGACCTTGATCGCGCTGGTCACTGCCACCCTTGCGCTGGCGCCGGCCAATAAGGCGCTCGCAGCGGGGTGCACCGGATCCGCGAGTGGGACCGCGCAATACGGGGAAGTGGACATCAGCGTGGGGAAGGATTGCGCGGCTAGCTCAATCCCGCGGCCCCCCTCCGGTGGAAACGGCTCGCAGACAGAGACCATCGATTGCGGCACGGCGGCCAGTCAGTCAGTTGTCGCGACCGGGGCATCAAGTCCGTGCCAGTACGCGGCTCTGCAGTGTGGGCGGGGCGTTGGCTCACCGCCCACACCCGACGTCACGAACACCGTCGATGTCGACACGGCTGCCGACGGTCAGATTTCGATTGGGCAGGTGTCTTGCAATGTTCGGAACTCCCCTGCCCCGGCGGGGGTCTCGGGGGCGGCGGTGTTGCAGGAGATTCGGCGCCGGGTGCCGCATCCGGCAGTCGGGGTCGCACCGCCGGGCGGCATATCGCTGGTGCAGACCCAGACCCTGTTCTGGGTGAACACCCCGGTCCAGGTCGACCTCGGCGCCGTGCGACTGGCCGGGCAGAACGTACGGCTGCGGGTGCGGCTTCAGCAGGTGAACTGGGACTTCGGCGACGGACACACTGACACCACCGCGGACCCCGGCAAGGCCTATGACCGGGCCGACCCGTGCGACACCAAGATGTGCCCGGACTACTACGGCCACGTCTATCGCCGGCACGGGACCTACACCGTCAGCGCCGAAGTCAGCTGGACCGGCCAGTTCCAGGTCGCCGGCGGCGCGTGGCGCCAAATCCCCACCCCCGTGCTCGGCCCGGCCCAGACCACCGGCACGCACATCTATCAAGCCCGCGGCGAACTGGTCCCCGACCCCACCGACCCTCGCCCCGCCCACTGACCGCCGTCCTGCGCGTGGATCGTGATGCCACGTGCTGCCCTATGGCGGCGCCTGCGCATCACGATCCAACTTGGGGGCGACGACGCCGCCCGGCGACTGGCGCCCGGCGGCAGACTGCGGCAATGTGAGGGGTCCGGCAGCCGCGCGAGGGCCGCGCGAGGGCGAGGTGGCAGATGAAGATCTCCGACATCCTGCGGTACAAGGGCTCGACTGTGCACACCATCGCGCCCGCCAGCCCGGTCACCGATCTGCTGGCACAGCTGGCCGAGTACCGGGTTGGCGCCCTCATCGTCGCGGACGGCAAGCAGGTCGCCGGCATCGTCTCCGAACGCGATGTCGTGCGCAGGCTGCACGAGCGCGGCGCAGCAGTGCTGGACGTCCTCCGTCGCGGACATCATGACCAATGCGGTGCAGACCTGCACGTCCGCACGATTCCGTGGACAGCGTCGCCGAGACGCATGACCGAGCGCCGCATCAGGCACATGCCGGTGATCGACGACGGCGAACTGAAGGGCATCGTCTCCATCGGCGACGTGGTGAGCATCCGCATCCGGCAACTCGAGAAAGAAGCCGGGCAACTCGAGCAATACATCACCGGCTGACATTTCCGCGGCTCGGCTACTCTCGCTTTACTGTGCCTTTACGGCCACTGACCGCTGCCGCCTGGACGAAGGAGGCGCCGATGTACCAGACCTCCGCGGGTCCGGTCGTCGACGCGCTGCGCCAGCGCGGGGTTAGCGAAGCGGCAATCGAATACGCATTGGCAATGGCGTCGGAATCCGGTCGGCCGTTGCGCGACGTGCTGGTGGACGAACAGATCGTCACCGAGATCGAGCTCGCCGAAGCCCTTGCCGAGGCGTACGGCATCAAGAGCGTCGACATCATCAGCTACCCGGTCGATCTGGCCGCCGCCGCGAAGATCCCGGTGGCGCTGTCGCGCCGGCACCGGGTGCTGGGCATCGCGATCGACGACGAGGAGATCGTGGTCGCGGTCGGTGACCCTGGCGACGTCATCGCCATCGACGACGTCCGCGCTGCCACCGGTCTGGTGGTACGACCGGTGGTGGCCGCCCGCGACGAGCTGAACAAGGCGATCGACCGGTTCCAGCGGTCCGAGAGCGATCTGGACGATGTGGCCGCCAGCCTCGCCGACACCGATCTGCCGACCTCCAACACGCTCGATTCCATGAACGAGGACGCACCGATCGTCCGGTACGCCAATTCCCTCATCGAGCAGGCCATCGAGAACCGTGCCTCCGACCTGCACCTGGAACCGACCGAGTCGGACATGCGCGTCCGCTATCGAATCGACGGGGTGCTGCACGAGATCGACACCGTGCCGCGCGGCGGTGCAGTCGGCCTTGGTGAGCCGTCTCAAGATCATGGCGAGCGTCGACATCACCGAACGCCGGGTGCCGCAGAACGGTCGCATCACCGTGGTGCTGGGCGGCCGCGGAGTCGACCTGCGGGTGGCCACGCTGCCCACCGTGTGGGGCGAGAAGATCGTGCTGCGGGTGCTCGACACCGGCAGCGTCGATCTCGACCTCAAGCGGCTCGGGCTTCACCGAGGAGAACTACGAGCGCTACGCAGCCTCGTTCCAAAGCCGCACGGCATGCTGCTGGTGACCGGCCCGACCGGCTCGGGCAAGTCCACGACGCTGTACGCCACCCTCACCGAGATCAGCAAGCCCGGAGCTGAACATCATCACCGTCGAGGACCCGGTGGAGTACCGCGTGCCCGGCGTGAACCAGGTGCAGGTGAACCAGAAGGCGGGGCTCACCTTCGCCGCGGTGCTGCCGGCGATCCTGCGCGCCGACCCCGACATCGTGCTGATCGGCGAGATCCGCGACCGGGTCACCGCCCAGCTGGCGGTCGAGGCGGCGCTGACCGGCCACCTGGTGCTGTCCACCCTGCACACCAACGACGCCCCGTCCGCGGTCACCCGGCTTGTCGAGATGGGCATCGAGCCATTTCTGGTCGGCTCGTCCATCGATTGCGTGATGGCGCAGCGGCTGGCGCGCCGGCTGTGCGCCTGGTGCAAGGAGGGCTACGCCCCCACCCGCGCCGAGCTCGCCTCGGCGCGCTGGCCGCTACGAGATCCTCGACGCGCCGACGCAGCTGTGGCGCCCGGTGGGGTGCCGCTCATGCGCGAGCACCGGCTACCGGGGCCGCATCGCGCTGCACGAGGTGATGGCGGTCAGCGAGCAGATCGAGCGCCTGACGGTCGAGCGTGCCTCGTCGCACGAGCTACAACGCACCGCAATCGCCGAGGGCATGGAAACGTTGCGGGTGGACGGCCTGCGCAAGGTGCTCTCCGGGGAGACGTCGCTGAGCGAGGTCGTGCGGGTCGCGATCTAGCGCCAGTGCAGCCGCGGTTCGCCGCGCTCAACGCGGTATGACGCGGCAGGGGTGAAGGCTCAGTGAGCGACTAACAAGCCACGCCTGCACCGATAGCGGACACATTGCCGCAGGTGAATTCATCGTAATTCGGCCTAATTCCGGCGTGAAATTCTCGTGATCTAACAGGGATTGTATTTCGGTGTTAGATCTGTGTATGGTTCCGCCTTGAAGCCAACCCTGTATTGGCTCGGCGGGGGCCGGAGCTAGCGATCTGCTGAGGCACCGCTGTGGACCCTTCCGCCGCTACCGCCGTTCTTCCCGCTGTCGACGCAACCATCGTTGCGGCACCCACAGCGATGGGCAACGGTTCCGCTCGCCACGCGGACGACGTGAACGCCGACCGTCCGCCGGTCGACACGCTGCTGGCCGCGTTGATCGAGGCCGGCGGCTCCGACCTGCACCTCACCGTCGGCGCACCGCCGATGATCCGGGTGCACGGCGATCTGTATCCGCTGCGCGGCTACGAACCGCTCACCGCGGACGACACCGCGTGGCTGATCCGCGGCCTGGTCAGCGACGCACAATGGCAGCGGTTCGAGCAGGACCTAGAACTCGACCTGGCCTACGACATCCCTGGCCTGAGCCGGTTCCGGGTCAACCTTTTCCAGCAGCGCAACTCCTACGGCACCGTGATGCGCGCGATCCCGCACGTCATCAAGCCGCTGCACGAACTCGGCATCCCCGAGCAGATCAGCCAATTCGCGTTCCTGCCGCGCGGTCTGGTGCTGGTGACGGGCCCGACCGGCTCAGGCAAGACGACGACGCTCGCCAGCCTGCTCGACCTAGCCAACCGGTCGCGCCGCGATCACATCGTGACCATCGAGGACCCGATCGAATTCCTACACCAGCACAAGCGATGCGTGGTGAATCAGCGCGAGGTCGGCGTCGACACCGACGGGTTCGCGACGGCGCTCAAGCACGTGCTCCGGCAGGACCCGGACATCATCCTCGTCGGCGAGATGCGCGACCTGGAGACGGTGTCCACTGCCATCACCGCCGCCGAGACCGGTCACCTGGTGCTCGCCACGCTGCACACCCAGAGCGCGGCGCAGACCGATCGACCGCATCATCGACATCTTCCCGCCGCACCAGCAGCAGGAGATCCGGGCGCAGCTGTCGACCTGCGCTGCAGGGCATCGTCACACAGGCGCTGTGCCGACGCGCGGACGGCGGCGGCCGAACCGTGGTGTGCGAGGTCATGTTCGCCACGGCGGCGATCCGCAACCTCATCCGCGAGGGCAAGAACCACCAGATCCCGTCGTTCATGCAGTCCTCCGGCGCCGAAGGGATGCTGACCTTCGACCAGCACCTGGCGCAGCGGGTGAGCCAGCAGGTGATCACGTTCGAGCAGGCGCTGGACCTGTGCCATTCCGTGCCGGAGTTCACCCGGCTCGCGGGTCGGGCGTGACGGGAATGACCGCCACCATCAGCCGTAGCCGTCGGCAAGCACGCTGCGCACCTGGGACTACGAGGCGCTCGACGCTAACGGCAAGCGCAGCAAGGGCAAGCTCGACGCGACGAGCGAGGCCGCGGCCGCGGCCATGCTTCGGCGGCAGAGCCTCACGCCGCTGTCGATCGGCGAGGCCGGCAAGGGACTGCAGCGCGAGATCTCGCTGCCCGGGCCTCGGCTCGCGCACCACGCTGAAGGATCTCGCGATCTTCGCCCGGCAGTTCGCCACCATGACCTCGTCCGGCCTGTCGCTGCTGCGCTCGCTCGCGATCCTGGAGGAGCAGACGAGCAAGCCGACGCTGGCGAAGGCGATCCGGGAGGTCCGCCGCGACATCGAAGCCGGCAACTCGCTGTCGGCATCGATGGCCAAGCAGGACAGGATCTTCCCGCAGCTGATGGTCGCGATGATCAGCGCGGGCGAGACCGGCGGCTTCCTCGACAGCGCGCTGGACCGGATCGCGATCAACTTCGAGAAGGACGCCAACCTCCGCGCCAAGATCAAGTCAGCGATGACGTACCCGGTGATCGTCCTCGTCTTCGCCTTCTTGATGATCAGCGGCGTCCTGCTGTTCATCGTGCCGATCTTCGAGAAGATGTTCCGCCAGCTGGGCGGCAAGCTGCCCCTGCCCACCCGGATCATGGTCGCGATCTCGCACCAGATGGTGTGGCTGGTCGCCGCTGGTGCTCGGCGCTCGACGATCGGCGGCACCATACTGTTCCGGCGCAAGCTGCGCGAGGACTACGCCTGGCGGCTCGGCTTCGACCGGTTCAAGCTGCGCGTGCCGGTGTTCGGCCCGCTGTTCACGAAGATCGCCATCAGCCGGTTCGCGCGCAACTTCGGCACGCTGCTGTCCGTCGGCGTGCCGGTGATGCAGGCGCTGGACGTGGTCGCCGGCACCACCGGCAACGCCGTCATCGGCGAGGCGATGAAGGACGTGCAGAACTCGGTGCGCGACGGCCAGCCGATGTCGGCGCCGCTGCGTCCGGCACCCGATCTTCCCGCCGATGGTGACGCAGATGATGGAGGTCGGCGAGGAGACCGGTCAGATCAGCGCGATGCTCGACAAGGTCGCCGACTTCTACGACCACGAGGTGGAGACCGCCGCCGAGTCGCTCACCGCCGCGATCGAGCCGGTGATGGTGGTCGATCATGGGCGCGAATCATCGGCACGATGGTCATCTGCCTGTACCTGCCGATGTTCACCATCTACCAGCACATCCAGGGCGCGCAGTGAATGCGACGGCGCAGCGGGCGGCTCACCACGACGACCACCGCAGCGGTGGCCGCCGTGGCGCTGGCCTGCGCCCTCGCCGCACCGGCGGCCGCGACGCCGGTGACGCCGGGCGCGACGGGTATCCGCCGCTGGCTACACCGGCACCGCGACGATGTCGGCGAGCCTCACCCTCACCGGCGCGATCGGTGGACTGCTCGAGCCGCTCGATCGGACCGATCGTCT
The DNA here is from genome assembly GCA_963708625.1 of uncultured Actinomycetota bacterium. Classification (GTDB taxonomy): domain Bacteria; phylum Actinomycetota; class Actinomycetes; order Mycobacteriales; family Jatrophihabitantaceae; genus DASXIF01. The sequence goes on from CAVPSV010000001.1 coordinate 88,796, forward strand.
CCAACGTGCTGAACCCGCTGGTCGCGGCATTGCAAGGCACCGCCACGAACGTCGTCGGCGCCACGCTCGGCGCGTCCGGCCCGAACCACGTGACCACGCCGATCATGCAGTCCGGCCCGGTGCCCGCAACGTTCCCCAACGATCTGCCCAGTGGCCTGCCGTCGCCGTGCAATACGTCGGCTCGGCGACGCAGCCGTGCTTCAACGCGACCAGCGGCCTCAACGCGATCAACGTGCCGCCGCTGGTGAACGTCGGCCTGTCGGCGGTGACCGGCTACACCCAGCAGGTGCCCGCGGGCCTGGCCAGCACCAACCAGATCTTCGGCCGCGCGCAGGTCGTCGGTACCTCGCTGTCGGTACTGCCGGCGGTGCCGACGCTGGCGAACCCGCTGATCAGCACCGGCACCATCGACTCGGTCTCGACGTGTCCCAGTGACGGCACGCACGTCGCCGTCGGCGGCCGAGGCGGCGACGAACATCAGACTGCTCGGCGGACTTGGTGACCTTCACGGTCGCGTCGGACAAGATCGCCAACCTGGTCGTGAACGGCGTCGGGTACGCGTCGATCACCGCGCTGCCGACGCTCGTCCGTCGCCGGCGTGGTGGTCGCAGCCCTACGGCACGGCGGTGGAAATGACCCTGCCGCTGACACTGGCGCAGGTCGCCACCGGGCTCGGGCTGCCGTCCTCGGTGATCACCACGCTGGCCAAGTACGGGATCGCCGGTACCTCGCTGAACCTGAGCGTGATCGCCGGGCCGGACGAGAACGTCACCAAGACCTCGGCGCAGGCCTGGGGTCTCGGGCTCGGCGTCGACCTGTCCGGCTCGCTCGGCTTCAACCTGCTCGGCCTGGTCGGCGCCACTGTCGACGGTGCCCACCGGTATCGGCGGCGGCAACCTCGGCAACGTCCTCGACCTGCGCCTCGGCTACACCGCCTGCACCACCGGCGCGGCCGGCGGCGGCGGATCAGGCAGGCGGTGCCGCCGGCGCTGGTATGACCACCGCCCGGCGCGGAGCGCCGCCGGCACACCCCACAACAGCGGGACCGAACCCCGCCCACAGATTTCCGGTCAAACCCCCACTGACCGGAAAGCGGAGACCGGCTGACCTGCCGGTAGCCGGTCGGACCACCCCCGGTCCGCATACCCCCACCGAGTCCAGGAGGCTCAAATGTACGAGAAGCTCCAGAAGATCCGCGAGGAGCGTGCCGAGGGCGACCGCGGCTTCACCCTCATCGAACTGCTGGTGGTCGTCGTGATCATCGGCATCCTGGTCGCCATCGCCATCCCGCTGTACCTGAACTACCAGAAGGGCGCGCACGACCGCTCGGCGCAGTCCGACCTGCGCAACGCCATTCCGGCTCTGGCAGCAGTGCTACACGGAGAACGCCAACGCATACCCCGCAGCGGCCGCCACGAGCTGGGCCAAGGTGGCACCGACGGTGACACGGCGATCGACATGACCGGTTCGCTCACGGTCTCCTGCGGCACGGCAGCACCGAGAAGATCAACCTGTCGACCAGATTCGCACATGAGCTACGCGCTGACGCGACCGGCTCGACCTACACGCTGGACGCGTGGAACACCGGCGGCAAGAACCATGCACCGCTGCAACCGCGTACACGTACAGCAATGACCGGGCGGCGTGGTCGGCCCGTAACGGCCGACAGCTACCGTAACACAGCAATGATCGGGGCGGCGGAGGCGCACAAGCGCCTCCGCCCCTCCCCGGTCTCGATTCCCCTGGGCCGACCGCTGACCGGCCGCTGACCAAGCCCCGTTCTCCCCCACGACCGGGTCGACCATAGCCCTACGGCGCCCGTCACCCGGTTCCGGACCAGCTCCGTCGAACGAGTGACGTACGCCAGCACGCTCCACCAACCCCGCACGAACCAGCCGCCCGCCGAAGGAGGCCCCGTGATCGCGAAGTTCGCCGCGACTATCCGGGCGCCGGACGTGCCCGATCCGGGCCCGAATCTGCGGCGCACGCTGGCTCGGAGGCAGGGTTCACCATCCTCGAGGTACTGGTGGCGTTCACCCTGTTCGTGCTGGCGTCCACCACCGCGACCTACGCGCTGTTCACCTCGATCAACACCTCGCACCTGAGCCAGCAACGCGGCACGGCTGGCGGGGTGGCCCAGTCCTACATCGCCCAGGCCGCCAACAACGCCGCCACCATCGGCCCGAGAGCGCAAAGACGTACAGCGCAGCCGTTGGCACGGAGAATTCACCGTGCTGCGCACGATCAACTTTTCCCGGTCGGGCGAGACGAAGTGCGCGGAAGGCTCGAGCTTCACCGTGAACGTCGAGGTCGACCAGGCACAGACGAACAAGTTCCTGGCCCGCAACGATTCGGTGATCGCGTGCTGACCGGCGCTGCGCACCGAGCGTGCGCACGGTGCGCCGCGGCGGCGACGCGGGCATGTCGTTGACAGAGCTGCTGGTGGCGATGGTGCTCGCCGCCGTGCTCGGCGCGATCACCGCGTGCTCTTCGTGGACGTAGACAACTCCACCGCCGCGAGCACAGATCGTGCGATCGACAGCGCCCAGGCTCGGAACGTGCTGCAGTCCTGGACCAGCTACCTGCAGGTGTCCGACGGTCCGACGGCCGGGTCGGCCACAAACCGGTTCGAGTGGTTCGGGCCCTCGAGCATCCTGTTCTACTCCGATCTGTTCAACCGCAGCCAGAGCTCGCTGGCAAGCACCGGCGCGCCGATCCTCGTCTGGCTGCGGCTGGACAGCGCTGGGCAGCTCGTCGAGGAGCAATTCAAGATGATTCCGGCGAGCTTCCCGGCCAGCCCGACCACCTGCCGCTGCTCGGTACCGGGGCCACCGCCAGCCCGCTCTTCACGCCGTACAACTCCACCGGCGCCGACATCAGCTCGGTCGATCTCGGCAGCCCGCAGACGGTCGGCGCGGGCTGTGTCGCCATTCCCAGCGACATCCCGTCCAGGAGCGGCATCCCGACCAGACGGCGGCGGGCAACCTGCAGACGGTCGTCACTGTGGGCATCAACTTCAGCTGACCGACGCCCAAGGCAAGTACCCGATCCAATTCAGCGCCGTCGCGGCGCTGCCGACCTTGGCGGGGTCCTCATGACATCACTGCTGGAAGCCCGGCCGTCTGCTCGCCCGTCGTCGGGCCCGCGCCGGGTCGCGAGCGACAGCGACAGCCAGCGACGCCGGCTTCATGATGATCTACGTGATGATGGTGATCTCAATCATCACAGTACTCGTCGGCGGCACGCTGGTGGTGACGTCGGCGAACGTCGTGCCGACCGTCCAGAGCAACTACGACCAGGCCGCGCAGTCGGCCGCGCAGGCCGGGCTGAACGCGTTCGTCGCCAACGCCAACACGCAATGCGCGGATGGCAGCCACTCGACAGTGACCAGCTGCGGGCTCGGCAGCACCGGCGCCGGCACCGTCGACCTCGCCTCGGGCTACAGCTCCACCTACACGTGGAAGGCCGCGCCGGATCTGCAATACGTGCCTATCCAGGTAGAAGGCCACATAAAC
>CAVPSV010000002.1:0-1134675 GCA_963708625.1 uncultured Actinomycetota bacterium
GTGATGGCCCTCGGTGGCTCGACCAACGCGGTGCTGCACCTGCTCGCGATCGCAAACGAGGCCAAGGTCGAACTCACCATCGACGATTTCAACCGCATCGGTGACCGGGTGCCACACCTGGCGGACGTGAAGCCGTTCGGCCGCTACGTGATGACCGACGTAGACGCCATCGGTGGCGTGCCTGTCGTCATGCGCGCGCTGCTGGACGCCGGCTTGCTGCACGGCGACGCGCTCACCGTCACCGGTCGCACCGTTGCGCAGAACCTGGCCGACATCGCACCGCCGGATCCCGACGGCAAGGTCATCCATGCGGTCGCGAATCCGATCCATCGCACCGGCGGCCTGACCATCCTCAAGGGCTCGTTGGCCCCGGACGGCGCGGTGGTCAAGAGCGCGGGGCTGGAGTCGGACACGTTCGAGGGCACGGCGTGGGTTTTCGACACCGAGCAGCCGGCGATGGACGCGTTGGCGGCCGGCAAGCTGCAGGCCGGCGACGTGGTGGTGATCCGCTGGGAGGGACCCAAGGGTGGTCCCGGCATGCGGGAGATGCTGGCCATCACCGGCGCCATCAAGGGTGCGGGTCTGGGCAAGGACGTGCTGTTGCTCACCGACGGGCGGTTCTCCGGCGGTACCACCGGCGCCTGCGTCGGCCACATGGCGCCGGAGGCGGCGGTCGGCGGCCCGATCGCGCTGGTGCGCGACGGCGACCGGATCCGGCTGGACCTCGCCAACCGGAGCCTGGATCTGCTCGTCGACGAGGCGGAACTGGGGCAGCGGCGCGCAGAGTGGAAACCGCTGCCGCCGCGGTTCGACTACGGCGTGTTGGGCAAGTACGCCAAGCTCGTCGGATCCGCCGCCATCGGCGCCGTGTGCTCCTGACCGCGGCGCTCGAACGTCTCATTCTTCGAGATGAGCTTCCCGTGTGGTTGAACGCGCTCGACGGGACCGGTATCGTCAGTCCCGTGCATCGCCTCGTACTCATCCGCCAGCGCGCTGGAGCGGCCTGCTAAGGCCGATCCGACGCGCTAGCCCTTCGTGCTTCTGCACGAGGGGTTTTTTGTTGGTCAGACATCCACGAGGTCGCAACCGGACCGGGCACTCGCCAGGTCCAGCGGCACCAAGGAAAGGCTGCAGGGGAGCTCATGACCGAGCCGACGATGACCGGGGCGCAGGCGCTCGTCCGATCTCTGGAACTCCTCGGTGCCGATGTCGTATTCGGCATCCCGGGCGGTGCCATCCTGCCTGCGTACGACCCGCTGTATGACTCCACGAAGGTCAGGCACATCCTCGTCCGCCACGAGCAGGGCGCCGGGCATGCCGCAGAGGGCTACGCGCAGGCCACCGGCAAGGTGGGCGTCTGCATCGCGACGTCCGGTCCGGGCGCGACCAACCTGGTCACCCCGATCTCGGACGCCTACATGGACTCGGTGCCGATGGTTGCGATCACCGGGCAGGTGGGGCGGCCGATGATCGGCACGGACGCCTTCCAGGAAGCCGACATCTCCGGCATCACGCTGCCCATCACCAAGCACAACTTCCTGGTGCAGCGTGCCGAGGACGTGCCCCAGGCCATCGCCGAGGCCTTCCACCTCGCCGCGACCGGCCGGCCCGGACCGGTGCTGGTGGACCTGCCCAAGGACGTGCTGCAGGAGCAGGCCGCCTTCACCTGGCCGCCGCGGCTCGACCTGCCCGGCTACCGCCCGGTGACCAAACCGCACGGCAAGCAGATCCGCGAAGCCGCCCGGTTGATGTGCGCGGCGCGCCGCCCGGTGCTCTACGTGGGCGGCGGCGTGTTGAAATCGCGTGCCACCAAGGAACTGCGCCAACTCGCCGAACTCACCGGCATCCCGGTCGTCACCACGTTGATGGCTCGCGGCGCGTTCCCTGACAGCCATGCCCAGCACCTCGGCATGCCCGGCATGCACGGTTCGGTCTCGGCGGTGACCGCGCTGCAGAAGGCCGACCTGCTGATCGCACTCGGGACGCGCTTCGACGACCGCGTCACCGGCAAGCTCGATACGTTCGCGCCGCAGGCCGCGGTCATCCACGCCGACATCGACCCGGCGGAGATCGGCAAGAACCGCACCGCCGATGTGCCGATCGTCGGCGACGTGCGCGAGGTGTTGCTGGAACTCGTGCCGGCGATCGAGGCCGAATATGCGGCGAACAATCGCGCCGACCTGACCGGCTGGTGGCGTCAGTTGGACCAGTGGCGCAAGACGTATCCGCTCGGCTACGCCGAGCCGACGGACGGCACGCTGGCGCCGCAGTACGTCATCGAACGTCTCGGCCAGATCGCGGGACCGGAGACGATCTTCGCGGCGGGCGTGGGGCAGCACCAGATGTGGGCCGCACAGTTCATCCGGTACGAGAACCCGTACACGTGGCTGAACTCCGGTGGCGCCGGCACGATGGGCTATGCGGTGCCCGCTGCCATGGGCGCACAGGTCGGTTGCCCGGACAAGCTGGTGTGGGCGATCGACGGCGACGGCTGCTTCCAGATGACCAACCAGGAATTGGCCACCTGCGCGATCGAGAACATCCCCATCAAGGTTGCCGTCATCAACAACGGCAACCTCGGCATGGTGCGCCAGTGGCAGACGCTGTTCTACGCCGAGCGGTACAGCCACACCGATCTCGGCACGCACGGCTCGCGTGCCCCCGCCGGCGGGATCGGCGCGCGCATCCCGGACTTCGTGAAGCTGGCCGACGCCCTGGGTTGCGTGGGGCTGCGCTGCGAGACCAGCGCCGATGTCGACGAGACCATCGAGAAGGCGATGTCGATCACCGACCAGCCGGTCGTCGTCGACTTCGTGGTGGGCAAGGACGCGATGGTGTGGCCGATGGTGGCCGCGGGTGCCAGCAACGACGACATCCAGGCCGCCCGCGACATCCGTCCCGTCTTCGAGAGCGACGAATGAGCGCCGGCGCGACGAGCCATGAGGCGATGAGCGCTCGGGCGAAGAGCGACGAGGCACAGCTGCGCCGGCTCGGACTGGTGGGTGGCACCAGCTGGGTCTCCAGCGAGCACTACTACCGCGCGCTCAACGCCGGCGTCGCGGCACGGCTCGGCGGCTCGCACAGCGCGCCGGTGACGCTGTGGTCGGTCGAGTTCGGCGAGATGGCCCGGCTGCAGCACGACGGCGACTGGCCGGCGGTCGGCGCGATCCTGTCCGACGCGGCCGGGCGGCTGGTGGCAGCCGGATGTGCGGGCATCGCACTCGCCGCCAACACCACCCACCTGGTCGCCGATGACGTCCGGGCAGCGATCGGGTCGGTGCCGCTGATCGATCTGGTCGAGCTGACTGCGGATGCGGTGACCGGCTACCGGCGCGTCGGTCTGCTCGGCACCCGGTTCGCCATGCAAAGCCCGATGTTCGGTGACCGATTCGCCGAGCGCGGCGTCGAGGTGGTCGTGCCCGGGGCGGCCGAACAGCAACGGGTGCACGACATCATCTACGACGAGCTGACGCGTTCGATCGTCACCGAGCACGCGCGCGCGGACTATCTGGCCGTCATCGAGAAGCTCGTCGCAGACGGTGCCGAGGCGGTCGTACTGGCCTGTACCGAGCAGGGTCTGCTGCTGCGTGACGGCGATGCAACGGTGCCGCTGCTCGACACCACCGACATCCACTGCCGGGCGCTGATCGAATTCATGCTGGGAGATGCGCTATGACCACCACGCACACCTTGTCGGTGCTGGTCGAGAACAAGCCGGGCGTGCTCGCCCGGGTGTCCGGCCTGTTCAGCCGGCGCGGTTTCAACATCTCCTCGCTCGCGGTTGGCCCGACCGAGCACGAGGAGGTCTCGCGCATCACCATCCTGGTGAGCGTCGAAGGCACTGCACTCGAGCAGGTGACCAAGCAGCTCAACAAGCTCGTCAACGTGTTGAAGATCGTGGAACTGGAGGAGAAGCAGGCGGTGCAGCGCGAGCTGTTGCTGGTCAAGGTACGTGCGGACGAGACCAGCCGGCGCGACGTGCTGCAGATCGTCGAGCTGTTCAAGGCCAAGGTCGCCGACGTCGGGCCGGAGGCGTTGATCATCGAGCTGACCGGCCGGCCGGACAAACTCGAAGCGATGCTGAAGATGCTGGAGCCCTACGGCATCCGGGAGATGGTGCAGTCCGGCATGGTGGCGCTCGGGCGCGGTTCGCGGTCGATGACACAGGCGGCGCTGCGGGCCGTCGAGCGCGGCGCATAACCTTCACCTATGCCCGGCATCGGCGACTTCGTCCGGTCCCTGTTCCGAGGGGCCGGTCCTCGTGGCGGCATCGCCGGGCCGCTGTCGTTCGAGCCGAGTCCGTCGACTCCGAATTCCGAGACGCACAATCCCGAGACCCAGATTCCCGAGACCCAGATTCCCGAGACCCAGATTCCCGAGACCCAGATTCCCGACACCCCGAATCCCAAGAGAGTGAGAACCGCCAGCATGGCCGTGGAGATCTTCTACGACGACGACGCCGACCTCTCGGTCGTGCAGGGCCGCAAGGTCGCGGTCCTGGGTTATGGCAGCCAGGGGCATGCGCACGCGCTGTCGCTGCGCGACTCGGGCGTCGATGTCCGGGTCGGCCTGCCCGAGGGCTCGCGCAGCCGGGCCAAGGCCGAGGAGGAGGGGCTGCGGGTACTCACGCCCGCCGAGGCCTCCGCGGAAGCCGACCTGATCATGGTGCTGGCACCGGACCCGGCCCAACGCAAGCTCTATGCGGAATCGATCGAGCCCAACCTGCGCGACGGCGACGCGATCTTCTTCGGGCACGGCTTCAACATCCGCTTCGGCTACATCAAGCCGCCGGCCGGGGTGGACGTCGCGATGGTCGCGCCCAAGGGACCTGGACACCTGGTGCGCCGTCAGTTCGTCGACGGCAAGGGCGTGCCGGTGCTGGTGGCGGTGGAGCAGGACGCGTCGGGCAAGGCGTTCCCGCTCGCGCTGTCCTATGCCAAGGCGATCGGCGGCACGCGCGCCGGCGCGATCAGGACGACGTTCACCGAGGAGACCGAGACCGACCTGTTCGGCGAGCAGGCGGTGTTGTGCGGCGGTGCCTCGCAGCTGGTGATGTACGGCTTCGAGGTGCTCACCGAGGCCGGCTACCAGCCGGAGATCGCCTACTTCGAATGCCTGCACGAGCTGAAGCTGATCGTCGACCTGATGTATGAGGGCGGCATCGCCAAGCAGCGGTGGTCGGTGTCGGACACCGCCGAATACGGCGACTACGTCTCCGGTCCGCGGGTGATCGACCCGCACGTGAAGCAGAACATGCAGGCAGTGCTGGCCGACATCCGCAGTGGCGCCTTCGCGGCCCGCTTCATCGCCGACCAGGACGCCGGCGCGCCGGAGTTCAAGGCGTTGCGCGCGAAGGGTGAGCAGCACCCGATCGAGGACACCGGCCGCAAGCTGCGCGGGCTGATGTCGTGGGTGCAGACTGCCGACGACGACTACACCGAAGGCACCGCCCAGCGCTGAGGCACGCCGTCTGCGGCGTTGTCGATCCCCGCGAGTACGAAAAGACGTACGCGCTTCGTCCTGCGCCTTGCATCCGACGCACCTCAGCGCTGGGCAGGCTTGTCGAACCGGTTATGCCGACGGCCGCGGTGTGCGGGTGGTGTCGGGGTGGACAGCGAAGAACACCGACATCGGCGGGGCATCCGGGTCGTCGGGCAGCTGCGCGAACTCGTCGAGCAGTTCGGCGAGGCGGTCGGAGAACTTCTTCATGTCCGCGGGGGACAGCCGCAAGCCGAGTCGCGCGGTGTCCAGCTCGCGGGCCGGTACGTTCGCGACCTCCTCGAGGAACGTGTCGAGCAGGGTTCGGCCGTTGGCGGGCGTGGAAATCTGCCACGATTTCTCGGTGGTGAGGTAGGGGATCTCGCGCGAACCGCGCACTCCGCGCCGCACCGGTAGCGCCTTGAGGAAGCCGGTGTCGACGAGGCGACGGACATGGTGCAGCGTCGACGCGGGGTCGCGGCCTACGGCCTCGGCGATCTCCTTGTTGGTGTGCTCCTCGCGCAGGCACACGCGCAGGATGCGGATGCGCAGGGCAGAGGCCAGCGCGCGCGCCTCGTCGTCGGTGGCCAGCCGCCGCCGGCGTTTCGCCGTCACGCGCAGAGCATAACTTGAGTGATTGACAAATCCCAATCACTTGCGCAGGGTGGTGTTCGTGGCCAGTGATCAAACCCAGACTGATCAAGGCGCGATCGCAGCGCCGCGACGCGGTGGCCTGTGGCACCACCTGGACTTCCGCCGGCTCTGGATCGGCGAGACGGTCAGCCAGTTCGGCACCATGGTCAGCCAGCTGGCGCTGCCGCTCATCGCGATCCTGGTCGTGCACGCCTCGACCTTCCAGGTGGGTCTGCTCGCCACCTTCGAGATGCTCGCGTTCCTCGTCATCGGCCTGCCGGCCGGTGCCTGGGTCGATCGGATGCGTTACCGCTGGGTACTGGTCGTCAACGACCTGCTCCGTGCCGCCGCGCTGGCCTCGATCCCGATCGCGCAAGGCTTCGGCGTGCTGGGCATCGGCCAGCTGTACGCGGTTGCCCTACTCACCGGTGTGTGCACGGTGTTCTTCGATGTGGCCTACCAGTCGTACCTGCCGCAATTGGTCGAGCGATCCGAACTCGTCGAGGGCAACGCCAAACTGCAGGCCAGCGAGTCCGTCTCTCAGATCGCCGGCCCGGCCGCCGGCGGAGTCTTGATCCAGGCGCTCACCGCGCCGTACGCGATCGTGGTGGACGCGGTGAGCTTCCTCTGGTCCGCGGCGTGGGTGATCTCGATCCGGGCGCGGCCGCCACGGCCGGAACGCAAGGCGGACCGAAGCCTGCGCCGCGAGATCGGCCAGGGCCTGCGATTCGTGCTCGGCAACCGGCTGCTGCGGTCGATCGCGATGTGCACCGGCACGTCGAACCTGTTCAGCAACGTCTCGTTCGCGGTGTACTACATCCTGCTGGCACGGCAACTGCACCTGTCCGCGGGAATCATCGGTCTGTTTACCTCGATCGCGGCCCTCGGCGGGTTGATCGGATCGCTGGTCGCGTCCCGGTTCGCGAAGTGGGTCGGCCAGGGCCCGGCAATCTGGATCTCGATCCTCGTCGGCATTCCGTCTGAATTCGTCGTGCCCTTCGTGCACCGGAACTGGACACTCGGTCTGCTCGCGGCCGGACAGCTGGTGATGTGGGCCAGCGTGGTCGTCTACAACATCACCCAGGTGAGTTTCCGGCAGGGCGTGTGCCCGCCCGATCTGCTCGGCCGGATGAACGCCACCATGCGCTTCCTGGTGTGGGGCACCATCCCGCTCGGTGCATTCCTCGGTGGCGTGCTCGGCTCAACGATCGGCGTTCGCCCTACGCTGCTCGTCGCCGCTATCGGTGGCAGCCTGTGCGTATTGCCGGTGTTCTTCTCGCCGCTGCGACGGATGCGCGAGCTGCCGCAGTACGCCGAGCCGGAGCCGATCGTCCCGGTGGCTGAGATGGTTCACCCGCTGGCTGAGACCTGATCGGCGCCTGAACTAGCCTGTGTCGCATGAGGCTCGCGGTCATACCCGGCGACGGCATCGGCATCGAGGTCACCGAGCAGGCGCTGCGGGTGCTCTCGTCCGCCCGCCCCGGCGTCGAGGCCACCCACTACGACCTGGGCGCTGCGCGGTGGCACCGCACCGGCGAGACGCTGCCCAACTCGGTGCTCGACGAGCTGCGTGGCCACGATGTGATCCTGCTCGGCGCCGTCGGCGACCCGTCGGTCCCATCCGGGGTATTGGAACGCGGCCTGCTGTTGCGGCTGCGCTTCGAACTCGATCATCACGTGAACCTGCGCCCGGCCCGTCTCTACCCGGGCGTCGCGACGCCGCTCGCGGGTGATCCGCCGATCGACTTCGTGGTCGTGCGCGAAGGTACCGAAGGCCCGTACGCAGGCAACGGCGGTGTACTGCGCAAAGGCACGCCACAGGAGATCGCGACCGAGGTGAGCGTGAATACCGCCTTCGGCGTGGCGCGGGTGGTGCGGTTCGCGTTCGAGCGCGCATCGCGGCGTCGCAACCACCTCACCCTGGTGCACAAGAACAACGTGCTGACGAACGCGGGCGACCTGTGGTTGCGCACGGTGCAGGCGATCGCGGCGGAATACCCGGACGTGACCGTGGCCTACAACCACGTCGACGCCGCGACGATCTACTTCGTCACCGATCCCGGCCGCTACGACGTGATCGTCACCGACAACCTGTTCGGCGACATCCTCACCGATCTGGCTGCGGCGATCGCTGGCGGCATCGGCCTCGCAGCCAGCGGCAACCTCGACCCGAGCCGGCAGAACCCGTCGATGTTCGAGCCGGTACATGGCTCGGCGCCGGACATCGCTGGGCAGGGCAAGGCTGATCCGACCGCCGCGGTGCTCTCGGTTGCGATGCTGCTCGAGCACGTCGGCGATGCGGACGCCGCGGCGCGTGTGGAGGCGGCGGTGGCCGCCGATCTGGCCAGCCGCGACCCGCGCAACCCGGGCACCACCGGTGAGATCGGTGAGCGGCTGGCGAAGGCCGTCGCGTCCTGATCTCGGCACCTTCATGGTGGCGCCGCCACCGGTAGGTGTGGCAGACTCGCGCCGTGCAGTTCTGCGTGATTATCACTTAGCGCGTCGGTATCGATTCATCACCGACGCGCAGACCCTCCGCATTCGCGGGGGGTCTTTTGTTTTGGCCGCGATGCTGACAACCGACATCAACGAACCGACATCAACGAACCGACATCAACGAACCGACATAACCGACAGGATCACCGATGCAGACCGACGCATTTCACGTCTTCGACACCACGCTGCGTGACGGAGCCCAGCGCGAGGGGATCTCGTACTCGGTCGCGGACAAGCTGGCCGTAGCGCGTCTGCTGGACCAGCTCGGCGTGGGCTTCATCGAGGGCGGCTGGCCCGGTGCGATGCCCAAGGACACCGAGTTCTTCGCCCGCGCCGCCGACGGGGAACTCGCGCTCAAGCACGCGGTGCTGGTGGCGTTCGGCTCCACCCGGCGAGCCGGGGTACGCGTCGAGGACGACCCGCAGGTTCAGGCACTGCTCGACTCGCGTGCGCAGGTCATCACCCTGGTCGCCAAGTCGGACGTGTGGCACGTCGAGCGAGCCCTGCGCACCACGCTCGAGGAGAACCTGGCGATGGTGCAGGACACGGTGCGATACCTGCACGAGGCCGGCCGGCGCGTGTTCCTCGACTGCGAGCACTTCTTCGACGGCTACAAGCACGACCCGGACTACGGCGTGCGGGTGCTCGAGGCCGCCGCACAGGGTGGTGCGGACGTGGGCGTGCTGTGCGACACCAACGGCGGGATGCTGCCGATGGGCGTGCACGACGTGGTCTCGCAGGTGCGCTCGCGAGCCGGGATCCGCCTCGGCATCCACACGCAGGACGACACCGGTTGCGCCGTCGCCAACACGCTCGCGGCCGTCGACGCCGGTGCCTCGCACGCACAGGGCACAGCCAACGGCTACGGCGAGCGCGCGGGCAACGCCGACATCTTCGCCGTCCTCGGCGGCCTGGTGACGAAAATGGGTTTGGACGTGCTGCCCGACGGATGTCTCGCGGAGATGCAGCGTGTCTCGCACGCCATCGCCGAGATCGCCAACCTGGCGCCGGACAGCCATGCACCCTACGTCGGCGCGTCCGCGTTCGCGCACAAGGCGGGATTACACGCGTCCGCGATCAAGATCTCGCCCGAGCTGTACAACCACCTCGACCCCGAGGTCGTCGGCAACGCGCAGCGCATCCTGGTGACCGAGATGGCCGGCCGTGCCTCCGTCGAGCTGAAGTCACAGGAGTTGGGCGTCGATCTGTCCGAACGGCCGGACGTGGTGAGCAAGGTCGTCGACCGGGTGAAGGACCGCGAGGCGGCGGGTTGGTCCTACGAAGCCGCCGATGCGTCCTTCGAACTGCTGGTACGCGACGAGCTTGCCGGCCCGGCCGCGGTCGAGCCGTTCACGGTGCAGTCGTACCGGGTGATCGTCGACCGGGGCGAGGACGGTTCCATCACCAGCGAGGCGACGGTCAAGGTGCTGGCCGGCGGTCGGCGCGTGATCTCCACCGAAGAGGGCAACGGACCGGTGAACGCGCTCGACCGGGCTCTGCGCAAGGCGCTGGAAGGGGTGTACCCGCGGCTGGGCGAACTCGAGCTCACCGACTACAAGGTGCGGATCATGTCCGACCAGCCAGGCACGGATGCGGTCACCCGGGTGATGATCGAGACGTCGGACCGGCAACGGGAATGGACGACCGTCGGGGTGCACGGAAACGTGATCGAGGCTTCCTGGCTGGCCTTGCACGACGCGGTGCGCTACGGCCTGCTCCGCGAGAGCCGGTAGCGCTAGGACGTCAACAGCATTGGGACGTCAACAGCATTAGGACGTCAACCGCGCGGCGCGGTCGGCCCGGGTCGCTGACGGACTAGGCCGCATACCAATGGCGGCCTCATCGGCGGCCGGTTGCGCTGCGCTTTCGCCCTGCGTTCCGGGGAGACAGGCCGCCTCTTTCGGCCGCAGTACACAGGCACCGCAGTCGTGGCCACAGGAGACGCCATGCCCGTCCTGGCCGCAGGAGGCGCCGGCGTCGCTCGACGACTGCGACGTCGCGTCCGGCAGCTCGTTGACGTGCAGCTCGTTCAGATCGTGCTCATGCCCGCACGCGCACGGTGCGCCGTCGCGGCCCAGCGCCGCGACCGAGCGGGCGATTGCCTCGTCCAGTTTCCGTTCGGCCATGTCCAGACGCACCGAGCGCAGCACGCCCCACCCGGTCAACGCCAGTAGGGCGGCGATGACGAACGCGAGCGCGGAGAACGCCCGCACCCCGCCGCTACCCGGCCCGGTGGTGGCCACCGCGCCCACCGCGATGAACAGGGTGGCGAACAAGCCGACCGTGGCGGCGAGCCGGCGGCGGGAATCGATGGGGATCCGCGACAGCGTCGAACTCACGGTGACCAGTATGCCGAAGCCGCCCGCGCGGATCGGGATGCGCCCCGGCCGGACACAGCGCGTAGGACACTGGATGACACTGCGTGACACCGGGCGGTACCGGATGACATAACCTTTCCATCGTGCGTATCGCCCGCTTCGTGCATCCAGGTTCCGCGGCCGTCCCGCCCGGCGTGGCGTGGGGAGTGGTGGAGGGCGCGGCCGGCGCCGCGGTCGACGCGCTCACCGTGGCCGCGATCGATGGCCACCCGTTCGGCGCCATCACCTTCACCGGCGACCGGTGGGCGCTGCCTGATGTTCGGCTGCTCTCGCCGATACTGCCGAGCAAGGTCGTGGCCGTCGGCAAGAACTACGCCGAGCACGCGAAGGAGATGGGCGGCGATGCCCCCGCCACGCCGGTGATATTCCTCAAGCCGTCCACCTCGGTGATCGGTGCCGCGGATGCGATCCGGATCCCGGCCGAGGTCGGTCGCGTCGACTACGAGGCGGAGCTGGCCGTGGTGATCGGGCGCCCCGCGCGCGACGTCGGGCGCGAGGTCGCGCTCAGCCATGTGCTCGGTTACACGGCGGCGAACGACGTGACCGCGCGCGATCAGCAACGCGCAGATGGTCAGTGGACGCGCGCCAAGGGTCACGACTCGTTCTGCCCGCTCGGTCCGTGGCTCGAGACCGTGCTCGACCCGTCCGATCTGCGCATCACCGCGTCCGTCAACGGCGAGGTCCGGCAGGACGATCGCACCAGCGCCATGGTGCACGACATATCGGCCTTGATCGAGTTCATGTCCGCGGTGATGACGTTGCTACCTGGCGATGTGATCCTCACCGGCACGCCGTCCGGTGTCGGTCCGATCGTTGCCGGTGACAGCGTGAGCGTGGCGATCGAGGGGATCGGCGAGCTGGTGAACCCGGTGCGGGCCAAGTGAACGCTGCCGCCGACGCGGTCCGGGTGCGGTTCTGCCCGTCGCCGACGGGCAATCCGCACGTCGGCATGGCCCGCACCGCGCTGTTCAACTGGGCCTTCGCCCGGCATCACCACGGCACGTTCGTGTTCCGGGTCGAGGACACCGACGCGGCGCGCGATTCGGAGGAGTCCTATCACCAGCTGATCGACTCGCTGCACTGGCTCGGGCTGAGCTGGGACGAGGGGCCGGACATCGGCGGACCGTACGCCGCCGTATCGGCAGAGCGAGCGGCGCGACATCTACGCCGATGTGGTGCGCAAGCTGGTCGGGGGCGGCCACCTGTACGAGTCGTTCTCCACGCCGGAGGAGGTCGAGGCGCGGCACCGGGCGGCCGGCCGCGACCCCAAGCTCGGCTACGACAACGCCGATCGTGAGTTCACCGAACAGCAGCGCGCCGCGTTCCGTGCCGAAGGACGTCAGCCGGTACTTCGGGTGCGGATGCCGGATGAGGACATCACCTGGACCGACCTGGTCCGGGGCGAGGTGAGCTTCGCCGCCGGCTCGGTGCCCGACTACGTGGTGGTCCGTGCAAACGGGGATGCGCTGTATCCGCTGGTGAACCCGGTGGACGACGCGCTGATGCGCATCACGCACGTGCTTCGTGGCGAGGATCTGCTCCCGTCCACCCCGCGCCAGATCGTCCTCTACCGGGCGCTGATCGAGGTGGGACTTACCGATTTCGTGCCGCAGTTCGGGCATCTTCCGTACGTGATGGGGGAGGGCAATCGCAAGCTGTCCAAGCGCGACCCGGAGTCGAACCTGCTCGCCTATCCCGAACAGGGTTATCTGCCGGAGGGTCTGATGAACTACCTCGCCCTGCTGGGGTGGTCGATCGCCGAGGACCGTGACGTCTTCTCACCGGCGGAGCTGATCGCCGCGTTCGACATCTCTGCGGTGAAGGCCAATCCCGCGCGCTTCGACGCGAAGAAGTGCCTGGCGATCAACGCCACGCACATCCGCCTGCTGAGCCTGGCCGATTTCGCTGGGCGGCTCGGCGGACTACGTCGTCCGCGCCGGGCTGCCGGCTGATCGCGCAGTGATCGATGCCGCCGCTCCGCTGGTGCAGGAGCGGGTGCAGACGCTGGTCGAAGGGGTGGAGATGGTTCGCTTCCTGCTCGACGAGGCGGCGGACTTAGCGGTGGACGAGGCCGCGGCCGCCAAGGTGCTCGGACGCCGATGGGCGGCCGGTGGTCGAGCGCGGCGCTCGCCGCGCTCGAGCAGTCGGCGAGTGGACTGCGCGCGGCGATCGAGGAGGCCCTGAAGTCGGCACTGGTCGAGGGCCTGGGGCTCAAGCCGCGGCTGGCATTCGGCCCGGTGCGGGTCGCGGTGACCGGGCGCACGGTATCGCCGCCGTTGTTCGAGTCGATGGAGATCCTGGGCCGGGAGCGCTGCACTGGACCGCCTCCGCGCCGCTACGTCCGGCTGACCCACCCCTTCCGTCCCGCTTTGGGGAAGGTTGTGGCCCCATGCGGCCAATATCTTCCCCAAAACGGACGGGATCGGGGTGTGGTTGCCGTGGTCCGGGCAAAACTGTAACGTGTTCTCATTCTGGCTCCAGGCCGTAATCAGGCAGAGGACGGTGCCCTGTGACCGCTCAGCTCACCCCCACGTCGGCCACTTCGACGACCGCCGCCGCACCGGGCCGGGCAGACGTTCGAGCTGACGAACCCGGCGAACGGCGAGGTGGTCGGTACGTACCCGGTGCACACCGCCGGAGCAGGTTGCCGCGCGCGGTGCGACAAGGCCAGCGCCGCGCAGTCGTGGTGGGAGCGACTCGGCTTCGACGGCCGGAAGAAGCGGATGCTGCGCTGGACGTCGTACCTGGCCAAGCGGATCGACGAGATCTGCGACCTGGGCAACCGAGAGACGGCGAAGCCCAAGGGCGACGTCCTGTTCGAGCTGCTGGCCTCGCTCGAGGACATCAAGTGGGCGGCACTCAACGCCGAGCGGGTGCTCAAGCGCCGCCGGGTGAAGTCCGGCCTGGCGATGATCAACTTTGATTCGCGGGTCGAGTACCTGCCGCTCGGCGTCGTCGGCGTCATCGCGCCGTGGAACGCCCCGCTGTACACCGTGTTCTGCGGGCTCGGCCTACGCGCTGGCCGCGGGCAACGCCGCCGTCGTCAAGCCGAGCGAGTTCGCCACCGCGACCGGCGTCTACGCCGTCGAGTCGTTCTACCTGGCCAACCCGGACACGCCCGAGGGGTTCGTCTCCTGGGTCAGCGGATTCGGTGAGACGGGCATCGGCGCTGTGCAAGTCGGGCATCGACAAGATGGCGTTCACCGGATCGGTGCCCACCGGTCGCCGGGTGATGCAGGCCTGCGCCGAGAACCTCACGCCGGTGTTGCTCGAACTCGGCGGCAAGGACGCGACCATCGTCGCCGAGGATGCCGACCTGGACGCGGCGGCCAAGGCGATCGTCTGGGGCTCGATGTGGAACGCCGGCCAGGCGTGCGTCGGCGTCGAGCGGGTGTATGTGGTGCAGGCTGTGCGCGATGACTTCCTGGCCAAGGTGAAGGCCAACGCCGAGCAGGTCACCGCCGGGCAGGCGGAGACCGGACAGCTACGGGCCGATGACGCTGCCGTCGCAGATCGACATCGTCCGCCGGCACGTCGAGCGACGCGCTGGAGCGTGGCGCGACCGCACTGGTCGGCGGCGCCGACTCGATCCAGCCGCCCTACGTCCACCCGATCGTGCTGGTCGACGTGCCGGAGGAGTCCGCCGCCGTGCAGGAGGAGACGTTCGGCCCGGTGGTGGTGATCAACACCGTGCGGGACACGGACGAGGCGGTGCGGCTGTGCCAACGCGACCGAGTTCGGGTCTGGGCTCGTCGGTGTTCTCGAAGAGCAACGGTCGCAAGCATCGCCGACCGGATGAAGGCCGGCGGCACGACCATCAACTCGGTGCTGACGTTCGTCGGCATCCCGTCGCTGCCGTTCGGCGGCGTCGGTAACAGCGGCTTCGGCCGCTTCCACGGCGAAGACGGACTGCGCGAGTTCTCCCGGCCGAAGGCGACGACGCAGCAAGATGTTCAACATGGGCAAGGACATGTCCTCCTTCCCGCGGGACAAGGACGCCTACGACATCGTCAGCAAGGTCTCCGGTTGAAGTTCTCCCGCCGGCTGAAGTAGCTACGACGTGGGGAGACTTCTTCCCGGATAGCGGGAAGAATCCGCCCCACGTGGGACGGGCTATGGGTTCGAGGCGCATGGCGCGGCAGATTCGCTCGCTGGCCGGCAAGGTCGTCGTCATCACCGGCGGTGCGCGGGGTATCGGTGCGGCGACCGCCCGTGCGCTGGCGGCCGAAGGTGCCCGGGTCGCGATCGGTGACCTGGACGAGGACCTCGCCGCAGGTACTGGCCAAGGAGCTGGGCGGCGAGCAGTCGCGCCTGCATCTCGACGTCACCGACCACGCCGGGTTCACCGCGTTCCTGGACGAGGTCGGAGCGCGAACTCGGGCCGATCGACGTACTGGTCAACAACGCCGGCATCATGCCGCTGGCGCTGCTGGACGAGGAGTCCGAGGCGACCACTGCGAGGCAGCTCGCCATCAATCTCGCCGCCGTCATCCACGGCACCCGCGAGGCGATCCGGCGGATGAAGCCGCGCGGCACCGGGCACATCGTGAACATCGCCTCGCTTGCGGGCAAGGTCGGGACCGCCGGTGCAGCCACCTACTGCGCGACCAAGCACGGCGTGGTCGGGCTGACCGAGGCGGTGCGCTACGAGCTGCGCGGCACTGGCGTGGAGACCAGCTGCGTGATGCCGACGATCGTGCGCACCGAACTGGCCGA
Organism: uncultured Actinomycetota bacterium; assembly: GCA_963708625.1. Taxonomy (GTDB): domain Bacteria; phylum Actinomycetota; class Actinomycetes; order Mycobacteriales; family Jatrophihabitantaceae; genus DASXIF01. Next base: position 15,702 of record CAVPSV010000002.1, read on the forward strand.
CGGGCTTGCGCGGCTCCCGGCTGACCTCGCATGGTGCAGCCCGAGGACGTCGCCGCGGCCATCGTCGCCGCGTTGCAAACGGCCGAGGCACGACGTGTACGTGCCGGCGCGCCTCGGTGCGGTGGGCAACATCGTGCGCGTCTTCCCGCGCGGGTTCGGCGAGTGGCTGCATGCGCCGCACCGGATCCGACGACGTGCTGTCCGTCGGCGGCGCATTCGGCCGAGCGCGCGCACTACGAGCGGCGCGCCGCGACGCAGCGCGCCGGGGGGTGACGTCATGACGCGAAGTGCGGCCGATCGCTGCAGGGCAAGGTCGTGTTCATCACCGGCGCGCGCGCGGGGGATCGGCAGGGCGACGGCCGCTCGCGCTGGTCGCCGAGAGGCGCCCGAGTCGCCATCGGCGACCTGGACGCTGAGCTGGCCGGGCGCACGGCCAAGGAATTGGGCGGCGGACGCCCTCGGGCTGCGGCTGGACGTCACCGACCACGACGCATTCCGCGCGGTCCTGGACGAGGTCGAACGCGACGTCGGCCCGCTCGACGTCCTGATCAACAACGCCGGGATCATGCCGGTCGCCATGTTCGAGGACGAGACCGTCGGACAGCACGCTGCGCCAGGTCGAGGTGAACTTTCTCGCGCCGCTGTTCGGTACCCGAGAGGCGATCCGGCGGATGCGCCCGCGCGGGCACGGGCACATCATCAACGTCGCGTCGATGGCCGGCGTCGTGCCGACGCCGGGTGCATCGACGTACTCCGCGACCAAGCACGCCGTCGTCGGTCTGACCGAGTCGGTGTCCTGGGAACTGCGCGGGTCCGGCATCGACATCGGTTGCGTGCTGCCGGTGCTGGTCAACACCGAGCTGGCGCTCGGGCATCGCACGCACCCGGGCATCGCGCACCATCGAGCCTGAGGTGGTCGCTGCGGAGATCGTCAAGGCGCTCAAGCAGCCCGAGATTGCTCATCTACGCGCCCGCGTCGATGGGCACGGTGACCAAGTGGTCCGGCCTGCTGCCGCGCCGGGTCGGGCGAAAAGATCATGGTGGCGACCGGATCGGATCACCTCATCAGCCGATGCGATCAGGGGCGGCGGGCGTGCTGCGTATGAGGCCCGGGTCGCGGCGAGCGCGCCCGGTGCCGAGCGCCGGTCCGCCGTGTCCATGACGCGCTGCGGTGGCGCTGAGCGTTTTTGGCCGGGCTTTGCCGGTCCGGTAAAGTCGGCGGCTGGCCCTCAGGTATGCCGTCCGGCTAGCCAGCAGGGTCTTCCCTATGGGGTATGGGGTAATTGGCAGCCCAACTGATTCTGGTTCAGTTAGTCTAGGTTCGAGTCCTGGTACCCCAGCGCGGCAGATTGATCGCACCGAGCAGGTGCATCGATCGGTTGCATCGAAGTTTCTGGGGCCCCGTCGTCTAGTGGCCCAGGACGCCGCCCTCTCAAGGCGGTAGCGCCGGTTCGAATCCGGTCGGGGCTACCACGACGAAGCCCCCGACTTCCGGGGGCTTCAGTCATTCAGGGCCAGCTGCGTTCAGGTGGGTGGCTGCGGGTCGTACTGGATGTATCGCCGCACCTCGCGTGCGCGCTCGACGCTGCTGAGCCGGGCGACCAGGTGCAACGCCATGTCGATGCCCGCGCTCACGCCAGCAGACGTGATCACGTCCCCGGTGTCGACGAAACGCTCCTGCCCGCGTACTTCGATTGTCGGGTCGAGGTCGTGGAGCAGATCGAGCGCCGACCAGTGGGTGGTGGCGGCACGGCCGGTCAGCAGGCCCGCCTTGGCGTATACGAGCGATCCAGTACAGACACTGGTGAGCAGTGCGGTCGAGGCGCGCTGCGCGCGGACCCAATCCAGCTGTGCCGGATCCGCAAGGTGCGCCCGGGTACCGATACCGCCCGGATAGATCAGGACGTCCATCGGTGGGACGGACTCGTAGCTGTTCGCCGGCTGGAACTGCATGCCCTTGGCCGCCGTGATCAACTGCCCGTCGAGGGATAGCGTCGTGACCGCCCATCCGTCGTCCGGGCTGTTACGCGTCCAGCTGGCAAGCACCTCCCACGGTCCAACCGCGTCCAGCTCCTCCACGTTCTCGAACAGCAAGATTCCGATCGTCTTGACCATGTCGCCATGCTGTCTGACCGGCAGGCTTGTAGCCACTGATTTCATGACACTGGATCTCCACACCGCGCGGCCGGCGTTTACCAGGCGTGGATGGTTGTGCCACCCCAGTCCTCGGGCGCGACATCGGCGATGGTCTGGGTGAACGTCCAGTGATGTCCCCACGGGTCGCGCACGGTGTATTGCCGTTCACCAAAAGGGAGGTCGGTCGGCTCCATCACGGTCGTCGCCCCAAGCTGTTCTGCCCGGATCCGCTGGGCGTCGACGTCAGCCACGCGCACGATGACGGAGCTTGTCGTCACCGCCGGATCGGGAGCGCGACGACTGCCACCCGTGTCCGCGATGATGACGGCGGCGTCACCGACTGACAGCTGAGCCCGGTGGTTCTCACCTATGCGGACTCGCTCGGCGAACCCGAACGACGCGGTAAGCCACGCCACGGCCTCTTGCACGTCCGGGTAACTCAACACCGGTATCACCGTCACCGGCGGAATCGATCGGTTGGTCCTCATGGCGCCATCTTCGGCCTACTCGGGGTGCAGGGACGGCAAGTTGACGACGATCGCCTCCTGGGTGCTTCGGGCGATAACGACCACTGCCTCGTTTTCCGAGTCGTTGTTCTCCTCGCGGTGCGGCGTGTAGGCGGGCACGAAGATGTAGTCCCCGGGGCCGGCCATGATGCGAGTCTCCTCGCCCGATTCCGGATCGAGAAAGACGAACTCCGGGTTGCCGCTGAGCACATAGATCGCGGTCTCTGCCTCGCCATGGTGGTGATCCGAGGACCGGGCGCCCGGCTGGACATGGGTCTGCCCCATCCAGAGCTTGTCCGAGCCAACGCTCTCGCCGCTGATGGCAGCGAACCTCTGCATGTCACCGGACTGAGGTGTGTTCGAACTCAACTCTGCCGCGCGTACATGGCGAAGCGCAGGGTGGAACCCACTGGTCACTCGTCGATTCTGTCATCCGTGGCGGCCATTTCGCTCGCCGCCCGTCTCGCCCCGAAGGCCACCGCCCGTTACTTGAGTAGGGCACGTTCGAGTGCCGCGCGGGTGACGGCGTCGTCGTTGGTGACCCGATTGAGAGTGTCGGCCAGGGTGGCCAGCCAGGTGGCCACCGGTACCCGATCGCTGGAGAGCACAACGCCGCGGACGATATGGCCGATCGTGGTCTCGGTGACGCCGAGTTCCGGTGCGCGAAGCGTCAATATCTGATCATCGGCGATGACGCTGATGCCGACGGTCTCGCCCGGGCGTCGCAGAAGACGCTCGATCAGCGTGCGCCTTCGCTGCACCCGCACCATGCGCGGCGGCAGCGCTCCCACCAGCGTCGTCGTCAAGACACGGGCGAGCAGTGCGATCTCGACGCGCTGGAAATGAGCGGCAACCAGGTTGCCGAGCGGTCCGGGGGTGGTGTCCGCTTGTTGGTCGCGTGCCGGCGGCGCCGAGTCGACGGGTGCTGGCAGCTCCGGGGGAGCTGATGCGGGTGGGCCCTCGGTCTGGGAGTCGTCCACGTTTGCGAGCTTAGGCGCGCCGGGCGCTGGTAGCGCTCAGCCGACACAGTCGAGCACCAGCATGGTCACGTAGGGTCCGAGACGTTGGCTGGACGCGGTGATGGGAGTCGATATGGCGGTCTTCGGAAGGGCAAATCAGGTGTCGAACGACGGCGGGGGATGGGAGCCGGGCGCGGCAAATGCGCGGTTGGCCGCGACGAGGGGCTCAGCAGCGGACGGCCCGTTCACCTCTGATTTGTCGGTGTCGGAATACGTCTTGCTGAACGAGGCCGGGTTCGAGCCGCTCGGATTCGTCGTCGGCTCCTCGATTTATCACATCGGCATTCAGGTCGTCCGCTGGGGCAAGAGCCAGGAACTGAACGTGTTGACGCAGGCCATGTACGCGGCCCGCGAGTTGGCGATGAGCCGCATGCAAGCCGAAGCCGAACAACTCGGCGCCGACGGCGTGGTCGGCGTCCGCCTGAAAGCGCAGCAATATGTCTGGGGCCAGGGCGTGCTCGAATTCGTCGCCACCGGCACCGCGGTACGTGCCTTCAGCGGTAACGGAGCCCATCGTGCACCGGGCGGACGTGCGTTCTCCTCCGATCTCTCCGCCCAGGATTTCTATCGCCTGCTTGCCGCAGGGTCAGTTCCGGTGGCATTCGTCCTCGGCACCTGCGTTTATCACATCGCGCACCAGAGCACGCTTCAGTCAATCCGTCAGGCCGGCACGAACCAGGAAATGGTTCTCTTCACCCAGGGGATCTACGAGGCTCGGGAATTGGCGCTGAGCCGCATGCAGGCTGAGGCGACCCAAGCCGGAAGCAATGGGATCGTCGGCGTCTCCGTCGAGGTCCACAACCATGTGTGGGGTGAGCACGCGACCGAGTTCTTCGCCACCGGCACCGCCATCCGCCAACTCGATCCGGCCCATCACATTCCCGACACCGCACCCAAGCCGACGTTCACTCTCGGACTCGATTCCTAACCTGCCAACAGGTTCAAGCGCGGGTGTCTGCTGGGGTCGGCGGGATTTCAGCCGACGCCATCCCTTCGGCTATGTCATCGGATGTTTTGGGTACGACGTCCTTGACAGCCGACCATCGAAAGGGACTCGAACAATGGGCGACACTGCGATAGCAAGCGCAGCCTCACGCAGCTCGGACTCCGTCGAGTCAACCGTCAAAGGGATAGGCGACGACCTGGCCGAGTCGATCGGTGCGGTACTGGACGCCACCGTCAAGCGCGGCAGGAAGGTGCGCAAAGAGGCACGCAAGCGTGCCGAACGCGAACTCGACCAGCGGCGCAAGCAGGTTCGGCGGGCAAAGAAGAAGGCGACGCGCAAGGCATCGAAGCTGATCGACGCGAGCAGCGTTCCGGTCCGGGCCGACCGTCGGTCTCCTCGCCGCAGGTCCGTCCTCCTCGGCGGCGTCGCACTGATCGGTGCCGTGGCATTGGTGCTGCAACGCAAGGCGAAAGCCGCAACCTCGCCGGCGTCCAACGCGACGCAGCCGAGCAGTGACGTCGATGCAAGTCATGGTGCCCGCCAGCGATCGTGATTCGGTATGCCGGGCTGATTCGCCTCAGCTGCAATGATCAGGCCCGGCGGTGTCCGGTCGAGTCACCGTCTCGGGAGGGACGATGGCCAGCGCACGGCTCGATCCAAACGCGGATCCGCGGTAGCGCCGGCCTGCTCTGAGCCGCTCACTCGATCGCAGCCGCCACTCAGCGGGATTCGGTGGCCAAGCGCAGGCCAAGGCCGACCAGCACCGCACCGGTGCATCGTTCGAAGATCTCGCGCACCCGAGGCTGCACCAGCGCCCGCGCGCGATCGACGGCGAATGCGAGGGTGGAGAACCACAGCATGTCGAACGTGACCACGGTGGCCGCCATCGCCAGCGCGTACGGAAACACCGGTGCACCGTGCCTGAGGAATTGCGGGAACAAGGCGATGAAGAAGACGGCGAGCTTCGGATTGGACAAGCCGGAAACCAGCCCGGAACGCCAACCCGCGCGTCGGGCCCGTGCCGTCGGCTGCGCGGTGACGGGGTGGGTGCCGCGGCGTTGCAGTAAGGACCGCAGCCCAATGACCCCCAGCAGGCACGCACCGCCGATGCGAAGCACGTCGTAGGCCACCTCGGACGCCACGATCAGCGACGAGACGCCCACCGCACTGAGCAGCGCCCAGGCCAGCACGCCGGTGCCATTGCCGACGGTGGCCAGCAGCGCCGCCCGGCGCCCGTCTCGTGCGGCGACGCGCACGATCATCGCGGTCGCCGGCCCCGGCGTGAGCGTCAGGACGACCGCGATGCCGAAGAACTCCCAGACCGACCTCACGGCGGCGATGCTAGCTACCGCAGTGCCGGGCGGGCGCGCGAATTTCCGCGCTCAGCCCGCGATCGTCAACGACGCCAACCCGGTGAGGTCGACGCAGGCGAGTTCACGCCGCCGCACGATCACCACCAGCAGGTTGCTGCAGCTACGGCAGCGGACCACCACGCCCGGACCGTCGAGATAGACGCTGACTTCGGCCATCGGACCGGTTCGCCCGCACGCGCCGCAGCTGCCGACGGCGGTGGTCATCTCGGTGCCGAACACCTCGGCCAGCGTCCCGGCGATCGCATTGCCGTCCAAGGCGTCCATCGCAATCACGTTCCCGTCCCGCCGAAGCGTTCGGTCCGTATTCGAGCCGGGTCATAGCCCAGGTCGACGAGCGTGCCCGCCACCGTTTCCACGAACGGTGTCGGGCCGCAGACGTAGCACAGCGGCTGGTCCGCCGGCGCCCACGCGGCGTCGACGAGCATGTCGCGGTCCACCCGCCGTCCGTACCCGGCCCAGTCCGGGGGTTGATCTCGCGTCAGCGTCAGTGTGATCTCGACGTTGTCGTCGATGGGGCTCGTCAGCTCGTCGCGATACAGCAGCAGCTCGAGAGAACGGGCCGAGCAGAGCAACCGCATCGGCACCGTGCTGGCGATCGCCCGGTGGTGCCGCAGGATCGAGCGCAACGGGGCCACGCCGGAACCGCCGGCGACAAGCTGCACCGGGCCGCCGTCGGCGTCTTGCCACACGAAGTACCCGCCGATAGGCCCGCGCATCTCCAACTCGTCACCGACACGCAGCTCACCGGTCAGGAACGGCGAGACCTCGCCGTCGTCGAGGCGCTCAACCGTGATCGCGACGTGCTCGTCCTCCGGGGCAGAGGAAATGGAGTAGCTGCGCTGGGCCTGGTATCCATCCTCCGCAGTCAGCCGAACGTCGAGGTGCTGGCCGGCCAGGAACCCGGGCCAGTCCGGGACGTCGAACATGATCGTCGTCGCCTGCGAGTTCTCGACGACCGTTTCCAGCACCGTGGCTTGTTGCCAGTTCAGTCGCCGTCGTACCGCTGTTCTTTCCACGGGTCTCCGTAGTTGTGGTAGCCGTACCGTTCCCAGAAACCGGGTTCGTCGTGCGCGCGCAACTCCAGCCCGCGTACCCACTTGGCGCTCTTCCAGAAGTACAGATGCGGGACCAGCAGGCGGGCCGGGCCGCCGTGTTCGGGTTCCAATGCCTCGCCGTCGTATTCGTAGGCGACCCATGCTTGGCCGTCACGCAGATCCTGCAGCGGGAGGTTGGTGGTGTAGCCGCCGTCGCTGAATGCGAGCACGTAGTCGGCGCTGGTCTGAACGCCGTCGAGCAGCGTGTCCAGGGCTACCCCGGTCCACGCGGTGCCGAGCTTGGACCATTTGGTGACGCAATGGATATCGACGGTGACGCTCTCGTGCGGCAGTGCCTGGAACTGCGCCCAGGTCCACGTCAGCGGTTCGTCCACCTCGCCGCGGATCGTGAACGTCCACGCATCGGCATGGGTGTGCTGGGTCGGGCCCGCCGACAGCACCGGAAAGCCTTCGGTGACGTACTGGCCGGGGGGAACCCGAGCCGGGTCCGCCTCGACACGCCGACCGTGAAAACCGCGCGTGATGGCCACGGTGTCCTCCCAGGATGTCCCAGGCTCGCTACGTCCAGACACCTTACGGCTGCTAGGTCGTGCCGGGGGAGTCCAGCGCCACCCGGAATGATCGGCACGCACACGGGCGTTCCCAGCGGCATGGGCGTCGCCTGTGGTCTCGGCACCGGAATTGCCCATGCGCGACACAGGAAACCCGGGCACGATGTAGGTGTGGCTGTGGTGTCCGCAACGGGCGCGGCGGGCGGCGTGATGGGGGCATCACCCGTCCGTACCGGCGTGGGCCCGGCGTGGCGGTCCGGCCGGACGTACCGCGCGCTGCGGGTCCTGCTTGGCACAACCTCCGCCGCACCGGCGACCACAGCCGTCGTCGGTGGGCTCGTCCTCACCGTCGCACTCATCTCCGGTGGCGTGATCGACGCCGACAGCGTGCAACGGTGGGCGTCCACCAACCTGGTGAACCTGTATCACCACCCCATTTCCGCCATGGTGGTGAGCGCTTTCGTGCTCACCGGGCCCAGCATCGCCGGCATCGCGGTCGCGGCCGTCGTGTGCGGCCTGTTGGAGCGTCGCGTCGGGGCGCGCCGGATGCTCGCGGTCGCTGCCGCGGGACAGGTGATCCCGAGCCTCATCACCGAGGGCGCGGTGCGGCTGGCCATCCACGCGGGCGGTGAAAGCCGGGCGGCGGCGGTGCGTTTCGACGTCGGCATCAGCTACGTCACGTTCTCCGTCGCCGCGGCACTGACGCAGTTCGCGCCGCCACGCTGGCGGCGGGTGCTGCTGGCGACCGGAGTGGCGATCACGGTGGCCCAGCTCGCCGCCGAGCACGACATGACCTCAAGCGGGCATGCGCTGGCCTATGTGGTCGGCCTGCTCTGCTGGCCGTTGCTGGAGCGGCGTGGCCAGAGCAGCCCGATCCGCGGCCGGGCCCGGCGGTGGGCGTGCTACTCGTTGGCGGCCATGACAGTGATCGGTCTGCTCACGGTGTACCTGCCGGTCGCGGCGTTCGGGCTGCCGACGAGTGTCCAACCCGTCGTCACCAGTACCGGCTGGAGCGGCCCAGTACCGTGACGTGACTCAGGCCGCCACGACTCAATCCAGGGGCCAGGAGCCGACCGGCTCGTTGCTGTGCATCAACTCCACGTATCGGCGCAGCATCTCCCGCAACGATTCCCGGCGGTCCAGCGGCTGGCGCCGCTCGTCGATGTGGTGGAACACGCGGGCCTGCCATTCGGCGCCGTTCTGGTGTGCGATGCAGCGCTGCTCGATGATGCCCAGCAGCCGGTCGGTGACGGTGGACGCGACGCCCCACTCGGTGAGCCCGTGGTGCGCCATCGGCAACAGCTTGCGCAGCACCAGTTCCGACCCTGGTACCTCGCCCAGACCGGGCCAGAACAGCTGCGCGTCGATGCCGTGGCGCGCGCCCGCCTCGAAGTTGTCGAACGCGGTCGGGAACGAGAGCTGAGACCACAGCGGCCGGTCCTGCGCGGTGAGCGCTCGCAGCATCCCGTAGTAGAAGGCGCCGTTGGCCAGGATGTCCACCACCGTCGGGCCGGCCGGCAACACCCTGTTCTCCACGCGCAGGTGCGGCTTGCCGCGGTACACGTCGTAGACGGGCCGGTTCCACCGGTAGATGGTGCCGTTGTGCATGCGCAGCTCCGCGAGCTGCGGTGTGTCGCCCGCATCGAGCACGGCCACCGGGTCCTCCGGGTCGCACAGCGGGAGCAGCGCGGGGAAGTAGCGCACGTTCTCCTCGAACTGGTCGAACACCGAGGTGATCCACCGCTCGCCGAACCACACCCGGGGCCGCACGCCCTGCTCCTTCAGCTCCTGCGGGCGGGTATCGGTGGCTTGCTCGAACAGCGCCACTCTCGTCTCACGCCACAGCTCCTTGCCGAACAGGAACGGCGAGTTCGCCCCGAGTGCAAGCTGCACCCCGGCGATGCACTGCGCCGCGTTCCAGGTCGGGGCGTAGTCCTGCGGGCTCACCTGCAAGTGGAACTGAACGCTGGTGCACGCCGCTTCCGGCGCAATGGTGTCCGCGTAGGCGTTGAGGCGTTCCGGGCCATCGATGCTGATGTGCAGGTCCTCTCCGCGCGCCGCGAAGATCTGCTCGTTGATCAAGCGGTAGCGCGGGTTCGCGCTGAGCGATGCGGCGGTGAGGTGCTCGGGGGTCAGTGTCGGCAACATGCCGATCATCACGATGTGCGCGCCGACGGAACGCGCCCGGCTCTCCGCGTCGTTCAGGCTGGCGCGCAGCTCGCTCTCCAGCTCCTCAGCTGACTCGTCGCGCAGGGACCGTGGCTGCACGTTGATCTCGATGTTGAACTGGGCCAGTTCGGTCTGGTAGTCGGGATTGGCGATCTGCTGCAGGACTGCAGCGTTGCGCATGGCCGGGTCGTGTTCGCCGTCGACGAGATTGAGTTCGATCTCCAAGCCGGTCAGTGGCCGCTCGAAGTCGAACTTGGCTTCGGACAGCATCCGAGCGAACACGTCCAGGCAGCGGCGCAACTTCTCCCGGTACCGCTGCCGGTCCTGCCGGTCGAACGTGGTGTCCTCGACGTCCTCGCCCATCGCACACCTCTAGTCCCGCGTGGGTCTCGTGCCGTGCCATGCCGAGCCTTCCAGATATCCGCCGGGGCGTGGGGAGCGGCCGGCTACCGCGCGGGCTACGCGGCCTGCGCGCCCACCGCCTTGTTTGCGCCAGTGCGTCGGTGTCGAGAACGGTTCCACCGACTTGTCCGAGATGGGTGACCGATGTCAAGACCGCATAAAATCCCCGACATTTCGACGCGAGAATTCCGAGTACCTGGGACATGCTGAACACGTGCGCCCGATGTGGCGCTCGTAACCACTCGGGTGGGGAGGCTCTATGACTGGACGTCACGCTATTCCGAGGCGATGGATTCGCCTTGGCATCACCATGGTCACCGCCGGTGCCGCTACGGTCGGCGTAATGGCCGCGACCGCCGGACCAAGTTCCGCCGCGCCGGCAAGCACGTCGTGTCGTGCACGCGCCATCGCACTTGACGGGCCGAAGCCGCTCGTCATCGGCGCGGCGAACAACGCGCTCACGCCGTGCGTGACCGATTACTCCGCGATCACCGACACCTCGGTGCCGGTCCTTGGCGTCAACCCGCTGGTTACCGTCGGGGTGCACGCGGTCAACAACGGCACGTTCTTCAACCAGGCCGGCTTCGCGCCGCTCGTCACGTCCTCGTCGGCGACCTCGGACATCGCGAAGGTCACCGTCAACGGACTGGGTCTCAACCTGGTCATCCAGGGCGTGCACAGCCAGGCCAACGCCGAATCCTTCGAGTCGGATGGCGCTTGCACCGAGAACACCAGCGGCTCGTCGTACGTAGCGACCGTCACGTTGAACGGCAAGCAGTTGAAGCTGATCGACTCGACCAAACCGATCACCATCAAGCTCCCGCTGCGGCTGACGCTGTACCTAAACCGGCAAGTGGTGACCAACCACCAGGTGACGCAGGACGTCGTCTACCTGCAGTGGCCGGACAAGCGGTATGACATCGCCATCGGCGAGACCACTGCCGGAACGCAGTGCGACGTCGACGAAGGATGATCCGCTGATCTGAGCAGCACAAGAAGGAGCCCCCGAGCATGCTCGGGGGCTCCTTCTTTCCCTACCAAACCGCGGATCTTGCTGCGGAAAAGGTAAGCCCGACGGATAAACACGACCTAAACCGGACGTTGCACTCACGTCGATGGCATCCGGCTCGCTATGGTCGCCGGAAATTGCCCGAATAAGTCAGATAAAGGCCGTTTTTCCCGACGATGAAATCGGGCGGCGCCGGCGGCGCCGGAGAACTCAGAGGATCAGCGCCGCGGCGTGTTCCCCGATCATCATCGACGGGGCGTTGGTGTTGCCGCCGGTGATGCTCGGCATGATCGATGCGTCGGCTACCCGCAGCCCGTCCACGCCGCGGACCTTGAGCGTCGGATCCACCACTGCGCGCTCGTCCACACCCATCCGGGCCGTCCCGACCGGGTGGTAGACCGTGGTCGCCCGGTTCGGCACCTCCGCCGAGAGTTCGGCGCGGCTCGAATAGTTGGGACCGGGGGAGAGCTCGCCGGTGATCCCGCGGGCGATCACCGGGTTCGCCATCACCTCACGGACCAATTCCATGGCGTCGAGCAGCAACTCCCGGTCGGCGTTGTCGCCGAGGTAGTTCGGGTCGATCAGTGGGGCAGCGGCAGGGTCGGTGGAAGCGAGCCGGACCGTACCGCGACTGCGCGGATAGATCAGCGTGGCCATGATCGTGATCGCGGACCGCTTGTCCACCTTGTGCCGGATCGGCGCGTCCTGGTTCGGGAACGGGTACGACCACGGCAGCGCATGCAACTGGATGTCCGGTATCTCCTTGGCCTGCGGACTCCGGACGAACCCGACCGCCTCGAACACGCTTCGAGCCAGCCAACTGTCTCCGCGCAGCGCCTCCTTCATCACCCCGGCCGCGAAGTACGGCGTGGTGCCACGGTGGCGGGACTCCTTGGTCAGGTAGGTGAGCGGCACGAACATGTGGTCGTGCAGGTTGTCGCCGACCGGCAGATCGGCCACCACGTCGATGCCGTGCGAACGAAGGTGATCGGCCGGCCCGATGCCGGACAGCATGAGCACCTGCGGTGTGCCGAAGGCACCGGCGCTCACCACTACCTCGCGGTTGGCACGGATGGTCTGCAGTCCGCTCTTGGTGATGATCTCGACGCCGACGGCTCGACCGTTCTCGATCACGACCCGCGTGACCAGGGTGCCGAGCACCACCTGCAGATTCGCCGCGGTGTGGTCTTCCAGGTAGCCGATCGAAGAGCTGTAGCGCAGACCGCCGGCCACGTTCATCTGGAAGATCGACGAGCCCTCCTGGTCCTCGCCGTTGTAATCGTCGTTGCGTTTGACCCCTGCGGTTTCCGCGAGCGCCTCGATGAACGCCTGCCCGGCGGTGGTCAGGTCCTTCTGCCGGGTGACGCGGATCGGGCCGTCTCCGCCGCGAAAGTCGTTGGCGCCGTCTTCCCAGCTCTCGAAGCGCCGGTAGTAAGGCAGCACGTCGGCGTAGCTCCACCCGGTGTTGCCCTCGGCGGCCCAGTCGTCGAAGTTCTTGCGGTTGCCGCGGACGAAGACCATGCCGTTGATCGAGCCGGACCCGCCGCGGACCCGCCCGTGCGTCTGCGGGATCTTGCGGTTGTTGGCGTGTGCCTGGGGCACCGTGTAGTGCTCCCAGGCCAGCCGCTTCTTCAGCTGCGGGATGTTGTGGAAGACGGCGATCATCCCGGGCTTGCGAACCAGGCGCGTGGTGTCCGGGCCACCGGCCTCGATCAGCGCCACGCTCGCCCCGGAGTCCGCCAGGCGGCGCGCCAGCACGCAGCCGGCGCTGCCTGCGCCGACCACGACATAGTCCACAGTTCGGTCCATCCGGCCCCTCGTCTCCACAGTGCCGTTCGTCGGCAAAACTGAAACGTGTTGCAGTTTACTGATTTTCTCGCCACGCGGAAGGGCACAAACGCCACGACGGGCCGGGCGTGCCGGGCAGCGGGCAGGCGACTAGGCCGGACCCGCCTCGTTCGGCTCGCAGATGACCACGGGGATCTCCCGGTCAGTCCAGGTCGCGTAGGAGGCGTAGTCGTTGTAGAGGTCGACCAGCCGGGGCCAGAGTTCGGCGCGCTCGGCCGCGTTCGCCGTGCGCGCGCGCATCTGCCGCACCGACCGGCCGATCCGAACCTCGACCTCCGGGTTGGCCTTGGTGTTGAGATACCACTGCGGGTTCGTCGGCAGGCCGCCCTGGGAAGCGACCAGGATCACCCGATCGCCGTCGGCCAGATAGCACAGCGGCACCTCGCGGCGCTGCCCGCTCTTGCGGCCGGTGGTGGTGACCAGGCAGATCGGCACGCCGCGGCCGCGACGGGCCGCCGAGCCGAACTTCCAGTTCCGAAGTACCCGTCCGCCGCTCGCCTTGTACAGCGCGCGATGCACAGCGGACATCACCTTGATGACCCGGACCGTGCTGGGGCGTTCCAGCCCGGGCGGCTTCGGTTTGGTGGCAGGGGAGTCGGGCGACGTAGTCACGCAAGAAATAGAACCTGTTTCAGTTGCTGCACGCAAGAGCTGCGGCTGCGTCGCATCGGCGTGGCACCCTGGACGTTATGTGCCGCAACATCAAGACCCTGCACAACTTCGCGCCCCCCGCTACCCAGGACGAGGTGCACGCCGCCGCGCTGCAGTTCGTCCGCAAGGTCAGCGGGACCACCAAGCCGTCGGCGGCGAACCAGCCGGCCTTCGACGAGGCCGTGCACGAGATCGCACACATCACCCGGCATCTGCTGGAATCACTGGTGACGGCTGCCCCGCCCCGCGATCGAGAGGTGGAGGCGCGCAAGGCCCGCGAGCGCAGCGAGCGCAGGTTCGGTGTCTCCGCCGGGCGCTAGTGGATCGTGATGCTGGCAAGGGCCTATAGCGCCCCGTGCGCATCACGATCGACACCGGCGGGGGGTGCTCAGCCCCACCGGTTCGCGGTGAGCCGCCAGCTCGGCGTGTCGTCCAGCGACTGCATCGCTTCGTAGCTGCGGATGTAACCCGTGCGCGCGATTCGCCACGCGCCGTCGTCGCACTTGCGGTACCTGTCGTCATAGAACGCCGCGCCGGTGAGCATCATCCGCTGCTCGGTGATGATGACTTTGTCCTCCAGGTACCAACGCCCGGTGGCCTGGTCGCCATCGACCGAGATCTCCGGGTGATGGCACTGGTGCACCGTGATGATGGCTCCGGTTCCGAGCGAGGTTCGCATGAAGCCGACCACGGCATCCCGGCCGGTGAAGCTCAGCCGCTCGCCGTAGTCCGCCGTCACATCCTCGGTCAGCGTGTCGGCGAATTCGTCCCAGTCCTTCAGGTCGAGCGTGCGCAGGTACCGGTACTTGAGTTGTCGCAACTCCTCGAGCACGGCGGTCGTCGAATCCACTCCAGCACCCTCCGATCAGGACCCCCGGTCGATCTGGTCGCAGCCTAGGGCACGCCATGATGTGCGGATGCGGATCACCGTTGTCGGCGCCGGCATCGTCGGGCTGACGTCGGCACTACGGCTGCGCGAAGCCGGTCACGAGGTGCACGTCGTCGCCGAACGCACCGGCGCGCAGACCACCTCCGCGGTCGCCGCCGCGCTGTGGTTTCCCTACCTGGCCGCCCCACAGGACGCCGTCGCACGCTGGGCCGCGGCCGGGTTGCGCGCACTCACCGAACTCGCGACGACGGTGCCGCCGGCGGGTGTGGACCTGCGCACCGGCCGGCAACTGTTCCGCACCACAACACCGGATCCGTGGTGGACACCGGCGGCGCCGCCGCTGCGCCGGTTGTCCGGCGACGAACTCCCGGCCGGTTTCGGCGACGGCATCGAAGTCACCGTTCCGGTTGTGGACACGCCGGTGCACCTGAGCTGGCTGACCGACCGGTTGTGCGCCATGGGCACGCCGGTGACGCGCCGGAAGGTGTCCTCGCTCGACGAGGCGGCCGATGCCGGCGGCGGCGCCGATGTCGTGGTGAACTGCGCCGGCCTGGGTGCGCGCGAACTTGCCGCCGACCCGGCGCTGGAACCGGTGCGCGGGCAGGTGGTTGTCCTCGAGCAGACCGGCCTGCGCGAGTGGATCCTCGACGACACGGATCCGGTCGATCTCACCTACGTGGTGCCTCGGCGCACGACGATCGTCGTCGGCGGCACTGCGCAGCGCGGTGATGGCGATGTGCGGCTTCGCGACACCGATGCACACGCGATACTCCGCCGGGCGAGTGCGTTGCTACCCGAACTCGCGCACGCGGCGATCGTGGACCAGCGCGTCGGATTGCGCCCGGCGCGCTCCGCGGTCCGCCTGGAACGCACCGATGACCGCGGGGTCGACGCCGTGCACTGCTACGGCCATGGAGGCGCCGGCGTGACGCTCGCATACGGCTGCGCTGACGAGGTGGTGCAGCTGCTCGCAACCGGTCAGGTGCTGCCGTAGACCGGGACAGATGCACCCGATACCAATGCCGCGTCCGGTGAGGCCAGGAACGCGAACACCTGGGCCACCTGTGCCACCGTCGGCCAGCTGTCGTGCCGGGCGCTCGGCATGGCCGCGCGGTTGGCCGGCGTGTCCATGATGCTCGGCACCACGGCATTCACCGTGATGCCGGTCCCGCTCAGCTCGCGGGCAGCCATGGCGACCAGGTGCAGCACGGCGAGCTTGCTCACCGAGTACGCGAACCCACTGCCCTCGGTGACCAGCGCGGCACGGCTTGCCGTGTGCACGATCCGCCCTGCCGAAACCGGCCGCATCCGCCGGATCGCGTGCTTGGTCAGGATCGCGGCGGTGAACAGGTTCAGTCGCAGCTGTCCCTCCAACTCGGCGATGTCGAGTTCTTCGATCGGCCGCGCACCGGCGAACCCGCCCACCACATTGAGCACCGCCCACGGCACCGGCTGTTCGTCGAACCAGGCCCGCACCGCGTCGTCGTTCGTGACGTCCAACGCGTGGTAGTTCACCGCTTCGAGCTGGTGCTCGCGCGGCGGTACCTGATGATCCACGCCGTGCACGTCGGCGCCGGTTGACGCGCAGCGCTGTGCCACGGCCTGGCCAAGGGCACCGCCGGCGCCGATTACGACGATCCGGCTGGCTTCGATTCCGGTCACGTCAGCCAGTCACGCAAGTGCTCGTAGACGACCGGATCGCCGAGCAGGTGGAAGTGGTGTTTGCCGCCCAGGTGCAGCATGCGCTCGACCTCGAAGGTCAGCCGGCGCCGCGGCCCGTCGCCGGTGGCACTGGCGTGATCAACCAGCAGGTCGCCGAGGAAGGGCAGCCTGCTGCGGGGCGTCCGGCTCAGGGTGGCGCACACCGAGTAGTAGCCGATGTCGGCCAGGAACTGCATGTCGGTGCAGTTGTCGTTGACGTCCTCCGGGTCGTAACCCAACCAGTCCGCCTCGACGATCGACCCGTACCGCATGTCCTTGATGCCTACGCTGCGGCGGTTGAGCCAGGTTGCGAACGGCTTCGTCTCCGGTAGCTTCGCCAGCGCGTGCGTACCTCGGTTGACCGCGCGTTCCAGCGGCGCACCGAGGTGCGGGGCGCCCAGGCCCACCACGTGGCGCAGCGACCGAACCCACTCCTGGTCGCGCTCGTGTGCCTGGTGGGCCGCACTGCGTGCGAGCAGGCCGCCCATCGAATGGCCGACGATGGTGATGTCCGTGACCGGAACCGGCCAGTGCCGGATCAACTCCGCCAGTTGGCCGTCCAGTTCCTTGCCGTTGGCAGAGACGCGCAATCCGCTGTTGTAGTAGACGTAGATCGGGGTCCACCCGCCCACGTCGCGCAGCAGCGACCCGTAGGTCGCATTCCGATCGCCCCAGGTTCGCCGGGCGCGGAACGACCAGGACCGGTCGTTCTCGCACAGCCCGTGCAGGAACAGCAGGATGCGCCCGGTGGCACGTCCGTTCAGGTCGTGCACGACGTTGGCCGGCACTTGGCGCAACTTCCCGTCGTGGACACGCATGCTCAGCTGCGATGCCAGTGCGGGACGGGCGGTGGCAAGCCGGTCCCCCCAGAAGCCGTTCAACGCGCCCAGGGCGAAGTGCCCGCGTGGATCCTCGTGCAGCGACGGTGCCGAGGATGGGATGTTTGCCTCCGCGGCGATGCCGAGCGCGGCAGGAATCCAGCGCACGCCGAGCCGGGTCGAGGTGTACGCGATCGTGGAAATGCCGTCATGCAGGAACTTCGCCGGCACAGCTGGTGAACCGAAGATCGTGAAGATCCGCATGGCCACTGCGCGATGCACGTCGTGCACGACCTCGGCCACCTCGTCCAGCGCGGTGCCGAGCAGGCCACCGCTGTCGCGCGCTTCATCGGCTCGCATCCCTTCGCCCTCCTCACCGTGCCCAAAAACGTGCCCATGAACGTGTCAATGCGCCTGTCCATGAAGCTGCCCATGGACCTGCCCACGCGCTCCGATGCTGACCCTAAGCCACTCCGCCAGGGCTGACGCGGAGACACCCACGGCCCGACAACTGCCACCCCTGCAGTGGCAAGCTGGACTTGCCGGCCCGGCCGGTACCCGTTCCTGTCGTTCGACGCGTGGAGAGGATCTGTCATGACACTTCCTTCCGGAACTCCCACCGAGCTGTTCATCGACGGCAAGTGGACCGGCGGTTCGGGCGGCAGCATGCGCGTGCTCAACCCGTCGACCGGCGAGTCGCTGTGCGAAGTGCCGCTCGCCGGCAAGGACGACCTGGACCGGGCGATCGGGGCTGCCGCGGCGGCCCAGCGACCCTGGGCGGACACCGCACCGCGCGAGCGCGCCGAGGTGCTGCGCAAGGCGTTCGAGCTGATGATCGCCCAGCGCGAGGAGCTCGCGTACCTGATGGCGTTGGAGATGGGCAAGTCGCTCACCGACGCGCGCGGCGAGGTGAGTTACGCAGCCGAGTTCTTCCGTTGGTTCGGCGAGGAGGCGGTGCGCATCGACGGGCGGCTGAGCACCGCACCGTCCGGCGCGAACAAGATCCTCACCATGCGCAAGCCGGTCGGGGTGGCGTTGCTGCTCACGCCGTGGAACTTCCCCGCAGCGATGGCTACCCGCAAGATCGGCCCGGCGCTGGCCGCAGGCTGTTCGGTGCTGCTCAAGCCCGCCAGCGAGACTCCGCTCACCGCCCTGTCGCTGGCGCAGATCCTGACCGACGCCGGCGCCCCCGCGGGCACCGTGAATGTGCTGATGACCGACAACGCGGGCGAGTTCGCCGCGGCCGCGCTCGCCGACGACCGAGTGCGCAAGTTGTCCTTCACCGGCTCCACCGGCGTGGGACGCGGGCTGCTGAAGCTGGCCGCGGACCGGATCGTGAACACCACCATGGAACTGGGCGGCAACGATCCGTTCATCGTGCTGGACGACGCCGATCTGGACGCGGCGGTCGACGGGGCGATGCTCGCCAAGATGCGTAACGGCGGACAGGCCTGCACCGCGGCGAACCGCTTCCTGGTCTCCGAGTCGGTTGCCGAGGACTTCGGCGCGCGCCTGGCTCGGCGCATGGCGGGATTGCGGGTCGGTCCGAGCACCGACGAGCAGACCGAGTTGGGGCCGATGGTCAACGCCAAGGCCGTCGACGGCATTGCCGACAAGGTGGACCGATCCGTCGCGGCCGGTGCGCATGTCGTGATCGGCGGCGAACGTCTGGACGGCCCTGGGTTCTTCTACCCGGCAACGGTGCTGACCGACGTACCGCGCTCCTCCGCGGTGGCCACCGAGGAGGTGTTCGGGCCGGTCGCCCCGATCATCACGGTGCGTGACGACGACGATGCGCTCGAGATCGCCAACGCGTCCGAGATGGGGCTCACCGGCTACGTGTACACGGGTTCGCTGGCCCGAGGTTTGCGCGTGTGCGAACGGCTCGAGGTAGGCATGATCGGCCTGAACCGAGGGCTGGTTTCCGATCCAGCGGCGCCTTTCGGCGGCGTGAAGCAGTCCGGTCTCGGCCGCGAGGGTGGTTACGAGGGGATCGATGCCTACCTGGAGACGGTGTACGTCGCCACGAACTGGTAGCCGGCCGCCAGTCGAGCCGCGCCGGCGACGGGCGCCCGTCTCAGCCGAGCGCAGCGGTGAGCCGGCGCGCCGCGGCGACCAGGATCGGTGCGCAGCGCTGTCCTGGATTTCGGCCCAGCCGCTCGATCGGACCCGATATCGAGACGGCGGCGAGGAGTTCACCTGCGCCGGAGAACACCGGCGCCGACACGGAGGCCACGCCGGCCTCACGCTGGCCGACCGACTGCGCCCAGCCGCGGCGTCGTACCTCGGCGAGGGTGCGGGTGGTGAACTGCGCCCCGGCGATCACCTCGTCGATCTCAGCATCGTTGTCGGGATGGCTCCATGCGCACAGCACCTGGCCGCCGGAGCCGGCGATCAACGGCAGTCGTGCGCCGATCGGCACGGTGGTACGCAGGCCGGTTGCGCGTTCGGCGGCGGCCACGCACACGCGGTCCGTGCCCTCGCGCCGGTACAACTGGGCGCTCTCGCCGCATTGGTCGCGCACCCACGCCAGTACCGGCTCGGCGGCAGCCACCAACTCGTCGCCCGCGGCGGCGGCGAGTTCACCGATGCGCGGGCCGAGCACGAACCGGCCGGCGCTGTCACGGGTAAGCAGCCGGTGTACCTCGAGCGCGACGGCAAGCCGGTGCGCGGTGGCGCGCGGCAACGCGGTGGCCTCGACGAGTTCGGCCAGCGTGCGGGGGGACGCCGCGGCGGCGTTGAGAATGGCCGCAGACTTGTCCACGACGCCGATGCCGCTGCTATCCTGTCCCATAGCGCGATATTAGTATCTCATTAAGTGAGATGCAACGCAGATGGCATCTGCATCTGCACGTTGCGCAACATGGTGCGGGCGTCGCGATGAAGGTGGGGACCATGGGCAGGACGCTGGCGGAGAAGGTCTGGGACGCACACGTCGTCCGGAGCGCGGCGGGCGAGCCCGACCTGCTCTATATCGATATGCACCTGGTGCATGAGGTCACCAGCCCGCAAGCCTTCGACGGGCTGCGTCAAACGGGGCGGCCGGTGCGGCGTCCCGAGCTCACCGTCGCGACCGAGGACCACAACGTCCCGACCGATTACACGTTGCCGCTGCTGGGCGCATCGTCAATCACCGATCCGGTCAGTCGGATCCAGGTCGAGACGCTGCGCAAGAACTGCGCCGATTTCGGTGTGACGCTCTACCCGATGGGCGACGCCGAGCAGGGCATCGTGCACGTCATCGGCCCGCAGCTCGGCATCACCCAGCCCGGCATGACGATCGTCTGCGGCGACTCGCACACATCCACGCACGGCGCGTTCGGCGCGCTCGCGTTCGGCATCGGCACCAGCCAGGTGGAGCATGTACTGGCCACCCAGACGCTGCCGATGGACCGTCCCAAGACGATGGCGGTCACCATCGACGGCGACCTGCCGGACGGGGTCACGCCCAAGGACGTGATCCTGGCCGTCATCGCCAAGGCCGGTACCGGCGGTGGTCAGGGCTACATGGTGGAATACCGCGGCCGCGCGTTCGAGCAGATGAGCATGGAAGGCCGGATGACGGTCTGCAACATGAGCATCGAATGGGGCGCACGCGCCGGCATGATCGCGCCGGATCAGGTCACCTTCGACTACCTGCGCGGCCGGGACCATGCGCCGAGCGGTGCCGACTGGGACGCGGCCGTGCAGTACTGGACCGGTCTGCGCACCGAGCCTGACGCGCGGTTCGACGCGGAGCTGGAGCTGGATGCCGTGTCGCTGAGCCCGTTCGTGACCTGGGGGACGAATCCAGGTCAGGGCGCGCCACTGAGTGCGTCCGTGCCGGATCCGGCTGAGTTCGTCGAGCCCGCCGACCGGGTGGCCGCGGAGAAGGCGCTGGCGTACATGGCGCTGGAGCCGGGAACGCGGCTTCGCGACATCACCGTCGACACGGTGTTCGTCGGCTCCTGCACGAACGGTCGCATCGAGGATCTGCGCGCCGCCGCGGCGATCATCAAGGGCCGCCAGGTCGCGCCCGGCGTACGCATGCTGGTCGTGCCCGGTTCGATGCGGGTACGCGAACAGGCCGAGCAGGAGGGGCTGCACGAGGTATTCACTGCCGCCGGCGCACAGTGGCGTCAGGCTGGCTGTTCGATGTGCCTGGGCATGAACCCGGATCAGTTGGCGCCCGGTGAGCGCAGCGCGTCGACGTCCAACCGCAACTTCGAGGGCAGGCAGGGCAAGGGTGGCCGGACGCACCTGGTGTCCCCGCTGGTCGCCGCGGCGACCGCGGTCACCGGCCGCCTGTCCAGCCCTGCCGATCTGTAAGCGCCGTCAGGAGAAACGCCATGCAGAAGTTCACCGAGCACACCGGAACGGCAGTACCGCTGCGACGCAGCAACGTCGACACCGACCAGATCATCCCGGCGGTGTTTCTCAAGCGGGTGACCCGCACCGGCTTCGAGGACGGGCTGTTCAGCGCGTGGCGTGCGAACGAGCCCGACTTCGTGCTGAACCGGCCGGCCTACCGCGGCGCCTCCATCCTGGTGGCCGGCGCTGACTTCGGCACCGGCAGCTCTAGGGAGCACGCGGTATGGGCGCTCAACGACTACGGCTTTCGCGTCGTGATCTCGCCGCGGTTCGCCGACATCTTCCGCGGCAACTCGCTCAAGTCCGGGCTGCTGACCGTCGAACTCGGCGACAAGGTGGTGCAGCAGCTTTGGGATGACATCGAAGCCGAGCCGGCGCTGCCGATCACGGTCGACCTGGTGCAGCGGCAGGTGCGCTGGATTCCGCCGGCGAGCATGCGTCCGGCGGAGGAGCCCGAGCGCAGCCAGGTGCACGACTTCGTCTTGGACGACTACGCGCGCTGGCGGTTGCTCGAAGGTCTGGACGACATCGACCTCACGCTTCGTCACGCAGACGACATCACGGCGTTCGAGGCGACGCGCAACCCATGGTCGCCCATGGTCGGCATTTGACCTTCGGACAGAGAAAATCCCTGCGACACAAGCGGAATGCGTTGTTGTCGGCCCCGGATAGGACCTACGGTGACGGGGACAGCGACCTTCGAACACAGATCATGGTCGCCGCGAAAACGGTCCGGGAGGACATGTGCCCAACAAAGCTCAGTTCATCGAGATGCTCTCCGAGCGCTTCGACGGTGATCGCAAGCGCGCCGCGGTTGCGCTGGAAGCGGTCATCGACACCGTCTACTCCGCAGTCGCAAAAGGCGAGCGGGTCGCGCTCACCGGCTTCGGGATCTTCGAGCGCCGCGAGCGTGCGGCGCGCATGGCACGCAACCCTGCCACCGGTGCCGCGGTACGGGTGAAGAAGACCGCGGTTCCGGTCTTCCGCGCCGGCACCGAATTCAAGGAGATCACCAGCGGCGCACGCAAGCTGGCCAAGGCGCCGGCGAAGAAGGCGGCCGAGGTGGCCCGCAAGGCCGTCGACGCGCTGCCCGGCGTAGGCAGTTCGTCCGCGCCGGCCAAGAAAGCGGCGAAGAAGTCGGCCAAGAAGGTCGCGAAGAAGGCGCCCGCCAAGAAGGCCGTGAAGAAGACTGCGGCCAAGAAGGCGACGGCCAAGAAGGTCGCGAAGAAGGCGCCCGCCAAGAAGGCGGCGAAGAAGACCGCTCGCTGACGTTCGGTGGTGGTGGGGAGGGCGGATATCGTCCTGCCCTCCTCACCTCACCATGTTCTGCTCAGCGCACGTGGCCGGTCTCGTAGTAGTCCGCGGCCACCGCCTCGCCGTCCACCGCGGAGATCGCCCACGCCGCGCCCTTGCGAGTATCCGGGTGTCGCACCCCCGGACCCAACGTTTCGACCAATGCCGGGATGGTGATGCCCTGGCTACACACCACCGTGGTCTGTCCGGGCCGTGCCAACAGCGTCTGCATCGCCGTGAGGGTGTCCTCGCGCGAGTTCTCGTAGGTTGCGTCGGAGAACACGGACTCGACCTGTACCTTTTGGCCCACCCGCTGCGCCAGCGGTTGCACCGTCTGCACGCACCGCAGCGGGTCGGCCGAGATGATCCGGTCCGGCGCGAAGCACGCCAGCAGCACGGCGAGCTGGTCGGCCTGGTCACGACCCACCTCGTCCAGCGGGCGCAGCAAGTCGTCGCCGGCCCAGTCCCGACGCTTGCCGGCACGAGCGTGCCGAACCAGGATCACCACCGCGCTCGGCACCGGCAACGCGGCGAATTCACGTAGCACTGTCCGGTCAGTGTCGTAGGACAGACGCTGGGCAGCCTTCGCCGGGGGCAGCCACTCCACCGCATCGATCTCCGCGTTCGGGCTGAACACCCCGGCGCGGTGTTGCATCGCCCAGTAGGTGACGGTCTTGGGAACGTCGTCCACCAGGTAGTGCACCCGGGTGATGCGACGCGAGACCGCGACCGAGGACCCGAGTTCCTCGGCCACCTCGCGCACCGCGGCAAGGAGTTCGCCCTCGCCCGATTGCAGCTTGCCCTTCGGCAGTCCCCAGTCGTCGTAACGCGGACGGTGCACCAGCGCGATCTCCAGGTCGCTGCCGCGACCGCGCCACACCACTGCGCCCGCAGCGGCGATCATGGACGCGGGAGGCATCGGCCCTACTCGCCCCGGTCGGCGAGTCGCTTCATCAACAGCTCTTGGAGATCGGCCTGCCCGTCGGTGCGGGTCCATTGGTCATCGGGCTGCAACTCCCACGCAGCGACACCCGGATCGAACGCCAAATCCAGACACTCGCGCAGATGAGCCCGCGCGCTCGGGTCCGTCACCTCGCAGAGCACCTCGACCCGGCGGTCCAGATTTCGGTGCATCAGGTCCGCGGACCCGATCCAGTACTCCGCGTTGCCGTCGTTGCCGAAGTAGTACACGCGCGAATGTTCGAGGAACCGGCCGAGGATCGAGCGTGTGGTGATGTTGTCCGAGAGCCCGGGCACGCCGGCCCGGATCGTGCAGAACGTACGTACCAGCAGCTGCACCCGCACGCCGGCGAGCGAGGCGTGATACAGCGCGTCGATGGTCTGTTCATCCACGAGGTGGTTGGTCTTGAACTGGATGAGCGCTTCGCGCCCGGCGCGCGCATGATCGATCTCGCGCTCGATCCGATCGATCAGCCCCGATCGCAGGCGCTGCGGCGCGACCAGCAGCGATCGGTACTCGGTCTGGCGCGAGTACCCGGTCAGCACGTTGAACAGGTCGGTGATGTCTGCGCAGATCTGCTCGTCAGCGGTGAACAGCCCGAGGTCTTCGTAGATCCGCGCTGTCTTCGGGTTGTAGTTGCCGGTACCCACGTGCGCGTAGCGGCGGATCTGATTGCCTTCTTGCCGCACCACCAGCGCCACCTTGCAGTGCGTCTTCAGGCCCACCACGCCGTAGACCACGTGGCAGCCCGCTCGCTCCAGCGCGCGCGCCCACTTGATGTTTGCCTGCTCGTCGAAGCGGGCTTTGATCTCGACCAGCGCGACGACCTGCTTGCCGGCTTCGGCCGCGTCGATGAGGGCGTCCACGATGGGGGAGTCGCCGGAGGTTCGGTACAGCGTCTGCTTGATGGCCAGGACGTGCGGATCGGCGGCCGCCTGTTCGATGAAGCGCTGCACGCTGGTCGCGAATGACTCATACGGGTGATGCACCAGCACGTCGCCGTCGCGCAGCGTGGAGAACACCGACTTCGGCGTCTCACCCTCGGCGAAGCGCGGATTGGTCGTCGGCACGAACGGACGGTCCTTGAGCGTCGGCCGGTCGACGTCGTAGATCTGCCACAGCGCGCTGAGGTCCAGCAGTCCAGGTACCCGCTGCACGTCCGAGGGCGAGACGTCGATCTCGCTTACCAGCAGGTCGAGGACCTGCTCGTCGATGTCGTCGGCGACCTCGAGACGCACCGCCGGGCCGAACCGACGCCGGACGAGTTCGCGCTCGAGTGCCTGCAGCAGGTCCTCGTCGCGGTCCTCCTCGACCTCGAAGTCGGCGTTGCGGGTGACCCGGAAGACGTGGTGCTCGACCACCTGCATGCCCGGGAACAGCATCGATAGGTGTGCCGCGATCAGGTCCTCCAGCGGCAGGTACTCCGACTCGGTCGCGGCCTGCGAGACCACCACGAACCGCGGCACGTTGTTGGGCACCTTCACCCGCGCGAACCGTTCGGTGCCGGTGTCGCCGTCGCGGACCAGCACGGCCAGGTTCAGCGACAGCCCGGAGATGTACGGGAAGGGATGCGCCGGGTCCACCGCGAGCGGGGTCAGCACCGGGAACACCTTCGTCTCGAAGTAACGGGCCAGCCGTCGCTTCTCCTCCGCGTCGAGGGCGTCCCAGCGCCGGACGTGGATGCCCTCCTGCGCGAGCGCGGGCTGCACATCGTCGCGGAAGTAGCTGGCGTGGTCCAGGGCGAGCACGCGTGAGCGCTGGGCGAGGTCGGCGAGTACCTCGCGCGGTGACAACCCGTCTGCCGAGGTCACCTGTAGTCCCATGTCCGCCCGCCGCTTCAGGCCGGCGACCCGCACCATGTAGAACTCGTCGAGGTTGCTGGCGAAGATGGCCAGGTACTTGACCCGCTCCAGCAGCGGCTGATGATCGTCCTTGGCCAGCGCCAGCACCCGGGCATTGAAGGCCAGCCAGGACAGCTCCCGATTGCTGAACCGGCGATCGGGGAGATCGGTGGCCAGGTCGGCCGTCTCGCCGAGGTCGCCGTCGGGCACCGAGTCGGACGGGTCGATCGGTGGTGCGGACACTCGTTGATGTGGAGTGACCGCGTCGTCGACCTCGCCGTGCTGTACCGCAGTCTGCGGTCCGGTCATCGTGCCATCCTGTCGCACCCAGGTGAACGCGGCGTGACCGGTGGGCCGGTGGCAGCGCACCCGGCCGTCGCCAGCGGCTCCGCGTCGAGGTCGGCCGTCGCGGCCAGGGTGTGTTCGCCTACGCCCAGCGCCAGCGCCACGCGTAGGTCGGCCTCGGTATCCACGTCCTGACGCAAGCCCGCACCGCCGGTCAGCGCGGTTGCCACCCGGGCATGGCGAGCGGCGGATCCCAGACCGAAACAGGGTCGCAACTCCGCGCCCGGCCGGGCGGTGAGCAGTGTGGTCCCGCTTGCCGGGGAGTCGGCGACGTAACCGAGTGGCGTGTCGGCGGCCTGAGCCAAGGCCAGTGCCAGCTCGAGCGGCCGGAGCGCGGGCAGGTCGGCGACCAGCGCCGCCACACCGTCTTCGGGCCACCGAAGCGCGCAGGCTCGCCATGCCTCGCGCAGCGCGGCGTTGAGCCCGCGCGTCGTCTGCACCAGCACCAGGTCGGCATCACCGGCGTCGACGCCGGGCTCGTCCACCACCGCGACCACCCGTGCCACGCCCTCGGCCGCTCGGGCCGCGGCGACGGTGTCCGCGCGCAGTGCCTGCACCAGTCGCGGGTGCGTGCCGGGAATACCGGCCGGATCCAGCCGCGACTTCGCCCGAACCGGCGATTTCACCGGAATCACGACCGTCCACCGCATCGCGCAAGTCTACGAGCCTGACCCTGGAAGAGGGGCGGGGTGACGCAGCGAGGCGAGGGCGGAGTGACGCAGCGAGGCGAGGGCGGAGTGAGCATCGCAGGGCCGCCCGCGGCCCGAGGAGCGGAGCGACCCCGAGCCGAGCAATGGGAATCACGTTTTCCCGCCGATACGGCAGACTCGAACGCGACGGGTACGCCGCGCGCGGCGGTTGTCAGCGGTTAGCCAGGGTCAGGAGGAGGTACGGGTGCCGAGGTTGGCGAAGCTGCGCAAGCCCGGGCACGGCGAGGAACTCGGTCTTGTCTGGCGCGTCGTCTGGCTGATCCTGTACGCGCCGGTGTCGTTGCTGATGAAGTCGCGCTACCGCCACCTGGACCGGATCCCGCAATCCGGACCCGCCATCATCGTGGTGAATCACGTCTCGCACATCGACCCGTTCCTGGTCGCGAAGATGGTGATCGACGCGGCCCGCACCCCCCGGTTTCTGGCCAAGGATTCGATCTTCGATGTGCCGGTGGTGGGCGCCGCCATGCGCGGGATGGGGCACATCCCGGTCAAGCGCGGGACCGCTGACGCCCGCCAGTCACTGACCGCCGCGGTCGACGCGCTGCGGGCCGGCAAGGTGATCGTGCTGCATCCGGAGGGGACGGTCACCCGCGACCCGGACGGCTGGCCGATGGCGGGCAAGACCGGCGCCGCCCGGCTGGCGACGCTGGCCCGCGACGACGGGATTGACGTGCCGGTGATCCCAGTCGTGCAGTGGGGTGTGCAGGATTCGATCGACCTCTATCACAAGAAGTTCCGCATGATCCCGCGGCCGCGGCACACAATCTCCGTCGGCACACCGATCGATCTGTCCGCGTGGCGCGACCAGCCGGCGTCGGCCAGGGTGCTGCACCAGATCACCGATGCGATCATGCGCCGACTGCGCTCGGACGTCGCGGACTTGCGCGGCGTGCCCGCGCCGACCGGTGAGCTGTACGTCTGGGTCCGCCGGGACAGTCGGGCCGCAGCCAGATGAATCCGAGCGCCACGACACCGAGCGCCACGACACCGAGCGCCACGACACCGAGCGCCACGACACCGAGCGCCACGACACCATGCGCCAGCTAGCGGAGCGAGCATGAAGACCGCTGTCTTCGGCGCGGGTTCGTGGGGCACCGCCTTCGCCAAGGTGCTCGCCGATGCCGGCAACGACGTCACCCTGTGGGCGCGCCGCGAGGAGCTGGCGCAGGCGATCAATTCCTCGCGGCAGAACCCTGAATACCTGCCGGATGTAGCTCTGCCGGACGCGCTCGTCGCCACGCACGATTCGGCACTGGCGCTGCGCGACGCCGAGCTGATCGCGTTCGCCATCCCGTCCCAGCTGTTGCGGGAGAACCTGGCGAAATGGGCGCCGGAACTGCCGCAAGCGGTAACCCTGGTGAGCCTGATGAAGGGCGTCGAACTCGGTACCACGAAGCGGATGACCGAGGTGATAGCCGATGTGAGTGGCGCGGGCACGGACCGGATCGCGGTCGTGTCCGGCCCGAACCTCGCGCGCGAGATCGCCGCCGAACAACCCACCGCGACCGTCGTGGCCTGCGCCGCTGCCGAACGCGCCGTGCGCGTGCAGCACGCCTGCAGCGCACCCTACTTCCGCCCGTACACCAACACCGACGTGGTCGGGTGCGAGCTCGGCGGTGCGGTCAAGAACGTGATCGCGCTCGCGGCCGGGATGGCGCGCGGCATGGGCTTCGGCGACAACACCATCGCCTCGATCATCACGCGCGGGCTGGCGGAAACGGCGCGCCTCGGCGTCGAACTCGGCGCCGACCCGATGACGTTCGCCGGGTTGGCCGGGCTCGGTGATCTCGTCGCCACCTGCTCCTCGCCGCTGTCGCGCAACCGCAGCTTCGGGGAGCGACTCGGTCGCGGCGACACCCTGGCGCAGGCACAGCAAGCCACGCACGGGCAGGTCGCGGAGGGCGTGCAGTCCTGCCGGGCCGTGCTCGAACTAGCGCGGCGCCACGGCGTGGACGTACCGATCACCCAGGCGGTAGAGGCCGTGTGCTTCCGCGGGCTGACGCCACCGGCGATGGTTGATCTGCTCATGTCACGGTCGGTGAAGAGCGAGATCTGACCCAGCACCCACGTGGGGAGTTTTGTTCCCGGAATCCGGGAAGAAGCCTCCCAACGCTGGGAAGTAGGGTCGGGCTCGTGGCGCGGATCCGGATAGCGGTTGTGTACGGCGGGCGCAGCAGCGAGCACGGCATCTCCGTGGTCTCCGCCGGGAGCGTGCTCGCCGCACTCGACCCGGACAAGTACGACGTCGTGCCGATCGGCATCACGCCGGACGGTGCGTGGGTGCTGACCGATGCCGCGCCGGACACGTTGCGGATCACCGGCCGGACGTTGCCGGAGGTGGACAAGGGCACGGCGGTCGTTCTCGCCCCGGACCCTACGGCGGGGCTGGTTGCCGTCGAGCCCGGCGTCGGTGTGTCGGTGCTGGAGTCGGTGGACGTGGTGTTCCCGTTGCTGCACGGTCGGTTCGGCGAGGACGGCACCATCCAGGGATTGCTCGAGATGGCCGGCGTGCCGTATGTCGGCCCGGGGGTGTTCGCGAGCGCCGCGGCGATGGACAAGGAGTTCAGCAAGAAGTTGCTGCGCGCCGAAGGGCTTCGCGTCGGCGAGTTCAGCGTATTGCGCTCACCTGACGCGCCGTCGGCCGCGGACCTGCAGCATCTCGGCCTGCCCCTGTTCGTCAAGCCTGCGCGCGGGGGCTCGAGCGTGGGCATCAGCAAGGTCAGCTCGTGGGCGGACCTGCCCGCCGCAGTCGCGCTCGCCTTCGACCATGACAGCAAGGTGCTGGTGGAGGCGGCCGTCGCCGGCCGGGAGATCGAATGTGGCGTGCTGGAAGGCGAAGATGGCAAGCCGGTGGCGAGCGTGCCGGCCGAGATCCGGCTCGTGCGCGGGCACGACTGGTACGACTTCGACGCCAAGTACCTCGACGATGCGTGCGAGTTCGACATCCCGGCGGACCTGCCGGCCGCGACCACCGAAGCGGTCCGGGACGCTGCGTGTCGTGCATTCGTGGCGCTGGACTGCGCCGGACTTGCTCGCGTCGACTTCTTCGTCACGCCGGGCGGCGAGATCGTCGTCAACGAGGTGAACACCATGCCGGGCTTCACCCCGATCTCGATGTTCCCGCGCACGTGGGCGGCCAGCGGCGTGCAATATCCCGAGCTGGTCGACCGGCTCATCGCCTCAGCGTTGCGCCGCGGACCGGCGCGCTGAGCCATGGCCGCGCGGGTGGTAGGCGCGGCGATCATGTTCGACGGGCGCGTCCTGGCGGCTCGTCGCCGCGCCCCGGCGGCGCTGGCCGGGCTGTGGGAGTTCCCGGGCGGCAAGGTGGAAGCCGGTGAGTCCGATGCGCAGGCGCTGGTGCGGGAGTGCCGCGAGGAACTGAGCGTGGAGATCGCGGTGGGGGAGTTGATCGGCACCGCGCAGCTGGACGACGGCGGCGAGCTGGCGATCTACCTGGCCGAGCACCTCATCGGCTTCCCCGAGCCGCATCACCACGAGGAGACGCGCTGGGTCGCGCCGGCCGCGCTCGCGGCGCTGGACTGGGTGCCGGCAGACCGGGCCATCGCGGCCGCACTTGCCGCCCGCCTCATCCGAGAACTCGGTGGTCGCGATGGGTGAGCGCGATCTGTAGCGCGCCGAACCGGGGTGCTCAGCGCGTCGCTGCTCAGGCGATGGTGCCCTCGGCGCGCAGCTCATCGATCGCCGCATCGGTGTAGCCGGCCTCGCGCAGTAGGTCGCTGGCGGCACCGTTCATCTCGGTCAGGGCCGCCAGTCGCGCCGGTGTCGCCGAAAACCGGGGCGCGGGACGGGCAAGCACCGCCTCGCCGAGGGCGCCATAGCTATCGCGCGCGACGTTGTGCGGATGCGCCAGCGCCTCTGCCAGCGTGAGCACCGGGGCGACGCAGGCATCCAACGGTGCGAACACCCGCGCCCAATCGTCGCGGGTCTGCGCCGCGAACGCGTCCGTCAGCACCTGCGCGCAGGAGGCCCACTGCGCCGGGTCGTACGGCGAAGGCGTGCTGTCGATGTCGCGGCCTATGCCGCGTACCAGCTCGGCCCAGAACTGTGGCTCGAGCGCGCCGACCGCCACGTACCGGCCGTCGGCACACTCGTAGCAGCGGTAGTTCGGCGCTCCACCGTCGAGCATGTTCGACCCACGCCGGTCGCTCCAGCCGCCACTGGCAAGGAACGTCCGCGTCATCGAGCCGAGGTATCCGGCGCCCTCGGTCATGGCCGCGTCCACCACCTGACCCACCCCGGTCTCGCGTGCGTGCAGCAACGCGGCCAGCAGACCGGTGGCCAGGAACATCGACCCACCGCCGAAGTCGGCCACGTAGTTGATCGGCGGAACCGGCGGGCCGTCCGCGGGGCCGATGCCGTGCAGCAATCCGGTGATGGCCAGGTAGGTGATGTCGTGTCCCGCCGTCGGCGCGAGCGGACCGTCCTGGCCCCAGCCGGTCATCCGGCCGTACACCAGTCGCGGGTTGCGCTCGAGCGCCTCCGCCGGCCCGACGCCGAGCCGTTCGGCCACGCCCGGGCGGAATCCTTCGATGAGTGCGTCGCAGCGTTCGAGCAGCCGCAGCACCACCTGAGCGCCGCCCGGCCGGCGCAGATCGAGGGCGATGGAGCGGCGACCGCGGCCGAGCGGTCCGGCCGGCAAGCCGCCGAACATGCCACCCTGGCCCGGCAGCTTGTCGATGCGGATCACCTCAGCGCCGAGGTCGGCGAGCAGCATGCCCAGGAACGGCACCGGGCCGATGGCCGGCAGCTCGAGTACTCGAACGCCGGCCAGCGGCCCGGTCACGTCTGTGCCTGCGGAGGCAGCGGTCACGCCGCTCAGAAGGGCTCCCCGTTCTCGGCCTTCTTGCGCAGCAACGGGTTCGGCGCAAAGCGGTCGCCGTAGGAGTCGGCGAAGGAGTCCGCGCGTGCGACGAAGGCCGCGATACCGCCCGGGTAGCCGTTGATGTACTGCAGCACCCCGCCGGTCCACGGCGGGAACCCGATGCCCATGATCGAGCCGATGTTCGCGTCGGCGGTCTGCACGATCACGCCTTCCTCGACACAGCGCGCCGACTCGACGGCCTCGATCACGAGCATGCGCTCGGAGAGCTCATGCAGGTCGACGTCCGCCGGGTCCGCGTGCACCGGGAAGTGCTCGGCCAGGCCCGGCCACAGGCCGGCCCGCTTGCCGTTCTCGTCGTAGTCGAAGAACCCGGCACCGCGCAGCCGCCCGGGCCGGCCCAGTTCGACCATCTTCTCGATGACGTCCTCGGCCGGGTGGCGGGCGATGGTGCGCCCGGTTGCCTCGGCCGCCTCGCGGGTCTCGTTGCGGATCTTGAGGAACAGCTCCATGTTCAGCTCGTCCGCCAGTTGCAACGCGCCGACCGGGTATCCGGCTTGCGTGGTCGCCTGCTCGATGGTCGACGGCGCTACACCTTCGGTGAGCATGGCCATTGCTTCGTTGACGAACGTGCCGATCACGCGCGAGGTGAAGAAGCCACGGCTGTCGTTGACCACGATCGGCGTCTTCTTGATCTGCGCCGCGTAGTCCAGCGCGCGGGCCAGCGCCTCGTCCGAGGTCTGCTCACCACGGATGATCTCCAGCAGCGGCATCTTGTCCACCGGCGAGAAGAAGTGCAGGCCGATGAAGTCCTTCTTGCGCTGCACCCCGTCGGCCAGACCGGTGATCGGCAAGGTCGAGGTGTTGCTGCCGAGCAGCGCGTCGGGCGCGACCACGGGCTCGGCCTGGCTGAAGACGTCGTGCTTCAGCGAAGCCTTCTCGAAGACAGCTTCCACCACCAAGTCGCAGCCGGCCAGGTCGGCGATAGTCGGCAGTCGGGGTGATGCGGGCGAGGATCTCCGCGCGCTTGTCCGGCGTCATCGAGCCGCGATCGACGGCCTTGTCCAGCAGTTTCTGCGAATAGTCCTTGCCGTTCTCCGCCGCCTCGATGCGAGACGTCCTTGAGCACGACCTCGATGCCGGCGCGCGCGCTGACGTAGGCGATGCCGGCGCCCATCATGCCGGCGCCGAGCACCGCCACCTTCTGCGCGGGACGCGGCTGGTAGCCGTCCGGCCGGGAGCCGCCTGCGTTGATCGAGTTCAGGTCGAACCAGAACGCCTGGATCATGTTCTTGGCGATCTGGCCCTTGGCCAGATTGAGGAAGTACCGGCCCTCGACGGTGAACGCGGTGTCGATGTCGACGGTGGCGCCCTCAACCGCGGCACACATGATGTGATGCGGCGCAGGCATCGGCGCGCCCTTGAGCTGCTTGCGCAGGTTCGCCGGGAACGCGGGCAGCATGCCGGCGAGCTTCGGGCTGCTCGGGGCGCCGCCGGGCATGCGGTAGCCCTTGGCGTCCCACGGCTGGACCGCGTCGGGGTTGGCCTTGATCCAGGCGCGAGCCTTGTCCAGCATCTCCGCGGGGGTGCCGGCCAGTTCGTCGACGATGCCGACCTCGAATGCGTCGGCGGGCTTGTACCGGGTGCCCTGCAGCAGCACCTTCATCAGCCCGTCGGCCAGGCCCAGCAGGCGCACGATGCGGGTGACGCCGCCGCCGCCGGGAAGCAGGCCCAGGGTCACCTCGGGCAGCCCGAACTGTGACTTCGGGTTCTCCAGCGCGATGCGCCGGTGGCACGCAAGCGCGATCTCCAGGCCGCCGCCGAGCGCGGCACCGTTGAGGGCGGCGACGACGGGCTTGCCGAGCGTTTCCAGCCGTCGCAGGTCGGCCTTGATCGCGGTGACGCCGGCGAGGAACTCCGCGGCGTTGTCGTCGGTGACCTGCGAGAGGAGCTTGAGGTCACCGCCGGCGAAGAAGGTGTCCTTGCCGGAGGTGACGATCACGCCGGTGATCGCGTCGCGTCTCGGCGTAGAGCCGGTCGACGGCGGCTTTCATCGACTCCTGGTACGCCCGCGTCATCGTGTTCGCACGCTGCGCCGGGTCGTCGAGGGTGAGCGTGACGATGCCGTCGGCGTCGTTGTCCCAGCGAATGGTGTTGGTCTGGTCCGTCATGTCGGTGTCTGCTCCGGTTCGGCGGGGGATAGGCGGTTAGAGGCGCTCGACGATGGTCGCGACGCCCATGCCGCCGCCGACGCAGAGGGTGGCCAGGCCGAAGCGCTGGTCGCGGCGCTCGAGCTCGTCGATGACGGTGCCCAGGATCATCGCGCCGGTGGCGCCGAGCGGGTGGCCGAGTGCGATCGCGCCGCCGTTGACGTTGACCTTCTCGTGCGGCACGTCCATGTCGCGCATGAACTTCATGACGACCGCGGCGAAGGCCTCGTTCACCTCGAACAGGTCGATCTGGTCCGGGGTCATGCCGGCCTTGGCCAGCGCCTTGCGGGCGGACGGGGCCGGGCCGGTGAGCATGATCGTCGGCTCGGTGCCGACGACGCCGGTGGCCACGATGCGCGCGCGGGGGGTGAGCCCCATCTGCGGTGCCGGCTTGCTCGCTGCCGATGACGACCAGCGCGGCGCCGTCCACGATGCCGGACGAGTTGCCGGGGTGGTGCACGTGGTTGATCTTCTCTACCCAGTGGTACTTCTGCAGCGCGACGGCGTCGAAGCCACCCATCTCGCCGAGCGCGGCGAACGAGGGCTTGAGACCGGCCAGTGACTCAGGCGTGGTGCCCGGCCGCACGAACTCGTCGTGGTCGAGCACGACCTGACCGTTGATGTCGATGACAGGAATGACCGAACGGCTGAACGCGCCGTCTGCGATCGCCTTGCCCGCCCGGGTCTGAGACTCGGCCGCGAACAGGTCGACATCGTCACGGCTGAAGCGCTCCATCGTGGCGATGAGGTCGGCGCTGACGCCCTGCGGGACGAAGCTGGTGTCGTATGCGGTTTGCGGGTCCATCGCCCACGGGCCGCCGTCGGAGCCCATCGGCACCCGCGACATGGACTCGACTCCGCCGGCGAGGATGAGGTCCTCCCAGCCGGAGCGGATCTTCTGCGCGGCGATGTTCACGGCCTCCAGGCCGGACGCGCAGAACCGGTTGAGCTGGAAGCCCGGGCCGGCTGTGCTCGAGGCCGGCCGCCAGCGCGGCGGTGCGGGCGAGGTCGGCGCCCTGCTCGCCGACCGGGGAGACGACGCCCAGGATGATGTCCTCCACCTGCGCCGGGTCGAGGCCGGGGTTGCGCTTGCGCAACTCGTCGATCAGCCCGACCACGAGGGAGATCGGCTTGGCGCTGTGCAGCGAGCCGGTGTCCTTGCCGCGCCCACGGGGGGTGCGGACCGCGTCGTAAACGAACGCTTCAGTCATGTCCTCGCTCCAACCTCTGTCGTGACGCGCCGATGGCTCGCCAGATGCCTCGGCATAACCACACCGGCCCGCGAACCATTTCAGTATTACTGTCACAGTTGTCAAGTGCCAGTGAGTGTGGCGTGGTCTACCCTCGACTGGTGACCGCCACTCCCGCTCGGCTGAGCCCCGCTGAGCCTGGCGCCGCGGCGCCGGAACCGGGCATAGCGGACGGCGAAGAGTTCACGATCGACGAGCTGGCTGCCCGCACCGGCATGACGGTACGCACGTTGCGCTTCTATGCAACGCAGGGGCTGCTGCCCCCGCCGCGGCGCACCGGCCGGCATCGCCCTCTACGGCGCCGCAGCACCGGATGCGGGTCGATCTGATCCGCACGCTGCAGGAGCACGGCTACACGCTGGCCGCCATCGAGAAGGTGCTCGCCCGCATCTCCGCGCGAGGCTCGCCCGGCCGAGTTCGCACTCCATTCGGCCGTGCTCGCGCCGTGGCTGCCGGACCGGCCGGAGGAGCTGGATCGGTCCGCGCTGGAGCGGCGTATCGGTCGCCGGGTCACCGACGAGGAGGTCGGCTACCTGGCGGAGCTGGGCGTGGTGGAGATCGCCGATGACACGTTCCGGGTTGCGCCCGGGCTGCTCGGACATGCCGTCGAGCTGCTTGCACTGCCGGTGCCCGCGCGCGTGCTGCACGACTCGGCACGCGTCATCGCCGAGCACGCGACCGCCGTCGCCGACGGGCTCACCGAAATCTTCATCGAGGCGATCTGGGGGCCATATCAGCGCGGCGAGCTGGACTCCGAGCAGGTCGTGGCGATGCTGGCGCGGCTGCGTCCGCTTGCCGTGCAGGGGCTGGTCAGCGCCTTCGGCCGGGCCGCCGATCGCGCCGCGCGCCGCGGCCTGGAGCAGACCTGACTCATCCCGTACGTCACGGCGCTTTTGTGCTCACCGGCGGTGCGTGCAGAGCTTGCTGACAGATCGGTCTCGTTCGGGTCGACTACGCAGACGGCCGGCAATGCCTTGGCGATCGCGTCGGAGATCGGTGCCAGCGGGCCGCTGCGGATACTGCGTGGGCACCGTCACCTCGATGTAGACCGCCCGATCGATCGCGGTGAACACGGTGTCGCTCTTCTCGTGGTGACCCAGTAGAAGACTCCGTCGATGCCGGCGGTGAGCGCGTCGCTGCCGGGCACCAGCCCCGGGGCCGCGGCACGCCGCACCGCAGCACGATCGCCGGGTTGCCCCACGCGACGACGTAGGGCCAGGTGGATCGGGCCGGCCGTGCGGCCAGGCCTGCAAGCGTCAACGGCAGGTGCCCGATGACCGCGGTGCAGGGCGTGTCCGCGCCCGGATTGGGCGGCGGCGCGGGCACGGTCACGGCCGGCAGGGCGCCGGTCGCGGCTGCGCCGGGCGAGGAGTGGTGCCTACCGGCGTGCCCGAGCAACAGGGCCAGCACCAGCACAACCGGCACCGTGACGGCGGTGGCGATGAGTGCGGCGCTGCGCGTCCCGGAATCGATCTCGACACTCCTCGCCTGTTCCGCCGCGCAAACGCTCGCCCGCGGCGGCTGCCCGGCTGCGCGGTGGGTTGACCGGATCGCGCTAGAGGTGAACGACCGGGCAGGTGAGGGTGCGGGTGATCCCGGCTACGCCCTGCACCTTCGCGACGACCAGCTTGCCCAGTTCGTCGACGGTCTCCGCGTCGGCGCGCACGATCACGTCGTACGGGCCGGTGACGTCCTCGGCCTGCGTCACGCCGGCCAGAGCTGGCCGATCTCCTGCGCTACGGCGGCGGCCTTGCCCACCTCGGTCTGGATCAGGATGTACGCGTGCACGCTCATGCGTGTCCTCGATTCGTTCGCTGTGCTCGCTCATTGCGCGGCGTCCTCTCGTCGTCGAGTACTGCGGACCGGTAGAACGTAGCGCAGGCGGTCCGCGCTGCAGTCCGCGCCGCCATGGACCCGCCCGCGCCGCCGCGAAAGGAGTTGCACATCACCGTCTCCGACCTCGGCGAGTTCGGCCTTATCAAGCGGGTGACCGCCGGGTTCTCACCCGGTCGCGTCGACGCTGCTCGGACCCGGCGACGACGCCGCGGTGGTGGCGGCCGCGTGACGGGCGGGTCGTCGCCTCCACCGATCTGCTCGTGGAGGGACGGCACTTCCGGCGGGACTGGTCCACCGCCACCGACATCGGGCACAAGGCCGCGGCACGCTCCTTCGCCGACATCGTCGCCATGGGCGCGCAGCCCACCGCCCTGCTCGTGGGTTTCGCGACGCCCGGACAGCTCGAGCTGGAGTGGGTGGACGGGCTGGTGGCCGGGCTTCGCGAGGAGTGCGCCGAGGTGGACGCGGCCGTCGTCGGCGGGGACGTGGCGGCCGCCGATCAGATCGTGCTTGCGGTCACCGCATTGGGTGATCTGCAGGGCCGCGACCCGGTGTGCCTGGACGGTGCCCGGCCCGGGGACGTGGTGGCGCTGGCGGGCCGGCTGGGTTGGGCCGCGGCGGGGTTCGCCGTGCTCAGTCGCGGTTTCCGCTCACCGGTGCAGGTGGTCGCCGCACATCGGCGGCCCGAACCGCCGTATGCGCAGGGCGTCGGCGGCCGCGGTGGCCGGCGCGAGCGCGATGACGGACGTCAGTGACGGGTTGGTCGCCGATCTCGGCCACATCGCCGAGGCCAGCGGAGTACGGATCGATCTGGTGGCGGCTCAGCTGGACTTGCCGCCGAAACTGGCAGAGGTGGGTGCGGCGCTCAACGTCGACCCGATGACCTGGGTCCTCACCGGCGGCGATGACTACGCCCTCGTCGCAACGTTCCCGGCACGGCTGACGCCGCCGCCGGAGCCTGGCGGGTGATCGGCCGGGTGAGCGAAGGCGAGGGGGTGCGCGTCGATGGCCGCCGCTGGGCGGACGGCGGGCACGAGCACTTCCGCTGACGGTGCGGTGCATCGTGACGGACCCGGGCCAGGGCACTGCTCGGCATCACGATCAGTTGATTAGGGTCGTTGCTCGTGAGCCTGGATCTGCCGGTCGGCGTGGCTGCCGACCTCGAACTCGCGGTGCGGCCCTACGCGGACCCGCAGGTGCAGGAGCTGGTCGCCGCGGTTCAGGCCGAATACGTCGTCCGTTATGGCGGTCCGGACGAAGCGGTGGTCGACGATGGCGAGTTCGAGCCGCCGCGCGGCCTGTTCCTGATCGGGTTGGCCGGCGGCGAGCCGGTGGCGATGGGCGGCTGGCGCCGGCTCGACCGGGCCGACGGTGAGGATGCCGACCACGGTGGCCTGGCCGAGATCAAGCGGATGTTCGTGCTGGATCGAGGCCGGCGGCGCGGGCTCGCACGGCGCATCCTGACGGAATTGGAGCGGACGGCAGCCGAGGCCGGGGTGCGCCGGCTTGTGCTCAACACCGGGGTGCATCAGCCCGAAGCGATTGCGCTGTATGAGTCGAGCGGCTACCGGTCGGTACCGGACTTCGGCCACTACGCCGGCTACCCGAATGCCCTCTTCTACGGCAAATCCCTCTGACCCGCGGCGCTACCGGCGGGTTCTCTGCGCGACGACGAGAACGCCGCAGACAGCGTGGCTGACGCCTGCGGTTATGCGCGGGTGACTTTGCCGGCCTTAAGACAGGACGTGCAGACGGTGATTCGGCGCCGCGTACCGGGCGCGACCAGCGCACGGACCCGCTGCACGTTGGGGTTGAACCGCCGGTGAGTGCGGCGGTGCGAGTAGGAGACGGCCATGCCGAAACCGGGCCCCTTGCCGCAGACATCGCAGACCTTGGCCACGGTGGCCTCCTTGCTCGCAGTCGATCAAGCGTGCTCAGCCGCACGCAGGTTTGATTCGGGTCATTCGGTGTCCACCCGGCGCCTCGCGCCCGATGTCGGGCCGGCTCATCCGAATCCGGACAACCTGAGCAGTTTAACGGCTGCCGAGCGGAGCGGCCAAACCGCCGGCGGCTGCCAGTATTCTGCGGCCCATCGCAGTCAGCCGCGATGGGAGTGTCGATGATGGGGGTGGACGTGCACAGAACCCCCGCCACGGGCCCATCGGATGAGCCGAACTCCGAGCCGCTCTCGGCGCTGGACGCTGCTGCCATCCGCCGCTGGAGCGAGACCGCGGTGCTGCTGCTGCGGGCACATCAGCCAGAGATCGACGCCCTGAACGTCTATCCCGTCGCCGACCGAGACACCGGCACCAACCTGGCCATGACGATGGCCGCGGCGACAGAGGCGCTCCGCGGGGAGCAGGCCGACACGGCCGGGCAGGCCATGGCCGTGCTGGCACGCGGGGCGGTGCTGGCTGCTCGCGGGAACTCGGGAGTGATCCTGTCGCAAGTGCTGCACGGCATGGCGACGCAGACCGCGAACTGCTCCGTCGCGGACGCCCTCGCGGTCGGGGCCGGCCTGCGCGCCGGGGCGGACCGTGCCTGGTCGGCGGTGGGTGAGCCGGTCGAGGGCACCATCCTCACCGTGGCGCGAGCGGCCGCGGACGCGGTGCGACCGGGCAGCACATTGGCCGAACTGGTGGCCGCGTGCGTTGCCGCGGCGGCCGAGGCGGTTGCGCGCACGCCCGAGCAGCTGGACGTCCTCGCCCGGGCCGGCGTGGTCGACGCGGGTGGGCAGGGGTTGCTGGTCGTCCTGGCGGCGCTGGCGCACACCGTCACCGGCGAGACACCGGCGCTGGCATCAACTGCGGCGCGGACCGGCGCACGCGCGGCGCGGGAGAGTGGCAGCCCGCAGTACGGATTCGAGGTGCAGTACCTGCTCGACGCCCCCTGGGCCGCGGTGCAGATCCTGCGGACGCGACTGACGGAACTGGGGGACTCGGTGCTCGTGGTTGCGGTCGCTGTGGCGCCGATCGGCGACGCGGACGAGGCAGCGACGGACAGCCCGAGCACGACCTGGAACGTGCACGTGCATGTGAACGACGTCGGCGCCGCCATCGAGGCCGGCGTTCATGCCGGCCGGCCGCACCGCATCTCGGTAAGCCAATTTTCGGATGAGCCGGCCTCGGCCGAGTCGGCCTCGGACGGGCCTGGGCGCGTCGCCGTGGGCGAGGCCGAGTCCGCCGTGGTGGCCGTCGCTCCCGGCGACGGACTCGGTCACCTTTTCGAAGCCGAAGGCGTTCGGGTGGTCGATGGGGTCCGTCCGAGCGCCGACGATGTGATCGCCGCCGTTCGGGCGACCGGGGCGGACGCGGTGATCCTGCTGCCGAACTCCAGCCGGATCACCGGCGTGGCCGAGGCGGCCGCGGAGACGGCGCGCGCGGAAGGCATCCGGGCCACGGTCGTGCCGACCCGCTCGCCGGTACAGGGTCTGGCCGCCGTCGCGGTGCACGACCGGTATCGCCGCTTCGACGACAACGCCATCGCCATGGCCGAAGCCGCGGCAGCGACCAGGTTCGCCGAGATCACCGTCGCCGAGAGCGAAGCACTCACCTCCGTCGGCGTCTGCCAACCCGGCGACGTCCTAGGCCTGATCGACGGCGAGGTGGTCGAGATCGGCCACGGCCTGGTCGCCGTTGTCTTCGGGGTCACCGACCGGCTGCTGGGCGTGGGTGCCGAGCTGATGACGGTGCTGGTCGGAGCCGACGCGCCGGCCGGCCTGGGCGAGCTGGTGGTACACCACGTGCACGACCGGTCGCCGCTGACCGAGGTGAGTGTGTACGCCGGCGGCCAGCCCAGGTATCCGGTCATCATCGGGGTCGAATGATCACGCTGGAGACGCGACTGGACGGGGTCGTCGGGAGCGGGGCGAAGGCCCTGGACAAGGCGTTCGGGCTGCGGACCGTCGGCGATCTGCTGCGGCACTACCCGCGCCGCATGGCCGAACGCGGTGAGTTGACGGACCTGGCCGCGCTGCGCCTGGACGAAGACGTCACCGTGCTGGCCGAGGTGAAGTCGGTGCGTACCGCGGGCCAGCCCGGGCGCGGGCACACCTCGCAACGGTTGGTGGTCACCGTCGGCGACGGCAACGGCACGCTCGACCTGGTGTTCTTCGGCCGTCGCAACCTCTGGCGGGCGAAGGATCTGGTGGCCGGTATGCGCGGGGTGTTCTCCGGCAAGGTGGGCGAGTTCCGGGGCCGCCGGCAACTCGCGCATCCGGACTACATCCTGTTGCGCGGTGACGGCAGCAGCAACGCCGCCGATCCGGACCGCGTGCTGGACCGACTCGAAGCCGACGACTACGCGGGCAAGCTGATCCCCGTCTACCCGGCGACGAAGGACGTCCGTCCGTGGATGATCGGCAACGCGATCCGGCACGTGCTGGCCGTGCTGGACCCGCAGCCCGATCCCGTCCCGGATGAGGTTCGGCTCCGCCGCGGGTTGCTCGACTTCGACACCGCATTGCGTGCGATGCACGAACCCGACAGCCAGCAGCAGTGGCGTGACGCGCGCCAGCGGCTGGCCTGGGACGAGGCCCTCGGCGTGCAGCTCGCCCTGGCGCAGCGGCGGGCGGCATCGGCACGTAATCCTGCTACCGCACGTCCGCCGCACGCGGCGGGCATGGCCGCGGCGTTCGACGCGCGGCTGCCGTTCGAACTCACCGCGGGACAGCAGGACATCGGCGCGGTGATCTCCGCCGAGCTGGCGCGCGAGCACCCGATGCACCGGCTGCTGCAGGGTGAGGTCGGTTCCGGCAAGACGGTAGTGGCCCTGCGCGCCATGTTGCAGGTCGTCGACGCGGGCGGGCAGGCCGCACTGCTCGCACCCACCGAGGTGCTGGCCCAGCAGCATGCTCGCTCGATCGAGCTCATGCTCGGGCCGTTGGCGCGGGCGGGACAGCTGGGCGCGCCGGACGGGGCGGCGACGCGGGTCGCGCTGCTGACCGGGTCGATGCCGACACCGGCCCGCAAGGCTGCCCTGCTGGACGCCGCGAGCGGTGCAGCCGGCATCGTCATCGGCACGCACGCGCTGATCCAGGAACACGTCAGCTTCGCCGACCTCGGCCTGGTCGTCGTCGACGAGCAGCACCGTTTCGGTGTCGAGCAACGCGACGCGTTGCGGAACAAGGCGTCCCGGCCGCCACACCTGCTGGTGATGACCGCCACGCCCATTCCGCGAACCGTGGCCATGACCGTCTTCGGCGACCTGGAGACCTCGACGCTGGCAGAACTGCCCGCCGGACGGCAGCCGATCGCGACGACGGTGGTGCCGGTCATCGAGCGGCCCGGCTGGCTCGATCGCGGCTGGCAGCGCATCCGCGAGGAGGTGGAGCACGGCCACCAGGCGTATGTGGTGTGCCCGCGCATCGGTGACGGCACTGACAGTGGTGCCGACCGCGCTGCGGACGGCGCGGCGCCGGAGGTCGAATCGGACCTCGATTCTGACCTTGCACCGGCCTATGACGACAGCACGCCCGAGGACACCGGCGCGTCCGTGGCCCGTCCGTCCTATGACGTGATCAGTACGGCCGAGATGCTCCGCACCGGAGCGCTGGCTGGTCTGCGCCTCGCGACGCTGCACGGCCGGCTGCCGACGGACGAAAAAGAACACGCCATGATCGACTTCGCGGCGCGACGGATCGACGTGCTGGTGTCCACCACGGTGATCGAAGTCGGTGTGGACGTGCCGAACGCGGTGGTGATGGTGGTGCTCGACGCGGATCGGTTCGGCATCTCGCAACTGCACCAGCTGCGCGGACGGGTCGGGCGCGGAGATCGCGCCGGCATCTGCCTTCTCGTCACCAGTGCCGGCGTGGGGTCACCGGCGCGTGAGCGCCTCGACGCGGTCGCGGCAACCAACGACGGATTCGAGCTTGCGCGCCTGGACGTCGAGCAGC
Organism: uncultured Actinomycetota bacterium; assembly: GCA_963708625.1. Lineage (GTDB taxonomy): Bacteria > Actinomycetota > Actinomycetes > Mycobacteriales > Jatrophihabitantaceae > DASXIF01. Next base: position 58,310 of record CAVPSV010000002.1, read on the forward strand.
GGCGCGAGGGTGATGTGCTCGGCGTCGCTCAGTCCGGTGCGCGATCGACGCTGCGGTTGTTGTCGCTTCGGCGGGACGAGGAGCTGATCACTGCGGCGCGAGAGGAGGCGAGCGAGCTGGTCGCCGGGGACCCGGACCTGACGCGCCACCCGCTGCTCGCGCGTCAGGTCGCCGAGCTGGTCGCCGCCGAGCAGGCCGAGTATCTGGAGAAGGCGTGACGCGCATCGTCGGCGGCGTTGCGAAAGGGCGGCGCCTGGGCGTCCCGGCCCGGGGCACCCGGCCCACCTCCGAACGGGCCAGGGAGGCGTTGTTCAGCTCGCTGGCGGCCCTGGTCGAGCTCGACGGGGCGCGCGTGCTCGATCTGTTCGCCGGCAGCGGCGCGGTCGGCTTGGAGGCGCTGTCGAGAGGGGCGCGTGCGGTCACGTTCGTGGAGTCGGACCGGCACGCATACGACGTCCTGCGGCACAACATCGACGTGGTCGGGCTGGACGGAGCGGAGGCGCACCGCCGCCTGGCCGCGACCCACCTGGTCGGCGGGTCGGACGAGCCGTACGACCTGGTCTTCGCGGATCCGCCGTACGCGCTCGGTGAGGAGCAGCTGAGCGCACTGCTCTCGGTGCTGGCGGCGCCGCATTGGCTGGCCGACGGGGCGGTGGTCGTGGTCGAACGCTCGGCCCGCGGGGTGGCCCCGCAGTGGCCGGACACCATCGAGGCGGTGCAGCAGAAACGCTACGGCGAGGGCGTGCTTTGGTACGGTCGCCGACGATGAGCATGCACGAGAATTCCGAGCCTGCGGACGTCGTCCCGGTCCGCCGGGCGATCTGCCCCGGCTCGTTCGATCCGGTGACCAACGGCCACCTCGACATCATCGGACGGGCGGCCGATCTCTACGACGAGGTCGTCGTCGCGGTGTTCGTCAACCAGGCCAAGTCCAGCCTGTTCTTCGTCGAGGAACGTCGCGACATGCTGGCCGAGGCCACCGCGGGATACAGCAACGTCACGATCGACACATTCGAAGGACTGGTCGTGGACTATTGCCGCGACCATGGCATTCCGGTGATCGTGAAGGGACTGCGGGCGGTCAGCGACTTCGACTACGAGCTGCAGATGGCGCAGATGAACCGCGGTCTGGCCGGCGTGGACACCTTGTTCATGCCGACCAACCCCGAATACAGCTTCCTTGCCTCGAGCCTGGTCAAGGAGATCGCCAGGTGGGGCGGGGACGTCTCCCCGCTGGTGCCTGCCCACGTGCTCAAGCGGCTCATCGAGCGCGGATCGAGCCAATCTGGGCCGCCCTCAGCGTGACGCCATGACCGACCAGTCGCTGCGGCGCACCGACGAGCTGCTCACCGAGCTCGTCGAACTGGTCGAAACGGCGCGAACGCTGCCGATGTCCTCCTCGATCGTGGTGCCGCGCGAACGTGTGCTGGATCTGCTCGATGACCTGCGCGAGACCATGCCGCCGGAAATGGCGCGAGGCGCGCCGCACCATCGCCAGCCGCGACCAGTTGCTGCGCGAAGCGTACGAGCAGGCGAGCCAGCGAGCGCGCCGAAGCTGCGGCGCAGGCCGAGGCCATCGTCGCCGATGCCCGCGAGCGCGCCGAGAGCACCGTCGCCGAGGCCGAGGTGCACGCGCAGGAGATCATCGAGGCCGGCCGGCGCGAGCACGCCCGCCTGGTCTCCGCGACCGGCGTGCATCAGGCCGCCACCGCCGAGGCCGAGCGGATGCAGCAGGAGACGCGCGCGCAGCGCCAGCAGGCTCGCGCCGAGGCGCAGGAGCAAGCGGCCGAACATGCGGCGCGAAGCAGAGGCGTTCGCGGCACGGATCCGGGCCGAGGCAGAGGCTTACGCCGCGAAGCTCACCGCGGACGCCGAGGATTACGCCGACCGCACCCTCGCCGAACTGGCCGACACGCTGCATCGCAGCGCCGCGACTGCCGAGCAGGGCCGGGTGGCCCTGTCCCGGCGTCGGGCTGCGGCTGCCGCCCGGTCGACCCGGCCAGCCGGTCCCGGCCCCGGCGTGCCAGCCCCGCGGCCCGAGACGGTCGCAGACGCCCCGGACGATCCAGAGCCCGCACAGGACCAGAGCCCCCGGACGACCCAGAGCCCCCGGACCTCCCGGCTGAGCAGGGTTCGGCCGCCGCGACACCGCAGGCGGCCCTCACCCCCGCGGCGGGCGCACCCGTGGCCTCGGCCGACGAACTCGTCGCCCTTGACGACGAGGAGCTCAGCATGGCCGAGGAGGAGCTCGACGGCCGGATTTCGGACTGACGCCGTCGCTCGGCTACGCTGAAGCGCGGCCTCATCCGTATCCGGGCCGGTCTCGTATGCCTGAGAACACTTCACCGAAACCCGCAGAGCGCCGCGCCGATCCGCGCAGCCCGTTCGTCTTCGACGTACGCGAGCTGGGACGCCGCGCCGGCGCCATGCGCGAATATCGGCGCAGTGTTCCCGCGCCTGCGGGGCTCGGTCCTGGACATCATCGGGGTGCCGGAAGGCGCTCCGCTCGAACTCGACGTCCGGCTGGAGTCGGTGACCGAAGGCGTGCTCGTCACGGGCACGATCACGGCGCCGCTGCGCGGCGAGTGCGGGCGGTGCCTCGACCCGGTCTCCGACGAACTCACGGTCGACGTCTGCGAGCTGTTCGCCTATCCGGACAGCGCCACCGACGAGACCACCGAGCCGGACGAGGTTCCCCGGCTCGGACGGCGACTACCTCGATGTCGAGCCGATGGTGCGTGACGCGGTGGTGCTCGCCTTGCCATGGACGCCACTGTGCCGGCCGGACTGCGCCGGGCTTTGCCCCAACTGCGGGCAACGGCTCGACGACCTGCCTGCCGATCACGCGCACGAGCGAGTTCGATCCGCGGTGGGCGGCGCTGGCAGCGCTGCGCACGCCACCCGGCCCGAGTACGGAAAGCACCGCCGGCACCGATAACGATCGCACCGACTAGTCAGGAGAACCCCGTGGCCGTCCCGAAGCGGAAGATGTCACGCAGCAACACGCGGGCGCGCCGCTCGCAGTGGAAGACGAGTGCGCCGACGCTGGTGCCCTGCCCGAACCGCGCCTGCGGTGAGCTGAAGCTGCCGCACACGGCGTGCAGCAACTGCGGGCAGTACGACGGCAAGCAGGTCCTCGCGGTCTGACGGCGTGGCTGTACTCACCGAACCCGCCGATCAGGCAGAGCTCGCCGCTGCCCTCGGCGTGAGCATCGACCCGCTGCTGCTGCAGCGGGCGTTGACGCACCGCTCTTACGCATACGAGTACGGCGGCCTGCCGCACAACGAGCGGCTGGAGTTTCTGGGCGACGCCGTGCTCGGCATCGTCGTCACCGAGACGCTGTACCGCGATCACCCCGACCTGCCCGAGGGCAAGCTCGCCAAGCTCCGCGCGTCCATCGTGAACATGCGCGCCCTGGCCGACGTCGCGCGGACGATGGTGCCGCACGGACTGGGTTCCTACATCCGTCTCGGCCGCGGCGAGGAAGTGACCGGCGGCCGCGACAAGTCGAGCATCCTGGCCGACACGGTCGAGGCGGTGCTCGGCGCGGTCTATCTCGAACACGGGCTGGACGGCGCCAGCCGCGTCGTACACGCATTGTTCGACCCGTTGATGCACGAGGTCGCGACAACGAGCGCGGGCCTGGACTGGAAGACAACGCTGCAAGAGCTGACCGCCGACCGCGGCCTGGGCGTGCCGGAATACATCATGGCCTCCGAGGGCCCGGACCATGCCAAGACGTTCACCGCCCGGGCCTCGGTCGCCGGGCGAATCTTCACGGCCTCCACCGGCCGCAGCAAGAAGGAGGCCGAGCAGGCTGCCGCCGAGGCGGCGTGGCGAGCCATCACCGACGATGATCCCGTCGGCGACGCAACCGGTGCGCCGACCAACACCGCGGGCGACCCGGTCGGCGATGACCAGCCATTGTGACCGCGGCGACGACCCGGCGTGGTGTTCGTGCGTCCGGCCGGTCCCGGTGCACGGCGCATGCCTGAACTTCCCGAGGTAGAGACCGTTCGTGCCGGGCTCGCGCAGCTCGCGCTGGGCCGGGAGATCCTCGATGTCGAAGTGAGCCATCCGCGCGCGATCCGCCGTCATCCGGCCAGCGCCGACGACCTGCGCGCGCGGCTCGTGGGCTCGGTGTTCGACTCTGCGCAGCGCCGTGGCAAGTACCTCTGGCTGCCGCTGCGTCCAGCTGGGCGTGACAGCGCTGCGGCACCCCCGGCCCGGGACGGGCTGCCCGCCGAGGCGCTGGTCGCCCACCTCGGCATGAGCGGGCAACTGCTGGTACGGCCGAGCGCTGCCACCGAGGACAAGCACGTGCACGTCCGGATGCGTTTCGCCGACGGGACCGAACTCCGTTTCGCCGATCAACGCACGTTCGGCGGCGTCTTCGTCGACGATCTCGTGCCGACCGGTCAGGGCGATCTGGTTCCGGCTCGGGTGGCCCACATCGCACGGGACCCGCTCGATCCTGCGTTCGACGACGATGCGTTCCTGGCCCGGCTTCGGCATCGGTCCGCCGGGATCAAGCGGGCGTTGCTGGACCAGACCCTGGTCTCGGGTATCGGCAACATCTACGCGGACGAGGCGCTGTGGCGTGCTCGTCTGCATGGGGATCGGCCGGGACGGTCGTTGACGCGTGCTCGTGCCGTCGAATTGCTGGCGCAGGTGCGGGCGGTGCTCGCGGACGCGTTGCGGGCGGGCGGGACATCGTTCGACTCGCTTTATGTCAACGTCAACGGACAGAGCGGCTACTTCGACCGATCTCTGGCCGTCTACGGCCGGGAGGGTCAGGCGTGTCTGCGCTGCGGAGCCCGGATCAGGCGGGTGCAGTTCATGAATCGGTCCAGCTTACTACTGCCCGCGCTGCCAGCGATCCCCAGCGGGCGCAACGGCCGCGCCCAGCCGCCGTGCGTCGTAGCGCGTGCCTGGCACCGACGGCACCGGCAAACCCGCCAAAAAGGGATCTTTCACGCTCTGCTTGTTGACCCGTCGTTACCGCGGTGCGACCATTGGGTGACCTGGCGGGGGTTTCGCTCCTGCGGCACACGACGTCAAACCAAAACGGTTGGATGGCCGTGGCCTGTGCAGAGCCCTCCTCGCCGCGTCAACAAGAGCCCACCTGGCGGATCGGCCGGAGCATCACCTGCCCCAGCCGGGCCGGCCAGGAGTCACAACAGTGAAGGGTCCCCCACATGGCGCGCGCTTTGCTCGGATACGTGAGCACCGGCACCGATCAGATTCTGGTAGCCGAGGTGGCCCGCTTGCGGCGCCGCATCACGGAGCTTGAGCGTGAGGTCGCCGAACTGCGCGACCACAAGCAGGTCGATCTCGACCTGGAGCTGCACGACATCGCCCAAGCCGCGGAACCGGTCCTCACCTAATCGGTTCACCAGGTCGTTCGCTCGCCCTTGCTCAAAGCTGGGCGGTGGCGGGCTGACGGCTACCCGATCGCCCAGCCACGCCGGGTCGCTGGCGCGTGCTGCACGAGCGCCGCGATAGATTTACCAAGGTATTTCCGCGGCGTCGGCTGTCCCCGGCCGGACCGCACCGACCACGTGATCCGGGAGTTCCGTGCACCTCAAGTCGTTGACGCTGCGGGGCTTCAAGTCCTTCGCCTCGACCACGACGCTTCGCTTCGAACCGGGCATCACCGCGGTGGTCGGCCCGAACGGCTCGGGCAAGAGCAACGTCGTCGACGCGATCGCGTGGGTGCTCGGCGAGCAGGGGGCCAAGGCACTGCGCGGCGGCAAGATGGAAGACGTCATCTTCGCGGGCACGGCGGGACGGCCGCCGCTCGGCCGGGCCGAGGTGACGCTCACCGTCGACAACAGCGACAACGCGTTGCCGATCGAATACACCGAGGTCTCCATCACCCGGCGGATGTTCCGCGAGGGCACCAGCGAGTACGAGATCAACGGCGAGGCTGCGCGTCTGCTGGACATTCAGGAGTTGCTGTCCGACTCGGGCATCGGCCGCGAGATGCACGTCATCGTCGGCCAGGGGCAGCTCGATTCGGTGCTGCAGGCCAGGCCGGAGGATCGCCGGGGATTCATCGAGGAGGCGGCCGGCGTCCTCAAGCACCGCAAGCGCAAGGAAAAGGCGCTGCGCAAGCTCGAGTCGATGCATGCCAACCTCACCCGGCTTACCGACCTGACCACCGAGCTGCGCCGCCAACTCAAGCCGCTCGGCCGGCAGGCCGAGATCGCCCGCCGGGCCGCCGGCGTGCAGGCCGAACTGCGTGACTCGCGACTTCGCCTGTTGGCCGACGACCTGATCGCATTGCGCACCGAACTGGAGCGCGAGGTCGCCGACGAGGAACAGATCCGTGCCCGCCGGGCCGAGCGTCGAAGCAGCGGCTGGAGCACAGCGCGCGCCCGCGAGGCAGAGCTGGACGCGGCAGCGGCCGCGGACGCCCCGCTCGTGGCGCGGACCCAGGAGACGTGGTATCGGCTGTCTGCGCTCGAGGAGCGATTCCGCGGTACCGCATCGCTGGCTGCCGAACGCGCCCGGCACCTCGCCGAGGATGCGGAGCAACTGCAGCTCGGGCGCGACCCGGACGAGCTCGACGCCGAGGCGGCGCAGGCGCGGCGCGAGGAGGCACGGCTGCAGGACGAGCTGACCATCTCCCATGCCGCGCTGGCCGAGATCGTCGGGCAGCGGCAGGAACTCGAGCAGCGATTGGCCGAGGCAGAGCGGCGCGCTGGTGGCGGCGGTGCGTGCGGTGGCCGACCGGCGCGAGGGACTGGCCAAACTCGTCGGCCAGGTCAACGCCATGCGTACCCGGGCCACCGCCGGCAGCGAGGAGATCGCCCGGCTCGGCGCGGCCGGCGACGGGGCACGGGCCCGCGCGACCGGTGCTCAGGAGGCGCTGCATCAGCTGCATGCCGAGGTCGGTGCGCTGGACGAGGGGGAGTTCAGCCTCGACGAGCGGTACGAGGCCGCGGTCGCGGCGTACGAGGAGATCAGTGCCCGGGTCCGCGAGCTGACCCAGAGCGAGCGCGACGCCGAGCGCGAACGCTCGACCTGGACAGCGCGAGCCGACGCCCTGGCGCTCGGCCTGACCAGCAAGGACGGTGCGGGCGCGTTGCTCGCCGCGGGCTCCCGGCTGCCGGGCGTGCTCGGCTCTGTGGCAGCGCTGCTCACCGTGGACAGCGGGTACGAGGCGGCGCTGGCGGCGGCGCTGGGCGCGGTCGCCGATGCCGTCGCCGTCGCGTCGCACGCCGACGCGGTTCAGGCGTTGGAACTATTGAAGGAGGCCGACGCCGGGCGCGCGGGCTTGCTCATCGGCGGCGCCGATCGAACCCATGGCCGATCGGTCGAGCTGGCCGGTGTTGCCGGCGGACGCGGTCTGGGCGGTCGACGTGGTGCGCGCGCCGTCCTCGGTGCGTACCGGCATCCTCGCCGCACTGGACCACGTGGCGGTGGTGCCGACGCTGGCAGCGGCCAGCAGCCTGGTGGCCGATCACCCGAGCGTCCGGGCGGTGACCCGCGCGGGCGACCTGCTCGGGACGCGCTGGTCGGTCGGCGGGTCCTCCTCGTCGCCAAGCATGATCGAGATCCGGGCAGCGGTGGACGAGGCCCAGCAGAAGGCGGACGAGGCTGCGGCACGGCACGACCGGCTGCATGCGCAGCTCACCGAAGCGCGGGTCCAGGCGAGCGTGCGCGAGGCCGACGTGGACTCGGCGCTGGTCGCCCTGCACGAGTCGGACGCGAAGCTGTCCGCCGTGGCCGAGCAACTCGCCCAGCTCGGGCAGGAAGCGCGCTCCGCGAACGCCGAGGCCGAGCGCCTGGATGCCGCGCGCAGTGAAGCCGAACAGGCGCGCGACCGCGATCTCGCTGGCCTGACCGAGCTCGAGGAACGGCTGCACCTTGCGCAGCAGCAGGCCGATGAGCCAGCCGAGCCGGTCACCGAGGAGCGGGACTCCTTGCAGGCGCAGGTTGCCCAGGCCCGCCAAGGCGAGATGGAGGCACGGCTGACCGTGCGCACCGGTGAGGAGCGAGTGCGCGCAGTCGCCGGCCGGGCTGAGCAGATTGCCGCGGAGGCGCAGGCCGAGCGGGCCGCCCGGCGGCGGCAGCAGGAAGCTCGCGAGGCGCGTGCCCGTGGCGCCGTGATCGCGGCGGCCGTGCGTGACGTCGCCGAGCGCGCCCTGGGCTACATCGGCCGGTCGCTGGAGGCGGCCGCTGCCGCCCGGGACGCGGCCTCGCGCAATCGGGTGGCGCGGGAGGCGGAACTCGGGGGCCTGCGCTCGGATGCGCGGGAGCTGGCCGACGAGCTGACGCGGCTGACGGACGAGGTGCACCGCGACGAGGTGCTGCGCGCGGAGCAGCGATTGCGGATCGAACAGCTCGAATCGCGTGCGGCCGAGGAATACGGCGTGGCCGTCGAGGCCCTGATTGCCGAGTACGGTCCCGAGTTGCCGTGCCCGCCCAGCGCGGCCGAGGTGGCCGAGTACGAACAGGCCCGCGAGCGCGGCGAGCAGGTGGTGGCGCCGCAGCCGGGTCCGTATCACCGCCCGACCCAGGAGAAGCGCGCGGCACGGGCCGAACGCGACCTCGCGCTGCTGGGCAAGGTGAACCCCCTGGCGCTGGAGGAGTTCGCGGCGCTGGAGGAGCGCCACCAGTTCCTGTCCACGCAGCTGGAGGACCTCAAGGCCTCGCGCCGCGACCTGCTCACCGTGATCAGAGAGGTGGACGAGCGGATCCTGCAGGTCTTCACCAGCGCGTATGAGGACGTCGCCCGGGAATTCGAGATCGTCTTCGCGACGCTGTTCCCGGGTGGTGAGGGCAGGTTGGTGCTGACCGATCCGGACGACATGCTCGCCACCGGTATCGACGTCGAAGCACGTCCACCGGGCAAGAAGGTCAAGCGCCTGTCGCTGCTGTCCGGTGGCGAGCGTTCGCTCACCGCGGTCGCGCTGCTGGTGGCGATCTTTCGTGCGCGCCCCAGCCCCTTCTACGTGCTGGACGAGGTTGAGGCGGCGCTGGATGACGTCAATCTGGGTCGGTTGATCGCACTCATCGGGGAGCTGCGCACCAGCAGCCAGATCATCCTCATCACGCACCAGAAGCGGACGATGGAGATCGCCGATGCGCTCTACGGGGTGACCATGCGCGGCGACGGTGTGACCCAGGTCATCAGTCAGCGGCTCCGCGACGCCGGCGGCGAGGTGCTGGCAGCCTCCGGTTGAGCCGACCCGCCGGTTATCCGGCTGGATGTGGTTTCGCGGCCATTCCAGATAAGTCGCCGTAGTGCCCCGCGGGGTTGCTCCGCTGTGAGTTATACCTGGTGTTTTTGGGCCGGGCGCCCCATTCGCCTACCGTGAGGGGGTGAAGAAGCCCGTACTGTCCCGGCTCCGCCAGCCCGGTCGCGGCCATTCGGCCCGTGCGACCGCCGGCGTGATACTCGACCGGCCTGGTCCTCGTGTTGGCCGCGTGCTCATCCGGCGGCAAGACCGTGACGAGCGGCGCCCCGGTCGCCGGCGGCACCTCGTCGGGGGCGACGACCGCGGCGAGTTCTGCCTCGAGCAGCGCCAGCACGGCTCCCGCCAAGCCCGTGCACGTGTCGCTGAACCTCGGTGACGGCGGCCAGGTCGGCGTCGGCATGCCGATCATCGCCACGTTCAAGACGAAGATCACCAGCGGCGTCGCCTTCCAACAAGCGACCAAGGTGACGGTCAACGGCGCGGCGGTTCCAGCGGCCTGGTACTTCGAGTACTCCGACCCGGCCAGCGGGCATGTGATGGAGGCGCACCTTCGGACGCAGAACTACTGGCCCGGGCACGCGCACATTCACGTCGACCTACCGGTCAAGGGAGTCTCCGCCGGTAAGGGCCTCGCATTCGACGACAGCTTGACGCTGGACTTCAGCACCGGGTCGCAGAACATCGCGACCGTCGATGACGTCGCGCACACGCTCACCCTGCGCGTCGACGGTGCCCTCGAGGGCACGTACCCGGTGTCCCTCGGCGCGTCCAACACGCCCACGCTGTCCGGCACCAAGGTGATCATGGAGAAGGGCGTCAGCATCTGCATGAAGCGGCCCCGGCTACGACGAATGCGGGATCAAGTACACCCAGCGACTCACCTACGGCGGTGAGTACCTGCATTCGGCGCCGTGGAACGTCTACAACATCACGCACGGCGTGGACTCCTCCAACGGCTGCACCAACCTGCTGCCCAACGACGCGCAGAAGCTCTACGGCCTGCTCGAGATCGGCGACGTGGTGATCTACCCGAACGCCAACGGCGGCAAGATGCAGCTGGGACAGGGTTACGGCGACTGGAACGTGCCGTGGTCGCAGTGGCAGACAGGCGGCGCAGTCAGCACCACCACCTGAGCGATCCGAGAGTTTGTCATCGACTGACAAGATGGTTCGGTGATCGTGCTCTGGATCGTGCTGGCCGTTGTCGTCCTCGCGATCGCCGTTACCGCCGCCCTGGTCGTACCGCGACGCGCGCGGCTGCGGGCGACCCGCACCGAGACGCCGACGCCAGCACCGAGTCAGGCGTCCGCCCAGACGCCGGCCGAGGCAACCGGCCCGCCAGTGGCGGCACCCGCTGCCGCCGTCGAGATCGAACGCCCGGAGCCGGCCGCCGGCCGCCTGCTGCGGCTGCGTTCGCGGCTGGCCGCGACCCAGTCCGGCCTCGGTCGGGGCCTGCTGTCGGTGCTGTCCCGCGACCGACTCGACGACGAGACCTGGGACGAGGTGGAGGAGACGCTGCTCACCTCGGACGTGGGGGTCGCCGCCACCGCGGACATCGTCGAGCAGTTGCGGACCCGTACCAAGGTGCTCGGCACCCGTTCGGCCGGTGAGCTGCGCGCCCTGCTCGCCGACGAGCTCGTCGCGGCGCTGCAACCGGACATGGACCGCACGCTGCATACGACGTCATCGGCCGGCCACCCCGCCGTCCTTCTGGTCGTGGGCGTGAACGGAACCGGCAAGACCACCACCTGCGGCAAGATCGCACGGCTGCTGGTGGCCGACGGCCGCTCGGTCCTGCTCGCCGCGGCCGACACCTTCCGCGCCGCGGCCGCGGACCAGCTGCAGACCTGGGGTGCGCGGGTGGGTGCGCGGACGGTTCGCGGGCCCGAGGGCGGCGACCCGGCCAGCGTTGCCTTCGACGCGGTCAAGCGTGGCACCGAGGAAGGCGTCGACGTGGTACTGGTGGACACCGCCGGCAGATTGCACACCAAGGTCGGGCTGATGGACGAACTCGGCAAGGTGAAGCGCGTCGTGGAACGGCAGGCGCCGGTCGACGAGACGCTGCTGGTCCTGGACGCGACCACCGGGCAGAACGGGTTGGCGCAGGCCCGGGTCTTCACCGAGGTGGTGGATGTCACCGGCATCGTGCTGACGAAGTTGGACGGCACCGCGCGCGGCGGCATCGTCATCAGCGTTCAGCGCGAGCTGGGCGTGCCGGTGAAACTGATCGGTCTGGGCGAAGGGGCCGACGATCTCGCTCCGTTCGACCCGGAGCAGTTCGTCGACGCGCTGCTCGGCGACGCGGCCTGAGGCTTGCGGTGAAGGCGCTTTACAAGGCCGGCCCGCAACCGGGTTTCGACCTGGCCGAACGGCCGGAACCCGACGCCGGCAATGGCGAGGTGAAGATCCGCGTGCTGCGCACCGGAATCTGCGGTACCGATCTGCACATCGAGGCCTGGGACGCGTGGGCGAACGGTGCGGTGGACGCCCCGCTCATCGCCGGGCACGAGTTCTGCGGCGAGGTCGTCGCCGTCGGCGCGGGCGTGCGTGACGTGCACGTCGGCGACCTGGTCTCCGGCGAGGGGCACATCGTCTGCGGCACCTGCCGCAATTGCCGCGCTGGTCGGCGTCATCTGTGCATCCGCACCTCGAGCGTCGGGGTGAACCGCGACGGCGCGTTCGCGGAGTTCGTGGTCCTGCCCGAGTCGAACGTGTGGGTGCATCACGGCGCGGTCGACCCAGACCTCGGGGCGATCTTCGACCCGTTCGGCAACGCCGTGCACACCGCGCTGTCATTCCCACTCGTCGGTGAGGACGTGCTGATCACTGGCGCCGGTCCGATCGGCCTGATCGCCGCGGCCGTGGCACGGCACGTCGGCGCACGGTTCGTGGTCATCACCGACACGAGCGGGTACCGGCTCAACCTGGCCCGGGAGATGGGTGTCGATCTGGCGTTGGACGTTTCCCGCGAATCGATCGCCTCGGCCCAGCACCGGCTCGGCATGGTCGAGGGTTTCGACGTCGCGATGGAGATGAGCGGTCACCCGTCCGCGCTGCCCGACGTGATCGCCAACCTCAATCACGGCGGGCGGATCGCCATGCTCGGCCTGCCCAGCACCGCGATCGACATCGACTGGGCGAAGGTGGTCACCCACATGATCACCATCAAGGGCATCTACGGCCGGGAGATGTATGAAACCTGGTACGCCATGAGCGCGATGCTGCGCTCCGGTCTGGACATCTCACCGGTCATCACGCACCGGTTCGCAGCGGCAGAGTGGGACAAGGCCTTCGCGACCGCACGCAGCGGTCTGTGCGGCAAGGTCGTGCTGGATTGGACGGCGATCTGATGTACGGCGCGGTGGCAGAACAGTTGCGCGAGACCCTGAATCAGATCCGCGAGGCCGGTCTCTACAAACACGAACGTCGGCTCGCCTCGCCGCAGGCCGCGCACGTGCGTGCCAACGGCGCCGACGTGCTGAACTTCTGCGCGAACAACTACCTCGGTCTGGCCGACCATCCGGCCGTGGTCGCGGCCGCGAAGCAGGGGCTGCAGGACTGGGGCTTCGGCATGGCAAGCGTGCGGTTCATCTGCGGCACCCAGGAACAGCACACCGAACTCGAACGCCGGCTGGCGGGATTCCTCGGCACCGACGATGCGATCCTGTACTCGTCCTGCTTCGACGCGAACGGCGGGCTGTTCGAGGTCTTGCTGGACGAACGTGACGCGGTGATCTCCGACGAGCTCAACCATGCCTCGATCATCGACGGCATCCGGCTGTGCAAGGCCACCCGCTACCGCTATCGCAACCGCGACATGGACGATCTCGCGGTCCAGTTGGCATCGGCTGCCGGCGCGCGCCGCCGTTTGATCGTCACCGACGGTGTGTTCTCGATGGACGGCTATCTCGCCCCGCTGGCCGACATCTGCGAGCTCGCCGATGCACACGAGGCGATGGTGATGGTGGACGATTCGCACGCGGTCGGCTTCGTCGGGCCTACCGGCGCCGGCACGCCGGAGGCAGCCGGGGTGGCTGATCGCATCGACGTCTTCTCCGGCACACTCGGCAAGGCGCTCGGCGGCGCCTCCGGCGGATACATCGCCGCGCGCGGCGAGATCGTGGAGCTGTTGCGGCAGCGGTCACGGCCGTACCTGTTCTCCAACGCGGTGGCGCCGTCAGTGGTGGCCGGCTCCCTGGCGGCGCTCGACCTGGTGGCCGGCTCGCAGGAGCAGCGGGCCGAGCTGCGCCGCAACACGGCGCTATTCCGATCCAGGATGGTCGAGGAGGGCTTCGACGTGCTGCCGGGGGAGCACCCGATCGCCCCGGTGATGTTCGGCGACGCGGTGCTGGCTACCCGGATCGCGGACGCGATGCTCGCGCACGGCGTGTACGTGATCGCGTTCTCCTACCCGGTGGTGCCACAGGGCAAAGCACGGATTCGCGTCCAGCTCTCCGCGGCGCACTCTCACGTCGACGTCGAGACGTGCGTGCGCGCGTTCGTCGCCGCGCGGGCCGAAGTCAGCGCTGCAGGCGCTTCATGACCATGGTGTGGTGGACGTAGGCGCCGGCCAGCGAAGGAACGAACAGGATCGCCAATGGGCCCGGCGCCACCACCGTGCCGATGATCGACAACACGAACACGGCGACGACCACCATCGCGTAGACGAACACCAACGGGTGCGCCGACCAGACGCTGCGGTAGTCGTACCAGGTGTTCACCCTCGGCAGGCTACCTGTCCTCGGCTTGCGCCCCTCCGCCGAAGACCATGGCAGCATTGCTCAGCGTGTGGTCCCTGTTCCGAGACCCGGTGGTGCTGACCTTCGTCGACGAGGACGACCGGCGAGTGGCCGAGATCACCAACCCGGCTGTGGTGCCCCGGGTGGGCGAGAACGTACGCCTCGCCAACAAGCCATACGTGGTGGTCCGGGTGGGATATGACGTTCCCGCGGAGGATGTTGCCGCGATCTGGATCGTCTGCCGGCCCGCCTGAGGAACTCAACCGGCGGTGTGGTTTACATCGTGGAAACACCGGCCGAGCATGCGCGAAATAACGCGACCCCACGCTTACCGCACCTGAGCGCGCCCATTCGCGCCGACCGCAAACGAGGGGAAGCCTTACGTGTCTCACCTCCTGCTCGCCACGAGTTACGTGCCGCTGCCCAGCACGCAGATCGACTCCGGCGCAACCGCCTGGATCCTGGCGTCCTCCGCACTCGTGCTGCTGATGACTCCGGCACTGGCCTTCTTCTACGGCGGCATGGTGCGCGCGAAGCACGCGCTCACCATGCTGTTGCAGAATTTCACGGCCATCGCCGTGGTCAGCGTGACCTGGCTGGTCATCGGATTCACCTGGGCCTTCAGCGGCACCGGTAAGTACCTGGGCGACAACCACTACGCATTCATGCGACACCTGGGAGATGAGGTACCGACACTCGGCAAGGCCCAGCTGATCCCGACGCTGTGCTTCGTCGCGTTCCAGCTGACGTTCGCCATCATCACCCCGGCGCTGATCACCGGCTCGACCGCGGACAGGTGGAGATTCGGGCCGTTCGTGACGTTCGTGACCATCTGGTCCGTCGTCATCTACGCACCCGTCGCCCACTGGGTCTTCGACGGCTACGGGTGGCTGAACCGGTCCGCGATCGAGCCGGGTTCGCACTTCTTCGCCCAGGACTTCGCCGGTGGCACGGTCGTGCACATCAACGCCGGCGCCGCAGGTCTGGCGATGGCCATCGTGCTCGGGCGTCGCCGGGGCTGGCCCGGCGAGCAGATGCGCGGTCACAACATTCCGTTCGTCATGCTGGGCGCCGGGCTGCTGTGGTTCGGCTGGTTCGGATTCAACGCCGGTTCCGAGCTGGGCGCGGACAGCGTCGCCAGCGCAGCCTGGGTGAACACCAACACGGCAACGGCAACCGCACTGCTGGGCTGGCTACTGGCCGAGAAGCTGCGCTATGGCAAGTCGACCGCGCTAGGTGCGGCATCCGGTGCAGTCGCCGGCCTGGTCGCCATCACACCGTGCGCGGGCTGGGTGAGCCCGATCGGATCCATCTTCATCGGTTTCATCGCCGGCTTCGTGTGCGCATTCGCGGTGAGTTTGAAGACTCGCTTCAACCTCGACGACTCACTCGACGTCGGCGGCGTGCACTTCGTCGGCGGTTGGATCGGTACGCTCTGCGTCGGCTTCTTCAGTACGACGGGTACCAACTCGCTCGGCAACAACGGCATCCTGTACGGCGGAACTGGACACTTCGGCGGCTGGAATCTCTTGCTGCATCAGTTCCTCGCGGCCGGGGCGGTCACTATCTTCAGCTTCGTCGGAACGTTGATCATCGGATATGCGATCAACGTGGTGTACAAGCACCGCGTGCCGGATGAGTGGGAGGTCGAAGGCCTCGACACTGCGATGCACGGGGAGTCTGCTTACGACTGGGGCGGTGTCGGGCAGTCCGGTCACCTCGGTGGCGGATCTACCCTGGCGAATAAGGAGAGTGTGCTGGCATGAAGCAGGTCACCGCGGTCATCAAGCCGTTCAAGCTCGACGACGTCAAGACGGCGCTGGAGGTGCTCGGCGTCCATGGCCTCACCGTCAGTGAGGTGCAGGGCTTCGGACGCCAGCGCGGCCACACCGAGGTGTACCGCGGCGCGGAGTACACCGTGGACATGGTGCCGAAGGTTCGCATCGACGTTCTGGTCGGCGAGGCCGACGTGAACAAGATCGTCGACGCCGTGGTGGAGGCGGCGCGTACCGGCAAGATCGGCGACGGCAAGGTATGGGTCACGTCGGTGGAGACCCTCGTTCGGGTGCGGACGGGGGAGCGTGACGCTGACGCCATCTGAGTCACGTTCGGAGTCGTTGCAGGCGGTCCGGGCCGGCGTACTGAGCCGGCCCGGACTCGTCGGTGTCGAACTGCGGGTAGAACTCACCGACGCCTACGACGACTGGTTACGCAAGCTCGTGCCCGAGCGTCCGGGCCTTGCGCTGGTCGCGGTCGGCGGCTTGGGGCGCGGCGAACTCGCGCCGTACTCCGACCTGGATCTGGTCCTGCTGCACGACGGCAGCATCGACGATCTGACCGCCGTCGCGGACGCCATCTGGTATCCGATCTGGGACAGCGGGCTGGGGCTGGACCACTCGGTGCGCACCGTCGAGGAAGCCGCGGTGGTGGCCGGCGACGATCTCAAGGCACTGCTCGGCATGCTCGACCTGCGCCACGTGGCCGGTGACCCTGCGCTGTGGGGACCGCTGCGCGCGCGAGTCCTGGATACCTGGCGGCGCACTGCACGCAAGCGCTTCGGTGAGCTCGCCGAACTCACCAGCCAACGCTGGGCCCTCACCGGCGAGGCCGCCTACCTGCTCGAACCCAACATCAAGGACTCCCGCGGCGGGCTGCGCGACGCGCAACAACTTCAGGCGCTGGCGGTGGCACAGCTCGTCGATCTGCCCGAATCCGTTCGGAGCGCCTACCCGCACCTGCTGGACGTGCGCGGAGAGCTGCAACGGCGCACCGGGCGAGCCGAGGACGTACTGCGACAGCAGGAGCTCGCTGGCATCGCGGAGGCGCTGGAGATCTACGACGGCGCGGCGATGCCGGACGTCGACGAGGTGCTGCGCATCGTCAACACCGCTGCCCGCACGGTGAGCTATGAACTGGATGTCGCGTGGCGCCGCGTCACCGCGCAGAACCGGCGCCCCCGCCTGGCCCGTCGACTATTCGCCGGCACCGATCCAGGCCCGGAACGTCTCGGCCTCGCCCGGGACGTGGTGGCCCAGGACGGCGAGGTCGGGCTGGCCCGGTACAGCGACCCGGCAGCGGACTCCGGACTGGTGCTGCGCGCTGCGCGCGCGGCGGCGGAGAACGACCTGCCGCTGTCGGAGTTCACGCTGGCGCGCCTGGCTGAGGAGTCCGCACCGGTGCCCGAGCCGTGGCCGGACGCGGTACGGGCAGATTTCATCTCCGTCCTCGGTACCGGCGCGGCCGGCGTGCGGGTGCTCGAATCGCTCGACCATGCCGGGCTCCTGCAACGGCTTATCTCCGAGTGGCGCGCGGTGCGCTGCAAGGCGCAGCACAACCCGGTGCATCGCTTCACCGTGGACCGCCATCTGCTCGAGGCCGCGTCGCAGGCAGCCGGGCTGAGCCGTACCGTCGCCCGTCCGGACCTGCTGTTGGTCGGTGCGCTGCTGCACGACATCGGCAAGGGGTACCCCGGCGATCACTCGGTGGTCGGCGCGGTGCATGCGGAGGCGATCGCCAAGCGGATGGGGTTCGACGCCGACGACGTGGAAACGATCCGCGCGCTCGTCCGGCACCACCTGCTGCTGCCGGACACCGCCACCCGCCGCGATCTCGACGACCCGGTCACCGTGAAGATCGTTTCCGATGCACTGGACGGCTCGGCCGACGTGCTCGATCTGCTGCACCAGCTCACCATCGCCGACGCCGCCGCGACCGGTCCCGGCGCATGGTCGGACTGGAAGGCGGGACTGATCGAGGAACTGGTGGCGCGAGCGCGACTGGTGCTGTCCGGTTCACCACTGCCGCCGGTGCCGCCGCTGGACGCCGAGCGGCTGGCACTGGCGGAGGCGGGCGAGCTCGCGGTCGTTATCCGCGACAGCCAAGCCGGCGTGCAGGTCGTGGTGGCCGCGCCGGACTCGCTCGGCGTGCTCTATCGCACCGCGGGCGTGCTCGCATTGCACTCGCTGGACGTGCGCTCCGCCGACATCTCCACCTACCGCCAAATGGCGGTCAACACCTTCGTCGTGGAGCCACGCTTCGGCACCCTGCCGGACCCGGCGCTCGTGCGCGGCGACCTCGCGCATGCGCTGAACGGCACGCTGGGCCTGGCTGAGCGACTGCGGCAGAAGGAGCACGCCTATGCCCGCGCCGGGCGCGCCGCCGAGTCGTCGCCGGCCCCGCCGACGGTGCTGTGGTTCGACGACGAGGCCACCGATGCGACCGTGCTGGAATTCCGGGCCGGCGATTCCATCGGCCTGCTCTGCCGGGTGACCGCGGCGCTGGAGCGCTGCCAGCTGGACGTGCGCTCGGCACGCGTCTCCTCGCTCGGCGGCGCCGCGGTGGACTCCTTCTACGTCACCACCCGCGACGGCCGGCCGATTCCGGAGGCCGACCGGCCCGATGTGGAGGCAGAACTCATCCGGATTTGACGCGCCAGCGAGAGTCGGATGCCCGACAGAGCGGGCGTCCTAGTGCCGTCTTGGCCCGAGAATTCGGGCAGATCGTGATCGGGCGAGATTGCTCACACGCCGTACGGGGGAAACGACTTCGCGGTGCGGGGAAATCTGCCGGTAATCTTCTACTGGCCGAACGGGCCGATGTCGTCCCGGTCCCGGATCTCCAGCTGCCGTGTATCGCGTGGCTGTGAGCCAACCGTCGACAGGAGTGCGCATGGTCCCGTTTTCGGCTGTGCCCGCGGCCCACGGGCTCTACGACCCCGAGTTCGAATCCGACTCGTGCGGGGTGGCCTTCGTCGCCGACCTGCACGGGCGTGTCTCGCACGCGATCGTGGCGCAAGCGCTCACCGCCCTGCACAACCTCGACCATCGGGGCGCCGCGGGCGCAGAACCGTCATCCGGCGACGGCGCCGGGATCACCGTCCAGGTACCCGACGAGTTCTTCCGATCCGTCCTCGACTTCGAGCTGCCGGCGGTCGGTCAATACGCAGTAGGGATCGCGTTCCTGCCGCGCGATGCCGCGGCGCGCACGCAGGTGAGTGCACTGGTCGAGCGCACCGCGGCGCAGGAGAACCTGGTGGTCCTCGGCTGGCGCGAGGTGCCGACCTACGACGGTGACCTCGGTCCGACTGCCCGCAGCGTGATGCCGGCCTTCGCGCAGCTGTTCGTGTCCGGCGCGGACGGCCAGGCCGGCATCGATCTGGACCGGCTCGCCTTCGCGCTGCGCAAGGTGGCCGAACGGCGCGCGCGGGAATCCGGACTCGAGCTGTACTTTCCGTCGCTGTCCGCACGCACCCTCGTCTACAAGGGCATGCTCACCACCGACCAGCTCGGCACGTTCTTTCCCGACCTGCTGGACGAGCGGTTCCGCAGCGCCATCGGCCTGGTACACAGCCGGTTCTCCACCAACACGTTCCCGTCCTGGCCGCTGGCGCACCCGTACCGCTACGTCGCGCACAACGGCGAGATCAACACGATCCGCGGCAACCGGAACTGGATGGCCACCCGGCAGTCGCTGCTCAGCACAGACCTGCTCGGTGGCGAGCTGTCGCGGCTGTTCCCGATCTGCACGCCGGCCCTGAGTGACTCGGCCAGCTTCGACGAGGTGCTCGAGCTGCTACACCTGGGTGGCCGCAGCCTGCCGCACGCGGTGCTGATGATGATCCCGGAGGCGTGGGAGAACAACACCGCCATGGATCCGGGCCGCCGCGCGTTCTACGAATTCCACTCCGCGCTGATGGAGCCGTGGGACGGGCCCGCTTGCGTCAGCTTCACCGACGGGACGGTCATCGGCGCGGTGCTGGACCGAAACGGGCTGCGCCCCGGGCGTTGGCTGTGCACATCGGACGGGCTGGTGGTGCTGGCCAGCGAATCCGGCGTGCTCGACATCGCCCCCGAAGCGGTGGTCGCAAAGGGCCGATTGCAGCCGGGCAAGATGTTCCTGCTGGATACCTCACGCGGGCAGATCCTCTCCGATGCCGACATCAAGGCCGAGCTCGCCCGCCAGCATCCGTACGCGGAGTGGCTGCACGCCGGCCTGGTGCACCTGGACGACCTGCCGCCGCGCGAGCACGTGGTGTTCTCGCACGAGGCAGTCCTGCGTCGCCAGCAGATCTTTGGCTACACCGAGGAGGAGTTGCGCGTCCTGATTGCGCCGATGGCGACCGCCGGCACCGAGCCGATCGGCTCGATGGGCACGGACACCCCGCTCGCCGCGCTCTCGCAACGTCCGCGGCTGCTCTTCGACTACTTCAGCGAACTGTTCGCGCAGGTCACCAACCCGCCGCTGGACGCCCTGCGCGAGGAGATGGTGACCTCGCTGAGCGGCTCGGTCGGTCCCGAGCAGAATCTGCTCGACCCCGGCCCCGCCTCCTGCCGTCAGGTCGTGATCCCGCGCCCGGTCATCGACAACGATGAACTCGCAAAGATCTGGCACGTCAACGCCGACGGTGACATGCCGGGGTTCGCCTGCCAGCTCATCGACGGCCGGTACCGGGTGCACGGTGGCGGCGAGGCGCTGGCCGGCGCGATCGAGCGAGTGCGACGCGAGTGTTCGGCCGCGGTGGAGGCCGGCGCACGCATCCTGATCCTGTCCGACCGTGACTGCGACGCCGACCACGCGCCGATACCGGCGTTGCTGCTCACCTCGGCGGTGCACCAGCACCTGATCCGCACCGGTCAGCGCACCAAGGTGGGGCTCGTGGTGGAGACCGGCGAGGCGCGCGAGGTGCACCACATCTCGTTGCTGGTCGGGTACGGCGCGGCCGCGGTCAACCCGTATCTGGCGTTCGAGACGATCGACGACCTGGTGAACTCCGGCGCGATTCGGGGCATGGACGCGGCCACCGCGCTGCGTAACTACGTCAAGGCGCTGAGCAAGGGCGTGCTCAAGGTGATGTCCAAGATGGGCATCTCGACCATCGCCTCCTACAGCGGCGCCCAGGTCTTCGAGGCGTTCGGGCTGTCGCAGACCGTCGTGGACGAGTACTTCGGCAGCACCCCGTCCCGTCTGGGTGGGGTCGGCCTCGACGTGATCGCCGCGGAGGCGGAGGCTCGGCACGCGACCGCCTACCCGTTGGTGCCGACGGCGCGGGCACATCGCCGCCTCGAGGTGGGCGGGGAGTACCAGTGGCGCCGCGAGGGCGAGCTGCACCTGTTCAACCCGGAAACGGTGTTCCTGCTGCAGCACGCCACCCGCCAGCGTCGATACGAGTTGTTCGCCGAGTACACCCGCCGCGTGGAGGAGCACAACCGTGCGGGCGGCACCCTGCGCGGTCTGTTCGAGTTCCGCAGCGAGCGGGCGCCGGTACCGATCGAGGAGGTGGAACCGGTGTCGGCGATCGTGACGCGATTCGCCACCGGCGCCATGTCCTACGGATCGATCTCGGCCGAGGCACACGAGACCCTGGCCATCGCGATGAACCGGTTGGGCGGCAAGTCCAACTGCGGCGAGGGTGGCGAGGACGCGCGCCGGTTCGCCCCGGATGCCAACGGCGATCTGCGCCGGTCCGCGGTCAAGCAGGTCGCCTCGGGCCGCTTCGGGGTGACCAGCCACTACCTCGTCAACGCCGACGACATCCAGATCAAGGTGGCCCAGGGCGCGAAGCCGGGCGAGGGCGGGCAACTGGCCGGCTTCAAGGTGTACCCGTGGATTGCCCGGACGCGCCACTCCACGCCGGGTGTCGGGTTGATCTCGCCACCGCCGCACCACGACATCTACTCGATCGAGGACCTGGCCCAGCTCATCCACGACCTCAAGAACGCGAACTCGCAGGCGCGGGTGCACGTGAAGCTGGTCGCCGAGTCCGGGGTCGGCACGGTGGCTGCGGGTGTGTCCAAGGCGCACGCGGACGTGGTGCTGATCTCCGGTCACGACGGCGGCACCGGCGCGGCCCCGCTGACCTCGCTCAAGCACGCCGGCCTGCCATGGGAGGTCGGACTGGCCGACACCCAGCAGACCCTGCTGCTCAACGGGTTGCGGGACCGGATCACGGTCCAGGTCGACGGAGCGATGAAGACCGGCCGCGACGTCGTGGTCGCCGCGTTGCTCGGCGCGGAGGAGTACGGGTTCGCGACGGCGCCGCTGATCGTCTCCGGCTGCGTGATGATGCGGGTCTGCCACCTGGATACCTGCCCGGTCGGCATCGCCACCCAGAACCCGGTGTTGCGCGAGCGGTTCACCGGCGCACCGGAATTCGTCGTCACCTTCTTCACCTACGTTGCCGAGCAGGTGCGCGAGATCCTCGCCACCCTTGGTTTCCGCTCGCTCGACGAAGCCATCGGTCACGTCGAGGTCCTGGACACGAGCGCTGCGATCGAGCACTGGAAGGCCTCCGGGCTCGACCTGAGTCCGGTGTTGTCGGTGCCGCGCAACCCGTACCAGCAGGCTCTGCTGCGTACCCGAGGCCAGGACCACGGCCTCGACGCGGCGCTGGACAACACGCTGATCCAGCTGTGTGAGGGCGCGCTGCTCGATGGTTCGCCGGTGCAGCTGGAACTGCCGATCCGCAACGTGAACCGCACCGCGGGCACGATGCTGGGTTCGCTGGTCACGCGGCGCTTCGGCGAGCAGGGGCTGCCGGCGGGCACCGTCGACATCACCTTCCGTGGCTCGGCAGGGCAGTCGTTCGGTGCCTTCCTGCCGAATGGGATCACGCTGCGGCTCGTCGGCGATGCCAACGACTACGTCGGCAAGGGCCTGTCCGGCGGCATCGTCGCGGTGTATCCGGACGAAGCCGCGCGCTTCTCCGCCGAGCAGAACGTGATCGCGGGCAACGTCATCGGCTACGGCGCGACGGCGGGCGAGATCTACCTGCGCGGGGTGGTGGGCGAGCGGTTCTGCGTCCGCAACTCCGGGGCAACGGTGGTCGCCGAAGCGGTCGGTGACCACGCGCTGGAGTACATGACCGGCGGCACGGCGGTGATTCTCGGGCCTACCGGGCGCAATGTTGCCGCCGGTATGTCGGGCGGGTATGCGTTCGTGCTGGACCTCGACCCGTCACTTGTCAACGGCGAACTGGTGGAGGTGGAGGAGCTGTCCGGCCAGCATTCGGCGACGCTGCGCGAGGTCATCGCGCGGCACCTGTCCTACACCGGCTCGACGATTGCCTCGCAGCTGCTCGCGGACTGGCCGCGAGCGGTGGCGCGTTTCCGTGTGGTCGTCCCGCGCGATTTCAAGCGCGTGCTGGAGGCCACCCAGCGCGCCCGTGCCAACGGTGAGGATCCGGACATCGCGGTGATGGCGGCGTCTCGCTGAGGTCCAAGCCCTACCCTGGACAAGTGAGCCGCCGCGCGAAGATCGTCTGCACCTTGGGGCCGTCCACTGACACCCCGGAGAAGTGCCGCGCGCTCGTCGAGGCCGGCATGGACGTGGCCCGGCTGAACTTCAGCCACGGGGTGCACGCCGATCACGGCCGGCGGTTCCAGGAGGTCCGCGCCGCGGCCGCGGCAGCCGGGCGCAACGTCGCCGTGCTCGCCGATCTGCAGGGACCCAAGATCCGCCTGGGCCGTTTCGCAGAAGGTCCGGTGGAGTGGGCCACCGGCGAGCGGATCCGGATCACCACCGAGGACTGCGCCGGCAGCCACGATCGAGTGTCGACGACGTACAAGCAGCTCGCTGACGACGTACGCCCCGGTGACAAGTTGCTGGTCGATGACGGCAACGTCGCGCTGGTCGCCGTCCAGGTCGAGGACGGCACCGATGTGGTGTGCGACGTCACCGAGGGCGGCGTGGTGAGCGACAGCAAGGGCTTGTCGCTGCCGGGGGTCGCGGTGAGCGTGCCGGCGATGTCGGACAAGGACGCGGACGACCTGGAATTCGCGCTGCGCCTCGGCGTGGACTTCATCGCGCTGTCGTTCGTACGGGCGCCCGAGGACGTCAAGCTGGTGCACCGGGTGATGGACCAGGTCGGTATCCGGCGACCGGTGATCGCGAAGCTGGAGAAGCCCGAGGCGGTGGCGGCGCTGGAGGACATCGTGCTCGCCTTCGACGGCCTGATGGTGGCCCGCGGTGATCTCGGCGTGGAGATGCCGCTGGAACAGGTGCCGGTGGTGCAGAAGCTGGCGATCCAGATCTGCCGGGACAACGCCAAGCCGGTGATCGTGGCGACCCAGATGCTCGAGTCGATGATCACCCACTCGCGCCCGACGCGGGCCGAGGCCTCCGACGTTGCGAACGCGGTGATCGACGGTGCCGATGCGGTGATGCTCTCCGGCGAGACGAGCGTGGGCCGGTATCCAGTGCAGGCGGTCGCGACGATGAGCCGCATCATCAACTCGGTCGAGGACGCGGGGACGCGGGTGACCGGTC
Source organism: uncultured Actinomycetota bacterium (assembly GCA_963708625.1). Classification (GTDB taxonomy): domain Bacteria; phylum Actinomycetota; class Actinomycetes; order Mycobacteriales; family Jatrophihabitantaceae; genus DASXIF01. Next base: position 82,522 of record CAVPSV010000002.1, read on the forward strand.
TGCGGCACAACCCGCGCACGCCCGGCGGTGCCATCGTGAAGGCCGCCAAGGACATCGGCGACGCGCTGGGTGCGGTCGCCCTGGTGGCCTTCACCCAGACCGGCGACACGGCGCGGCGACTGTCGCCGGCTGCAGCCGAGCCAGCGCATTCTCGTATTCACCCCGGTGGAGCACGTGCAGCGCCAGATGGCTCTGTTGTGGGGTGCGGAGGCCCATCTGGTCTGGTCGGTGAAGACCACCGACGACATGGTTCGCCAGGTCGACTCGGCGCTGTTGAATCGTGGCGTGTGCCATCCGCACGACCTGGTCATCGTGGTAGCGGGCACCCCGCCGTCCACGCCGGGGGCGACGAACACCATCCGCGTGCACCGCATCGGCGACGTGCTCAGGCATGACTGAGACGGGCACCGAGGCGAGTACGCAAGCGGACACCGAGGCGAGTACGCAAGGGGACACCGAGGCGGGCACCCAGGCGGGGCAGGCCGCGGTGGACGGTTTGGTGCGCCTGCTGGATCTGGAGCGGATCGAGCAGGACATCTTTCGCGGCGCCAGCCCGAAGTCGCGCTGGCAGCGGGTGTTCGGCGGCCAGGTCGCAGGGCAGGCCCTGGTGGCGGCCGGCCGCACCGTGCCGACGGACCGGATGGTGCATTCGCTGCACTCGTACTTCATCCGGCCGGGCGACCCGACTGTCCCGATCATCTACGAGGTGGACCGGGTGCGCGACGGGCGCTCGTTCACCACGCGGCGGGTGGTGGCGGTGCAGCACGGCAAGGCCATCTTCTCGCTGTCCGCGTCATTCCAGCTGGACCAGCCCGGCATCGAGCATCAGCCGGCGATGCCCGACGCGCCGGACCCAGAGACGCTGCCGACGCTGGCACAGCGTTACGAAGGTTCCACCGACGCCGCGGCGTTCTACCGATCGATGCCGCGCCCCATCGACCTGCGCTACGTCGACGACCCGCCGTGGCAGCAGCACGCGAAGGGACCGCGCGAGGGCATGACCCGGGTGTGGATGCGCGCAGACGGCGCGCTGCCCGCGGACCCGCTGCTGCACGTCTGCGTACTCACCTTCGCCTCGGACATGACACTGCTGGACTCGGTGCTCGTCCAGCACGGCCTGGCGCCCGGCCTGGATCCGATCGTGATGGCGTCCCTCGATCACGCGATGTGGTTCCAGCGGCCGTTCCGGGCCGACGACTGGCTGCTCTACGCGACCAAGTCGCCGTCCGCGGCCGGCAGCCGCGGGATTGGCCACCGGGCGATTCTTCACGCGCAGACGGGCGTGCACGTGGCCAGCGTCGTGCAGGAGGGGCTCATCCGCGTCGGCACCAGACCAGAGGACTAGCTGCGCTCGTCTGCGCTGAGCTGCCGCCACGCCGCCTGGACGTGCGCGCGCGTCGTCAGCGGTGCGCCGATCGCCATGCGCAGTGCGACCAGCCCGCCGACCGCGGTGTGGGTGAGGTAGGCCTGGCCGGAGGCGTTGACGCGATCCATCAGCGCCCGGGTGGCGTCATCGCCCGCCCGAAGCCGGAATGTCACCAGCGCAAGCGGATGCGGCGCCAGGAGTTCGAAGCGCTCGTCGGCGGCGACCCAGGACGCGAACTCCTGCGCCAGCTGCGACGCAGGTACGGATGTGCGTGCGCAGCCCCTCGGCGCCGTACCAGCGGATCACCGCCCACAGCTTGAGCGCGCGGAAGCGTCGGCCGAGCGGCACGTGCCAGTCCCGGTAGTCGATCACCGCGCCGGATTCGGTGGCGGCGTTGCGCAGGTACTCCGGCAAGATCGACAGCGCTCCGACCAACGCGGCCCGATCGGCGACGTAGAACGCGTCGCAGTCGAAGTTCGTGAGCAGCCACTTGTGCGGGTTGGTGCAATAGGAGTCGGCGTGTTCGAGTCCGGCGTTGAGCCAGCGGAACTCGGGGGCGACCGCCGCGACGCCGGCCCAGGCCGCGTCCACGTGCAGCCACGCGCCGCGTTCGTGGGCGAGCGCAGCCAGCGCGCCGACCGGGTCCACCGCGCCGGTGCCGGTGGTGCCGACGGAGGCCACCACGAGCGCGGGTACGGCTCCCGCGGCCACGTCCTCGGCGAGCAGCCGGCGCAGGTGATCGGGGTCGGCTGCATGCGTGCGCGGGTCAGCGTCGATCTTGCGCAGCGATTCGGCGCCCAGACCGGCGATGCGGCACGCCTTCTCCACCGATGAGTGGGTATGCGCGGAGGTGTACACGGTGAACCCACGCCCGACCCCGTCGCGCTCGGTGCGTCCGCCGCTTACCCGGTGCAGGGCGGCGAGCAGCGCGACCAGCACCGCGTCGGACGCGCTGTGCTGAATCACGGCGCCGCCCGCGCCGCCGGCCCGAAACGACGTGGGCAGGTCGAGCAGCTGGGCAAGCCAGTCGAGCACGACGGTTTCCAGCTCGGTGGCGGCCGGCGACGTCGCCCAGATCATCCCTTGCACGCCGAGTCCGGACGCGAGGAGATCGCCGAGGATGGCCGGCCCGCTCGCGTTGGCGGGGAAGTAGGCGAAGAAGGACGGGTGCTGCCAGTGCGTGATGCCCGGCATCAACACCCCGTCGAGGTCACGCAGGACGTGCTCGAACGGCTCGCCTTCGGCTGGGGGAGCGGCGGGCAGCGCTGCCGCGATGTCGCCGGGGGTGACTTGGGACAGCACCGGGTACTTCTCGATCTGCTCGTAGTAGTCGGCGATCCAGTCGATCACCTGACGCCCGTAGGAGCGGAATTCGTCGGGAGTCATGTGTTCGCCGTGCACCGGTTGACCATAGCTAGCGGAAGATGCCATGACCGAGCGCCCGGAGCGAGCAGATCTACCTCTAGGTCAAGGCCTCAGCCGTGTGTGGGCGGGGCTTTAGGTGGGGTGTGGGGCGGAGCCCCACAAGGCTTGCACGACGCCGTGGCGAGCGAACGCAGTGCGCGAGCAGCCCGCTGCCCAGGGCTTTAGGTGGGGTGTGGGGCGGAGCCCCACAAGGCTTGCACGACGCCGTGGCGAGCGAACGCAGTGCGCGAGCAGCCCGCTGCCCAGGGCTTTAGGTGGGGTGTGGGGCGGAGCCCCCACAAGGCTTGCACGACGCCGTGGCGAGCGAACGCAGTGCGCGAGCAGCCCGCTGCCCAAGTCGTGCCCCCGGTGGGATTTGAACCCACACGCCTTTCGGCAATGGTGTTTGAGACCATCGAGTCTGCCAGTTCCTCCACAGGGGCCTCCGGTAGCAGCATCTTAGCCAGGCTAGGCTTGCTGTTCGCGCGTTCCTGCCGCGTGCAGGGGGATCGAGAGGGACACCGTTGGCCGCCGCATCCGCGACTGACCCGGCTGCCCCGGGCGGCGTGCGTGTGGTCATCGCCGAGGACGAGGCGCTGATCCGGCTCGATCTGCGGGAGATGCTGCTCGAGGAGGGCTTCGACGTCGTCGGCGAGGCCGCCGATGGCGAGCAGGCGGTCGCGCTGGCCCGCGAGCTCACGCCGGATCTGGTCATCTGCGATATCAAGATGCCGAAGATGGATGGCATCGCCGCGGCCGCGGCTGATCACCGGCGAGCGCATCGCCCCGGTGGTCATGCTCACCGCGTTCAGCCAGCGCGACCTCGTCGAGCGGGCCCGCGACGCGGGCGCGATGGCGTACCTGGTCAAGCCCTTCCAGAAGCGTGATCTGCTGCCGGCGGTGGAGATCGCCACCTCCCGATTCGCGGAGATCAAGGCCCTGGAGGCCGAGGTGCACGGCCTGCGCGAGCGGATGGAGGCGCGCAAGCTGATCGAGCGGGCCAAGGGGGCGCTGATGTCGCGGCACGCGATGAGCGAACCGGAGGCGTTCCGGTGGATCCAGCGTGCGGCGATGGACAGCCGCACCACCATGCGTGCCGTCGCCGAAGTCGTGCTCTCCGGTGACGAGCCGGCTGCCCAACCCTGATCCTGGCGGGCCGCCCGTTGCGGTCCCGATCCGAATGCAGCCACCTGCGCCGACAGCCCGTGGTTACCGGGCAGTAGGCGACCGTAGAGCGCGGATCCGGGGTTGAGATTTGGTCACGTTGACGATTTCCCGGCCCCAACTCGTGCATTCGGTCGTCGCCGTGGGTTAACGTGCCTGCGATCACACGGGCACTCGACTGCCCAGTAACGCCCTCATAGGAGGCAAATCAGTGCGAAACCGTACGCTGTCCGCAGCGGTCGTCATCGCCACCGCCGGCGCGCTTGCGCTCACAGCATGTTCGAGCAGCAAGAAGTCCAACACAGGCGGTCTGAACGGTGGCGGCGGCACCACGGGCGGTTCCTCTCAGACCTACAAGATCGGCTTCATCGGCGCTCTGTCCGGCCCGAACGCGCAGCTGGGCATCAACGAGCGCAACGGCGCCCAACTCGCCGTCGACCAGGCGAACTCATCGGGCAAGAACCACTTCACGATCACCCTGGACCCCCAGGACAGTGAGGGCGACCCGGCCAAGGCACCTGCGGCCGCCACCGCGCTGATCTCCGACCCCTCGGTGATCGCGACTGTGGGCCCGGCGTTCTCGGGTGAGAGCAAGGCGGTCGACCCGACCTTCTGTGGCGCGACACCACCGATGCCGATCGTCACCGCATCGGCCTCGAACGGCACGCTGCAGGACCAGGGCTACAAGTGCTGGCACCGGATCATCCCGAACGACAACGTCGAAGGCACCCAGGGTGCTGACTGGCTGGCCCGGACCGGATCGAAGAAGGTCTTCGTCCTCGACGACAAGAGCACCTACGGCGCCGGCGTCGCGGCCACCATGGCCACCGAGCTGAAGGCCAAGGGCGTCACCGTCGTTACCGGCAGCGTTGACGGCACCAGCACCAAGAACTACAACCCGATCGCCGGCACGATCGCATCATCCGGTGCCGACGCCATGTTCTACGGTGGCTACGACGCGCAGGCTGCGTTGCTCGCCAAGGCACTGGTGACGGCTGGCTTCCACGGTCGCACCGTGACCGGCAACGGTGGCAAGTCGAGCATCTTCACCAGCAACGCAGGCCCGGCCGGCAACGGTTGGTACTTCACCTGTGGTTGCCAGGACGCGACGACCGCTCCGGCGGCGCAGGCGTTCGCGGCGGCGTACCAGACGAAGTTCAACACGCCACCGTCGACATACTCGCCCGAGGCCTACGACGCGACGAACCTGATCATCGACGCGATCTCCAAGGTGTCGGGTACCGCCACCCGGACGAACGTCCTCACGCAGCTGAACACCGAGGACTTCCAGGGCATCACCACCGAGATCAAGTTCCAGTCGAACGGTGAGCTGGCTTCGTCGAGCTTGGTCGTGAACCTGTTCAAGCAGACCGGCCGGCGCCATCAAGGGGCTGGGTGACATAAACAAGATCAACTCTTAGCAAGCGACTCAGCTGACAGCTGAGTGAACGTCAACTGGGGGGGCGGACCGGATTCATCCGGTTCGCCCCCTTCGTTCCGCAATCTGCAATGGTCGGGCAGTCTCGCCGACCGGTGTGCTTAGGAGGAGCCCGGGCGTGGCCCACTCAGTCGACTACCTGCATCAGCTGCCGCAGCTGATCGTCATTGGACTAGAGCAGGGGTCCATCTACTCGCTGGTCGCCCTCGGCTACACGCTCGTGTACGGCGTGCTGCAGCTGATCAACTTCGCGCACAGCGAAGTGTTCATGGCCGGCGGGTTCGGCAGCTTGCTGATCGTGCAGGAGATCGTGGGCTCCCGACATCTCACCGGGGCGATGGTGCCCCTGACCCTCGTTGCGGGTCTGCTCGTCGGAGCTTTCTGCGGCGCCGCGATCGCATGGCTGCTGGAGAAGGTGGCGTACAAAACGTTGCGCCGCAACGGTGCGCCCAAGCTGGCCTTCCTGATCAGTGCCATCGGCGCTTCGCTGTTCTTATCGAACCTCGCCGGCAAGTTGTTCAACCGACTACCGAACAACTCGATGCCGACCTACTTCAACGTCAACCGCGTGCTGTTCCGCGTCGGCACCGCCAAGGTCACGCTGCTGGTGGCCATCATCGTGATCACGGCCTTCGTAATGATGATCTTCCTCGATCGGCTGGTGAATCGGACCAAGCTCGGCCGCAGCATTCGCGCGGTGGCTGAGGATGCGCCGACGGCAGCGCTGATGGGCATCGACATCGACAAAACGATTTCACGCACGTTCATCATCGGTGGCGCGCTCGCCGGCGTGGCCGGCTTCCTGTACGGCACCGCGTTCACCGTCTTCAACCTGATGGGCTTCACCCCCGGCGTCAAAGCGTTCGCGGCGGCGGTGCTCGGCGGCATCGGCAACATCCGCGGCGCCATGATCGGCGGGCTGCTACTGGGTGAAGCGGAGGTTCTCATCTCCTCCTCACCGTGGGTCGGCGCCCAGTGGAACGACGTGGTGAGCTTCATCGTGTTGGTGCTCATCTTGCTGGTACGCCCAACCGGCATCCTGGGTGAGCGGTTGGGGCGTGCCGCATGAACCGAACCACGAAGATGTGGATGCAGCGGCTGGTCGCCTGCCTGTTCGGCGGCGTAGTGCTCGCACTGATGGTGGGCAATCAGGAAGGTTCGCAGACCGACTTCGGCATTTCCTTCCGCAAAGCGGTGTCCTTCCCGCGCATCATCGTGTTCCTGCTCATCGGGCTGGTCATTTTCGCGTTGATCTCGCTCTGGCCGCTGGTACGTCCGTACATCAAGCGTCCCGGCATGGCGCCGCTAGGCACGGGCATGCTGGTCGTGATCGGCGCCCAGACGATCATGAACTGGTACGACCCGCTCGCCTCGTCCAAGGGCAGCGGCAAGTTCAGTGCGGTGCACTCGGCGCTCAGCGGCCAGTCCGGCCTGTCGCCGATCACCAAGCCATTCTTCGGCTGGCTTTCGTGGACGTTGTGGGGCCTTGCCGCGGTGGCGTGTCTGGCCGCGGTCGTCCTGCGGATGCGCCTACTGGGCTACGTCACGGCGGCACTCGGCGTGCTCGGGGCGGTGCTCGCCTACGTGGCGCACCACGACGTGGTCAGCGTCGGCGGTGGGATCGACCATTCGCTCGGTGTGTACGCCGACATCATCGGGTTCGGCACGATCGCCGGTGCGGGTATCGCGGCGGTGCACTCGCGCACCGAGGTGGCGGACACCCGGGGATTCGTCACCAGAGCACTGGACTGGCGGCCCGGCCTGCCGTTCGCCGTGGTCGGTCTGATCCTCGGGCTGCTCGCCTACACCTCGGACTGCTGGTTCGGCCCGCTCACGCTCAACGCGAGCTTCAGTCAGACCCACACCGATTTCTCCGGCGAGGGCATCAGCTCGATCGCTTCCCAGTACCTCTCCTGGCTGGGCTGGGTGCTGTTCGCCGCGGCCGCGGTGCTTGCACTGGCTACCACCTACCTGCGCGAGCGGCGGTTGGGCTGGCTGGGTGCGGCCGTGTCGGTGGCCGGCATCGTGCTCACCTTCATCACCATCCACTCGCTGACCAATGTGGGCTCTAAGGCGGCACCACAGCATGGCGGGAACTGGAAGAACCTCGGCGTCGGCGGCTACATGGCGTGCCTTGTGTTCGCGTTGTTCGCCGCGGCGACAGTGGCCGCCGCCTCGCGCCCCAAGGTGCGCGCGGGCGTCGACACGCCCGCGGTAGAGCTGCCGGTGACCGCGATGGCGGGGCGGGTGAAGCGCTCGTCCACCAACCGAGCCATCCTGATTGCGGCGGCGGCCCTGGCGATCTTCTACCCGCCCATGCTGCCGGTCACCTGGCAGAACGTGCTGGTGGTGCAGATCGGCGTCTACGTCTTGCTGGCGATCGGCCTCAACGTGGTGGTGGGCTGGGCCGGACTGCTCGACCTCGGGTACATCGCGTTCTACGAGATCGGTGCCTACACCACCGCGTACCTGGTCGGTGCGCTACCGCGCAAACCCCCGCACTGGCTGCACATGACGCCGCTCGCCACGATCCCGTTCGCGATCGTCGCCTGTCTCATCGCCGGCGTATTGCTCGGCGCACCCACGCTGCGGCTGCGCGGTGACTACCTCGCCATCGTGACGCTCGGGTTCGGTGAGATCGTGCAGATCCTCGCCATCAACAACCCCGGCGGCCTCACCGGCGGCCCGCAGGGCCCGTCCATCCCGCACCCGAGGATCCACCTCGGTGGGCTGCACATCACCTGGGGCGAGGACAACCTGCCGTATTGGTACCTGCTACTGGTGATGATCGTCATCGTGGTGGTGTTGTTCTACCGCCTGGAGGGGTCTCGGCTGGGCCGTGCCTGGGCGGCTATCCGCGAGGACGAGGTGGCCGCGCAGGCCTCCGGCGTCAACACGGTGCGGGTGAAGCTGCTCGCGTTCGCGATCGGCGCGTCGACGTCGGCGTTGGCCGGCACGTTCTTCGCCAGCCAGGTCGGCTACTTCGACCCGACGCTGTTCACCCTGCAGGCGTCCATCCTGATCGTCGCGTACGTGGTGTTCGGTGGCATGGGGTCGTTGCAGGGCGCCATGGCCGGTGCTGCGGCCCTGACCTGGTTGCCCCAGTTCCTCAAGGACCAGGTGCCGCAGGACGACCGGCAGATGTGGGTCGGTGCGCTGGTCCTCGCGATGATGATCTTCAGGCCGGCCGGTCTGCTACCGGCCAAGCGCCGCAAGGCAGAACTCGAGGGTTTGGACGAGGGAGAGTCGGCGGAGACGTTCGCCATACCGAGGGCGGGTGCACTCTAGATGACGATGACCCAAAATCCGGCGTCGGCGAACGCCCTGCCACCGAACGACAGCCGCGAGGTGGTGTTCGACGTCAGCCACGTCACGCTGCGCTTCGGCGGTGTGGTCAGCCTCAACGACGTCTCGATGCGCATGTACCGCGGCGAGGTCCTGGCGGTGATCGGTCCGAACGGCGCGGGCAAGACCTCGCTGTTCAACTCGCTCACCGGTGTGTATACGCCGCAGGAGGGGACGGTCACCGTCATCGGCCGTCCCGGTGCGGAGCCGGTCAACGTGATCGGCAAGAAGACGCATGTGGTGAACCATCTCGGCGTGGCGCGTACGTTCCAGAACATCAGGTTGTTTCCGGCGCTTACCGCCATCGAGAACGTGAAGGTGGGCATTGAGACCCGCCAGCACGCCGGGCCGCTGGCCGCCATGCTCGGCATGCCGTGGCAGCGCAAGGAGGAGAAGGAGAGCACCCAGGCTGCGATGCGCCTGCTGGCGGAGGTGGGCCTGCGTGGCAAGGCCAATGAGCTGGCCGGCTCGCTGGCCTACGGAGAGCAGCGACGGTTGGAGATCGCTCGCGCACTCGGCACCGACCCAGGCGTCCTGCTGCTCGACGAACCGGCCGCGGGCACGAACCCGGCCGAGAAGCGAGATCTGGCCGAGCTGATCGCACGGATCAACAGCACCATGAACGTCAGCGTCCTGCTCATCGAACACGACATGAAGCTGGTCATGTCGATCGCGCACCGGATCGTGGTGCTGAACTTCGGCGAGAAGATCGCCGAGGGCACCCCGCACGACATTCAGCGCGACCCGGTGGTGGTCGCTGCCTACCTCGGCACGTCGGCAGAGGAGGCGGCCCAGCAGGCCGAGGACCAACCCGAGATGCATCTCATCGACACCAGCACGGTGCAGATAGACGAGGATGTCAGCGATGACCTCACCGACGAGTGAGCCGACCACAGGGCCAACGACCGAGCGCACCGGGCCGCCGCGTCTGATGCTCGAGGTCCGCGACATGGAAGTTCGGTACGGAGCGATCAAGGCGCTCAAAGGCATCTCGTTCGAGGTGAACGAGGGCGAGATCGTGGCGATGCTCGGTGCGAACGGTGCCGGCAAGACAACGACACAGAAGACGATCTCCGGCATGCTTCGCCCGTCGCTCGGCTCCATCACCTACGAGGGCAAGCGCATCGACGGCATCCCGGCACACGAGCTGATCGGTCTCGGAATCTGCCACGTCCCCGAAGGCCGGCACGTGTTCCCCCGCATGTCGGTCTCGGAGAACCTGGAGATGGGGGCGTACCGGTTCAAGAAGGTCGACCAACGCGACCTGGACTGGGTGTTGGAGCTGTTTCCCCGGCTGCGTGAGCGGTATACGCAGATCGGCGGCACGCTGTCCGGCGGCGAGCAGCAGATGCTCGCGATCGCCCGCGCATTGATGGGTAAGCCGCGTCTGCTGCTGTTGGACGAACCGTCCATGGGGCTCGCACCCATGATCGTGGCGCAGATCTTCGAGATCCTCCGAGAGATCAACTCGACCGGCGTGACGGTGTTGCTGGTGGAGCAGAACGCCGCGCAGGCACTCGCGCTGGCCGACCGGGGGTACGTGCTGGAGACCGGGGAAGTGGTGCTCACTGGCACCGGCCAGGAACTGCTCGCCGATGATCGGGTGCGGGCCGCGTATCTGGGCGAAGAGATCGCGGCATCTTAGCCACACGCGGTCGACGGGCCAAGGCCTGGCACAACAACTTGCCAGAGCTGTGACCTGCCTCGCCAGCGCCCGGGGCTGGCTCTATCGTTGCGGCTGCAGTTGTTCTCGGCGGGAACAATTCAGAGGAGATCATGGCGGTGCGTCGCGCGAACGTACGGATCCGTCCGGTCCAAAGCGCTGATGTCATGGATTTGGTGGATCTAACCCAGTCCATCGATCTCAACTCCGGGGTTTTCAGCGGCCGCCCGCTGCTCAACGACGACACCGCGCACCTGGCTCGGCGATTCTCCGAAATCATCAGTGCCGGCTCGCGCAGCCTGCTGGTGGCCGTGGACGAATCTGACGCCCTGGTGGGCCTACTCGTCGCCAAGCAGGACGAAATCGGCGCGATCGACCCGACGCAGGCACTGTTTGTCAGCCATCTGCTGGTCAATCCGAAGTACCGTCGCCGGGGCGTCGGACGCATGCTGCTGATCGCCGCGGTGCACCTGGCCGAAGAGCAAGGCATCGACCAGATATTGGCGACCGCGGCGGCGGGTTCGCGGGAGGGCAACCGCTACCTGGCCCGGCTCGGATTCGCACCCCTGGTGGTACACCGGACCGCGCCGACCAGCGTGCTCCGCCGCACGCTCGGCATCACCGACGTGACGGAACGCGTCGCCGTGCTGCGCCGGGCCCGGATCCGTGCCGGACGCGCCGGACTCGCCGCGCGCGCGGCCCGGGGCGCATAACCCGCCAGCCCGTCCCAGTCCCGCCCACACTCACAACGGCCCTCGTAGCTCGATTGCGCGTCGGAGCCGCCACCTAGACTCGCGGGCGTGAGCCCTCCTGCGAAGCTGCTGCTCATCGACGGGCACTCGATCGCGTACCGGGCATTCTTTGCCCTGCCGGTGGAGAACTTCTCCACCACTACCGGCCAACCGACGAACGCGGTGTTCGGGTTCACCTCGATGTTGATCAACCTGTTGCGCGACGAGGAGCCGACCCACCTGGGCGTCGCCTTCGACGTGTCGCGGCACACCTTCCGCAGCGAGCAGTACGCCGAGTACAAGGCCGGTCGTTCCGAGACGCCGCACGATTTCCGTGGCCAGGTCACCCTGATCCGCGAGGTGCTCGACGCCATGCAGATCCCGTCGATCGCGGTGGAGGGTTACGAGGCCGACGACGTGATTGCCACGCTGACCACGCAGGCCACCGCGCAGGGCATCAGCGTGCTCATCTGCACCGGCGATCGTGACGCGTTGCAGCTGGTCACCGACCAGGTCACCGTGCTCTACCCGCGCCGTGGCGTCAGCGAACTCACCCGCTTCACCCCGGAAGAGGTCGACGCGAAGTACGGCCTCACCCCGGCGCAGTACCCCGACTACGCAGCACTGCGGGGTGACCCCAGCGACAACCTGCCGGGGATTCCCGGGGTCGGCGAGAAGACGGCGGCGAAATGGATCCGCGAATTCGGTTCGCTGGACGCGCTGGTCGCCGGCGTCGACTCGGTCAAGGGCAAGGTCGGTGACGCGCTGCGCGAGAACCTCGCCGTAGTCATCCGGAATCGGCGGCTGACCGAACTGGTCCGCGACGTCCCGCTCGACATGAGCGTCGACGACCTGGCGCGCACGCAGTGGCTCCGCGACGAGGTGCATGCGCTCTTCGACGACCTGCAGTTCCGGGTCCTGCGCGAGCGGTTGTTCGAATCGGTGCAGGCGCCCGGCCCGGAGGCCGAGCAGGGCTTCGATGTCGCCGTCACGCGCCTCGGCGTCGATGACGTCGAGCAGTGGCTGGACGAGCACGCGCGTGAGGGCCGCCGCGTCGGCGTGGCGTTCCGCGGGCAATGGGGCCGGGGCACCGGTGATCTCACCGGCATCGCGCTCGCCGCCGCCGACGAGGCCGCCGCCTACATCTCGGTGCTCGAGATGAGCCCGGACGACGAAGCGGCACTGGGTGCCTGGCTCGCCGATGCCTCGGCGCCGAAGGCCCTGCACGATCTGAAGGGACCGCTGCTCGCGCTGCGCCAGCGCGGTTGGCACCTGGCTGGCGTCACCAGCGATACGCAACTGGCTGCCTATCTGCTCCGCCCGGACCAGCGCACCTTCGACCTCGCCGATCTCGCCCTGCGGTACCTGCACCGCGAGTTGCGCAGCAACGTGGATGAGTCCGGGCAGCTCACCCTCGACGGTGGCCTGGATGAATCCGAGGACGCATTGGCCGAGTCGGAGACGCTGCGCGCGAGCGCTGTGCGCGACCTGGCGAATGAGTTCGACACCGCGCTCGATCTGGGTGGCGCTCGGGAGCTGCTCGCGCACCTGGAACTGCCGCTGACGTTCGTCCTCGCGGACATGGAGGCGGTGGGCATCGCGGTCGACACGGACGCGCTGAGCAGCCTCCAGGCCGAACTCGGCGGCAACGTCAAAGCCGTCGAACAGGACGCGCACACGCTCGTCGGGCGCGAATTCAATCTTGGCTCGCCCAAGCAGCTGCAGGAGATCCTGTTCGACCAGTTCGGGTTGCCCAAGACGAAGCGGATCAAGACCGGATACACCACCGACGCGGACTCGCTCGCCGATCTGTACGACAAGACCGAGCATCCGGTACTGGAACTGCTCCTTCGCCATCGCGAGGTGGCGCGGCTGAAGTCCGTGGTGGATGGGCTGCTGCCTCTGGTCGACGATGCCGGGCGCATCCACACCACCTTCAACCAGACGGTGGCAGCCACCGGCCGGCTGTCCTCGACCGATCCCAACCTGCAGAACATCCCGATCCGCACCGTGGAGGGGCGGCGAATTCGAGAGGCCTTCACGGTCGGGCCGGAATTCGAGACGCTGATGACGGCGGACTACAGCCAGATCGAGATGCGGATCATGGCTCACCTGTCCGCGGACGCCGGTCTGATCGAGGCGTTCATGACCGGCGAGGATCTACATACGTTCGTCGCCTCGCGTGCGTTCGACCTGCCGCCGGAGCAGATCGACAGTGAGCTGCGCCGGCGGGTGAAGGCGATGTCCTACGGACTCGCGTACGGGCTGTCGGCGTTCGGCCTGGCCAAGCAGCTCAAGATCACGCCGGACGAGGCGCGTGCGCAGATGGATGCCTACTTCGCACGCTTCGGCGGCGTGCGCGACTACTTGCGCTCGGTCGTCGACGAGGCGCGTCAGACCGGTTTCACGGAGACGATCATGGGTCGGCGCCGATATCTGGACAAGCTCAACAGCGACAACCGCAACCTGCGTGAGATGGCCGAGCGGGCGGCGTTGAACGCACCCATCCAGGGCAGTGCGGCCGACATCATCAAAGTAGCGATGCTCGGCGTGCACCGCAGCCTGCGGGAATCCGGCCTGCGCTCGCGACTGCTGCTACAGGTGCACGACGAACTGGTGCTGGAGATCGCGCCCGGCGAGCGCGCGGCGGTGGAGGAACTGGTGCGGCGCGAGATGAGCGGGGCATACCAGCTGGATGTGCCGTTGGAGGTATCCGTCGGCGCCGGTCGAACCTGGCATGAGGCCGCGCACTGACACAGCGCGATGGTTTACGGGCGCTCGCAGACGTAAATCGCGGTGCCGGGCAGGATCGCCCCGCGCAGCGGTGACCACTGGCCCCACACCTCGGTGAGGTCGGCGGGCCACTCGGGCTCGACGAGGTCGAGCAGCCGAAAGCCGGCCGAGGCGAGTTCTCCGATGCGATCGCCGAGCGTCCGGTGGTGCTCTACATAGGTGGGTCGGTCGTCCACGCCGAACTCCACGTACGGCGTCCGGTCGAAGTACGGCATGGTCGCGGTCAGGCCAGCCGGGCCCGGGTCGTCCGGGAAGCTCCACCGCACCGGGTGCGTGGTCGAAAACACCCAGCGTGCCCCTGGCCGCAGCACCCGCGCCACCTCGCGCATCAGCCGAGCCGAGTCCGCCACGAACGGCACCGCGCCGAACGCCGTGAACGCGGTGTCGAATGCTTGCGAAGCGAACGGCAGGTACTGCGGCGTCGGCCTGCACCAGTGCGACGTCGATCCGGGTTCGTGCGGCGCCCTCGCGAGCGTGCCGCAGCATCTGAGCAGACAGATCGAAGGCCACCGGCCGCGCGCCGTGTGCGGCGAGCCAGCGCGAGCACATCGCGGCGCCGCAACCGACCTCGAGAATGCGTTTGCCGCGCACGTCACCGAGCAGATGCACGTCTGCCTCGCGCACTCGCTCCGGGCACCAGACGAAGTCTGCGTCGCCGAGGAACTCGCCGTGGGCGGCGAGGTATGCGTCCGCGTCGGAGTCCCACCAGCTGCGGTTGGCGCGGACCGTGCTGGCGGCGTCGGCATCCCGGCGGCCGACGCCGACCGTTTCGCTCGGTTGGGTCATGGCCTGATCCTCTCGCAGCGGCGTGGACGGTACGGTCGGCCCATGTCGCCACCCGTGCTGGTCAACCTGGTGTGGAAGGTGATCGCTCGGCTGGAGGGTTCGGCCGCCAAGGCCACCGACGCCGCGTCGTTGCGCCGGGAGGCCCAACGCCGTCAGCGACTCACGAAGCTACCGATCGCGCGCCTGGTCACCGGCGTGCCGGATCGTCGCACCAAGGTCACGACGAGCACGGCGACACTGCCGGACGGCACCTGCCTGCCGTTACGCGTCTATCGGCCGGCCGGCGCAGGCGAGGCTGTGCTGCCGGTCGTGGTGAACTTCCACGGCGGCGGCTGGGTGTCCGGGGACGCGTACCAGTCCGAGTGGTGGTGTAGTTCCATCGCCGCGAGCGCCGGCGTGTCCGTGGTGTCGGTGGAATACCGGCTCGCACCCGAGTTCCCCTTTCCCACGCCGGTGCATGACTGCTACGCGGCAACCGAATGGGTGGCGGCGCATGCCGGGGAGTTGCGGGTGGACGCCGCCCGGCTGGCGGTGATGGGCGACAGCGCCGGCGGGAATCTTGCCGCGGAAGTGTGCTTGCTCGCTCGCGACGGGCACGGCCCGCGGATCAGCTTGCAGGTGCTGATCTATCCGGGCGTGGACTTCGTCGATGATTACCCGTCGGAGATCGAGAACGCGAATGCCCCGATACTGACGAAGGCGGACATGGTCCGCCACCGCGGGCTGTACCTCAACGGTGCCGATGGCGGCGATCCGCTGGCATCACCGCTACGCGCCGCCAGCCACGCCGGACTGCCGCCGGCGCTGATCCAGACCGCTCAGCTACGACCCGCTGCGCGACCAGGGTGCGGCATACGCGAAGGTGCTCGAAGCGGCTGGTGTACAGGTGCAGCTCACGGAATACCGCAAGTCCGTGCACGGCTACATTTCGGTTCCGGGACTCGTCCCGGAAGCCCGAAAGGCACGCGCCGAAGTGATAGCTGCCCTTCGACGCGTGTTCGCCTCCGCCGAGCCCTCAGCCTGACGCCCGCCCGCGCGGGCGGTGTGCCGCTGGCCAGGGCGCGAATTTTCCCGCAAACGCGGGTCTGGAGTAGTCTCAGACATGGTGGACGGGTCTGCGGCCTCGACCAGGTGCAGGCCGCTCGCGCAAACACTGGCTCAGTGACACACCACAACCACTGAATCGACGCGACCCAGGCACGTCCACGCCCGAAACGACAATTACAGGATCTCCCTACTCAATGACCTCTATTACCGAAGCCCCGGCCGTTGCTGGCACCACCGAACGCGCCACCGAGATCGACATGACCAGCACTCCGGCCCCGATCACACCGCAAGTAGCAGTGAACGACATCGGTTCCGCAGAAGACTTCATGGCTGCGATCGACTCGACGATCAAGTACTTCAACGACGGTGACATCGTCGAAGGCACTGTCGTCAAGGTCGACCGGGACGAGGTCCTGCTCGACATCGGCTACAAGACCGAGGGTGTCATTCCCTCCCGCGAACTTTCGATCAAGCACGACGTCGACCCCAACGAGGTCGTTTCCGTGGGCGATCACATCGAGGCCCTGGTCCTGCAGAAGGAGGACAAGGAGGGCCGGCTCATCCTGTCCAAGAAGCGCGCGCAGTACGAGCGCGCCTGGGGCACGATCGAGCAGAAGAAGGAGAACGACGAGGTCGTCGAGGGCACCGTCATCGAGGTCGTCAAGGGCGGCCTGATCATCGACATCGGCCTGCGCGGCTTCCTGCCGGCGTCGCTGGTGGAGATGCGGCGGGTGCGCGACCTGCAGCCCTACGTCGGCAAGACGCTCGAGGCCAAGATCATCGAACTGGACAAGAACCGCAACAACGTGGTGCTGTCCCGCCGCGCGTGGCTGGAGCAGACGCAGTCCGAGGTGCGCAGCGAGTTCCTGAACAAGCTGGCCAAGGGCCAGGTCCGCACCGGTGTCGTCTCCTCGATCGTGAACTTCGGCGCGTTCGTCGACCTGGGCGGCGTGGACGGGCTGGTGCACGTCTCGGAGCTGTCCTGGAAGCACATCGACCACCCGAGTGAGGTCGTCGAGGTCGGTCAGGAAGTCACCGTCGAGGTGCTCGACATCGACCTGGACCGTGAGCGCGTCTCGCTGTCGCTCAAGGCGACGCAGGAAGACCCGTGGCGCCAGTTCGCGCGGACCCACCAGATCGGTCAGGTCGTGCCCGGCAAGGTCACCAAGCTGGTGCCGTTCGGTGCGTTCGTCCGTGTTCAGGACGGCATCGAGGGCCTGGTGCACATCTCCGAACTCGCGGAGCGGCACGTCGAGATCCCGGAGCAGGTCGTGCAGGTCGGCGACGAGCTGCTGGTCAAGGTCATCGACATCGACCTCGAGCGCCGGCGCATCTCACTGTCGCTGAAGCAGGCCAATGAGGGCGTGCTCGGCGACGAGAGCTTCGACCCGGCCCAGTACGGCATGGAAGCCCAGTACGACGACAAGGGCAACTACATCTACCCCGAGGGCTTCGACCCGGAGACGCAGGAGTGGCTGCCCGGCTACGACGAGCAGCGTGAGGCGTGGGAGCGGCGTTACGCCGCGGCACGCGAGCGCTTCGAGGCGCACCGCAAGCAGCTCGAGGAGGCCCAGAAGGCGGACGCGGACGCGGCGTCCGACTCCGGCGAGGCCACGTCGTACACATCGGATGTCGAGGCGCCGGAGAACAACGGCACGCTGGCCTCCGACGAGGCGCTGGCGGCGCTGCGCGAGAAGCTCGCCGGACGCTGACCCGCGGCACGCGCCGATGCGGGTCGGGTTGACCGGCGGGGTCGGGTCGGGCAAGAGCACGGTCGCCGCGCTGTCGCTGAGTTCGGTGCGACGGTGATCGACGCCGACGCCATCGCGCGTGAGGTCGTCGAACGCGGCACACCGGGTTTCGATGCGGTGCTGGCCGAGTTCGGTGGCGGCGTGCGCACGGCTGACGGTGATCTGGACCGAGCTCGGTTGGCGGAGCTGGTATTCAACGACGACGACGCGCGGGCTCGATTGAATGCGATCGTGCATCCGCTCGTCGGTGCTCGCTTCGCCGAACTCAACGCGACGGTCCCGAACGACACGATCGTCGTGTACGACGTGCCGCTGCTTGTAGAGGGCAATCTGGCTGACGGCTTCGACGCGGTGGTTGTCGTCGAAACCGCCGCACAGGTGCGATCTGGAGCGGCTGGCGGAGCGGGGGATGCCGGAGCAGGACGCTCGCGCGCGGATGGCCGCCCAGGCCGGCGACGCCGAGCGACGCGCTGTGGCGCACGAGGTGATCGTCAACTCCGGATCCCGGTCCGAGTTGCAGGCGCAGGTCGAGCAGGTCTGGGCCCGGCTGAGCGAGCGTGCCCGAACTGGATCGTGATGCGCAGGGGGCGCTATAGCCTCGCAGCCGCGTCACGATCCACTCCGAGGCGGCTTTTGGTGGGCATCGCGCGCATCGGATAGAGTCATCGCTCGGTGCACGACGCCAGGCCCAGCGCCAGGAGCCGACGGCATCATCGCGGACGTAGCGCAGCTGGTAGCGCATCACCTTGCCAAGGTGAGGGTCGCGGGTTCGAATCCCGTCGTCCGCTCGAGGCACCGCCGGTCAGACACTGCGCCGTTGGTCAAACACCGCGCCGTTCGTCAAGCAAGGGGTGTGGTGCCTCGGGGGGCCAGCGGTCGGCCGGCACCGACGGCGGCGTGGCCGAGTGGCTTAGGCAAGGGCCTGCAAAGCCCTGTACGCGGGTTCGATTCCCGCCGCCGCCTCGCAGCGAGTACAACCACCGCATCCGCGGTGCACATAGCGGGCGATTAGCTCAGTGGGAGAGCACTACCTTGACACGGTAGGGGTCACTGGTTCAATCCCAGTATCGCCCACTCTCGGGGTGTGTTGTGCGCTTGCGCGCCAGCTCGAGTGGTGATGCCTATCGGGGGGACGACCCCCCGAGCCCCCGCGTGGCCGGCTTCCAGCGTGGTCAGCTTGGTCTTGCCGCGTGCGTTGCGTTCGGCCCCGAGGCCCCCGCGTGGCCGGCTTCCAGCGTGCTGAGTTTGGTCTCGCCGCGTGCGGTTGGTTCGGCCGCGAGGCCCGCGTGGGCCGGCTTCGACTGTGCGTGATGACCGAGACCGCGTAGCTCACGAGGACCATAAGTAGGTGTGCGATTGCTGATGACGTTCGTGAAGCGCTGTAGTCGATCACACACCGGCAGTGCCAGACTTCGTGACCATCACGCTCGACGCGGGCGTGCGCGATCAAGGGGAGTCCAGATGGCACGGTGGGGGTCGTTCGGGCGGCGGGTCGCGATCATCAGCGCGCCGGTGATTCTGGCGTTGGCAGGGATGGCTGTGCTCGCGCCGTCGGCGGTGGCGACTGCCTCGGAGTGCGACGCGATCGCCGGGAATCTCGTGCAGAACTGCGGTTTCGAGACCGGGGACTTCACCGACTGGCAGGTAACCGGTATTTACGCGGGTGTAACGGGCCCTTTTGGGGGCATCGATCCGCACAGCGGGGGCGATGAGGCCGATTTTGGCAGTATCGGTTCGGACAACGTCGCCTCGCAGACCATCAGCACGCACGCTGGCACGAGCTACACGTTCAGCTATTGGTTGGCTAACGAGGGCGGCACACCGAGCGACTTCCGCGTCACTGTCGCCGGGGTGGTCGGTGGGCCGCTCACCTTCGACTCGCAGACCGACACAGCAGGCTTCGACTGGACGCAGTTCACCCATACGGTGACCGCCTCGACAACAGCGCTCACCATCACCTTCTACCTCCGCAATGATCCGCACTTCTACTACCTCGACGACGTGAGCCTGGTCCCCACGTCTCCCTGCGGCCAACCGGCAGATCGCATCTACACCGGCACCGTGCCCAGCGGCATCCTCGCCACCTCCGGGGTCGTCTGTGTCGATGACGCGACCGTGCACGGTGGCATCGTCGCCTCCCACGCGACCCTGTACGTGCAGGACTCCACAGTGCTCGGCGGCATCAACTCCACCGCAGGAGGCGGCCTGCAGGTCTGCGGGTCCAGCGCCGCCTCGATCGGCGTCACCCAGTCCAGCGGCATGGTCCTCATCGGCGCACCGCAGTCCTGCGCACCGAACACCATCACCGGCAGCCTGCTGGCCACCGGCAACCACGGCGGCGGAACCATCGAGGACAACACCATCAGCGGCGGCCTCACCGTCACCGCCAACACCCCCACCTTCCAGGTCAGCGGCAACCACAAATAGCCGTTGATGAAGCTCCTTCGATCGTTCATGCCAAGCGACTAGCTTCACGATCAGGTCAATGACGAATTAACCGGGGGTGCCCGTTGACCGAATTCGCGGAACCCGAAGCGCGGATGGTGCTGTGCCATTTCATCGTGTCGAGCGATGTCGAGCGCTCTTTGCGCTTCTACACCGAAGTGCTCGGCGGCAGGTTGACCTTCGCCAAGGATGACCTGCGTTATGTGCAGCTGGCCAACAGCTGCATCATCATCAACGTCGGTGGGGGCCCGACCGATGACAAGCCAGCAGTCACGCTCGAGACGCCATCCGATCCGGACCGGGTGAGCAGTTTCCTCAACATTCGAGTCAAGGACATCGCCGGCGTGTACGCGGAATGGAGCGCTCGGGGCGCGCAGTTCCTGACGCCGCCGAAGCAGCACGCATACGAGATCCGGTGCTACATCCGCGATCCCGACGGGCACCTGATCGAGGTGGGGCAGACGACAGACGCACAAGGAGACTGGTCGGCCTGGTTACCGTCCGCACCGTGAAGCGAACAACATTCGCGCCCAGCGGCGCAGGCACGCCCGCGCCGTCATACATTCCTGTGCCGCGGCGATGAACAGTCCACTCGAGTTGACACCTCGGATCGGCGGTGATGACGATCGTGGGCGGAGGTGCGGATGCGACGCCTGCTCGCTGCGGTCCTCGGCGCTGCCGCCGTGACAGCGGCGGTAACTGCCATGCCCACCGACGCCGTGGCCACCTCCGTGCACACGCATGGCCTGCACGGGCTGGCCGGCAGCCCAACAGGCGTTCGCCATTCGTTCAACTGGGCCGGGTACATCAAGACCGGCGGCCACTACACCTCGGTGTCCGGCTCGTGGCGTGTACCGACCCTGCGCACCAGCGTCAACGGCTACTCATCCACCTGGGTGGGTGTCGACGGCGCGCTCGGCCATGACGCCTACCTCCTGCAGACCGGTACCGAACAGGACGTCGGGCGCGGACGGGCGAGCTACTACGCCTGGTACGAGGTGATCACCCCGACGCGGGCGGCACCCGAAACTCCGATCCGCAGCATGACGATCCACGCCGGCGACTCGATGACCGCCACCGTCGCGCAGGTCGAGGCCGGCACCTGGACCGTCACCCTGCGTGACAACACCTCGCGTGTCTCCTCGTCGGTACGCGTCGCCTTTGCCGGCCCCGGTCACTCCGCGGAATGGATCGAGGAAGACACCGACGTCAACGGCACGATCTCCGCCGCGCCCGACTGGCAGTCAGTGACATTCGGCAACGCAACCGTCAACGGCGCCAACCCCAACCTGAAGCCACGGCAGGCCGTCGATCTCGAAGACACGCGCGGCACCGTCGAAGCGCGCACCGGCAACCCGGCGAACGGGAACGGCTTCGGCATCACCTGGCTTGCGCCCGGCACACCGACCCGGATCGGCTGAGCGCTCCGCCGCGAGAGTTGTCCGACCGCGACACCCCGCTACGGCACATGCTGCGCTACCCAGCGGGATGTCCGTCCAACCGGGACGGACATCCCGCAGCCGATCGTCAGCCGACGACGATCGTCACCGTCGCCCCGGCGAGGTCCGGCGTCGGCTTGGCCGCGTCCTGCGCGATCACGTCGAAGGAGAAGCTGCCGGGCAGCGTGGGCTTGCCGGACAGGGCACCTGAACTCGCCAGTTTCAAACCCGGCGGCAGCGCACCGCTCGACAGCGACCACTTCTTCCCGCCCTTGCCGCCGTCGGTGGTCAGCTTTCCCTTGTAGGCCTGGCCGACGGTCGCCGTGCCCGGTACCCCGCTCGTGTTCACGGTCATCGGATCGACCGTGATCGACAGGTTGGCGCTGGCTGTGTTCGGCGTCGGCTTCGTCGAGTCGGTGACCGTCACGGCGAAGGAGTACGTACCGAGCGCGGTCGGTGCGCCGGTCAGCTTGCCGGAGGTGGCGAGTTTGATGCCGGGTGGCAGCGCTCCGCCACTTACCTTCCAGTGGAAGGCTTTCTTGCCCCCCAGCTCGGTGAGCGTCGCCGCGTACTTGCCGTAGATGTGGGCGTCGGGCAGCGAGGTGGTGCTGACCTCGATCGGCACGACGTCCAGGGTGAGTTGCTGGGTGGCGGTGAGCGGGATCGGTGACGAGTCGGTCACCGACACCGTGAACGTCGAGGACTGCACGGTCGTGGGCGTGCCGGAGATGACACCCCCGCTGGACAGCGTCAGCCCGGCAGGCAGAGTCCCGGACGCCACGGACCAGGTCAACGGCGCGGTGTCGGGGCCGGTCGCGGTGAGTGCGGTGGAGTAGGCGATGCCCTTGACCGCCTGCGGCAGGCTGGTCTGATCGATGCCGAACGGCGGCGTCGAGTAGAAGCCCGCGCCGACGCTGCCGTTCAGCGCGTCCACGCTCGACCCGGTGACGTGCAGGTTGTTGAAGTACGTGCTCGCCGCCTGCGTCGGCGTCGCGCTGCCGGAGCCGGCCAGGAACTGCGCGGTCGCGTGCATCTCGAGGTTGCCGGCTCCGTCGGACGGCACCACCACGACGGCACCGACCGGACCTGCAGAGGCGGGCAGGGTGGCGTTGAACGTGGGAACGGGCAGCGCGGATTGATCGATGAACGGCGCCGTGCTGCTTGCCGGGCCGTGCACCGTCAGGATCAGCTCGGTCGCCACGGCGCCGCTGTAGGAGAGGCTGGTCACCGTCGTGCTGCCGCTGAACACGAGCACACCGGCGCTCAGGTTGGACAGCCCCGCGTTGTAGCTCAGCTCGTCCGCGGGCGTCGCCGTGCCCTCCATAGACAGCGAGATCGGCCCGTCCGCCAGGTCGGGGCCCCAGGCCAACTGGCTGAACTGGCTCATGTCGAAGCCCGAGTAGTCCCAGCTGACGCCGCCGGGGTCGACCGCCTCGCCGGAGGCGGTGAACGTCTGACCGCCGGGAGCGGGGAAGATCGGCCCGCTCGCGACGTTGCCAGTCGCCGCGGCCGGACCCGCCAGGCCCGTCACCGCGACGGTGAGCCCGCCGGCAAGCGCTGCCGTGACGGCGGCTGCCCCCGCCCGGCGTAGCACGGATCGAGTGTTCATGTCAGTGCCCCTCCTACCGCGCGCCCCCACGTGCGCGCACACGTCGCCACGGCCGTGCTGGCCGCAAATCGAGGGCACAATCTCACCGGTAAGCACGCCCCGCAAATCGCGGCCGCTGGACACCCACAGGAACCGGCGCAAGGATGCACCTTTCCGCCAAATTCGTGGAGTGTGCAATGAGTGTCGTGCGTGCTGCGATTACCCAGGTCGCCTGGACCGGCGACAAGGCGTCCATGGTCGACAAGCACGAGACGCTGGCACGTAAGGCGGCGGCGGACGGTGTCCGCGTGATCGGCTTCCAGGAGCTGTTCTACGGTCCCTACTTCGGCATCGTGCAGGACCAGAAGTACTACGAGTACGTCGAACCGGTCGCCGGGCCGACGGTGCAGCGCTTCCAAGCGCTGGCGAAGGAACTCGGCATGGTGATGATCCTGCCGATCTACGAGGTGGCCAACGAGGGCGAGTACTACAACACCGCCGCCGTCGTCGATGCAGACGGCTCACTGCTCGGTAGCTACCGCAAACATCACATCCCGAACCTGCCGCAGTTCTGGGAGAAGTTCTACTTCCGCCCGGGCAACGCCGGCTATCCCGTCTTCGATACCGCGGTCGGCCGGGTCGGCGTGTACATCTGCTACGACCGGCACTTCCCGGAGGGCTGGCGCGAATTGGGACTGAACAATGCGCAGATCGTTTTCAACCCGTCCGCGACCAAGCCGGGGCTGTCGAATCGGTTGTGGGAGATCGAACAGCCCGCGGCGGCGGCGGCAAACCAGTACTTCATCGCGGCCAACAACCGCATCGGCCGCGAGGTAGACGAGTTCGGCGAGGACGCGGTGAAATTCTACGGCTCGTCCTACTTCGTCGACCCGCGCGGCAACTACGTCGGTGAGGTCGCCTCGGTCGATCAGGAGGAGATCGTCACGCGCGACCTCGATCTGGACGAGGTGGTGCGGGCACGCAACGACTGGCAGTTCTACCGCGATCGCCGTCCGGACAGCTACACGAAGACGACCGCGCCGTAGGAGCACCGATGACCACGCTGATTCGTGGCGGCACGGTCGTGAGCGCGACCGGATCGTCGTTGCAGGACGTCCTCGTCGACGGCGAGACAATTGCCGCGCTCCTCGCCCCCGGCTCGGCGTTGGCGGCGTCAATCGCCGCCGCACCCGGTCCGGACACCGTCATCGACGCGACCGGCAAGTACGTCATCCCCGGCGGCATCGACGGGCATACGCACATGGAGATGCCCTTCGGCGGCACGCAGGCCTCCGACACGTTCGAGACGGGCACCCGCGCGGCCGCGTGGGGTGGTACCACGACGATCATCGATTTCGTCGTGCAGACGCACGGGCAGCGGGTGCAGGACCAGGTCGCGCTTTGGCACACCAAGGCCGCGGGCAACTGCGCGATCGACTACGGCTTTCACCAGATCATCGGTGAGGTGACCGAGGATTCGTTGAAAGCGATGGACGAGCTGATCGGCGACGGCATCACCAGCTTCAAGCTGTTCATGGCCTACCCCGGCGTCTTCCTGTCCACCGACGGGCAGATCGTGCAAGCGATGCAGGCCGCCGCCGGCAATGGCGGCCTGATCATGATGCACTGCGAGAACGGCTCGGCGATCGACGTACTCGTGCAGCAGGCGCTGGCCCGGGGCGAGACTGCGCCGTACTACCACGGCGTGACCCGTCCGTGGCAGGCCGAGCAGGAGGCGACGCACCGCGCGGTGATGTTGGCGCATCTCACCGGCGCGCCGCTGTACGTGGTGCACGTATCCGCGAAGCAGGCATTGGCCCGGATCGCCGAGGCGCGCCGCGACGGCCAGAACGTGTTCGGCGAAACGTGCCCGCAATACCTGTATCTGTCGCTGGAGGAACAGCTCGGCGCGCAGGGTCCGCAGTGGGGCAACTTCGAGGGCGCGAAGTGGGTTTGTTCGACGCCGCTGCGTGCGCGTGCCGAAGGGCACCAGGACGAGTTGTGGCGCTACCTGCGCACCGGCGACGTGACCACGGTGTCCACCGACCACTGCCCGTTCTGCATGAAGGACCAGAAGGAACTCGGCATCGGCGATTTCTCCAAGATCCCGAACGGCATCGGTTCGGTGGAACACCGGATGGATCTGCTGTATCAGGGTGTCGCGGACGGCCGCATCAGCCTCGAACGCTGGGTCGACGTCTGCTGCACCACGCCGGCTCGGATGTTCGGCTTGTACGGCCGCAAGGGAGTCCTTGCCCCGGGTGCGGACGCCGACATCGTCGTGTACGACCCGCACGGGCACACCACCGTCGGCCTCGGCACCGATGCCGACGGTCGGCCGACCGGCCGCGAGCACCACATGAACATGGACTATTCGGCGTGGGAGGGTTTCGAGGTCGACGGGCACGTCGACGTGGTGCTGTCCCGCGGCGTGGTGATCAAGGACGCGACCGGCTATGTCGGCACGAAGGGCCACGGGCGGTTCCTGCCGCGCGAGCTGTCCCAGAACCTGATCTAGGAGGCAATGAACTCCAGATGGACTTCGGCGTAGTGCTGCAGACCGATCCGCCGGCCTGGCGGGTGGTGGACCTTGCCGTACGCGCGGAGAACTACGGCTTCAGTCACGTCTGGACGTTCGACTCGCACCTGCTCTGGCAGGAGCCCTTCGTCATCTACAGCCAGATCCTGTCCGCGACGCACCGGGTCATGGTCGGCCCGATGGTGACCAACCCCGCGACGCGCGACTGGACGGTGACCGCGTCACTGTTCGCCACGCTGAACGACATGTTCGGCAATCGCACGATCTGCGGCATCGGTCGCGGTGACTCGGCGGTGCGAGTGATCAACGGCAGTCCGGTCACGCTGGCCACCTTGCGCGACTCGATCGAGGTCATCCGGGCACTGGGCAATGGCGGCCAGGCGGAGTACAAGGGCAACCTGTTGCGCTTCCCCTGGGGGGCGTCGTCCCGGCTACCGGTATGGGTCGCCGCGTACGGGCCGAAGGCGCTGGCGCTCACCGGCGAGGTAGCGGACGGATTCATCCTGCAACTCGCCGACCCGGCGATCACCGAATGGTCGATCGCCGCGGTGCGTGCGGCAGCCGAAGCGTCCGGCCGAGACCCGGACGCGATCGAGATCTGCGTGGCCGCACCCGCCTACGTCACCGACGGCTCGGCCGACGGGCTCGGGCACGGGCGCGACCAGTGCCGGTGGTTCGGTGGGATGGTCGGCAACCACGTCGCGGACATCGTCGGCCGATACGGCGCGGACGGCGCGGCGATCCCGCGGGCACTGTCCGATTACATCGCGGGCCGGACCGGCTACGACTACAACACCCACGGCAAGGCCGGAAACCCGCACGCCGACTTCGTGCCGGACGAGGTGATCGACCGGTTCTGCCTCATCGGGCCGGCCGAGGAGCATGTCCGCCGTCTGCAGGAGTTGGAAGGGCTCGGGGTGACCCAGTTCGCCTTGTACCTGCAGCACGACGGCAAAGACCAGAGCCTCACGGCCTACGGCGAGCGGGTGATCCCGACGGTGCGCCAGCGGATCGCAGCCAAGATCTAACAGCGACCCGGCGCCGCGGATCGGAGCTGAGAGGGCTGGCCGCGGCGGCAGAGTCTTCAGAAATTCCCAGGTAGTCTGCGACCTGTCATGTCTGCGTCAGACGTCGCCCACGCGAAGCTTCGCCCGCTCGAACTCACCATCCTCATGCCGTGCCTCAACGAGGCCGAAACGGTCGGGACGTGTGTGCGCAAAGCGCGCCATTTCCTCGAGCGGGCTGGCGTCGACGGCGAGGTACTGGTAGCCGACAACGGCAGCACCGACGGCAGCGCCGAACTCGCGCTGGCCGCGGGCGCGCGTGTCGTCGAGGTGCCGCTGAAGGGCAACGGCGCGGCGCTGCACGGCGGCATTCAGGCGGCGGCCGGGCGATACGTCATCATGGGCGACGCGGACGACAGCTACGACTTCCTGGCACTCGACGATTTCCTGTCGCAGCTGCGCGACGGCGCGGATCTGGTGATGGGGAACAGATTTGCCGGTGGCATTGCGCCCGGAGCGATGCCGTCGCTGCACAAGCACATCGGCAACCCGCTCTTCAGCTTTCTCGGCCGGCTGTTCTTCGGCAGCAAGGTCCGCGATTTCCACTGTGGCCTGCGCGGCTTCCGCACGGACAAGTTCGGCGAGCTCGGGATGTCGGCGCTGGGATTCGAGTTCTGCAGCGAGATGGTGATCAAGGCGACGTTCCAGAACTGGCGTGTCACCGAAGTGCCCACCACGCTCTCGCCGGACGGGCGAAGTCGAAAACCGCATCTCAAGACGTGGCGCGATGGTTGGCGTCATCTGCGCTTCTTCCTACTGTTCAGCCCGCGCTGGCTGTTCTTCTACCCGGGTGTGGCGCTGGCGCTGGCCGGTCTCGTGCTCGGCACGCTCGTCGCCGTGTTGCCGCACGGGCTGACCATTGCCTCGACGAACTTCGACGTGGACAGCCTGGTCGTAGCACTCGGGCTGCTGCTGGTGGGATATCAGGCGGTGGTGTTCGCGGCGCTGAGCAAGGTGTACGTGAGCAATGAGGGCTTCGTGCGCGAGGGAAAGTGGACCCGCCGCGCACGAGAGATCGGTGTGGGCTGGGCGCTTGTCGCCGGCGGGGTGCTCGTCATCGCCGGCCTCGTCGGACTGGTGATCTCCCTGCAGCACTGGGACCAGCATGCGTTCGGGGTGGTCGATCCACGTCATGTCCTGCGTCTGGTCGTTCCGTCCGTCGCCGCGTTGGCGCTGGGAGTGCAGACCGCAGTCGCGAGCCTGTTCATCAGCATCCTGCAGATCAAGCACGAGACGCCGCACGTCGAATGGCATGACCTGCGCGGCGAGGGCACGGTCGAGCCGAGCGGCATCGCGGCGACATTTGCGCGACCCGCCGAGGCCAGGCGGTGACCCCACTGCGGCACGGAATGTTCGCCTGCACACGAAACGTTGAAAGAATCGACAGAGTTGCGAGATTTTGGTAGCTCGGCACGAGAAGATCACGTGGAATCCCCGTTGACGAAGGGCCCTGACGCATGACCTCCGCCGTAGCTGCGAGGCCGCTGGATCGGCTTTCGCTGCTGCGCCGCGAGCTGGCGCGGCGCGGCTGGTGGCTTGCGGTCGTCGCCGGTGGCCTCGGTGCGCTCGCATTCGTCATCGTTTCGCCGTCGGTGGGCGATGTGTGGGCGGCGTTAGCTCGACGTTCCGCGGCTCTGCACGGCGTCGGTCTCACGTACTGGTTCTCGTGGTTCGGCGGCGGTGCGACGCCAGGCAACTACTCAGTGATCACCCCGTTCCTGTCGGCGTTGATCGGCGCCACCACCCTCGGTGCGATCGCCACCGCCGCGGCGGCGCCGCTGACCTATCGGCTCACGCGCGGATTCCCGCACGGCGTGGCCGCGACGTGGGTTGCCACGATCGTGTGCGGGCTCAGCCTCTGGAACGGCCGTATCCCGTTCGCCGTGGGTATCAGCTTCTCGTTGCTCACCTTCATCGCAGTGCGCGAGCAGCGGCGATGGCTGGTCGTCGTCGCCACGTTGCTGACCGTGCTCGCCTCGCCGGTGTCCGGCGTGTTCGTCGCTCTCGGTCTGCTCGGCGTGGCCCTCTACGTCCGTCCGCACCGCACGGTGAGCCTCGTCGCCATCGCAACCGCCGGGGTGAGCCTGCTCAGCCTCGCGCTGGCATTCGGCTCGCCGGGACCTGAGCCGTTCAACGCCCGCCAGGCACTCGCGGCGGCGGGCGCGTTGGTGGCGTTCCTGATCGCGCGCCCACCCAAGCCGGTCACCTTCGTCATCCTGCTGTCACTGGTGGCGTGCCCGTTCCTGCTCTGGATTCCGAACGGCATGGGCGGAAACTTCAACAGGTTCGTCTGGGTCTACCTGCCTGTCGCCGTGGTCGCCACCACCCGCACCAAGCTGCCCCGGGCCGCGATCGCGGTCAGCGTCGCGGTGATCGCGGCCAGCATCGGGACCGCACAAGACCTCGCGGTCGCCAGCCAACCCAACTCCTCGCAGGCGTACTACCAGCCGTTGGCGCACGAGCTGTCCGGCATCGGCTCGTTGTCCGGCTACCGGCTTGAGGTGGTGCCGGACGGTACCCACGTCGCCGCATACGCGTTGCTCGACTACGCGATGCTGGCCCGCGGCTACGAGACGCAGGCGGACAACGCGCTCAATCCGGTGCTCGCCGCCCATCGGCCATTGGACCCGGTGACCTACAAGCTGTGGCTCGACGACAATGCGGTCGGCTACGTGGCCATCGCCGCCAAACCACTCTCGACGAACTCCGAGTACCGGTTGGTCTCGGCCGGCCTGACTTACCTCGATCCGGTCTGGTCCGATGGCACCTGGTCGCTGTATCGGGTGCAGCAACCGGTGCCGATCGTGGCGCCGCCGGCCCGCGTGGTGAATGCCAGCCAGGCCAAGATGGAGATCGATGTGCCGCACGCCGGCGTCGTGCCGATCCGGGTGCGCTGGTCTCGGTTCCTCACCGCCGATCCACCCGTACACGGCGTGAAGGCCCCGGTCACCAAGGACGACAACGGCTGGTCCACACTCACCGCTCCGGTGCCCGGCCACTACGTTCTGCACGGCTGAGCGCGCACATCGCCCAAAGTGGGCGCGCAATTCGCCCAAGTAAGTCGGCCGCCTCTTTGCCGTGGTGTGCCTATGGGCGGCTCATCGGCGGCCGGTTGCGTTCGATGTCATCTCACGTCGAGCTCATACAGGCCGCCTCTTTCGCTCGCCGAACGTGGGAAACTCTGTGCGTGACGCTGATCGACACGACGCTGCGCATCCCGGCCGACCTCAAACCGGCTGACGGCCGATTCGGCTGCGGGCCGTCCAAGGTGCGCCCGCAGGCCTTGGCCCGGCTGGCCGACCAGAGCGGCCTGATGGGCACATCGCACCGGCAGGCACCGGTGAAGAACGTGGTGCACCGGGTTCGCGACGGTCTGGCCCAGCTGTTCTCCCTGCCGGACGGGTACGAAGTCATGCTCGGCAATGGTGGTTCGACGGCGTTCTGGGATGCCGCCGCGACCGGGCTGGTGCGCCGGCGAGCGCTGCATCTGGTCTTCGGTGAGTTCACCCAGAAGTTTGCCGACGTCACCAAGGGCGCACCGTTTCTCGACGACCCGGTGGTGATCAGGGCCGATCCCGGCGATGCGCCGGAACCGACCGGCGATCCGGATGTCGACGTCCTTGCCTGGGCGCACAACGAGACCTCGACCGGTGTCATGGCGCCCGTGCGCCGCCCGCCATCTGACGCGCTCGTGCTCATCGACGCCACCTCTGGCGCAGGCGGCCTGCCGGTGGACCTGACCAACGCCGACGTGTACTACTTCGCGCCGCAGAAGTCGTTCGGCTCTGACGGCGGGCTATGGCTCGCGCTGGTGAGCCCGGCGGCAGTGGCCCGCATTGCGGAACTCGATGGCGCCAGCGGGCGCTGGCAGCCGGCGTTCCTGTCCCTGGCCACCGCGCTGGCGAACTCGCGCCTGGACCAGACCTACAACACCCCGGCGCTGGCGACGTTGCTGTTGTTGGCCGATCAGGTCGAGTGGATGCTCGCCGGCGGCGGCCTGAACTTCTGCGTGGGTCGCACCCGCGCCTCCTCGGACCACCTGTACCGCTGGGCAGAGAAGTCGGAGTTCGCCACGCCGTTCGTGGCCGACGTGCCCAAGCGGTCGCTCGTCGTTGGCACCATCGACTTCGCCGACGGGGTCGATGCGGCTGCCATCGCCAAGACGTTGCGTGCCAACGGCATCGTCGATGTCGAGCCGTATCGCAAGCTCGGCCGAAACCAGCTTCGTGTCGGCATGTTCCCGGCGGTCGATCCGGCCGATGTCGAGGCACTGACCGCATGCATCGACTGGGTCGTGGCGAAGTCGGCATGAGCGAGCGCAGCGAGCGAATCATGGGCATGAGCGAGCGCAGCGAGCGAATCATGGGCATGAGCGAGCGCAGCGCGCGAATCATGGGCATGAGCGAGCGCAGCGAGCGAATCATGGGCATGAGCGAGCGCAGCGAGCCAATCGTGGCCATGAGGGGTATCGCGTGAG
Organism: uncultured Actinomycetota bacterium; assembly: GCA_963708625.1. Lineage (GTDB taxonomy): Bacteria > Actinomycetota > Actinomycetes > Mycobacteriales > Jatrophihabitantaceae > DASXIF01. Next base: position 113,562 of record CAVPSV010000002.1, read on the forward strand.
GGTTTTGGTCGCGGAGAACATCGGCGCGTCCGGCGTGGATCTGCTGACTCGCTCCGGGCTCGAGGTGCAGGACGGGCAAGGCTGGGATCGCGCCGAGCTTGAGCGCCGCATCGCCGACTTCGACGGCATCGTGATCCGGTCAGCGACGCGGGTCGACGCCGATCTGCTCGCCAAGGCCGACAGGTTGCGGGTGGTTGCGCGCGCCGGTGTCGGTGTGGACAACGTGGACACCGAGGCGGCCACCCGGCGTGGGGTCGTCGTCGCGAATGCGCCGCAGTCGAACGTGATCACCGCCGCGGAACACACGATGGCGTTGCTGCTCGCCCTCGCGCGCAATGTCCCGCAGGCGCATGCCTCGCTCATCGGCGGCGCGTGGGAACGAGCCCGGTTCAGCGGGGTGGAGCTCAACGAGAAGACGCTGGGCATTCTCGGCTTCGGCCGGATCGGGCAGCTGGTGGCCCATCGCGCGCGCGCGTTCGGAATGCGCATCGTCGCGTTCGATGTGTTCTTGGGTGAGGAGCGTTTCCGCGAGTTGGGCGTGGAACGCGCGGCGACCGTCGACGAGGTGTACGCGCAGGCCGACTTCATCACCGTGCACCTGCCCAAGAACGCGGAGACTGAGGGTTTCCTCGACGCGGCGGCGTTCGCGCGGATGAAGGACGGCGTACGGATCCTGAACGTGGCGCGGGGCCCGCTGGTGGTCGACGCCGACCTGCAGGCGGCCATCGACTCCGGGAAGGTCGCCGGCGCCGCGCTGGATGTGTTCACTGTCGAGCCGGTCATGGATCATCCGCTGTTCGGCTATCCGAACGTCGTGGTCACCCCGCATCTGGGTGCGTCGACGGCGGAGGCGACCGATCGTGCGGGCTACCAGGCGGCCGAACAGGTGGTGGCCGCGCTGACCGGTGGCACCGTGACGAGCGCAGTGAACCTGCCGGCGATCGCCGCCGAGGATCTGGAAGCCGTCGGCCCGTTCCTGCGGCTGTGCACGGCGCTGGGCACGGTGGCCGGTGCGCTCGCCCCTGGGACGTCGATCGACGAGGTCGACGTGGAGTTCCTGGGCCGCATCGCCGAGCGGGACACCCGGCTGCTGACGATCAGCGTGGTGAAGGGGCTGCTGAGCGGGCACACCGAGGAAGCGTTGAACGACGTCAATGCATTCACGCTGGCGCAGGAGCGCGGCATCGTCGTCGCCGAGCGCAGCACGCCGCACGCGCACGACTTCACCGATCTGGTTCGGGTGCGCCTGCGCAGTGGCGACGAGGTCACCCGCGTGGTCGGCACGGTGCTGGGCCGGCGCAACCGCCCGCACCTGCTCGAGGCGTGGGGGTCGCGCTTCAACATTCAACTGGAGCAGCACCTGGCCGTGTTCCGGTACCGAGATCAGCCCGGCATGCTCGGGCGCGTCGGCACCTCACTCGGCGATGCCGGGGTGAACATCGATTCCGCGGCGGTCGGACGGCGCCCGGACCATTCCGACGACGAGGCGGTCATGATCGTCACGGCGGATTCACCGGTGCCCCCCCGTGTGCTGGCGGCGCTGGCGGACGGGACAGACTTCTACGAGGCGCGCGCTGTCAGCCTGATCCCGCTCGATTGAACCGAAAAGGCCCCCGAGACGTCGGAGTGAGCATGAGACGAATCGTTCTGCCGGTCGCCGTCGCTGCCGCGGCCTTGTCGCTGGCTCTCACCGCCTGCTCGTCGAGCAAGGCGCGGAGTGCGAACACCAGCACGGCCACAACGGCAACGTCCTCGGCCGCGGCTCCCGCGGGCTCGTCCAGCGCACCGGCCGGCGCCTCCGGCCAGAGCGCCCATATCACGATCAGCGGATTCGCCTACTCCGGTGATCTCACCGTGACGCCGGGGGAGACGATTGTGGTGACCGATAAGGATTCGGTGGCGCACACCCTCACCGGCAAGACGGGCGGGTTCGATTCCGGCAACGTCAGCGGCAACGGTGGTACGGCCACCCTCACCGCACCGGCCCAGGCCGGCAGCTACGCGCTCATCTGCCACTACCACCCGAACATGCACGGCACGCTCACCGTCAAGAGCTGAGGCCCGCGGACGGCGCTGATCAGCGCTGACGGGAGGTGTCCGGGCGCGGGCTGGGCTGCGATGATGCAGCGATGCCGGCCGGCCCACGCAACACTGAGCCGTCGCGACGACGGCGCTCGGGCTTCGTCGCACCGCAGGATCCTGCCCTGCAGTTGCAGCACCTCGCGCACACGACGGCTCGGCTGGCGGCCGCGGAGACGATGGCCGAGATCACTGATGTCGTGGTGTCCCAGGTCGCGGAGGCGATCCAGGCTGCGGTCAGCACGTTGATGCTGCGGGAGGGCGATGAGCTGGTCCTGGTCGGGACGTATGGGGTCCGCGCGGGGGTGCAGAGCGCGTTCGGCCGGTTTCCGGTGGCGGAGGCCAACCCCGCCAGCGAGGCCGCGCGGACCGGCGCGGCCGTGGTGCTGGGCGCGTCGGACGACATCGGCGGCCGCTACCCGTCGATCGCATCGTGGATGCCGCCGGGCCGCTCGCTGATCTGCCTGCCGCTGCACGCCGGTGGGCCGGCGGTCGGGGTCATCGGGCTGACCTTCGACGAGGACTGGATCCCAGGCACGGGGGAACTCGATTTTCTGACTGCATTCGCGGACTCGTGCGCGCAGGCGATCCGCCGGGTGCGGGCCACCCAGCAGGCAGCCGAACAGGCGCGTCGGCTCACGTTCATGGCCGACGCCTCAGCTGAACTTGCGAGCAGCCTCGACTACCGCACGACGCTGTCCAACGTCGCCGCGCTCGCGGTGCCGTCCCTCGCCGATTGGTGTGCGGTCTCGATGCGCGGCGACGGCAGGGACAACGGGGACGCTGCGCTGACGACGCTGGCGGTCGCGCACGTCGATCCGGCGAAAGTGGCCTGGGCGTGGGAACTGGAGAAGCGCTACCCACCGGATGCGTCGGCCCCCACCGGTACCGCGAACGTGGTGCGGACCGGACGCAGTGAGCTGTATCGGGATATCACCGACGAGATGCTGGTGGCGGCGGCACGCGACGCCGAGCACCTGCGCCTTGCGCGCGAACTCGACCTGCGCAGCGCGATCACCGTTGCGCTGAGTGCGCGTGGACGGACGCTCGGCGCGATCACGTTGCTGCGGACACGGTCGTCACCGCCCTACGACGAGGCCGATCTGGCCTTCGCCGAGGACCTCGGCCGCCGGGCCGGGGTCGCGGTGGACAACGCGCTGCTCTATCAGCAGACCGAGCACGTGGCCGCACAGTTGCAACGTGCCGTGCTGCCGGCGGACCTCGGCGATCTGCCGGGCTGGGATGTCGCCACCCATTACCGTCCCGGCGGGCAGGCGGAGGTGGGCGGAGACTTCTTCGACGCCGTGCAACTCGACGGGGGTCCGCTCGCGATCTTCATCGGCGACGTCATGGGGCACGGCATTCCCGCCGCTGCGGCTATGGCGCAGATGCGCGCGTCGATTCGAGCACTGCTCTGTGTCGACGCCGAGCCGTCAGTGGTCGTGGCCACCCTGGACGACATGTTCCGCACCCTCGCCATGGAGGGTTTGGTGACGCTGGCCTACGCCGTGCTGGACACCGAAAGTTCACAACTTCGCATGGTCAACGCGGGTCATTACCCGCCGCTGATCGTCCGGAGCGATGGCCGGACGTTGTTTGCGCGGACGGTGTCGCAGCGGCCACTGGGCGCCGGCGGCGACGACCGCGCCGAGACCACCTGGCTGCTGGAGCGGGGCGACACATTGCTGCTCTATACCGACGGCTTGATCGAGCGGCGCAGCGAGACGATCGACGAGGGGTTGGCGCGACTGGGGGCGTCCGGCCCGGTGCTGGCGAAGTCCGGGCTGTCCACCGCGCTGGACGAACTGATCGCCTCGGTGACGGTCGAGACGCTCGAGGACGACGTCACCGCGATCGCCGTGCGACGACGCGAGGATTGAGTGCGGGGTGGTGCGCCCCCCTCTGCCGCTGCGTGCGGGGGTCCCGATCGGTATCCGAGGCCTGGACGCCTTCCGCAGTGGCATCAGCAATTCCTCGGATTTCGTGGTCAAAGTTAACAATTTCTTGACGTAGCTCGTGTGGTTTGCGTTAATTCTTCCGTGCGCCGCCGGGCCACGGTCGTTGCCGTAGTGACCGCCGTGTTCGTTCTCCTGCTGGCGTCCGCAGCGCAGGCGCGGTCGCCGGATTCGGCGAGCGCGCGCGCAAGCCGACCGGTAGCCGCAGTTCCGGTGGCTCAAGGTGGCTCCGACAACGGCGGTGACCACGGAACCGGGAACGGCCGTGGCAAGGGCGGCAACGGCGGCAACGCTGACCCGGGCCGGGGCGGCAACGGCGGCGGCCGGGGGCACGCCCCCGGCGTCGAACCCCACGGGGTGAGCGTGAGCGCGTCAGCCGCCAGCGCGCAGGCCATCGCCAATGCGCTGGCGGCGGCTCAGCGCGCCAGCGCCAAGCTGCATGCGCTGCTGGCACGCCTGTTCGGCCGGGTGCCCGGTGCCTCGCCGTCGCCGGCGGTGGTCAAGACCTCGGCCGTCACCCACGATGCCGTCGACGTGGCAGTTGCGGACGGCTCGGTCGCGCCACCTAGCCCCACCGCGGCGCGCGCGGGTCCGCAGACGCCTGGCCGGGGAGCCGGACCGGGCTCGCGTCCGCCGGCACAGGTCCGTTCCAGCGCAGATCGGCCTGGCGCCAAGCCGCTCGCGCTGCCGCTCGCCGTCGCGCCGCCTGGCGACTATCTGGTCAGCGCAGTGTTCGGGTTCTTGGTGCTCGGCCTGCTCTGGGTGCTGTGGATGGCGAGCCTGCGGCCGGTGCTGGGACGAGGGCCCACTGAGCGGCGCCTCGCGGGGACGCACCGGCGCTGAACCGCTTGATGTGATGTGCGGGGGCCTGCGGGGAAGGCTTGCGGTATGCCCCCGATAGCCCTGCCCGAGAGCACCGTGGACATCGGCGTGCCGGCAAGACGTCGGCGGCACGGGCAACGTCGCCCGGTCCTGCTGATCTCTGCCACGCATGCCGCGTCCGGCCTCGGGCGCCGGGCGGGCGCAACGGCGGGGCAGATGACCGCTGACGCGGTGTTGCACCGGCCGAGCGTGGACAGCGATCGCGGCCGTCACGGCAAGAACGCTTGACGCCTGCGACGCGGGAAAGCTGACACGGTGGGGGAAGTGCGTACGGACCCGGATCGCTTGCCGATCGGAACGGTGCTCGACAACCGCTACGAGCTGAGGTCACGCATCGCCGACGGCGGCGCGGGAACCGTGTACGACGCCGAGGACCGCGTGCTGCGTCGCCGGGTCGCGGTGAAGGTGCGCCGCGACTGCGAGCTCGACCAGGGCGAACGATTCGAGCAGGAAGCCCGGTTGATGGCTGGGCTGTGCCATCCCGGCCTGGTCACCGTCTTCGACGCCGGTACGGACCCGACGGTCAGCGACGTGCCACAGGCATACCTGGTGATGGAGTTCGTCGAAGGACGCACGCTGGCCGCCCGTATCGGCCAGGGACCCCTGCCCGGCGACGAGGTCGCGAGCCTGGGCGTGCAGCTCGCAACCGCGCTTGCCTACGTGCACAGTCGCGGCATCGTGCATCGCGACGTCAAGCCCGCCAACGTCTTGCTCAGTGCCTCGCTGCCGGATGCCAAGTCCGCTGACGGCCTGCCTACCGCGAAGCTCACCGATTTCGGCGTTGCCCGCATCATCGACGGCGACCGACTGACCATGCACGGCCTCACCGTCGGCACCGCGAACTACCTCAGTCCTGAGCAAGCAACCGGGGGCGAGGTCGGTCCTGCCTCGGACGTCTACGCTCTCGGGCTGCTGTTGCTCGAATGCCTGACCGGTTACCTTGCCTTTCCCGGCACCGGATCGGTCACGGCCGCGGCACGGCTACACCAGCCGGTGCCGATCCCACCCGCGCTGGACGGATCCTGGCGCGATCTGCTCGCGGCGATGACCGACACCGATCCGGCCCGGCGGCCATCGGCCACACAGGTGGCCACGACGCTGACCAGGCTCCGGGTGACGCCGCTCGGGGGGGGCGACGACGTCACCTCGGTGTTGCCGCCGCTCATGCTGGCCGACGTCGGTGCGGGCAATACGCGGATCGTGGCCGCGGCCGATGCCGGACGTCCACACCGCAGGCGCGCGTGGGTGCTGGCCGGCCTGTCCGCGGCGGCGAGCGTTGCTGCCGTGTGGATCGCCCTGGCGGCTGCACCGTCGTCCTCGTCCGGGGTGCCCAGCACCGGTGGGACCACGCCCGCGGCACCTAAGGCGGCTGCGACGACGACCCTGCCGGTCGCCGTGCACAGCACGTCACCGGCGCAGCCCGCACAACGGCAACATCCCGAGCCGCCGAAACACACTGCGCCGCCGAAACACAGTCCACCGCCCCAGCACACTGCGCCGCCGCCGCAGCCGTCCGCGCCGGCTCCGTCCGCTCCGTCCGCACCGTCCGCACCGTCCGCTTCCAAGCACGGCAAGAAGCCGTAGTACACGGCTGAGCGGAGCAGCGCGCGACGGCGTCAGCCGATCCGCTCGAGCAGGGCAAAGAGCTGGCGGCGGATCTCGTCGGGCCGTTCCATCTGGATGAAATGCGAACCGACGAGTTCGACGTATTTCGCGCCGGGGATCTGCTCGGCAGAGCTGCGCATGTCCTTGGCCGAGGCGAGCATGTCGTACTTGCCGGCGACGAACGTGACCGGGAAGTCGATCGGGGTGAGTGAGACGCGTGCGTGCTCATCCGCGTGGCGCGCCAGGTGCATGCCCCACTCGATCGGCGTGTCCAGGTAGGTCAGCACAGCCTGGCGCACCACGGCGGGATCCGCGCCCGGGAACATCAGCCCGCTTCGCTGTAGCAGGAAGGTCGCCAGCGGACCCATGCTGATCCGCGCCGTGAGCGGATTGAGGGTGGGTGCCATTCGGCTCAACGCGAGCATCACGACGCGGGCCAGCCGCCGTCGGACGAAACGCGGGATGAACAGCGGCGCGCCGACAGAGGTGAATGTCGCGCCGGGGACGCCGGCGACGGCGAGGATGCCGCTGAGCCGGTCCGGCTGCTGCACGGCAAGTTCGAAAGCGGTGTTCACGCCGATGGACCAGCCGATGGCGGGACAGCGTGATACGCCCGCCGCCGACATCACGGCCAACGCGTCTTCCACGAAGGCATCGATACCGACTCGGGTCTCGTCGGCGGGGCGCTGCGAACCACCGACACCACGGTGGTTCCACGAGATGATGCGCACACCGCAGTCGCGGTCAAGCAGCCCGGGCCACGCATGCGGATTCGTGGCCAGGCCATTGCAGAGCAGCACCGTCGGCCCGGCCGCGTCGTTCGTCCATGCCTGCAGCACGGTGCCGTCCTGGCTGGTGACGGGGTAGTACCGCACGTACGGTTCGGCGCGGGCGGATCGTGCGGGGACGGGCCGGTGGGTGGAGCGCCGCGTTCGCATCCGCCGACCCGGGGCCACCATGGCCCGAGTGTGCCAGCCGCCGGTCCTGGGCCGCTAAGTTCACCACATGTCCGCGCTGCGCTGGCTGGGGTTCGCTTTTGGTGCGGCGATCGTCGTCGGCACCTGGTCGAGCGTGATCGGGACGCTGATCGTGCCGAGGTCGATTCACAGTTCTTTGTCTAGGTACACCGGCCGGGCCGTGATGGCGGTGTATCACCTCGCCGTGCGACGGGTTCGCAACTTCCGCATTCGTGATCGGGTATTGGCGTGGCAGGCACCGGTCTCGTTGTTCGTTCGGCTGCTGGTCTGGGGAGCGCTGTTCGAGGTCGGCTACGCGTTCATGCTGGTGCCGTTCGTCCGCGGTCGGACCTTGAGCGCCGCGTTCCAGGAAGCGGGCTCTGGGCTGTTCACCCTCGGCTACGCCGCGCCGTCGCGCGCGGGGTCGACCGTGCTGGTGTATTTGGCCGCATTCACCGGGTTGGTCGTCGTGGCATTGCAGATCGGGTACCTGCCCACCCTGTACGCCGCGTTCAACAGGCGCGAGGCGGAGGTGACCTTGCTGGTATCCCGGGCCGGCGCACCTGCCTGGGGAGCGGAGCTGCTGGCGCGCACCAGGTTCGGCTTGGGCAGCATCGACGGAACCTCGGAGATGAGCGATCTGTATCAGACGTGGGAGCGGTGGGCGGCCGATGTCGCGGAGTCGCACACGACGTACACGACGTTGTGCTGGTTGCGTTCCCCGCGGGCGGACGCGAACTGGCTGATCTCGTTGTTGTGCGTGATGGACGCGGCCGCGTTACAACTGTCACTGAGCCCGTCAGCGGTGCCGGCGCTGCGCGCACGGCTGGCGATCCGGATGGGTTTCACCTGCATGAACCAGATTGCGCAGGCTCTCGGCGAAGCGGTCGTCGAGGACCCGGATCCGGACTCCGCGATCTCGGTGAGCTTCACCGATTACGCGGCGGCGGTGGCACGGTTGGAGTCTGTGCAGTATCCGGTTGAGGTCAGCGCGGAGCAGTCGTGGCCGCACTTTCGAGGCTGGCGAGTGAACTACGAGGCAGTCGCGTACCGGCTGGCGTATCTGATCGACGCCCCGCCCGCGTTCTGGAGCGGGCCACGCCGTTGGGCGGCCGAGCCGATGGCGCCTAGTCGGCCCGCGAACCGGATCGCGTCCGAGGTGCATTCGGACGATCCGCAACTCATGGGCCGGGGGCGCACCGCGCAACCCGGACGCTGAGGGGCGGCTGCGTCCGGCAGCTTGTCCGCGGCTCGTGTCGGTGAACTGGGCCGGCGGCTCAGGCCGGTATGGCCGCTATCCGCGCCGCGGCGACATCCTGGAACGCCTGGCGCAGTTGAGGGCGGCGGGCCATCAGCGCGGCCCAGTTCACCTTGTCGATGCGCAGTGCCTTGAGCGCTGAGACGCTGGACACCGTCGCGTTGCGAAGGGTGTGGTTCAGTAGCCCGGTCTCGCCGACGACGTCACCGACCGCGACCGTTGCGATAGCGACGCCGTGCTTGAAGACCTTGGCCGTGCCGTTGACGACGAGGTATGCGGCGTCGGCGGGCGTGCTTTCGAGCAGGAACGCCCACTGGCTGGGCATGGCGGTCGCCGTGCCGGTGCGAGCGAGGTCGGTGAAATCGTCCTCGGTGCAGTCGGCGAACTCGGGGAGTGCGCGCAGATGCGCGATTGCCTGCTGGATCCGCGCCTTGCGTTCCTGATCGTTTCTGAAGTTCTTCATCTCGTCGCCCCTTCGGTGGTCCTGCGTGCCTGGCCTATGTGACCAGCACGCGGTTTCCGGGCAGTAAAAGAACGCTAAATTCGGGCGAATGGTGTGACCGGCGTCGCAGTACGGTCCGCGCGGGCGGCCGGTTAGGACGCAGTGCGTTCCGGTACGCGGGGACTACCGCGGCGGTGTCGGGGTGACCGTGACGGTCGAGACGGGATGCCGGAAGTACGGGCGCTCGGCGTGCGGGATGCGCTGGGCGATGAGCACGCCCGCGATCAGCAGGATGACAACGAGGAACACCGTGAACGTCAGACGTCCGAAGACGGAGTGGGCGTCATGGGTGTCCGGCACACGCTGACTCTATTCGGACACCGTCGGCGGGCGGGAGGTCGGACCGGCTTGGGCGCGCAAGGCCCCGTCGAGCCTGGTTCGTCAGGCTGTTCGAGCGGCATTCCGGCCGCCGACGATGCTCCGTAACGTGGGATGCATGACCGCACCCGAGCCGAACGAGACGGCTACCCGGGGGAGCGCGTGGTCGCGGATCGCGGCCTGGCGGGCAGCGGTGCGGCGACTGCCGGGCGGCTTCCTGGTGTGGCGCGTCGCGATCACCGTGGCCGGGACGTTGGTGATCGTTGCCGGCGTCGTGCTGTTGCCGCTGCCGGGGCCGGGCTGGTTGGTCATCTTTCTCGGTCTGGGGCTGCTCGCGACGGAGTACGAGTGGGCCGCTCGGCTGTTGCGGTGGGGCCGCCAACTGGTGCTGCGGTGGACGGATTGGGCCGGCCGCCAGCCAGTGCTTGTTCGGGTGGCGATCGGCGTCGGCGCGTTGGTGTTCCTGGCGGCGCTCGCATTCGCCGCGTGGCGGGTCTATGTCGATCTTTGACGGCGACGACGATCTTTGACGGCGACGACGATCTCTGACGGCGAACCGAGGACCCGATGCGAGCCCAAGCCATCGCCACGGCGGCTCGCGCGGGCCTGCCCTCATCGCGCTCCGACGCCGCTGCCGCGTTCTGGGCGTTGGTAGGCTGGCGGAACTGCGCGGGCCGCATAGCGGCCGAGTCGCGGGCGATTAGCTCAGCGGGAGAGCACTGCCTTCACACGGCAGGGGTCACTGGTTCGATCCCAGTATCGCCCACCAACGGAGGCCCCGTATTTACTGGGGTAGAGGCACTTAGAGCAAGATCAAAAAGTTGTCGTGCAAGATACGTGCAATAGCGACCGCCTTTCCGCCGCCACATATGTCACTCTCGCACCATGGCAGGCGAGTCCGAATGGCTGGATGGGATCTCGAATGAGGACCCAATCGTGCTGAGCGCGGATGAGCGGGCAGCGCTCGGCGAGGTGATCGCCTACGCCGCGCTCATCGAAGAGCTAGCACTGGGCATCGTGAATCGGCTGAACGCCGAACTGGGGGAGCCTGGTCGTGGCGGAAAGATCGGTCCAAGGCTCCAGCAAATTGCGACCCACGCCCATGACGCTGAGGCAGCGGCGTGGGCGACGACGGCGCGCAAGGCCATAGAAGAACGTGATCGCCTCACCCACACCGCGTTCATCATCCGCACGACGGATCCGGCCTTGCTCTGGGGGATGCGGTCGCACAAGGCGTTGCCGATAACCGGCATTCACCCGAGCGCGCTGTTTCAGACTCGGGATGCCTGCCGCGCAGTGTGGTTTGCCGGTCGAAGGATCAACTTTCGATTAAGCGGCTGGACGACGACCTACCGGCCGCGAGGCGAGTCGTGCGAACGGTGTGGGAGGGATGCGGAGACTAGCGAAATGTTCGCGAACACACCTAGCGCCTGGCCGACCGGGACGCTAGGCGCGACAGCTCCTTATGCCGCGCCCGTCCACGCTGATGACAAGTCACCGGCGGACGAGCATTGCGAGCGCGCGCCGCGCTGAGCGCGTCCAGCGCTCGGCCTGTCCCGAGTTAGCTAGTCCGCTGTGCGGAACGTCTGCCCAGGTCCGCCGTAGCCGTAGTTCGGCACAGTTGGGAGCAAGCCGACGTCTGGGCACGCCGGACGGGCTGCCTTCGCGCAGGCCGAGCAGACGCGGAAGATCATCGTCATATCGCCATCTGGCACCCTGCCCACCGGCATGCCGGTCTCCTGAGCCAGGAGGTGTTCGGCGTCATCGGTCGGGATGCCGAGAACCCTCATCCCTGCGACCACGAACTCTGCTGGCCCGGTGAGGCCCAGGCCGGTGTCGGTGCCTCGGAGACAGACGACGCACGAGCCGTAGTAGTTGCCCTGAAGGTTCGGCGGTGGCAGTTTCACCATTCGTGGTCCTTACCAGTTGTTGGGGTCGGTCGACCCGGATGCCTGCGCGTTGAGCTTGGCTTTCATTTCGTCCTCAGTGGGCGGCGGCGGCACTCCGAGCGCGGTAGTGAACGCAACGCCTTCGGGGGTCCGGACGTCGGAATGCGTCGGCGGCGTCCACCCGTGGAATTCCGACACGTCGCGCGCGATGTCGAGAAGCTGACGCGCCGCACCTTGCCGACGATGACCCGGATCGACGTAGATCATCGCGATCAGCCCTGCATCCTCACCTTGCCTCTCGACGGCGAGCCCCGCCAGCCACTTGATGTAGCCGATTGGCATCATGTCGTCGAGCAGCACGACGGTCGTGCTGCGCAGGTTCGTAAACACGACCCAGGCCCACGGCCGGTCGCCCGGGATGCCTGAAGGTAGGTACAACACGGCGCGAACGTACGGCGCTGCCGCAGAGCATTTCAAGACTGATGAGCACGCGCTCTGGACGGTAAAATCAGGACTGTTCGGCACGCCCGGCAACTGCACTGCGAATTGTTTCGTGTAGCCAACGCGTGAGCGTCTAGCACGGCCCCCGAACGGGGCGAGGCAGGGTGCGCGCCGGGCGATCACGGTGCGCAGTCCTGCCCCCGGTTTAGGCTGCCAGCGTGTCGCGAAATTACTCCCTTCCCACCATCAAGACCTTGTTCGGCCAAGCCCAGCGATGCGCGTGGCCAGGCTGCCAACAATCGCTGATCTTTGTGGATAAGGGCGTGTCCACCGTCGTTGCCGAGATTGCCCACATCCGTTCGGAGAAGACGAACGGTCCGCGCCACGATCCGAACTACACCGGAGACGTCAACGGTGACGCCAACTTGCTGCTCCTGTGCGGCACGCACCACCCGCCTGTCGATCGACACGAGTCGATGTATCCAATTGAGGAACTGGTCGAATGGAAGAAGCAGCAAGTTTCGACGGCGGGGGCTGGCATCCAAATCTCGACCGAGGAAGCCACGCGCTTTACGGGTCCATCCAAGGAGGAACTCCGGGCCATGGCGAAAGTGGCTCGTCTGACCACCCGAGTGGAGCGGACTTGCGAGCGTGCAGGCAACAACCTCAGCGTGATCGAAAGCGAGCGACGTCAAGCCCTGAGCGCAATGCGTATTCGGTTCGGTCCTGCCTACGCCATCAAGGATGACGGCACACCTCTACTCAACCCGAACGGCACGAAGGTCAATCTCAGCGACACGATGCAGATGTCGCCGGTCGAAGCGGACAAGTGGCATGCGAGGGCCAACGCCTCGCTTCAGGGCGACCTGCCCGCCGTACGGGCGGCCCTCGACAAGCTAGATGAAGAAGTGAACGTCCTACGCATGATGAACCTCCCACTCGGCGCAGCAGCGAATCGAGTGCTTCTGACCGCCGAAGGGGCCGCTCAGGTCATCGGCAACCAGCAGGCGATGGAGCAGCTTTTCGCCAATATGCACGCTGCGATCCATGACATGTGGCTGCTCGCAAATCCCGACGGATAGGGGAACCTGACGTGGGCTACGTGGTGCGGCGATAGCCGGACAGGCTGCGGCGATTTGTCCCCGAAAAAAAGTCCCAGACCTGCGCGGCATGTCACGCGCCGGGCGGCTGGGTCCTGGCGTGTGCCCGCCCGAGTTACGCATAGCCCCCTTGCTGGTGCTGCTCGTGGTGGATGCGGTGAGCACGTCCGCAACTCGCTGGGCTTCGGCGCTGGCGGATGCGAGCCACGGCCGGCGAATTTCGTTGCCCTGGTGCTGGCGGCGGTACCATCACTGCGCGCGATTCGCACTCGGGCGGGTGGGGCCTTGTCCGGAACTGGCCACTGCTCCCAAGGCAGCGGCCAGACATGCCCGACTCGGCCGGTAGCTATCAGGTCGACGTGATGGTGTGCGACAGCGTGGTGTCGTCTACAGCGACGGCGGCGTCAAGCCAGGTTCCGAGATGATCGAGATTGACTGCCGGTAGCGGGACGGCTGGAACGCGACGTACCGTAGCCGACCGAACAATCTGGCGTTTGCCGTGTACTAGTAGTTGATCCATGTGGTCTTCAGTCCCGTGTAGTTGTCGAGCGCATGCAGGGAGAGATCGCTGCTGAATCCCGACTGCTTAAAGCCGCCGAATGGGGTGCATACTGAGAGTGCATCGACCGTATTGACGGAAACTGTTCCAGCGTGGATGCGGTCGGAGATGCGCAGCGCGCGGCTCAGGTCCGATGTCCAGATCGACGCAGCCAACCCGTAGATCGAGTCGTTTGCAAGGCGGATCGCTTCGTCCTCGTCGTCGAAGATCTGCACCGCTAACACCGGTCCGAACACTTCTTCACGTAGAAGGCGGGGTTCGACGGCGGCAGTGTCCAGCAAGTCAGCGCGGACGATGGTCGGCTCGAAGTATCGATCTGAGCCCTCCACTGTTCGCCGGTGACCGCCAGCAACGATTGCTTCGCTCGACACCTCGATCACGAACTCTTCAATGCACGCAACGTGATGACTGTCGACTAGTGGCCCCATCGCGGTGTCAGGTTCGAGCGGATGACCGATCTTGATGGTCTCGGCATAGCGCGCGAGAGAGTCCACGAACTCGTCTGCGATCAAGCGGTGGACGAGCAGACGTGAATTGGCTGAGCAGACCTCGCCTTGGTTAGCGAAGATGCCCCTGGCCGCAGCCTCTGCTGCAATTCCGATGTCCGCGACATCGGCGAAGATCAGGTTGGGACTCTTTCCGCCGCACTCCAGTGAGACCTTCTTCATGTTCGACGTACCCGAATGGATCAGCAGCCGCTTTCCGACGGCGGTAGAGCCAGTGAAGGTCAGCGCGTCGACGCCGTGGTGTAACGCTAGAGCACGGCCGGCGTCGCTGCCTAGACCGGGAGTTACGTTGAGAACTCCGTCGGGCAGGCCGGCCTGGGCGCCAAGTTCCGCGAGCAGTAGCGCAGAAAGTGGTGCCCGTTCTGACGGTTTGAGGACGACGCTGTTACCTGCTGCGAGAGCTGGGCCGAGTTTCCACGCTGCCGTCTCAAGGGGGAAGTTCCAGGCAGTGATAGCGGCTACGACTCCAAGGGGAGTGCGTGTCACGAAGGCATGCGCGCCGGGCCCCGTTGGAGCAACCTCACCGAACAGTTTGTCGATAGATTCCGCGTAGAACGCAAAAGTTCCCGCTGCCGCAGGCACGTCGAAAGATCTTGCGTCCGCGACGGGCTTACCCATATCGCACGAGTCGAGCAGCGCAAGCTCGTCGGCGTGAATATCGATGAGTTCTGCAAGGCGGAGCAACACGCGCCGCCGCTCGTTGGGCGCGGCCCGACTCCATACACCCGACTCAAAGGAGTCCCGGGCCGCCGAAACAGCGCGGTCAATGTCCTGTTCACTACAAGCCGAAACATTCGCAAGCGTCGCGCCCGACGATGGATCAATTGTCGCGAACGTCTTCCCGTCGGCCCCTGCTGCAAAACTACCGTCGATGAAGGCGTCAGTGTGGACTGTCTGCTTGGCAGCCAGCGCTTCCCATTCGACGCGGGAGTGTCCCACGGTCGCCTGCCCTAGCTCGGTATGGAAGCGGCGAATAGCTTCAGGAGCGGCTCGTCAACGGTCCAGGTACCTCCCCATCCGGCGCCGATGGTGAAGCTGTCGCCGGCGCGAAAAGTTTGAGGTTGTCCGCCGTTGGTCGTCAGGGTGACGCTGCCGCGGATGACGGTGCAAAATTCGTGACAGGGATAGCCCGTGATCTGTTCGCTGTAGGGCTGGGCCTCCCAGACGCCGACCGTGTACGCACCGTCACTGGTCGAAAGGTAGACGTGTTCGCGCTCTTGCGGGTCACCGGCCAGCAGTCCGGCGGTATCCACGTAGCTACACGGGGTTAGCTCCACGCCTGGCGGCGGTCCGGGATAGACAGCGCTGATTTGCGACATGGATTCTCCCTCAATCGATCGTCGGGGACAGGGCGGTGACTTCACGCCGGAACGGCACTTCGTCGTTGGGTGGCAGCACGGCATCGAACTCCTCGGCGAAGCGACGCCCGGACCATACGGCAGCGGCGATTGTGCCGGGAGCCCAGCAGTCTCCGATTGCGCGTACCGACTTGAGTCGACCTGCGGTGCAATGCTCCTGCAGTTCGAGATACAGCGATTCCTCGGGGAGTCGGGCCGTGACCATCACTACGGCGTCAGCAGGCAGTTCGCTCGCTCGGCCGGTGTAGGCATTGATCACGTCAACGGAGTCGTCTCCGACGGCGGTGACAACGCAGCTGGTGTGCAGGTGGACGCCGGATTCCAGAAGTTGGCGCTGAATCTTTACGATCTCCAGCGTGTTGACAGTCCACGCCGATGCCTGCGCGGCCGGCGTGACGAGGTGGACCTCGTAGCCCTCGCGGGCGAGCAATTCGGCAAGGACACCGCCGAGGTAGTAGTGGTCGTCGTCGAACAGGACCAACCGATGGCCGCTAGGTCTGCTCCCGGCCATCACATCGTCGGGCGTGAGTATTTCTGTGGTGGGCTGGATCGGGATCGGGTGCGTGTGCCAGCGGGCTACCCCGTCGCGTCGCCAGGTCGCGCCGGTTGCCACCGCAACATAGTCGAAGCCGTAATCGACAATGTCCTGGGCGGGCATCGGGCTCTCACGAAACACGTCGACGTTGCTCATGGCCGACAGCGCCTGCTCGCGGTAGTCGAGTACGCGGATCCAGGAAGCAAGACCGGGCAGGCGAGCCTCCTTTGCGACCCGACCCCCCAGATTCCGCGACGCCTCTGCAAGCACGACGTCGTAGCCCCGCACCCCCAGGGCACGAGCTGCCTCCAGCCCGGCCGGACCGGCACCCATGATCAGGACCCTCGCATTTGACTCCTTAACGCGGATGAACTCGGGGTGCCACCCACGGCGAAATTCCTCCCCCATGCTTGGGTTTTGGGTGCATCGGATGGGTGACATCGTGAAATCACCGGAGACGCAGATGTTGCAGCCGATGCATTCCCGGATCGTCTCTAGTCGGCCGTCGCGGATCTTGTTCGGCAGGTAGGGATCGGCGATCGACGGTCTGGCAGCCCCGATGAGGTCAAGGATCCCGCTCTTGACCTGACGAACCATTAGATCTGGGGACGTGAATCGGCCTACGCCGACGACGGGCCTGCTGGTCAGCTGCTTGAGCCCGGAGACATATTCCTCCTGCTCGCCCTCCGGCCCGAACCGGGAGGAGTTGGAATCGTCCTCC
Organism: uncultured Actinomycetota bacterium; assembly: GCA_963708625.1. Lineage (GTDB taxonomy): Bacteria > Actinomycetota > Actinomycetes > Mycobacteriales > Jatrophihabitantaceae > DASXIF01. Next base: position 130,226 of record CAVPSV010000002.1, read on the forward strand.
CAGCTGCCCATAACGAAGTCCCAGAGATCGGGATGTTCCCCGAGTTCGCCGAGGATATCTTCTATGTCGGGGCGGGTGAGGCCGACGTCTCCCAGCCGCTCATCGACGGCGATCCGACAGGCAACGGCGGCTCGACCGTCGATTTCGTCGTGGGTGTCCTCGAGAATCTCGCGCAACAGTCGCATCCGATTAGTTGCCGACCCGCCGTATTCGTCGGTTCGCTGGTTGTAACGCGGGGAGAGGAAATGGTGAATACCCCCCAGCGCATGTCCGGCGTAGACGTAGACGAGGTCGTAGCCGGCGCGCAGCGATCGACGGACGGCGTTGCGATGCCAACGACGCAGGTCGGCGATGTCGGCTTTGGTCATCGCCCGTGCCTGCACCGGCTCGTAGGCGAAGGAAGCGACGGGGAGGTGGCTCGGCGCTAACGGAGTCTCACGGCTATACAGATTCGGAGCGTTTAGTCCGTTGTGGCTGAGTTCGATTCCGGCGAGCCCCCCGCCCTGATGGATGGCGTCGGCGATTCGCGCCACTGCAGGGATGTCCTGGTCGTCCCAGAGACGCAGCTCGATGAACGGCGCGATGTCGGAGGTCGCGTGGATCTCGACCTGTTCGGTACACACGACAGCCCAGCCACCCTCTGCCTTCACCCGTCGCATGGCTGCCTGAGCAGTGGGATCGCGGTACCCCATGCCATTGCAGTGCGGCACCTGAAAGAATCGGTTCTTAGTGACGAGCGGCCCTATCCGCACGGGCTCGAACAGGACGGCGTAGCGCGAAGCGTCCCCGCCGGTCACTGCGAGGGTCACTGGTGTTGCAGTCATCGGCCCTCCGCCTTCAATTGGAGCCTGAGCATGGCGTGCCAGGCCTCTCGTCTGTCCAACCGATCTATCCGAGTCAGGTCATCGGTTCGATCGAATCAACGCAGAAGGCACTATCCGCGTTGCCCGAGAACTTCCGCACACACTTCTGCTACTGCCTCAGCCCGGCGTGTCAGTCTTCCGCCTGCTGCCGCGATGAGGACGACATCGAGTGGGGCTCCAGGCGGATCCAGCGGCACCGCCACTACCTCTCGACCGTCCAAGGACATCGAGACAGACGGTCGAAGGTTGAGCAGTGTGTATGCCAGTCCGCGGCCTACGAGTGCACGCACCGTTTCCACGTTCGTGCTGCGATATCGGACCAGCGGTTCGATTCCCACTGACGAGAACAGCCCTTGAAAATACTCTCGGCTCTGCGGGAGGTCCAATAGTGCCAGCGGCTCATTAGTGAGCTGGTCCAGTCTGATCCGAGACCGGCGAGCAAGTTTGTGCGCGGCTGGTAGGAGTATGTACGGCGACAGACGGCGTACGCGGCTGCGGGTGAGTCGCGGATCCGCTGCCAGGTCATAGCCCAGGCCTAGCTCGAATCGACCGCCGAGTACCCCTTCAGCCAAGGCGTCGAGGTCGACCTCGTGAGTCTCCAATCGCAGCTCCGGGTAACGATCGGCACACGTAGCCGCAACCTCCGGCAGCACATAGGGCGCGAGCACTCCGAAGCATCCGAGGCTGAAGGAACCGGCCAGCTTCTGGCCCAGGCCGTGTGCCTCATTCATGAGATCGTCGGCTTCAGCGAGCAGCCGGCGACAAGCGACGAGTAGGTGCTCGCCAGCCGCGGTGAGCGTTACGCCCCTCGAGCGGTGCCGCGTCAGGAGCTGGATATCGAGCGCACGTTCCAGATCAGCCAAGGCAGTTGACATCGCCGATTGGGACAGATGGACGTTCGCGGCGGCGTTGGTGACGCTGCCGCATTCAGCGACCGCGACGAAGTACCCGAGCTGCCGCAACGTGTATTCGGCCACAAAACCTCCGCTATGGTGTGAACCGCATCAGGGTAACCGAACCGCTAGGACGATTTTAGCTGTTTTACAGATATCCTGCGCCTGGGACATCCTCGGTGGCGAACCGCGGTCGACATCGGAGGTACCCATGGCCTCGCAACAACTGGCGTCAGGCGGACGGGACCGCGATGTCGTTCAGGACCAGATCGGAGACGCATTTATTTCGGCAATGAGCGCGGCCGCCACCGGGGTGACTGTCGTCGCCACCGATGGGCCGGGTGGGCGGTTCGCGCAGACGGTCAGCGCGATGTGCTCCGTCTCAGCGGAACCTCCGCTCGTCCTGGCATGCCTGCATGGGCGCAGCCCAGCGAATGCCGCGATCACATCGAACGGTGTCTTCTGCGTCAACGTCCTCGCTCTGCAACACGACCACGTCGCTGACACCTTCGCCGGTCGCCCCTGGCCGGGCAAAGATCGCTGGGATTTCTCCTGTGGGCATTGGTCCACCGCACCCTCCGGCGCGCCATGCATTGTCGACGCGATCGCTTCGTTCGACTGTGACGTCGAGCGCAGCATCGACGCTGGCTCGCACGTCGTCTACATCGGCCGAGTCCGGGTCGTGCAAACAACCCCAGGCACACCCCTCGTCTACACCGCGCGCCGGTATTGGCGGCCGGAGTCATTCGAGCCCTCCACATTCGAACACCACCCCAATGCTCGTCCTGCACTCTGATAGCACACGAGAGGTGTCAGGTGATCCGCACAGGAGATCAGTACCGTGATTCGATCAGCGACGGGCGGGCGGTGTGGATCGACGGACAGCGTGTCACCGACGTCCCGACCCACCCGATGTTCGCCCCGATCGTGGATGCCCGCGCTCGCATCTTCGATCTTGCGCACGAAGCCGACAGCCAAGACGTGATGAGCTACATCGATGGGGACACCGGTGAGCGAAACGCCATCGGCAACCGCCCGCCCAGGACTCAACAGGACTGGCACGACAAACGCGCGGCTGTGGACCACGTCCTCGCCGACGCCCGCGGAATCGTCACCCGCGTCGGCGACGAGACGATCGGGGAGATGTGGTCGCTGTTCGACGGCCAAGACGTCCTCAACGAAGTAGACCCGCGGTTCTCCGCCAACATCCGCCGACACCTGGAACGCGCCGTTCATAGCGACCCGTTTCACGTCTCAGCCAACACCGACCCCAAAGGAGACCGATCCAAGGCCCCCCAAGACCAAGACCCCGACATGCTGCTGCACGTCGTGCGCGAAACTGACAGCGGGATCGTGGTCCGCGGGGCGAAGTATGAGACGGCAGCGGCGTACTCGAATCAAGCCTTCACTAAGCCAACCATCGCGAACTGGGGCAACAGCGAACTGTCTGACTATGCCGTCGGCTTCATTCTCGATACGGGTAATCCCCGAGTGCGCCACATATGCCGGACCGGGTTCGCCGGGCGTGCCCCTGCAGCGGACTATCCCCTATCGAATCGCTTTGACGAGGTCGAGTCGTTGGTCATATTCGATGACGTCGAGATTCCATGGGAGGACGTCCTGTTCTACCGGCACACCCGGGCTGCAACGTTCATTCGCGAAACTCTGCATCGCTACAGCGCGTATCCATTCGTTCAACGCACGATGCACTTGGCAGACCTCATGATCGGTGCGGCGCTCTGGAACGTGGACCAGACCGGGCTGCAAGCCCAACAGGCCGTTCAAGAAAAGCTCGCGACCCTCGCCTGCTACCGCGAGACGATCAATGCCCACCTCACCGCCGCGGTCGCGCTGGCCGAGCCGAGCCCCGGTGGATTGCTGATGCCCAACCAGTCGCTGCTCTACGCAGGCCGGGTGGTGGCGCTGAGCCAACTGCCCACGATGATGCACATCGCCCGCGAACTCTGCGGAGGCCAGATCTGCATTACCCCCGACGCTGCGACCTTCAATGACCCCGACGTCGGTCCGTGGCTCGACAAGTACTACACGGTCAGCGACAACTGGGTAGCCGACGACAGGCGCAAGCTGCTCGCGTTCGCACGCGATCTGCTCAATAGCGACTATGCCGGACACCGGCTGACTTTCCAGCTCTTTGCCCAATCGCCACCATTCGCACAGCTCGCGGCCGTCTACCGTAATTTTGACTTTGACGGCCCACTCGGACTCGTCAAGTCAGCCGCCGGTTTGTCGGACAAGGTTCTCGCGAGGCAAGCGTGAACCACGAACGGATCCGGCGATTCAACACCCGCGACACCTACCCCGAGCAGCAGATCGACAACGACCTTAGCCAGGCAGTTGTCGCGGGTGACACGATCTATCTGCGCGGCCAGGTCGGACAAGACCTCGATACGAGCGAAAGCGTCGGCATCGGTGACGTCGGCGCGCAGACTGAGCGTGCCATGGCAAACATCGACATGCTGCTGCGCGAGGCAAAGAGCGAGCTGGCAGACCTCGTCAAGGTGACGATCTACGTGACCGACCCTCGATACCGGGAGGGTGTGTATCGCGTTGTCGGTCGCTGGCTGAAGGGCGTGTACCCCGTCTCAACCGGAATCGTCGTGAGTGCGCTTGCTCGCGTGGAGTGGCTCGTAGAAATCGATGCGATAGCCGTGCGATCGACACCGACGCGGCAGTCGTGACGTTCTCCCTCGCCGCGCGGTGCCCACACACTGGTGCCTTCGGGATGGTCATCGCCTCCTCGAGCCCTGCTGTGGCTGCGCGGTGCGTCCATCTGCGTCCCCGCGCCGGGGTGGTCGCATCCCAGAACATCACCGATCCGCGACTGGGCGACGCGCTGCTCGACCTGCTAGCGGCGGGCGAAAGCGCCGGCGACGCAGTGAGCGCGGTTGCCGCGAGCGACCCGACCGCCCCCTACCGGCAGCTCACGGCGGTGGACTCCCTTGGTCGATCGGCGGTTTATTCCGGCGAGCACACACTCGGCGTCCACAATGCAGCCAGCCGTGATGGAACAGCTGCGGCCGGGAATCTGCTGGCAAGCACAGACGTCGTCGATGCGCTGATCGAGGGATATCAAGGCAGCACCGAAGAGGACTTCACCGCTCGGCTGATGGCCGGGCTGGCCGCTGCCGCTGCGCAAGGCGGGGAGGCGGGCCCGGTGCATTCTGCAGGTATCAAGGTCCTCCACCCGTCGGCAGGCTGGGCAAGCACAGACCTTCGCGTCGACTGGCATGACGAACCGATCCGGGAACTTCAGCGGTTGTGGCAGCTGTGGCTCCCTCAGCGCGCAGGCTACATAGTCCGCGGGCTCGACCCAGGCGTAGCGTCTTCCTTCGATGTCCCAGGCGATCCTGGCAATGGATGACCTGGTCTCACCGGGTTGCAGTCGATCGGCTGAACGCTGGCGCATACCCCCGTCGCCTTGAGTCACCATATTCACGCGCACCCGGAGACTGGATGGCAGGAGAGCGAGCTGCAGGGTGAATCGGAATTACTCGCATTCGACGTGACGTGCGGGTCATAGGACTTGCCCACAGCATTCATCGCGCGCATCGGCGCAGGCAAGCTGCATATCGGTGTCTGCGCCGAGTATGACGCGCGAGTGCACGCTCATTAGGGCGACCGGTCGGCACCTGCGGGACGCTGGCCGGGCGACCCGAGCCTCGACCGATATGGGCAATGTACCGCTGCAACTGCCTGCAATTCGTCCCTACCTCCGGGATTGACTCTCTGCCGGCCCTAATCATCAGCGGGTGTTCGCGGCAGTGTCACCCCCCGCCACTGACCGCGCGATTCTGGACGGAGCGCTCGTTATGGCGCGCTCACCGTCTTGGCCGCTGAGGATCAGAACCGCCGCTACTTCATCGACAGATGACCTCACCGCCCCGGCCCTGGGGGCCGGGGTCATCTCATCTGTGATTCGCTGTCTCAGCGCCCTTTGTGCAGGAGCAGACCAAGTCGATGACACTGATCGAAATGTCATCGTCAACTGCGAATCGACGGACCGTACATCGTTTGCGGATATCGCCACGGCCGTAGCCCTCGGGGAATCGATTGTCCGAAGTCGATTCGCGAGGCTCACCCGGTGCGCGATCGTCCAATTCGTAAGATTGTCCAACACATTGCAGTTAGGTGAGATCGTGGCTCGCGTCGATGTCACTGTGTACGGCTGCATCGGTTGCGTCTATGTTCCGGATCAGATTGATCGATTGGACAGTTGTTAGGCCTCTCCGGGACGATCGATGGGACGGATCAACTCGGCACAGTCCGATGGGCTCGGGCAACGGCGCAGGGCCACCACCACACAGGTCTGGCGGGCGAAACGCGCATGATCGATCTACTCACGCGAGGTCCAAGCAACCTGGCGACGGACGTTGTTCTCGACGTGTCTCTCGATGTGCTTGAGGCTGACCCGTACCCGGTGTACGAGTGGATGCGCGAACACTGCCCCATCGCCTACGTCCCGGCAACCGGACGAGTCCTGGTCACGACATGGGCCCTCTGTGACGAAGCTGGTTCCAACGGCGAGGTGTTCGGGCCTACGCAGAAGGTCTTCAACAAGGTTTACGGCGATCCGAACGTCATGAGTCTTTCGGGTTTGCCTCACCGGGAACTGCGCAACGCCCTCAACCCGCCGTTTCGCCCCCGCACGGTCAACAGCTACCGCGAGACAAAGCTCCGAAGCACCGCGGCCAAATATATTGACGCCATTCGTGATCATGGACGCATCGAAGGCATGACCGAGTTACTTGAACCGCTCAGCCAACGCGCGATTGGCGACGTCCTGGGATTTGAGAACGTGGATGGGGCCATGCTCGGTCGGTGGCTCGCCGCGTACGGCGCCAATCTGGTCAACCTCGATCGCGATCCGGCAGTGTCCGAACGCGGTGGCACGGTCAGGCAGGAAGTCAGAACGTATCTCGAGCAGAACCTGCTCAGGCTCGCCGACGAGTCAAACGAGAGCGCGATCTCCCACTTGTTGCGTGACGGCGTCGCCGCAGGGACTACGCGATCGGTCGACGACATCATGGGAACCGTCGGACTCATGATCGTCGGCGGACTCCAAGAGCCGGCCCACGCCGTCGGTAACACACTGCTCGGACTCTTCAGCTCGCCCGATCAACTCGCACTCTTCGCGGCAGACCCGACTGGCCGGTCGCAACAGGCAATCGACGAAGGCCTGCGATGGCTAGCACCGTTCACCATGACGGAGAAGCTCACCACGCACGACGTCCGACTGGGCGGCCTCCTGTTCCCAGCCGGAACCGAAGTCGCCCTCGAACTCGGATCGGCCAACCGGGATCCGGGCCGCCACGAGAACCCGGATGTCTTCGACCTCGACCGCGGGGGCCAGGCGAACCGTAGCTTTGGCTACGGCGCTCACTTTTGTGTGGGGCACTACGCAGCACGAAGCCTGGCGCGAGTTGTCCTCGAAGAGATGTTCGGGCGGCTACCGAACCTACGACCCGACCCCGATCTCGCGCCTGTAGTCCATGGGTGGACTGTGCGCGGCGCGAAACGCCTTCCGCTGGTCTGGGACGTCTAGATATGGCAGAGGACCCCTACGTCATACCGGGCAGCCCGGATGCGCCAACCGGAACGATCCGAGCGGTGTCGATCGAGGGAATAGCGCACGTCGCGATCCGCCATGTCGAGGGTTGGGCACTCGTCGAGGATCGGTGTCCTCATGCGCACTGCCCGTTTTCGGCCAACGCAGAAGTCGCCCCCGAAGCTCCGATCCTGATCTGCAACTGCCACGGCAGCGAGTTCGATCTGCTAACTGGCGCGGTCCTGCTGCCACCCGCAGAGCGAGACCTCCAAATCACCAGATTGGCCGCTTGCGACGGGGTGCTCCGGGTCGCCGACGAATCGACACCGCATCCTCCGTAGGCCACTGCCGCAGCCCTGGGCCTGCGATCTGACACAAGTATGCACGCTATAAACGGCGGATCTCGAAGTGGTCACGGCGGCGGTTCGGTCCAGAGTCTCTAAACACCGAGTCGCCTCACGTCCAGCCTCAACCGCCCGCCAAGCCTGACCGAACGCGAAGGAGGTGTCATGACGGCAACGACCAGCCCGCCGGTTCGCGGCCTCCCTTCCGACCCGATGGCCCCCGTGCAGAGACCCACGCGCGACTACCGCCGCAGTCTGACTCTGCTGATCATGCTGTTACCGGCAGCTGTCATCGTCGCCTTATTGGTGATCGCCCCGCTGGCTGCAGTGGTTCGCGATAGCTTCGCCACCGCCAACGAGTACGGCGCTGTGCAGGGCGGCTTCACGATCAGCAACTACTCGGCCCTCGGCAACCCGGCCTACCTCCATGTGCTGACATACAGCGTCGAGATCGCCGCCCTCAACACCCTCATCTGTGTCGTTGGCGGTTACGTCATCTCCTACTACGCGATCTCCAGGCCGCCGTCGAGACAGCTGCTTATTCTGCTCCTGCTGGTCATCCCGTTCTGGACTGACTTCCTTGTCCGTACCTTCGCCCTCATCAACGTCCTGTCCCCGAACGGACCCCTCAACAAGCTCACCAATGCCGTTGGGCTGACTCACGGCGCGACGAGCTGGATACCCAGCCAAGGCGCGACCTTTATCGGGCTGCTCTACGCCTTCCTGCCCTCTGCAGTATTTCCGATCTACGCCTCGCTACGCACCGTCGATCCGTCCGTGAGGGAAGCAGCGGCCGACTTGGGCTGCGGTTGGTGGCGAGTCCACACCAAGATTCTCGCTCCGATGGCCCGCCAGGGGATCCTGGCCTCGATCGCGCTCGTCTTCATCCCGACCCTGGGCGTCTACATCATCCCGGTGCTGCTTGGCGGAGGCAAACAAGAACTCGTCGGCAATGTCATCCTCAGCCTGTACACCGAGTTTCAAGACGCCCCGCTCGGCGCCGCCTTCGCAGTCGTATTGCTCGTCCTGATGCTGCTCAGCCTGGCTCTGATCGCGCTGGCGCCGAGACGGTTGAAGCCGAGACGGTTGAAGAGGTCCTCGTGAGTGCGGCCCTCGGTACCACGAGGCGTGCCCGGCGCCGTAACAAGCCACGGATACATCCCATGGATCGTGTCACTGCCTGCCTTGCCCGCTTGCTGATCCTGTTCCTCTACCTACCAATCGTGGCGGTCATCGTTCTGTCCTTCGACGACTCCGACGTGACCTCCTCTTGGACCCACCCCAGTCTGCGATGGTTCCGTTCCCTCCTCCATGACGGCGAGCTGCACAGCGCGCTGCGAGTGACGTTGACCGTCGCCATCGCCGCGGCCACGGTGTCAACCGTTGTCGGCCTCTTGGCCGCGAGCGCGCTGACAAGGTTCGCCTTCCGGGGCCGGCGCTTACTGATGGGAAGCATGTTCGTCCCGCTGGTCGTCCCCGAGATCGTCCTCGGTGTCGCGTTGCTGTCAGTGTTTTCGGGCCTGCACATCCAACTGGGCATCAGGACCCTAATCCTCGGGCACATCGTCATCACGATGCCCTACGCGACGCTGATCCTGCTCGGCGCCTACGGCGGCCTAGACCCCTCGCTGGAGGAGGCAGCCGCCGACCTGGGGTGCAATCCGGTCACGACGTACACCCGAGTGATCCTGCCGCTGATGCGTCCGGCCATCGTGGCGAGCTGGCTCCTGTGTTTCGTGCTGTCCTTCGGCGACATCGTGATGTCGACATTCACCAATGGCGTCGGCTCGACCACGATGCCGCTGCTGGTCTTCTCCCGCCTCAAGACAGGCCTCACGCCGGAGATCAACGCCTTAGGGACCCTCCTGGTGCTGCTGACCTTCCTTGTCGTCCTCGGCGTAGGAATCAAACAGATGCGCACGGTCCTGACTCGATCCAGCGCACGTCAATAGCCAGATCCGCCCACCAGACCGCACACCAACCGCACCCGAAGGAGAGAGGCACACATGATGCGCAACAAGAAGGTCACCGTGACCTTGACGGCCATCGCAGCAGCAGCCGCTGTTGCGCTCAGCGGCTGCAGCAGCGGCAGCAGCCACCCAGCCAGCGCCGGTACCCCCAAGACCTCTGGCGGCGGTAAGTCCCTGCACATTTACGCGTGGGCCGGCGAGATTCCGACCGACATGGTCAAGGCGTTCGAAGCCGCGACTGGTATAGGTGTCACCGTCGACACCTTCGAAAGCAATGAGACTATGACCGCCAAACTGGCGGCCGGTAACTCCGGATACGACCTCGTCGAACCCAGCCAATACACCGTCCAACAGCTCATCGGACAGAAGCTCATCCTTCCGTTAGATCACAGCAAGCTGGTCGGACTGACGGACCTGGCTCCGAAGTTCCAGGACCCGAGCTATGACCCCGGCTTGAAGTACGGTGTGCCGTTGGTGTGGGGCGCGACTGGCATGGCCTATAACGACAAGTGCACCGACGGTGCACCACTGACCAGTTGGTCGGCCCTGCTCGACCCGAAGTTCAAGGGCAAGATCTACATGCTCGACAACGAACTCTCTGCCTACATCCCGGCGCTTCAAATCAACGGCTACCGGGCCACCACGACGAGCGAGGCACAGATTGGCGTGGCCACCAAGACCCTGCTGAAGCAGAAGCCGCTGCTGGCGGGATACAACTCCACCAACTACGCCGACCTGCTCTCCAGCGGTCAAGCGTGCGTCGCCGAGGCATACAACGGCGGTGCCATCGCCAAGGTGATCGCCGCCAACCCGCACGTGCACTATGTGCAGCCCTCTGAAGGTGGCACCGTGTACACCGACGCCCTGGCCATCCCGAGCAAGGCGAAGAACATCACCTCGGCCTACGCCTTCATCAACTTCACGCTCCAGCCGAAGATCGCGGCGATCGAGACCAACCAGGGTGGCAACGCCACGACGAACGCCGCCGCATACCCCTACATCACCAACCAGAGCCTGCTGACCAACCCGGCGGTCTACGCAACTCCTGCGGCTATCGCCAAGGCTGACTTCATCCTCGACCCCGGTGCAGCCCTGAAGTATTTCAACGCTGGCTGGACGCAGGTCAAGGCTTCGTGACGGCTGTAATGACCGCTGCCGTGACCTCGAACGTGCCCACTGAACTGATGAGCACTGAGCAGGCCGCCGTCGACTTGGTCCATGTGACCAAGTCGTTCGGCAGCATCACAGCGGTCGACGACGTAAGCATGAGCATCCGACGCAACGAGTTCTTCTCCATTCTCGGACCCTCGGGGTGCGGCAAGACCACCCTGATGAGGATGATCACCGGCTTCGAGCGCCCCACTTCGGGCCGGATCCTGCTCAACGGCAGCGATACGAACAACCAGCCGGCGAACAAGCGCAACCTCAACATGCTGTTCCAGAGCTACGCCCTGTTCCCCCATCTGAGCGTCTACGACAACGTCGCTTTTGAGCTGAAGGCTCGCAGATATCCGCGATCCCAAATTCGTGACGACGTGGCTCGAGCGTTGGAGATGGTCCAGCTCACCGGCTACGACACACGCAAGCCCGGTGAACTTTCCGGAGGCCAGAAGCAACGCGTGGCGTTGGCACGGGCGATCGTCTCTCGACCATCGGTCATCCTGCTCGACGAGCCGCTCGGGGCTCTCGACCAGCGGTTGCGTCAGGACATGCAATTGGAGCTCAAACAGGTGCAGCGCGAGGTCGGCATCACCTTCATCTACGTCACCCACGACCAGAACGAAGCTCTGACCATGTCCGACCGAATCGCGGTCATGTCGCAGGGCAAGATCATCCAGATCGCGACACCAGTCGAGCTGTACCAGAACCCGGTCAACCGGTTCGTCGCAGACTTCATTGGGACGTCGAACCAACTGACCGGCGCGCTAATTGGCAGTACGGACCTCCGATACCTCCAGGTGCCAGGCATCGGGGTCATCCAGGTTCCCGACAGCACGGCCGCCAGCGAACCCGGCACGACCGCGCACCTGACAGTGCGCCCGGAGGTCATCGAACTCGGCGTGTCACAAGCCGACTTCGAGGCCAGCGGCTACGTAGCACTGGCGGGCACAGTCACGGATGTTGTATTTCTTGGCGGCGAGACCCGCTACCACGTCGATCTCGGTGAAGGACACAAGATCGTGGCGACGCGAGTCAACCAACCCGGGACATCCATCCCTACTCCGCAGGCAGGCGACGCGGTCAAGGTCCGGTGGGCCGTAGGCAGCAGTCGCCTCCTCACCGACTAGCTATGGCTCGATAACTGAAATGGAGCACCGATGAGGGTCACGATCGGCCAGTTCGAGCCGAAGGCCGACTCCAGGGCCAATCTCGCGCGCATCACCGAGATGGCTGGAAGCGCAGCCCACGCCGGCAGCGAGCTGCTCATCCTGCCTGAGGAATCCATGCTCGCGGCCGATGCTCTCACTGACCAGCCCCTGCACGAGGTGGTAGGCGAGGCGTGGCCGCGGTTCGTCAAGTCCATCTGCGCACTGTCCACACAGCTGGGCGTTGCGATCATCGCTGGAGCCTACGAGCCCAGCGACACGTTGTTGCCGTTCAACAGCATCCTCGTCGTCGAGGCCGGGGAGGTGCTCGGCATCTACCGGAAGATGCACCTCTACGACGCGTTCTCTTATCAGGAGTCCCACAAAATTATGCGCGGCGAAGGCGGTCCGCTTGTGGTGAGCATCGGTGGCTTCAACATTGGCATCATCAACTGCTACGACCTGCGGTTTCCGGAGTTCAGCCGTAGCTTGGTCGAGATGGGAGCCGACGTTCTCTCTGTCTCGGCAGCCTGGGCAAGCGGGCCCGTGAAGGAATACCACTGGCAGACGCTCCTCTGCGCCCGGGCGATCGAGAACACATGCTGGGTAGCGGCGGCAGCCGTCGCAAGCCCCGACTGCATCGGGCACAGCATGCTCGTTGACCCGCTCGGCATCGTCCGGGCAGCCCTTGGAGAGGAACGCTCCGGGCTGTTGACCGCCGATGTCGACAAGGAACGTCTCGACGAGGTCCGTTCCACAGTGCCTGTTCTGCGTAACCGTCGCATCATCATCGGAGACAGGTGACATGCCGTCCTTCATCGGCGAGATACCCACCGGTACACACGATGAACTCATCGAACGCGCTCGGGCTGTCTCGGTGGCGACCCTCGGCCACTACCTGGATGACGGATTCTGCGACCCGGGGGTTCGTCGCGCAGCTGGAAACCGTGGTGCAGTAGGTCGAGCCGTGACCGTACGCATGCCGCCAGGCGACTCGACCGCGTTGCATCACGTCGCCGGTCTCGTCGGGACGGGCGACGTAGTAGTCGTCGTCTGCGGCGGCGACCGGACACACGCCGCCGTCGGGGAAGTCGTTGTAAATGCTCTCCTCGCTCGCCAGGCCGAAGCGCTCATCGTCGACGGCCCGTGCACCGACATCGACCCGCTACTCCGACTGGGGCTGCCCATCTACTCTCGCGGCACCACGGCGTTGACGACGAAGCTGCTCGGAATCGACGACTTTTCCATCCAGGCGCCTGTTTCCTGCGGGGGCGTCACGGTCATGCCAGGAGACATCGTCCTGGCGGACGCTAACGGCGTCGCCATCATCAACCCAGATATCCTCGCCGACCTACTGCCACAGGCGCTACAGGACGACCAGGAGGAGCCCGCCCTCATCAGGAAACTGTGGGCAGGGGAGCTTCTCGGCGACATGTTCGGCGCAACCGAAATGATCAATCGCCTCGCATCCACGCACGCCATATCAGAGACCGGCCGGTGACCCTGGTCAAGGCTGCCATCAACGGCGGCCGGACGCCGTCTTCAGCTCACCGTGTCCCCATCACGCCCGCCGAAATCGCGAACGAGACCCTGGAGTCTCACCGAGCGGGCGCCGACGTCGTGCATTTCCATGCTAGAACGATCGAGGGCGCGCAAACGATCTCGCCCGACGAGATCGCGGCCGCCGTCGAGGCCATCCGGACGCGCGCCCCGCACGTCATCATCGGCACGACCACTGGACTCTGGTGCGCCAAAGATCCGCAGGACCGTTACGACCAGGTGGCTGCCTGGAAGGTCCGGCCTGATTTCGCATCGGTCGCGTTCAGCGAAGAGGGAGCAGCCGAGACAGCGGAACTGGTGGTTCGTCTCGGCATGCAGCTCGAGAGCGCAGTCTGGAGTATCGACGACGTCCCAGCTTTACTTTCGGCTACCTCCACCTTCGCAGCCAACATCCGGGTCTTGATCGAACCAGAGGACGAAGATCCCGACCAAGCCGTAAGTCACGCGCGAGAGATGGCTACGAGACTCCGGTCTGCCGACATCACCTGCCCCTTGCTCTACCACGGTTATGACCAGACCGTTTGGCCGGTGCTAGAGGCATCCGTGCAGGACGGGCATCAAATCCGAATAGGTTTCGAAGACGGCATGACACTCCCGGATGACACGCCCGCCGCAACGAACGCCGACCTATTAGCAGCAGCTTTGCTCTGTATACGGCAGATGCCATGATGGCTTGTTCAATCTCGCATCAGCAGCCCCCGGCATCAGCAGCCTCCGGCATCGGCAGCGCTGGCCGCGGGGGTGTCGCTGAGAAGCACGTACGGCGCGGCCTGGCCGAGGTCGTAGAAGTTGACTGAGACCTGGCCGCTGGCATCGCCCGTCGCAGCGAGATCGGTACCCACAGTCGCGCTCTGGAACTCGGCTTGGATGCATGCGTCGGATCGAAGCTGCCACAACAGTCGAACATCGGACGGAAACTCTAGACGCGCACCTGAGAGCGCCTGTGCGATAGCCGTTCTTGCGAGCAGGTTCAGTTGGTAGGCGAGCACACGGCCACTGATAACTGACACGGTGACGTACTTCGCTCCAACGTGGCCATTGATTGGCGGAAGGTTCGGGTCTCGTCCGTACGCCGATCCCGGTGTGAAGTCGGTATCCGGCCGGTGTGTCACATTCCAGTCCGCGACCGTGGCCCCGAAGCCAAACAGATGCGGAGCCGACGCCGTGTTGCGGCTGGCAGCAGCCGAAACGTGCGTCGTTGGCGGTTGGGCGATGGACGTGGCCGCATGTACTGAGGTTGAAGCGGCGATCGAAGGATGCGCGCTCGGCTTCTTTTCTTGGGTTACCGCGCCGATCACTCCGAAGATGACGAGTAAACTGACGGTGGCACCTGCGATCCATGGCCAACGACGCCGCGCGTGCGCGGGTTGACCCGTCGGCTGTACCACTGCGGTAGTACAACATATTGAACCAGGCGATTTCTAGACCGTGCTCGGCTACACGCCGTGGGCGCGCGGCAGACTCCGGAGCGGCGACCCGAGCTGCTCGCGCTCGGACAAGCCGTGCGGCGTCGCCGTGACGCGCGCGGCTGGACCGTCGAGACGCTGGCGAGCGAGTCCGGCGTCAGTCGGGGGATGGTGCTGGCGATCGAACACGGCACGCGGAATGCAGGCGTGCTGAGCATCATCAATATCGCCGGCGCGCTTGGTACAACCGCTGGACAGTTGCTCGCCGACGCAGGTGTGGATACGGGCGGGTAAGGGCGGCTCCTAGGTGTCAAGGGGCGATTAGAAAGGAGCCGTCATTTCGTCCGCTTCCCAAGCGGTCCGATCGCGCCCACACTGTCGGCGGAGGCATCGGAGGCCGACATGACGCAGCTTGATCCATATCGTCAGTGGGACGGTTATCAATGGCTGCGATGGGATGGTCAGCAGTGGCGCCCGGAGCGGGAGTCGATCATGCCTGCGGCGCCAGCGCCTGTCGCGTATCAACCCGCGTACGGCGGTCAGCCGTCGTACGTGACGGACAAGACCGGTCACAACGTGCAAGCGATCATCGCGTGGGTTTTCACCGTGTTGACGCTGGGCTACCTGCTTCCGTGGGCCATCGCGGCAACGCGAGGCAAAGCGAACGCAGGCGCCATCGGGCTGCTGAACTTCTTTCTGGGCTGGTCGATCATCGGCTGGATTGCGGCGATGGTGATGGCCTGCGGCGCCCACCAGATCGGCGCTGGCCCTGTGAACATCGCCGTCATGCAAGCGGTCGCATACCCCACGGGCTACCCGCCCGCAGCGCGGCCTCAGCCGTACCCGCCACCGCCATCGCAATCGGGCGTGCACCCGACCGTGACCGGTGCACCGGTGGCGAGGTATGAGCCGCCCCCTCCGTACAGGTGACAGGGCGGGCGCAAAGCTGACCGGGACGAGCCCTCGGCGTGTTCGTCGCAGCTAGCAATCCCTCGATTGGCATCGCCGCCGGAGTCCACGGCTCCGAGACGCCTCGCATGCTGCCCAACAACCTGACTAAAACACTGGTGCGACGCACCCCGTCCCCGCCACCGTCGCGATCGACGTTCCCGTGCGAACCCGGAGGGTAATCATCGAGATGCTCGATGCCGTTGATCGTGTCCGGTGCGCTGGGCGGCATGTCGCCGGTGTCGGTGTAGTACTGCACCATGTCGGCCTCGTTCTTGCCGTACGTTGCGGCGAGCGCACGTGCGAGCGGCTCACGCAACGCCATGACACGAGCCCGCACGTCCCTGACAGCGCCGTCCCATTCCTGGGCGCGGACGCGGTCGAGCAGATGCTCTAGTCCGGTGCGGTTGAGGCCTTCAACGGCGAGCAGGGTCGCGACGGTGCGGGCGAACTGTTCCGAGCCGACTTGATCAGCCGCGTTGACCATCGGATCATCCGGGTCCAGTGGCGGGATGTCGTCAATGATCATCTCTTTTCTCGCATCCTTTGCTTCATCTGTCCCGGCTGCCGTGCTTCCGCACCCCTACGGGTTGCGGATTCGCAGGACAGGTCAGCGTGGTGGCCTGTCCTCACCTGTCCGCAACGACTGAGGACAGGTCCAAGCCCTGCATTCATGGGGAAGAGACGTCCTCCTGTCCGCCCTGTCCTGAGCCGTCCAGGACAGCGGAAACGATCTTGACGTCGGATACCTGTCCTGAGCCGTTCAGGACAGATACGAGCCGGTGTTTTCGCAGTGCAATTGCCTTGGCCAGCACGTCGGTTCCGGCACCCTGGCCCAGTGACTTGGCCAGCACTTTCAGGGCATCACGCCCGGCGTCGTGGGGCAAGTTGTGCGCGTCGGCCAGGTCGGCCAGGTGCTCGACTCTGGCATCGAATGCCGCGACGCGGCCACGCGGATCGACGACATGGTGCAGGTAGGGCACGCGTACGCGGTGCAGCGTCAACAGCGGCTCGGCCACCGGCATCCGGTGGTGGGTGCAGTGCAGCCGGTAGGTCTCACCGTGTACCACTTCGGACAGCCGCCACACCGCATCGACGTCGCCTTCCTTGGCCGATCCGCCGCGCTGTCCCTTTGCCTCGTCTTTGCCTGCGTGATCCAGGCGCACGAGCGCGACACCGGCTCGTTTCAGGTGCAAGCCGGTGTGCCGGTAGAACGCAAGCCAGGTGTCGTTCTCGTTCTCCTTGCCGGACACGGCGCGGCTCACGGTGTCGATCACCACGACTTCCGAGCCGTACGCGGCGACGGCACGCATCAACTCATCGCCCCCTTGCGCGCCGTCCAGCGCGGACAGGCTCGGAAAGCTCAGGTAGTCCAGCCGATCAAGATCGGCTGGCCCGTAGCCCATCGCTTTCAGGCGCTCCCGCACATCGGACTTGGGGTCGTTCTCGAAGTCGACGTACAACGTCCGGCGCGGTCGATCCGGTGTGCAGCCGAGAACGGGGCGCCCCGTAGCCACGGCCGCCGCAAGTTCCAGCATGAGCAGGCTCTTGCCAACCTTCGGCGCGCTGTAGATGGCGACCAATCGACGCGCAGGCAGGATCGGTTCGATGATCCATTCATCGACGCTGTCATCGGCCCACAGTGCTTCCCAGTCGATGCGCGGGAACTGTGCACGCACGTCCTCGCCGGGCGGCGCAGCGTCGCACTCAGGCTCGGCAACCGGTACTGCGGGCGCGGCGTACGGCGAACCGAACACCCCGCCCAACGTGCACGGATCGCAGGCGTTAACCGGCTGGCCGATCATCTTCGCAACGGCGCCTCTCAGCTCCGTCATGAAGTCGTCGTTGGCTTCGGTTTCGGTGACGGTGGTGGTGTTGTTGTTGATCGTGCGCAGCTCCGCGATAGCGACCATGCCGCCGGTGTGGCCTTCGCGGATGAGGTGCGATACCGATGTGGTCGCGTCCCGCATCAGGTCGTGGCGATGGTGCGGTCTGATGTCACGTCGAGCGCGCTCGACGGCGGCGGCCAACTCGCCGCACATCTCGCCGTTGCCGTGCTCGTCCAGCCAGTCGCGTAGCTCCCCGTTGAGAACCTGCGGCGTGCCCGGCCCTGCGTCGGGCAGGTGCGCGCCCAGGTAGTCCGGCAACATCGGTACGACTCCGATGCGCGCCCACCTGTAGTGCCCGGCTGTGTGATGGGACGGCACCGCGCGCACGACGCCATTCCTGCCGCGCACCTCACCCCACGTGCGCTTGCCGAGCGTGCCGCAGCCGTTGCCAATGTTGCGGTCCGGTGGTTGCAGAAACAGGTAATGACCGCGTCCCGGCACATCGGGCCGCGAAGATTGGTACGGCGGCTCGCATTCCTTGATCGCGCGCGCAAGGTCTTCGTGCAGCAACTCGGGATGGTCGACGTCGAACACGACGGCGCCGGATCGGCCAACGTGAATGAAGACGTCATGATCGATGCCGGTGAACCATGCCGCGAGCTGGTGCGGATCGCGTGACGTCTGGTGCTGCCATCCTGTGCCGAGAACGCTTCCTGGGTCCTTCGTGTCGCGGACCAATGGGCCGACGTAAAAGCCGCTCTCGGCGTACCTCAGCGCCGCGCTCAGGACGTCCAGGCCGACGACGTCCGGCATCGCGAGCACGGGCACCGGCTCCACATGCTCACCGCTCGACAGCATGGCGCCACGCCTCGGATTCGGCGGGCACGAACGCGAACGACGTGGAATATCCGATGTCCACCTGGTGCCGTTGAGCGCGGGCGTGGGATGCCGCCGCGCCGGTGTTGTTGAACGTCGCGGAGCACACGCGGCACTGCGCGGCGATGTCCCGCGAGAACGTCACCTTGACGATGCGGCCGGTGCGGATCTCGACTTCGGGTGCGCTCACGATTCTCGCTCGTCGGTGGGATCGTCGTCGTCGGACTCGACCGGCTCATATAGGTAACCAACGATGGCTGAGTGCAGGTCCTGTATTCGTACCAAGTCGAAACGGTGGTTGTCTGCCAACCGCACCGCGAGACGTGGGAAACGATCATCGTCTTGGCAGAGGTTGTCGAGCTGCATGTACGCCACCTCGATGGCCACGAGCGCTTGCTTGAACGTGGCCGGTAACGATAACGACGGTCGGCGAACGGCAGGAGGGCGCGCCGGTTCGATCGTCGTCGGTTCGATCGTGGTCGGTTCGGTCGTGGTCGGTTCGATGGTCAGGTGCGTCGCCGGGTAGCGCTTACCGTCGATGCCGATGACCTTGGCCGTCGTCGTCGGCTCGTCCTCGGGCCAGACGGCACGGGCAGGTGTTCGGTTTTGAACACCTGCCGCGTGGATCGTGCTGACGCTGGCGCCGGTAGCAGAGGCAATGGCGCGTGTGCTCATGCCGATGGCGCGCATGGAGGTGACGACGTCGTCACGCTCTTCGCGCGGCAGACGTAGGCGTGACGTGCCGAACTCGCTCGCGCAGTAGTCGTCCCAGCTCGGGTAGCCCAGTGCGACGTCTGCACGACACTGCCACGCCTCGGTGATCAATTCCCATGTGTGCGCGATGCCGATCTTGATCCGCTCCGTCAGCTCGCGTGCATGCTCGGCGTCGATGTCCTCGGCCTCGCGCGGTACCGTGACGGCGAGAGACTTTGGTCGGTCTTCATCAGGTGCCCCGGTCGTGCCATCGGCCGGGGTTCTCTCATCCGGTGGACTCATGCCGTGCCGCCGTTGTGCATGCGTGTGCGCGCCGCGCGCACGGCCGGTGTCGCGGCGGACGGGATGAGCGCTAGGGCCTGGTCGACTTCGTTGAGGTCGTACCGCACGAGACCACCGACTCGGTAACCACGGATGTGCCCGGCCGCTTTCATCCGCACGACCGATCGCGGCGAGCACTTCAGGTGCGCGGCGGTCTCATATTTTGTGGCCCAGCGCCGGGGGAGGACAGTATCCGGCGACGGTGCGGTGCGGGTTGTCATTCCGCACCGTCCAGGTCCGGTTGATCGGTGCTACCGCGTGCGAGCATGGCTACGCCAACCTTTCAGCAGGTGTGGTGGGCGAGTCGGCCAGTCTCTGTCAGGGGCGGCCGACTCGCGCTATTTCAAGGCCAAGCAAAACCCCGAAATCAGCGCGCCGCAATACTTTCCGGCAACGATGTCAGATGTACCTGACAGCCGTGTGTATATACACACGCAGCCGAATTGCCGAGCAATGCAGGGCTAGAACTACTTGGCACGCGCAAAAAGATGTCGGATATACCCAACGCCGATTTGGCTACGCCTTGGCCAGTGCGGACAGTGCAGCGGCGATTGCGGCGGGTCGGCCGTGCGTGACGTGCTGGTATCGCAGCGCGGCGGCGGGCGTCGAGTGCCCGAGCAGCGCCATCACCTCGGCCAAGTTCGCGCCGACGCGCGTCGCGTTGCTACCTGCCGTGTGTCGCAAGTCGTGGAAACGAAGATCCTTACGGCCGATCTGCTCGCGGGCCGGGTAGAACACCTTGCACAACGTGGCAGGGCGCAGGTGCTTGCCCGGATCGTGCGCGGACGGGAACAGCAGCGCGTCGCGCCCGGTCACGCCCATGCCGCGCAGGTGCGCGCGCACACTCGGCATAATGTGCGGCGGAATCACCACGTCGCGCACTCCTGCCTCGGACTTCGGCGCGCCGATGACGTGTGCACCTTCGACCAGTGCAGCGGCGCGGCGGACGTGCACCACGCCTGCCTTCGCGTCGATGTCCTTGCGCCGTAGTTCGATCAACTCGCCGAATCGCAGCCCGGCCCATCCGGCGAGCGCGGTCATGGCCCGGTAACGCTGCCGCATGGCGGCGATCAGCGCGGCCAGCTCGGCGGGCGTGGCGGGGTGGTCTTGCTGACTCGCTTGGCCTGCCCGGCACCGCGCACACGGCACGGGTTGGCCGTCAGTAGGTCATCATCCACGGCGGTCTTGCAGATGGCCTTCAGCAGCGCGTAGGCATGCGCTCGCTGCGTGGGGGTGCTGGCGTCCAGGCCCGCGTACCAGGACCGCACTGCGGCGGGCGTGAGCGTGTCCACGGGCAGCGCACCGAACGTCGGCAGGATCAGCCGGTCGAGCAGCTTTCGGTACCCCTCACGGGTGCGTGGCTTCAGCTCCCGGTCGGCCAGCCAGACCAGCGAGTACGCCGTCACGGTGACGCGGTCGACCTTGCGCACCGGTGCTTTCCATTCATCGCGTGCGACCTCGGCATGGCGCTGTGCCAGCCAGGCGTCCGCGTCGCTCCTGCTGTCGAACGTCTCGGCGGCCTGGTAGGTCTCGCCATCGGTGCCGACGTAGGACGCCTGCCACCGGCCGGACGGTAGCGACCGACGACGGCCCCACACTGCGCGTGTCTGCCTCTTGCGCTTCGTCGTGGTCACGCCGTCACGACTGCGCCGTGCAATACCGTGCAATAGCGAGGGTCAATCCGGGGCATCCGTTGGCTCACGATGTCATCGCCTGTCCGTGCCGCGTGATGCAAGAATCTCCTTGTATCACTGGAAAACTGCGTGCGCGGAGCGTACGCGCGGGGCCGCGTGCTGTCTATCAAGCAGGCGCCATAAACAGATTCGATCCCAGTATCGCCCACTAGATTCGTGCGGTGCTGGTCGACTATGTCGTCGTGGGTGCCGTTGCGGATCGGTCGTCGGTCAGGGTCGATCCAGCGCGGCGGCGTCCAGTACGGAATGCCGTCGTGCATCGCGCAGGACCAGCCGAGCCTTTCGTGCTCGCGGTGGTGGTAGCCACAGACCAACGTGCCGTTGTCGACAGTGGTCGGGCCGCCGTCTGCCCACGCGATGACGTGATGCGCTTCGCACCAGGGCGCGGGAATCGTGCAGGCAGGAAATGAGCAGCCGCCGTCCCGCGCCGCCATGGCAAGGCGTTGGGCTGGGGTGAAGAGTCTTCTCGCTGGTCCGTAATCGTCGATGCGTTTGTCCCGACTCAGCGTGATCGGCATGAGCTGCGCGTCCGGCAATAGATATTCGGTCACGGTGCGGGTGGGGATCAGAGCGCCGTGGCCGGTGCGGGCGAGTCCGGATCCGGACCGCAGCTCGTCAGCTGTGACGGTGACCAGGATCGTGGTGGTGATCCCGCCGCAGTCGGGCAACCTCCCGGACCGAATTGCCGTGAGCATGCCGTCGCGCAACCCGTCGTGTCGACGTTGTCCCGGGGTGCGCGGATCCGGATCGCCGTCACTGGCCGGCGCGGGGCGGCCCAGCGTATCGAGCACGGTGAGAAGTGCTTCGGTGCACACTGCGTCGAGCTCGCCACGGATGGCGGCGGTGCCGTCAGCGCGTTGGTACAGGTCGAGGTGCCGGCGCCGAGCCCTGTCGGCGTCGTCGCTGTAGGTGCCGTCCGGATTGAGCGTGTCACTGATTCGCCGGGCCACCCGCCGCAGCGTGGCCACGGTGCACAGCTGGGCTTGTTCGACCAGGAATGTCTCTACCGCGCGATCGTGTTCGGCCGCCACTGCGATGGGCAGATCGGTCACCGTCCGGCTGATCACAGCTGCGTGTTTCGTGCTGATCGAACCGTCGGCGACCGCGCCGGCAGCAGTGGGAAACACCGGGTCCAGAACGTCGCCCGTGAGTGTGTGCCGCGGCGCGAGATCGGCCGCGGTTGCCACACGCGCACGCGCCTCGCCCGGCTCGATCCGCAACAACTGCGTGAGCAGCGCCGCGGTGGTGGGACAACCGCGGTCAAACCACAGCCGGCGGCTGTCCACCTCGCCCACCAGCGCCGCGTCCACGGCCCCAAGCCGGTTCACCTGGGTCTGCAAGCTCCGGAGCACGTCCAGCACGGAATCGTCAGCGGCCAACGGCAGATTAAGGGCCATCAGGCCGTCGACCGCGTCAGCCAGACGCGCGGTGGCGTCAGCTGCACCGGTCGATGTGTCGAACATAGGTTCTAATTTATAGTACGAATCTTCGACGCCGCAACCGAAGTGTCGTCCGCTAGACACTGCTCGCTCAGCAGCGCATCAGGTAATGGTGTCACGCCATTACGAAGCTGATCGCACGCCAACTCGAGCCACCGCGGAATGAAACACACCCGAAACGTCGAACGTCGCCTTCTGTAACCCGCACGCAGTGTCATGTCTGCGCGCATTGCAGTTGCCGAGCGGGAGGTACTGCCGATGGGCGCCGCGACCGGCGTGACAGCTCAGAGCGGCGCCCGGCCATGCAGTTGATCACTGCGATAGTCCGTCCGCACAAGGTGAGCGACGTGCTCAACGCGGTCCAGACCTTCGGCTTTCACGGCATGACCGTGTCCGAGGTATCTGGGTTCGGCAAGCAACGCGGTCATACCGAGATTTATCGCGGCGCCGAATACGCCAACGAATTCCAACCCAAAGCAAAGATCGAACTCGTCGCACACGACGAGGAAGTCTCCGAGCTGCTGCGGCTCATCCGCTCTGCAGCAGCAACGGGCCGCATCGGCGACGGCAAGATCTGGGTGTTGCCGTTGAGCGAGCTGCTTCGGGTCCGCACCGCCGAACGAGGTATCGACGCCATCTAGCCGTGAGCGTTCCGGCCTGACGAGGAGGCACTGACGTGCTCGCACAGCTCGCCATACATGCCATTCATACCGCGGGGAACACATGCACCGCCACGTCGCCGCCGAGCGGCTGCCAGCCGGCGTGGCTCGACACCGGCAGCACGTCGTGGCAGCTGACGGCAGCCACCTTCGTCGCGCTGATGAGCGTGCCTGGACTGGCGCTGCTGTACGGCGGGTTGGTGCCGAAGAAGTGGGTCGTGAACACCATGTTCATGGCTTTCAGCGGCTTCTCCGCGGTCCTGGTCGTGTGGGTGCTCTGGGCGTACAAGATGGGCTTCGGCACGCCGCTGGGCGGCGGTAGCGCGGATCATTACAACTACACGTACGGCGGCAACTTCTTCAAGAATTTCTTCTACAACTTCGTCGGCCATCCGGAGACGTCCTTACGCGGCACGTCGGAAACCTCGCAAGCCTCCTTGCCGATCGGCACGGCGGCGCCGTTGAGTCAGCCGACGGCATCGCTGTTCTACTTCCAGTTCGTGTTCGCCGCCATTACGCCGTTGCTCTTCCTCGGCAGCGTGCTCGGCCGCATCAAGATCCGGGTCTGGATGATCTTCGTGCCGCTGTGGACGACGTTCGTGTACGCGGTCAACGCAATGCTGCTGTGGGGTGGCGGGTACTGGGCACACGAGGGTGCGATCGACTACTCCGGCGGATACGTCATTCACCTCGCGGCGGGGACGAGCGGCTTCGTCGCCGCTTGGCTCGTCGGACCGCGACTGGCACAGGACCGGCAACGCTTCATCCCGCACAGCCTGCCGCTGGTGTCGATAGGTGCCGGCATCGTGTGGCTCGGCTGGAACGGCTTCAACGGTGGTGACCCGTACTTCGCCAGCGCGGACGCAGCCACGGCCGTGGTCAACACCAACCTGGCCACGGTTGCCGCGCTGCTGACCTGGGTCGTGCTGGACATGTTCTTGAGCAAGGAGAAGAAGCCGACGTTCCTCGGGGCGGTCAATGGCATGATCGTCGGGCTCGTCGCGATCACGCCGGCCGCCGGATATGTCAACGGCGGTGGGGCCATGCTGTCGGCTGTGATCGCCTCGGCGATCGTCTGGTGCGCTTGGACGTATCTGCAGCCGATCCTGCTCCGTCGCGTCGATGACGCGATGGGCGTCGTGTACACGCACGGCCTGGCCGGTCTGTGCGGTGGCCTGCTCGTCGGTATCTTCGCCGACCCGAGCGTCGTCGTGTACCCGAACACGACGAGCGGGACGCCGTTCGCCGCCGAGGGATGGTGGTACGGAAACCGGCACCTGTTCTTCGAGCAACTCGGCGCCGCCGCGACCATCATCGTCTGGGACGCGGTGGTCACCTTCATCATCCTGAAGGTCATCAGTCTGTTCACCCCGTTGCGGATGTCGGATGCCGACCTGGAGATCGGCGACCTCGCGGTGCACGGCGAGGAGGCGTATCCGTCTGACGAAGGGGTCAGGCTCACTGGTGCGGGGACGACCTCGGCGTCCGCCGTGGGGACGACAACGGTGCAGGGGGCAGGACTGTGAGCACGAGCAAGGTCACGCTGCCGGACGGCAGCAGGTCGGTTCAGTCGCCGTTCGTCTGGCGGGTGTTCGTCTTCCTGTCACTCATCGCGGTGGGCCTGTCGATCTCGCTGGGGACGTCGGGGCACACCCTGTACGCGGTTGCGTGGGGGTTCATCGCCAGCGGCTGGTTCGGTGTCGCCATGTATCTGTGGCGTGCCCACCTGCGCTACGAGGACGCGCTGCTCGCGGCTCGGCGACCGGCACGACCGGCGCGGGCCCGACGGTAGGCCCACACGCAGGCCCACCCCAACACCAGCACCGCGCCGATGGCCGGCGCGACGAACGGCACCAACGACGGATCGCCGCGGGCGACGGACAGGTTCGACGGGTCGCGGGGATCGACGCGTGCCGCGAGGACCTGTCCACTCTCGTAGCGCTGACTCGTGCCGTGGACCGTCGCGGTGTACGAACGTCCGGCCAGCGTGAACGAGCCGGTGCAGCGGTAACCCGCGACCGTGATGCCGGTGCCCGATGCGATGCCGAGGCACTGCGCCACGGTCGCGTCGACCGGCACGCCGTCATGTGCCACCCGGCCCGCCCGCCGGTAGCCGAGCACCGCGTCGACGGCCAGTGCGACTGTCAACGCGACGAGGCACAAGGCGACGACGGCGGCTGCCGCGCGAAGTGCGCGACGCGGATCGGCCGCACCGGCTGCGCCGCGCACATAGGTCACGCGGCCAGCGTGCGGTACGTCCCGGGAGCCGTCAATCCTCGGTGGTTTGGCCAGCTCGATGAGCGTGTCGGGCCGCATGGGTGGCTCACCGGAACCGCCGAACGGCGCTGCATCGAGCGTCGCCCGTCGGCTCAGGTGAGGGCGAACAAAACCGCGGCCGTAGGTACCTACCTAGGGGCCCCCGGTCCGGGCGCTTCCGGGTCCGGCTCAGGGATATTCCTGATGTGCCTGCGAACGCAGATGCGACAGTCTGCCGGTATGACAGCAGCCGGGTGGGAGCGGAGCACGCCGAGCCCGTGGTCCCGGCGGCACCGGCACCTCCGTCCGACGACCGGGAACCGAACGTTGCGTGTGCAATCCCTGACGGCACCGGGCAAATCGGTAGCCGTTGTCGGAGGGCTGCGGCAAGCTGTAGCTCGAATCCGAACCTGGCATCCGCCCACAGCCGGTGTGTGGCGCTTGCGATCACCAGACTTCGCCATCCCTGACGAGGAGAACACATGAGGACCATTGCCGCTTTCGCCATCCGCCGCCGGTGGTTCATCGTGGCCGGCTGGATCGTCGTCGTCATCGCGGCCCAAGGCATAGCCAGCTCCATGGGCGGAGCGTCCTACAAGGACACGTTCAGCCTGCCGCACACCGAGACTGCGAGTGTCGCGACGCTGCTCAAGGACGCCGGCCTCGACAACCGGAACGGCATCACCGGGACGGTCGTCCTCAAGGACAAGGCCGGAACGTTCACCGCGGCGCCGGCCCAGGTCAACGCCGCGCTCACCAAGCTGTGCACCCTTGGCGATCGGGTGACGCTGATCTCCTCACCATGGCAGTCGATCGACTGCACCAAGAACGCTGCAGTCTCCGCCGGCAATCCACGGCTGCTCAACACGGCGCACGGCTCGAACACCGCACTCGTCTCGATCACGTGGGAGAACAACCACTACGACCAGGGACTGTTCACCGGGGTCTATAACTCGCTCAAGACCCTGCGCAGCAACTCGCTGCAGGTTGAGTTCACCGGTAACGCCTTCGCCGGCATCGGACAGAGTTCCGGCAGCGGCAGCTCGGTGTTCATCGGCTTCCTGGCTGCGCTGATCATCCTGGCGCTGGTCTTCCGCACTTTTGCCGCGACTGCACTCCCGTTGGCGAGTGCGGCCGTAGCCCTGGTAGGCGGCCTTGGCGTGATCTACATCCTCAGTCACGCCATCAACGTCTCCAACATCACGCCGTACCTCGCCGAATTGATGGTGATCGGTGTCGGCATCGACTACGCGTTGTTCATCGTGACCCGACATCGGCGCAATCTGCGTCGCGGTATGCCGATGGGAGAGTCGATCCTCAATGCCATCGACACCTCCGGTCGTGCCGTGCTGTTCGCAGGCACCACGGTGTGTATCGCCATCCTCGGCCTGATCGCGCTCGGCGTGAGCTTCTTCAACGGCATGGCGGTTGCCACCGCGCTCGCGGTCGGATTCACCATGGCCGCGTCGCTGACGCTGCTGCCGGCATTGCTCAGCCTGTTCGGTCTCAAGGTGTTGCCGCGCAAGCAGCGTGCCGCGGTGCGCGCCGGCAATTTCATGGACTCTCAGCCGGTGGGCTTCTGGGCGCGCTGGTCGGAGTTCATCGCGCGTCGGCACGTGCTCGTGGCGGTCTGTTCGGCGGCGGTCATGGTCGCCCTGGCGATTCCGTTCTTCTCGCTGCAGCTCGGCAACAGTGACCAGGGCAGCGATCCGAAGGGCTCGACCACGCGCGCGGGCTACGACCTGATCACGACCGAGTTCGGCGTGGGCTACAACTCCACCCTCGAGGCGGTGGTGAACGGTCCGGGCGCGACAGACCAAGCCTTCCTGCAGCGCGTCTCGTCAACGATCGCCGCGCTACCCGGTGTCGACCGTACGAGCCTCGGCACCGTGCCGCTGACCAAGGACATCGCGTTCGTCACGTTCAAGACGACCACCTCGCCCCAGTCGGAGAAGACGTACCAGTTGGTGCGGCACCTGCGCTCGTCGGTGTTGCCGCCGCTCTATGACGGCACGGCCAACCACATCTATACGTACGGCGATACGGCCATCAACGTCGACTTCGCCAAGGTGCTCACCCGCAAGATGCCGTTGTTCATTGCTGTTGTGGTCGGTCTGTCGTTCCTGTTGTTGCTGGTCGCGTTCCGCAGCGTGGTGGTGCCGTTGACCGCGGCGCTGATGAACCTGCTGGCGGCCGCGGCAACGTTCGGCGTGGTCGTCGCGATATTCCAATACGGCTGGCTGTCGGACGCCATGAGCGCCGGTCCAGGTGCACCGATCGACGCCTGGATCCCGGTGATGCTCTTCGCGATCCTGTTCGGCCTGTCCATGGACTACCAGGTCTTCCTGGTCAGCCGCATGCACGAGGAATGGGTGCACACCAAGAGCAACCGGCGGGCGGTCAGCGTCGGTCAGGCCGAAACCGGCGGCATCATCACCGCCGCCGCGCTGATCATGATCGCGGTGTTCCTCGGCTTCCTGCTCTCACCGGGTCGGCCGATCAAGCTGTTCGGTACCGGGCTGGCCGCCGCCGTGTTCCTGGATGCGTTCATCCTGCGCACGCTGCTCGTGCCGTCGCTGATGCATATGTTCCGTAACGGCAACTGGTTCTTCCCGAAGTGGCTCGATCGCATCACGCCGCACGTGTCCGTCGACCCGTCGGATGCGCACGAGCTGACTGAAGCACCGGAGCCGCCGCCGCACGAATACGCGAACGTCTAGTCGGGGGAGATGGCGGCGTCGTCGCCGCTAGGTTCAGGTCGATCCCGGCGCGACGACGCCCTTCTCCTCGGCCATGTACCGGTTGGCTGCCAGCGACGCAGCGTCCGGCTCCTGACCGTGCTGTCGGGCGTCCATGTAGGCGGCATACCAGTCCCACCAGTTGTGCGGCGGGGCGACGGCTTCGAACGAACCGTGCCGCCCCGAGGTCTCGTGCAACAGGTCGGCCAGCGCGGGCACGTCCATGCTCACTCCCGTCCCGGCAGGCGCTGAGTGATCTCCTGCAGCAGCCAGCTGTTTCCGTCCGGGTCCGCGAAGGTGGCAAAGCTGCGGTACGACGCGCGTTCTGGGTCCAGCCCGGGCTGGCGGCCCGTACCGCCCGGCCCACGGCCGTGCCAGATCTCGCTCACCTCGGCGCCACGGCTGATCAGATCGTCCCGGGCCGCGACGATGTCCTCGACGATGAGGTACAGGTCGCGGACGGACCCGGGTGTGCCGGTGGAGACGCCGGTGCCGAACTGGATCGACGCCGGTGATCCGGGCGGGGTCAGCTGCACGATCCGGAACGTCTCGTCGATCGGGAAGTCAGCGTCCAGGCGCCAACCCAAACCGACGTAGAACGCCTTGGCGCGGTCCACATCGGATACCGGCAGCACCGCCGCTTCGAACTTCAACGGAACCGGTGTCCGACCGTCCGGCGCGTCGGCGCCTTGAGTACTGGCCTCCGTCGTGGTCATCATCTGCCTCCATATCTCGCCTCCGTGTTTCACAGAATGGCCTAAACAACCCCCCGCCCCAACAGCCTGGCGCCGAGGCCGGGCCGCCGAACCAGGGAACGTCCCTGGTGGCACCGGCACGCGTCCCACCCGTGTGTCCCACGGGCGCGATCGCCGTCCGGCGCAGGCATCGTTTGAGCCGCGACGCGAGGGGCAAAGAGCAGGGATGATTGGCCAAGGACTCGAGGCAGCCTGATGACTCAAGACAGTGCCTGATGACTCAAAACAGTGCCCGATGAGTCGGGGCAGGCGCGGACAACTGGAGCAGGGCCGAGAACTCGCCGGAGTACTCGGGACATCCGAGCAGCGCTCGGGATATCGGAGGAGTGGTAGCCGTGACTTTCGACTACGACGTCATCGTCCTCGGCGCGGGTGCACCAGGCGAGCACTGTGGGGCGGCAATCGCGGCCGGCGGCGCCAAGGTGGCGCTGGTCGAGCGGGAGCTGCTCGGCGGTACCTGCACCTACTGGGGATGCATACCGTCCAAAACGCTGTTGCGCCCCGGCGAGGCGATCGCCGCCGCCCGGGACGTGCCGGGCGCCCGCGAGGCGGTCACCGGCTCACTCGACACCGCGTCTGCGTTGGCATGGCGTGACTTCATGGTGTCGGACTACCACGACGACGGCCAGGCCGGCTGGGCGAAGGGCGCCGGCCTCGACGTGATCCGTGGCGAGGGCAGGCTGGACGGCCCGCACACGGTCACGGTCGGCGCGCGCAGTTACACCGCGGAGCACGTCGTCGTCGCGACCGGTGCCGATCCGGCGATCCCGCCGGTGCCGGGCCTGGCGGAGTTGCCCGGTATTTGGACCAACCGGGAGGTGACGGCGCTGACGGAGGTGCCACGGCGGCTGCTCATCCTGGGCGCCGGCGCGGTGGGGGTGGAGATGTCTCAGGCGCTCGCCCGGATGGGTGCGGCGGTCACCGTGGTCGAGTCGGCTGCGCAGCCGCTGTCGCGCGAGCCGCTGCCGCTGGGCGAGGCCGTCGCGCAGGCACTGCGATCGGACGGGGTGGACCTGCGGCTCGGCCGGCGGGCAATCGCGGCTCGGCTATCGGGCGAGGAGTACCAGCTCGACCTGGACGACGGCGCCCAGGTGGTGGGCGACCATCTCTTGGCGGCCACCGGCCGCCGCCCGCGGGTGACGGGAATCGGCCTGGAGACCGTCGGCATCGAGCCCCGGCCGAGTGGCATCGAGGTGGACGACCGCATGTCGGCCGGTCCCGGTGTGTGGGCGGTCGGGGACGTGACCGGCATCTGGCAACTGACGCACGTGGGCGAGTACCAGGGACGGGTGGTGGCGTCGAACATCCTGGGGCGGCCGCGGACGGTGGATTATGCCGCCGTGCCGCGAGTGGTGTTCTGCGATCCGCAGGCGGCGGCCGTCGGCGAGCCGTCCGCGGAGTTCACCGCCACGGTGCCGCTGTCCGGCGTCGCGCGCACCGAGACCTACACCCGCGCCTACGACACCACCCCCGGCTTCCTGACGCTCGCGTGCAACGGTGAGCATCTGACCGGTGCGTATGCGATAGGCCCGGAGGCCGGCGAATGGCTGCAGCAGGCGACGCTGGCGATCCGCACGAAAACGCCGCTCGCGGTGCTGCTGGACGTGATCCAGCCGTTCCCGACGTTCTCCGAGGCTTTCTTGCAGGCCTTGCGCGATCTGGATGGGCAGATCAACCCTTGGTCTGCACCCACTGCGTCGGGGGCGAACAAGAACGCGTCGTGAGGCACGGTCGCCAATCGCCTACGGAGGATCGACATGGATCAGAAGCGGCACCCGTGGTTGCACCGCTACGTCAACGACGGTGACAACACGATCGAGCCGGTGTTCTCCCCAAGCGACGATGCCACTCTCGCCTCGTTCGCGGCGCTGTTCCTCTCCAGCGGCTTGCAGTCGTTCGACGCGAACAAGCATCTGCGCACCGACGCGTGGTCACCGATCTACGACTGCGAAACCGAGTCCGTGGTCGAGCCTGGTCAGCCCCCGCAGCTGTTCGCCGTGGTGTGGACGCCGGTGTGGACGGGCACCGACCCGGTCGCCGGATTCCGCACCGGTCAGGACTCGGCCTACCTCGGCAGCACTGCGACGATCGCCATGCCCCAGGACGAACGCACCGCTGCCCTGCTGATGCTGGTGACCACGTCGTACGTGCACCTATCCGGGCGATGGGAGAACTCGCGCCCGGTCGTGCAAGCCGCGCTCGACGTGGGTGAGCCGACGTTCCGTTTCGTCGAACTGGTGCCCGAGTCGTTGCCGCTGACCACGCACCAGCCGCGAGAAGGCGAGCGGCAGGGCCGGTGATCGGCCGGCGCCCGCCGATCACCAGCCGCTGGCACGCCAGGACGTGATGCGGGTGGGCTGTACTCGGATCACGGGTCCGTCCGGGGCCGCGGCCCGGTATTGCGGGTACTTGGCTACCAACGCGCCGATGGCGTGCGTACACGCCGGCCCGGCCGCCACGATCTCGGCTGGCCCGTCGATCCGGATCCACCACAACTGCGACCAGTCCGGCGCATAGGAGTCGACGAGAACACTGACCACCGGGTGTGCACGGATGTTGCGTAGCCGCTGCAGCTGGGTGGTCCGCTTCGGTTTCCCATCCACCGCGGTCACCAGCGCGCCATCGACGAATGCGAAGGTGATGGGTACCAGGTGCGGGGTGCCGTCCGGGCGGACCGTCGCGAGCCGGGCGACCTGCGCCGCGGCCAGCCGATCGCGGTCCTGACCGGACAGCGCGTCCCAGCTGTGCGCGACCATGGTCGTAGTGTCGCGCGGCCGCGGCCGGACCGGTGCAGAGCGGCACGGACCAGCACCGATCGGAAAGGGAACACGCATGCAATCGTCGTCGCCCGAGCAGGGCTGGGTCGCCGGGCGGAGCGTCGCACCCATCAATATCGGCTCCGGACCGACCACGGGTGCGGACCGTCCGATCCTGGAGGGCTACCTCGGGTTCCAGCGAAACACTCTGCTCAACATCTGCGCTGGGCTCAACGCCGAGGAACTGGCCGCTCGACCCGTGCCGCCGTCCACCCTCTCGCTGCTCGGTCTGGTGCGCCACCTGGCCAAGGTGGAACGGGTGTGGCTGCGCCAGCGTGCGGCACACGAACAGATCGAGGCGCTGTACGGCGGTCCGGGGCATCCGGCCGATTTCGCCGAGGTCGACGCGGCCAGCGCCGAGCAGGAGCTGGCGCAACTGCGGCAGGAGTGGGTGCGCTGCGACGCCGCGGTCGCAACGCTGCCATTCGACCATCCGGTGGACGCGCGCGGCGAGACCTGGTCGCTGCGCATGGTGTACGTGCACCTGATCGGCGAGTACGCGCGGCACAACGGTCACGCCGACCTGCTGCGGCAGGTCATCGACGGCGTCACCGGCCGCTGACCGCCGGCGCATCCAGCCGACGCGGCCGCAGGCTGCCACAGGTAGAACGAGTTCTAGTTTTCCGATAGCGTGTGCCGGTGCCGTCCGCCCCAGCGACGACGAGGAGAACCGGTGTCCGCTGCTGAGAGCGCCGATCCCGCCACCGATCCCACCAGCGATAGTGCCGCCGAAACCGGCAGCGACGCGCCACGCTCGCCACGGTTCGGCCGGCGTCGGGTGCTGGTCACCGGCGCCGCCGGCGGACTCGGTAGCTGCGTCAGCGACATGTTCGAAGCAGAAGGCGCGGCAGTCGTGCGCGCCGACGTCGTCCAGGCCGACGGCGTGGTCCCGGTCGATCTCAGCGTCCCCGGCGACATCGAGCGGCTGGCAGAACTCGCCGTACACCAACTCGGCGGTCTCGACGTGCTCTGCAACGTCGCCGGCATCCAGCACTTCACCGCCGTCGACGAGTTGGACGTCGACGTGCTCCGCCGCCATCTCGACGTGAACGCGGTCGGCCCACTGTTGCTGACGAAGGCGCTCGTCCCGGCGCTGACCGAAGCCAAGGGCAACGTGGTCTCGGTGGCGTCGATCTCCGCGTTGATGGGCCAGCCGTACAACACGCCGTATTGCGCGAGCAAGGCGGCGCTGCTGCTCGGCATGCGCTCGCTTGCTGTCGAGCTGGCCGGTCGTGGCATCCGGGTGAACTGCGTGTCTCCGGGCGGCATCGACACCCAGATGACGCAGCGGGCGGCGCGGGAACTGCCAGCCGCGGTGGACTGGAACCTGATCGCCAAGAGCCAGAGCGTCATCCCGGGGTTCATGCCGCCGCGTGACGTGGCCGAGGCGATCCTGTTCCTCGGCTCGGACGCCGCGGCATCGATCACCGGGGCCAACCTGGTGGTGGACCGGGGCGTCATCTGGTAAATCTCGGCTCGCATCGGAGGCACCGTGGAGAAGGTCGATCTGCTGCTCTGGGACACCGACGCCGTGGAGACGGCGCGCACGCTCGAGGTCCCCGGACTTCGTTCAGCGTCGGTCTCACGCGCCGCTGATCTGCCTGGTGCGACGTTGTTGATGGGCCGCGGGCCGCAGTTGCGCGGCATCGCCGAGTTCTGGCTGGACAGCGTCGACGTCTGGCCGGACATCACCGCGCAGGTTTCCGGCGATGGGTACCTGGTGACCGAATCGGTGCCGCAGCCGGTCGGCGGCGATGACCTGCTGACGCACCTGACGTGGTTCCCCAAGCCGCAACGACTCTCCGAGGATGAGTTCTTCCACGGCTGGCACGTGCTGCACACGCCGTCCTCGGCCGCGCTGCACCCGCGCCGGCAGGGCTACGTCCGGGACTCGGTCGCGCGCACACTCACGGCCGGCGCACCACCGGTGCGGGCGATCGTGAGCGAGTTCTTCCACGAGGGGGATTACCTCGATCCGGCCCGGCTGTTCGGGCCGCCGGAAACACTTCAGCGCACCGTCGAGGAACTCCCGCGCTACGCCGACGTGGCGGACATCTCCAGTTGCCCGGTGCGCCGCCTGACGTGATCGCGCGCGGCTCCGCAGCAGCTACTGGCTCGCCCGGCGCGGCGGTCGGGGCAGGAACGCGCTGGTGCGCGCGGCGTATGCGGCCCAGCCCGGATGGCGCGCCATGTGGCGATCGAGAATGCGCGCGCCGGAACCGCGGGTCAGCAGGACCGTCATGAGGATCGGCGCCGGCACGGTGAGCACGCCGGGCCAGTGCTGGGCGGCCACCAGGAAGATGCCCCACCAGACGCACGCATCGCCGAAGTAGTTGGGGTGACGGGTGTATCGCCACAATCCCGTCTGCAGCACCGTGCCCCGGTTGCTGGTTTCGGCACGGAAGCGTTCCAGTTGGGCATCGCCCACGGCTTCGAAGAAAAAGCCCACCAGCCACAACACCACGCCGACCCAGGCCAGGACGCCCACCGGTCCGCGTTCGAAAGCGCCGATCAGGATGGGTGCGCAAACAAGCGCGGCGAGCACGCCTTGCAGGCCGTACACCATGCTGAGCGCGTAGAGCGTCGGGTTGCCACGCGCCTTGGCGAGCAGCGCCGCGTAGCGCGGGTCCTCCGGCGTGCCGATGCTGCGCCGGCCGATGTGCACCGCCAGGCGCAGCCCCCAGACGAGCGGCAGTGCCAGCAGCAGACCTCGCCGTACCGGATCTCCAGCCCCCGAGGACGTGACGAACGCGACCACCGCCACCGCGACGAACAGCAGACCCCAGGCGGTGTCGATCACGCTGTGCTTGCCGGCGACTCGAGACACGGCGAACGTCGCCGCCAGCACCGCGAGGATTGCGCCAGCGGCCCACGGCAGCGCGCCGAGGAAGCCGGACGTGTCGAACGTGGCCATCACACCGACCCGGTCAGCGCTGCGGCAACGGTCGGCCGGCAGCCGCGCCCTGCGGACGCACCGCCAGGATCTGCTCGACGCCCATTCGGCCTTCCTCGAAGCTCAGCTCGCCGCCGGCCAGGTACAGCCGCCACACCCGGGCGGCCTCGACGCCGGCAATCGCGACGAGTTCATCGTGACGCTCCTCGAACCTGTCCAGCCAGCGTCGTGCCGTCCACGAGTACTGCGATCCCAGCGCTTCGACGTCGCCGACCTCGAAACCCGTTCGGGTCAGGAAGGCAATGGTCTGCTCCACCGGCCGCATGTGCATGTCGGGCGCGATGTAGGCCTCGATGAAGGCACCGCCGCCCGGCGCGGCGCCCGGGCCGCGCGACATCTGCTGCAGCAGCAGCCGGCCACCCGGGCGTAGCGCGCCGAACAGCACCCCGGCGAAGGTCGCATAGGTGGACTCACCGACGTGCTCGCCCATCTCGATCGAGGAAACCGCGTCGAACGTCTCGGCTCGCCCGGCCAGGTCGCGATAATCCTGAAGGCGAACCGCGACCTGGCCGGACAATCCCCGCTCCGCCACGCGCTTGGCGACGAAATCACGTTGCTCGGCGGACAGGGTGATGCCGGTGGCGTGTACCCCGAAGTGCTCGGCGGCGTGCACGACCAGCGATCCCCAGCCGCAGCCGACGTCCAGCAAGCGCTGACCCGGTCGAAGGCCGAGTTTGTGGCAGATCAGGTCGAGTTTGGCCCGCTGCGCGTCCGCGAGGCTGGCCTCCGGGGTGGCTGGGTAGGCGCAGGAGTACGCCATCGATTCGTCCAGCAGCAACCGGTAGAAGTCGTTGGACAGGTCGTAGTGGTGCGAGATCGCGCTGCGGTCGCGGGATCGGCTGTGCAGGCGCCCGGTCAACCGTGCCTCCGCTGCCGGTGGCTGTGGCGGCGGGCCGGCCGCGCCAAGGCGAATCGCATCGACGACCGCGTGCATCCGACGCCGGGCCGACGGGCGAGCGGGGGGTTGCCGCCGGGCCACTGCCCAGGCCCTGCGCAACGCGTCGGTCAGCACCTCGCCGGGTGTGCCGTCACCGCTGACGTCGAGGTCACCGGCGACGTAGGCACGGGCCAGACCGAGTTCGCTCGGTGCCCACAGCAGCCGGCGCAGCACTCGCCGGGAGCGGATGTGGACGACCGGGCCCGCGGCCGGACCGGCCTCGGAGCCGTCCCAGGCCCGGATGCGCAGCGGCAATTCGAGGCCGACGCCGTCGTGCACCATGCGAGCCAGCCGGCTGGCCGCGCTCGCGCCGCGTCGAGGGTGTTCGGTGCGCTCGCGTTCTCGCGCGATCACCGGGAGCCCGGCGCGCCACAGCGCAATGCCGTGCCGGGCGATGAGGACGCGGATCACCCAGGTCTCGACCGGATACCGAAGTGCGCGCGACAGCACGGCCGCGGTACTCGCCTGGCGCCGCACACCGCGCACCGTCGCAGTGAACGGGCGATCGCCGGGCCGGTGCAGCGTGATGGTGATCGCCAGTCGCTCGCCCGGCTCTGGCGCGCTGACCCGGTAGTACCCGTCCACGGGATAGAACGGCGAGACGTAGAAGTCCTTTGCCACCTCGGCGCGACCGGCGTCATCGGGGCGGAGCAGGTAACGATGCGCACCGCCGTAGGTGTTGTGCACCTCCAGCACCGTCGCGACGACGGCGCCGGCGGGGTCGTGGCACCAGAACACGCTCAGCGGATTGAACACGTAACCGGCGCTGCGGGCATGGGCGAGCATCGTGATGCGTCCGCCCGGTGGCCGGACACCGTTGCTGCGCAGGAAATCCTCGACGCTGGCACGGATTGCGCGCCCGGGTTCGCTGGGCTTGCCGGCGCGGTTGCGGCTGTCGTCGTCGCGGGCATTGTGATTGCGGCCGTCGTGGTCCCGGGCATCGAAGCGCGCCAGCCAGCGCAGCGCGCGCGGCAGCCGCGGCAACTGGTCCAGGTCGACGAGCCACTGGTAGCTGCGGTGCCGGACGTCGTGACGGATCGGCGCGGCCCTCGTGTGCGCGATCTCGACGTCGTAGATCGCCGTCACCACGTCACGCCCAGACTCGCGGCGGCGGCGACGCCGGCCCGGCAGCCGTCCTCGTGGAAGCCCCAGCCGTGATACGCGCCGGCGAAGGCCAGCGTGCCGTCGTTGAGTTCAGGCAGTCGATGCTGCGCACCCACCGAGGCGGTGGTGTAGACGGGGTGCGCGTACACCATCCGATCGACCACGGTGCTCGGGTCGATCCGTCCGGTGTCGTTGAGCGTCACCACGTAGGTTTCATCAGTGCCCAATCCCTGCAGCCTGTTCATGTTGTAACTCATGTGGACGCTGGTCGGCGTCGCATCGCAGTCGGGCAGCAGGTAGTTCCACGATGCTTGGGCGCGGCGCGAGCGAGGCAGTACGGACGCGTCGGTGTGCAGCAGCGCCGGGTTGGTCGTGTAGCCGATCGCGCCCAGTACCTGCCGCTCGGCAGCTGTGGCGGACGCGAGCAGCCGCAGCGCCTGGTCCGGGTGGGTAGCCACGACGGCGCCGTCGAACCAGCTCACAGTGTCGGCGTCGTCGCGGATCTCGACACCGCCGCCGACCCGAGCCAGGCTGCGGATCGGCGTGGATGTCTGCACCGAGGACAAGCCCTTGGCCACTCGCTCGACGTAGCGGGCCGAGCCACCCACCACCGTCTGCCACACCGGCGCCCCTTTGATGCTGAGCGCGCCGTGGTTGGCCAGGAACAGGAACAGGTAGCGGGCTGGGTAGTCGCCGGTCCGCGTCGGGGCGGTGGACCACACGGCGGCGACGAGCGGGGTCATGAAGTGCGCGACGAAGTACGGGGTGAAGGCTCCGGCGCGCAGGAACTCACGCACCGTCAGTTCGTCGTCCTGCGACTCCAGTAATTCCATTGCGAGCCGGTGGAACCGCACCACCTCGCCGAGCATCCGCAGATACCTCACGTTGGTCACCGTCCGCGGCGACGGCACCAGACCGGACAGCCCGCGGCCGCCGGCGTACTCCAGTCCACATCCCGCGCATGCGACCGACATGCTCATCTCCGAGTCGCGGGTGGCGATGCCGAGTTCGCCGAACAGCCGGCGCAACAGGGGATAGGTGCGCTCGTTGTGCACGATGAAACCGGTGTCGATGCCGAGTACCCGGCCGTCGGAGACCGGCACGTCGTGGGTGTCGGCGTGGCCGCCGAGGCGCTCGTCCGCCTCGAAGAGGGTGACGTCGGTCTCGGCCTGCAGGATGTATGCCGCGGTGAGACCGGCCACCCCACTGCCGATGACGGCAATCCGCCGGCGCGTCCGATGAGGTTGCCGTGACACAGGCCCTCCGCGGTGATCCAGCCGTCGTGGCCGTGATCACGGCCCTCAGCACTAGTTCGTCGCGTGCGGCCGGTGCGGATTCATGGTCGGCCGGCGGCCCTCAGCGCGGCCCGATCCGGATCACGCCGCCCAGGCGGATCACCTCGCTGTGGCGCGTCAGGGCGCCGCAGGCTGGGCGACCCCCAGGGGCCGCGGGCGCCCGCCGGCTCGGTACAGCGAGCTCGGCAACGAATGTCCGACCGCCTGCTCGGTCACCGCGGCGGCGGCAACCACCGCGTCCAGCTCCAGCCCGCTGTGCACGCCGCACCCGTCCAGCAGGTAGACCAGCTCCTCGGTGGCGATGTTGCCGCTCGCGCCCGGGGCGAACGGGCACCCGCCAAGCCCACCCACCGATGCGTCCAGCGACGTCACGCCGGCCTGAATGGCCACGAATGCGTTGGCGATGCCGGTGCCGCGGGTGTTGTGGAAGTGCACGCCGACGTCCCGGCCGCCGGCCACGGCCCGCACGGCATCGAGCAGATCCACCACTCGCCTGGGGGTCGTGGTGCCGATGGTGTCGCCCAGACAGAGCACGTCGGCACCGCGCGTCACCGCCTCGCGGGCCACTCGAACGGTCACCTCGATCGGGGTCGGGCCGGTGAACGGGCAGTCCCAGGCCGTCGCGATGATCACTTCGAAGGTGCCGCCCGCGGCGTGGCTGAGCTCGGCGATCTCGTCGATCAGCGCAATGGAATCCGCGGTGGAACGCCCCACGTTCGCCCGGCTGTGCGCATCGGCGGCCGAGACGACGTATTCGAGGTTGACGACCCCGCTGGCGAGCGCGCGCTGGGCACCGCGCGGGCTGGCCACCAGCGCGGACCAGGAGACCTGCGGCCATCGGCCCAGGGCGGCGGCCACCTGCTCTGCATCGGCCATCGCGGGCACGGCGCGCGCGGAGACGAAACTCGTCGCCTCGATGCGCTGCACTCCGGTGGCCGTAAGGGCCTCGAGCATGGCGAGCTTGTCGCCCAGCGGCACCGGCTGCTCGATCTGCAGGCCGTCGCGGGGGCCGACTTCACGGATCGAGACCGCGGGCGGCAGTACCAGTTCCACGCCACCAGAGGATACGCGGCGGGGCGGGCGCGTCGGGCCTGCTGGACGCGGGTGGAATCATCCTCGCGTGGCGATGACCCGGCGGGCGATGCTGGCGTTGGGTGCCGCGGCTGCCGGCGGTGTGCTGGCGGGTTGCGGTCGTGCGGCCCGCCGCGCAGACACGCACACCGCGGCCCTGAGTTCGTCCCGCGCCGCCGGGTCGCCCACGTCGAGCACCACCCGCGCTCCGAGTTCGCCACCGGTCGGTTCGGCAACCCGAGCAGCGCCGGTCGGCCCGGCAGTGGAGTTCGTGCACGGCCCCCGCACCCGAGCCGAGGTCGCGCTGACGTTCCACGGTGCCGGCGATCCCGGCATCGCGCGGGATCTGCTCGCGGTGTTCGCCGCCCACCGGGCGGCGGTGACGGTGCTTGCCGTCGGCTCGTGGTTGTCCACCTACCCGGCCTTCGCGCACGACATCGTGACCGGTGGCCACGAACTCGGCAACCACACGTACAACCACCTCGACATCGACAGCCTGGGCCAGCAGAGCGCCCAGCAGGAGATCGTGCGCTGCCGCGATCTGCTGCTGCGGTTGACCGGCGCGGGCGGCGCCCACTTCCGGCCGTCACAGACCCAGCACGCCTCGCCGCTGGTGTTGCGGCTGGCCGGTGCAGCGGGTTACCCGGTCTGCCTGTCC
The DNA here is from genome assembly GCA_963708625.1 of uncultured Actinomycetota bacterium. GTDB lineage: Bacteria > Actinomycetota > Actinomycetes > Mycobacteriales > Jatrophihabitantaceae > DASXIF01. Next base: position 170,197 of record CAVPSV010000002.1, read on the forward strand.
TACGACATCGACTCGCTCGACTGGACCGACTCCGGCGCGGACGCCGTGCGGCGAAATGTCCAAGCTGCGACGCCCGGCTCGATCGTGAGCATGCACTTCGGGCACGTGGCACCGTCGTCCGCCATGCCCGCGATCCTCGGCGACCTTGCCGCCGCGGCCTGCGCCGGTGACCGCCACGACTTGTTGCGCCCGTGAGCGGGTCGGCGCGCGCGCGGGCGGGCGCCGGCATGGCTGTCAAGCGGGCGGCGTTGCTTGCCTGCGCCGGCGCTGCTCGTCGCCGCGTGTAGCGACGGGGCGTCCGGCCGCGTGCGTGATCACCGGATCGGCGGTTGGCCCCAGCGCCGCAACCTCCGCAACGGCCGTCCGCATCGACCCGGAGCCACCGCACCCGCCCGCGGGTCTGCCGGGCATGCCGCGCCGGCTGTCAGCACGACCGACGTCTATGCCGCGGATCGCCCCGGGACAGCTGTCACGGTGGAAGCACACGACCCCGCCTACGTCTACGTACCGGACACCAACAGCAACGACGTGTACGTCATCGACCAGCACACCATGCGGGTGATCGACCAGCTTCCCGGTCGGCCACGAGCCGCAGCACGTCGTGCCCTCCTACGACCTCACCACGCTCTACGTCACCGCGGACAAGGTGGGTACGGCAGCCTGGTGCCGATCGACCCGAAGCACCGGCCGGCCGGGACCGCCGATCCCGTCGACGACGCCTACAACATGTACTTCACCCCGGACGGCCGTTACGCGGTGGTGGTGCAGGAGGCCTACGCGCGGCTTGCGTTCTACGACCCGCACACGTGGAAGCTGCCACGACACGCTCACCATCCCGTCGTGCAGCGGCATCGACCACATGGACTTCACCGCGGACGGGACCAAGCTGCTCGCCAGCTGCGAGTTCGCGAACCGATGGTGGTCGTCGACGTCGCCTCGCACCGCCTGCTGCGCAGACGATCGCGCTGGCCCGCGTCCGGGCGGCATGCCGCAGGACGTCAAGCTCGTCACCGGACGGGAAGGTCTTCTACGTCGCGGACATGATGGCCGACGGCGTGTATCTCATCGACGCGAAGTCGTTCGCGGTGATCGGCTTCCTGCCGACCGGCAAGGGCGCGCACGGCCTCTACATCTCCCGCGACTCGGCGCGGATGTTCGTCACGAACCGGGATGAGGGATCGATCAGCCGTCGTCGACCTTGCCCAGCGGCGCGATCGCGGCGAAGTGGTTCGTCTGCCGGACGGCGGCAGCCCGGACATGGGCAACCTGTCCGCCGACGGCAAGGTGCTCTGGCTGTCCGGGCGATACAACAACGTGGTCTACGCGATCGACAGCAGCAACGGCCGGCTGCTGGCGAAGCATCCCGGTGGGCTCGGGGCCGCACGGCCTGTGCGTCTGGCCGATCCCCGGGCGGTACTCGCTCGGGCACACCGGCATCCTGAGATAGCGGCCGGCTGCCGGAACTCGGGCTCGCGCCCCCGCGTTCCGATAGAGAGCGTCATGGGCGAATACTCGGCAGCGACGATGAGAACGGTGGCGCCGGGCTACGGCGCCCGGGGGCTAGTAGAAGGAGTTAGCGGCATGAGCGTCAGCCTTTCCAAGGGCGGCAACGTCTCGCTGACCAAGGAGGCGCCGGGACTGACTGCGGTCCTCATCGGCCTCGGCTGGGATATCCGGACCACCTCCGGGGCGGACTTCGACCTCGACGCCAGCGCGCTGATGCTGGACGCAAACGGCAAGATCCTCTCCGACCAGCACTTCGTGTTCTTCAACAACCTGAACAGCCCGGACGGCTCGGTGCAGCACACCGGCGACAACCGCACCGGCGAGGGCGAGGGCGACGACGAGGCGATCAAGGTGAATCTGGCCGCCGTGCCGGCCGACGTCGATCGCGTCGTGTTCGCCGCCTCGATCTACGACGCGGACACCCGCGGTCAGTCATTCGGCCAGGTCCGCAACGCGTTCATCCGGGTGGTGAACCAGGCGGACAACTCGGAGATCACCCGGTACGACCTGACCGAGGAAGCATCCACCGAGACGGCGATGGTGTTCGGTGAGGTGTATCGGCACTCCGGTGAATGGAAGTTCCGCGCGGTCGGCCAGGGCTACTCCACCGGGCTGGCGGGCATCGCGCGCGACTTCGGCGTAAACGTCGGTAGCGAACAGAAGTAGCGGCGCGGGAAACGCACGATGCTGCTCAGGACGTTCGGTGGGTCCGTCCTGGTCGCGATCGCCGGGCTGGCCCTCGGGCTGATCTACGGCGGTGGCACCGGGCTCGCCCTGGTGGCGATCCTGGCCGTCCTCGAGGTATCGCTGTCCTTCGACAACGCGGTGGTGAACGCCACCGTCCTGGTTCGGCTCAACCCGTTCTGGCAGAAGATCTTCCTGACGGTCGGCGTGGCGGTCGCCGTCTTCGGCATGCGGCTGGTGTTCCCGCTGCTGGTGGTGGGCATTACCGCCAAGCTGAGTCCGGTGCATGCGGTGAATCTGGCGCTGAAGAAGGGTGACGCGCACACGCCGGGCACCTACGGGTATCTGCTGCACCAGGCGCACCCGGCCATCGCGGCATTCGGCGGGGTGTTCCTGCTGTTGCTCTTCCTCGATTTCATCCTGGAGGAGCGGGAGATCACCTGGCTGTCCTGGGTTGAGCGCCCGCTGGCGCGGATGGGGAAGCTGGACCAGCTCTCGGTCACGCTCACCCTGGTAATCCTGGTGGTGTTCGCGTACACAATCGCGCCGGACAACAAGGTGTCCACGGTGCTGGTCTCCGGCGTACTCGGCATGGCCACGTACCTGGTCGTCAACGCGCTCGGCGAATTCTTCGACACCGATGAGGAGGCCGAGGACGAAGTCGAGGAGACGATGTCCTCGGGCCGCTCGCCCAGCGTGCGCCAAGTGGCCGGCAAGGCCGCGTTGTTCCTGTTCATCTACCTCGAGGTGCTGGACGCATCGTTCAGCTTCGACGGCGTCGTCGGGGCTTTCGCGATCACCTCGGACCCGATCATCATTGCCATCGGTCTGGGTGTCGGCGCCATGTTCATCCGCTCGCTGACGGTGTACCTGGTACGCAAGGGCACGCTCGGTGAGTACGTGTACCTGGAGCACGGTGCGCTGTGGGCCATCGGCGCCCTGTCGGTGATCCTGCTGTTCACGATCCGCTACGAGGTCCCCGAAGTGGTGACCGGGCTGATCGGCGTCGGCTTCATCGGCGCGGCGCTCGCCTCCTCGATCGCGCGCAACCGGAGGCTGGCCCGGACCGAGGGTGAGCCGGTGGACGCGCTCGCCGCGACGGTGTCCGCGCCGGGTCCCTGACCGCCGCGACTGTCTTCACACCTGGGACAGGCCCGGTCGGTACGAACGGCATCCCTACGAACAGCACACCCCTACGGAAGGCACCGCGATGGGCATCGACTACGTGAAACGTCCGGATACCGCCACCGCGCCCGGGCCCGACTCGGGCGCCGCGCCAGCGGTCTCGCTGACCAAGGTGACCCTGACCAAGCAGGCGCCGACCGTATCGCTGACAAAGCAGGGTTCGGCCGGCGGCATCCTGCGCGTCAACCTGAACTGGAACGCCCGCCCGGATGCCGGTCGCGGCGGGTTCTTCCGGCGCGCCGTCCCGGAACTCGACCTCGACCTCGGCTGCCTGTACGAGTTCACCGACGGCACCAAAGGGGTGGTGCAGGCCCTCGGCAATTCCTTCACCGCCCGCCCGCGCGGCCTCGGCGAGAACGTCATCTGGCTCGACGGCGATGACCGCTCCGGCGCGAACACGGGCGGGGAGAACCTGTTCGTGAACCTGGCCCACCTCGACCGGATCCGGCGCATCCTGGTGTTCGCCCTGATCTACCAGGGCGCAGCCAACTGGGCCGCGGCCGCCGGCGTGGCCACCCTGTACCCGGCGACCGGACCGCAGGTCGAAGTGGTGCTGGACGACCCGCGTGACGGAGCCCGAATCTGCGCCATCGCACTGCTGGAAAGCACCGGTGCCGACCTGTCCGTCCGCCGCGAGGTCAACTACCTCAACGGCGCGCAACGCGTCCTCGACGAGGCCTACGGGTGGGGGATGCAGTGGACGGCGGGCCGGAAGTAGACCCGCCGGCCCCCCGACGACGACACTGAAGACGGTCGAGGGGGACCATCGACAGGGACCACCGAAACTGGACCGTCGACCGCGACGTTCCATCAGCAGTACCCGCACCACTCGACAGCAAGGAGTTCACGATGTCCGAACTGGACCTCGGTCCCACGCCCGCGCCGGCCCCGACGCCCGCACCGGCACCGGCCGGACCGGCTCCGGCCGCACCGGCCGCCGCCCCTGTGGCAACCGCGGCGCCTGCGCCGACGGTCCCCGCGCCGGCACCAGCCGTCGGCACCGGCCTCGTGCTCTCGCCGCCCGAACCGATCGTCGAGGTCGCGCCGGAGCAGGCGGCCGGCGCCATCCCGGTGGACACGGCCAAGCAGGCGGAGCTCAACGCGAAGGCCGCGGCCTTCGCCGACGAACTCGCCAGCCTGGACACGCGCTCGCCGGAGTTCGTGAAGAAGGTCGACGCGATCACGTCGATGGGCGACAAGGACATGCGCGCGGCCGCGTCCGTGTCGAACCGGATGCTGGACCGACCGGCCGCGGCCGTGCGCGGCGCCAAGGGCGGAGCGGGCGGGGATGCGCAGACCCGTGTCGCCGGCACCTTGGTGGAGCTGCGCGCGACGGTAACCGAACTCGATCCCAACCGGGCCGATCTCACCGGGGCGAAGCGGTTGCTGAAGTTCCTGCCGGGCAGTGACCGCATTCAGCGGTACTTCGCCAAGTACGAGACCGCCCAGAGCCACCTCAACGCCATCATCAAGTCGCTGGACTCGGGTCAGGACGAGCTGCGCAAGGACAATGCGGCGATCGAGACCGAGAAAGCCAACATGTGGAAGGCGATGGGCAAGCTCAGCGAGTACAACCAGCTCGCCGCCGCGCTCGACCAGGCCGTGGAGCAGAAGGTGGCCGAAGTGGAAGCGGCGGGGCGGACCGATGAGGCGAACACGCTGCGTTCGGACGCGCTGTTCGCGATCCGCCAGCGACACCAGGACATCCTCACCCAGATGGCGGTCGCCGTTCAGGGCTACATGGCGCTCGACCTCGTTCGCAAGAACAACGTCGAACTGATCAAGGGCGTGGACCGGGCGCAGACCACCACCGTCGCCGCGCTGCGCACGGCCGTCATCGTGTCGCAGGCACTGGCGCGCCAGAGGCTCGTCCTGGACCAGATCAGCGCGCTGAACGCCACCACGTCGAACCTGATCGAGTCGACCTCGGAGCAGTTGCGGGTGCAGGGCACGGCGATCAACCAGCAGGCTGCGAGCAGCACCATCGACATCCAGAAGCTGCAGACCGCGTTCGAGAACGTCTTCCAGACCATGGACGCCATCGACACGTTCCGTGCACAGGCGATCGACAGCATGGCTCAGACCGTGACCGCACTCGAGGGACAGATCGAGCGGGCGAAGCCGTACCTGGAGCGGACTCGGCGCGGCGACGGCAACGAGGTCGGCGGCGGCCCGAGCACCGGTAGCACGCCGGCGCTCGGGAGCTGACGCTGCCCGCGGCCGAGACGCCTGGCCGAGTTCAGTGGGGATACTGGAGGTATGTCGTCCTTCTTCCGGCGTCCGCATCCGCCGACGACGACGCCGCAGCCCGAACCCGATCCGCCGGAGAGCCCGCGAGCGTTGGCGCAGGCGATCGAGGGGCAGGTCGAGTTCGTCAACCGCAATGCCGGCCGGCTGCCGGTCGAGTCGGTGGTGCTCGCGCGCCGGGTGACCGATGCTGCATCGGACGTCGTCGATCTGGCCGCGAGTGCCGAGTTGGAGATGCAGCTGGCACTGACCGTGAGGAAGATCGTCACGGACTACCTGCCCACCGCCTTGCGCACCTATCTGGCACTGGAGGCAGATGCCGTCGAGCTGTCCAGCGCGCAGGGCATCACGCCTCGTCAGGCGCTGACGCAGCAACTCGCCGATCTGTGGGCCGGTGCCATCGACCTGCGCAGCGCCGCCCAATCGCGCGACGCGGACGCGCTGGTCAGCCATGGCGCGTTCCTGCGCACCAAGTTCAGCGGATCGGACCTGGACCTGTGACCCGAGCGGGGCCGTGATGGCGGCAGCGATGAAGCGGGGCGCGAACGTCGCGCTGACCCGCGAGATTCCCGGCCTGAGCACCGTCATCGTCGGGACGGCGTGGGATGCCGGCGCCGAATCCGTGCTTGCCGACAACCTGGTATTCGCCGCGATCCTCGGCGACGCGCAGTGTCGCGCGCTGTCCGAGGCGCACTTCGTCTTCTTCAATCAGCTCAGCGCGCCGGGGGAGTCCGTCGCCGAACGTGACCAGCTGTTGGGCAGCGACCGGGAGCAGATCGAGATCGAACTCGGCGCCGTCCCGGCCGAGGTACAGCGCATCGTCTTCGTGCTCTACGTCAACGACGGTCCCGGTCCGCGACGCACGCTGGGGCAGCTGCACAGCTGTGTCGTGCGCGTGCTCGATGGGGCGGGGCAGGAGCTGGTGCGCTCGGAAGACCTTGCCGCCGGGTTGGGTACGGAGACGGGTCTGACGCTGGGCGAGGTGTACCGGCACGATCGCGACTGGAAGTTCAAGGTGCTCGGCGAGGCGTACCCAAAGGGCATCGCCGGCATCGCGCTCGACTTCGGCGTGCCGTTGTGATCGCCGCCGACCCGCGCTCCGCGCCGCCGCGTCCTGATCTCGCGTTTTTGCGCCGGCGGACTCGGGTCGTGGCGCCAGCCGTGGCACAACCACCTCTGCCGCAACCGTCCGCGGCCTCGACCCTGCCGCCGGCTGCGGCCGCTATGGAGCCTGCGCCGCCGGCCGTGCCGCCGCCATCATCCGCGTCGAGTTCGCTGGATCTGTCCGACGAAGGATCCGCGGGCGCTTCCATCGGCATCGGGTCGGCTGGGGCGTCACGATCGGTGGCGCGAACCCGGCCGAGGCCGACACTGCAGGTGGCGGCGGACGACCGCGTGGGTGCGGGGCAGCGGCGGGTGCTGACCCGCGAGTCCCCGACGGCGACGCTGACCCGGCTGCAGTCCGGCGTCGGCACGTTGATCGTCGACGCGGCCATCTCCGCCGAGGTCGGCGACGTCACGCTCGGCTGCGCCTACGAACTCACGACGGGAGAGACCTCGACGGTCCAGGTCGTTGCCACCGGGGCCGGCAGCACGGCAGGTCAACCCGTCGGCACAAGCGGCGCCGCACCGGTGGGGCGCCCGGTCGGCCCAGCGGGTTCTCGCCGTCCGGTCCTGGTCGCCGGCCACGATCGATTCGAGCGCGTCAGCGTTGACCTGCGGCAGTGCCGGCGCTTGTCGCGGATGGTGTGCTTCGTGCACTCCCGCTCGCGTCAGGCCATCACCTGGGGCGGCAGCCTGATCGTCTCGACGATCGGCGGTACCCGGGTGGAAGTGCCCCTAGACGGCCGGACGCCCGGTGCCGTAGCGGTACCACTGTCCATCTATCAGGTGGACGGGGAGCTGGTGCTGCGCTGTGAGACGCAAGGCGTGCCCGGCACGGTCCGCGATTCGTGCCGGGCGTTCGGGTTCGACCGCATCTCCTGGCTGGACGACCGAACGCCCATCGACTGAGGAAATCCTGAGGTCGGTCCGATACGGTGAGGTACGGGGCCTTCGGTGAAAGGTGCCAATGCGTCACTTCGACTTCTTGACCGACACGCAACGTACGCACCTGTTCCGTCGGCCGCCCGAAACGTTCGACCCCGCGGTGGCCGGGCCGGAACTGCTGTCCGCCGCGCTCGGTGCCACGTTGTACCTGCCCGCCACCCGGCCGGCTCTGGCCGAGGACATCGCGCGCCGCGCCGCGCTCGGCGTCACCAGCGTGGTGATCTGCCTCGAGGACGCGATCGGCGACGCCGATGTACCCCGAGCCGAAGCGAACCTCGCCGGGCAGCTGCGGCTGTCCGCGAACACTCCTGGCGCGCTGCCGATGATCTTCGTGCGGGTTCGTGCGGCGGCCCAGATCGGCGGGGTGCTCGACTCGCTCGGCGACGGTGCCGATGTGGTGACCGGCTTCGTGCTGCCTAAGTTCACCGCCGAGGCAGGGCCGGCGTTCCTCGATGAGGTAGTCAAGGCGGCCGATCGGCTCGGCCGGCGCCTGTTCGCGATGCCGGTTCTGGAGACGCCGGACATGGCTTATCTGGAAACCAGGCGCGATGCGCTGTTGCGTGCCCGCGCGGTCGTCGACGCCTACCGCGGCTGCGTTCTCGCGCTTCGCATCGGCGCCACAGATCTGCTATCGGCCTTCGGGCTACGGCGTTCGCGCGAACTCAGCGTCTACGCGGTGCGGCTGGTCGCGGACGTGATCGCCGACATCGTCAACGTCTTCGCCCGCTCCGATGACGGCTATGTGGTGACCGGGCCGGTGTGGGAGCACTTCGGCAGGGCGGAGCGACTGTTCAAGCCGCAACTGCGCCAGTCGCCGTTCGCGCGCCATGCCGACGCACACCTGCGTGCGGACATCCTCGAGGCCGGGCTGGACGGCCTCATCCACGAAGTGGAACTCGACCGCGCCAACGGGCTGACCGGCAAGAGCGTGATCCACCCCACCCACGTCGCACCGGTCCATGCCCTGTCCGTGGTCACCAGCGAGGAGTACATCGACGCCGCCGACGTACTGGCCACCGGTCGTCGCGGCGGCGCGTCTCGCTCGGCTTACCTCAACAAGATGAACGAGAGCAAGCCGCACACCGCATGGGCGCAGCGCACCGCTTTGCGCGCGCAGGCTTTCGGCGTGGCCCGCGACGGCGTCTCGTTCGTCGATCTGCTCGATGCCGGGCGGCAGGCGTGACTGAGCCGGTCTGGAGCGGCCGGTTGGCGGCGGACCGGTTCGGCATCAGCGTGCGGGACACCGGGGGCGTGGTCCATGCCCGCGAACTCGTCGGCGTTGGGCTGCGCCGCAATCCGCGCCGGGCACACCTGCTCGTGTCCACGGTGCTGGGCAAGCACGTGCCCGCCCGTCCGCGCGCGATCATTGCCGCCGGCGACGCGCTCGGCGTCCTCGTGCGCGACGCGCTGGGGGGATCTGCCGCGCTGATAATCGGCTTCGCCGAGACGGCGACCGGGTTGGGGCATCTGGTGGCGGCGACCTGTCGCGTGCCGTACCTGCACACCACCCGCCGCCGGACCGAGATACCCGCGGTACTGGAACTCCAGGAGACGCACAGCCACGCTTCGCGGCACCTGCTCGCTCCCGCCGACGCCCGGCTGCTCGCGCATGGCGACGTCGCGGTGATCGTGGACGACGAGCTGTCCACCGGTCACACGGCGATGAACCTCATCGCCGCGCTGCACGATGTTCGGCCCCGCAACCGGTATCTGGTCGCCGCGCTCGTGGACGCCCGCCCGGTGGCCGCCCGTCGTGAGCTGTCCCGGCTGGCCCGCCGCATCGGAGCCCGGGTCGACGTCGTCAGCGTGGCTCGCGCGACGGTGCGCGTTCCGCACGGGCTCGCGGCACGCTCGAGCATGCTGGCCGGCGAACCGCAGCCCGGCGGCGCGACGCCTGCGGTGCACCCACGCACCGTGCGCGGGTGGCCCGGCACGGTTCGTGCCAGCGGCCGCCACGGCTTCACGCCGGCGGACGACGACGAGGCGCGGGCGGCGGCGGCCGACTGCGCCGATGACCTGCTGCGCGCCGGGTTGGGTTCGCGGCTACTCGTGCTCGGCACCGAGGAGCTGATGTACGCACCGCTGCTGATCGCCGCTGCGCTTGCCGACCGGCGCGAACCCGAGGCCGGGGTGCGGGTCTCGGCCACCACCAGGTCGCCTGCCGTAGTCGTCGATGCCGCTGGCTATCCGTTGCGCACCGGACTCGCGTTCGCCAGTCACGACGAACCGCTGGACGGTCCGGGCATCCGCTTCGCCTACAACATCACCGGCGGCGCGACGGTCGATGCGCCGACGGACATCGTCGTCGTGGTGGACGCGGACACTCCCGCGCTGCATCAGTCCGGCGGCTTGCTGGCAGCGCTGGCCGAGCTGGACCGTGCCGTGCACCTGGTCGTGCTGCCAACACACGCCGATGCCGTCGTCGGTGGCAGCACTGCCACCAGCACCGAGAGCGCGAGCATGTCGCCGCCCGCCCGTCCGGTGGCGGCAGCGTCGTGACCGTCACCGCCGCGTCATGGCGCGCTCCGTCGCCCGGCTCCCCGTCGGCGCGCTCGCTGCCGGCACCGCTGCGCGGTCCCGGCTTCGGCAGCTATCGACCCGACGAGGTGGCGTGGCTGGTCACGGACCTGTCCGGCGTCGCGCTGGAGCGACCGGTCGCCGACCGCGAACCGGCAATCGTCGCCGGCACCGCGCACTATGCCGAGTCGCTGCCGGTGGAATACCGCCCGACGCCGGCATACCAACAGCTGTTCCGCGCCGCGCTCGCCGCGAACGCGCGGCGGGTCGCCGCGGATGTCGGCGTGCTCGCCGAGCAGGTCCGTGCCGCGCGGCCACGACCGGTACTGGTCTCACTCGCGCGGGCCGGCACGCCGATCGGCATCTTGCTGCGCCGTTGGCTGCATGCCAACCATGGCATCGCTGCGCCCCACTACGCAGTGAGCATCGTCCGGGACCGGGGCATCGACCTCGCTGCGCTGGGTTGGCTGGCAGCACACCACGATCCGGCGGACGTCGTGTTCGTGGACGGCTGGACCGGGAAGGGTGTGATCGCGCGCGAACTCGTGGCCGCCATCACCGATGCGAACGACCGGCTTAGGACGGCCTTCGCCGCCGAGCTGGGCGTGCTCGCCGATCCGGGGGCGAACACCGCGATGTTCGGCACCCGCGCCGACTATTTGATTCCGTCGGCCTGCCTGAACTCGACGGTCTCCGGCCTGGTGTCCAGGACCGTGCTGAACCCGGAACACCTCGCCCCGGGCGGCTTCCACGGCGCGAAGTACTACCCGGAACTTGCCGCGGACGACGTCTCGGCCATGTTCCTCGACGCAATCACGGCGCAGTTCGGTGCCGTTTCGGCCGAGGTCCGCGCCCGGGTCGCGGCACGTACGCCCGCCCCGCCGACCTGGGCAGGGTGGGCCGCGGTGCGGGCGCTGGCCGACGACCGGGGGATAGCCGACCTGAACCTGATCAAGCCAGGGGTGGGTGAGGCGACCAGGGTGCTGCTTCGGCGGCGTCCGGCATGCGTGCTCCTTCGCCCATCCGCGGCCGGCGAGCTGGATCACCTGCGTCAGCTCGCCGTCGAGCGGGCTGTTCCTGTCGAAGACCTGCCGCCGCGCTACGCGGACCTGCCGTACTCGTGCGTCGGCATCGTCACCGGCCCTGGCTGATCGTGCGCGGCGCCGGCGTCGACTGACTCGGTGTGGATTGAGCCGGCGTCGGCTTGCGTCAGCGGCGGGCGCGGCGTCGGCGCCGGCGTCGGCGCAGCAACAGCAGGAGCACCACGGCGATCGGAATGGCCACGTTCGGTGCGAGGGCCTTGGTCGCCAGGCTGGGCCGAGGGCCGGCGCTGGCTGGCGTCAGCTCATCACGCCGACGCGCTGACCCGTCCGGCGTAGGTCGATTCGACCGGGCGCCGTCCACCCGTTCCGGCATTACCTGCGGCGGGGACGAATCGCCCACGTCGGAGTCGGCGGACCGGTCTGGGGTAGGGGTCGGTTCCTCGGCCCCGCCGGGCGAGGACTGTGTGGGTCGAGACATCGGCATCTCCTCCGGCGCCGGCGCCACCGGCTCGGAGCGCGACTCCGGCACCGCTGGCGCAGCCGAATCTGGTGCGGACACGGGCTCGGCAGCGAGCACATCGGCGAGCCGTTGCGCGAACTGCCGCACCACACGTGTACCCGCATCGGCGATGACGCTCGCCTCGAGCTGGCCCGCCTTTCCGGTGAACTCGACGTCGCTGATGATCAGGACGGTGGTGCTGCCGCCAAACTCGCTCAGGGTCGCGACGACGCCGGCGGTGGCCGACCCGCTGGTCCGCGTCTCGGCATGTGCCTTCAACACGAATCGGTGCGCCTCGTGGTCGCGTTGGACGAACGTCATCGTGCCCTTGTACGTCGGGCCGATGGACCCGAGGCGGACCTTGATCGAGCCGTTGACCTCGTCGCCGGCCACCGACTCGATGGTGGCGCCAGGTATGCACGGAGCCACCAGGTCGAAGTTCGCCAAGGTGTTCCAGGCGGTGTCAATGTCCGCAGGCACGGTGAACGAATGCTCGAATCGCACGGGCCTCGCCCTTCCTTGACAGGTCGTGACAGCGTGGCGGCGGCGGATGGCCGCACCGGGTGAGACAACACGCTAGTGGGGCCCGCCGATCACGGCAGCTTGGCGGCCACTCGCGTGCGCGCATCGCGCCCATCGCGAATCCGCCGCGAAATCCTTCTCGATCCGGCCACTAGCATTCGACTCGACGGCCCGACCGACCGTCGCCGGCCCTCCTGCCGACGGTGGAGCGCCGCTGAGCCGGACCCGTCGGGCAGAGGAGCACGCGTTGAGCGCCCCGATCGCGGCCGCCGGGCCCGTCCACATCGCCGCCGGGCAATCGGCCCTGGACGCGGCGCGGGAGGCCGGGCTCGACGTCACCGGACCCACCGGGGTGGTCGTGGTGCGCGACGGTGACGGGTACTGCACGACCTGGACTGGGTGCCCGAGCGAGACGCCGACGTCGAGCCGGTCGCCGGCGAACTCGCCGGACGGCCTGGCGGTGCTGCGCCACTCGGCCGCGCACGTGCTGGCGCAGGCCGTGCAGGACCTCTTCCCCGGCACCCTGCTCGGCATCGGGCCGCCGATCGAGGACGGCTTCTACTACGACTTCCTGCCCGAGCGGCCGTTCACGCCCGAGGACCTCGACGGCCATCGAGAAGCAGATGCAGGAGATCGTCAAGCGCGGACAGCGGTTCGCCCGGCGCCCGATCTCCGACGAGGCGGCCCGCGCCGAGCTCGCCCACGAGCCGTTCAAGCTCGAGCTGATCGGTTGAAGGGCGCGGCGGGCGACGAGGCAGCGGTCGAGGTCGGCGCCGGCGCGCTGACCATGTACGACAACCTCGACGCGCGTACCGGTGATCGGGTGTGGACCGATCTGTGCCGCGGCCCGCACCTGCCGACCACCCGGCGCATCCCGGCGTTCCGGCTGATGCGCACCGCGGCGGCCTACTGGCGTGGCGACGAGCGCAACCCGCAGTTGCAGCGCATCTACGGCACCGCGTGGGCGAGCCGGGACGAGCTGAAGGCGTATCTGCAACCGGCTGGAGGAGGCCGCCAAGCGCGACCACCGCAAGCTGGGCGCGGAGCTGGATCTGTTCAGCTTCCCGGACGAGCTCGGCTCGGGACTTGCCGTGTTTCACCCGAAGGGTGGGGTGCTGCGCAAGGAGATGGAGGACTACTCGCGGGCCAAGCACGTCGAGGCGGGCTACGAGTTCGTGAACACCCCGCACATCACCAAGGGCCACCTCTACGAGATCTCCGGGCACCTGGACTGGTACGCCGACGGCATGTTCCCGCCGATGCACCTCGACGAGGAGCGTGCCGCGGACGGGACGGTGCGCAGGCCCGGGCAGGACTACTACCTCAAGCCGATGAACTGCCCGATGCACTGCCTGATCTACCGGTCGCGGGGTCGTTCGTACCGGGAGTTGCCGCTGCGGCTGTTCGAGTTCGGCACTGTGTACCGCTACGAGAAGTCCGGCGTGATCCACGGGCTGACCCGTGTGCGCGGCATGACCCAGGACGACGCGCACATCTACTGCACCGTCGAGCAAGTGCGCGACGAGCTTCGGTCACTGCTCACATTCGTGTTGGACCTGCTTCGGGATTACGGCCTGGACGACTTCTACCTGGAACTGTCGACGAAGAACCCGGAGAAGTACGTGGGCTCCGAGGAGGTCTGGGAGCAGGCGACCGCCACATTGGCGCAGGTGGCCGCGGAGTCCGAACTCGAACTCGTCCCGGACGAGGGTGGGGCGGCGTTCTACGGGCCGAAGATCTCGGTACAGGCTCGCGATGCGATCGGGCGCACCTGGCAGATGTCCACCATCCAACTGGACTTCAACCTGCCCGAGCGCTTCGACCTGGAGTACCAGGGCAGCGACGGGCAGCGACATCGGCCGGTGATGATCCACCGCGCGCTGTTCGGGTCCATCGAACGTTTCATCGCAGTGCTCACCGAGCACTACGCGGGTGCGTTCCCGGTCTGGCTCGCACCGGTGCAGGTGGTGGGCATCCCGATCAGCGAGGAGCAGGTGGCATATCTCGAGGACGTGGCCGAGCGCCTGCGGGCTCGTGGCGTCCGGATCCGGGTGGACGCGGGCGACGAGCGGATGCAGAAGAAGATCAGGGCAGCGCAACAGCAGAAGGTTCCGTTCATGCTGATCGCCGGCGCATCGGATGCGCAGGCAGGCGCGGTGTCCTTCCGCTACCGCGATGGTTCGCAGCGAAACGGCATCTCGGTCGAGGTGGCAATCGAGGAGATCGTGCAGACGGCGGCGTCTCGAGACAACGCCTCACCGACCGCGGACCTGTTCCCGGCGGTGGCACCCACGTGAGCGAGCCGTCCGGTGCCGAGACGGGCGAGGACACGGGCGAGGTTCGTCTCGAGCCCGCGTCGGCGTTCGCGGCGGAACCGGACGGGTTCGGGCGGTTATGGACGCCACACCGCATGGCCTACATCCAGGGTGAGGGCAAGCCGTCGCACGACCGGGCCGGCGATGAGTGCCCGTTCGACACCGCCCCGTTGAAGTCCGACGCGGACGCGCTGATCGTCGCCCGCGGCGAGCGTGTCTACGTCGTGCTCAATCTGTACCCGTACAACAGCGGGCACGCGATGGTGGTGCCGTACCGGCATGTCGCCGGCTATCCGGAACTGACCGTGGACGAGACCGCCGAGTTCGGTGAATACACCCAGCGGCTGATGCGCACCATCTCCGCGGCGATGTCGCCGCACGGATTCAACATCGGTATGAACCAGGGAGCGGTGGGCGGCGCGGGCATCGCGGCGCACCTGCACCAGCACGTCGTGCCGCGGTGGGGTGGCGACACCAACTTCATCCCGGTGGTGGCACACACCAGGGTCTTGCCACAGCTGCTGTCCGACACCCGGTCGCTGCTGGCCGAGGCTTGGGCCTGACCGGTGCCGGGTGAGCCGCTACACCTGCGCGGGGTGTTCCTGCCCGACGAGCAGGAGCGTGACGCATGGATCGTCGGCGGCCGGCTGAGCTTCACTCGGCCGACCGCGTGCCGCCACCGACCATCGCGTCGGGCGGCTGGGTGCTGCCCGGTTTCGTCGATGCGCATGCCACGTCGGTCTGGCCCCGCACGGGCTGGGTGCCCGACGCCGAGGGCCAGGTCGCGCAGGCGACGCTGGACCGCGATGCCGGGGCGCTGCTGCTGCGCGATGCCGGCTCGCCGGTCGACAACACGGCGGTGCAGCGACGCGGGCCGACCTGCCCCGGCTGATCCGGGCCGGGCGCCACATCGCCCGGCCGCGTCGCTACATCCGCGATCTCGGGGTGGAGGTGGAACCTGACGGACTTGGTCGCCGAGGTCGAGCTGCAGGCCGCTCGCGGCGACGGCTGGGTGAAGATCGTCGGCGACTGGATCGACCGCGACATCGGCGATCTCGCCCCGCTGTGGCCCGACGACGTGCTTGCCGCGGCGGTGGCGCGCGCGCACGAGCTCGGTGCCCGGGTGGCCGCGCACGTCTTCGGCGAGGACGCACTGCGACGGCCTGATCGCGGCCGGCATCGACTCGATCGAACACGGCACCGGGCTGACCGACGATCTGATCGCGCGCGCGCGTCGACCGGCGGCGCCGTCGTGGTGCCGACGCTGATCAACATCGACAACTTCCCGTCCATCGCCGCCGCCGGCGCGGAGAAGTTCCCGGACGTACGCCGCGCACATGCGCGCGCTCTACGCGACGTCGCGCGACCGCATCCGCGCCGCGCACGAGGCCGGCGTGCCGGTGTACACCGGCACCGACGCCGGCGGTTCGTTGCCGCACGGGCTGGTCCGCGATGAGATCCGCGCGCTGGTCGGCGCCGGCATCCCGCAGCCGGAGGTGATCGCCAACGCGTCATGGCGGGCGCGCGAATGGTTGGGCGCTGGTCGAGGCTGACCGAGGGCGGCGACGTGCCGATCTGATCGTGTTCGACGCGGACCCGCGCCGCGATCTGGCGACGCTGTATTGCGCCGCGTGCGCACGTGGTGCTGCGCGGCGTGAGCTGATCAGCCTGATCGACAGCGCGCGGTCTGTGACTGCCTTATGGACGCTCTGATTCGTCGGCACGTCTCGACCTCTACTCGTCCGAACTCCCTTTGCCCTTGCGCGGCGACTCCACGGCCCTGTAGAAATTCACCTACGCCGATCCGCAAGGAGAGGCAGATCGAGAACGAAGGCGGACATGTCGTCGGGGCAACCCGGCGAAGCTGTGGGTGACGACGCGGTGGTCCGTGGTAGTTCTCGTGAAGGTCACGAGCGTCACGCGAGACCGAACGTGGGGCTCCTCGAACTCATACTTCGAGGAGCCCCACACCTTTTTCTAGCATGATCCGGTCGAATTTCCGGTCAACGACGGCGGTTCGCGACCGGCGCGGTATCGAGATCTGCGGACCCCGATGGCGACCTGATGGCGGAGCCGCCGAACGGGCGTGGACCGGGACCCGCGGCCGATCTGGCAGAATGGCCGTCGAGTACCGGCTGGATGCGCGGACCCTCTCACCGCCTCCCGGCCAGTCCACCCGGACGTCCGCGACACCGAGATTCCCCACCCGGATTCGGCGCGTCCACACCAGACACGTCTGGAGCACCTGTACCCGTGGCAACAAAGATCAAGCTCATGCGCCTGGGCAAGATGCGCGAGCCGCACTATCGCATCGTCGTCGCCGACGCCCGCACCAAGCGTGACGGCCGATCGATCGAGACCATCGGCGAGTACCACCCGAAGTCCGATCCGTCGGTCATCAAGGTCGACAGCGACCGGGCGGCGTACTGGCTCGGCGTCGGTGCCCAGCCCACCGAGGCCGTCACCGCGATCCTCAAGGTCACCGGCGACTGGCAGCGGTTCCGCGGTGAGCCCGCGCCGGAGCCGATGAAGATGGCTCCGGAGAAGGAGGACAAGCGCGCTCGCTTTGCCGCGGCGTTGGCCGAGGCCTCCGGCGAGCCGACCGCAGAGGCGACCACCGCGCGCAAGCGAGCGGCGAAGAAGGCCGCGCCGGCAGCTGCGTCCGCCGAGGCACCAGCGGCCGACGCCCCCGCCGGCGAAGCCGCGGAGGCTGTCGCACCTGCGCCGGACGCCGCCGCTGCCACGGCGCAAGCCGGTGCCGCGGCCACTGACGCCGCGCCCACTGACGCCGCGCCCACTGACGCCGCGCCCACTGACGCCGCGCCCACCGACGCATCGACCGACGCGTCGGCCGACGCGCCGGCGGGGACCGCAGCGCCAGCCGCGGACGAGCAGGCGGACGGCTGAGGTGCTCGAGGAAGCCCTCGAACACCTGGTGCGCGGCATCGTCGACCACCCCGACGAGGTCCGCGTCGACATGGTCGACAACCGGCGCGGCCAGCGGCTGGAGGTGCGCGTGCACCCCGATGATCTCGGCCGCGTCATCGGCCGCAACGGCAGAACCGCCAAGGCGCTTCGACAGGTGGTCAACGGCGTCGGTGGGCGGGGCATTCGCGTCGATGTGGTCGACGTCGACCGTCGCTGAGCCACGGCGAGACCAGCCATGCCCGGCGATGTGACCATCGGGCGCATCGGGCCGGCCCGCGGGGTACGCGGCGAGGTGTTCGTCGAGCCGTGGACCGATGACCCGGACGCGCGTTTCGCGGCCGGCGCCGTGCTGCGCACCGAGCCCGCCGAGCGCGGGCCGTTGATGGTGGCCGCGTCGAGTTCGGCCGGCGGAAAGCTGGTGGTGCACTTCGACGGCGTGCACGACCGGGCCGCCGCGCAGGAACTGCGTGGCCTGCGTCTGGTGATCGCGGCCACCGAGCGTCCGCCGCTCGATGATCCGAACGAGTTCTACGCCAGCGACCTGGTCGGTATCGCCGCGTCGACCGTCGACGGCACCCAACTCGGCCCGGTCCTGGACGTGGTCGAGATCGCCGGGGCGGACTATCTGGTGGTGGCAGTCGACGGGCGGGAGCGGCTCGTTCCGTTCGTCGCCGCGATGGTGCCGACCGTCGATCTGCCGGGCGGGCGCGTCGTCATCGATCCGCCGCCGGGGCTGTTCGACCTGTGAGCGACCCGGCGCTTCGCCTCGACATCGTGACGATCTTCCCCGGACTACCTGCAGCCGCTGCGGGAGTCGTTGCTGGGCAAGGCGATCGACCGCGGCCTCGTCGACGTCGCGGTGCACGACCTGCGCCGATGGACCGACGATGTGCACCGAACCGTGGACGACACGCCGTATGGCGGCGGCCCGGGCATGGTCATGCGACCCGAGCCGTGGGGCCGTGCCTTGGACGAACTGGTCCCGTCCGGTGCCGCGCCGCCTCGGCTGGTGGTACCGACACCGGCCGGCCGGCAATTCACCCAGGCCGTCGCGGCTGAACTTGCCGAGCAGCCGTGGCTGCTGTTCGCCTGTGGTCGCTACGAAGGGATCGACGCCCGGGTGCTCGATTACGCCGCCGGGCGGATGCCGGTGGACGAGATCAGCATCGGCGACTACGTCCTGGCCGGGGGAGAAGCGGCGGTGCTGGTTATGGCCGAGGCGGTTAGCCGGTTGCTGCCGGGTGTGCTCGGCAATGCCGCGTCCGCCGTCGACGACTCGTTCGCGGCCGGGTCCGGAAGGCCTGCTCGAAGGGCCGGTGTACACCAAACCCGCGTCCTGGCAGGGCTTGGACGTCCCTGAAGTACTGCTGTCCGGCAACCACGGCGACATCGCCCGTTGGCGCGCCGAGCAATCCCGGCTGCGTACTGCCGCACGGCGCCCGGACCTGCTCGGCCCGGACCATTGAGCCGCGAGGCACGCCGGACGATGCACGGGTGGGAAAAGCCCGCAAAACCTGACTCCGCGGCAGCCGGGCCGAGGACACGCGGTTGGGAGATCGGCCGCCAGGTGTGGCATCATCGTGTGGTTGCCCGCTGCGTCCATCGCGCGGGAATCCCCTCCCGGGCGGTCGCCGCCGCGCGCCCCGGCCCAGTACGTGATGTGACCCGACGAACAGGAACGACGCGATGAACACGCTCGACACGGTGGACGCTCAGTCGCTGCGCAGCGACGTGCCGGAATTTCGCCCCGGCGATTCGCTCAAGGTGCACGTCCGCGTCGTCGAGGGCAACCGGTCCCGTATCCAGGTCTTCCAGGGCGTGGTCATTCGCCGGCAGGGCGGTGGCATCCGGGAGACCTTCACCGTCCGGAAGGTGAGTTTCGGCGTCGGCGTGGAACGCACCTTCCCGGTGCACACGCCGGTCATCGAGCGGATCGAGGTCGTGACCCGCGGTGACGTGCGGCGCGCCAAGCTGTACTACCTGCGCGATCTGCGCGGCAAGAAGGCCAAGATCAAGGAGAAGCGCGAAACCGTCGCGCGCTGACGGCTTGCGCCGAGCAGCGCTGTCTGCCGTACCGGCATGACTGACGACACCGAGGCATGGCCGGTGGTGCGCCCACCGGCGCAACCGAACGGGCAAGGTCTCGCTCCGCCCGCGGCGCAGCCCGGTCCGGATTCTGCCCCGCAACCGTTCCCGCCACCGCTGCCGGCCCCCGCGCCGCCGGGCAGTTCCCCGGCCGTACCGGGCGCCCGGACGCCGGCCCCCACTCGGCCATGGGCGCCGCAAACCACGCCCCAGGGCGCAACGCCGCACGTCCGGCCGGTCCTGCCGGCGCCGCTCCCAGCCGGCGCGACCAGCGACCTGGACGATCTGCGCGACGAACTCGACCGCCAGCACGCCACCGGTGAGCACGAGGCTGCCGCGTCGAACATGCCGGCGGCGCCGTCGCCGAGCGTCCCGACCGCGAGCGACGCCACCGCGAGCGCCCCAACGTCGACCGGCCGGACCGGGTCCGCAACGCCGCGGACCCGCGCTCGACACGCCCGCGCCCGAGGTTCGGATTTCATCCTGCCCGCGCTCAGCCCGTCGCCCGCCGATCACCCCACCGACGCCGGCGCGGTCGCGGCAGGTGACGGGACCCTTGAGCGCGGTCGCCGGCGGCGCGAGACGAAGGCGAGCAAGGGTCGCCGGCGCAAGGCGCCGTGGTGGGAGCTGCCGCTACTGGTCGCGATCGCGATCATCGTCGCGGTGTTGGTCAAGACATTCGTGGTGCAGCCGTTCTACATCCCGTCGGAGTCGATGGAGAAGACGTTGCACGGCTGCGCAGGGTGCTCCGGGGACCGCATCCTGGTCAACAAGCCGATTTACGATCTACGCGACCCGCACCCTGGCGACGTCGTGGTGTTCCACGCCCCGCCGGGCTGGGATCAGGAGCCCGCCTCCCGCCCGCCGGGCAACCCGGTGCTGCGAGCGATCCGTGGCTTCGGACAGCTGGTTGGGTTCGTGCCCCCGGACGGGTTGGTGCTCGTCAAGCGCGTGATCGCGGTGGGCGGCGAGACGGTGAAGGGCATGACCGTCGACAACGGCACCAAGGACGTGGTGATGGTCAGCGACCACGGCCCGAGCGGGCCATGGCGCACCCTCAACGAGCCCTACATCTACGTGCCCGCGCCGGACCCCACCGGCACCTTCGGTCCGGTCACCGTGCCAAAGGGCCGGCTGTGGGTCATGGGCGACCACCGCAACGACTCGGCCGACTCGCGGTGGCACTGCCCGGGCACGGCCACAGCTGGCTCCACCTGCGATCCGATGACCAGCACGGTGCCGATCAAGGACGTCATCGGCAAGGCCGTGCTGATCGCCTGGCCGCCCTCGCGCTGGCGCACCCTCGGCACCCCATCGACGTTCACCCACGTCGCCTCGGCCGGGCTGCCCGGCGCTGCGGGCGCGGTCGCCGTGTTCCCGGTGTGGTTCGTCCGCCGGCGCCGCCGTAGCCGACGCGCCGTCCGTCCGGTGGTCGGCGCGCACGGGTCCGACGGCCCGCACGACTCCGCGTAGCCTGGCCAGATCATGGCTGCACGCAACACCGGCGACGCCACGGTGTTCCGCCCGCCGAGACTTGTGGTCCGGCGCGAGGCGGGCCTGGCCGCGTACGAATCGGCGTTGAGCCGAGCGGGTTTCGGTCTCGTCGCCGGGGCCGACGAAGCGGGCCGCGGCGCCTGTGCCGGGCCGCTGGTCGTCGCGGCGTGCATTCTGCCGTCGGGTCGGCGTGGCCAGATCGATGGTCTGACGGATTCGAAACTGCTCTCCCCGGCAGCGCGGGAGCGGATGTACGCCGAGGTGGTGCGGCGTGCGAGTGCCTATTCGGTGGTCATCGTCCCGGCCAGCGAGATCGACGCGTGGGGGCTGCACGTGGCCAACCTGGCCGGCATGCGCCGCGCGCTGGGCACGCTGCGCCCGCGTGCCTCGTACGCGCTCACGGATGGCTTCCCGGTCTCGGGTCTGGGGGTACCCGCTACTGCGGTGTGGAAGGGGGACGCCACCATGGCTTGCATTGCGGCGGCGTCGGTGCTGGCCAAGGTCACCCGGGACCGGATCATGGTCGAGCTGCACGAGAGCTGGCCGGACTACGAGTTCGCCCAGCACAAGGGGTACATCACGCCAACGCACGCGCAGGCCCTCAATCGGCTCGGCCCCTGCCCGCAGCATCGACGGCGTTATGTCAACGTCCGACGGGCGATGCGGGGCGAGTCGCTGCTGGCGGAGAATGGAGGCACCCCGGTGGACGACACTGGGGCGATGGTCATGGATGACGGTGACGAACTGGTGGTCGAGCGAGCATGAGGATCGAGATGGCATGAGGATCGAGCAGGCATGAGTGCCGAGGATCTCGAGAACTACGAAACCGAGATGGAGTTACAGCTCTATCGCGAGTACAAGGACATCGCCGCCCAGTTCAGTTACGTGGTGGAGACCGAGCGCCGGTTCTACCTGACGAACGACGTCGACCTGCAGCCGCGAAATGCCGACGGCGAGGTGTACTTCGAGCTGACGATGCGCGACGCCTGGGTGTGGGACATGTACCGCCCGGCCCGCTTCGTGAAGACAGTGCGGGTGGTGACGTTCAAGGACGTCAACATCGAAGAACTCGACAAGCCGGAACTCGAGTTGCCAGGAGACAAGCCCGGGTTCTGACCACCGAACCGAACCGAACCGCGCCGAACCGCGCCGAACCGCGCCGAACAGAACCGCACCGTCCGCCCGTCCGGCCGTCCGTCCGTCCGTCCGCCGCAATGCGGCGAAGACACATTGGACGATTCGGGTCAACTTCCCCGTCCACATCGGCGCGCGGTATCCACAGCCTGGCGCAATCACCTCGCGGGGTGGTGATGACAGCGCAACATCGCAGGTGTGCGAGTCAAGGACGCGGTCGGCAGGTTCGGCGAACAGGTTGCGGCGCAGTACCTCACTGACGCAGGACTCGTCCTGGTCGAACGCAACTGGCGGTGTGCCCGCGGCGAGATCGACATCATCGCCGTCGACGGGCAGGCGCTCGTTTTCATCGAGGTGAAGACACGTTCGTCCGTCGCGTTCGGCGACCCGGCGGAGGCGGTCACGGCCGCGAAGGCGGGCCGGATACGCCTGCTTGCCGCGCAGTGGCTCAGCGACCGGCGAGCCAACGCCGACCGGCCGACGTGGCAGGAGTTGCGCTTCGACGTGGTGTGCGTGGTGCGTCGCGCCGCGGGCCCTCCGCTGGTGCGCCACCTCAAGGCGGCGTTCTGATGACCCTCGCACGCACCTTGGCGATGACGCTTGCCGGCATTCACGGCGAGCCCGTCGACGTCGAGGCAGACCTGTCCGCCGGCCTGCCCGGCGTCACGTTCACCGGCCTCGCCGATGTCGCGGTCAAGGAGTCGCGTGATCGGATTCGGGCCGCAATCTGCAATTCGGGTCTGGAGTGGCCGAATCGGAAGATCACTGTCGCGCTGCTGCCCGCGGATGTACGCAAGGTGGGCTCGCGCTTCGACCTGGCCATGGCCGTGGCGGTACTCGGCTGCGCCGGCACGGTGCCGGTCGAGGCCATCATCGGCGTGGTGTGGATCGGGGAGTTGGGCCTCGACGGGCGGCTGCGGCCCGTACACGGCGTGCTGCCGTCGGTCATCGCGGCACGTGCAGCCGGCGTGCAGCGGGTGGTCGTGCCGCTGGGCAACGCCGCCGAGGCCGCATTGGTCTCCGACATCGACGTACGAGCCGCGGGGCATCTCGGCGAGGTCGTCGCCTGGCTGCGCGGCACCGGGCCGGCACCGGAGCCGGCGGAGCCGGGTCCGGCCAGACCGCTCGACGAACAGGCACTCGATCTTGCCGACATCGCCGGTCAGCATTCGGCCAAGCGAGCGCTCGCGGTCGCTGCGGCCGGCTCGCATCACCTGTCCTTGGTCGGCGCACCGGGATCCGGCAAGACCATGCTCGCGGAACGTCTACCCGGGCTGTTGCCACCTCTGGATGACCCGGCAGCGCTGGAAGTGAGCGCAGTGCACTCGGTGGCGGGATTGCTCGGCGTACCGGCCCAGCTCCTGCGTCAGCCACCCTGGCAGGCTCCGCATCACACCGCATCGGTCGCGGCGCTGGTTGGCGGCGGCACACACCTGGCCCGCCCCGGTGCGATCAGTCTTGCGCATCGGGGCGTGCTGTTTCTCGATGAGGCAGCAGAGTTCGCGCGAGCCGCTCTCGACGCGTTACGCCAACCGCTGGAAAGCGGTGTGGTCGTGCTGCATCGAAGCGGCGGTCCGGTGCGCTACCCGTCCCGGTTCCAACTCGTCCTTGCCGCGAATCCATGCCCGTGTGGCAGTCGGGCGGCGCGATGCAGCTGCGCACCCGGGGCCCGGCGCAGGTATCTGCAACGACTGTCCGGACCGTTGCTCGATCGCATCGACATGCGCATCTACGTCGATCCGGTACCGCACGCGGAGCTGTTCGCCGAATCCGGCGGCGAGCGTAGCGCCGTGGTGCACGGCCGGGTCATGCGCGCGCGGGCGGCCGCAGGCGAGCGTTGGGCCGGCACGGGTCACGCACTCAACGGTGACGTGCCGGGCGCGCTGTTGCGCGGGGCTCGCTGGCGACTGCCGCGGGCGGCGATGCGGCTCGCGGAAGAGTCGATGCGACGAGGTTTGCTCAGCGCACGCGGGCTCGATCGTGTGCTGCGGGTTGCGTGGAGCGTCGCCGACCTGGCCGGGCACAGCGGTGCCGGATGCAGACGATGTGGCCGAGGCGCTGTACTACCGATGCGCAGAAGCCGGGTCGTGGGCGGCATGAGCGAGTGCCGCGAGCACATCGGCACGCACCGACTGCTGGACACATCAGGTGCCAGACGACGTGCTCGTCGCACGCGCCTTCCTGAGTCGTGTCGCCGAGCCGGCCACCCACTCGCTCTGGCGTTTCGTCGAGGAGGCCGGGCCGGTCGCCGCGGCAGCGGCCGTGCGCGCGGGCTCGGCCCCGGCAGCCGTGCTCAGTGCCTGTGCGGCACGGTGCGCGGACGCGGACCCGATCGCCGATCTCGACATCGCGGCACGCCACGACATTCGACTCGTCGTGCCGGAGTCACCCGATTGGCCGCACCTGGCGATGGGTGCGCTGCACCGCCTCGCCGTGGCCGACGTGCGCGCGATCGCCGGTGCCGTCGATTCCGCCGGCGTGCTGGTGCCGCCGCTGGCGCTGTGGGTGCGGGGCAATGCGGAACTGTCCTCGCTGGGGTTGAGTTCGGTGGCGATCGTCGGTGCGCGGGCCGCGACCGAGTACGGGCGGCGGATTGCCGCTGTGCTCTCCTACGATCTGGCGACAGCCGGGCTCGGCATTGTCTCCGGTGGCGCGTTCGGCATAGACGCGGCCGCGCACCGCGGTGCGCTCACTGCGGGTGGTGTCCACGATCCTGGTCTCCGCCGGCGGGATCGATCAGCCTTACCCCCGCGCGAACGCCGCTCTGTTCGACGAGGCCGCCGAGCATGGTCTGGTGCTCTCGGAGAGTCCGCCGGGATCGGCACCTCAGCGCCATCGTTTCCTCACCCGCAATCGCATCATCGCCGCGCTTTCGCGCGGGGTTGTGGTGGTGGAGGCCGCGCATCGGTCCGGCGCGGCCAACACCGCCGCACACGCCTCTGCGCTCGGCCGGACGCTGATGGCGGTGCCCGGTCCGGTCACCTCGCCGATGTCAGCCGGATGCCACGCGCTCATTCGGCGCCAGAGCGCCGAAGCCACGCTGGTCACCTGCGCCGCCGACGTGCTGGAACTCGTCGGCCCGATCGGTATCACCGGCCAGTGCGGGCCCGCTGAGACGAGCGGAGCGTCCGGCACCGCTGGGCTCGCCGCGACGGGAGTATCTGAGCGCTCGGGCGCGGGCGTGCGCGCGATATTGGATGCGCTGCCTGAGCCGGAACGTCGCGTCTTCGACGGATTGCCGGCACGGGCGGCCGCACGACCGGACGAGATCGCTGCCCGGTGCGGGGTCGAGGCCGCTCAGGTCATTCGCGCGCTACCGGGATTGGTGCTGTCCGGTCTGGTGGAGGAGGTGGACGGCCGGTTCCGTATCAGCCGCCGGCCGAGTCAGGGTCCACCGTGATGCGCGTGGCGGCTTGACCGGCCCACGCTCCTGCCGGACGGTCGACGGGTGAGCGTTTCACCTCGTACCAGGGTCGATCTGGCCGCCGTGCGCCAAACCCTGCCGGCGGACTTCCGTGTCGCCCTGGACCGCTTCGATCGACACCTGCGTCTGGAGTCCGGCCGCTCACCGCACACCGTGCGTGCATACCTGGGCGACGTCGTCGGCTATCTCGAGCACCTCACCAAGCTCGGCGGCACTCGGTTGGACGACATGACACTGTCGAACTTGCGCGGGTGGCTTGCCATCGCACGGACCGCGGGGCGCGCCCGGACCACGCTCGCGCGCCGCTCCGCGGCATTGCGCACGTTCACGTCCTGGGCGCTGCGCGAGGGACTGATCCGTAGCGATCCGGCGCAACTGCTGGCCACCCCCCGCGCACACCGAACGCTGCCGGGCGTGTTGCGTGCTGACGAAGCCGCTGCCGTGATGGATGCCGCCGCGGTGGGCGTAGACGCCGACGACCCGCACGAACAACGCGACCGGCTCGTCGTGGAATTGTTGTATGCGACCGGCATCCGCGTGTCTGAACTGGTCGGACTCGACATCGACGATGTCGACCGGCACCGCCGGGTGCTGCGCGTCATGGGCAAGGGCGCCAAGGAGCGCACCGTGCCCTACGGCGCCGCCGCCGAGCGCGCGCTGCAAGGGTGGCTGAGCGCCGGGCGCGGCGCGCTGGCTCGCCCGGGCAGCGGCGCGGCGTTGCTGCTTGGTGCGCGCGGCGGGCGGCTCGACGTGCGCGCGGCCCGGCGGATCGTGCACGCCCGCGTCGCCGCGGTGGACGGCGCTCCCGACATCGGCCCGCACGGGCTGCGCCACACCGCCGCCACGCACCTGCTGGACGGGGGCGCGGACTTGCGTTCGGTACAGGAGCTGCTCGGCCACGCGAGTCTTGCGACTACGCAGATCTACACCCACGTCTCGGTGGAGCGGCTGCGGCAGACCTACACCCAGGCCCACCCGCGCGCCTGAGCGGCGCGTCCCGGTAGCCGAAGCACACGTCCAACCCGCGCAGTCCACCCATCCAGCTAACCCGCACAGCCGTCCCGCGCGGCCCATCCTCACCCGACCGATGGGACCAGCCGCACCGTGCCCAGCGGCGCGAGCAGGCCCAGCGGGTCGATGTAGGTCGATCCCCGTCGGGCACCCCAGTGCAGACAACCGTCCAGCGGGCAGCTGTCGTGCTGACCCGAGACCACGCCGATGCGCTCGCCCGCGATGACCGAGTCGCCGGCCCGGACCGTGGGCGCGAGCGGCTCGTACTCGGTGCGCAGCCCGTCCGGATGGCGCACCACGACGACGCCCCGACCAGCCACGACCCCGGCGAACGTGACGACCCCGTTCCCAGCTGTCCGCACCGCCTCGTTCGCCACGGTGGCCAGGTCGACCCCGCGATGTCCGGCGGCATACGGCCCGGGCGGGGCATCGAAGCGCCGCACGATGCGGACCGGCTCACCCACCGGCAGCTGGTAGACGCCTGCCTGCAGTCCGCTGGTGGACGGCGTCGGCGGTGTTGTTCGTCCGGATGCGGATGGTGCGGATGTGGTTTGTGCCGACTGGGCTGCGGACCGCGCCCACTGCATCCACTGCTTCAGATCGTCCGGGGCGATGGCCGTGGAGCGGGCACATGACAGCACCAGCAGAGCCGGCACGGCGAACGATGCGAGAGGCATGACCGCCAGCATGTGCGCCGAGGCGGTCGCGTGGTGGTAGATCGCACGAGCTGTGCACGGCGGGCTGGACCGTCCCCAGACCTCGATCGCTGCCTAAGGCATTACGCCGCCGGCCCGGTCGCGGGAATGTGCAGGAATAAGGACTTATCCCGACGCGACCGCCCCCCTTAGGCGCGCAGTGTCGTACTGGACATCAACGACGGCCAGTACGAAGGCCACGACCAGGAGAACAAATGCACGAGTTGACGGATCTGAACCCAGACGTGATGAAGGCGGAACTGGACTACCGCCGCACCCGGCTCACACCGACGCAACGTCGCCCCCGCGTTTCGGCGCGCCATTGGTGGCAGCGGGTCGCCCTCGCTCCGCGCGAGCACAGCTGAGGCGACCGTTCAGGGACTGGCTGTTTCACTATGGGCGCACCTAACTCGATCGACGCTGTCGGTGCCACGCGGGAAGATGGCAATGTGCCTCGATCGACGACACCGCTCGTCGGGCGCGCGGCGGAACTCGCCACGGTCCTCACCGCGGTCGACCACGCCGCGGCCGGCGAGGCGTCGGTGATCGTGCTCGACGGCGACGCCGGAGTCGGCAAGACCCGGCTGCTCGCCGAGCTTCTCGACGAGGCCTCCCGCCGCGATGTACTCATCCTCATCGGTCACTGCGTGGATCTGGGCGACGCTCCGCCCCCGTACCTACCGTTCAAGGAGGCGTTCGGCCGTCTCGCCGCTGACCGTCCCGAACTGGTCGAGCAGATGCTGTCCGCGCACTCGGAGATCGCGCGCCTGCTACCGCGCCACGGTCCGAGTGAGCGCGGCACTGAGGCCCGAGTCGACCGCGGCGAGCTGTTCGAGTCCGTGCTCGGCTCGCTGGAGATCGCCGCGCGCGACCAGCCGCTGCTCGTGATCATCGAGGACGTGCACTGGGCGGACCAGGCCACCCGCGATCTGCTCGGCTTCCTGTTCACCCGGTTCGAGCGCCAGCCGATCACCATGCTGGTCAGCTTCCGCAGCGACGACCTGCACCGCCGTCATCCGTTGCGTCCCACCTTGGCCCAGTGGGCGCGCCTGGCCGCCGTCGGGCGCCTGCACCTCGATCCGCTCGGCAACGACGACGTGCGCCGACTGGTGCGCGCGCTCGGACCGAAGCCGATTGCGGAAGCCGACATGCGCCGCATCGTGACCCGTGCGGATGGCAACGCGTTCTTCGCCGAGGAACTGGTTGCCGCCACCGAGTCGTGCCCGGACGCGGGCCAACTGCCCTGGCAGCTCGCTGACCTGTTACTGGTCCGTCTCGATCGCCTCAGCCCGGGAGCCCGCGAGATCGTCCGGGTGGCGGCGGTCGGCGGGCGGCGTATCTCGCACGACATGCTCGCGGCCGTCGTCGACCTGACGCCTAGTGCCGTCGACGACGCGCTGCGGGACGCGGTCGACGCGCACATCCTGCAATCCACGCCGAGCGGCCGCGGCTACACCTTCCGGCATGCGCTACTGGCCGAAGCCATTTATGACGACTTGCTGCCGGGCGAGCGCGTGCGAATGCACGCCGCCTATGCCACCGAACTCGCCAAGCGTCCTGACGCCATGGCCGCCGAACTGGCCAGGCATGCGCGCGCCTCGCACGATCTGGCCACCGCGTACGAGGCGAGCGTCGAGGCCGGCGACGAGGCGATGCGCCTGGCCGCCCCGCAGGAGGCGATGAACCACTATCAGACGGCATTGGAACTGGCTCCCCGCGCCGCGACGGCGCCGGCCGACCCGGCACCGCTGGTCTTGTCGCTGGTGGACGCCGCGGTCGCCGCCGGCTGGTTCCACCGCGGTCTGCGCGTCGCCCGCGAGGCCCTGGCCAACGTGTCCTCGGACGCCCCCGACCTCACTCGTGCGCAGTTGCTCTATGCCTTCGCCTATGCGTCGCTGGCGGGGGAGATCGTCGACCAGGAGCCGTTCGCGGCCACCTCGGAGGCACTACGCCTGGTGCCTGCGGACCCCCCGACGCCGTTCCGGGCCCGGCTCGCGGCGGTGCACGCGCGTACCGCAATGAACCTCGGGCGTGAGGTGGAGGCACAGAAGTGGGCGCACGAGGCGATCGACATCGCCACCGGTCTCGGGATGCCCGCCGCCTCAGCCGACGCCGCCACCACCCTCGCGGTGCTGGAACGCCGAGCGGCGGAGCCGGCCGAGGTTGCCCAGCGACTGTTCGCTATCGCGGACGAGGCGCGTGCCAACGGCGAGATGGCGGTCGAGCTGCGCACTCGCTACAACATCGGCAGCCTCTACTTCGAGTTGGGTGAGTTCGCGGTCGCCGAGGAGGCATTCGACCAGGCTCACCTGCGAGCCCGCGAGTTCGGTCGACCGTGGGCGGCTTATGGCATGGAGGCCCGCGCGATGGTCGCGCTGGTGCAATATCTGCGCGGCAACTGGGACAAGGCCCTGCGCACCCTCGACATCAGTGGCGAGGCCGCGCCGGCGCAGGCGGAGGCGTTGTTCGCGGCCACGGCGATGCTGGTCCGCAGCGGGCGGGGTGATGCATCTGCCCTGGACATGCTCGCCGAGCTGCGGCCGTGGTGGGAGCGCGAGGGGCGCACCGGGCTGTTCGGCGTCTCCGCCGCCCTCGAACTCTACGAGCAGCTGGTCCGGCCCGACGATGCGATGCGCTTGCTCGACGACACGATCGCGAGCTTGGCGCAGGTGTGGCAGGAGCCCTGGTTCCTGGCCCGTATCCGGCTGTCTGCGCTGGGCGTGGCCGTCCTCGCCGCCGCGGCTGCGGTCGCGCCGGAATCCGCACGCGCGGCGCTGGCTCAGCGCGGCGCAGTGCTTGTCACCGGCGGACGGGAGAGTGCCGAGAAGGGCTTGCCCGAAGGTCGCCGCCTCGGTGTGGAGGGCCGCGCCTGGCTGGCCCGGCTGGACGCCGAATGGGCGCGGCTGCGTTGGCTGTCCGGCCAGGACATGCCGGCCGAGGACGAGCTGGTCGCGCTGTGGCGCGGAGCGGTCGAGGCCTTCGACTACGGCAACGTGGTCGAGGTAGCCCGAGCGCAGGCGAAGCTCGCCGGCGTCCTGCGAGCCACTGGCCGCGGCGCCGAGGCGACCGAATACGCCGACCTGGCCAGATCCACGGCGCGCGCCCTCGGTGCCGAGCCCCTACTTGCCGAGCTCCGCGCCGTCGGCTCCACCCGCGCGCCACTGCGCGCCGGGGCTGGGCCGTCCGTCACCCTCACCGACCGCGAGCGTGACGTCCTGGCTCTGGTCACCGAAGGTCGGACAAACCGGCAGATCGCCGGCCAGCTCTTCATCAGTGAGAAGACGGTCAGCGTGCACGTTTCGAACATCCTCGCCAAGTTGGGCGTGGGCAGTCGCACCGAAGCTGCCGCCTTGGCGCGCCGCGAGGGCCTGCTCAGCTGAGCCAGCGGGGCGGCCGTCGCCCGGGTGAGACGACGGCCTGCCCCGCGATCCCGGTACCTCAACGCGGCTGGCTGACCGGGCGGTGGGAAGACTGGGCAACGATTTGGCCTGCCGCGATAGACTTTTCCTTGCGGCGCACTCCGTGTGCCGACTTCGCGTGCCCAAGCCGCCGGTGGTGGCTGGGCGGCCAGCCTCGGTCCGAAGCCCGGTTTTCCCGGGTACGGCCCTCTGGTCGCGACAACTGGGCGCCAGGGTGGCCGTTCCTTCCGGAACGGTCGCGACAACCGAGGCCGCGTGCGGGCACTCATCGAGTGACGCACGCACTAGTACGAGGAGTGCGACCGGCATGGCCGTCGTCACCATGAAGGAAATGCTCGATTCCGGCGTTCATTTCGGGCATCAGACCCGGCGCTGGAACCCCAAGATGAAGCGATTCATCTTCACCGAGCGCAATGGCATCTACATCATCGACCTGCAGCAGACGCTGAGCTACGTCGACCGCGCGTACAACTTCGTCAAGGAGACGGTCGCGCACGGCGGCAGCGTCATGTTCGTCGGCACCAAGAAGCAGGCGCAGGAAGCGATCGCCGAGCAGGCGACCCGGGTCGGTATGCCTTACGTCAATCAGCGTTGGCTCGGCGGCATGCTCACCAACTTCCAGACCGTGTTCAAGCGGCTGCAGCGGCTCAAGGAGCTCGAAGCGCTGGAGCAGGGCGGCTGGGAAGGCGTCACCACCAAGAAGGAACAGCTGATCCTGTCCCGTGAGAAGGTCAAGCTGGAGCGCACCCTCGGCGGCATTCGCGAGATGAGCCGAGTCCCCAGCGCCATCTGGGTGGTCGACACCAAGAAGGAGCACATCGCGGTCGGCGAGGCCCGCAAGCTCGGCATCCCGGTCATCGCAATCCTGGACACCAACTGCGACCCGGACGAGGTCGACTACAAGATCCCGGGCAACGACGACGCGATTCGTAGCGCCGCACTGCTCACCCGGGTGATCGCCGACGCGGTCGCCGAAGGCCTGGTGGCTCGCGCTGCGGCGGCCGCCAACGCCGGTCGCGACGAGAGCGCGGCGGCGGTCGCCCCCGCCGGGCAGGTCGCTGCCGACGAGCCCATGCCGGAGTGGGAGCGCGACTTGCTGCAGCCCTCCGGTGCGGCCGAAGCGCCGAGCGCGACCGCCTGATCTGTAGCCGGACTGCTACGGCCCAGGCTCCGGCGCCGCCACCCGGCGACCACGAACTACCCCCACAACCTGACGAAACTGACGAACCTCAAGAAGGACATCGAGATCACCATGGCTAACTTTTCCGCCGCGGATGTCAAGCGCCTGCGCGAACTGACCGGCGCCGGCATGCTCGAGAACAAGAAGGCACTCGAGGAGGCCGACGGCGACTTCGACAAGGCGCTGGAGATCCTGCGCATCAAGGGTGAGGCCAAGGCCGCCAAGCGCAGCGGCGAGCGCACTGCGTCCAACGGCCTCGTCGCAGCCGCTGAAGGCGCGATGATCGAACTCGCGTCGGAGACCGACTTCGTCGCCAAGAACGAGCAGTTCCAGACGCTCGCCGGCGACATCGTGGCCCACTTCGCCGGCTCGTCCGCACACGACGTCGACTCGCTGCTCGCCGAGACACTCAGGGACGGCCGCACCGTCGCGGAGAACATCGAGGCTCTGGCCGCGGTGATCGGCGAGAAGCTCGAACTGCGCCGCGCCGTCAAGCTCGACGGGCAGGTGGCAACATACCTGCACCGCAAGTCCAAGGACCTCCCGCCGCAGGTCGGCGTGCTGGTCCAGTTCACCGGCTCGAGCCTCGAGGCGGCTCGTGGTGCGGCGATGCAGATCGCGGCGATGCGGCCACAGTTCCTGACCCGCGACGAGGTCCCGGCCGAGACGGTCGAGACCGAGCAGCGCATCGCCGAGGGCAAGGCTCGCGAGGAGGGCAAGCCGGAGGCGGCGCTGCCCAAGATCGTCGAGGGCACCGTGAACGGCTTCTTCAAGAACAACGTGCTGCTCGAACAGGCCTCGGTGCAGGACAACAAGAAGACCGTCAAGTCGCTGCTGGACGAGGCCGGCGTCACCGTCACCAGGTACGCGCACTTCGAGGTCGGTCAGGGCTGAGCCTGCTCGGGCCTGCTGAAGAAGGCTCGAGCCTGTTGTGAGCCCGCTCGAGCCCGCGCACGCGGTCCAGGCGGCCGGGAACGGATAGGGTTCGATCGACGGCGAACGACGAGAGGGGCAGCCGGCGGTGAGCGATCCCAGCGCGCGAACCCGTGGTCCAGCGGCGGGCGAGCGCGGCGTCAGCGAGCCGTATCGCCGGGTCCTGCTCAAGCTGTCGGGTGAGGTCTTCGGGGGCGGTTCGATCGGTGTCGACCCCGACGTCGTGCAGTCCATTGCGCGGCAGGTGGCCACTGTCGTCAACGGCGGCACTCAGGTCGCGATCGTCGTCGGCGGCGGCAACTTCTTCCGCGGCGCCGAACTCTCGCAGCGCGGCATGGATCGCGATCGCGCGGACTACATGGGCATGCTGGGCACGGTGCTGAACTGCCTGGCGCTGCAGGATTTCCTGGAGAAGCAAGGCGTGCCGACCCGTGTGCAGACCGCGATCGCGATGGGTCAGGTGGCCGAGCCGTACATCCCGCGACGGGCTGAGCGGCACCTGGAGAAGGGGCGTGTGGTCATCTTCGGCGCCGGCGCCGGGTTGCCGTACTTCAGCACCGACACGGTCGCGGCACAACGTGCGCTCGAGATTGGCTGCGAGGTGCTGCTGCTCGGCAAGAACGGTGTGGACGGTGTGTACGACGCCGATCCGCGCCGGGTGCCCGACGCCGTCCGGTTCGACACCATCACCTACGACGAGGTGCTGCGGCGAGGGCTCGACGTCGCCGACGCCACCGCTTTCAGCCTGTGCCGTGACAACGGCATGCCGATCATCGTGTTCCAGCTCGCGGACGGCAACATCGCCCGCGTGGTCCGCGGTGAGAAGATCGGCACCCGGGTGACCGGCGGGTGAGGCGGCGAAAATCGACGACCGTCGAGCTGATGTGCGGTCTGTCCGGGCCGCAGGACGAGGTGGAACTGTGATTGACGAGACGCTGCTCGAGGCTGAGGAGAAGATGGAGAAGGCGGTGCATGTCGCGCACGAGGAACTGGCCGGCCTGCGCACCGGCCGAGCCACCCCCAATGCCTTCGCCCGGCTGGTGGTCGACTACTACGGCGCGCCCACGCCGATTCCGCAGATGGCTTCGGTGAACATCCCCGAGGCCCGGATGGCTGTCATCAAGCCCTACGACATCTCCCAGCTCCCGGCCATCGAGAAGGCGATCCGCGACAGCGACCTCGGCGTCAACCCGAGCAACGACGGCACCGTCATCCGGGTCGTCTTCCCGCAGCTGACCGAAGAGCGACGCCGTGAGCTGGTGAAGGTTGCCAAGACGAAGGGCGAGGACGGCAAGATCTCCATCCGTTCGGTCCGCAGGCACACCAAGGATGTGCTCGACAAGATGGCCAAGGACGGCGAAGTAGGTGAGGACGACGTCCACCGCGCCGAGGCTGAGCTGGACAAACTGACCGCTCAGTACACCCACCACGTGGACGAAGCGGTCAAGGCCAAGGAAGCCGAACTGCTCGAGGTCTAGAGGCCGTGACTAGAGCCGGGCGGGACTTTGCCGTGGGTGAACCGAAGACGTCTCGCGCCGGCCGTGACCTGCGCGCGGCGATAGGCGTCGGGCTCGGGCTCGGCGCGGTCATCCTGATCACCCTGTTCGCCTATCGCCCGAGCTTCGCGGTGCTCGTTGCGCTCGCCGTCGGCGTCGGCAGTTACGAACTCACCCGGGCGTTCGCGGTCTCCGGCGCCCGGCCGTCCTTGGCCCCGATCGCGGTGGGTGGTGTCGCCATGCTCGCCGCCGCGTGGTCGCGTGGCAGTCAGGGCCTGGTGATCGCACTGCTGCTCACCGTGTGCGGGATCGTGGTGTGGCGCATCGCCGACGGCACGGTCGGCTACGCGCGCGACGTCGGCATCTCCGTCCTGATCGTGCTCTACCTACCCGCATTGGCCGCGTTCGCGGTGCTCGGCGTGCACCCGCACGACGGTGCGGCTCGCATCCTGGCGTTCCTGGTGACCGTCGTCTGCAGCGACACCGGCGGCTACGCGACCGGCGTGTTCCTCGGCCGGCATCCACTCGCGCCGATCGTCTCCAAGGGCAAGACCTGGGAAGGCTTCGCCGGATCGGTGATTTTCTGTGTCGCCTCCGGTGTGCTCTTCCTGACCCTTACCTTTCACCAGGCATGGTGGAAGGGCGCCCTGTTCGGGGCTGCCATCGTGGTGACGGCAACCGTCGGCGACCTGGGCGAATCGATGATCAAGCGGGAGCTCGGCGTGAAGGACATGGGGCACCTGCTGCCCGGCCACGGCGGGATCATGGATCGGTTGGACTCGATGCTGCCGTGCGCCGCGGTGGCGTACTTGCTGCTCTCGCACTTCGCGCCGGTCTAGCGCAGGGCGTGCCAGCGCGCGGCGTGCCGGCGCAAGCCTGCGCGCGTACCACGGCGTCCCAGATCTTTGGGAGGATTGAGCTGTCATGACGTCCCTTCCGCTTGTTTTCGATGCGCCGCCGCGAGCGATGCCGCCGCGCCACCTCGCCGACCTCACCTCGGCCGAGAGGCGCGCGGCGGTCGCCGAGCTGGGGTTGCCCGGGTTCCGCGCCGACCAGCTCAGCCGGCATTACTTCGGCCGGCTGGACCGCGACGCGGCCACCATGACCGATCTGCCGCCATCGACGCGCACCTCGCTCGGCGAGGCGTTGCTGCCGCCGTTGCTGAGCGAGGTGCGGCATCTGCAGACGGACGCCGGCACCACCCGCAAGTCGCTGTGGCGCCTGCATGACGCCACGCTGGTGGAGAGTGTGCTGATGCGCTACCCGGCCCATGGCCGGCGCGCCGAGCGGATCACCGTCTGCGTCAGCAGCCAAGCCGGCTGCGGTATGGCGTGTCCGTTCTGCGCGACGGGCCAGGGTGGATTGACCCGCAACCTGTCCACCGCGGAGATCGTCGAACAGGTCGTCGCGGCGGCTCGTACCGTGCGCGACGGTGAGATGCCGGGCGGGACCGGCAGGTTGTCGAATGTCGTGTTCATGGGCATGGGCGAGCCGCTGGCCAACTACAACCGGCTCGTCGCGGCACTGCGGCGCCTGGTCGATCCGTCGCCCGCCGGCCTGGGCATGTCACAACGGTCGATCACGGTCTCGACGGTCGGGCTGGTGCCGGCGATCGACAAGCTCGCGGACGAGAATCTCAACGTCACGCTCGCGGTGTCGCTGCATGCGCCGGATGACGAACTGCGCGACACGCTCGTGCCGGTGAACACGCGCTGGCCGGTACGTGAGGTGCTCGCGGCGGCGGACGTGTACGCGGCGCGCACCGGGCGGCGCTACTCCATCGAGTACGCGATGATCCGCGATATCAACGATCAGCCGGCGCGGGCCGACCTGCTCGGACGCCTCCTGAGTACCCGACTGACCCACGTCAACCTCATCCCGCTCAACCCGACGCCCGGTTCGGCGTGGGACGCCTCGCCGAAGCCGGTCCAGGAGGAGTTCGTGCGTCGGTTGCAGGCCCATGGCGTGCCGGTGACCGTCCGGGACACCCGCGGCCGTGACATCGACGGGGCCTGCGGTCAACTCGCCGCGCAGGACGGCTGACGCCGGCGCACGGGGAGCCAGCAGCACGGACTCCAGCGGCGCTGTGGCCAGCTCGACCACAGCGCCGCTGGGATCACACCTCGACGGTCTCGGCCACCGGTTCGGGCTCGGCGAGCTGAGCCGGACGATGCCGGATCGCCAGCACGATCACCGCGAACGTCAGCGCCAGCAATACCGCCGATCCGGTGAAGGCGGCCGCGATCGCGTGGGCAAGGTCGTGCTGCTGTTGCTGCACCACGCCCAGACCGCGCACGGGGTGGCGCGCTGCGTGCTTGCTCGCGCTGCCGAACAACGTGACCAGGACGCCGAGCCCGAGCGCGCCACCGACCTGCTGGCTGACGTTGACCAGACCTGAGGCCGCGCCCGCATCCTGCGGGGCCACCCCGGCCAGCGATGCCGTTGTCAGCGGGATGAACGCCACGCCCATGCCGAGGCCGAGGAAGAACATCGGCACGACGATGTCGGGCCAGTACTGGCTCGTTGCCGAGAGCCTGCTCAGCGCGATCATGCTGATCAGCGCCACACCCTCGCCTGCGATCATCAACCGGCGCGGACCGAACCGGTCGGTGACGCGCGGTACCACCCGGACCATTGCGAACAGCGCCACCGTCATCGGCAGGAACGCGAAACCGGCCTTGAGCGGGCTGTAGTCCCGGACACCCTGCAAGAACTGGGTGAGGAAGAAGAACATCCCGAACATGCCGCCCACCAGCAACAGGCGGGCCAGATAGGACGCGCTGCGGGACCGGCTCGCGAACAGCCGCAGCGGTGTGATCGGCTGCTCGGCCCGCAGTTCAGTGCGTACGAACAGCACCAGCAGGCTCACCCCGGCCGCGAACGCGGCGACGGTCACCGGATCGCTCCAGCCGTCGGAGGCGGCACGCACGAGGCCGTACACGATGCTCGACATCCCGAGCGTCGAGGAGATCGCGCCGGTCAGGTCGAAGTGCCCGGGCCTGCGCTCGGTCTCCGGCAGGAACCGGGGGGCGAGTAGCACCAGGGCGATGCCGATCGGCACGTTGATGAACAGCGACCAGCGCCAGGACGCCCAGTCGGTGAGCATGCCGCCGAGCACCAGGCCGACACTCGCGCCGCCGGAACTCACTGCGGAGTACAGGCCGATCGCACGGAGCCGCTGCGGACCCTCGGGGAACGAGGAAGTGAGCAGCGCGAGGGTGGACGGTGCCGCGATGGCAGCCCCGACGCCTTGTAATGCACGTGCGCTCAGCAGCCAGACGCCGGTGGTCGCCAGACCGCCGAGTAGCGATGCCGCGGTGAACACGGCGATGCCGGCGATGAAGACCCGGCGCCGGCCGAGAATGTCGCCGACCCGGGCACCGAGCAGCAGCAGGCCGCCAAAGGTCAGGCTGTAGATGTTCTGCACCCAGGACAGGCTCGTGGCCGAGAAGTGCAGCGACGTGTGGATCTTGGGTAGGGCGATGGTGACGATGGTGGCGTCCAGAATCACCATCAGCTGGCAGGTCAGGATCAGGGCCAGGGCCAGCCGCCGGCGAGTCGCGCCGGGGTCGGTCTCGACCGCCGAGATCGAGGAGGTATGGGTCAGCGAGGCGGTCATGAGTAGCGTGTGGTCCCTTCGCAACGTTCGGTTTCGTGATAAAGTGGAGGCCTCCTCCGGAACACTACCGGAGGCAGCCTCCGGTTAGCAAGTGCATTAATTTGCCGGGGGGCGGCCCCTGGACCCGACGTGTTGGGAATCGATCGATGACGCTCAGCGAGGACATCGCAGCCGAGTTGCGGGTCCGGCGTCCCATGCGCGCGGATGCCCGGCGCAACTACGACAAACTGCTCGCCGCGGGCCGCGAGGCATTCACCGAAAACGGCGCCGAGGCTTCACTGGAAGACATCGCCAGCCGCGCCGGCGTCGGTGTCGGCACGTTGTACCGGCACTTTCCGAACCGCCAAGCCCTGATCGAGGCCGTCTACGTCGGCGAGGTCGAGGCGTTGTGCGAATCGGCCGCTGATCTCGCCGACCGGGCACCGTGGGATGCCCTGTCAGGCTGGTTCGCCCGGTTCGTCGACTACGTGGCCACCAAGCAGGCTCTGATCGAAGAGATGATGGCCACGATCAGCCGGGACGCGCCGGTCTTCCGCACCTGCCACGACGCGATCTTCGCCGCCGGCGAGCCGTTGCTGAAGCGTGCTCAGGATGCCGGCGTGGTGCGCTCGGACGTCGAGCTGTACGACGTGATCCGGCTCGTCAGCGGTATCACGATGATCAAAACCGCCAGCCCTGAGGAGAAGCGTCGCATCCTCGCGGTCGCGTTGGACGGCCTGCGTTACAAGGGATGACGTAGCAGTCGCCGAACCGATTCGGGCAATGCGATCCCGGCACGCAGGTCGGGAGCAGGGCGAGGTTCGGTGTGTACGACGACCGAGGGCACCACGCCCGCCCACGCATCGCCGTTGACATCGTCCTCGGGGTCTTCCGGCCACTTGTCGGAGACCTTCACCGACCATTCCTCGATGTCCAACGCCAGCACCAACGTCGCGCTCAACTCGCGATCGTGCGGAGCGCGCAGCTCTGCCACTCGTCCTGGCAGCAAGGCGTCGGTGATCAGGTCGAGTGCCCGCGCCTTGTCCCGGGCGCCCAGCTCGGTGCAGCGGCCGAACAGCACCGCGCTGCGATAGTGCACCGACGACTCGAACGCCGAGCGCGCCACGACCAGGCCGTCGACTGCGGTGACCGCCAGAGTTGTCGGCGCGCCCGCCGCCAACGCCCGTAGCCAGGGCGAGCCGGTCGAGCCGTGCGCGAGTACCCGGTCACCGTCGCGGACCACCGCGGTCGGCAGGATGCGGGGTTCGCCGTCCGGACCGACGAATGCGAAGTGGCCGACGTGCGTGCTGTCCAGCAGCGCGTCGAGTTCCGCACGCTCGGTTCGCCCCTTCTCCCGGAGCCGGGTGATCCTGGTCCGGTCCCGCCGCCCGGCCGGCGAGCCCGCACCGGAACCGACAGCCGCATCCTCGGACGCTGTGCTCATCGACCCATCATGGCGTCCACCACGCCGGCCACCCGGGACGCCCGCCCGGTGCGTGCTTCCACTTCATCGGCACGCGCCACCGCGCGCAGGGCGACGTTCGCGCCGAGCCAGCGAAACGGCTCAGGCGCCCAGTTGC
The DNA here is from genome assembly GCA_963708625.1 of uncultured Actinomycetota bacterium. Lineage (GTDB taxonomy): Bacteria > Actinomycetota > Actinomycetes > Mycobacteriales > Jatrophihabitantaceae > DASXIF01. Next base: position 209,741 of record CAVPSV010000002.1, read on the forward strand.
GTGAGTGGTGGCCCACCCAGGGCAGCTCGGTCAGCGGGCCGTGCCCGCCGGTGACCAATTCGGCAAGCGTGCGCCCAGCCAGATTCGCCGTCGACACCCCGTCGCCCACATAGCCGCCGGCCCAACCGAGGCCGGTGATCGGGTCGAAGCCCACGCAGGCGTGCCAATCGCGTGCGACACCGAGCGGGCCACCCCACCGATGTGTTGTCCGGGCGTGCGAGAGCACCGGAAACAGCTCCCGCAGCGCAGTGTCCAGAGCCGCGAACACCTTCGGCGCACGGTCATAGGACGGTTCGATCCTCGAGCCCCAGTGATATGGCGCGCCGCGGCCGCCGAACACCATCCGCCCGCCGGCCGTGCGCTGCCCATAGACGATGAGGTGGCGGTGATCGCTGAAAGTCTCGCGGTGGCGCAGACCGATCTCGTCCCAGACGGAGGCTGGCAGCGGCTCGGTGGCGACGATGAGCGAATACACCGGGGCGATGGCCCGGCGCAGACCCGGCAGCCGCGCGGTGAAGCCTTCGGTAGCGCGCACCACCCGGTCGGCGCGGACGCAGCCCCGGGTCGTCTCGACCACGCCGGGGCGGATCGCGATGGCGCGAGAGTGCTCGTACAGACGTGCCCCGCGCGCGACGACCACGTCCGCGAGTCCACGCACCAGCTTCGCCGGCTGCAACGCGGCGCAGTGCGGTGTGTAGGTGGCGCCGAGGACGCCAGCGGCGCGCAAGCGTGCGTGCGCGGCGTGCTGGTCGAGCAGTTCGACGTCCAGACCGAACCGCGCGGATTCGGCGGCCTCCTCTTCGGCGCGGTGCAACTGGGCCGCCGATCGGGCCAGCACGATCGTGCCGCCGTGCGCAATATCGGCCTCGATGCCTTCGGTAGCGCAGATCCGGCGCACCTCGGCGATCGAGGAGCGCATCGCGAGGTACTGCGCCCGGGCACGGCGCTCGCCGACCTCCGCGGCCAGCCTCGCGGCACTGACCGGGTAGAGGGCTGAACACCAACCGCCGTTGCGGCCGGAGGCGCCGAAGCCGGCGATCTCCGCCTCGATCAGCACCACCTGCAGCGACGGGTCCCGCTGCAGCAGGTAGTACGCGGTCCACAGTCCGGTGTATCCGGCGCCCACGATCGCCACGTCGGCGCTCACGTCGCCGGGTAGCGGCGGACGCGGTTGCACTGCGTCTAGTTCGTCGAACCAGAGCGAGAGACTCCGCTGATCGGACACCCCGGCGCGACGCCGCGACGGCTCAGCCGAGGATTTCGGCGAGCGGGGTCCACCGGTATCCGTGCGCCTCGGCGACCGGTTCGTTGGTCAGGGCGCCCTCGTGCGTGTTCAGGCCCAGTGCGAGCGGGTGGTCGGCGCGCAGCGCGTCACGCCAGCCGCGATTGGCTAGCTCGACCGCATACGGCAGCGTGACGTTCGTCAGCGCGTAGGTGGATGTGTGCGGTACCGCGCCCGGCATGTTCGCGACGCAGTAGAACACCGAGTTGTGCACCCGGTAGGTGGGTTCGGCGTGCGTGGTGGGACGCGAGTCCTCGAAACAGCCACCCTGGTCGATGGAGATGTCCACGAGCACCGAACCGGACTTCATCCGGGAGACGAGCTCGTTGCTCACCAGCTTCGGTGCCTTTGCGCCGGGGATCAGCACGGCGCCGATGACCAGGTCCGCATCCAGACACGCCTGCTCGATCTCGTAGGCGTTCGAGGTGACCGTCTGGCAGTGGCCCTGGTAGATGGCGTCCATCTGCCGCAGCCGCGCCACGTTCCTGTCCAGCAGCAGCACCTCGGCCTGCATGCCGAGGGCGATCGCCGCCGCGTTCTGCCCGGAGACACCGGCACCGATCACTACCACCTTGGCCGCGTAGACGCCCGGGACACCGCCCATCAGAGTGCCGCGTCCGCCGCCCTGGCGCATCAGGTGATACGAGCCCACCTGCGGTGCGAGCCGGCCCGCCACCTCCGACATGGGCGCGAGCAGGGGGAGCGAGCCGTCGGGCAGCTGGACGGTCTCGTAGGCGATGCCGGTGGTGCCGGCGGCGAGGAGGGCATCGGTGCACGCCTTGTCCGCGGCCAGGTGCAGGTAGGTGAACAGCACCTGGTCCTTGCGCATGCGGTGGTATTCCTCGGCGATCGGCTCCTTCACCTTGAGCACCATCTCGCCCTCGGCCCACACGTCGTCGGCCGTCGGCAGGATGCGGGCCCCGGCGGCCACGAAGTCCTCGTTCGGAATGGACGAACCAACGCCGGCGTCACGCTCGAGCAACACCTGATGGCCGTTGCGCACCAGCTCGTGTACGCCGGACGGCGTGATGGCCACGCGGTACTCGTGATTCTTGACCTCGCGGGGGATGCCGATCTTCATTGCTCACGTGCCTTTCGTTGTCCGGGCGCGACGGCGCCGACTCGGTGCCCCACGCCATATGATGAAGGATCGGTCAATGGCAGGCCAGTGCGCCGAATAAGATTCTGTACTCTTGATTCATGGCATCCAGATCTTCGCACCACGTGGCACCAGGTGCGTTGCCGCCGAAGAATGTTCGCCCACCACTCGACGATGTCGATCGGCGCATCGTGACGTTGCTGGCGGCCGATGCCCGGCTGCCCAACAACGCCCTTGCCGAGGCCGTCGGCATCGCCGCATCGACGTGCCTCGGCCGGGTCCGTGCACTGCGCGAAGCCGGCGTGATCCGCGGCTATCACGCCGATGTCGACCCGCAGGCGCTCGGCCGGCCCATCCAGGCGATGATCGCCGTCCGGTTGCAGGCGCACGCGCGTGGGCACATGACCGAGTTCGCGACAAAGGTCGCACAGTTGCCCGAGGTGCTCAACGTGTTCTTCCTCGGTGGCGCGAACGACTTCCTGGTCCACGTCGCGGCTGCCTCCACCGACAGCCTGCGACATTTCGTCGTGGTCAATCTCAGTGGCAATCCGGACGTCGCACTCACCGAGACGAACCTGATCTTCGAGCACGTCCGCGCCGGTGTCATGCATTAGGTACCCGGCAAATCGTGCCTTGGCGTCGCCGAGCGACGTCCAGGTGCGCGAGATGCAAGGCGGAGGAGGAGCAGTGTAGTGACCTACTCGCGACGATCGACAACGCAGCAGATCGTGTGCCTGGGCGTCGCTATAGCTTGGTCCAGGCTTCGGTGAGGACTGATCGCAGAATCTGCTCCATCTCGTCGAACTCCGGTTGGCCCACGATCAACGGCGGCGCGAGTTGCACGACCGTGTCGCCGCGGTCGTCGGCGCGGCAGTACAGACCAGCCTCGAACAGGGCCTTGGACAGGAAGCCGCGCAGCAGCACCTCGGCCTCATCCGAGCTGAACGTCTCCTTGGTCGCCTTGTCCTTGACCAGCTCGATCCCGTAGAAGTAGCCGTCACCGCGCACGTCGCCGACGATGGGCAGGTCGTGCAGCTTCTCCAGCGTGGCCCGGAACGCGCCTTCGTTCTGCAGCACGCGCTGGTTGAGCCCTTCGCGTTCGAAGATGTCGAGGTTCGCCATCGCCACCGCCGATGACACCGGGTGCCCACCGAAGGTGTAGCCATGCGCGAAGTAGGTGGTGCCGGTGCGGAACGGTTCGGCGAGCCGGTCGCTGATGATGCAGGCGCCGATAGGGGAGTAGCCGCTGGATCAGGCCCTTTGCGCAGGTGATCATGTCGGGGACGTAGCCCAACTTGTCGCAGGCGAACATGGTGCCGAGCCGGCCGAAGGCACAGATCACTTCGTCGGAGACGAGCAGCACGTCGTGGCGATCGCAGATCTCGCGCACCCGCTGGAAGTAGCCGGGCGGCGGCGGGAAGCACCCACCGGAGTTCTGCACGGGCTCGAGTACGACGCAGGCGACGGTGTCCGGACCCTCCATCTCGATGGCCAGCTCGATCTGGTCGGCCGCCCAGCGACCGAACGCCTCGAGGTCGTCACCGTGCTCAGGGGCTCGGTAGAAGTTCGTGTTCGGCACCTTGATCGCGCCCGGGACCAGTGGCTCGAAATACTTCTTCGCGTCCGGAATGCCGGTGATCGACAGCGCGCCCTGCGGCGTGCCGTGGTAGGCGATGGCGCGGCTGATCACCTTGTGCTTCATCGGTTTGCCGATGAGCTTGAAGTACTGCTTGGCCAGCTTCCATGCCGTCTCCACGGCCTCGCCGCCGCCGGTGGTGAAGAAGACGTTGTTGAGGTCGGCGGGCGCGTAGATCGGCCAGCCGGTCCGCCAGTTCGATGGCCGGCGGGTGGCAGTAGGACCAGATCGGGAAGAACGCAAGTTCGGATGCCTGCTTGTACGCCGCCTCGGCCAATTCGCGGCGGCCGTGGCCGACTTGCACCACGAACAGCCCGGCGAGGCCGTCGAGGTAGCTGCGGCCGTTCGCGTCGTAGATGCGGGCGCCTTCACCGCGCACGATCGTCGGCACCGGGGCGTCCGCGTAGGACGAGAGCCGGGTGAAGTGCATCCACAGGTGCTCGCGCGCGGAGGCCGAGAGCGCTGCGGCGTCGTAGCTGGTGGGCTCGTCGGTGGTGGGCTGGTGGTCGGTGGTGTCAATGGGCGTGGTGGTCATCGGGCGCCCCAGTTGTAGGTCTGTTTGACGAGCTTGAGGTAGAGAAATGTCTCGGTTCTGATGACTCCCTCGATGGTGCGAATGCGGCCGTTGACCAGGCGCAGCAGGTGCTCGTCGTCCTCGACCACGACCTCCACCAGCAGGTCGAGCGACCCGGCGGTGATCACGATGTAGTCGACCTCGTCGATGGCGGCCAGTTGCTGCGCGACCGCTTCGACGTCGCCGGCGGCTGAGATGCCGATCATCGCCTGCCGCGCGAAGCCGATCTGCATCGGATCGGTGACCGCGACGATCTGCATGACCCCGCTGTCGACGAGCTTCTGCACCCGCTGCCGGACGGCCGCCTCGGACAGCCCGACCGCCTTGCCGACGCTCGAGTACGCCATCCGGCCATCTCGCTGCAACTGCTCGATGATCGCCTTGGACGTGTCATCGATCTTCTCCTGGGTCCGGTTCATGTCATAGCCGAGGTTGTTCCGGCGGAGACAGGTCCGAACTCGGCGGGATGACCAGCGCCTCTTCCGAGTCGGGTAGCAGACCGGCACGCAGCGGCTCGTCCTCGGCCAGGAAGATCGGGGTGTCCCGATTCAGGGTCTGGCCGGAGAAGAACGGTCGGTAGAAGCGGACGCTGAGCAGCATCAATACGTAACCGACGACGACCGAACCGATGCCGAGCAGGAACGCCCAGCCGATAGTCCAGTGCCACGGTGTGGTCCAGACGATGTAGCTGCTGTCCGGCTTCCAATCCTCCTTGGCCGTGATGATGAGCCCGCCGAACAGCATGACGCCGCCCAGGAAGGGGATGAGGCCTTTCAGGAAGAAGTCCTTGACGCTGCCGGTCAGCTCGCGCCGGTAGTACCAGGCGCACGCGAACCCGGTCAGGCCGTAGTAGAAGGCGATGATCATGCCGATGCCGGTGACGGCGTCCTGGACGAGACCTCCGCCCGCGGAAGCGTCGGTCCGATAGTTCATCGCGAGGTAGATGAGCGCCGAGATGATCCCCATCCAGATCGTCGACTGGGTCGGCGTCAAGTACTTGCGGTGGATCGCGGCAAAGCGCCGCGGGATCGCCTTGTACGCGGCCATGGACAGGGTGGTGCGCGCGGTGGGCAGGATCGTCGTTTGCGTGGACGCGGCGGCCGAGGTGAGCACCAAGATGATCAACAATTTGGCCATCACGGAGCCGAAGCCGCTGCTGCCGAACACCGCGCCGCCCACGACGCTCAGGATGTCCCCCGAATTGTCCGGATTCCCGAGGCCGATGCCGGTGGTGCCGACGCCCGCGAAGGATTGAGCGGCGAGCGTGACGATCACGTACGTGATCAGCAACAGGACGGTGGAGATTACTGCGGCGCGGCCGGGTGTCTTGTCGCGTTCCTTGGTTTCCTCATTCACCGACACCGCCGAGTCCCAGCCCCAATAGATGAACAGCATCAGCACGATGCCCTGGGAGAACGTGGTGAACGAGCCGATGTGCATCGGGTTGAACCAGGACAGCGCGGGCTTGATCACGGTGTCCGGCGGGTGGCTGCCGTAGACCTTGAACAGCGCGGTGCCGGCGAAGATGACCAGCACGATGACTTCGAGTGTCAGCAAGCCTTGCTGGATGCGGGCCGAGACCTCGATGCCGCGGTAACAGATGTAGGTCATCAAGGCCATCCAGATTAGGCCCGCTATCAGCACCCAGCCGCTGGCGCCGTTCGAGCCGATCCCCTTGGCGTCGAACAGCAGGAAGACGTACTGGCCGGCCACCTGCGCGAGCGAGGCCATCACCAGCACGTCGGCGGCGATGATCCCCCAGCCACCCATCCAGCCGGTCTTCGGCCCGAACGCCTTGGTGGCCCAGGTGAACGTGGTGCCGCAATCGGGCTCGCGCTTGTTGAGTTGCTGGTAGCCGATCGACACGAACAGGATCGGTATGAACGCCAGTACCACGATCGACGGCGACTGCAGCCCACACAGCGCGACGATCAAGCCCAGTGTTGCGGCCAGGCTGTACGCCGGCGCGGTGGATGCGACCCCGATGACGACGCTGGAGGCGAGCCCGATGGCTCCGGTCTTGAGGCCCTTGCCGCCGTCGTCGGATGAGTGCGGGGCGGTTTCCTGCGTGACGGTCATTCGATGACTCCCGGGGGGCGGCCACTATTGCCTGCGTTTATCGCAGGCAGAAGCACATCACGCAAGTGTTTCCGCAGGTTTTTGTCAATATGACAATGGATTTCGTCGCATGGAAGACATAGAGTGCCCCGCGTGCGCCTTCTGATCCTCGGCGCCGGCGGGGTGGGGTCGGCCGCGGCCGGCATCGCCGCACGGCGCCCGTTCGCCAGTGCTGTGCTCCTCGCCGACTATGACCTGGAGCGGGCGCGCCGCGCCGCGGCGGCCACCGGCGACGATCGATTCCAGGCGCTGCGCATCGACGCGGCCGATCAGGCGGCCATCGAGCGCGCCATCCGCGAGAACGACATCGACGCCGTGCTCGGCGCGACCGATCCCCGCTTCACGATGCCGATCTTCCGCGCTGCGCTGGCGTGCCGCGTGCACTACCTGGACATGGCCATGTCGCTGTCGCGGCCACACGCCGAACGCCCGTACCAGCTGACCGGCGTCAAACTCGGCGACGAGCAGTTCGCCCTGGACGAGCAATGGCGTGCCGCGGATCGGCTCGCACTCGTCGGGATGGGCGTCGAGCCCGGCCTGGCCGACGTGTTTGCGCGCTACGCGGCAGACCATCTTTTCAGCGAGATCGACGAAGCCGGCGTGCGTGACGGCGCAAACCTCGTCGTCGACGGCTACGACTTCGCGCCGTCGTTCTCGATCTGGACCACGATCGAGGAGTGCCTCAACCCGCCGGTGATCTACGAGCGCGACAAGGGCTGGTTCACCACCGAGCCGTTCAGCGAGCCGGAAACGTTCGACTTCCCAGAAGGCATCGGTCCGGTCGAGTGCGTCAACGTGGAGCACGAGGAGGTGCTGCTGATCCCGCGCTGGGTCGATGCGCGCCGCGTGACATTCAAATACGGCCTCGGCAGCGAATTCATCGACGTGCTGAAGACCCTGCACCTGCTGGGGCTCGACCGCACCGAGAAGGTGAGCGTCGGCGGCGTGCAGGTCTCACCACGCGACGTCGTCGCGGCGTGCCTGCCCGACCCGGCCACGCTCGGCCCGCGGATGACCGGCAAGACATGCGCCGGGTTGTGGGTCCGCGGCACCGGCAAGGACGGTGCGCCGCGCTCGACGTACCTCTACCACGTGGTGGACAACGCGTGGTCGATGGCCGAGTACGGGTCGCAGGCGGTGGTGTGGCAGACCGCGGTCAACCCGGTGGTGGCGTTGGAACTGATTGCGTCCGGGGTGTGGCATGGTGCCGGGGTGCTCGGCCCGGAGGCGTTCGATGCCATCCCGTTCCTGGAGTTGCTGGCCGGCGAGTACGCCTCGCCCTGGGGCGTGCGCGAGGTGAGGGCGGAGTGACGCGGCGAGGCGAGGGCGGAGTGAGCATCGCAGGGCCCGCTAGGGCCCGAGGAGCGGAGCGACCCCGAGCCGAGCAGTAGGAATCGCAGGGCCCCTAGGGCCCGAGGAGCGGAGCGACCCCGAACCGAGCCATGGGCATAGAGATGAGCCCGCAGTAGGTCCGGCAGACCTGTTGTCTCGGGCGAATGCGCTACTGGCGCCAGGCGTTCTTGCGGCGCTGCCGGTCGGCGATCAGCGACACGATAATGCCGCCGGCGAACAATCCCAGCCAGAGCTGGCCGCTCAGGTTGTAGTGCGTGGCCGTCATCATCAGCAACAAGATGATCGCCACGACCCAGCCGGCGATCCGTGCGGCGCGACCCCACTCGCCGTGCCATCCCCAGTCGGTCGGGTGCTCGTCCGGGTGGTCGCGCTTGTAGTCCGTCGGCAGGCTGAGGTCCGGCTCTTCGCTGTGCGGGTCCAGCGCCACGGCTGCGCGCTCCTGTCCGTCGTCCGGTGCGGCTCGTCACTCGCGGAGTCGTTCGGCCGCGAGCCACGGCGTTGCTCAACATTGTGGCATTAGGGTCGGAGCATGCGCATAACCGGCCTGGGACACGCGAGCGTGCTCCTGCAGACCGCGCACGGGACCATCCTCACCGACCCATGGGTGAACCCCGCGTACTTCGGCGCGTGGTTCCCGTTTCCCGGACAACTCGCAGCTGGACTGGGACCGGATCGGGCAGGTCGACTACCTCTACGTCAGCCACCTGCACCGCGATCACTTCGACCCGGAACACCTGCGCAAGCACGTCAGCAAGCGGCGACCGTGCTGCTGCCGGACTACCCGACATCCGAACTCGAGGACGCGCTGCGCGAGGTCGGGTTCAGCCGATTCGTCAAGCCGGACAACGCCGAGCCGCTCGAACTCGACGGCCTGCAGATCATGATCCAGGCGTTGGTCTCACCGACGGACGGACCGATCGGCGACTCCTCGCTGTGGGTCTACGACGGTGAGCACCGGGTGCTGAACCAGAACGACGCCCGTCCCTCGGAGCTGGACCTGTTCACCGAGCCTCGGGCCGATCGACGGGTATCTGGTGCAGTTCTCCGGAGCGATCTGGTTCCCGATGGTGTACGAACTTCCCGCGCGGGCGAAGCAGGCACTGGGGTTGAGCAAGCGCGAACGGCAGTTCGACCGCACGCTGCGCTACATCGACGAATGCGGTGCGCGGTTCGTGTTCCCGACCGCCGGCCCGCCGTGCTTCCTCGACGAGGAGCTGTGGGGATTCAACGACATCTTCGGCGACGAGTCGAACATCTTCCCGGACCAGGCGGTGTACCTGCGATTGGCTGGCCGAGAAGGGGCATCGGCGAGGGCCGGCTGTTGCTGCCGGGCAGCAGCGCCGACCTCGCTGATCCGGAATGCGACGTGCAGCACAGCCTTGGTTCCGACGAGATAAACACCATCTTCGAAGACAAGGAGTCCTACCTTCGCGCGTACCAGGCACGGCGCATGCCCGAGGTTGAGGTGGCTAAAGGCGACGTGGCCGCATCCGGAGATCGACATTCTGCCGGCATTGCAGGAGTGGTTCACGCCGCTGCTCGAGGAGGCCGACCATATGGCCGCCGGCATCGACGGCGGCGTGCGGTTCACCGCGGAGGACGTCGAACGCGGCGATGTCGATGTGCTGCTCGACTTCCAGGCGCGGGAGGTACGCGCATACGCCGGGGAGAAGGTGCGGTACCGGTTCCGCACTCGGCGCGCATACCTGGAGAAGCTGATCGCGGAGCACGAGATCGATTGGGTCAACTCGCTGTTCTTGTCCTGCCGTTTTTCCGCGCACCGCATCGGGCCGTACAACGAGTTCGTGTATGTGTTCTTCAAGTGCCTGTCCGAGGAGCGGCTGAACTACGCCGAAGGCTGGTTCGCCGAGCAAAACGTCGCTGAGGCGAATGAAACGACGATTCTCGACGGCTGGGAGGTGCAGCGGCGCTGCCCGCATCTCAAGGCAGACCTGACCCGGTTCGCCACGATCGACGGCGAGGTGCTCACCTGCCAGATGCACGGGTGGAAATGGCGGCTCACCGACGGCAAGTGCCTGACCAGCGTGGGCCATGACCTGCGGTCCCGTCCCGCACCCGCCGCGGCCGATCCGGACACCGCGCAGCGCGAGGTGGGCTGAGCCAGTCGGCTGAGTCAGTCCGGGGCGACCGGCGCCGGTTCTGCCTCGCCCGAAGGCCGCCCGGTTCGCCGCGACGATCGCCTTGGTAGGCCCACGAACGCGACCACGGCCGCGGCCACCATTACCCAGGACATGGTCATCAGGACCGTCCGAATCGCCTCGGCGAAGTCGAGTTGGATGAAGTGCGGTATCGCCGAGGTTGAGCCGCTACCACCACCGCCGTTGCCGAGTTGCGCGATCGTCGCGGCCTGGTGCCGGGCTTGCTCGGCGGGCACACCCATGCCGCGCAGCGACGACGCGACGTGCGTGCGCAGTTGCGTCACCAGCACCGTGCCCAGCACGGCCAGCCCGAGGCTTGAGCCGAAGTTGCGCACGGTCTGGGTGATGCCGGTTGCCTCACCGTAGGCGTCACTCGGCGCGCGGTTGAGGGCGTCGGTGTTCGCCTGGCCGAGCATCAGTCCGATACCCGCTCCGGCGAGGACGATGAAGGTGATCTGGTGCCCGATCGAGAGCGAGGTGACCCGCTCGGCCCATAGCGCCAAGCCCACCGCGGCGAGCACCGAGCCGATCACCAGGGGGCGCCGGGCACCGATGCGATCCAGCATCCGTCCACCCACCTGCGCGGCGACAACGAAACCGCCGAAGAAGTACAACAGCATCAGGCTCGCGGTGTTCGGCTTCTCGCCGAGCGCGATCTGGCCGTACTCGCTGGCGAAGAAGAAGAAGGGTACGAAGACGATCATCGCGATGAACAGCACCGCGTTGTCGATGGTGAATCCGCGGTCCCGGAAGATCGTCACGTTCATCAATGGCGAGGATGTCCGCAGCTCGGCGAGCACGAACGCGACGAGCAGCGCTACGCCCACCACGACCGGCCCGATGATGAACGGGTCGCCCCAGCCCCAGCGGCCGCTCTGCTGCAGTCCGAAGATGGTCAGGCCGACGCCGGTCGTGATCAACGCGAGGCCGCGGTAGTCCATCGGTGCCGGCCGGCGCACATTCGGCGGCTTAGCTCGGGCCAGCAGCACGAGCGCTACCAGGGCCACCGGGACGTTGATCCAGAAGATCGCCCGCCAGGTCCACTGGGTGAGGAAACCGCCGAGCGTCGGGCCGACCGCGGTGAGCCCGCCGGCGATGCCGAAGAACAGCGCGAGCGCCCGGCCGCGTTCGCTGGGCTGATAGGAACCGACCACGATCGCCAGTGCGGCCGGATACATGATCGCGCCGCCGACGCCTTGCAGCGCGCGGAACGCGACGAGCCAGCCCTCGGCGACGCTGCCCGTCGGCGTCAACCCGCACAGTGCCGAGGCGGCGGCGAAGATGACGATGCCGGCCGTCACCATCCGGCGGTGCCCGACGGTATCGGCGAGCCGGCCGCCGTAGGCGAACAGCGCGGCCAGGGCGAGCAAGTACGCGTTGATCGCCCATTGCAGACCTGTGCTGGACAGCCCGAGCTCGGACTGGATCTTCGGTGCAGCGATGGACACGATCGTCTGGTCGATGAACGTCATGGCCACCGCGAAGATCATCGCGGTGAGTGCCAGGCCGCGTGCGGACCCGGATTCGGTCGGTGCCGACATCAGTGCCTCCTCGGGGGCGGAGATCACATGTGGTGGGGCCGGAGGGAGTCGAACCCTCACTGGCACGGACCTAAACCGTGTGCCTCTGCCAATTGGGCTACGGCCCCCGGGGCCAAACCCTACGGCGAGCAGGCCGTAGTCCCTAGCGCTGTTTCTCGCGCTGGAGTGTGTCAGCGCTGACCCGACTGGGCACCTGAGGTGCGCTAGGCGGATATGCCCAGATCACGTCGAAGCTTGGCGACATGACCGGTGGCTTTGATGTTGTACTGGGCCTGCTCGATGTGACCTGCGGAGTCGATGACGAATGTCGACCGGATCACGCCGGTGACCTTCTTGCCGTACATCGTCTTCTCGCCGTAGGCGCCGTATGCCTGCAACGTCTCGCGGGACGGGTCGGACAGCAACGGGAAGGTCAGGTGCTGTTGTGCCACGAAGGTCGCCAGCTTCTCCGGCTTGTCCGGCGAGATGCCGAGCACCGCGTACCCGGCCTGCTGCAGGCTGGCGAGGTTGTCGCGGAAGTCGCAGGCTTGCGTCGTGCACCCGGGTGTCATCGCGGCGGGGTAGAAATACACCACCACTTTGCGGCCGGCGTAGTTCGACAGCGACACCGGGTGTCCATCCGCGTCGGGCAGGGTGAACTCAGGTGCCGGGTCGCCCGGGGCCAGTCGCGCCATTACCCCACCGTATCGACCCGTGTCGACCAGCATCCACGGGCATCGACGGGCATCGACCGAGCCGTGGCCCGGCGTGACATGGCCTAGGCTCGGCATTGACGGAAGGGGAGCTGCCGTGACCGCGGAGCGCAGTGCCGAGGACATCCAGCGCGACATCGAGCAGGCTCGTGTCGCGCTGGCGCAATCGGTGGACGCTCTGGTGTACCGGACCAGCCCGAAGCGCGTCACCGCCAACGTCAAGCAGGCGATCATCGCCAAGGCGCGCACTCCGCAAGGCCAGGCGATCATTGCGGGTGCCGGTGTCCTGCTCGTCGTCGTCATCACGCGACGAATTCGCCGCCGCTGAGGCCCGTCGCACGTGACCACGGCCGTTCTGCTGCTGTCCTGCGCGGATCAACCCGGCCTCGTGCACGGCGTCGCGGACTTCGTACTGCGCGTCGGCGGGAACATCGTGCACGCCGAACAGCACGTCGACCCGGAAGCCGGCATCTTCTTCCAGCGCGTCGAGTTCACCGTTGACGACGCCACGCTGACCCGCGAGGAACTGGGCGAGGTGTTCGCCCCGGTCGCGCGAAGGTTCGGCATACAGGTCCGGCTGCACTTCACCGACGAGCGGCCGCGCCTGGCGCTACTTGCATCACGCGAGGTGCATTGCCTGGCCGACCTGCTCGGCCGCTGGCGATCGGGCGAGCTGCCCGCGCAGATCTCCGTGGTGGTGAGCAACCACCCGGACCACGCCGACCTCGCTGCCTTCAACCGAGTGCCGTTCTTCCATGTGCCGGTGGACCAGGACAACCGCGACGCCCAGGAACAACGCCTGCTCGGACTGCTACGCGGTTACGACGTCGAAACCGTGGTACTGGCGCGGTACATGCAGATCCTGGGTCCGTCCGTCCTGGGCGCATTCCCCGCGCAGATCATCAACATCCATCACTCGTTCCTGCCGGCGTTCGTCGGCGCGAAGCCGTACCACCAGGCGCAAGCTCGCGGCGTGAAGCTGATCGGCGCGACCGCCCACTACGCCACCGCCGAGCTGGACGAAGGGCCGATCATCGCGCAGGACGTGGCGGCGGTGTCGCACCGGGACAACGTTGGCGACCTCGTCGGCAAGGGACGCGACCTGGAGACCGTGGTGCTGGCCCGGGCAGTCCGGGCACACGTGGAACGGCGCACTCTCGTCTTCGGCAACAAGACGATCGTGTTCGGCTAGCGCGCCCGGGCCGCCCCGCCCGCCCTGATCGTCGAGGCGGAGCATTCGGGCTTGCTGAGTTCAGCGGCCGAACTGGACGACGGCGCCCGGCCGTAGCTGGGCAACGTGATCCAGGTAGCGGCGCCGCAGCACCGCGATCACCGGATAGCCGCCGGTGACGGGTGCATCAGGGCCGAGCACGATGGGCCGCCCGTCCGGCGGCACCTGGATGGCGCCGGGCAGCGTCGGCTCGCTCGGTAACTCCTGCGTGCGGACTCGCCGCAGGCGCGGGCCGTCTAACCGGATGCCGATCCGGTCGCCGTCCGCACGCACCCGCCACGCGGTCTCGAGCAGGGTCGGCACCGCGTCGCTGCTGAACCAGTCGGCCCGGGGCCCGAGCACAACCGGCAGCCGGGCCGGCCCGGGCCACCAGCCGCTGCTCACGTCGCCGGCGGCGGGCGCCGACACGACGCTGGCGCCGACCGGTAGTACGTCTCCGGCACGCAGTGCCGGCGGCCCGATGTCGCCCAGGGTGTCCCTGCTGCGTGAATGCAGCACTGGTTCGACATCGATGCCGCCACGGACAGCGAGATAACTGCGCACGCCGGCCTGCGGCACCCCGAAGCGCACCATCGACCCCGCGGGCAGAGTCACCGGCCTCAGGTAGTCGAGGCCGGCAACCGGTGCACCCGTGACCGCGACGGTGGCCGCGTCGTGCATCCGCAGGGTCAGGCCGCCGAACGTGAACTCGATCGTCGCGGCCTGTGCGGAGTTGCCGACGAGCCGGTTCGCGAGATCGTGTGCACCGACGTCGAATGCCCCCGCCCGCGCGACGCCGAGGGCGGCGTAGCCGGCGCGTCCGCGATCCTGCACGCACGCGAACGGTCCCGGCTCGACTACCTCCAGCATCGGCGCGCAATCATGTCGCGACGAAACGGACCGCCGTGCCCGGCGTGAGCAGGGCCGGCGGGTCATGGTCGAGTTGCCATAGCTGTGCCGACGACGTGCCGAGCAGGCGCCAGCCGCCGGGGGAGCGGCGCGGATACACCGCAGTGAATTCCCCGGCGATCGCAACCGAGCCGGCGGGCACCGCGGTGCGCGGTTCGGCCAGCCGGGGGACGTGCAATGCCGGGTCCAACCCGCGCAGGTAGGCGAATCCCGGTGCGAAGCCGCAGAACGCCACTCGGTACCGCGCACTGCTGTGCCGGCGGATGAGGTCCGGCACACTGCACCCGACTTCGTCGGCGACTGCGATGAGGTCCGGCCCGTCGTAGCGCACCTCGATCGTCACCTCCGCACCACCGGTGGCCGGCTCCGCCTGGACATCCAGCTCGGTCAGCTCCGCGGCCAACGCGTCGAAGGACATCAGCCGCGGGTCGTACTCCACCAGCACTGTGCGTGCCCCGGGAATCACGGCCACCATGCCGGGCAGCGCCCGGGCCTGCACTGCGCGTGCCTGCACTGCGCGACAGAGTGCGACCGGGTCCGCGCCGGCATCGGCCTCGATGAGTACCCCGGTGTCGCCGTAGGGCCGCAGCTTCACCGTGCGAATGCCCGCAACTCGACACCGGCCCCGGTCAGCGCTGCGCGCACAGCTCGGGCCAGCGCCGCCGCGCCCGGTGTGTCACCGTGCAGGCAGATCGAGTCGGCGCGGACGTGGATGTCGGCTCCATCGACGGCACGGACCACGTTCTCGCGCGCCATGCGCACCACCCGTTCGGTGACCGCGGCCTGATCGTGGATGACTGCGCCGGCCTCGGTGCGTGGTACGAGCCGGCCGGTGCTCAGGTATCCGCGGTCGGCGAAGGCTTCGGACACGAATGGCACGCCGGCACCCTCGGCCGCCGCCTGCAGCTTCGAGCCGGCCAGGCCCAACACCGGCAGACCCGCATCGAATGCGGACACCGCGTCCACGATGGCGCCGGCCTGCGCGACGTCATCCGCGGCAGCGTGGTAGAGCGCGCCATGCGGCTTGACGTAGCGAACGGAGCTGCCCGCCGCGACCGCGCACGCGTGCAGCGCGCCGAGCTGGTACAGCACATCGGCGTAGAGCCGGTCGGCGTCGATATCGATACGGCGCCGGCCGAACCCGGCGAGATCGCGGTATCCGACCTGTGCGCCGATCGCCACGCCACGCTGAGTGGCATGTGCGCAGGTGCGCACCATGATGTGCGGATCGCCGGCGTGGAACCCACACGCGACGTTGGCGCTGGTGATCACATCGAGCAGCGCGTCGTCGTCCCCGATCGTCCACACACCGAACCCCTCGCCGAGATCGGCGTTGAGATCGATACCCACGTCCCGGACGCTAGCGCGCCCGGCGCCGTTGTGCCCGCCCCCACCGGTCGCACCTGCGCCCCGGCGGCACCGTGACGCGCTACAGCCGGTCGAGCAGCGGCACACGCCGTGCTACGCGCCGCCGTGCGGTCGCCGCCACCGAGATCGCGACCACGGCCACGACGGCGGCGAACGCGAAAATCCCGTCGAAGCGTTCCCGCCCTGCGTCGAATCGCATGTCTGCCAGGCTATGCGGGGCAGTTGCCCAACCGGTGAACGGCTTATTGCCTTATCAAGTCCTGCCGCGCCCCGGCGACACGGATTCGGCGCAGAATGGCCGGGGCGGAGCCGGGTAACGAAGGGATCGACGTGGCGAACGACACTGCAACCGCTCAGGTGCGGCTCGGCACGCCCACCGCACGGTGGATCCTGCTCGCCGCGATCCTCGGTTCCGGGCTGGCGGGGATCGACGCGACCGTCGTCAACGTCGCACTACCGGCGATCGGGCAGGATCTGCATGCCGGCTTCGACGGGCTGCAGTGGACCATCACCGGCTACACCCTGACGCTGGCCTCATTCATATTGCTCGGCGGCTCGCTCGGCGACCGGTTCGGCCGGCGCCGCGTCTTCGTCGTCGGCGTGGCCTGGTTCGCAATCGCGTCGGCGGCGTGCGCCGTCGCGCCCAACATCGGCACGCTCGTCGCTGCCCGCGCCGTGCAGGGCATCGGCGGTGCCCTGTTGACGCCGGGCAGCCTCGCCATGATCTCGGCGAGCTTCGTGCCGGGCGACCGCGCCAAGGCCATCGGCATGTGGTCCGGTTTCGGCGGTATCGCAACAGCGATCGGACCCTTCGTGGGCGGCTACCTGATCGACGGGCCGGGCTGGCGATGGATCTTCATCGTGAACGTTCCGCTGGCTGTGCTGGTGGTGGCGATCTCGCGGCGCCACGTGCCGGAGACGAAGGATCCCGACGCCGTGCACGGGCTGGACGTTGCCGGCGCGCTGCTCGGCGCGCTCGGACTCGGCGGGCTCACCTACGCCCTCATCCGACTCGGCAGCGGGTTCTCCGCGCTGGTTTGCGTCACCGGTGCCGTCGGCATTGCCGCGCTCGCCGCCTTCGTGATGCACGAACGGCGCGGCAAGCATCCGATGCTGCCCCTGTCGATCTTCGCAAATCGGCAGTTCTCCGCCACCAACGCGGTCACGTTCGTCGTCTACGCCGCTCTCGGCGGATTGTTCTTCCTGCTTTCGGTTGAGTTGCAGGTGGTCAGCGGGTTCTCACCGCTGCTGGCCGGCACCGCACTCCTGCCGGTCACCGCGCTGATGCTGGTGCTCTCACCGCGCGCGGCGGCCCTGTCCGATCGCACCGGACCGCGCTGGCCGATGACGTTCGGTCCGCTGATCGCGGCCGCCGGCATCGTGCTGCTGGCGATGAGCGCGGGACGGCACGCGACGTACGTGGCGAGCGTGCTGCCCGGCGTGATCGTTTTCGGGCTCGGCCTGTCGCTGCTCGTCGCCCCGCTGACCACGACCGTGCTGGCCGCAGCGCCGAACCGGTACGCCGGCATCGCTTCCGGCGTGAACAACGCGGTCGCCCGCGCGGCCAGCTTGCTCGCGGTAGCCGTGTTGCCGGTTGCCGCCGGGATCGTCGGCAACGATTACCGCAACGGCGAGCACTTCCTGCACGGCTACCGCATCGCGCTGATGCTGTGTACCGGATTGCTCGTCGTCGGTGGCCTCGGCTCAGCGCTGCTCATCCGCAATCCCAGCGCGCCTCCCGCGCCGGCACCGCATCCGGAGCACCACTACGACTGCGCGGTCTGTGGACCGCCGGTGGAGCAGGCCGCAGAGGCTGGCGGATCATCGCGGCGCCGGGCAACGCCGCGACGGTCTCGCGGGATCGGGCAGACTCTGCGGCATGACCGAACAGCCGCCCCCCGCGCTGGTGCCTGCCGGGTACGCGAGCGAGATCTACCTGCAGGGGATGGGCGGCGTCCGGCCCGACGCTGACCACCGACACCACGGCGCTGGAAGATCTCGCGCGCGACGCATATGGCGCCGGAGCCGTTCTGGTACGTCGCCGGGGCGGCCGGTTCCGGTGCCACCGCCCGTGCCAACCGCGCCGCGTTCGACACCCTGCGCATCGTGCCGCGCATGCTCAACGGCCCCACGCCGCGGGACCTGTCCACCACCCTGTTCGGCCGTAGGTTCCCGGTGCCGGTGATCACCGCGCCGGTCGGGGTGCAATCGATCGTGCATGCCGGACGCGGAGCTGGCGGTGGCCCGCGCCGCCGCCGCGCTCGGTGTGCCGATGACGGTGTCCACGGTGTCCTCGTTCACGCTCGAGCAGGTAGCCGAGGCCAGCGGCGAGGGCGACGCGCTGGTTCCAGCTGTACTGGCCGAACGACGAGGCCGTCTGCGCGAGCCTGCTCGAGCGGGCGCAGGCAGCCGGCTACACGGTCCTCGTCGTCACGCTCGACACCTGGATGCTCGGCTGGCGCCCGCACGACCTGGACCACGCCTACCTGCCGTTCCTGACCGGGGAAGGGCTCGCCAACTACTTCGACGACCCGGCGTTCTGCGCCGGGCTCGCAAAGCCGCCGCGCGACGATCTGCCCGCCGCGCTGATGCGCTGGCTGCCGATGTTCACCGGCACCGACCACAGCTGGGCCGACCTCGCCTTCCTGCGCGAGCACTGGGACGGGCCGATCGTGGTCAAGGGCGTGCAGTGTGTCGACGACGCGAAACGGGCCGTCGACGCGGGCATGGCCGGTGTCGTGGTGTCCAACCACGGCGGACGCCAGGTGGACGGCGCCATCGCGTCGCTGCACGCGCTGCCGGAGGTGGCCGCAGCGGTCGGCGATCAGCTCGACGTGCTGTTCGACTCGGGCATCCGCACCGGCGCGGACATCGTCAAGGCGTTGGCGCTCGGCGCGAAGGCGGTGCTGGTAGGCCGGCCGTGGGTCTATGGCCTCGCGCTTGGGCGGCCAGGAGGGAGTTCGGCACGTGCTGCGTTGCCTGCTCGCGGACCTGGACCTGGGTCTGGCGCTGTCCGGGCACCGCGCGGCCGCCGAACTCGGGCCTGCGGATCTCGCCGCGCGTGCCAGCCGCAGTGCCGGGGGGCGGCTGAGGGGGTGGGCGAACGCCGCCGGGTCACCATTCTCGGCTCCACCGGGTCGATCGGCACGCAGGCGATCGACATCGTCGAACGTGCTCCGGAGCACTTCGCCGTAGTCGGCGGTGTGCGCCGGCGGCTCGGACGTCGAGTTGCTTGCCCGACAGGCGGCGGCGCTGCGGGTGCAGGCGGTCGGCGTCGTGCGCGAGCAGGCGGTCGACGCCCTGCAGGCGGCCCTGCACCGGTACTGGCCGGGCGATGCGCCGCTGCCGACGGTGCTCGCCGGGACGCACGCGACCGAGGAACTCGCCGCGCGTGACGCGGACGTCGTGCTCAATGCCGTGGCCGGCGCGCAGGGGCTGCGGGCGACGTTGGCCAGCCTCGGTGCGGGGCTCCCGGTTGCGTTGGCGAACAAGGAGTCCCTGATCGCCGGCGGCTCGCTGGTGGTCCGCAGGGCTGCGCCGGGGCAGCTCATCCCCGTCGACTCCGAGCACTCGGCGCTGGCGCAATGCCTGCGGGGCGGCGCACCCGCGGAGGTTCGGCGGCTGGTACTGACGGCCAGCGGCGGGCCGTTCCGGGGTCGGGGGCGCGACCAGTTGCGGGACGTGACACCGGCGCAGGCGCTCGCGCACCCCACCTGGGACATGGGCACGCTGGTCACCACGAACTCCGCGACCCTGGTGAACAAAGGGTTGGAGACGATCGAGGCACATCTGCTGTTCGGGGTGCCGTACGAGCAGATCGAGGTCGTCGTGCACCCGCAGTCCGTGGTGCATTCGATGGTGGAGTTCGTCGACGGCTCCACCCTGGCGCAGGTGTCCCCGCCGGACATGCGCCTGCCCATCGCGCTGGCGCTGGACTGGCCGCACCGGGTGCCCGGTGCGGCCGCGGCCGTCGACTGGAGCACCGCCCACACGTGGACCTTCGAGCCGCTGGACGCCGAGGCGTTCCCGGCAGTCGGTCTGGCGCGCCGCGCCGGGATCGCCGCCGGTTGTGCGCCGGCGGTGTACAACGCGGCCAACGAAGAACTGGTCGCCGCGTTCCACAACGGACACATAGCGTTCCTGCAGATAGTGGACACGCTGGCTCTGGTCCTTGAGGCGTGGTTGTCCGATCGGCACGCCGACGTGGGCGAACCGGGTACCGTCGAGGACATCGAGAAGGCAGAGGGCTGGGCTCGGACCCTCGCCCGGTCGCTCATCGAGCGGGACCAGATGCTCTGAGCGGGGTGAAGGGACGGTCGACGTGCTGTACGCGATTGGCGTCGCGATCTTCGCTCTCGGACTGTTGCTCTCGATAGCGCTGCATGAGGTCGGGCACATGGTGCCGGCCAAGAAGTTCGGCGTGAAGGTCACTCAGTACATGGTCGGCTTCGGGCCGACGCTGTGGTCGCGCAAACGCGGCGACACCGAGTACGGCGTGAAAGCGATTCCCCTCGGCGGCTACATCCGCATGATCGGGATGGTGCCGCCGCGCCGGGACGGGACGCAGTCGCGCTGGCCCCGGCGGTGGGCAAGCGCGATCGAGGACTTCCGGCGGATGAGCCGGGCTGATGTGCTACCCGGCGACGGGGACCGTGAGTTCTACCGGCTGACGCCCGGCAAGAAAATAATCGTCATGCTCGGCGGCCCGTGCATGAACCTGCTGATCTACCTGGTGCTGATGGTCGTGCTGCTTTCCACCATCGGGCTGTCGTCGCAAACGGCCACGCAGACGATCGGGTCGGTCAGCAAGTGCGTGGTGCCGGTGACGGCCCCGGCGGCCAAACAGAACGACTGCGCCCAGCCGAACTCGCCCGCCGCGCTGGCCGGCCTGCGTGCCGGCGACAAGATCGTGGCCATCAACGGCGTCGCAATGGCATCGTTCGACGCGGCGGTGAAGGTGATCGAGGCATCGCCGAACAAGCAGCTGTCGATGACGGTGATCCGCGACGGCAACCCGGTGCAGTTGAGTATCACGCCCGTCGACAATCTGAAGGCCGCCAACGACAGCGGTACCAAGACGAAGGTGGCCGGATTCATCGGTGTCGCGCCGGTCATCCATGACTACTACCAGCCGCTCGGCGTCACCGGCATCGCCGGTCAGGTGGGCCATCAGATCCGGCTCGGCGTCGATGCCATCGGCAGCTATCCGAAGAAGATCGGCAGCCTGTGGGACACGGTGTTCAACAACAAGCCCCGCGACATCAACGGAGCTGTCGGTGTCGTCGGCATCGGCCGCATCGGTGGCAGCATCGCCGAAAGCAAGCACCTCGACGTCCAGGACAAGGTCTCGGCGCTGGTGAGCCTGCTGGCGATCGTGAACCTGCTGCTGTTCTTCTTCAACCTGCTTCCGTTGTTGCCCCTGGACGGCGGTCATGTCGCGGGCGCGCTGGTGGAGGCGGCCAAGCGGGGCCGGGCTCGCCTGCGCCGCCGGGTACCAGTGGCTGCGGATGGGTTGACCTCGCGGGCGGATGGCACCGTCGATACCACCCAGCATCACGTCGACACCGCCCAGATGCTGCCGGTGATGTACCTGGTGGGATCGGTGCTGATCCTGCTGACCTTGCTCACGCTCTACGCCGACATCGTGAAGCCCATCAACCTCAACGGGTGAGCGATCTCGGCGCTCAGGTCCCGCGATGGATAATGGCGGGGTGACCATCCCCCTCGGCATGCCTTCGACGCCGCCGCCGGTACTCGCGCCCCGGCGCCGCTCGCGCCAGATCAAGGTCGGTTCGGTTCTCGTCGGTGGCGACGCGCGGATCTCCGTGCAGTCGATGGCCACCACGCTGACTGCCGACGTGAATGCCACCCTGCAGCAGATCGCGGAACTGACCGCTGCAGGATGCGACATCGTCCGCGTCGCCGTGCCGTCGCAGGACGACGCCGAGGCACTGCCCGCGATTGCCAAGAAATCCCAGATCCCGGTGATCGCGGACATCCACTTCCAGCCCAAGTACGTGTTCGCCGCGATCGATGCCGGCTGCGCCGCGGTGCGGGTGAACCCCGGCAACATCAAGGCATTCGACGACCGCATCGGGGAGATCGCCAAGGCGGCCACCGATGCCGGAACCTCGTTGCGTATCGGCGTGAACGCCGGTTCGCTGGACAAGCGGCTGCTGGCCAAGTACGGCAAGGCGACGCCCGAGGCGCTGGTGGAGTCTGCCCTGTGGGAGGCCTCGCTGTTCGAGGAGCACGGCTTCCGCGACTTCAAGATCTCCGTCAAGCACAACGACCCGGTCGTGATGGTGCGTGCCTACGAGCTGCTGGCAGAGCAGTGTGACTATCCGTTGCACCTGGGCGTCACCGAGGCTGGTCCGACCTTCCAGGGGACCATCAAGTCCTCGGTCGCATTCGGGTCGTTGCTGGCCAAGGGCATCGGCGACACCATCCGCGTGTCGCTGTCCGCGCCGCCGGTCGAGGAGGTCAAGGTCGGCCTGGCGATCCTCGAGTCGCTGAACCTGCGCCAGCGCCGGCTCGAGATCGTCTCGTGCCCGTCCTGCGGGCGTGCCCAGGTGGATGTGTACACGCTCGCCGACAAGGTCACCGCCGGGCTGCAGGGCATGACCGTGCCGTTGCGCGTGGCGGTGATGGGCTGCGTGGTGAACGGGCCCGGCGAGGCGCGCGAAGCGGACCTGGGCGTCGCGTCCGGCAACGGCAAGGGTCAGATCTTCGTGCGCGGCGAGGTGATCAAGACCGTGCCGGAGTCACAGATCGTGGAGACGCTGATCGAGGAAGCGATGCGGCTTGCCGCGGAGATGGGCCAGGAGCTGGGCGAGGGTGTTGCACCCGGCGAACCGGTGGTCTCGGTCAGCTGAGGCGAAGCGTTACGACGTCTTGACCACCTGGTAGCTGCCGGTGTCGACGTTCTTGACCACGACCACGTACGACGCACCCGCCGCGGTGCAGGTGAACGCGGTGTTCGGGGTCAGCGGCATGTCCTGCCCGCCGTAGCACTGCACATTCGCCGCGCCGAACTGCTGGGCGATGTAAGCCTCCACCGCGGTGTGCGACAGGAAGTGCTTAGGCCCGCTGCTGCGTCCGTCCTTCTTTCCCTGGGTGTGGCCGGCGACGTAGCCGCCCGCACCGGCCGCGGCGATCAGCACGATCGCGGCGAGGATCAGCCAACCCCATGGCAGCCGGCGCTTGCCGGCCGGCGCACCGGCACGCCGGTCCCGCGTGTACTCGTCGCCGTACGGCGCCTGCTGGCGGCTGTCCTGCTGCCGGTACCGGTCCTGCTCGTACGGCGCCGGGCCCGGCGGCGGTTCGGCCGGGACTGGCCGGAACTGCTGGGTCGGGTAGTCGGGGGTGTCGCGGAACGGGCCGCGGTCCCCGCCGGTGGGGTACGTCATGGCGACGATCGTGCCAGCCCGCGCACGGAAAATCCGGCAATTCCCATGGCTCGGCTCGCTGGTTCTCCTCAGCTCGGGCCACGCACCCGGCCCACGGACCGTCACGTCGCGTCGTCATTGTTACGGTCACCCGGGTGAGCTGGGGCAGCATCGACGCGGTGATCTTCGACTGGGGCGGCACGCTCACTCCGTGGCACACGGTCGATCCGTTCGACAGCTGGCTGGCCGCGACCTTCGACGACGCGGACGTCGCCCGCCGGTTGCACGACGCCGAACGGGCGGCATGGCTGCAATCGACCGACGAGCACCGCAGCGCGACGCTGCAGGATGTGTTCGATCGCGCGGGCGTGATCCCCACCGAGGACATGCTGGCGGCCTTCCACGCCTGGTGGGAGCCGCACACCTATCTCGACCCCGACGCGCCGGAGCTCTTCGCGGCACTGCACCATCGCGGCGTGCAGATCGGGGTGCTGTCCAACACGATGTGGCCCGGCGCCGAACACGACCGGATCTTCGAGCGCGACCAGGTGTTGTCGATGCTGCACGGCCGTGTGTACACGTCCGAAATTCCGTGGACGAAGCCCCACCCGGAGGCGTTCCGGGCCGCGCTGGCTGCAGTGGGCGTCGCTGATCCGGCCCGCGCCGTCTTCGTCGGCGACCGGCTCTTCGACGACATCCACGGGGCCAAGGCCGTCGGCATGCGGGCCGTGCTGGTGCCGCACAGCGACATCCCGCCCGAACAGCTCCGCGAGGTCGACAGCGAGCCGGACGCGGTGATCGGGCGGCTCATCGACCTGCTGGATGTCCTCGACTCCTGGCGCTGATTGTGCCGCTGAGCGCGGCCGGGCACAGCTCCAGGCTCGATTTCGGTTGCCTGGCCCAGGAGAGTGGAGCTGTGCAGGTATCCATCCGCCGAGCCACCGACGCGGACTATCCGGCGATCACCGACCTCGACTGTGCCAGCTTCGGCTTTCGCATGACTGACGAGGAGCTGGCCGACGCACGGACACTGCTCGATTTCGATCGGTTCCTGGTGGCCACCGACGCGGACCGGATCATCGGCGTTACCGGCGACTACCCGTTCACGATGACGGTGCCCGGTGGGCAGCTCGAGGTCCCTGGCGTGACCTGGGTCAGTGTGGACGCGACCTATCGCCGCACCGGCGTACTGAGCGCGCTGATGCGAGCGCCAGCTCGATGAGCTGCGCGAGGCCGGCTACTCGTGCGCCATTCTCACCGCGAGCGAAGGTGGCATCTACCGGCGATTCGGCTACGGCACCGCGTCACAGATGCGAAAGACGGCGGTCTCCCGCCGCCGCGTCCGGTTACTCGAGGCCGGTGATGCCAGGGCGGTCTCGCGAGCCTCGGCGGGCGAGGCGCGCAAGGCGATGCCGGAGATCCATGAGCGATGGCGACGGCAGACTCCCGGTGCGCTGAGCCGATCCGATGCGCTCTGGGACTACCTGACGCTGGACCACGAGCATCAGCGGATGGGCATGTCCGCGATGTTCTATCTGCTGCACGCCGACGGCTACCTCGCGTATCGGATGAAGACGGACTGGAACGACGGCGACCCGAGCCATCTGTGCTGGATCACCGACTACGTCATCGCGAGCGCGGCCGCGCACCGTGACTTGTGGCAGGTGCTCCTCGGGCTGGACCTGGTCGGCTCGATCGAGAGTTACCGGATCCCCGTCGACGATCCGATCCAGTTCCTGGTCGACGATCCCCGCCAGATCCGCACCACGAACCTCGACGACGGCGTGTGGGTCCGCCCGCTGGACGTGCCCGCGATGATGACGGGACGGCGTTACGCGATCGACGTCGACCTCGTGCTCGGCCTCGTCGATCCGATGTTCGGTGACGGCCGATGGCGTCTCGTCGGTGGCCCGGACGGTGCCACCTGTACCTCGACGTCCGCTGCGGCAGACGTGGAGCTGGACGCCGCGGCGCTGGGCAGCATCTACCTCGGTGGCGTGCGCCTGGAGCACCTCCTGCGCGCTGGGCGCGGGCGCGCGCATCGTGCGGACGCGGCCGTGCGGCTCGATCGTGCGCTGCTCGCCGATCGGCTGCCGCAGCACGGCACGGCGTTCTAGATACCCGGACCAATGGCACTGCGTCGGTCGGCGTGCCGGTACCGAGCTGCAGGCGCCATTGCGTTTCGCGCACAGCGCTATCGATGAGCGCGCGCTGGGCGAGG
Source organism: uncultured Actinomycetota bacterium (assembly GCA_963708625.1). GTDB lineage: Bacteria > Actinomycetota > Actinomycetes > Mycobacteriales > Jatrophihabitantaceae > DASXIF01. Next base: position 235,291 of record CAVPSV010000002.1, read on the forward strand.
GTGAGCACGCTCCGCTCGACCGGGTTGGCCGGTGCTCCGGCCGAAGGTTGGCCTGCGCTTGAGTTGCCCGCGGCGGTGGCATAGGCGAAACGCCAGGCGCGCGCCGCGGCGTCCTCCAGGCGGATTGCCAGCGCCTTCGCGGCAGCGGCCGAGCTGACCGGGTACAGGTCGGGATAGTCCGCCGCGGGCGGGTTCGGGTGCGACGCCGGCGGCAGACATCGCGGCGCTGGTGGTCGCGATGAGTTCCTCGTGCGCGCTCTGCGCGGCTCTCGCCAGCTCGAGCGCCGGCGCCGCGAGTTGCGGTCCGAGCACGCCGTAGCCGAATCGCGCTCGCTGCTCGGCGGCCAGCGCAGCCTGCCAGGCGTCGCGCGTGGCAACGGTTGGCTGGCCGTTCTTGCGCAGCGGCGTCATGCCAGCACCGCGGACAGCCAGGTGGCGTGGGTGGCTTCACACGCGGCGATACTCGCGAGCAGGGTGGCCTCGCGTCCGGTCAGCTGCGCGGCCCGCGCGGCAGCCGCTGAGCTGGCACGCTGCTCGGCGCCGCGCACTGCGTCCGGGGTGGCTGGTGCCCCGGCCGGCGGATGGCCAGAACCCACCGGCGGGCTTGCCGTCGCGGTCGTCGCCGAACCTGTCGACACCGCCGTCCCGCTGATCACGCTGCCGTCGGCGGGAGTCGGCCGATAACCGGCCAGTGCTGCGCGTAACGCGGTCAGATGCGCGGCGTGGTCCGCGGCGGTCGCGGTCAGCGCCGCGCGCACGGGCGTGGCGGTCGGAGGGCAGGGCCGCGAGCGACGCCCGCACCGCGGTGAGCAGGTTCTGCTCGGCCGAGACAGCCGAGATCAGCTCGGGTGGAGCGGGTTGCCCGGCCGTCCCGGGCAGGTGCCGCAGCACACCGGCGGCGATGCCCGCGCCGGCTCCGCCAGCACTGCGACGGTGCCGCCGAGAACCACCGCGCGCCGGCTCACCGGGTGCGAAGCGGGCGCCGACTCCGGAGATTGCGAGCCGGCATCCATATGCGCTGAGTCTGGCAGAACCGTTCCCATGCGCCGAGCCGGTACCCTCGTCACCGATAATTGCAGAGGAGGTGCCAGGCATGCCGTCCGCGTTCATCGGTCGGCCCGCGGCAGGAGACGCTGCCGCTGCGCGCCGCCAACTGCTCGACATGCTCGGGCCCGTCGTCTCCTCTGCCGGCTATGACCTCGACGATGTCGCGGTGAGCACGGCGGGTCGGCGCACGGTCGTGCGGGTCGACGTCGATGCCGACGGTGGCATCGACCTCGATGCCGTCGCCGTGGTGAGCCGTGCGGTGAGCGAGGCACTGGACGCCGACGGCGGTGCGTTCGCCGGCCCGTATGTGCTTGAGGTCAGCTCGCCGGGGGTGGACCGGCCGCTCACCGAGCAGCGGCATTGGCGGCGGGCGGTGGGTCGGCTGGTGCAGGTCCCGGTCGACGGGACGCCCACGACCGGCCGGGTGCTCGCCGCCTCCGATGACGCGCTCGCGCTCGACGTCGACGGCCAGGCCCTGCAGTTGGCTTGGCCCTCGGTGGGTGCCGGCCGGGTCCAGGTGGAGTTCAACCGGCCCGGGTCGACGGACGAGACGGAGGACTGAGCAGTGGTCCACGTCGACATCGCCGCGTTGCGCAGCATCGAACGCGAGAAGGAGATCTCCTTCGACACCGTCATCGACGCGCTGGAGACAGCGTTGCTGACCGCCTACAAGCACACCCCGCACTCCATGCCGCATGCCCGGGTCGCGATCGACCGGCAGAGCGGCGAGGTGATCGTGTGGGCGCAGGACTTCGACGCGGACGGCGAACTGGTCGAGGAGTACGACGACACCCCCACCGACTTCGGCCGGGTCGCTGCGATGACCGCCCGGCAGGTGATTCTGCAACGGCTGCGCGACGCCGAGCACGACCAGACCTTCGGCGAGTACTCGGGCCGGGAGGGCGACATCGTCACCGGCGTGGTGCAGGCCGACGCCCAGGCGTCCGCGCGTGGGCTGGTGCTCGTCGACATCGGCAAGGTGGAAGCGATCCTGCCGCAATCCGAGCAGGTCCCGGGGGAGGTGTACACGCACGGAATGCGGCTGCGCGGCTACGTGATCGGGGTGACCCGGGGTATGCGCGGACCGCAGGTGACGGTGAGCCGAACGCACCCGAACCTGGTCAAGAAGCTGTTCGCGCTCGAGGTGCCGGAGATCGCGGACGGCAGCGTGGAGATCGTCGGGGTGGCGCGCGAGGCCGGCCATCGCACCAAGATCGCGGTCCGCACGTCCGTATCGGGGCTCAACGCCAAGGGCGCGTGCATCGGCCCGATGGGGCAGCGGGTGCGCAACGTCGTCGCCGAACTGCACGGCGAGAAGATCGACATCATCGACTGGGCCGAGGAACCGGCCCGATATGTCGGCAACGCGCTGTCGCCGGCGCACGTGGTGGAGGCGCATGTGGTCGACCCGGCGACGCAGTCGGTGCGGGTCGTCGTGCCCGACTTCCAGCTCTCCCTGGCGATCGGCCGGGAGGGGCAGAACGCGCGGCTGGCAGCCCGCCTGACCGGCTGGCGCATCGACATCCACAGCGACGCCGAACAGGTTGACGACGGGCCGGGCGAGCGACCGAACCAGCGTGCCGGGGATCGCCCGGGGACGCGCCGTGGCGAGGGGCCCGGACCGGCACCGGCTCGCGGACCGGCGTCCGCGCCGGACACCGCACCCGGGCCCGCACCAAAGACGCCACCCCAGACTCCGGCCCAACCTTTACCCCGGACAGCACCCGAAACTGCGGCCGAAACAGCGGCTGAACCTCTGCCGGACGGCGATGCTGAGACCGCGCCGGGCGGGACGACCTCCGGCGGCCCGGCCGACACCGGACGCCCCAGCGGGCGGGTAAGGGGTAGACTTTCCTTGGCCGTCAGAACGCCGACGGCGTCCGAATCTGCTCAGATCGGGCCACCCGGCCCGATTCGGTCATGCATCGGATGCCGACAGCGCGCGGCGGCTGCCGAGTTGCTCCGCGTCGTCGTGGCTGCGGGGACCGTTGTCCCCGATCCACGCTCGCGCGCTGCTGGCCGAGGTGCTTGGTTGCATCCCGTCCTGGCGTGCGTGGAACTCGCTGAGCGGCGACGGGCGTTCGGACGGGCGCTGCACGTGCCTGAGCCGGTCGACCCGACGCCGGTCGGAGAGTACGTCGCGAAGTTGGTCGGCTCCCCACCAGCGGAACCCCGCAGGAGATGAAACCGCACATGGGCACTCGATGAAGCGCCAGCGATGAGCATGTCCACCGTCTAACGGGGCCGAGCGGACCTCCGCCCGGCCTCCTCTAAGGAGTCACGTGCCAGGCAAGGTCCGCGTATCCGCGCTCGCCAAAGAGCTCGGCATTACCAGCAAAGAGGCGCTCGCCAAGCTCAATGAGCTCGGCGAGTACGTCAAGTCCGCCTCCTCCACCGTCGAAGTACCGGTAGCCCGAAGGCTGCGCGAGGCATATCCCGACGCGCCCGCGCCCGCCGCGGAACCGGTCAAGAAGGCGTCGCCGAAGAAGGCCGCGCCCGTCGAGGAGCCGGTCGAGGCTGCCCCGGAACCAACCCCTGAGCCAGAGCCTGCACCCGTGGCTCCCGCAGCCGTAGCCCCCGCCCCAGCCGCCGCAGCAGCCGCGGCACCGGCGCCGGGGCAGCCGCCGGCCGCCTGCCGGCGGATGCATCGGCCCCGGCCGGTCCCGCGCCCTGGGCCACGCATCGCGAACAACCCGTTCGGCGTCGGCTCCGCGCCTGCGCCACGACCAGTGGCGCCGCGTCCAGGCCTGCGTCCCGGGCCGGCCGGTCCGGGTGGGCCACGGCCGAACCCGGGCATGATGCCGCCCCGACCCAGTCCCGGCCAAGGTGGCCCGCGTGGCGCCGGCCGTCCCGGTGCCCCCGGGCGTCCGGCTGGACCCGGCGGCCCCGGTGGGCGCTCCGGTGGTCCCGGATTTGGACGCCCAGGCGCCGGAGCCGGTGCCCCGGGCGGCGCTGGCGGCGGTGGCAACTACCGCGGCAGCGGTCCCGGTGGTGGCGCTGGCGGTGGCGGCGGCGGCGGCCCGTACCGCGGCGGTCCGGGCGGACGACCGGGCGGTCCAGGGGGCCGTGGCCGCGGCGCCGGCACCGCGGGTGCCTTCGGGCGCCAAGGTGGCCGGCCGACCCGCGGGCGAAAGAGCAAGAAGCAGCGGCGCCAGGAGTTCGACAACATGTCCGCGCCGACGATCGGTGGCGTCCAGGTTCCGCGCGGCAACGGCGAGGTGCTTCGGCTGCCCCGCGGTTCGTCGCTGTCCGACTTCGCCGAGCGCATCAACGCCGAGCCGGCGTCGCTGGTGACCGTCATGTTCCATCTGGGCGAGATGGTCACCGCCACTCAGTCGGTGAACGAGGAGACGCTGCAACTGCTCGGTGCCGAGCTGAACTACCAGGTCCAGGTGGTCAGTCCGGAGGACGAGGACCGCGAGTTGCTGGAGTCCTTCGACCTGTCCTTCGGTGAGGACGAGGGCGGTGACGTCGACCTGGTCGCACGCCCGCCGGTCGTCACCGTGATGGGCCACGTCGACCACGGCAAGACCCGGCTGCTCGACGCCATCCGGCAGACCCACGTCATGAGCGAGGAAGCCGGCGGCATCACCCAGCACATCGGCGCCTACCAGGTGCGCGTGCAGCACGACGGTTCGGATCGGGCGATCACGTTCATCGACACACCTGGTCACGAGGCGTTCACGGCCATGCGTGCCCGCGGCGCTGCGACCACCGACATCGTGGTGCTGGTGGTTGCGGCCGACGACGGCGTGATGCCGCAGACGATCGAGGCGCTCAACCACGCGCAGGCGGCCGAGGTGCCGATCGTGGTGGCGGTCAACAAGATCGACAAGGAGGACGCCAACCCGGCCAAGGTGCGCCAGCAGCTCACCGAGTACGGGCTGGTCGCGGAGGAGTACGGCGGCGACACCCTGTTCGTCGACGTCTCGGCCCGCGCGAACATCAACATCGATGGTCTGCTCGAAGGCATCCTGCTCACCGCGGACGCGGCGCTGGACCTGCGCGCGAACCCCGATCAGGACGCGCAGGGCATCGTCATCGAGGCGCGGCTGGACCGCGGGCGCGGCCCGGTGGCCACGTTGCTGGTGCAACGCGGGACGCTGCACGTCGGCGACTCGGTGGTGGCCGGCGACGCATTCGGCCGGGTGCGGGCGATGCTGGACGAGAACGGCGATCAGGTCGAACAGGCCGATCCGTCGCGTCCGGTGCAGGTGCTCGGCCTGACCTCGGTGCCCGGTGCCGGCGATTCCTTCCTCGTCGTCGAGGAGGACCGGATCGCTCGGCAGATCGCCGATCGGCGCTCGGCCCGGGAACGCAACGCCCAACTCGCCTCCACCCGCCGGCGGATCTCGCTGGACGACTTGGACAAGGCGCTCGCCGCGGGCGAGGTGCAGGAACTGAACCTGATCATCAAGGGTGACGTCTCCGGTTCGGTGGAAGCTCTCGAGGACGCGCTGCTGAAGATCGACGTCGAATCCGGCGTGACCGACGAGGTGTCGCTGCGTGTGATCGGCCGCGGCGTCGGCGCGATCACCGAGAACGACATCAACCTGGCGATCGCCTCCGATGCGGTGGTGATCGGGTTCAACGTCCGTCCCGAGGGCAAGGCGCGCGAAGCGGCCGAGCGTGAAGGCGTGGACATCCGGTACTACACCGTCATCTACCAGGCCATCGACGAGATCGAAGCCGCGCTCAAGGGCATGCTCAAGCCGGAGTTCGAGGAGGTGCAGCTCGGTACCGCCGAGGTGCGCGAGGTGTTCCGGGTGCCGCGGGTGGGCAATGTGGCCGGCTCGCTGGTGCGCAGCGGTGTCATCCGACGCAACGCCAAGGCGCGGCTGGTTCGGGACGGCACGGTGGTCGCGGACAACCTCACCATCGAGTCGCTCAAGCGGTTCAAGGACGACGCGACAGAGGTCCGCGACGGTTTCGAATGCGGTATCGGGCTCGGTTCGTTCAACGACATCAAGGTCGACGACGTGATCGAGAGCTTCGAGTTGCGGGAGAAGCCGCGCGCCTGAGTTCGGGCGGTGATCACGATCGGCACCGCACCGGCCGTGCCGGCGAGGACGGAAGGCAGGCGGAGCCGGTCATGGTCGTCGGGACCCTGGTCGTCGATCTGCTGCTCGGCGACGTGCGGTCGCTGAAGCAGAAGCGTGGCGTGGTGCGGCCGATCGTGGCCGACCTGCGCCGTCGCTTCGAGGTCGCGGCGGCGGAGACCGGCTCGCTCGACCTGCACCGCCGTGCCGAGGTCGCGGTCGCGGTCGTGTCCTCCACCAGGGAGCACGCGGTGCAGGTGCTGGACTCCTGCGAGCGTCTGGTGGCAGGCCGACCGGAGGTCGAGTTGCTGTCCGCCCGGCAGCGGGTGCTGGACGACGAGGATCTGGACTAGTGGATCTGGACCAGACGAGGAAGAAGGGGTGCAGCAGATGGCGGACGCGGCTCGGGCTCGCAAGCTGGCCGGGCGGATCAAGCAGATCGTGGCCACCGGCATCGAGACCCAGATCAAGGACCCGCGGCTGGGCATGGTGACCGTCACCGATGTGCGCGTCACCGGCGACCTGCATGACGCGACCGTGTTCTACACCGTGTTCGGTGACGGGGCCGCGCAGGCCGAGTCGGCACGTGCGCTGGAGTCGGCCCGCGGTGTGCTGCGCTCGGAGGTGGGTCGGCAGACCGGCGTGCGATTCACCCCGACGCTGACGTTCGTCCTGGACGCCGTGCCCGAGACAGCTCAGCACATCAACGAGTTGCTCGCGGTTGCGGCGGCCGCCGACGCCGATGTGCGCGCCGTCCGCGAGTCGGCGCGCCCGGCCGGCGAGGCGGACCCGTATCGCAAGCCGCATGACGATGATGTCCCCGCTGACGCCTACCCCGACGCAGATAGTGCTGCCGAACCCGCCGCCCCCGAACCCGCCCCCCATCCGCTCAGTCCGTGATCAACTGAGGAGTTCGTGCGATAGCGACGAAACTCCTGTGTTAATCAGGCGGCAAGCAGCAGGGAGGTGCCACCAGTGAGCGCGCCGACCGAGCCCGGTACGCGGCAGGTGCTTTCGCTCGCTGCGTCCGCGTTCGTCGTGCTCGCCGCGGAACCGCTCTACCTGCTCGTCGATACCGCGGTGGTCGGGCATCTGGGCGCGACGCAGCTGGCGGGCCTGGGCATTGCCGGCGCGGTAATGGCGGTGCTGACGATCGTCGGGACCTTTGTCGAGTACGGCACCACGGGCCGAGCCGCACGCTGGTTCGGCGCTGGGCAGCCCGATCGCGCCGTCAACGAAGGGGTACAGGCCTCCTGGCTGGCGGTCGCGATCGGGCTCGCGCTCGTCGTGCTCGGCGAAGCGCTCGCCGGACCGCTCACGTCTGCGCTCGCCGGCGGCTCCGGCGCGGTGCAGGCTGCGGCCGAGGGCTGGTTCCACATCGCAGTGCTCGGTCTGCCGGGGGTGCTGCTCGTACTCGCGGGCAACGGCTGGATGCGGGGCGTGCAACGCACCCGTGAGCCGGTACGGATCGTGCTGGGCGCGAACGGCATCTCGGCCGCCCTGTCGCCGGTGCTGGTCTACGGCGCGGGGTTGGGCCTGGACGGCTCTGCGGTGGCCAACGTCGTGGCGCAGGCGGTGGGCGCGGGCCTGTTCGTGGTGTCGCTGCGTCGCGCGGCGACGTCGCTGCGCCCCGATCGGCAGGTGATGTGGGCACAGGCGGTGATGGGACGCGACCTGATCCTGCGCGCCGCCGCGTTCCAGGTGGCGTTTCTGTCCGCGGCCGGTGTCGCCTCGCGAATGGGCACCGCGCAAATCGCGGCGCATCAGATCGGCTTGCAACTGTGGGAGTTCCTCGCCCTGCTACTGGACTCCTTCGCGATTGCCGCGCAGTCGCTGGTGGGCGCGGCCCTCGGCGGCGCAGACGCCGCCAGCGCGCGCGCCCTGGCCTGGCAGGTCGCCCGCTGGGGCCTGTACGCGGGCGTCGGGTTCGCGGTGCTGTTCGGTGCCGGCTGGCTGCTGATCCCGGAGGCGTTCACGTCCTCGGCTGCGGTGCAGCACCAGGCGCACCTGCTCTGGCCGTGGTTCCTCGGCATGCTGCCCGCGGCCGGTGTGGTGTTCGCGCTGGACGGGGTGCTGATCGGCGCCGGTGACGTCGCGTTTCTGCGCACCATCACCATCGTGGCCGCGGTCGGTGCGTTCGCGCCGCTGAACGTCGCCGCCCTGCACTGGCACTGGGGCATCGGTGGCGTCTGGGCCGGCCTCACCGCATTCATCCTCGTCCGCTTCGCCGGCATGGTGCTGCGTACTCGAGGCGAGCAATGGCTGGTAATCGGGGAGGCGCGATGAGCCAGCGGAGCGAGCGAATCGATCAGCACGGCGACGGGTTGGTCATCGTGGACAAGCCGGCCGGGTGCACCTCGCACGACGTGGTGGCGCGGATTCGCAGGCTCGCCGGCACCCGCCGGGTGGGACATGCCGGCACGCTCGACCCGCCCGCCACCGGCGTGCTGGTCGTCGGCGTGAACCGTGCCACCCGGCTGCTGCACCATCTGGTGCTGACCGACAAGGCGTATACGGCGACGGTCCGGCTCGGCGTCTCGACGGTCACGGACGACGCGACCGGTGCCAGCACCGCCGTGCGCTCGGCCCACGCCGTCGAGGCCGAACAGGTACGCACGGCGATGACCGCCTTCGCCGGGCAGATCGAGCAGGTGCCCAGCGCGGTCTCGGCGATCAAGGTTGCCGGCGAGCGCGCGTACAAGGCAGCGTTGCGCGGGCAGAGCGTCCAACTGGCGCCGCGATCGGTGACGGTGTCCCGGTTCGAGGCGATCGGATTCGACCGGCCGGCGCCGGATGTGCTCGACGTCGATGTGCTGGTGGAGTGTTCCTCGGGTACCTACGTACGTGCGCTGGCGCGTGATCTCGGCGCCGCGCTCGACGTCGGCGGCCACCTCACCGTATTGCGGCGGACGCGGGTCGGCCCATTCGGACTGGCGCAGGCACGCACCCTCGATGAGCTGGCCGGCCTCGATGATCCGGTGACGTTGTCCCTTGCCGATGCGGTGCGCACCGCGATGCCGGTGCGCGAGGTGAGTGCGGACGAAGTCCGCGAGCTGTCCTTCGGCCGGTCCGTCGCGCCGGTCGGTCTCGCCGGCACGTACGGGGCGATCGCGCCCGACGGCTCAGTGGTCGCATTGCTCGGCGAACAGCTCAGCGACGACGGCGGCGGCCGAGCCCGTCCGGTGCTCGTCTTCTCGCCCGCGAACTGAGCTGGCACCGCGCAGATAGGGTGCTGATCGTGCAACGGTGGCGGGGTCTGGACGCGGTGCCGACCGGCTGGGGGCGGTGCGTGGTGACCGTCGGCGTGTTCGACGGTGTCCACCGCGGACATGCGGCGATCATCGGCCGCGCCGTCGAACTGGCCCGTGCACGCGGCGTGCCCAGCGTCTTGTTGACGTTCGTCCCGCACCCGTCCGAGGTGGTGCGGCCGGGCTCGCACCCGCCGGTGCTGACCACGATCGTGCGCCGGGCCGAGCTGGTGGAGCAGCTCGGAGTGGATGTGTTCTGCGCGCTGCCGTTCACGCTCGAGTTCTCCCGCATGCCCCCGGACGAGTTCGCGCACCACGTGCTGGTGGAACGCCTGCACGCGGATGGCGTCGTCGTCGGTGAGAACTTCCGCTTCGGCCACAAGGCGGCCGGTGACGTCGCGTCACTGGCCCGCCTCGGTCAGACGTTCGGCTTCACCGTTGAGGGCATCGAGCTGTTGCGAGAGGCAGGCACGCCGCTCAGCGCCACTTACGTGCGCTCATGCGTGCAGGCCGGCGACATGGAGCGAGCGGCCGCTGCCCTGGGCCGGCCGCACCGGGTCGACGGGGTGGTCGAACGGGGCGATGAACGCGGGCGTGAACTCGGCTTTCCCACCGCGAACCTGCGCACCGACGCCTGGGCAGCCGTCCCCGCCGACGGCGTGTACGCGGGCCGGGCATTTCGGCTGGACGAGTGGGGCCGCACCGTAGCCGGCGGACCCCTCGGGCTGGCGGGGATCTCGGTGGGCACCAATCCCACCTTCGAGGTGCGCCAGCGCCGGGTGGAAGCGTTCATCCTGGACTTCGAGGGCGATCTGTACGGTGGTGAGCTCGGAGTCGAATTCGTGCACCGGCTGCGGGGCATGGAACGCTTCGACTCGGTCGGGGCCCTGGTCGAACAGATGCGCTTGGACGTGTTGCGCACCCGGGAATTGCTGGCCTGAACGTGTCGGGTCGAGGTCCGCGAGCCTTGCCGGGCGCGGGTTGGCCGAGCATGATCGGTGCGGCCTTCGCGCGCTGGTAAGCTTGCGGCGAAGGCTGTGCCATGCCGATGGGACGCTATTCCGTGAGGGACAGCGCCGATGGGACCGGCTCGGCCCGCAGATCGCGTTCAACTTCCCGCCCGTGATGAAGCCCGGCGGGGCGCCCTGCATCAACATTGAGGAGTCGTAGCGTGCCACTGGCAAGCGACGTCAAGAAGACCATCATCGCCGAGCACGGCTCCACCGAGAGCGACAGTGGCTCGGCCGAGGTGCAGGTCGCGCTGCTGAGCAAGCGCATCAGCGACCTCACCGAGCACCTCAAGATGCACAAGCACGACCATCACAGCCGCCGCGGCCTGCTGCTGCTCGTCGGCCGCCGCCGCCGGCTGCTCAACTACTTGGCCAAGACCGACATCAACCGTTACCGGTCGATCATCGAACGACTCGGTCTGCGCCGATAGCTCCAGCTGCGGTGGTCTCCGACGACGGAGGCCGCCGCAGTTTCACAACAGCACAACTACATATCCATCCATCAGTAGCCGGACGCACACGCGCGTCCCTGCGACCTCGAGGACGCCGGTCCTCGGTAGTGGCGGTCGGTCCACCGGATCCAATGGGATCCAGCACGGACCCGCCCGCTTCGATCGAAGACCGGCACCCAGCATTCGGTGTCAGCTCGTTCGTCGCACTTGCGCATCCGGCGCATCCTGGTAGCCCTGTCCACTGCGACCGGTCTGCCTGACGAACGAGAGGGGTACTCCGTGACCGGAGCACCAGTATCAGACGGCATCTTCGAGACCGTCGCATCAATCGACAACGGCAAGTTCGGCACTCGCACGATCCGCTTCGAGACCGGACGGCTGGCCAAGCAGGCCGCCGGTTCGGTCGTCGCGTACCTCGACGACGAGACCATGCTGTTGTCGGCCACCACTGCGGGCAAGCACCCGCGCGAAGGGTTCGACTTCTTCCCGCTGACCGTCGACGTGGAAGAGCGGATGTACGCCGCGGGTCGAATCCCCGGATCGTTCTTCCGGCGCGAGGGACGTCCGAGCGAGGACGCCATCCTCACCTGCCGGCTGATCGACCGCCCGTTGCGGCCGACCTTCATCAAGGGCCTGCGCAACGAAGTACAGGTCGTCATCACCGTCCTTGCGCTGAACCCTGCGCATGCCTACGACGTGCTTGCGATCAATGCCGCATCGGCGTCGACCCAGATCTCCGGCCTGCCGTTCACCGGCCCGGTCGGCGGCACCAGGGTCGCCCTGATCGACGGTCAATGGGTCGCGTTCCCGACCCACGCCGAGCTGGCCCGAGCGACCTTCAACATGGTCGTCGCCGGCCGCGTGCTGGACGCCCCGGACGGCGGGCAGGGCGACGTCGCGATCATGATGGTCGAGGCGGAGGCCACCGAGAACACCATCGAGCTGATCGCCGGCGGCGCGGTGAAGCCGACCGAAGAGGTGGTCGCGGAGGGCCTGGAGGCCGCCAAGCCGTTCATCGCCGAGCTGTGCCGCGCGCAGAGCGAACTCGCCAGCGCCGCCGCCAAGCCGACGGCCGAATTCCCCGTCTTCCTCGACTACTCCGACGAGGTGTTCGCAGGCTGTCGAGAACGCCGTTTCCGCGGAGCTGGCCGGTGCGCTGAGCATCGCAGACAAGCAGGACCGCGAAGCGCGGCTGGACCAGATCAAGGAAGAGGCCAAGGCCACCCTGGCCACGCAGTTCGACGATCGTCTGCACGAGATCAGCCCGGCCTACCGTGCGCTGACCAAGAAGCTGGTGCGCCAGCGGATCCTGCGGGACAAGGTCCGTATCGACGGCCGCGGCCTGGCCGACATCCGGACACTGTCCGCCGAGGTCGAGGTGCTGCCGCGGGTGCATGGGTCGGCGCTGTTCCAGCGCGGCGAGACGCAGATCCTCGGCGTCACCACGCTGAACATGCTCGGCATGGAGCAGAAGCTCGACACGCTGTCTCCGGAGAAAGCCAAGCGCTACATGCACAACTACAACTTCCCGCCGTACTCGACCGGTGAGACCGGCCGGGTCGGCTCGCCGAAGCGGCGCGAGATCGGTCATGGCGCGCTCGCCGAGCGGGCCCTGGTGCCGGTGCTGCCCGGTCGCGACGAGTTCCCGTACGCGATCCGGCAGGTCTCCGAGGCGCTCGGTTCCAACGGCTCGACGTCGATGGGCTCGGTCTGTGCCTCGACACTCGCGCTGCTCAATGCCGGCGTGCCGCTGAAGGCGCCCGTCGCGGGCATCGCCATGGGCCTGGTGTCCGACACCGTGGACGGCACGACCCAGTACGTCGCGCTGACCGACATCCTCGGCGCCGAGGACGCCTTCGGCGACATGGACTTCAAAGTCGCCGGCACCAAGGAGTTCGTCACCGCCTTGCAGCTGGACACCAAGCTCGACGGCATCCCGTCCGAGGTGCTCGCGGCCGCGCTGAAGCAGGCTCGCGACGCCCGGCTGCACATCCTCGACGTGATGGCCGAGGCGATCGACGGGCCGGACGAGATGAGCCCCTACGCTCCGCGGGTCACCGTCGTGCACATCCCGGTGGACAAGATCGGCGCGGTGATCGGCCCGAAGGGCGCGATGATCAACTCGATCCAGGACGACACCGGCGCACAGATCACCATCGAGGACGACGGCACGATCTACGTCGGCGCCGAGGACGGGCCGGCCGCCCAGGCGGCGGTCGAGCGGATCAACGCGATCGCCAACCCGCAGATGCCAAAGGTAGGGGAGCGGTTCCTGGGTACGGTCGTGAAGACCGCGGCGTTCGGGGCCTTCGTCTCGCTGCTGCCCGGCAAGGACGGCCTGATCCACATCAGCAAGCTCGGCCGGGGCAAGCGCATCGGCAAGGTCGAGGACGTGGTGAACGTCGGCGACAAGCTGCAGGTGGAGATCGCCGAGATCGACCAGCGCGGCAAGATCAGCCTGGTGCTGGTGGACGAGGACGCCGCCGCGAATGGCGCAACTCCGGACGCTTCGGTGCAGCCGGCCGCCGCAGACCGCGGATGCCTGACTGGACCTCTCAGCCATGATCGACAGGCCGGATGTGCCGCTATAGCGATGCGGCCGGTCTGTTGATGAAGGACAGGATTGCCCGGTAGGGAGTCGGCCCGTGACGTCGCCGTCGATGCGAGAGCTGCCCAAAGAGGTGCTCGCACTGACGACCGTGGGGTTCATGGTCGCGCTCGGGCTACGGGGTGGTGGCCCCGGCGCTGCCGCTGTTCGCGCGGCACTTCGGCGTCAGCAAGACCGCGGCCGGCGCAGTGATCAGCGCCTTCGCCGTGATGCGCCTGGTTACCGCGCCGTTCGTCGGGCGGCTGGTCAACGCCGCCGGCGAACGGGTGATGCTGGCGACCGGGATCGGCGTGGTCGCGGTGTCCAGCCTGCTCGCCGGGCTGTCGCAGAACTACTGGCAGCTGCTGGTGCTGCGGGGCGCCGGCGGCATCGGCTCGATCATGTTCAGCGTCAGCGCGGCCAGCATCCTGATCCGTGTTACGCCCAGCCACCTGCGCGGTCGCGCGCAAGGCGTGTGGGCCGGCTCGTTCCTCATCGGGCTGGTCGCCGGTCCGGCCGTGGGCACGGTCGCCACCTTCTCGTTGCGGTTCCCGTTCTTCCTCTATGCCGGCACCCTGACCGTGGCAGGCAGCCTGGCACTGGCCACCCTGCGGCACAGCGAGTTCGCCGCGAAACACACCGAACGGGCACAACCGATGCCGCTTGCCACGGCGTTGCGCAACCGCGCCTACGTCGCGGCGTTGATCGCCGGGTTTGCCGGTGACTGGGCGTTCGTCGGCGCACGCACCGCGATCGTGCCCCAGTTCGTGCACGACCGGCTGCACCTGGGCAATGGCTGGGTGTACGCGGCATTCCTCATCAGCAGCATCGTCAGCGGTGCACTCCTGCTGCCGTTCGGACGGGTCGCCGACATCCGCGGCCGCCGCCCGGTCATGGTCGGCGGTCTGCTCGCCGGTGCCCTCGGGTTCGCCTTGTTGCCGATCTTCCCGGCCATCGGCGGGCTCGTCGTGGCGATGGGCCTGATCGGCGTCGCCAGTGCCGCGGATTCGGTGGCACCGGGCGCGGTGATGGGCGACGTGGTGGGTGGGCGTGGCGGCACCGTCGTCGCGGTGTTCCAGATGTCGGGCGATCTCGGCGCCGCCCTCGGACCGGTGGTGGCCGGCTGGATAGCCGACTGGCAGGGCTACGGCGCAACCTTTGCCGTCAGTGCCGCGATCTCGATGGTGCCGATCGGGTTCGTGCTGGCGGCGCCCGGAGACGCTGACCCCTCGTGCGGCCGGCGCTCGAGGGCCGGCGCTCGCTGTCAGCGAGCGCCCGCCATCGGGAGCGGCGAATCCACCGGAAGCGGTCGCGCCCGACGTGAGCTGAGCTGGCTCCGCGGCTCAGCGCCGACTGAGCCTCCCCGCTCGGACCGTAAGTGGCGGCCGCAAACCGGCCAATTGGTGCAACTGCCGGCGGTGGTGCACACACCCGCTGATGTGACCTGCGCGGCTCGGCGCGACGTTCCTGAACGTAGCCTATATTGTCTATGCGTTCGATCGAAATGATCGAACGCTTCCGCCGTGGCCTGACGAGAGGGACATACCGATGAGCCTGCTGACCACCCGCCGTGGCCGAACCGCCACCGTGCTCGCCGTGGCGACCGCCGCCGCGCTCGCGGTCGCGGGCTGCTCGTCGAGCAAGACCAACTCCTCCGGCAACGGGTCCTCGACCGGCGGCAAGGTGGCCATCGTCGCCT
Organism: uncultured Actinomycetota bacterium; assembly: GCA_963708625.1. GTDB lineage: Bacteria > Actinomycetota > Actinomycetes > Mycobacteriales > Jatrophihabitantaceae > DASXIF01. The sequence goes on from CAVPSV010000002.1 coordinate 250,373, forward strand.
ACTCCGTACCCAAACCTGCCTATGACGCACTCGAGACGGCGTTCAAGGCGACGTCGACCGGCAGCGGTGTGTCGTTCTCGGCCTCCTACGGCGCGAGCGGGAGCCAGAGCAAAGCGGTATCGAGTGGTCAGCCGGCCGACTTCGTGAACTTCTCCACCGGGTCGGACATGACCAAGCTGGTGCCCAAGTTCGTCGCCGCCGACTGGAACTCCGGATCCACCAAGGGCATCGTGTCCGATTCCGTCGTCGTCATCGTGGTGCGCAAGGGCAACCCGAAGCACATCACCGGCTGGGATGACCTGATCAAGCCGGGTATCAAGATCGTGACGCCGGATCCCGCGTCGTCCGGCTCGGCCAAGTGGAACATCCTGGCCGCGTACGAGCACGTCATCTCCGACGGCGGTACCGAGGCGCAGGCGCAGGACTACCTGACGAAGTTCTTCAAGAACGTGGTGGCCAAGCCGTCCAGCGGTTCCACCGCGACCAGCACCTTCACCTCGGGCACCGGTGACGTCCTGATCTCCTACGAGAGCGAAGCGATCGCCGCCCGCGTCAAGGGCGCGTCCGTCGACTACGTCGTGCCCAACGAGTCGATGCTCATCGAGACTCCGGCCGCAGTGACGGTTAACGCCAATCAGGCCGCGAAGAACTTCCTGGCGTTCGCGCTGAGCACGGCGGGTCAGCAGATCTTCGCCGAGAAGGGCTTCCGTCCGGCGGTCAGCGGCGTGAGCGTGAGCAGCGTTGCGGGCGCCAACGATCCGTCCAACGCGTACCCGACGGTATCGAAGCTCACCACGATCTCGGAGTTGGGCGGCTGGTCGGCCGTCAACACCAAGTTCTTCGACGCGAGCACCGGAATCGTCACCAAGATCGAGAACGCGTCAGGGTGACGCTGCTGCAGGACGCTCCCGGCGCGGTGTCGAGTGACACCGCGCCGCGGCGAGTGGTGGACCGGTCCGATGCGACGCCACGGCTGACCCGCGGTCCAGGCCTGGGGCTGGGACTGGCCGTGTCCTGGCTGAGCCTGCTGGTGCTCATCCCGTTGGCTGCCGTCGTCGCCAAGAGCACCGGCGGCGGCTGGCACAGGGTTCTGGCACGAGGTCACCACACCCGGTGCCTTGCAGGCGCTGAAACTCACCGTGTTGTGCTCGCTCGGTGTCAGCATCGTGAACGCGGTGATGGGTACGCTGGTGGCCTGGGTGCTGGTCCGAGATTCGTTCCCGGGCAAGCGACTGGTCGAGATCGTGATCGACATCCCGTTCGCCCTGCCGACTATCGTCGCCGGGCTGGTGCTGCTCATCCTGTACGGGCCCACCTCGCCGATCGGGATGAACCTGCTGGGCACGCAACGCGGGGTGTTCTTCGCGCTGTTGTTCGTCACGTTGCCCTTCGTCGTGCGGACCGTCCAGCCGGTGCTGATCAATCTCGACGGCGAGGCCGAGGAGGCGGCGGCCTCACTCGGCGCTTCGCAGTTCACCACGTTCCGCCGGATCGTGCTGCCGGTGCTGGTGCCGGCGATCGCGTCGGGCACCGCGCTCGCATTCGCCCGGGCAATGGGCGAGTACGGCTCGATGATCCTGATCTCCGGCGGGATCAACCGGACCCGGGTCTCGTCCATGTACATCTATCAGCAGATCGAGAACTTCGACTACGCCGGCCGCGGCGGCCAGCGCGACGGTGCTTGCTCGTGGTGAGCCTGATCGTCCTGGTCGCGCTCGATCTACTGCAGCGATGGGCGGCCCGTCGTGGCTAACCGGGTCGCTCGCACGGTCGCGATACTCGCTGCGAACGATCGGCGATCGCCTACGTCGCGCTGATCGTCGCGCTGCCGCTGATCGTCATCTGCTGGCGAGTGGTCGAGCAGGGCGGTAGCAAGTTCTGGGACGCGATCAGCTCCGGCCAGGCGGTCAAGGCGTTCGAGCTCACCGGGATCGTGTCGGCGGCGGCGGTCGTGATCAACACCGTGTTCGGTGTCGGCGTCGCACTGCTGCTCGCCCGGTACCGGTTCCCGGGCAAGCGGTTGCTCAGCGCGCTGATCGACCTGTCCATCTCGGTGTCGCCGATCGTCGTCGGCCTGGCGCTGGTGCTTGTCTACGGTCCGTACAACGGATGGTTCGGCAAGGGCCTCAACGATGCTGGCGTGAAGATCATCTACGCGGTGCCGGGCATGATCCTGGCCACCGCGTTCGTCTCGTTGCCGCTCGTCGTGCGCGAGGTCGTGCCGGTGCTCGAAGAGGAGGGCATCGACCAGGAGCAGGCGGCCCGGGTGCTCGGCGCGGGGGCGCGGCAGCGATTCTGGCGCATCACGCTGCCGACGATCAAGTGGGCGCTGGCGTACGGCGTGGTGCTGAGCATCGCGCGCTCGATCGGCGAATTCGGTGCCGTCAAGGTGGTCTCCGGCGACATCAGCGGGGCGGGTCAAACGCAAACCGCGACGCTGCTGGTGGACGAGCGCGCCGAACAACTCGAGCCGGGCAGCTATCAGGTGGCGCTCGTCCTCATCGCGATCGCGGTGCTCGCGATCGTCGTCGTCTCCCTCATCCGGCCGAAGGAACACCAGGGATGAGCGAGCGCAGCGAGCAAATCAATGGGCATCGTGAGCTTGGAATCGCATGCGTGCCCGCAGCGAAGCGAGGACACGCATGAGTATCAAGGCGGTAGGCATAACCAAGCGCTTCGGCGACTTCGTCGCGCTGGACAACGTCGATCTCTCCGTCGCGAGCGGGCGGCTGACCGCGCTGCTCGGCCCCAGTGGCGGCGGCAAGTCCACCTTGCTGCGGATCATCGGCGGCCTGGAGGACCCGGACAGCGGCACCGTGCACATCGACGGCCAGGAGGCCACCGGCGTGCCTGCGCAGCGCCGCAACGTCGGCTTCGTCTTCCAGCACTACGCCGCGTTCAAGCACCTGTCGGTGTATCGCAACGTGGCCTTCGGCTTGGAGATCCGCAAGCGCCCGAAGCAGGAGATCCGCCGGCGGGTCGGCGAGCTGCTCGATCTGGTGCACCTGAGCCAGTTCGCCGACCGGCTGCCGTCGCAACTGTCCGGCGGCCAGCGGCAGCGTATGGCGCTGGCCCGGGCACTGGCAGTCGAGCCCAAGGTGCTGCTGCTGGACGAGCCGTTCGGAGCCCTGGATGCAAAGGTGCGCAAGGAACTGCGCGACTGGCTGCGCAGACTGCACGACGAGGTACACGTCACCACCGTCTTCGTCACGCACGACCAGGAGGAGGCGCTGGAGGTCTCCGACGAGCTTGTCGTCATCAATGCCGGGCGGATCGAGCAGGTCGGCCCGCCCGATGAGCTCTACGACCGTCCGGCCAATGAGTTCGTGATGGGTTTTCTGGGCCCGGTGACCACGCTGGGCGGGCAGATGGTCCGCCCGCACGACGTGGAGATCTTCACCGAGCACGTGGACGGCGCGGTGCCGGGTCAGGTCGCAAAGCTGCAGCGGATCGGCTACGAGGTACGGGCGACGGTGCGCACCAGCGACGGCGAGCCGTGGGTCCAGCTCACCCGGGGCCAGGCCGAAGCGCTGCAATTGACCGGAGGATCTGCGGTCTGGTTGCGTGCGGCGCCGCACGCGGCGGCGCTGACTTTGCAAGACTCTGTGCATGCAGATTTCCGCGAAGACGGACTACGCGGTCCGGGCGCTGTTGAGCCTGGCGGCCCGGGAGCCGGATCTGGTCAAGGTGGACGCGGTCGTCTCGGAGCAGGGGCTGCCACGTAAATTCGTCGAGGCGATCCTGGGCGAGCTGCGCCGGGCGAACCTGGTACGCAGCCAGCGCGGCGCCGATGGCGGCTACGGACTTGCCCGGCCCGCAAACGAGATCACGCTCGGGGCGGTTATCCGTGCGGTGGACGGACCGCTGGCCGAGATCCGCGGGCTGAGGGCACACGAGACCACCTATTCCGGCGTCGCGACGCACTTGCCGGAGGTGTGGGTGGCGGTGCGCGCCAGCCTGCGCAAGGTGCTCGACGAGACGACGCTGGCGCAGGTTCTCAGCGGCAAGCTGCCCGCGCACGTGCGGCGTATGGTCGAGTCGCCGGAGGCATGGCTGCCGAGATGAGCTGAACCGCACCGATGAATGTAGAAATCGTCGAGGGCGACATCACCGCCCAGCGGGTCGACGCGATCGTGAACGCCGCGAACTCGTCGCTGTTCGGCGGCGGCGGGGTGGACGGCGCGATCCATCGCAAGGGCGGCCGCGCGATCCTGCACGAGTGCCGCAAGCTGCGCGACTCCGGACTACCCGGACGGGCTGCCCGCGGGACAAGCGGTGGCCACTACCGCGGGCAAGCTGCCGGCTCGCTGGGTGATTCACACCGTCGGGCCGATCTACCGGCACGGTGACGCAGAGACCTTGCGCGCGTGCTACCGCAACTCGTTGCAGGTGGCGGCCGAACTCGGGGCGCGGACGGTGGCGTTCCCACTGATTTCCGCGGGTGCGTTCGGCTGGCCGGTCGAGGACGCCATCCGCCAAGCCATGGCTGCCATCCGCGAGGCGCCCGGCGATGCCGAAGTCCGGCTCGTGCTGTACGGGCCGGACACCTACCGCCTGGCCCTGTCGATCCTGGCCGACGCCGACGCCGACGCCGAGGGCGACGCGCGAGCGCCAGGCCCACGCGGATGAGCGCACGACGGCGCCGCCGAAGAGCAATAAACGCAGGGTCCCTGTTGACGCGTCGGACGGCGCGCGTAGGTTTGGCATTGCGGCGAACTGGGAGTGGGCCATGGGCGATATCGGTCCGGTGCGCAACCGGTACGAGGTACTCGCGCTGCACGACCGGAAGGACCCCAGAGAGCGCCGCAGCACCGGTCCGACGACGGCGCCGACGTGGCGCATCCCTGATCCGGATCCGATGCCGGTTCCTGCCCCGGAACCGGTGCCGGACCCGAGCGCTCCGGCACCCGACCCGGTGCCACAGCCACCGAGCACCAGGTGAGTGGTGGACGGGTTCTCCGGCAGTGAGCCGTTGGTGGGCGAGATCGTCGGCCTGCGAACCTTCCGCGTCGACGACTGCGGGCAGGCTGCTGCCGCTGTACTCGACGCTGAGTTGGTACGACGGGGCCGAATACCGCGAACTGCGCGCCACCGACCGGCGAGCGCGGTCATGACGATCATGCGGTGCCCGCGCTCGATTGCGAGTGTGGGTTCTACGCCTACGGCAGCGTCGAAGCGGCGCGGGTGCAGCGGCAGGCCAGGTACGTACAGGCGGTCGTCTCGTGCTGGGGCGGCATCGTCGCCGGGACGTTGGGCTTCCGGGCCCAACACGCACGCATCGACGCGCTCTGGCTGCACCCGAACGTGCCGCGCTGGGCGCGGCAACGCGTGGCCGCGCGTTACCCGTCTGCGCACATGTACGCCGACCGGGCGCTGATGCTCGCCGAACACCCGCCGACCCGGCTGAGCTGCTACGAGGCCGCGCCGCGCCGCCGCCGCGGCCGCCCGGCGGTGCTGGGCGCGCTGATCCTGGTGCTGGCCTCACTCGGCGTGGTGCCGATCGCATTGCTCGATCATGTGGCGGCGCTGCACACGCTCTGGTTCGTGGCCACCGTCGGCACCGGACTTGTTCGCGCTGTGGTTGTTCGTCGCGGTGCGCAGCAACGGGCACCGGGTCGCCGCGCTGCTCGCGCTCGGCGGGCTCGCATGGCTGCTTGCGCCGATGTTCGGCTTAGCCGGCTGGGTGCTGCGGTTGCCGCTGCTGCGCGCAGCGATCGTAGTTACCGGCGGGTATCTCCTATCGCTGCGGCCTGGCTTCTTCCCGATCGACCGCACCCCGAGCGAGCGCACATTCTGCGGGGTCCGAGCCTGAGTCGGCCGGAGTCGGCCCGATGCACCAGCCCTCTACTATCGCCTGATGAAGTCGCCGCAGCCGCCAGTCGGGCGTGCGCAAACGCACCGGCTCGCCGCGAGCGGCGGCGGGCAGATCACCCGCACCGTGTTGCCGGGCGGGCTGCGGGTGCTCACCGAGGCCATGCCAGGCGTTCGCAGCGTCAGCGTCGGGGTATGGGTGTCGGTGGGTTCGCGCGACGAGACGCTAGGCCTGGCCGGCACCAGCCACTTCCTCGAGCACCTGTTGTTCAAGGGAACAGCGCGGCGCAGCGCCCTGGACATCGCGACCGAGATGGATGCCGTCGGTGGCGAGTTCAACGCGTTCACCGAGAAGGAGCACACCTGCTTCTACGCCACCGTGCTGGACCGGGACCTGGCGCTGGCGCTCGACATCGCCTGCGACGTCGTCTTGGACGCCACTGTCACCGCGCAGAATGTCGACGTCGAACGCAGCGTCGTGCTCGAAGAGATCGCGATGCGCGACGACGACCCGAGCGATCTGGTGCACGACGAGTTCGCCAGCGCATTGTTCGGCGATACGCCGCTCGGCCGGCCGATCCTCGGCACCGTGGGGTCGGTCACCGCGCTGAGTCGGACGCAGATCGCGGGTTACTACCGGCGCAGGTACACCCCGGACGCGATGGTGATCTCGGTGGCCGGCAACGTCGATCACGGCGACGTGGTGCGGCTGGTGCGCCGGGCGTTCGCCGACCGGCTCGACGTCGCACTGGCGCCACAGGCGCCTCGACCGGTGCACCCGTCGGGCGCGCACAGCCCGGCGCGGCCGGTCGTCGTGATCGGTGATGACACCGAACAGGCAAACGTCGTCCTCGGCATGCGCGGCGTATCCCGCCACGATCCGCGGCGCTTCGCCGTGGGTGTGCTGTCCGCTGCGTTGGGTGGCGGCATGAGTTCGCGGTTGTTCCAGCGGATCCGGGAAGAGCGGGGCCTGGCGTACTCGGTGTACTCGTTCAGCAGCGGCTTCTCCGATGACGGCGCGTTCGGCGTGTACGCGGGGTGCCAGCCAGCCAAGGCGGACGAGGTGCTCGGGTTGATGCGGGTTGAGCTGGACGCGGCCGCGGCCGGCGAGATGAGTGGGGCGGAGATCGAGCGGGGCAAGGGTCAGGTGCGTGGCGGGATCGTGCTGGGCCTGGAGGACTCCGGTTCGCGAATGACGCGCATCGGCAAGAGCGAACTCGTGTACGGCGACGTGCTGGGGGTCGACCAGTTGCTGGCGCGTGTCGATGCGGTCACCGAGTCCGATGTGGCCGAGGTGGCCGCTGATCTGCTGTCCCGGCCGAGGTGCCTGACCGTGGTCGGGCCGTTCGGCGAGCATGACTTCGACGGCGCGGTCTGAGGCGTGCCAAGAGACCGTGTGCGGCGTAACGACCGGCGAGAAGCGACTGGAGAACCACTGTGAGTGAACCGATCCGCGTCGGAGTGTTGGGCGCGCGGGGGCGGATGGGCCAGGAGGTCTGCAAGGCGGTCGACGCCGCCGAGGACCTCGAACTCGTCGCGATGGTCGACGCCGGCGACTGGCTGTTCAGCGTCGCCGACGCCGGCGCCCAGGTGCTGGTCGACTTCACTCACCCCGATGTGGTGATGGACAACGTGCGGTTCGCGGTCGATCAGGGCATCCATGCGGTGGTAGGCACCACCGGTTTCACCGCGGAACGGCTGGACACGGTCCGCTCGTGGCTGGTGGACAAGCCCGAGCTAGGTGTGCTGGTCGCGCCGAACTTCGGGATCGGCGCGGTGCTGTCGATCCGATTCGCCGAGACCGCGGCACGGTTCTACGACTCGGCCGAGGTGATCGAGCTGCACCATCCGGGCAAGGCCGATGCGCCGAGCGGGACGGCGGTGCGCACCGCACAGCTGATCGCGGCGGCCCGGGCCGCCGCCGGGCGACCCCCGGCGCCGGACGCGACCACCCAGGCCCTCGACGGCGCCCGCGGCGCCGATGTCGACGGCGTCCAGGTGCATGCGCTGCGCATTGCCGGGTTGGTCGCCCATCAGGAGATCGTGCTCGGCACCGAAGGGGAGACGCTGACCATCCGGCACGACTCGCTGCACCGGTCCTCGTTCATGCCCGGCGTACTGCTCGCCGTGCGCGAGATCCGCAACCGGCCCGGTCTGACCGTGGGCCTGGAACCGCTGCTAGATCTCTGATCCCCGCGGGCCCGCCCACATGGCGGGCAGCGCTCAGCCGGCGTCCTCGAGCCGGAATCCCACCTTAAGGCCGACCTGGAAGTGCGCCACCTCGCCGTCGGCGATCTGGCCGCGGATCTGCGTCACCTCGAACCACTCGAGATTGCGCAGGGTCGTGCCGGCGCGGGCCACTCCGTTGCGGATCGCCTGATGCAGGCTTTCCGGCGAACTCCCGACGATCTCCGTGACGCGGTAGGTGTGATCCGCCATGTGCTGCCTCCTGAGTCGAATGCCGTCCGGAAGCCGACGCTACGCGTGCCCGCAGGGTCTTCCCACAATTACTACAGCACTGTATATTCGCGTCCATGCGAGACGTGACTCCTGCCGAGGACTACGGCTTCTTCGGGCCGGACTCGGTGACGTGGAAGGTCTGGGGCTATCCGACGTCACTCACCGTCGGGTTCCAGCGGGCCGTGGTGGTGGAAGAACTCGACCCCGCCTTGGTGGCGTCGGTGGACGCGACCGGAGCCATCCGCGACCGGCCCCGCACCCGTTATGACCGCACCTTGCGGTACTTCGCCCTGGTCGCGTTCGGTGACAGCCGGAGCACCGCCAAGGCCGCCGACGTGCTCGTCAAAGTGCACTCCAAGGCCATCGGCATCGAGCCCGGCAGCGGCGAGCGATACGACGCGAACGACCCCGGGTCACAGCTCTGGATCCACCTGACCGCGTGGCACTCGATCCTGTACGCGTACGAGAAGTACGGGCCTGGTCGCCTCAGCGAGGACGAGGAACGCCGTTACTGGGCCGAGTGTGCGGTGGCGGCCGAACTGCAGACCTGCGATCCGGCCGACGTGCCGCGCGACAGGGACGGCGTACGCGCCTACTTCGAGTGGATGCGTCCCCGGCTCGTTGGCTCGGCGGTGGCCAAGGACACGATGGATCACCTGCTGCACGCCCAGGTGATGTTGCCGCCGACTCCCGCCGCGCTGCGGCCGCTCACCTGGCTTGTCGCCCGAGTACTGCGCGCGGCCACGATCGCCACCATGCCGGGCTGGATGCGCGAGCTTGGCGGGTTGCGCCAGCCGCGAGCCTTCGACGTGCTCGTCACGCCCGTCATGAAGGTGGCGTTCTGGCTGGCTGGGCGGAACCCGCGAGTTGAGCTCAACCTGCTGCGGGTGCTGTCGCCCTCGACGGTGCCGGTGGTCGCACCGGTGCTGCTCGGCATACCACCGCGCGAAGCCCTCACTCGCACGCCGGCTCAAGCGCGCGAATGCTACGGCTACCAGCCGCCCGCGCAGGCGCATCTGGAGTGGCGCGCGAAACAATATGCGCGGGTCTTCGACGCCGGCGATGCCCCGAGTGACGACGGCCTGATCGAGTCCGAGCCGATCCTCGGCGCCATGGGCTCGGTCAGTTCCACGACGGGTGCGGCTGGCCGGCGGCTTGTCAGCCGGCCGTGAACAGCGCGGCCGCCGCGACCGCTAGGGCGGCGACGCGCACCAGGCGCCCTTATGCGAGACGCTTGCCAGCCGCGCAACGCCGCGACCAGGTGCTCGACGCGGCTCTGCAGATCATCGCGCGGGACGGCTACCGCGCCGTGTCCATCGAGGCGATCGCCCGGGAAATGGACGTGACCCGTCCGGTCGTCTACAAGGTCTTCGGCGATCTGTCCGAGTTGTTGCACACCCTGCTGGACCGTCAGGAACGGCGCGCGCTCGAGCAGCTCAGCTGCACCATCTCGGCGATGCCGCCGGAGGCGGACCTGCGGCGGTATATGACCGGCACGATCCGCGAACTCGTCGCCATGGTGTCAACTGATCCGCTGACCTGGACGCCGATCTTCCTGGCTGCGGTGGACACCCCGCCGATCGTGCGCAGCCGGATCGAGCGTGACCGCGAACTTGTCCGTGCGCGCATCGCCTCGCTCGTCGACGCCGCGATCGATTCGGTCAACGATGCCTCCCGGGTGCCGTCCGTCATGATCGATCGAGAGATCGTCGCACACATATTGGTAGGCATGGGCGAGTATTTCGGCAGATTGATCCTGACCGAGCCGGCCGCGGTGGACCCGGCAAAGCTCGCCGACACCATCAGTGCGCTGCTGGTGCCCCGCCGATCCGCCTGAGCAAGCGCTGCGCGGGGGTGGGCCCGCTCACACAGGTTCGGGTTTGGCTCGCCCGGCGCCGGGGGTACCCCAATGGGTGACGCACGGTGATCGATCGGCGCTGACGCGCTGGTGGTCGACGGCGTCGCCGGCGCAATCGCCGGCAGCCCTTATCGACAGGGAACTAGACAGGGAACTACCAGCCGGCAAGGACCTGCAGCGACGCGGCAAAGGTCGTGGCAGTCCCTTGTTGGGACTAGGAGGAGCCATGCAGATTCCTCGCATCGATCCCAAGAACGTGCTCGGCTTCGGCGACAAGATCGTCGGCCTGGGCAAGGAGATCGCCGGCGCGCTCGCCGGCAACGACCGGCTGCAGAAGGCGGGCCAGCTTCAGCAGGACAAGGGAACCGAGCGGCTGAAGGCAATGCAGGCTGAAGTACAAGCCAAGAGCCACCAGGCCAAGGCGCGCGCCGCCGGCCAGGCACAGCGGCGGGCGCAGAACACCAAGGAAGCGGTGAACAGCTGATGGGCGTGGGGGAGAGCATCAAGGGAACGGTCAAGGAGAAGGCCGGCGAGCTGATCGACGACGATCAGCTGCAGGCCGAGGGGCAGGCGCAGCGGCGCAAGGGTGATGAGCAGACGCGCGAGACCGCGGATCGTGCGAAGGCTCAGGCCCACGAGAAGAAGGCCGACGCGCTGGAGGCGGAACAGGAAGCCCTCGAAGACAAGAGCTGATCGGCGAGTTCGCCAGTTCATCTCACAGAGTGCCCCGGACGGCGTCCGGGGCACTCTGTTCTCGCCGCGCAGCTAACTCGCGCGCGGCACGACGGCCCGATGCGGGAGACTGACGCAATGCCGTCAGTGCCGCAGTTGGACGTGGGAGACCTCGGCACGATCCTGTCCGTCTGGGCGCATCCCGACGACGAGACCTACGGCTGCGGGGCCATCATGGCCGACGCTACGAAGCGCGGGCAGCGCGTCGTCTGCGTGACGGCGACCCGCGGCGAACGCGGATCCACCGACGAAGCGCGGTGGCCCAACGGCCCTGACCTGGCGCGCGTGCGCACGGCCGAGTTGACTGAGTCCTTGGCCGTGCTGGGTGTCCATGAGCATCACTGGCTCGACTACGCCGACGGCGGCTGCGCCGAGGTCCCACGTGCCGAAGGCGTAGCTCGCGTCCGCGAGATTCTCGACGCGGTGCAGCCGGACAGCGTGCTGTGCTTCGGACCCGATGGTGGAACCTGGCATCCGGACCACATCGCGACATCCGGCTGGGCGACAGCCGCTGCGGCCGGCACCGGGGCGCGCGTGCTGCACTCGATGCACACGGCGCAGTGGGGGCAGTTCATGACTGCGCAGTTTGATCCGAGCGCGGTGATGATGTCCGAGCGGGCTCCCGTGTTCGCGCCCCGGGAGGCGTTCGCACTGCTCTATGAGGCCGAGGGTGAGCTGTTGGACCTGAAATACCGGGCGATGCTGCGGCAGGAGAGCCAGGTCGGGCCGATGCTGGCCCGGCTAGGCGAGCAGAAGTACCGGTTCATGCTCGCCGAGGAGGGCTTCGTGCCGGCGGAGTACAACGAGTCGCCGCACTGAGGTGATCCTCGCGGCGGCGCGGATGCCCGACGCGGCGACGCCGATTGTCAGGTCATACCGGTTCGGGTTCCGGCTCCAGTTCGGCCAGCGGATTTCGGGCCTCGGCCACCACGTGTTCGAGCAGGAACAGCACCAGCACGCCGCCGATCAACAGCAACACCGAGGCCACCTGGTAGGCCAGTTGGTAGCCGCGCGTGGCTGCCAGCGCAGGCGCCACCCCGTGTTTGATCTCGCCGCCCGCGTGTCGCAGCGCCAGGGTGACCAGCGTGGACAACCCGAGCGCGCCGCCGACTTGTTGCATCGCATTCTGCACACCGGACGCGAGCGAAGAGTCCTGGCCGGTCACCTCGTGCAGGGCCGCATTGCCGATCGCGGGGAAACTGAGGCCCGAACCGAAGCCGAGAATCACCATGCCCGGCAGGACGCCGCCGACATAACTCGAGTGCACGCCGATCTGGCTGGTGAGGAACATGCCGATGGCGTCGAGGAAGAAGCCGGCCGCGAGCAACGGCTTGACCCCGATGCGTGGCATGACCGCGGTGCCGATGCCGATACCCGCGCCGATGGTGAGGCCGAAGGGAAGGTAGGACAACCCGCCCTTGAGCGGGGAGTACCCGAGTACCTGCTGCTCGAACAGGGTCAGCAGGAAGAAGTAGGTGAAGAACGCCGACGAGAAGAACAGCGTCACGAAGTTGGTGACCACCCGGGTGCGGTTGCGGAAGAACTCGAGCGGGATCAGCGGCGCGTCCGAGCGTGCCTCGATGAACACCATGAGTGCGAGCAGGGCGATGCCACCGAGCAGCGGCAGCAGTACCTGAGTCGAACCCCAGGGGTGACTCGACGCCTGCAACAGGCCGTCGACTACCGCGATCAGGCCGCCGGTGCCGGTGATCGCACCGGCGAAGTCGGGGCGTTTGGCGTCGCGAACCATCCGGCTCTCGCTGGTGAGCCGGGGCACCATCACCAGCGCGAACACCGCGACTGGCAGGTTGACGAAGAAGATCCAACGCCACGAGGCGAAGTCGGTGAGCACACCGGAGATGACCGTGCCGGATGTCCCGCCCAGCCCGGCAACGCCTCCCCAGAGCCCGAGCGCCTTCATCCGCTCCCTGCGGGTCGGGGAACAGCAGCGCGATCAGACCGAGCGAGGCCGGCGCGGCCATCGCCTCGCCGATGCCCTGGACGAAGCGGGAGGCGACGAGCATGCCGGGGTCGACGGCGGCGCCGCAGGTGGCAGACGCGATCGCGAAGACCGCGACGCCGAGCAGGAACATGCCGGCGCCGGCCGAGCATGTCGGCCAGCCGGCCACCGAGCAGCAGCAGGCCGCCGGCCATCAGCACGTAGCCGTTGACCACCCACGCCAGGCCGGACTTGGAGAAGTCCAGGTCGTGCTGGATCCGCGGCAGCGCGACATTCACCACGGTGACGTCGAGCACCAGCATGAACTGGATGAGCGCCAGCACGCCGAGTGCCTTCCAGCGGCGCGGATCGGGGACGGCGCCCGGCCGGGCGCTGTCCGCGCCGGCCTCGACGGGCCCGGGGTCCGTGGTCATCGCATGCCCTTCTGTTCGTGTCCCTCGCCGCGGCCGGCACCGCGGCGGGTCTCGCCTGAACTGCGCCCCAGCCTGCGCACCGCCGGCTGCACTACGGACGGTCCGGGCCGTCGAACGGTATCGGTCCGCCGCCCAGTTGTCTGCCGTCGGTGCTCACCCCATCACGGAGCACCGACAATGTGCTGAGCCCGATGGAAATCGACCATGAAGGGGGACGCAGTGCCCGACTTCGAGATCACCGATCTGGGCGGCGGGGTGAGCTTCGTCCGCGGGCGGGACGTGAATTGGTTGCTGGTCCGTGAGGGCACGGACCTGACCGTGGTCGACGGCGGCTACCCCGGCTACCGGGCGGCGTTCGACGCTTCGGTGCGCGCCGTCGGCGCGGCCCTCGGCGACATTCGCGCGATGCTGCTGACGCATGCGCACATCGACCACATGGGGTCGGCGAACAGGTTGCACGAACAGCACGGGGTGCCGGTGTACGTCGATCCGGTCGAGGTCGCCCATGCGCGCCGGGAGCGGCTGGAGCAGGCGGGGCCGGCAGATGTTGCTCGCGTCGCCTGGCGCCCGGGGGTGCTGCCCTGGTCGATGCGCATATCCCGGGCGGGGGCGTTGCGGCACGAAGCCATCCCGAGCGCGCAGCCGTTCGCCTCGTCCGGCCCACTCGACGTGCCGGGACGCCCGGTGCCGGTGGCGACGCACGGACACACCTCCGGCCATAGCGGCTATCTGTTCCCGAGCGCCGGGGTCATTGCCACCGGCGACGCACTCGTCACCGGCCACGCGTGCACCCGCGTCGACGGGCCGCACGTGCTGCCGAGCTACTTCAACCACGGCGATCCGTTGCCGGCGCTGAGCACGCTCGCGGACGTCGACGCCGATCAGATCGCGCCCGGTCACGGGCCGGCGCGGCGTCTGCCGATCGCCGAGGCGGTCGCGCAGGCCCGGGCGAGGCCCGCGGGCTGAGGCGCGTGCGACGGCCTGGGTGCAGTGTCGCCGTCGGCCCCTAGCATCAGCCGCATGCCTGAGGCCAACGTGCACGCAGACGCATACGACGCCTTCCTGTCGCTGCATCACGGGGATCAACCGCTGCTCATCCCGAATCCGTGGGACCGCGGATCGGCTCGGATCCTGGTCGGGCTGGGATTTCGGGCGCTGGCCACCACCAGTGGTGGGTTCGCGGCGACGGTCGGGGTGCAGGACGGCGCGGTCACCCGCGCCCAGGCACTCGAACACGCCCACGCCATCGCCGACGCGGTGGACGTGCCGGTCTCGGCCGACCTGGAGAACGGATTCGCGGACGACCCTGAGCAGGTGGCCGCTACCGTGCGCGACGCGGCGAGCACCGGACTGGCCGGTTGCTCGATCGAGGACTACAGCCGCGACAGCGACGCCATCTACGACCGGGTGCTGGCCGTGGAGCGGGTGGCCGCGGCGGCGGCCGCGGCGCATCACCCCGGTACCCGGCTCGTGCTCACCGCCCGCGCGGAGAACTACCTGCGCTCTCGGCCCGATCTCGACGACACGATCGAGCGGCTGGACCGCTACGCAGCCGCCGGTGCGGACGTGCTGTACGCGCCCGGCCTGACCGACCTCGACGAAATCGCCACTCTGGTGCAAACGGTCGGCCGGCCGGTCAACGTGCTGCTGCTTGCCGGGCGGCCCGAGCGTTGCGGAGCTCGCGGCCGTAGGCGTGGCCCGGATCTCGGTCGGCAGCCATTTCGCCAACGTCGCCATCGCCAGCCTGGTCGAGGTGGGTCACGATCTGCTCGACGGGCGCGCCGAGTTCTTCGACCGCAGCGCCGCCGGTCGCCGCGCCATCGCTGCGTATCTGCCCAGCTGAGCCGGCCCGTCCCGACCCGGGCCAATCAGCCGCGGGCGACGCCGCTGAAACGCGGATTCCGGAACGGCCATTTCGCGCTGATCCACTCCGGGATCGTGCGGCTCAGCTCAGCCTCGAGCGGCGCGCCGACCATGCCGTCGACGACCCACCACGAGATCTCGGCGTCGGCGTCGGTCTGCTCCGGCGGATCGATGTACACGCAGCCGAACAACTCGGATTCGGCGGCGTCGAGCACTGCGTAGTTGAACGACTCGTGCGCCGCGATCTCCCGCTCATGCCGCGCGAGATCGACGCGATCCTGCTCGTATGTCATGTCAGCAGGCGGCCACTGCCATGCGGGGCCGAAGATCTGCCACAGTCGTTCCTGCGATGCCATCACGGCCGGATAGTCGATAGCGGTATCGGACTCGCGGATGGGACGCAAATGATGTCCGGTGGACAGCTCGACGCGTTCGGGGTGGACGAAGTCCGGCGGCAACCAGGGTGACAACTCGATCAGCCTCGACCGACGTGGGTGTCCAGCCAGGACGTCAACGGCGCCAGCTTGCGCCAGGCCTTGACGATCTCGGTCTTGGCTCGCTTGGTGGCAAGCCAGTCCGGGCAGCCGAGTTCGCGTCGTCCGGTAAGCGACTTGTGCTTGAGCAATTCGGCGCGCGGATGATCCTTCTCGTAACCGGACGGCACCCGGGTGATCGTGTCGCCGCCGATCTCGAATCCCGCCTTGCGCACCGAGGCCACCGCCCGCTCCAGTGCCGCGCCGGCCACCTCGTCGGCAACCGCGCGGCGCAATCGATCGACCTGCGCCGAGGACGTGTCCCAGTAGCCACCGGCCACGAACAGCCCGGCGGCGGAGATCTGCAGATACAGGTTGGACTCACCGAACCAGACACCCTGGTGGGTCTTGTACGGCGTCTTGTCCTTGGCGAAGCGGACATCGCGGTAGGGCCGGAACAGTTTCGCCGGCCCGAATTCCGCCTCCACAGCGACGCAGAACGCCTCCAGCGGAGCGCGTACCGACTCGTCGTAGGTGTGCTTGTGCCCGGTCCAGAACACCTTTGAGTTGTCGCTGTCTAGGTCCTCGTAGAAGTCGAGGGCCTCGACCGGGATGCCCGAGAACGTCACGACGCCAAACTACGTGAGGCGAGTTCCGCGCGGCCGGGCCACCAACGAATCGAGCAGATGGTTGCGCTCGGCCGCGGCTGCGATCGGTGGTGTGAGCGAATCGGCGCGGAGTTGACGTGCTGGGCGTCGCCCGCGAGGGTGATTGCGTGCCCTCCGGACCGGTCCAGATCGGTCAGCCGCGTCCCGTTTCGCCCGGGGCCGCGCCCGGTTGCCCGAGTCCTGGACCGACGCCGGGGGCCGACGCGCCCACCGAGGCGGGCGAACGCCCGACCGGCTCGATCACCGCACTGGCGGGCGCGGTGCTCACCGTGGTCGTCCTGTTGATCCTCGGTGCGCTGGTGGTAACCGTCGCCGCTGCGGCGATCAGCCACCCGTCCGGCGGGGAAGAGGTGGTACTCACCGAGTCGGCGCCGTACCGCCCCGGCGTGCGTGAAGTGGCCGCCGCCCCGGCCGCTGTGGTGCCGGCGCCGATGGGCGACTGGACCGCGGCACGCGGAGTGTCGATCGCCCGCCGAGCGTTGCAGTGGTTGAACTGGCCGTACAGCTTCGATGCCGGGAACGCCAACGGGCCGACATACGGGCAGGCGGTGGACGCGGCCTCGCGCAACGACGGACACGTGTACGGCTTCGACTGCTCCGGCCTGGTGATCTACGCGCTGGCCCCGTGGCACCAGGTCGACCACTCGGCCGCCTCCCAGTACACCGAAGCCGGCTCCTTCCATCCGTTGCTGTCCGACCTGCAGCCGGGCGACCTGGTCTTCTGGAGCAAGGACGGCACCATCAACGGGATCGGCCATGTGGCGGTCTACGTCGGCAACGGCAACGTGGTCGAGGCTCCGCAGAGCGGTGAACGCATCAAGGTGGTGCCGCTGGACCAGGTGGAACCGGGCAAGCTGGGACTGACCCGTCCGCTCACCTGAGCGTTGCGCCAAGCGGGCCACCGTTTGCGTCGAGCCACGCGTTGCCGCGGGTCAGTCAAGCGCAGCGTGCAGTCTGATCTCGCGCACCTCGCCCGCGCCGGTGTCCAGCGCGCGCACCAGCCCGTCCGGCGCCCATCCGGCCGAGACGTAGAACTCGCGGGAGGCGTTGTCCTGCTCCGGGATCCACACGGTCGCCCGGGTCATACCGTCGCCGCGCCCATGCTCGACCGCCGCCGCTAGCAGCCGGGAGCCATGACCGCGCCTGCCCCAGCGCGGCTGCACCACCAGCGCACTGATCGACATCGTGGTCTGCGGTTCCGGATCGCCCGGCTCCACATCGTCGGCCGGCAAGACGGCGGCGAACCCGACCCGGGTGGACCCCTCGAGTGCCACCAGTACCCGATGCCTGGGCGACGGCGGGTGCAGTACCGCATCGCGCCAGGCGCCCTGTGCCAGTTGCGGAGTCATCGCATCGAGCGCCCCGGCCGGCAGCAATGAGGCGTAGGCAAAGCGCCAGGTGTCCAGCTGTATCTGCGCGATCTCCTCGACGTCCTCGGGGCGCGCCGGTCGCACGGCTACGTCCGCCATGCCCCCACCCTAGGGCGGGCCTTCGCCGGCGCCGCCTAGTGGGCGGGGGTCAGCTCCGGCTCTGCCTCGTCGTCGTCCTCCTCGTCCAGCACGTAGGCCAGCAGCCAGCCCAGTCCCACCAGCACGACGCCGCAGATCAGGAACACGACGCCCGCGCGGGTGTTGTTGTTCGGGATCTCCTTGCCCACGATGGTGAACGTGCCGAGCGCGATCGCCGTCGCCCATATCCATGCGGTGAATCGCCGGCCGTACCACGCGCCGTAGAACGCCAGCACGAAGCCGAGCGCGACCAGCAGGATGCCGGTGCCGAGCTGGTGCAGCTTCGACGCGTCGGCGACGATGCCGCTCACCGTCGCGAGGAATGCCGCGAGTACCAGCGGCACACCCGGGCCCGGGGTGCGGAAGCGGTCGAGCAGGAACGCGATCAGGTAGTAGCCGCCGCCGAAGGCGAAGCAGACGACGGCCACCTTGGTGAGGTCCGCGCTGGCCGCTGCCGATGACGGGCAGCGGCGTGAATTGCTGGACGGCCGCCGGTGCGCTGAGGATGGCGCGATTCGTCTTGTAGAGCACGTAGATCCAGGCGGCGATGGTGGCCAGGCCGAGGTAGAACGCGTGGCCGTGCACGCCGGGTGCGAATGCGAAGCTCAGTATCCAGACGCCGATCGAGACGAGCACCACGATGTCGATCTGGAACGGCAGCCCGGAACGCTTGACGTCGTAGGTGGCGTACGCGAGGGCTACCGGCAGCGCCAGTGCGCTGCACGCGACGCCGGCGGTGCGCAGCGGTCCGCGGGTGAACCAGCCGAGTATGTATCCGAGCAGCACCACGCCTGCCGACATCAGGATGCCGAGCAAGCGGTGTGAGGTGCTCACCGAGACGCCGCCGTTCACCGTCTCGTGAATGCCCGAGCTGAGGTAGTCGGTTGACCAGATGACCACGCCGATGACCAGGAGCAGCACGCCCACGCCGGCCAGCGAGACGCCGAAATGCGGGAACGGCCGATACCCGATGCGTTCGCCGAGGAGCTTGACCAAACCGGCCGGCGGCGCGTCCGCACGGTTCGGCTTCACCGGGGGAGGTGGCGCGTAGGCCATCGTGGCCTGATCGCCGTAGCTGTACTGCCCGTACTGGCCGGGGGGGTAGGAGCCGGCCAACGGCTGTCCCTGTTGGTACTGCGGGTACTGCGGAGGCTGCTGGCCCGGCGGTGGGTACTGCTGGCCGGGGCGCCCGCGCTGCGGAGTGCCCGGTCCACCCGGCGGCGGCTGACCGGGTTGGCCCTGCGGGCCCGGGGGGCGCAATTGCTGCGGCCATCCGAACGGCGACTCGGACGAACCCTCACCCGAAGGGTCGTACGGCGCGCTCACGCTTGTGTACCCATTCGCTCGCTCCGCTCCCTCATGGCCGCTCACGCTAGCGGTCAGGCCGCTCAGTCCGCGATAAATGCGCTACCGGCGACTACCGTCCGCGCCCATCGGGGCGGGCTCAGTGCTCGTTGACGGCATCGGACTCCGCGAACGCCGCAGCCTCGGCGCGTTCGCGTCGGCGCCGACGCATATGCAGCAGCAGGTACACCAGCACCGCGACCGCCAGCAGGGCGAGCGGCGCCCAGGTCAGCGTCTGCCCCACCACGTTCAGGGCGGTGGCGAAGGCGTATCCGAGCAACACGCAGCCGGTGCCCCAGAGCAGGCCGCCTGCCGCGTTCCAGGTCAGGAACGTCCGATAGCGCATGCCGCTCATGCCGGCCATGGACGGCATCAGCGCACGCAGTACCGCGGTGCAGCCGGCCGAGGAAGATGGCCTTGCCACCGTGGCGATGCAGGAAACCGTCGACCACCGCCCAGCGTTGCTCGCCGATCCACCGGCCCAGCCGGGAGCGTCGCAGTGCGGGGCCGAACCGTTTGCCGAATTCGTACCCGACGCTGTCGCCGGCGATCGCGCAGAGCGACCGCGACCAGGATCATCACCCAGAGCGTGAGGCTGTCCGTACTTGGGGTTGCAGAACACGCCCGCGACCAGCAGAGCCGTCTCGCCGGGCAGCACGAGCCCGATCAGAATGGCGGCCTCGCCGAAGCAGAATGCACCGGCGATCGCGTACAGCCACAGACCGACCGAGTCGCCGATGGTCCGCAGGACGTGTTCGAACACGCACCGCATCGTGTCACGTCGGCCTGGCCGCCGGTGTCGGTCGCCGCCCCTAGAGTCGCGCCCGTGCCCGTTCGTGATCGGCCGGGGGATCGGCCGCCCCGCCGCGGCTCACGCAGGCCCAGGCTCGCCGCATCGCGCTTGCCGCCCAGGGGTTCACCGACCCCAAGCCCGTGGGCCGGGTAGACGCCCGGCACATCCGCCGGGTGCTGCGTCGGATCGGCATCGTGCAGCTCGACTCGGTCAACGTGTTCAGCCGCACGCACTACCTGCCGCTGTTCTCCCGGCTGGGGCCGTACCCGCGGGAACTGCTGGACTCGCTGACCGCCCATACCGCCGGTCCCGTGCGTCGCGAGCTGTTCGAGTACTGGGCACACGAGGCATCGCTGGTACCGGTGGAGCTACAGCCGTTGCTGCGCTGGCGGATGGCCCGGGCCTCGCAGGACGCCTGGGGCGGCATGCGGCGCATCGCACGTGACAATCCGAGCCTGCTCGAGTCGGTGCGAGCCATGGTCGCCGAACACGGTCCGATCCGGGCCGAGCAGATCGGGGTGCAGCGGCCGGCCCGCGCGCCCGGGCAGATGTGGAACTGGCACGACGGCAAGATCGCGCTGGAGTACCTGTTCTGGTCCGGTGAGGTGACCGCAGCCCGGCGCGTCAACTTCGAGCGGCTGTACGACCTGCCCGAGCGGGTACTGCCCGCGCAGGTACTTGACATGCCGA
The DNA here is from genome assembly GCA_963708625.1 of uncultured Actinomycetota bacterium. GTDB lineage: Bacteria > Actinomycetota > Actinomycetes > Mycobacteriales > Jatrophihabitantaceae > DASXIF01. The sequence continues at coordinate 270,946 of CAVPSV010000002.1, forward strand.
CGCCGGCGGTGGCCGACGCGCAACGTGAACTGGTTCGCATCGCAGCTCGGGCGTACGGGGTCGCGACCGAACCCGATCTGGGCGACTACTTCAGGCTGCCGCGCGCCGAATCGAAGGTCCGGGTGGCCGAGCTTGTCGCCGCGGGGGAGTTGCAGCCGGTCGAGGTGCAGGGCTGGCGTGCGCCGGCGTACCTGTGGCCGGGTGCCGCGCAGCCTCGACGGGTGACGGCGCGGGCGCTGCTCTCGCCGTTCGACTCACTGGTGTGGTTTCGCGAGCGCACGCAGCGCTTATTCGACTTCCGCTACCGGATCGAGATCTACACGCCGGCCGCGAAACGGGTGTACGGCTATTACGTGCTGCCGTTCCTGCTGGGGGATTCGCTGGTTGCACGCGTCGACCTGAAGACCGACCGCAAAGCCGGGGTGTTGCGTGTCAACGGTGCATTCGCCGAGGCCGGCGTCGAGCCGAGCGCCGTCGCCGCAGAGTTGGCCGAACAGCTGTGCATCACCGCGCGATGGCTGGAGCTCGACTCGGTATCGGTGGCGCGTCGCGGCGACCTAGCGGCCGTGCTCGGCGCGGCGGTACGCGGGCTCAGCTGACCCCGAGGCGGACCGGCGCCGTATGCCAGCTGGGTGGACCGAGCCTCCGGCCAGGCAGGCTCGGGCCATCCGCAGGAACGCCATCACGTTGCCCTCATGCAGCGTCGGTGGGCACTGATTCGTCCGACGCCGCCGGGGCGCGGTACAGCCGCACGTCACCGCTGCCGGTGCGAGCGCGGATCGCGATCTTCGGGCTGCCGGCACGCGGGCGCTCATCGACAGGCAGGTCGCTGCGCACCTTGCCCGAGCCGGTGACCACGTTCAACTGGGCGGCGTGTCCGCGGGGCAGGCCGATCTCGACGCCACCGGAGCCGCTGGACAGATCGACGTCGCTGTAGACGACGCCCAGGCGGGCCGAGCCGGAGCCGGTGCGGGAGCGGACCGCGCCGCGGACCGAGTCCACGTCCAGATCTCCGCTGCCGCAGCCGCAGACGAGGCTGCCGCCGACATCGCCGAAGCTGGCGTTGCCGCTGCCGGAACGCACCTGCGCCGAGCCGTCGACCCGTTCGGCGCGCGCGGAGCCGGAGCCGAATCGAAGCCGCAGGTCGCCATCGACGTGCTCGAGGGTGATGTCGGCTGCACCGGTGGCGACGTCGGCGCTGCCGCTGCGGCCGCTCACCTCGACCGGCGCGGTGTAGGTAGCCAGCCGCAACGCGGTGCCGGCCGGCACGGTGATCGTGACATCGATCTGATCCCGCGACATGAACGGGCCGCCGCCGAACAGGCCGAGGTCGAAGACACCGCCGCGGCGGGGGGTGGTGACGGTGAGCGTCGGCCCGTGCATCTCCACCGTGGTCCGTTCGGCGATGTCCGAGCCCTTCGCGCGTGGCGCCAGTACCACCTCTGCTTCGGTGATCGACTCCGCGGCGCGCACGGTGAGTGAACCGTGCGCGACCCGGGCGTGCAGGTTGATCGGGCCGTCGAGCGGGAACCTGATGGTCCGGGTGTCGGATGTGGTGTCGGACGTGGCGTTGCTTGTGTCGGTCATGGCAGGTCCCTTTCGTTGATCCAGCTAGCCGTTGATCCAGCCGGTGAGCTTGTGTGCGTTGTTGGCTCGGCGCAGCGCCTCGTTGACGGCCTCGTGCACCGACGCGGCGGCGGCTGCCGCAGGACCGGCCATGCGCAGCGACCGGGTGGCCGCGCGCACCAGCCAGGTGTTGACCGAGACGCCGTCGTTGCGTGCGGCGCTCTCGATCTCGGCCTTGAGCGCTTCGGGCAGGCGCAACGAGATCCGGGCGCTCGCGTCGCCCTCCTCGGCGCTCGGCGCGGGACCGGTGTCGGAGTAGTTCGCATAGTCGGTGCTGCGTACCTCCAGGCGCAGGTCTGCGCCGTCGAGTTGCGCTGTTACCGCGGGTGAGCCGGGGTGGTCGAGCAACGCCGAGGTGATCTCGTCGGCGGCCGCGGAGACCGCGCTGGTGATGGCGAGGCGCAGCGCGGGCACGAGCGCGGTGCCGAGCGCCGCGGCGACATCGCGGGTGTGCTGGTCGCCGAGGGCGGCCGCCGCGCTGAGCTGTTCCTGCACGGCGGCAGTGTGATCATCCAGATGCAGCATGACGCCATTATGACATCATAGTGATGTCATGACAAGTGTCGTCGTGATGTCGGCACATCCTCGTGATCAACAAACGAACGCGCCGTCAGCGCAACGGAAAAGGTGTGTTGATCAGGGGCGGGGTGCGCGGTTCGCTGTGGTGCGGCGTGGCGCACGCCGGCCCGCAGACGTTGGTCCGAATGCGGGGTTACGCTGCCCCGACGACCCGCAACGCAGTCACCGGCCCGCACCGGTGAGGTCAAGGAGAATCCGTGCCCGACATCGTGCCGCCGCGCGTGCAGGCAATCGCCTGGACACACTTCGAAGCCCCGGCGGACGTGCCGTGGGACACCGACGCCGACGGTGGCCAGGCGCTTGCTGAGTTCGCCGGGCGTGCCTGTTACCAGTCGTGGAAGAAGCCCAATCCGAGCACCGCGACCAATGCCGGCTATCTACGCCACATCCTCGAAGTGGGACACCTATCGGTGCTCGAGCACGGTTCGGTCACCTTCTATCTGACCGGGGTGTCCCGCTCGCTCACGCACGAGCTGATCCGGCACCGGCATTTCTCCTACTCGCAGCTGTCCCAGCGCTACGTGCCCGAACGCGACGCCGCCATGGTGGAGCCGGACGTCATCGCCGAAGATCCGGAACTGCACGCCAAGTTCGTGGCAGCCACCGACGCCGCGGTCGACGCCTATACCGAACTGCTGGAGGGGCTGGAGAAGAAGTTCGCCGACGTCGAGCACGCGACGCTGCGCCGCAAGCAAGCCCGGCAGGCGGCCCGGGCGGTGCTGCCGAATGCCACCGAGACCCGAATCGTGGTCACCGGGAACTACCGTGCCTGGCGGCACTTCATCGCAATGCGCGCCTCCGAGCACGCCGACGTCGAGATCCGCGCGCTGGCCATTGCCTGCCTGCGCGAGCTTTCCCGGGTCGCAGCCAATGCCTTCGCCGACTTCGAGATCGGCACGCTGCCGGACGGCACCGAGATCGCGTCAAGTCCGTTCGTCACCGAAGGCTGACACGGTAGCGTTGACCTATGCCCGAGACGGCACAACGGCAGCATGAACCGGGCCGCCCGTTCGGGCGGTTGCTCACCGCAATGGTGTCGCCGTTCGACGTCTCCGGCGGCCTCGATCTGCGCCGCGCGGCCGAGCTCGCCACCTACCTCGTCGATGACCAGCGCAACGACGGTCTGGTGATCAACGGCACCACCGGTGAGTCGCCGACCACCACGGACGCGGAGAAGTCGGACCTGGTGCGGGCTGTGCTCGACTCGGTCGGCGATCGGGCTTTCGTGGTGGCGGGTGTCGGCACGTACGACACGGTGCATTCGGTGCATCTGGCCGAACAGGCGCAGAAGGCGGGCGCGCACGGCATCTTGGTGGTGACGCCGTTCTACTCCAAGCCGCCGCAACGTGGTCTGGTGCAGCACTTTCGCGCGGTGGCTGACGCGGTGGATCTGCCGGTGATGCTCTACGACATCCCACACCGCTCGGGTGTGCCGATCGAAGCGGACACGATGATCGAACTGGCCGAGCACGAGCGGATCGTGGCGGTCAAGGACGCCAAGGGCGATCTCGTCACCTCGGCCCGCGTCATCGGCCAGACCGGCCTCGCGTTCTACGCGGGCGACGATGCGATGACGTTGCCGCTGCTTTCCGTCGGCGGCGCCGGCGTGGTCGGCACCTCCACGCACTTCAGCGGGGCGCAGACGAAGGATCTGATCGCGGCATTCGAGCGGGGCGAGGTCGCCGAGGCGATTCGGCTCAACCAGCAGTTGCTGCCCATCTACACCGGGATCTTCCGCACTCAGGGCGCAATCCTGGTGAAGGCGGGACTGCGGCTGCGTGGCATCGACACCGGTCCGATGCGACCGCCACTGGTCGAGGCAACCGAGCACGAGATCGCGCATCTGCGCCAGGATCTGGCCGCCGCCGGGCTGTCCTGAGCCCCGCACGGCCGGTCACGATCCGAGGCCGAGCCGCGCCCCGCGCTCAAGCCGACCCGCACCCGCGCTGAACCCGATCCGAGTAGGCGCCGACACCGTCGCCGATATCCCAGGTAAGGGTCCACCGCAGCGTTAGGGTCGACGGGTGGCTGCGTCGTCGGGCAAGGCATCGGGTACCCGTACGCGTCCGCCTGCGCGCGGGTCGTCCCATCGCCCCGCCGGGGCGCCCCGGTCCCGGTCGAATCGGGCCCGGCAGCCGGCGCGAACTCGACGGCACCCACTGCTGGCGCCGTTCGCCGCGCTGGGCGCTGCCCTTGCCTCCATCTGGCGCCTGATCGCGCGGCTGGTCGGTGGGCTGGCCCGCACGGTAGGGCGCAACGCCGCCTCGGCGCGTGACCTCGAGCCCGCGCACCGCCGCGACGGCGCAGCGCTCGGCGTGCTCGCCTTCGCGTTGATCTGCGTGATGGCCGTGTGGTTCTCCGCGGCCGGTCCGGTCGGGCGCGTCGTGACGGCGCTATGTCGCGGGCTGCTCGGCAACGGCGCGGTGCTGTTGCCGATCCTGCTGGTGGGCGTCGGGGTGCACATGCTCCGCGCCGAACCGCAGCCGCAGGCGCGGGGACGGATCACCATCGGCTCGCTGGCGCTGACGATCTCGGTGCTCGGCATGTTCGACGTCTGGGGCGACTCACCGCGCACCGCGCATGGCCGCGCGCACGCTGGCGGGATCATCGGCGCACTTGTCGGCAATCCGCTCTCCCACGGGCTGTCCGCGGCCATCGCGGTGCCGCTGCTGCTGCTCGTCGGCGTGTTCGGGATCCTGGTGGTGACCGCTACTCCGGTCAGCGCATTGACCGCCTACGTGCGTGAGCTGTTCGCCGCGAAACCGCAGGCGGGCACCGAGATGGATGAGACCGCGGCGGTATCGGTCGAGAACGAGCCGGTGCGGCCCAAGCGCCGACTGCGCCGCCGGCCGGTGGACGACGCCGATCTGCCGACCACCGATCTGTCCGGGCTGGACCTTGCCGCCGCTGCGGAGCAGGTGGGTGAAGCCGAGGCCGAACTGGCCGCGCGCACCCCGAAGCCGCGCAAACCGCGGACCGCGAAGGTGGTGGAGGATCTCGAGCCGATCAGCCGGCCGTTGCAGTTGGAGCTGAGCAATGGGGCCGGCCTGTACACCCTGCCCTCGTTGAGCGTGCTCGCCCCGGGCAGCCCGCACCTCGAACACACGAAGGCGAACGACGAGGTGATCGCTGCACTGCAGCAGGTCTTCGCCGAGTTCGACGTCGACTGCGCCGTCACCGGGTTCAACCGCGGCCCGACGGTGACCCGATACGAGGTGGAACTCGGGCCGGCGGTGAAGGTGGAGCGGATCACCAGCCTGACCCGCAACATTGCTTATGCCGTGAAGAGCGCCGAGGTGCGCATCCTCAGCCCGATCCCCGGCAAGAGCGCGGTGGGTATCGAGATCCCGAATGCCGACCCCGAGATCGTGATGCTCGGCGACGTGCTGCGCTCGCCCATCGCGCAGCGGGACCACCACCCGATGCTGGTCGCGCTGGGCAAGGACGTCGAGGGTGGCTTCGTCGTGGCGAACCTGTCGAAGATGCCGCATCTGCTCGTCGCGGGCGCGACCGGCGCCGGTAAATCCTGCTGCATCAACACCTTCATCCTGTCCGTGCTCTCACGCGCTACCCCGGACCAGGTGCGCATGGTGCTGATCGACCCGAAACGGGTGGAGTTCGCGGCCTACCAGGGCATCCCGCACCTGGTCACGCCGGTGATCACCAACCCGAAGAAGGCCGCGGACGCGCTGCAGTGGGTGGTGCGCGAGATGGAGATGCGCTACGAGGACATGGAGACCTCAGGCGTGCGGCACATCGACGACTTCAACCACAAGGTGCGCAACGGTGAGCTGGTCGCGCCACCCGGATCCGAACGCGTCTACACCGTCTACCCCTACCTGTTGGTCATCGTCGATGAGCTGTCCGACCTGATGATGGTCGCGCCGCGTGACGTCGAGGACGCGATCGTGCGCATCACCCAGCTCGCACGGGCAGCAGGCATCCACCTGGTCATTGCCACCCAGCGTCCGTCCGTGGACGTCGTCACCGGCCTGATCAAGGCGAACGTGCCGTCGAGACTCGCGTTCAAGACATCGTCGCTGGCGGACTCGCGCGTCATCCTCGATCAGAACGGGGCGGACAAGCTGCTTGGCAAGGGCGACGCGCTGTTCCTGCCGATGGGTGCGTCCAAGGCTGCGCGCCTGCAGGGCGCCTTCGTCACCGACGCGGAGATCCACGCCATCGTGGACCACTGCAAGAGCCAGCTACAGCCGACGTATCGCGACGATGTCACTGCCCCGCAAGCGGCCCGCAAGGAGATCGACGAGGACATCGGCGACGACCTGGACGTTCTCCTGCAGGCGATCGAACTGGTGGTGTCCACGCAATTCGGCTCCACCTCGATGCTGCAACGCAAGCTGCGAGTCGGCTTCGCCAAGGCGGGACGGCTGATGGACCTGATGGAATCGCGTGGCATCGTCGGCCCCTCCGAGGGCTCGAAGGCGCGCGAGGTACTGGTCTCGTCGGACGAACTCAGCGCGCTGATGTACTCGGTGCGCAACGGCGGCAGCGCCGACGATCTGGTCCCGGCGGACGACGATGAGGATTCCGACGCCGGGGGCGATGCGGCAATGGGCGCGGGCTGAGACCGTAGCCCTGGCACCGGACGGCCGGCGCCATCATCACATGCTCAGAGGTGCCGCAACATCCGGGCGTTGCCGAGGGTGTTCGGCTTGACGTATTCCAACCCGAGAAACTCCGCGACGCCCGGATCGTAAGAACGGCGTAGCGCATCGTAGGTGTCCGGATCGACAGGCGTGCCCTCGATCTCGGTGAACCCGTGTCGGGCGAAGAAGCCGGTGTGGAACGTCAGCGCGAACAGCCGGGTCAGCCCGAGGTCACCGGCGACCTCGACCAGGCGTTGCATGAGCAGGGCGCCGACGCGCGCATTGCGGTGCTCCGGATGCACGGCGAGCGTGCGCACCTCACCCAGGTCAGCCCAGAGCACGTGCAGCGCACCGCAGCCGACCACCGAGCCGTTCCGTTCGGCGACCACGAACTCCTGTACGTCCTCGTAGAGGGTGACGAGTTCCTTGGCGAGCAACTTGCGGCCAGACCCGGCGTAGATGTCGACGATGTCCTTGATCGCCGGGACGTCCCGGGTGCGCGCCCGCCGCACGGTGGTACCGGATTCACCGAGAGGCGGGTCGGTCTGGGACATGGAACGACCCTAGGCGAGGCTGCGAGCGACTTCTTGCCGCGCCCGGCGCAGGTAACCTGCAAGGCGTGTCACAGCCGGCTCGAACTGTCCGCCTAGTGACACTCGGTTGCGCCCGTAACGAGGTGGACTCCGAGGAACTGGCGGGGCAGCTGGACGCGGCGTCCGGGTGGCGGCGGACCGAGGACCAGGATGCGGACGTCGTTCTGGTGAACACCTGCGGATTCATCGACGCGGCTAAGCAGGACTCGATCGATACCTTGCTGGCGGCCGGCGAGGCGGGTTCGGCGGTGGTGGCCATCGGCTGCATGGCCGAGCGGTACGGCGCGGAGCTGGCCGACGCACTGCCGGAGGCGGCCGCCGTACTGGGCTTCGACTCCTACGCCGACATCGTGGGCCGGCTCGACGATGTCGCGGCCGGCCGCGCGATTGCGCCGCACCGTCCCCGCGACCGCCGCCTGTTGCTGCCGGTTTCCCCGGCGCACCGGCCCGCGGCGATGTCCGAGGTCGTCGTCCCGGGCCACGCGTGGTTGCCCGGCGGCGTGGCCCGTACCCGACTGGACGACTCGCCGACCGCATACCTCAAGCTTGCGTCGGGCTGTGATCGACGTTGTTCGTTCTGCGCCATTCCGAGCTTCCGTGGCTCGTTCGTATCCCGCGCGCCCGAGCAGGTGATCGCGGAGGCGCGCTGGCTGGGCGAAACAGGCGCCCGCGAGATCGTGCTGGTGAGCGAGAACTCGACCTCCTACGGCAAGGATCTCGGCGACGTTCGTTCGCTGGAACGGCTGCTCGGCGAACTCGCCGACCTCGACGGCGTCGACCGGATCCGGGTGGCGTACCTGCAGCCGGCCGAGATGCGACCAGGACTCGTCCAGGTGCTCGCGGCGACGCCAGGTGTCGCGCCGTATTTCGACCTGTCCTTCCAGCACGCGAGCCCGGCCGTGCTGCGCCGGATGCGTCGCTTCGGCGGCACCGAGCCGTTCCTGCGGCTGCTGGACGACATCCGCGCCATCGACCCGCAGGCCGGGGCGCGCAGCAATGTGATCGTCGGCTTCCCGGGTGAGACCGAGGACGACCTGAGCGAACTGGAGGCGTTCCTCGATCGCGCCCGTCTCGACGCGGTAGGTGTGTTCGCCTATTCCGACGAGGAGGGGACGGAGGCGGCCGGCTTGGACGGCAAAGTCCCGCCCGAGGTCATCGCGGCGCGGGTGGAGCGGATCAGTTCGCTGGCTGCGGAGCTGATGAACCAGCGCGCCGAAGACCGGGCCGACTCTGTGGTGGATGTCCTCGTCGAGCAGGTCGGAGATGTCGATCGCGACGGTGCCGCTGTGTTCGGGCGGGCCGCGCACCAGGGTCCGGACTCGGACGGGTGTACGACGGTTCTCGGCGTGCCGCGGGCGTCCTCGACGGGGACGGGTGCGGTCGTGCCCGTCGGCTCCTTCGTCCGGGCGCGGGTGGTCGAGGCAGACGGGGTCGACCTCGTCGCGCGGTTCTCCGACGGGCCGTGGTGAGGCGGTGAGCAAGGGATGACGAAGCCGAGCAGGCCACTGCCGCCCGATCCCATCGCAGACCCGCCGAGCCCGGTCTCGGCGTGGAACGTCGCCAACGCGCTCACCGTGTTCCGGTTGGCGCTGGTGCCCGTGTTCATCGCGGTGCTCTTCCACGGTGGCGGCCACGAGACCAGCTGGCGGGTGTGGGCATGCGCGGTGTTCGCCGTCGCCTCGATCACGGACCGCTTCGACGGCGAACTCGCTCGGCGGCGCAACCTGGTCACCGAATTCGGCAAGCTGGCCGACCCGATCGCCGACAAGGCACTGATCAGCGCCGCGCTGATCGGTCTGTCCGCGCTCGGTGACCTGCCCTGGTGGGTGACCGTGGTGATCGTGGTCCGGGAGGTCGGCGTCACGCTGCTGCGGTTCTGGGTGATCCGGCACGGCGTGATCTCGGCCAGCCGCGGCGGAAAGCTCAAGACACTGTTGCAGGCGGTCGCGATCGGGTTGTTCGTGCTGCCGTTGAGCGACGGACTGCGCGACGTCGCGTGGGTGATCATGATCGTGGCACTGGCGGTAGCGCTGGTCACCGGCGCCGACTACGTCATGCGCGCCGTACGGTTGCGGCGAGTGGGCCGGGCCCGGATCGCGGGTCCGCTCGGGTGAGGAGCCGGTGAGTTCGGCCGCGGAACCGGCCGCACGAGTACACGAGCGATTGCTCGAGCTGGGCGCGACGGTGGCGGTGGCCGAGTCGTTGACCGGTGGGTTGCTCACCGCCGAACTGACCGCGATACCGGGTGCGAGCGCCACCGTCCGCGGCGGGCTGGTGGTCTATGCGACCGATCTGAAATCCAGCCTTGCCGGTGTCGAGGAGCACCTGCTGGCCGCCCGGGGTCCGGTCGACCCTGATGTGGCCGCGGCGCTGGCCAACGGAGTTCGGCACCGGCTCGCGGCCACGTACGGTGTCGGGGTGACCGGTGTGGCAGGGCCGGATCGCCAGGGCGGCCAGGCCGTGGGCACCGTCTTCGCCGCCGTCAGCGGACCGGCTGGCGTGACCGGGGCGGCCTGGGCGCTGCCCGGGGGGCGCGAGCAGATCCGCGCGGCGGCGGTCGCCGGCTGTGTGGCCCTGTTGCTGGCGGAATTGGACCGGGCCGCCGGGGCGTTGACCCACTGAGTCGCGTTCGCTGACAGCGAAGGCGTCTTGGCTGAACCGGGCGGTGGTCGGCACCGGCAGGTACCGTGATCGAGCGGGGTCGCGGCCGGTCCCGGACCTCGTCAGCCCGCAACGTGGGGCGGGGAGCCCGGTCACCGGGCAGCCGCGACGCGTAAGGACCCCAGATGGGAGTACACGCAGATGCCAGTGCTTCGCCAAGTCATCGGTGAGACCCTGCGTGGGCTGCGCATGCGCCAGCGACGCACGCTGCGCGACGTCTCCACCCGAGCCCGGGTCAGCCTGGGATACCTCTCCGAGGTCGAACGGGGCCAGAAGGAAGCGTCCTCGGAGCTGCTCGCCGCGATTTGCGGCGCCCTCGACGTCGAGTTGTCCGAGCTGTTCTGGGAAGTCAGCGACACACTGCGGCGCCAGGAGAAGCGGGCGTTGGTGGCGAAGGTGGCGGCCATGCCCGGCACCGTCGGCGCCGGGCTGGCAACCGCGGTTCCGGCCGGCACGGCTCGTATCGCGGCAATGCCGCCGGCCGCCGCCGGTCCGCAGCTGCGCGCCGGCGTGGCCGCCTGAGCGCGGCACCCAGGCGTTGGCCGCCTGAGCGCAACACCACGCGCGCCGCGCATGCGTTGACACACCTGACAGGTAGCTTCCGGCTCATGCCGAACCCCGTGCTCGACACCCTGTTCCGGCCGACCACCGGGGACATCTCCGCTGCCGCGCGATCTTCGCTGGTCTCGGCCGCCCCGGTTCGTGTGGCAGGCACGCGCAGCCGGGCCGGCAACGCGATGGACCGCACCCGCGCTGCATTACTGGACGGGGCGCGCCGTGCGGTGGCCACCAGCGGCACGAAGATCACCATGGCGCAGGTGGCGGCTGCCGCCGGGGTGGCTAAGGCGACGCTGTACAACCACTTCCGCACCCGCGAGGCGGTGCTGGACGCGTTGCTGGCTGCCGACGTGCAGGCCCTGATCGACTCGGTGGCTGGGCTGCCGCTGCCCGATGCCCTCGCCGCGGCCGCGACGTTGATATCCGATCATCCGGTGCCGCGTGCTCTCATCGTGCTCGATCCGGCCGTGCTCGTCCGTCTCGCGACCGTCGATCTGCGGACCGAGGGCTGGCAACGTGCGCACGAAGCGGTTCGCGAACTGTTGATAGCCGCCGAGCGGCGCGGCGCTGACGTGCTGTTGCGCTGGCTCGCGTCGTTCCTGATCAACCCCGCAGGCAGCGGCGACATTGCCGGTGATGTCACTGTGCTGCTCGATGGGCTGGCCCGTCGAGTACCGAACGTCCCGTAGCGCTGCGTCGCATTCAACCTCACGTCGATTCAGCGTTGCGGCGATTCCGCCCGGGTGCCCGATTCTCGCGCGGTAGTTGCCGGACCCGCCGCACCAGGCGCACCTGCGCCGCCGGGCTGGCAGCGCGGGCACCAGTACGTACTGCGGATTCGCGTGGCCATGCCCTGCTCGTCGCGTCGAACCGGTGTGCGACAGCGCAGGCAGGGCTGTCCGGCCCGCTCGTAGACCCAGTGCGAGCGATCCCGGCCGAGTAGACCGGTCGTGGACTGTTCCGGGTGATCCCGGTTGGCGAGCAGCAACCGTCGCGCCGTCTCGATCAGTCGCCGTGGATCGGCCACCTCACCCATCGGCGTCCACGGATTCACCCGCTCGATGAACAGGACCTCGCACTTGTAGAGGTTGCCGATCCCGGCTACGTTGCGCTGGTCGAGCAGCGCGTCACCAACGGCTGACGTGGACTGTGACGCCAGTCGTCGCAGCGTTTCGTCGATGTCCCAATCCGGGCCGAGCAGGTCCGGACCGAGATGCCCGACGAGCGAACCCTCCTCGGCGGTGGCGACCAGGTGCAGGTCGTGGATGCGGTAGCCGGTGGCCAGCCATTCCTGGTTGCCGAGCACGACCCGGATCAGGTGCGCAGGGTGGCGACGCGGTGCGCGGCCGGTCGACGTGATGTACCAGGATCCGTCCATCTTCAAGTGCGAGTGCAAGGTGCGCCCGGAAGACAACCGCATCAAGATGTGTTTGCCGCGAGCGAGCACCTCGTCGAGCACCTCGCCACGGAGATCGAGACGTCGCCAACGTCGGTACACGAAGATCGCAGCTGGTCACCTCCCGCCCGGCCAGCGCATCGTGCAGCCGACGAGCGGTGAGCCATACTGTGTCGCCTTCGGGCATGGCTCAGGACCGCAGCCGCAACCCGCGCGGCGTGGGGCGGAACCCGGCAGCGGTGAGCGCGGCCCCGAGCGCCGATGCCACGACCGGTCCGCCGTCGGCACGTTCTACCTGCAGCTTGCCCAGCGCACCGTCCCGCACAGCCAGCGCCAGCGCGTCCGCGGCTGGCTGCAAGACATCCGCGTCCTCGCTGAACGAGAGCAATGTGCGCCCGCCGCGCTCTACGTAGATCACCAACCGGCCGTCGACGAGCACCACCAGTGCGCCGGCCTTGCGTGCCGGTTGGTGGCCGCGGCCGCCGCCAAGCGGTGCTGGCGCAACTGGCCACGGCAAGGCGGCACCGTACGGATTCGCAGGGTCGCTGGCCGCCAGCACAAGCGTCGGCGTCGGCTCGCGCAGATCGTCGGGACGGGCCTGGGCGCGCAGCCGGTCAACCGCGCCCGGGACCGCGAACTGTGCGGCGCCGAGGCCTTCGACGAAGTAGCCGCGCCGGGTGCGGCCGGCTTCCTCGGCCGCCTTGAGCACCGGATAGACCGCACTGAATCCGCCACTGATCCGTTCGGCACCGACGCTGCCTCGGGTGACCAGCCCGTACCGGTCGAGCACCATGTCGGCTGCCGCGGCCGCCCGGCGGGTGACGTCCAGATCGCGATCGGGCACGGCCGACCATCGGCCCGCCATGGCGAAAGGCATCGCGCGCGCGGGCGTGGCGCTGCCCAGTCCGGCGTAGCGGCCGTAACGAGCGCGCGGTGGTCGCGGACGCCGCGAATGCGCAGTGCGCCCGCCTGCGCCGACCAGCGCGCGCACTGGCGCCAACGTGTCGTTGGTCAGCGCGCCCGCCCACACCAACTCCCATACCGCTGCACTGATGTCGGCATCGCTGGCAAGTTCGCCCGCTACGGCCCGTACCCGTTCGGCCAGCGCGGGGAAGAACATCGCCTGCCCCGCGTCCAGGGCTGCTCGCAGCGCCCGTCGCACCGTGCTGACCAGATCGGCCGCGTCTTCGCTGCCGGGATCGCCGTCCACCTCGGGCAGGACCAGCGGCGCCAGGTCGGCGGGTGCCAACACCACCCACCCGTCGGTGCCGGCCAATGCTCCGGCGCCGGTCCACAGCACCTCGCCGGCGAGCGTGAGCTCATCGAGCATGGCGGGGGAGTAGTCCGTTACCCGGCTCGGCAATATCAGCGTCTCCAGTGCGCTGGCCGGCAGCGGTACCCCGGCCAGTTGCTCGGCTGCGCGCAGTACGGCGTCGACGCCGTGCGTACGGGCGCCGACTCCTTGCCAGTCGGGCGCGAACCGGGCGAGCGCTTCCGGCGGTACCGGCTCCACCTCGCGACGCAGCGCAGCCAGCGACCTTCGGCGGATCAGCCGCAACACGTTCGCGTCGCACCATTCCGATCCCGCCCCGCCCGGGCGGAACTCGCCCTGCACGATGCGGCCGGTCACCGCGAGCCGCGCCAACGTCGATGTCACCACCGAGCTACCGAGGCCGAGTCGGGTGGCGAGATCTTGTGCATGGAACGGGCCGTGGGTGCGTGCGTAGCGCGACACCAGATCTCCGAGTGGGTCGCGCACCGGTTCGGTGAACGTTTCGGGCACGCCAACCGGCAACGCCGCACCGAGCGCATCCCGCACCCGGCCGGCGTCCTCGATCGCCAGCCAGCGCTCCTCGCCGGCCAGGCGGACCCGGATCGCCCGCCGTTGCACCTCGAGCGATTCGAGGTCGTGCGCGGTGGCGCCGCGCGCCATGGCCTCGGCGGTGCTCAGGTCGCCGATGGCGCGCAGGAGATCGTGTACCCCGTCCGGGCCGGTGGCATGGCGGTCCGGGGCGAGACGGGTGAGCTCCGCCTCTACCTGCGCGATCGCGTCGGCATCGAGCAGCTCGCGCAGGTCGGTCGCGCCGAGCAGCTCGGCCAGCAGTGCGGAGTCGAGCGAAAGGGCCTGGGCACGCCGCTCGGCCAGCGGTGCGTCCCCCTCGTAGACGAACATCCCGATGTAGCCGAACAGCAGCGAGCGAGCGAACGGCGAGGCAGCCGGCGTCTCGACATCGACGACCCGCACTCGGCGGCTAGCCACCTCGCGCATCAGCGTCACCAGTCCGGGCAGGTCATAGACGTCCTGGATGCACTCGCGCATCGCCTCGAGCACCACCGGGAAGTCCGGGTATTCGGCCGCCACCTGCAGCAATTGGTTGGCGCGCTGGCGTTGCTGCCACAACGGGGCACGTCGGCGGGGATCCCGCTTCGGCAGTAGCAGGGAGCGCGCGGCGCACTCGCGGAAGCGAGATGCGAACAGGGCCGATCCGCTGACTTCCGCCACCACCATCGGCTCGATCTCGTCCGGGTCGAAGATGGCGATTTCCGCGGTCACCGGGTCGGTGTCGGTGTCGGGCAGCCTGAGCACGATGCCGTCGTCGGAATGCATGGAGCTGACCTCGAGCCCGTAGCGCTCGCGCAGCCGGGCCACGATAGCGAGTGCCCAGGGTGCGTTCACCGGGTCACCGAAGGGGGAGTGCACGACCAGCCGCCAGTCGCCGAGTTCGTCCCGGAATCGCTCGATGAGGATGGTCCGGTCGTCGGGCAGATGCCGGGTGGCCTCGCGCTGCTCGGCAAGGTAGGCCAGCAGGTTGGCGATGCCCCATTCGTCGAGCCCGGCGGCCCGGGCCCGCGCCGCCGCTTGCTCGGGTTCGGCGGTCGACACCTCGCGCAGGAACGCGCCTACGGCGCGGCCGAGTTCGGCCGGCCGGCCGGGCGAGTCGCCCTTCCAGAACGGCATCCGGCCCACCTCGCCCGGAGCGGGCGTCACCAGCACCCGGTCGTGGGTGATGTCCTGGATGCGCCACGACGAGGAGCCGAGCAGGAAGACGTCGCCGACCCGCGATTCGTACACCATCTCCTCGTCCAACTCGCCGACGCGCCGGCCGGGCCCGTCCGCATCCGCGAGGAAGACGCCGAACAGGCCCCGGTCCGGGATGGTGCCGCCACTAGTGACCGCCAACCGCTGGGCGCCGCCGCGGGAGGTCAGCACGCCGGAGACGCGATCCCAGACAATGCGCGGTCGGAGTTCGGCGAAGGCGTCGGACGGGTAGCGGCCGGCGAGCATGTCCAGCACCGCTTCGAGTGCCGAGCGGGGCAACGCCGTGAAGGGGGCGGCGCGCCGGACCAGCTCGTCGAGGTCGTCGATGTGCCATGAGTCGAGTGCCACCATCGCGACGATCTGCTGGGCCAGCACGTCGAGCGGGTTTCTCGGATAGCGCATCGACTCGATCTGGCCGGCGCGCATCCGCTCGGCGACGACCGCGCACTCGAGCAGATCGCCCCGGAACTTCGGGAAGATCACGCCACGCGACACCGCGCCCACCTGGTGCCCGGCGCGGCCGACGCGTTGCAGGCCGGAGGCAACGGACGGCGGGGATTCGACCTGAACCACGAGATCGACCGCACCCATGTCGATACCGAGTTCCAACGAGGAGGTGGCGACGACCGCCGGCAGCCGTCCGGCCTTGAGCTCCTCCTCGACCAGCGCGCGCTGCTCCCGCGAGACCGAGCCGTGGTGTGCGCGCGCGACCACCACGTCGCCGGCTGGATGCCCGGCGCCCGACTGGGCGATGACCTGAGCCGGCATCCGGTCGGGCTCGGTGAGCTGCGCCCCCGCCCGTTCGGTGGCGAGCTCGTTCAACCTGGCGGTGAGACGCTCGGCGAGGCGACGGGAGTTGGCGAAGACGATGGTCGAGCGGTGCGCCGCGACCAGATCGAGGACCCGCTCCTCCACGTGCGGCCAGATCGAGCGGCGCCGCTCGGCTCCGGCGGCCGCGCCGGTGAGGTCGGCCAACGGCTCGCCCAGTGTTGCCATGTCCTCGATCGGCACGACGACCTGTAGATCGAACGTCTTGTGCACCGGTGGCTGCACCACGGTCACCGGTCGGCCACCGCACAGGAACGTCGCGACCTCGTCCACCGGCCGGACGGTCGCGGACAGCCCGATGCGTTGCGCGGGGCGTTCGAGCAGCGCATCCAGTCGCTCCAAGGTCAGTGCCAGGTGCGCACCGCGCTTGGTCGCGCAGACGGCATGCACCTCGTCCACGATCACCGTGTCGACCCCGCGCAGCGCCTCGCGGGCGGCAGAGGTGACCAGCAGGAACAGCGACTCGGGTGTCGTGATCAGGATGTCGGCCGGCCGTCGGGCGAAGGCGCGGCGCTCGTCGGCCGGCGTGTCACCGGAGCGCATCGCCACCGTCACGTCCGGGGCCGGGCGGCCGAGACGGGCCGCGGCCTGGCCGATGCCCGCCAACGGCGAGCGCAGGTTGCGCTCGACGTCAACCGCAAGCGCCTTGAGCGGGCTGATGTAGAGCACCCGGCACCGGCGCATCGGATCCTCCGGCGCCGGCCGGCGAGGACAGGTCATCGATCGCAGACAGGAACGCGGCGAGGGTCTTGCCCGACCCGGTCGGTGCCACCACCAGCGTGTGCTCCTTGCGCCCGATCGCGTCCCAAGCGCCGACTTGGGCCGGGGTGGGGGCCACGAAGGCGGCGTCGAGCCAGGCCTGGGTGGCTGGTGAGAAGTCGGGCACGCTGTCCAGTCTGCCTCGGCCCGGTGACATCGCGCCGAGTTCGCGCCGAGTTCGCGCCGAGCCGCTGCCGGGCTGGCGCAGGCGCGCGATCTAAGGTGAACGCGTGCGGCTGACCGAGTTCTGGTGGCGGATGAACGCGCGCTTCGGCAAGACGTACGCGCGTAGCGTCGCCGCCGACTACCGGCTCCCGCTGCTGGGTGCGACTGTCGACGAGGCACTCTCGCGTGGCGTCGAGACCAAAGAGATTTGGAAGGCCATCTGCGCCGAGTTCGACGTTCCCGGCCAGTTGCGCTGAGGCGATCCGCTCGTCGATTCAGCCGGTCCCGGACATCGGCGCGAATCGCCCGGCGTGTCGTAGCTGAACCGGTGCTTGTCGAACAGTTGTTCGTCTAATCTGTGGACGCGGGGCTTCGTCATCCACACCTACGGCGCTCCGCCCGGCATTGTCGGTGACCAGCCCTAGCGTCGTCGGCGTCAACCAATTCGAGTCGAACGACCCGACCTTATGAAGACGAGGTGTCCCCAGACATGGCAGCTGGATTCGACCGGGACAAGGCGCTCGACGTCGCCCTGGCGCAGATCGACAAGCAGTTCGGCAAGGGATCTGTGATGCGCCTCGGTGAGCGCGCGGCCGCCCCGATCGAGGTGATCCCGTCCGGCTCGATCGCCCTCGACGTGGCGCTCGGCATCGGCGGCCTGCCGCGCGGTCGGGTGGTGGAGATCTACGGGCCGGAGAGCTCTGGCAAGACCACCGTCGCCCTGCACGCGGTCGCCAACGCGCAGGCAGCTGGCGGTGTTGCCGCGTTCATCGACGCCGAACATGCCCTCGACCCGGATTACGCACGCGCGCTCGGCGTCGACACCGACGCGTTGCTGGTGAGCCAGCCCGACACCGGTGAGCAAGCACTGGAAATCGTGGACATGCTGGTCCGCTCCGGTGCCCTCGACGTCATCGTCATCGACTCGGTGGCGGCCCTCGTGCCGCGTGCTGAGATCGAGGGCGAGATGGGTGACAGCCACGTCGGCCTGCAGGCCCGGCTGATGAGCCAGGCGCTGCGCAAGATCACCGGTGCGCTCAGCAACACCGGCACCACTGCGATCTTCATCAACCAGCTCCGCGAGAAGATCGGGGTGATGTTCGGCTCGCCAGAGACGACCACCGGCGGCAAGGCGCTGAAGTTCTATGCCTCCATCCGCCTGGACGTGCGCCGGATCGAGACACTCAAGGACGGCGCCGACGCGGTGGGCAACCGCACCCGGGTGAAGGTCGTGAAGAACAAGATGGCACCGCCGTTCAAGCAGGCTGAGTTCGACATCGTCTACGGCCAGGGCATTAGCAGGGAGGGCTCGCTCATCGACGTCGGCGTCGAGCAGGGTCTGATCAAGAAGTCCGGCGCCTGGTACACCTACGATGCCGACCAGCTCGGGCAAGGCAAGGAGAACGTGCGCAGTTTCCTGCGTGACAACCCTGACCTCGCCGACGAGATCGAGAAGAAGATCAAGGAGAAGCTGGGAGTCGGCGCACAGATCGACGAGGGCGTCCCGATCGATGTGGTCCCGGTTCCCGACCCCGTCCCGGTCGACTTCTGACCGGCGACGCCGAGGCGCGCCAGCTGCAGCGTTGTCGTCGGTGCGCGTAGACCCAGCGATAGCGCTGCTCGTCTGCCCTGCATCTGGTGCACCTCACTGTCGCCGAACCCAGACAACGAATGGCACTAGGGGGTCCAATGGGTGGTCCCGCACCTGAGGATGTTCTGGATCCGCCGGGCGACCCGGAGTCGGTCGCCCGGACGATCTGCCTGCGTGCGCTCACGCAGCGGGCCCGGACCCGAGCTGAGCTTGCGGCACTGCTGGCTCGGCGCGGTGTTCCCTCACCGGCCGCGACGACCGTGCTGGACCGGTTCGTGGAGGTCGGCTTGATCGATGACGCGGCGCTGGCGGAGTCATTCGCCGCCGCCGCGCATGCCGAGCGCGGGCTGTCACGACGTGCGGTGGTCGCGAAGCTCCGCCAGCGCGGTGTCACCGATCCGGATGTCGATGTCGCCACCGCGCACATCGACACGGCCAGCGAGTACGTGGCCGCACGCGCGCTGGCCGCCCGCAGGCTGCGGAGCCTGTCCGGGATCGAACCGGCAGTGCAGGCTCGTCGGCTGGTCGCGTTGCTTGCTCGACGGGGCTACGGCGCATCACTGGCTTACCGGGTGGTCCGCGATGTGCTGGGGACGCATGCCGGCGAGGTGGTGGACGGCCCGGACGGGTAGCGAATGGCGGCCGGCGGCAGGCGGCGAGGGGCAGCCGCGGAAGCTGGCTCCGGCCGGTTGCCTCGCCCGTATCCTGCAAGGGTCATGACACGCACCTACGACATCCGCACCTACGGATGCCAGATGAACGTCCACGACTCCGAGCGCCTCGCCGGGTTGCTCGAGCAGGCGGGCTGGGCGCGCGCTGCCGCCGGGTCAGGCGACGACGTGGACCTCGTCGTCTTCAACACGTGCGCGGTCCGCGAGAACGCGGACAACCGCCTGTACGGCAACCTCGGCCGCCTGGTCGGTGCGAAGCGGCGGCGCCCCGGCATGCAGATCGCTGTCGGTGGCTGCCTGGCCCAGAAGGATCGCGGCGACATCGTGGTGAAGGCGCCGTGGGTGGACGTCGTGTTCGGCACGCACAACCTTGCCTCGTTACCGGTGTTGCTGGAGCGCGCGAGACACAACGACGAGGCCCAGGTAGAGATCGTCGAGGCGCTGCAGAACTTCCCCTCAGATCTGCCCACCCACCGCGAATCGCCCTACCGGGCGTGGGTGTCGATCTCGGTCGGCTGCGATAACACCTGCACGTTTTGCATCGTGCCCTCGCTGCGCGGTGCAGAAACCGATCGTCGGCCGGGTGATGTGCTGGCGGAAATCGAGGCGCTCGTTGCGGCCGGCGTCGTGGAAATCACCCTGCTCGGACAGAACGTGAACTCCTACGGCCGCTCGTTCGGCGACCGAACCGCATTCAGCTCGCTGCTGCGTGCCTGCGGCGATATCGCTGGTCTGCAGCGCGTCCGATTTACCAGCCCGCATCCGCGGGATTTCACTGACGATGTCATCGACGCGATGGCGCAGACGGCCAACGTGTGCCCGCAACTACACATGCCATTGCAGTCCGGCTCGGATGCGGTGTTGCGGGCGATGCGGCGCTCCTACCGTCGCGATCGCTACCTGGAGATCATCGCCGGGGTACGAGCCGCAATGCCGCACGCCGCCATCACCACCGACATCATCGTCGGTTTTCCTGGCGAGACCGACGCCGACTTCGAACAGACCCTCGACCTGGTGCGCACCGCCCGCTTCGCTGGCGCGTTCACCTTCCAGTACTCGAAACGGCCGGGCACGCCGGCCGCTGACATGCCTGGGCAGGTGCCCAAGCCTGTCGTGCAGGAACGGTACGAACGCTTGATCGCGCTCGCAGACGACATCGCCTGGGCCGGTAATCGGGAACTTGTCGGCACCGAGGTCGAGGTGCTGGTCAGCGAGGGTGAAGGCCGCAAGGACGGCAGCACCGGGCGGGTCTCCGGCCGGGCACGCGACGGCCGGTTGGTGCACGTCGCCATCGGGGAGACCGCCGTCCGGCCCGGCGACACGGTTGTCACCGAGATCACCTACGCCGCTCCTCATCACCTCGTCGCGGACGGCCCGATCCGTGCCCACCAGCGCTGGCGCGGCTCAGGCGGCGCTGGCGCCGGCGCGGCCGGCATTGAAGCTGCCGGCGGACGGCCGGCTCTGCTCACCATCGGGCGGCGCGCAGTCACGAGCTGACTGACCGACCGGCCGATGACATGTTTCGTCGCCTCGCCACACCTGATTGCTCAGCTCGGCAGCAGCGAGCGGCGTTGCTCCACCTCTGCCTCGGCTCGCGCGATGCGGCTCTCGTCACCAGAACGGCGGGCCCGCTCGAGCTTGGCCTCCGCCTCGGCGAGGCGCTCGCGCATCGCGGCCAGGAACGGGCTGGACTCGACACTGCTCTGCCGCCACTGCGTGTCCACCGCGTCGCGCACCCGCTGCTCGGCGGCCCGCATCCGGTCGTCCACCCGCCGCATCGCGTCCCGTGGCACGTGCCCGACGTCGTCGTAGCGCGCCTGCAGGTCCCGCAGCGAGGCCTGCGCAGCCTTCGGGTCGTCGAGGGCGAGCCGTTCGGCCTGGGTGATGATCGCTTCCTTCTTCTGCTGGTTCTCCGCTTGCTCGGCATCGCGTTCGGCGAAGACGCCTGAGCGCCGCGTGAAGAACGCGTCCTGCGCGGCGCGGAACCGGGTCCACAGCCCGTCCTCCACGTCGCGGGCAGCCCGCGGCGCAGCCTTCCACTCGTTCATCAGCTCGCGCATCGCAGATGCGGTCTCTTTCCAGTCCTGCGACTCGGACAGCACCTCGGCGCGCTGGACCAGTTTCTCCTTTGCCGCCTTCGCGGTACCTCGCTCGGCATCGAGCTGGGCGAAGTGTTGCCCGCGTCGACGGCTGAACGCGTCCCGAGCGGCCGCGAACCGCTTCCACAGCGCGTCGTCGGTCTTGCGGTCGATGCCCTTGATCAGCTTCCATTCGTCGACGATGGCGCGTAGCCGGTCACCTGAGGTTTTCCACGACGTGCCCGTCTCGGCGATGCTTTCGGCCTCGGCGATCAGCCTCTCCTTGGCCGCGACCGCGTCGACGCGGGCCTGCTCACGCGCGGCCTTCGCCTCGGCCGCCTTCGCGTCGACAGCGGCCAGCAGGGCGTCCAGGCGTGTCGCCAGACTGGCCAGATCACCGATAGCCGCGACAGTCGGCAGCTGCTCGCGTAACGCGGCGGCGTGTGTTCTGGTGGATGCGGGCTCACCGGCGCCGGACTCCAGCCGTTTCTCGAGCAGGGTTACCTCGGTCTCGAGGTCGGAGAAGCGGCGAACGTAGAAAGCCAGCCCGGCCTCGGCGTCGCCCGCCTGCCAGGAGCCGATCTCCCTTTCGCCGTCGGTGGTGCGGACGAACACCGCACCATCGGCGTCGATCCGCCCCCAGTCGGAGCTCATGGCATGCATTAGACACGATCGTCCCGACCCGCTGCCCGGCAGTTAGCCTTCGCGGGTGATCGTCGCAGTGGCGTTCTGCCCGCATCCGCCGGCTCTGCTACCGGACGTGGCCCAGGGCGCCGCTCCCGATCTCGCCGATGTCCGCGCCGCAGCGGTCGAAGCCGTCCGGACTGTCGCGCGTCCGGGCATGTCTGTGCTCGTCGTCGGTGCTGGTCCGGCGAACCGGTATTTCCCGCCGGGCGCCCTCGGCTCGATGGCCGGTTTCGGCGTGGAGGTCACCGCCCGTCTCGGTCGCCCGGAACCTGCGCCAGCGGCCGATGAGCCGCCGCGCGGGCATGCACCGTTGCCGTTGTCCCTGACCGTCGGAGCCTGGCTGCTGCGCGAGGCCCTGGGCTCTGCCGATCTGGCCGCCGGCGGCTGGTCATTCATGCAGTCGCGCAACCTCGATCCCGATGCGGTGCACGCCCTCGCCGAACGGGCGGTGCACGCGTCGTGCGCGTTGTTGGTGATGGGCGACGGCTCGGCTCGGCGCAGCACGTCGGCGCCGGGGCATCTCGATGAACGAGCCGCAGGATTCGATGCCACGGTGGCGGCCGCCCTGGCCGGTGGCGATCCGCGCGAGCTGGCTCGGATCGATCCCGCGCTTGGCGGGCAACTGCTGGCCGCCGGGGTTCCGGCCTGGCATGCGGCGGCCGCGGTCCTGGCCGGGCACCGATTTCGAGCCGCCCTGCAGATCGATGCCGCGCCGCGCGGCGTCGGCTACTTCGTGGCGACCTGGCTTGCGCCGGCGGTGTCGAGCGAATCCGGCGAAGCGCATGCCTGGTGGACCCGTACTTGCCGTCGTCGGGCCGACCGCGACCGGCAAGTCCGCCGTCGCCATCGAGATAGCCCGTCGGGTGCGCGGTGAGATCATCAATGCCGATTCCATGCAGCTCTACCAGGGCATGGACATCGGCACTGCCAAGGTCGCGCCGGTCGAACGCGGCGGCGTGCCGCACCACCTGCTCGACATCTGGCCGGTCACGAAGTCCGCTGCAGTCGCCGAGTACCAGGCACTCGCGCCCGCGCGATGATCGCGCAGATGCACGCGCGGGGCCACTGCCCGTCCTCGTCGGCGGTTCCGGCTTGTACCTGCGTGGCGCGCTGGATCGCTTGGAATTCCCCGGTGAGTCGCCGGCGGTCCGGGCCCGGCTGTCCGACGAGCTGCGAGAGACGGTGCGCTGGCGATGCACCGGCAGCTGGCCGAGTGGATCCCGCCGCCGCTGCGGCGATCCTGCCGAGCAACGGCCGGCGCATCGTCCGGGCACTGGAGGTCATCGAACTCACCGGTGGCCCGTTCACCGCGCGAATGCCCGGCTTCGAGTCGATCTACCCGGTGGTTCACGTGGGCCTGGACCGGGCCGATCTCGACGACCGGGTGAAGCGGCGAGTGCACGCCGATGATGGCCGACGGTTTCCTGGACGAGGTGCGGGCGCTGTTGCCGCGCGGCCTGCGCGGCAGTCCGACCGCCGGCAAGGCGCTCGGCTACGCCCAGTTACTGGACGTGCCTCGACGATGGCGGCGGCCTCGTCGGCGACTCGGAACGCAGCAGTGGAGGCGACGGTCCGGGCCACCCGCCGGTTCGTGCGGCGGCAACGATCCTGGTTCCGGCGCGACCCCCGCATCGGCTGGCTCGATGCGGCGGCCGCGCGCCGGGTGAGGTCGCGGACCAGCGCACTGCCGCGGCGGCGCCTACCCTGGAGGTCATGCGGCTGGTGAAGGGGCACGGCACCGAGAACGACTTCCTGGTGCTCGATGACCTCGACGGGCAGCGTCGAACTGAGCGCCGAACTGGTGCGCGCCCTGTGTGACCGCCACGCCGGGCTGGGCGCGGACGGAGTGTTGCGGATTGTCCGATCGCAGCGGCCACCCCGAGGCAGCGGCTTTCGCCGGGCAGGCCGCATTCTTCATGGACTACCGCAATGCGGACGGATCGGTCGCCGAGATGTGCGGCAACGGAATCCGCGTCGTCATGCGCATACCTCCAGCGGGCCGGGCTCGTTGAGTGGGAAGCGGCGGTGGCGACACGCGGCGGAGTCAAGCGTGTGCAGGCCCGCGGGGACGGACTCGTAACCGTGCACATGGGCCAGCCCCTGACTCTTGCCGACCGGCCGGTCGTCACCGCCGCCCCGATGCCGGCCACGCCTGCTGCCGCGACCGTGTTGATGCCGAATCCGCACGTCGTGGTGTGGGTGGACGGGGTCCGGAGGCCTTGGCTGCCCTGGAGCTGGGCTCGGCCCCGGCGGTCGAACACCGCACGCGCCGACGGGCAGAACGTCGAATTCGCCTATCGCGCCGGCGAGACGGCACATCGTGATGCGAGTCTTCGAACGTGGCGTGGGGGAGACCCGGTCCTGCGGTACCGGCGTCTGCGCGGTCGTCGTGGCGGCCGCGACGGCCGACGGCAGCGGCCCCGACGGTCCGCAGCTGGCGGGTCGACGTGCCGGGCGGGACCTGCGAGGTGAACTGGCAGCCCGACGGCGAGGTGCTGCTGACCGGGCCGGCCGTGCTGATCGCCGACATCGAGGTCGACGACGACTGGATCGCCGGGTACGCGGCCGCCCGATGACTGCGCGGGCGAGTGCGCGCGCTCGGCTGCGGACCGGCTCGGGTGGCGGCCACCGGGCCGGCGCAGTGGTGAGCAGCTGATCGGGGTGCCGACGCCGAGTCACGATCGACGGGATGAACGATTTCGAACTCGAGGAGCGGCAGGCATTGCGCCGTGTCGCGGGTCTGTCGACGGAACTGGCGGACGTCAGTGAAGTCGAGTATCGGCAGCTGCGCCTCGAACGCGTCGTCCTGGTGGGCGTGTGGGCCTGGGGCAGGCTCGACGACGCCGAGAACTCGCTCGCCGAACTCGCGCGGCTGGCCGAAACCGCCGGGTCACTGGTGCTGGAGGGGCTCATCCAGCGACGCGAACGGCCCGACCCGGCTACCTACATCGGTTCCGGTAAGGCGCGCGATCTCCGCGACGTGGTCGCGGCGGTCGGCGCGGACACCGTCATCTGTGACGGGGAACTCACCCCGGGCCAGCTGCGCCGCCTGGAGGACATCGTCAAGGTGAAGGTGGTCGACCGCACCGCGCTGATCCTGGACATCTTCGCCCAGCATGCGCGTTCCAAGGAGGGCAAGGCACAGGTCGAGCTTGCCCAGCTGCAGTACCTGCTGCCCCGCTTGCGCGGCTGGGGCGAATCGCTGTCCCGCCAGGTCGGTGGCCGGGCCGCCGGCGGGCTCGGCATCGGCGGCCGCGGACCTGGTGAGACGAAGATCGAGATCGATCGGCGTCGGATCAACGCCAGGGTCGCGAAGCTGCGTGGCGAGATCACCGGCATGAAGACCGCCCGTGACGTGAAGCGGTCGCGCCGCCGCAACCGGTCGGTGCCCAGCGTCGTGCTCGCCGGTTATACCAACGCGGGTAAGTCGTCGCTGCTCAACCGCCTTACCGATGCAGGTGTGCTGGTCGAGAACGCCCTGTTCGCCACCTTGGATCCGACCGTCCGGCGGGCCCGGACCGACGACGGCCGGGTGTACACGCTGGCGGACACCGTCGGGTTTCGTACGCCACCTGCCGACCCAACTGATCGAGGCGTTCCGTTCGACGCTGGAAGAGGTGGCCGACGCCGATCTGATCCTGCACGTCGTGGACGCGGCCGACGCCGATCCGGAGGCGCAGATCAGTGCGGTGCGGGCCGTACTCGGCGACATCGACGCGTTGTCGGTGCCCGAGCAGCTGGTGTTCAACAAGGTCGACGCGGCGGACGCGGCGATGGTGCTGCGGCTGCGGCGGCTCGCGCCCGACGCGGTGTTCGTATCCGCGCTGACCGGCGACGGGATCGACGAGCTGCGCCAGGTGATCGAAGCTCGCGGCTGCCACGGCCTTCGGTCGAGCTGGAGGTACTGGTGCCTTATACCCGCGGCGATCTGGTGGCGCGCGTACATGAGACGGCGGACGTCCTGGGCAGCGAGCACACGCGCGGATGGCACGGTCCTGCATGCGCGGGTCGATCCGGGCCTGGCGGCGGCGCTCGAGCCCTACCGGACCGGCGCTGGCGTAGCCTGAATGCGATAGGACGACCGGTTCGGCCCTCGGCACGGCGAACGCAACCGGGCTGATCGACTGCAGTGAGGAGTGCCGGCTATGGGATGGGACGCGCCCTGGCATTGGGTGATCTTGGCCATCGTGGTCATCGCCCTGTTCGGCTACAAGAAGCTTCCGGACGCGCTCGCGGGCACTAGGTCGCTCGCTTCGGATTTTCAAGTCCGAGATCAAGGGAATGGGCTGAGGATGACGCAGGCTCGCGCCAACGCCAAGGCCAGCCGGCAGAGATCGTCCCGCCCCAGCATTCGTCGACGCCCGCGTCTCAGCCGCCCGCGGCCAGCGACACGCCGCCGGCATCGACGCAGCCGGTGCCTGAGGCGGTACAGCAGCCCGCGCACAACCCGGGCGAATGAACTCGATTCGCTGACTCGCGACGGGGCGCAGACCCCGCCGCACACCCTGACCTAGACCACGAGTCAGACCTTGCGCAGTACCGTCACGACCTTGCCGAGGATGGTCGCATCGTTGGCTGGTATCGGCGCGTAGGCAGGGTTGTGTGGCAGCAGCCACGCCTCGCCGTCGCGGCGGCGCAGGGTCTTCACCGTCGCCTCGCCGTCGATCATGGCGGCGACGATCTCGCCGTTCTCAGCGTCGTCCTGCTGGCGGACCACGACCCAGTCACCGTCGGAAATCGCCGCGTCGATCATCGAATCGCCGGCGACTCTGAGCAGGAACAGGGTGCCGTCCCCGACCAGAACCTTGGGCAGCGGGAATACGTCTTCGATCGATTGCTCGGCGAGAATCGGCCCGCCGGCAGCGATCCGGCCGACCACCGGGACGAACACGGGTGCCTCACCGCGCGGAGCCTCGTCGGCGACGGCGAGCGCCCGTCGCGCTGCCTTCGGCCGGTCCTCGGCGCCTCGAACGTCCACCGCTCGGGGGCGGTTCGGGTCGCGCCGCAGGAACCCCTTGCGCTCGAGCATGGCGAGCTGGTGCGCGACGCTGGAGGTGGAGGCGAGGCCAGCTGATTCGCAGATCTCGCGGATGCTCGGCGGGTAGCCGCGGCGCTCCACCGAATCGCGGATCACGTCCAGGATCGCCTGCTGGCGACGGGTCAGACCGGTGACGGAATCGGGGAGTTCGGTGACCTTCGGCCGCCCGCGACGTCGAGGCTCGGGCGTGGAGTCGGTCATGAGATGCCTCCCGGTGCGGTGTGAGCGAACGGTCCCGACGGTAGCCGCCGGGACGCGCCAGTTCAAACATTTGTTCGAAGACACGCCGCGTGAATGTGGTTTCTGTCGGAGGCCGCTGGTACACATTCGAATGGATGTTCTTTCGAATACGTGTTCGACCAGCCGTACCACCCGCCTGATCCGACTGCCCGATCCGATTGCCCGAGGTGCCCGATGACTGTCGCTATCGATTTCGCTGATCTCGTCGAGTTCGCGCCGGTGCGCCGCCCGCTGGCGCTTGCGCCGGCGCTCGACCCGGTGCGCGTGCCGCGGCCGTGCCGGCACCCGCAGCAGACCGGTGGCGACCTCGTCACGCTGCTCGCGCCCAGTGCGGCATCGGTGGCAGCGCCGTTGCGGCTTACTCGCCGAGGCCTCGTGGTGTTGAGCGGCCTGGTTGTGGCCGTGGCCCTGGCCGTCGTGGTCCTGGCGTGGGGGAGTGCGCCGCCTGCGCGGACGACACCCGCGTCGACGCAAGTGGTGTCCGTGCAGTCCGGCGACACGCTGTGGTCCATCGCTTCTCGGGTCGCTCCCGGCCGGGATCCGCGGGCCGAGGTGGCCGATCTGCAGCGGATCAACCACCTGTCCTCGGTCGCGCTCATCCCCGGACAGCTGCTGCGAACCACTGACTGAACCCGCGCCCCGACTTGGCGACGCGCCGAGATTGCTCCTTGCGGAAGCTTCGGCTCGGGTTTAGCGTTCACCCCTACATCTAGTAGTTACAATGCTGTAAGTAGTCCACAAGTTGGGGTTTGCTGTCCCCAGGCTGTCCACACGATGTACCCAAGTCTGTCCCCAGAAACTGGCCTGGTTGTCCCCAGGGCGCCGCGATGCGGATAAGAGGGCCGTCTGGCGAACCTGGGCATATCGACCGGTATGCGTCGGTAGCGGCACCCAGGGGAAAGGAGGTCCGGCGATGAGGTGCCCGTACTGCCGTCATCCCGATTCCCGTGTCGTCGACTCCCGGGAGCAGGACGAGGGCCAGTCGATTCGGCGCCGTCGTTCCTGCCCGGAGTGCGGGCGGCGATTCACGACGGTCGAAGAGATGACACTCGCTGTGCTCAAGCGCAGTGGCGTTACCGAGCCGTTCAGCCGCCAGAAGGTCGTCAACGGGGTGCGCCGAGCGTGCCAGGGGCGACCGGTGGACGAGGACGCACTGGCTCAACTGGCGCAGACGGTGGAAGACACGATCCGTGCGAGCGGCTCCGCCGAGGTGCCCAGCGACGAGATCGGTCTGGCCATCCTCGGGCCGCTGCGCCAGCTCGACGAGGTCGCGTACCTGCGCTTCGCCAGCGTGTATCAAGCGTTCACCTCGATCGACGACTTCGAGAAGGCGATCTCCGACCTGCGGGCCGAGCATCGTCACCCGTTCGCTCCGCCGCCGGGCGGCTGAGCACCAAGGCAATGGCAAGGACATGGCAACACCGAGACATGGCAAGCACCGAACCGACCGCCCGCTGCACCCCGCCGCTGAGGAAGGAACACCACCGATGACCGAGGCCGCCGACAAGACCTCTACCCGCACCCGCAACGGTGCCGCGCCGACCGGCACCGCACCGGTCGCTCCCGCATACCCCGCGAACGGGTTGCGGATCGAGCGGGTCTACACGACGGCGGGCGTGCACCCGTACGACGAGGTCGCGTGGGAGCGGCGCGACATCGTGATGACGAACTGGCGCGACGGCTCGGTGAACTTCGAACAACGCGGGGTCGAATTCCCTGATTTCTGGTCGATCAACGCCGCGAACATCGTCACCACTAAGTACTTCCGCGGTGCGGTCGGCACCTCGGTGCGGGAGTGGTCGCTGCGCCAACTCATCGACCGCGTGGTGAGTTCCTACCGCGCGGCCGGGGAGCGCTTCGGCTACTTCGCCGCGGCGGCGGACGCCGAGATCTTCGATCACGAGCTGACCTGGATGCTGCTGCACCAGGTGTTCAGCTTCAACTCGCCGGTGTGGTTCAACGTGGGCACCGCGTCGCCGCAGCAGGTGAGCGCCTGCTTCATCCTGGCCGTCGACGACACGATGGACTCGATCCTGAACTGGTACCGCGAGGAAGGGCTGATCTTCAAGGGCGGCTCGGGTGCCGGACTGAACCTTTCACGCATCCGGTCCTCGCGTGAGCTGCTGTCCTCCGGCGGCACCGCGTCCGGTCCGGTGAGTTTCATGCGCGGTGCGGACGCCTCCGCCGGCACGATCAAGTCCGGCGGTGCCACCCGGCGCGCCGCGAAGATGGTCGTGCTGGACATCGACCACCCGGACATCGAGGAGTTCATCGAGACGAAGGCGCGCGAGGAGGACAAGATCCGCGTGCTGCGCGACAACGGATTCGACATGGACCTCGGCGGCCGCGACATCACCAGCGTGCAGTACCAGAACGCCAATAACTCGGTTCGGGTCTCGGACGAGTTCATGCGCGCGGTCGAGGAAGATGGCGAGTTCGGGCTGCGTGCCCGCAGCACCGGTGAGGTGCTGGAGACGGTCAGCGCGAAGACGCTGTTCGGCAAGGTCGCGAAGGCGGCGTGGGAGTGTGCCGATCCCGGCATTCAGTACGACGACACCATCAACGACTGGCACACCAACCCGGAGACCGGCCGGATCACGGCGTCCAACCCGTGCTCGGAATACATGAGCCTCGACAACACCTCGTGCAACTTGGCGTCGCTGAATCTGATGAAGTTCCTGCGGGAGGACAACTCCTTCGACGTCGAGCGCTTCGTCAAATCGGTGGAGCTGATCATCACGGCGATGGACATCTCCATCTGCTTCGCCGACTTCCCCACCGAGTCGATCGCGGTCAACACCCGTGACTACCGGCAGCTGGGCATCGGTTACGCCAACCTAGGCGCGCTGTTGATGGCCACTGGACTGGCCTATGACTCCGACGGCGGGCGGGCGCTGGCCGCGGCGATCACCTCGCTGATGACGGGCACCTCGTACCGGCGCTCGGCCGAACTGGCGGGGATCGTCGGTCCCTACAACGGCTTTGCACGCAACGCGGCCGCGCACGCGCGGGTCATGCGCAAGCACGCGGCCGCAAACGACTCGGCCCGGCGGATGCACGACATCGACCGGGAGATCTTCGCGGTCGCGGGGGAGCAGTGGGTCGCGGGCAACGCGATCGGCGAAGCCAACGGCTGGCGCAATGCGCAGGCGTCGGTGCTCGCGCCCACCGGAACCATCGGTCTGATGATGGATTGCGACACCACCGGCATCGAGCCGGATCTGGCCCTGGTGAAGTTCAAGAAGCTGGTCGGCGGCGGATCGATGCAGATCGTCAACCAGACCGTGCCGCGGGCGTTGCGGGCCCTGGGTTACCCCGAAGAGCAGGTCGAAGCGATCGTCGAGTTCATCGCGGAACACGGGCACGTGATCGACGCCCCGGGTCTGCGTAACGAGCACTACGAGGTGTTCGACTGCGCGATGGGTACGCGCGCCATCAAGCCGATGGGACATGTGCGGATGATGGCGGCGGCCCAGCCGTTCCTGTCCGGTGCGATCTCCAAGACGGTGAACCTGCCGGAAGGTGCCACCGTGGCCGACATCGAGGACGTCTACTTCCAGGGCTGGAAGCTCGGTCTCAAAGCGCTCGCGGTGTACCGCGACAACTGCAAGGTCGGACAGCCACTGTCGGCGGGCAAGGGTGAGAAGGCGGCTGCCTCGGCCGAGGCAGCCGTGCCCGCCGTCATCGAATATCGCCCGACGCGTACCCGGTTGCCCAAGTCACGTCCGTCGCGGACGACGTCGTTCGCGGTCGGCGGGGCTGAGGGCTACATGACCGCCGGCTCGTACCCCGACGATGGCCTCGGTGAGGTGTTCCTCAAGCTCGGCAAGCAGGGTTCGACACTGGCCGGAGTGATGGACGCGTTCTCCATCGCGATCTCCATTGCGCTGCAGTACGGCGTGCCGCTGGAACAGTACGTGCAGAAGTTCACGAACATGCGATTCGAGCCGGCCGGCCTTACCGACGACCCGGACATCCGGATGGCGCAGTCGGTCCTCGACTACATCTTCCGGCGTCTCGCACTGGACTACCTGCCGTACGAAACACGGTCTGCGCTCGGCATCCACACCGCTGAGGAGCGCACCCGCCACCTCGAGACAGGTTCGTACGAACCGGCCGAGAACAGCGACAACGACGACCTCGATGTGGTGGGGCTGGCGCAGTCGGTGCCGATGATGAAGCCGGCCGCCGAGATCGAGGAGGAGGACGAGGCGATCGCCGAGACCGCGGTCCCGGCGCCACCGAGTGTGCACAGCACCGCTGAACTGCTCGAGTCGATCACCGGCTCGTCCGCGGACGCGCCGCTGTGCATGAACTGCGGCACCAAGATGCGCCCGGCCGGCAGCTGCTTCGTCTGCGAAGGATGTGGCAGCACCTCCGGTTGCAGCTGACCCGGGCTCCCGCTGACGCGGGCCACCCGCCCGGATGGACGCCCCCGCGGGCGCCCTAGATGATGGGCACTCGATCGCAGAGTGGCCACGCGGGCGGGTGAGGGGGTCGGATGAGCCACAAGCTGCTCGTCGACCTCATCAGCATTCCGCTGTTCACCGGGGTGATCGGTTACATCACCAACTGGACCGGCGTGCTCATGCTGTTCAAGCCGCTGCGGTTCTACGGCGTGCACGTGCCCGGCCTGCGGGTGCTCTTCCCGGCGCTGCCTCGGCGCGTGCAGGTGCTGCCACTGGTCCGCTACGACGGTGGGGTCGGCTGGCAGGGCATCGTGCCGTCGCGGGCGGACAAGATGGCGAGCATCGCCGTCGACAAGGGCTTGGCGAAGCTGGGCAGCATCGGCGACTTCTATCGCGAGCTGGAACCGGACCGAATCGCAGAGCACCTCGGCCGGGTCGCGGTGTTCGAGATCCGCGACGTCGTCGAGCACATCATGGAGCGCGAGTACCCCACCCTCTGGCGTGACCTGCCGCCGTTGGTGCGGGAGGCGGTGCACGCTCGCGTGCGCCAACAGCTGCCCAGCGTCATCAAGCGCATCACCGATGACATCGGCGAGAACATCGACCAGCTCATCGACGCCAAGTTGATGGTGATCCGATACTTCGTCGCGCATCCGGAGTTGCTCAACGAGCTGTTCATGACGGTGGGCCGCAAGGAACTTCGGTTCATGCAGAACTTCGGCTTCTACTTCGGCTTTCCGATGGGGTTCGCGCTGGTCGGGTTGATCCACCTGTATCCGCAGTGGTGGGTGCTCCCGGTCGGCGGCGTGGTGATCGGCTGGCTGGCCAACTACATCGGTATCGAGATGATTTTCGAGCCCACCGAACGCACCTGGTGGGTGCCCTGGCGGCAGGGGCTGCTCATCAAGCGGCAGGAGGACATCACCGAGAAGTACGCGCGCCTCATCGCCGACCACGTCATCACGCTGCAGAACATCGGCGACGAGCTACTGACCGGTCCTCGCAGCGACCGCACCCTGCAGATGCTGGAGGACACCATCCGGCCCGCGGTGGACGCCGCCGTGGGGGCCGCGCGCCCGGCGGTACGGCTGGCCATCGGCGGCCGCGAGTACGACAAGATCCGCGACGCGCTCGCGCTCGAGGCCACCGCGTTCGCCCCGGTGGCCTTCGCCGAACCGGAATTCAACAGGCAACAGGGCAACCGCATCTACGCTTACATCGCGGCGCAGATGCGGGGGATGAGTCCAGGCGATTTCGTCGAGCTGCTGAGGTCGGCGATCAAGCAGGACGAGTGGCTGCTGTTCGTGCACGGGGGAGTGCTCGGCTTCTTCGCCGGGCTGCTGCATCTGGCGATCTTCGGAGTGTGATGACGTGAGCGACGCGGAGGCGAATTCCGGCACGAACCCCCTCGCCGGTCCGCGCTCGCGCGCCGAGTTGGTGCCGTCCGTCTCGCTGCCCGCGGTCGTCGCTGCCGAGGTGGAGGTGCTCCGCAGTGCACCGCGGCTGGCGCGGGTAGCAGCTGCCTCGTCCTGGCGACTGGCATCGTGGGCCACGCGAACAGCTGCCGCAGGCACGTCGCTGGTGATCCGCCACGCGGCGAGCGGTGATCCACCGCAGACAGTCGTGCAGAACATCGCGCTCGACCTGCGTTCGGCTGCCTGGCACGCGCTCGGGCTCAACGAGGACACCGACCCCCATGGCGTCCCGGAGAGCATTGCGCCGGTCAATTCGACGGTCGAGGACCTGCGGGCGCGCGGCCGGGATCTGATTCGGCGCTCGAACGATGTGCACATTGCCGATGACACCCATCCTGCGTTTGCCCGGATCCTTGCCGAGCTCACCCCGGACGAGGCGCGGATCCTGCGCTACCTGTACAACGAGGGAGCACAGCCGGCCATCGATGTGCGCACCAACCGGCCGTTCGGCATCGGTTCGGAGCTGGTGGCGGACGGGCTGAACATGATCGCCGAGTTCGCGGGGTGCCGGAACCCGGATCGGATCCATCCGTACCTGACCAACCTCGGCCGGCTCGGCCTGCTCGAGTTCTCCAAGGAGCAGGTGAGCAATCCGCAGCACTACCAGCTGCTCGAAGCTCAGCCCAAGGTGACCGCCGTGTTGCGCCGGGCCGGCCGCTGGCCACGCACGGTACGCCGCAGCATCGCGCTCAACGCTTTCGGTGAGGAGTTCTGTCGCACCTGCCTGCCGCTGGGCGGGTACCCGTCGCCGGGCGCGATGTCGGATGTGAGCGCAGCGCCGCGGGTGGACGCGGTGGCGCCGGAATCGGACGGCCCCACGGTGGTTCGGGCCGAGGTCATCGCGCCCAAGCGCTGATCGTTCAGCCTTGCTGCTCCGTCGGCCGGATGAGGATCTCGTTGACGGCGACGTGGCGCGGGCGGCTGACCATGAAGGCAATCGCATCCGCGATGTCGGCTGCCTCCATGAGTTCGACATCGCCGAACCGCGCCCGGATCGACGTCTGGACCTCGGGCCGGTTGTGTCCGGCCAACTCGGTGCTGACCGCACCGGGCTCGATGATGCCGACCCGTACGTGGCGCTGGGTGACCTCCTGCCGCAGTGATTCGCCGAACGCGCCGACGCCGTGCTTCGTCGCGTTGTACACGCCGCTGCCGAGCCGGGCCACCCGGCCGGCGACGCTGCTCACCAGCACGATGTCTGCGACGTTGCGCGGCGGCTGGGCAGCGGCCCGCACCAGATGCGGCAACGCGGCGTGCGCGAGGTAAATGAGGCCGAGCAGGTTGATGTCGACCATGCGGCGCCATTCCTCGGTGGGCGCGTCTTCGATCGGGCCGAGCAGCATGACACCGGCATTGGCCACCACGATGTCGAGCCTGCCGAACTGCGACACCGTCTGCTCGACGGCGTCCTGGACCTGTGTCTCTGCACTGGCGTCGGCCTCGATCACGAGTGCCTTGCTTGCGTCAGCGCTGATCCTGCTGGCGAGTTCGTCGAGGCGGTCCTTGCGCCGTGCGACGAGACTCACGGTGGCACCATCAGCCGCCATTGCTGCGGCGCTGGCCTGGCCGATGCCGCTGCTCGCGCCGGTAATCAGCGCCACTGTGCCGTCGAGTCGTCCGGGGTCCGTCATGCCTCCAGCTAACCGGCTGGCCACCGGCACCGGCAACCGTCGGGCAAACGGCCGGGCCGACCGGGTTTCGTCAGGGCGCAGGACGGGGAAGCTGTCTGGGTGAGACGGATCTGCCGCGTTTCCCGCGCTGCCGTCCGACTCGTCATGGAGGTGACGTGATGTTGGTGTTAGGTCTGTTGCTTGTGGCCGCCGCGGCAGTCGCGGGGGTAGAGCTGATAATTGCGAACAACGACACCCAGGTGACGTTCCAGATGTGGAGCTGGACGTGGCACTTCGATGTGTTCTGGCTGGCCGTGATCGGCGCCGCCATCGTCACAGTGGCGTGGCTCGGCCTGGCCATGATGAACATGGGCACGGTGCACGCCGTCCGGTTGAGGCGTGAGCGTCGACGCCTGGCCAAGGAGAACGCAATGTTGACGCGCCAGGCTCGTGTAGCCCAGCCGCCGTCGACTGGTCGCACGATGCCTAGCGACGCACGGGTGCCCGACACACGGGCGTCGGATCCGCGGACGGCGACCGTGCCTGCCGCAACTGCTGGCACCGCCCCGCCGGCATCGACGGCGCCGGCAACAGCGTCCGTCGCCCAGTCAGTTTCCCCGCGGCGAAACGAGCACGTGACCAGCACCAGCTGAGTCCTGTGGCCCAGCACGTACGGCCCTGTGGTGTGCCTGCCACCGGGCCGTCATGCTGCGCGCGCCCCGCTGCAGCCAGGCGGACAGCAGGAGCACCAGGATTGCGCCCACGCCGTCCAGCCAGAAGTGGTTCGCAGTTGCGACCACCACGAATGTTGTGATCAACGGGTGCAGGATCGACAGCCAACGCCACCGGCTGCGGCTGGTTCTGACCACTACCCAGCAGATGAGCACCGCCCAGCCGACGTGTACCGACGGCATCGCGGAGAGCTGATCGGTGGACAGACCGAGGCCGTACACGGATTGCCCGTACTGCGCCGCGGTGTCGATGTAGCCGGGCAGCAGTCGTGGCGGCGCAACTGGGATCAGCTGAATCAGCAGACAGCCTGCGGTGAGCAGAACGAGGGTGGTGCGCCACTGCGCGTATTCACTGCGATGCCGGGTGAACAGCCACAGCAGGAAGACGAACAGCACGCCGAAGTGCATGGTCGCGTAGTAGAGGTTGCATGCCTGCACCAGCAGCGGATGCCCGGTGATCGATTGCTGCACGCTCGCTTCGGACGGCAGGTGCAGGTCGTGCTCGATGCGTTCGAGGTACCGGGCGCGGGTGAATGCACCATGGGTACCCAGCACCGACAGACTGCCGGCAAGCTGCCACAGCGAGTAGAGCCCGGCCAGCAACGCGCTCTCGCGTAGGAACGGCAGCGCCGCCCGGGGCCGTAACCACGATGGCTGGGTGCGCGCGGGCGCCCACCGTGCACCCAGCGTGGCCGCCGACAGCGCGACGGTCAGCGCCGCTCCTTGCTGCCAGCTCAGCCCTACGTTCTGCACGCGATCACTATGCCGGAGGATCACTATGCCGGAGGATCACCGTGCCGGAGGATCACCGTGCTACAGGCGCGTGCCGTGCGGTGCGTGGCAGACCGGGATCGGCTCTCAGACGTCCGGAATTGCTCGTCAAGCGGCAAAGAAATGCCTCGAACGTTGTCGGCGTTCGCCTCTAGGTTGGACAGGCCGGCCCGACCGGTCCGTGCCGGCCGAGCTGAGGAGGATCATGACCCGCCGCAGCTGGTTGCTCTTTGCGGCTATGTGCGTGATCTGGGGCATTCCCTACCTGCTCATCCGAATCGCGGTCCGCGACCTCACGCCGGGCACGCTGGTCTTCGCCCGCACCGCGATCGGTGGCTTGGTGCTGCTGCCGCTCGCGCTCACCCGTGGCGGATTCGGACCGGTGTTGCGGCGTTGGCGACCGCTGGTGGCGTTCACCGCCCTCGAACTGGCGGGACCCTGGCTCATGCTCGGCAGCGCGGAGGAGCGGCTGTCCAGCTCGCTGGCCGGCCTGCTCGTCGCCGCCACACCACTTGTTGGCGTCATCGTGGCGCGCTTGCTCCGCGTCGACGACCGGGTCAACCTTTCCCGCGCGGTGGGCCTGGTGCTGGGCATCGTCGGTGTGGCGATGCTGGTCGGCCTGGACGTCGGCCAACTCAGCGCCGGGCCGCTGCTCGAAGTGCTTGGAGTAGTGATCGGCTACGCGGTTGCGCCGGTCATCCTTGATCGAAAACTGTCCGATCTGCCGAGCATCCCGGTCGTGTCCGCGGCGTTGTTGCTGTGCGCGCTCGCATATCTTCCGTATGCCGTGCTACGGCCACCGGCACACTTGAGTGGCGAGGTCGTCGGCTCCGTTGCGGTCCTCGGGCTGGTGTGCACGGCCACCGCGTTCGTGGTCTTCTTCGCGCTCATCGCGAGCATCGGCCCGGCGCGTGCCACCGTCATCACCTACGTCAATCCGGCGGTGGCGGTGTTGCTCGGCGTTGGTCTGCTGGGCGAGCACTTCACGCTCGGTATGGGGGTCGGGTTCCCGCTCATCCTTGCCGGCTCGGTGCTCGCCGCCCGCAAGGCCGCGGTCCGCGAACCGGCAGTGGCCGAGCCGGTGGCGCCGGCGCTGGCCGACCCCGCTCCGCCAGCGGTTCAGTCCAGTCGGACCTCGCCGCCCGGGGTGCTGAACACGGCGGAGAGCACCCCGGTGTCGTCGTCGATCGGGGGTGACCACTCGACATCGATTCCGTCCAGCGGCTGACGGGCGGACGTGCCGAGGTAGTTGTCGATGCGCGCCTGGTCGCCGGCGATCTGCAGGCCGGTCAATGCGAGTGCCGCACCGCCTGCGGCCGGGTGGTGCTCATCATCGATGAGCCATTGCACGAAGAACGGAAGCTGGGGATCGGCGAGCACGTCGTTGATGCCGATCTGCTTCCAGCGCAGGTCGAAACCGTCCGGGCGCCGGCGGTGCCCGTCGGCGGCCGGCCGCCCCAGCCGGGTCTCTACCGGCCGGATGTCCTGCACACGGATAGCCCAGCCCAACCAGCCGCCGCCGGTATCGCTGCGGGCGCGCACGGCACGACCGAACGGAGCGCGATCGACGGCCGGATGCTCGAGTGCTTCGACCGCTTCGAGGTAGGTGCCGCCAGCGAGCGGGAGAACGAAGTTGCGGGTGCCGAAGGACGGGTGGATGCCGCCGTCGATGAACGCCGCGCCCAGCCGTGAACCGAGCCGCTGCACACACGCTGCCAGGCCCTCAGGCCCAGCGGCGTAGCTGAGGTGGTCCAGTCGCATGCGGGCCATGGTGAACCACGCCGCGCGCGCGCCGAGGATGGGGCCGGATGTCGACGCGCATTGGCGAAGTGCTAAAGGCCGGTATCCGATGCGCTGATACCTCAGCGCGATCGGCGGTCGGCGTCAGACGTGCCGCTCCACCTTGAGTCGCAGTACCGGCCACGCGGACGCGAAGCCGCTGTGCAGCGGTAATGCCGAGACCTCGGCGATCGACCACCATCTGATCTCGACGCTCTCTGCATTCGCGGCGTGGGGGCGCAACTCCGCAAGTGCCTCGGCCACCACCGTGGTGTAGGACCAGCCGCCGTGATCGTCCACCCACTCGTCGAACGGCCTGACGCTGGCCGGGTCCAGTGCGGACTCCTCCGCGGCTTCTCGTAACGCCGCCGTGACGACATCCTCGTGACTGTCGCGTGCACCCCCGGGCAGCCCCCAGGTACCGCCTTCATGGGTCCATGGCGCACGGTGCTGCAAGACGACGCGCGCGCCGTCGCTGACCAGCAGACCGGCTGCGCCGAAACGCCCCCAGTGCCGATGGCCGTGCGAGCAGATCACCCAGCCGTTGCCGTCGCCGCTCACCGTGTGTTCACCATGGATTCCTACCAGCGGGATTGCTGTGGGACGCCTGCGGGCTTGGTGCGGGGGACAGCAACGCATCCGAGAACGTGTCGACGTCGGCCCGCCAGGTCGCCTCGCGGCGAAAGGCCGCTCGAAGCGGCGAATGTGGGACCGGGGGCCATGGTCGGGCCGACGTCTCATCCACGGTACCGAACGGTGCCCGACGTAGGCTGGAGCGGTGATCAATGGCGCGCGGACCGGCCGTGGCTGACGCGCGCGACGCGGCCGATGAGGCTGGCCCGGAGCGTCCGCACCGGCCCGTGGTCCGCCCAGACCTCGCCGCGCTGATCGATGCCGGCGGCGGCGCGGAGGACTTCTCCCGCGCGGAGCTGGCTGCGGCGACCGCGGCGATGGTCATCGAGGCCGGGCGAGCGGCGCGCGGCGGTGAGCGGTTCGTGGCTCTCGCCGATCGCATCGGTCTGGATACGCTCGCCGCACTCTGGCGTGACGCCGAGCCGGCGAGCCTGGCCGGTGTGCTCTGGGCGATGTACCTGCTGCGCCAGTGGTGCCAGGACAACGCCGGCGAGGTGGCACGGCTGTGGCGCGCGGGCGAGCATCTGGCCGGAGCTGACGCGGCCGTGGCCGGGCTGGCCGAGTATGCGGATGCGGACGCGGTGCGGGAGGTGGCGGACGCGGTGCTGAGCGGCGCCTATGGCGGCGACTTCGATGTTGCGCTGGACCGCGCCGCGGCGCTGTTCCGGGTGTTCGCGACTGGGCGGCGGGAGCTGGCGGGCACGGGTATCGAGGATGCCGGCGAGCTGGAGCGGGCCAGCCGCAACGACCGGGTGGCGGCAGATCTTGCCGCCGCTGCGGCAAGGTGGCGGGTAGGCACACTGCACTGACATTTCCGGGCATTCGTGTCCACAACGACGGTGGGCGTCCACAGCTCGCGCCGACGATGGGAACCGAGCCGGTCGCGGCACCGATCGTGATCGGCATGAGTTCCGCAGACCCGCCGTTCCCTGACACCGTCACCTCCGCGCCGTCGACACTGCAGGCGCACGGACCGAGGGCATTGCTACAGGCGATCCCGTACCTGCTTGGGTTCCATCCGGCCGACAGCCTGGTTGTCGTTGGGATCGGTGCCGACACCGTCCGCGTCACCGCCCGGCTCGATCTGGACGATCTGGCGCATCAGGATTCGATCCGGCACACCATGGACGTCCTGGCCCGCGGAACCAGCGAGTCGGTCATCGCCGTGGTGTACGACGATGCGGTGGTGGCGAGCGGCACACCGCTGCCTTGGGCGGCGCTGCTGCCGCAGGTCCTCGACGCCGCCACCGCCGCTGGATGCGTGCTGATGGACATGTTCCTGGTCAGCGCAGGGCGGTGGTGGTCCTACGCGTGCGACGGCCCGCAGTGTTGCCCGGACGCCGGCGGGTGGGTGGCAGATCCGACGACGGCATTCGCCGCCGCGGCGACGGTCGCGGGCCTGTCCGCCCTGCCCAGCCGGGCGGCGCTGGCCGCCGTCCTGCAGCCGCACCCCGTCGACGAGCGTGAACGATTGGCGCCGATGATCGCCGTTGCCGAGAACGCAGCTACCGCCGCGACGCTCGAGGCACGCGCCGAGGCATTCGAACGTGCCGCGACGCGGGCGCTCTTTGCCGCGGCCCGGCGCGCCGACGAGGGAGGCGAACCGGTCCGAGACGCCGCCGCTGCGCGCTTTGGCGCTGCGCTGACCATCACGGCCGTTCGCGACTCGGTGTGGATAGCCCTCGACTGCGACCGTCTCGACGGGCGCCCGCTGTGGGCCGACCTGGCACGGCGCCTGCCCGCGCCGTACGACGCCGCTGCGCTGTTCCTGTACGGATGGTGCTGTTGGCGCCAGGGCGACGGCGTCTCGGCACACGTCGCCGTCGAACGGGCGCTTGTCAGCGACCCGGCATATACCGCCGCCGACATGTTGCAGGTTGCCCTTGCCCGTGGGATGGACCCGCGGGCGGTACCCCGGCTACGGCGTTCCTACGGGCGACGGCGATGATCAGCAGCCGCGCTGACGTGCTACAGCGCGAGCGCGTGCGGCGGCACCGGCTTCGGCAACAGCGACGCGCCGGTCAGCGCGTCATCGACCGCTGCCGCGCAGGCCCGTCCTTCCGCGATTGCCCACACGACGAGGGAAGCGCCACGAGTGGCATCGCCGCACGCGTAGACGCCCTCGGCGGAGGTGCGCCAGTCATTACCGACCCGCGCCGTGCCCTGGGACGCCACGGTCTCCACTTTGAGCGCGGCCAGCAGTTCCGGGACGTCCGTGCCGACGAAACCTGCCGCCAGCAACACCAGGTCGGCGGGCAGTTCGGTGGCCGACGCGGGGACCGGCCGGAACTCGCGCCGGTCGCCGACACGGAGAATCTCGACCTCCTCGACCACCACTGCGCGTACGTGTCCCTCTTCGTCTCCGCGGAACTCCACCACCTCGCGCGACCACGCCTCGTGCACACCCTCGTCGTGCGCCGGCGAGACGCCGCGGGTGCTTGGGGCCGACGGCCACTGCGGGTTCACCAGCCCGGCTCGCGCGGCTGGTCGCGGGTTGTGGTCCAACACGGTGACCGAGAGTGCGCCCTGGCGGTTGGCGGTGCCGAGGCAGTCCGCCGCGGTGTCACCGCCCCCAATGATGATCACGTGCTTGCCAGTGGCGTCGATGTCCGGGCGTTCGATGTCGCCTGCTTGCACCCTGTTTCCCTGCGGCAGATACGTCATCGCCTGGTGCACGCCGGCAAGGTCGCGTCCCGGGTAGGTCAGCTCACGCGCCGCGAGGGAGCCGACGGCCAGGATCACCGCGTCGTACTCAGCCCGCAACGACGGGACGTCGGCGGCATCGACGCGTGCATTGACGCGAAACATCGTCCCTTCCGCAGCCATCTGGGCGATCCGCCGATCGATGATGTCCTTGGGCATCTTGAAGTCCGGGATGCCGTAGCGCAGCAGGCCGCCGAGCCGATCGTCGCGTTCGAACACGACGACGTCGTGCCCCGCTCGGGTGAGTTGCTGGGCTGCGGCGAGGCCGGCCGGCCCCGATCCGATGACAGCCACCCTCCGGCCGGTGCGCAGGGCTGGTGGCTGTGGGTCGACCCGCCCGTCGGCGAACGCGCGCTCGACGATGCTGATCTCGACCTGTTTGATCGTCACGGGATCGGTGTTCAGGGCGAGTACGCAGGCCGCCTCGCACGGTGCTGGACAGATCCAACCGGTGAACTCCGGAAAATTGTTCGTCGCGTGCAAGCGCTCGCTCGCGGTTGCGTAGTCCTCGCGGGCCACGAATTCGTTCCATTCCGGAATGAGGTTGCCAAGTGGGCAGCCGCTGTGGCAGAAGGCGACACCGCAATCCATGCACCGCGATGCCTGCTCGGCCACGACCTCACCGGAAGCGCGAAGGTAAATCGGCTGCCAGTCGCGGACGCGCTCGGCCGCCGGGCGTTTGGGCGTGTCCACCCGGGGGTACTTGAGAAATCCCTGCGCGTCGTGAACCACCGGCGGACATCCGTTCCTGGTCGTGCCCCGGCCGATTCCGAGGGGTTATTGCTTGGCGCACGCACGGTGCGTCGGAGCGAGGGCGAGGCTGCGGTGGCTCGCTCAGGGCATTTTAGCGATCCCGCGGCAGGCGCGAGCCGATCAGGCGGTGGCGGACCGCACAAAGACGTGATCGCTCACACGCCGGTCCACGGTCGAGGTGCTGCCGTCATGCCCGACGTGGACACCGTCTGCGTCACGGGAGACCTGCACCTGACTACCGGGGCGCAGGCCGGCGGCGGTGAGTTCGTGCATCAGCGCCGGATCAGGCTGGATCTGCTCACTAATGCGATCGACGATGACCAGCGCGCCGGGTGGGCCGGCTGCGTCGGTGAGGGACACCAACTGGGTCGGATCATCGGTCGTCGCGAACGGCAGGCCGAGCTCACCGAGTCCCGGGATCGGATTGCCGTGTGGGCAAACCAGCGGCTTGTCCAGCAGCGCGACGATCCGGCGCTCGACCGCCTCGCTCATCACGTGCTCCCACCGGCATGCCTCGACGTGCACGTCCTCCCAGTCGAGGCCGATCACGTCGGCAAGCAGCCGCTCTGCCAGGCGGTGCTTGCGCATCACCGCGGTCGCCTCGTGCCGGCCCTTGTCGGTGAGCTGAAGGTGGCGATCGTCAGCCACCTGGAGCAGGCCGTCGCGCTCCATCCTCGCCACGGTCTGACTCACCGTCGGTCCGCTCTGCCCGAGCCGTTCGGCAATCCGGGCACGCAGCGGAACGACGCCCTCCTCCTCGAGCTCGTACACCGTCCGCAGGTACATCTCGGTGGTGTCGATCAGGTCCGAGTGGTGGCTCACGACAGGATCCTAGATCCGCGTACGCACCGGCGGCACCGAATCGGGCGCAGCGTCAGTCCTCGAGGTAGTCGCGCAGGACCTGGGCTCGCGAGGGATGGCGCAGCTTGGCCATGGTTTCCCGCTCGATCTGGCGGATCCGCTCCCGGGACAGCTTGAACGCCCGCCCGATCTCGTCGAGCGTCTTCGGCTGGCCGCCGTCGAGGCCATACCGCATCCGCACGACAGCCGCTTCGCGCGCCTCCAGCGTGTCGAGCACCCGGCTCAGCTGCGCGCGCATGAGGCCTGCCTCAACGCTCGACTCGGTCGCGGTCGATGCCCGGTCGTCGGCGATGAAATCGCCCAGGGAAGCGTCATCGTCCACGCCGACGCTCTGATCCAGGCTGACCAGGTCGCGGGAGAGATCGATGAGCTCGCGCACCCGCTCCTCGGTGATGTCGAGCTGCTCGGCGAGTTCGGCGTGGTTCACTTCGCGCCCGAATTCCTGACTCAGTTCGCGCCGGATGCGCTGCAGCTTGTTCACCTGCTCCACAAGGTGCACCGGCAGACGGATCGTGCGGGAC
The DNA here is from genome assembly GCA_963708625.1 of uncultured Actinomycetota bacterium. Lineage (GTDB taxonomy): Bacteria > Actinomycetota > Actinomycetes > Mycobacteriales > Jatrophihabitantaceae > DASXIF01. The sequence goes on from CAVPSV010000002.1 coordinate 314,309, forward strand.
TGGTCCGCCATGGCACGACTGATCGCTTGGCGGATCCACCACGTGGCGTAAGTCGAGAACTTGAAACCCTTGGCGTAGTCGAACTTCTCGACGGCGCGAATCAAACCGAGGTTTCCCTCCTGGATCAGGTCCAGGAACGGCATGCCGTGGCCGGTGTAACGCTTGGCCAGCGACACCACCAGGCGAAGGTTCGCGCGGAGCAAGTGGTCCTTGGCCCGCTCACCGTCGATGACCAGCGCGCGCAGCTCGCGCTTGCGGCTGGCACTGAAGTCGTTGGACGAGGCCAGCAGGTGTGCCGCGTACAGGCCTGCCTCGATCCGCTTGGCCAGTTCGACCTCGTCGGCTGCGGACAGCAGAGCCACTTTGCCGATCTCGTTGAGGTACACCCGGACCAGGTCAGCAGAGGTCGCCGCCTCGTCCAGATCGGCGGCAGTCGGAACGATCTGCGGGGATTCCTCGGATGCGAACATGCGGGCGGTGTCTGTCGCTTCCGTGGCACCCTGCTCGTCCACCACGGTTCGAGCGGTGGTCAATTCGGGTTCGACGGTGGCGCCAAGTCGCTCGACCGTGTCGGCACGGGCGGCCTTCGCCGCCGCCGCCGGGCGGCTACTGCGGTGCCCGCCCTTGGCGATGCGCGAGGCGCTCGCGCCGGAGCGCGCGGCCGGCTTGCGACCGCTGGTGCGGTCGCCGTCCGATCGCGACGTCGTGCTGCGTGAGGTTGTCACGGGGAAAAACCACCTCAAGAATCTGGTGATCGACGGCTCGACAGGTCCACTTCAGCGGGATCGGTCCGTATCCAGAGATCCCGGGGACCGGCCCTGTACGGGTTTCGTCGATCGGGGCGTTTCGGTTCACTTGTTGAACGCGTCGGACCCATAAATGTGTTCCCAAAACAGCCGTTCACAGCTTCCGCATGGGACTCGACCACCATATTTCCAGGGCTGGCGATCGATTTGCCCGTTCCTCGACCGGCCCTCGAAGTCCAGCAGCAGAGTCACTCGAAGTCCAGGAGCAGGGTCACCGGCCCGTCGTTGACCAACTCAACACGCATATCCGCCCCGAAAATCCCGGTCTGGACGTTCGTGCCGAGTTGCCGCAGGCGCTCCACCACCGCGTCGACCAACGGCTGGGCGAGGGGTCCGGGCGCGGCAGCCGCCCAGGTCGGCCGCCTGCCTTTGCGAGCGTCGCCGTACAGCGTGAACTGGCTCACTACCAGCGCGGCAGCCGTCGGCTCGTCGGCCAGGCTGCGTTCGCCCCTGAGCACGCGCAGCCCGTGCACTTTCGCCGCGAGCGCTGTCGCCTGAGCCGACGAGTCCGAATGCGTCACTGCGACCAGGACCAAGAGCCCGACACCGATCTCGGCTATGCGCCTGCCGTCGACGTCCACCGAAGCACGGCTCACCCGCTGCACCACTGCCCTCATCGGGCCACCTGCGCCATCAGCTTTCGCCCCCTCGCGGCACCTGGATTCTCGCGTCGCGGCTCAACGGCATCCTCCTTGTTTCGATCGCGACAGCCTCGCAGCATGTTGCCGGCGCAAACCGGGCAGTGCCGGCACCCCCGGATCCGGCCGGACGGTGCAACGATGGGGGTATGCGACGGCGCAGCGCCGAGAGCCCCTTGGTGATCACGACGGCGCCCGAGTCGAACGACGACGAATACGACCGGCGCCGAAAGCGCTATGCCCTGCTGATGGGGTTGCGCGCGCTCTGCGTCGTCGGCGCGGCCACCACCTACCACCTCTCGCTGATCCTGGCCCTGGCGTTCGTGGGCGCCGGCGCAGTCCTGCCGTGGTGCGCGGTCCTGATCGCCAACGACGGTCCCGCGAAGAAACGCCGCGCCCGCACGGGATACGTCGGGCCGCCGGCCGAGCGAGCACTGCCCTCGGGCCACGACGATCGCACCGTCGACGGCTGAGGCGCGTCCGGTACGACCGCGCCGCCGCACCCGACCTGGTGGCAGAATCGAGCTATGAGCAGTACGCAGACCCTGGTGCAGGAGAAGACCTCCGACGCCGGCACCGGCAACGAACTGTTCCACTACGTGCGCAAGTCCAAGATCGCTGAGAGCGCAGTCATGGGCACGCTCGTCGAGGCTCTGTGCGGCGAGGTGTTCCCGGTCACCAAGGCGCCGAAGCCGGGTTCTCCGGTGTGCCCACGCTGCAAGGAGATCTACGACCAGGTTCTGCCGGGCTGAGGCACGACCGCCCGATCCGGCCCAGTAGCGATCGCCGCGTCGGGTAGGGCGGCGTTGCCGGGGTCGCAGTGCGGCTCTTCGGCCGGCTCATCGGCAACCACCGGACTGCGCGCCGGGTTCGGCACCGCGGGGGTGACCGGATCCGGGCCCGAACCGCCTGGGTGGCCCTCGCCCGGATCCTCCGGCGAGGGCTGGGCCGTCGCCGGCAGCTCGTTGAGCCGCTTCCAGCGCCGCACGCCGAAGATTCGGCGCCGGCTCGGGGAGCGGGTGTGAGCTGTTCGATCACCGCGTTCACCTCGGCGCCGTAGAGCACGCCCAGCGCCAGCACGAAGAAGAACAGCAGCGCCGCAATAGGCGATGCCAACGTCCCGTAGGCGTGGTTGCGGTCAAGGATGAAGCCGATGTATGCGCGGAGCAGGGCCGAGCCGCCGAGGAAGACCAGGATCGCCACCACCGCACCCGGCAGGCCTCGGTGCCATGGCAGTCGGCGCGGCGGCGCCAGGTGGTACAGGGTGGCAAGTCCGAACAGCAGCAGCAGCACCAGCGCCGGGTAGTAGGCCAGGTGGATCGCCCGCCCGGCGGTCGCGCGCACGTCGTGCGGAAGCCAACTCACCAACAGCCCGGGGCCGAGCACCAGCAACGGCAGCACCACCACACCGATCACGACCGATGCCAGGAAAAGCCCGAGCGCCAGCAACCGGCTGCGCACCGGACCACGCAGGTCCCGCATGTCGTAGGCGATCGTGATCGTGTTGACGAACGTCGCCGTGGCCGACGAGCCCGCCCACAATGCCAGCGCGAACCCGATGCTGATCACGTCGGCCCGGCCGTTGAACAGCACCTCGTGCAGGGTCGGGTGGATCACTTGTTGCACGACGTGCGGGCTGAATGCGTGCCCGAGCGCGGACTCGATCCGCTGTTCGATGCGCAGCTGCGTCTGGTCACCGGACCAACGCGATACATAGCCCAACGTCGCCACCAAGGCCAGGAACAGCGACGGCAGGCTGAGCAACTGCCAGAACGCCGCTTCTGCGGACAGCCCGAGGATGCGGTCGCCCCACGCCCGGACGACGGCGCGGCGCAACACGTCCGGGATTCGGCGGGCCGCGCGGGCGACCCGAGCTGCGTTCACCAGCCCAGTGTGCCGGGCCTATCCCGGAATCCGGGCCGATCGGGCGCTGGACCGGGTGGCGCATTTCACGTCGAGGCGTCGTGGCGGAATCCAGCGATGGGTATGAGTCGTTACACCAGGTACCTCGGGAGGACGGCAGGCATCCGGGCCACCGGGGCCAGTTCGGCAGATAGTTGCAAGCGTGTTTCATGCCCGAGTGTCGCCACCGTTACAGCAATTTCGGTGGCTACGGTCAGAACGAGGGAGCACCATGGAACTCCGCGCCGCAGCGCAGAGCAGGGAAAGGGGTGCCTACGTGAGCACAACCGTTGCAGCCAGCTTCGCGATGACCGCTGAGGACCGATGCGATCGATGCGGCGCCCAGGCCTATGTGCGAGCTGTCATGCCCTCGGGCTCCGACCTGCTCTTCTGCGCGCATCACTGGCGCGACAACTCCGAGGTACTTCGCTCGGTCGCCACCAGCATCCACGAAGAACTCGATCGCCTCGGCGACATCCCGGCGACGGCGGCGCTCGAGGAACGCTGACCGCGCCGACACGATCTTTGCCGCTGGCCCCGTCCGATTCGGACGGGGCCAGCGCCGTCTCGCACGGCTGCGCGGCTGCGAGGTTTCGCCAGGAATGGTGCATTCGAGGGTTTCTCGACAGCGTCGGCGACAACGGCGATACGCTCGTGACGCCATTCCATCTGGGTCGTTATTGGTAATGGCATTTCGCGTCGCGTGGCGTTACCGGCGCTTAGCAACGGCGCGAATACGCTGCTCCTGCACGGGAGCGCAAGTCGGGGGACGTGTCGGGGGACAGGACAGTCGCGTGGCCGCGTCTATCTAGGAGTGGGACAGATGGCACAGCACAGCACACCCCGCGGACGGGCTCGGCTCAGGATTTTGGCCGTCGCCGCCGCAATATTCACGGCCGGCGCGATGATCGTCGTCGGCGCCGGCAGCGCGTCCGCAGGACCGCTACCGATTCCGCAGACCACCAACGTATCCGTGAGCACCACGGACGGCTGGCACGCCAAGTGCGCATTCAGTGTCAAGTCCGTCAACCACAACACATTCGTCGCCACCGGCCACATCGGCGCGGTCGCGACGGTAAAGAGCAACTCCGCCTTCGCGAACAACATCTTTACCGAGGTGATTTGCAACGTCTTCGACTCGAACGGCAACTTCCTCGACGGCGCTACCTTCACCTCTAATGGTCCGAACCTCCCGCAGCAGCGCAAGCTGGTGCAGGAGCCGTACTCGCCGTCCTACGGGGTGTGCATCGTCGCCTACGTGAAGCTGCACAACGGCAACGACTCAGGTCCGCTCGGCAACTGCGTCAACGTCGCGGGCTGAGGCAAGACACAGCAACGCAAACGGGGTGCTCCGCTTCGGCGGGGCACCCCGTTTCATGTCCGGATCATGGTGCGCCCGGCGCCGGACAGCGCGCAGACGCGCACGACGCATGAAGGCCAGACCAGCCCGTGGATCAGTCCAGATAGTCGCGTAGGACCTGCGAGCGGGACGGATGGCGCAGCTTGGACATCGTCTTGGACTCGATCTGACGGATCCGTTCGCGGGTGACGCCGTAGACCTGCCCTATCTCGTCCAGCGTGCGCGGCTGCCCGTCGGTGAGACCGAAGCGCAGCTTCACCACCCCTGCCTCGCGTTCCGAGAGCGTCTGCAGCACCGATTGCAGCTGATCCTGCAACAGCGTGAAGCTCACCGCGTCAACGGCCACGACCGCTTCGGAGTCCTCGATGAAATCGCCGAGCTGGCTGTCGCCCTCGTCGCCGATCGTCTGGTCGAGTGAGATCGGCTCGCGGGCGTACTGCTGGATCTCCAGCACCTTGTCCGGCGTGATGTCCATTTCCTTCGCGAGTTCCTCCGGCGTCGGCTCGCGACCCAGATCCTGCAACAGCTCGCGCTGGATGCGCCCCAGTTTGTTGATGACCTCGACCATGTGCACCGGGATGCGGATGGTCCTCGCCTGGTCGGCCATCGCCCGCGTGATCGCTTGCCGGATCCACCAGGTGGCGTAGGTCGAGAACTTGTAGCCCTTGGTGTAGTCGAACTTCTCGACGGCCCGGATCAGGCCGAGGTTGCCCTCCTGGATCAGGTCGAGAAACGCCATGCCGCGGCCGGTGTAGCGCTTTGCCAGCGAGACGACCAGGCGCAGGTTCGCCTCGAGTAGGTGGTTCTTCGCGCGCTCGCCGTCGCGCACGATCCATCGCAGGTCGCGTTTGAGCTGCATGGCGAGCTTCTCGCTGTTCTCCTCGGCGGCGCGCACCCGTTCCGCCGAGTACAGGCCGGCCTCGATCCGCTTGGCGAGATCGACCTCCTCCTCGGCGTTGAGCAGCGCGACCTTGCCGATCTGCTTCAGGTAGGCGCGCACCGAATCCGCGGAAGCGGTCATCTCCGCGTCCTTGCGCGCCTGGCGCAGCGCCTCGGACTCCTCTTCGTCGTCCCAGGTGAACTCGCCGCCCTCCTCGTCCTCGGCGGTCTCGGCAGCGGCGGGGTCTGCGGCGACGGCACCTGGGCCTGGCTCTAGGTCCTCCGGCAGCGCGGCGGCGATGCCCTCGACCGGCTCGGTCACTTCCGGCGTGTCAGCACCGGACTTCGCCTTGGCCGGCGTCTTGGTGGCGGTTTTGCTCGCTGCCGGGACGCTCTTCGCGGCGGTCCTCGCCGGCTTCGCAGCGGGCTTTGCCGTCGCCTTGCGCGGTTCTGCCTTGGCCGTGCGCGCCGGTGCCTTCGCCGGTGCTTTCACCGCCGCCGTCGCGCGACGTGCGGTACCCGCAGTGCTGGCTGGGCTGACGCGGGCACGCCGAGGCTCTTGCTCCTGGGTCTGGCTTTTGCTGGCTACCAACGATGGACCTTTCACCACAGCGGCCCGAGTATCGCTCGGGCACACAGACCAGGCCCGCCATCGCGCGGGGACGGCAGAGCCTATGAATGACAGGGATCGCAGGGCGTCTGTTTGTCGGCTCAAGATCGAGTCCAGTACGCGCGCTGCCTTGTCGGCCATTGTACTGCGACCAGGCGGGGGCGCGAGCCGAGCGGCACGCCGGTTACTGGCCGCGCCTTTCGGCGGCGGCCATTGCCGCCCCGACGATGCCGGCGTTGTTGAGTAGTTCCGCCGTCTTGACCGGCGTGTTCAGCGTCAGCAACGGCACCCACTTCTCGCTGTCCTTGCTCACTCCGCCGCCGACGACGAACAGATCCGGCGTGAACAGCCGTTCCACGTGCGACATATATGCATTGACGCGTTCGGCCCACTTCTTGAACGACAGGCCCTCCTCCTCGCGCACCGACGCGGCGGCGCGCTTCTCCGCGTCGTGCCCCCTGAACTCGAGGTGTCCCAGCTCGGTGTTCGGCACCAACGTGCCGTCGATGAGCAGCGCACTGCCAATGCCCGTGCCGAAGGTCAGCAGGATCACCACGCCGGCCACGTCGCGCGCGGCGCCGAAGCGTGCCTCGGCGATCCCGGCCGCATCGGCGTCGTTGAGCACGATGATCTCGTTGCGCCCGCCGGTCGCCTGGGTGAACGTCGCGTCGACATCGGTCCCGATCCAGCTCTTGTCCACGTTGGCCGCCGACTTGGCCACCCCGTGCTTGATCACAGCCGGGAACGTCGCGCCGACCAGCCCGTCCCACCGTGCGTCGGCGAGCATCTGCGCGACGACCGCAGCCACCGCGACCGGGGTGGACGGCTGGGGGGTCACCACCCGGGTCCGGGCTGTGACGAGCTGGCCGGTCGCCGTGTCGACGACGGCACCCTTGATGCCGGAGCCGCCGATGTCGATGCCGAAGGCTTCGGCGGGCTGGGTCGCCAACGATCCTCCAGGCTTCGGCATGGCTGTGACCGGAAAACCCTATCCCGGCCTCGATCATCGAGCGGGGGTGGCGCGGCGGCGATGCGTCCGAGCGGCACGTGGTGCGATAGCCGTATGGCATCCGCTCCCGGGCCGGCCGGCCCGAACATATCCGGCACCCCACCCACTCAGGTGCCGCAACCGGCAGAGCTGGAGACGATCGCCGTTCGGCTCGCGACCGGCGCGGCGGGGGTCGTCGCAGACTCTCGCGCCACCAGGCTGGAGGTATCCACGAAGACCAGCCCGTCCGATCTGGTCACGCAGGTGGACCGTGCCACTGAGGCGTGGCTGGTGGAACAGCTGGGCCGGCTGCGCCCCGATGACGCCACGCTCGGTGAGGAGGGCGGAAGCCGCTCCGGCCGCACGGGTGTGCGGTGGCTCATCGACCCGATCGACGGAACGGTGAATTTCGTGCTCGGCCTGCCGCAGTACGCGGTGTCGGTGGCCGCCGAGGTCGACGGCACCATCGTCGCGGGCGCCGTGGCCAACCCGGCGACCGGTGAGTGCTTCCGTGCCCACCTCGGCGGCGGCGCCTGGCTCGGCACCTCGCGGTTGAGCGGTCCGCGTGCGGTGCCGCTGGAGCGCGCGGTGTTAGGCACCGGCTTCAGCTATCAAGCCGAGGTGCGTGCGCGGCAGGCGGCGGTGCTGGCCACCATGCTCGATCGAGTCGGCGACATCCGCAGGCTCGGCGCGGCCAGCCTGGACCTGTGCTTCGTCGCGGCGGGCTGGATGGACGGATATTTCGAGGCGGCCTTGAATCCGTGGGACTGGGCCGCCGGCGCATTGGTCGCCATCGAGGCCGGCTGCGAGGTGACTGGTATCGACGGCGGACCGCCGGCACCTGGGCTGACGATCGCCGCGCGGCCGGGGATGGCAGCCGAGCTGCGCGCGATGCTGCGTGACAACGGGGCGGACCGGGTGCTGGGGTGACCGGCCGGGCTGAACCGGCGTGCGGCCGGTCGTTCAGCAGCTGTTCGTCGGCGACGGCGTCGCCGAGGTGCTGTGGACGGGTGCCTGACTCACGTGCGCCGCGGCCAGGGCCGTGTGCACGGTGGTGGCCGGGGTCACCTTGGTGAACTGGGTACCCAGCGACACCGCGAGCTTTGAATCGGTCTGCGCGGTGTATTGCACCAGCTTGGCGCCGGGGAAGTAGTACGCGAGCAGGGTCGCGCCGTTCTTCTGGTCCAGGGTGTACCGGATCTCGCCGACGCCCTTGATCACCTGGTTCGCCGGATCGTTCTCGTAGCCGAGGACCTTGAAACCGTCGGTGCTCAGCACCTTGGCGGCGGCTTTCGCGATGCCGGTCCGGGTCGTCGAGTTGTATACGGACAGCGTGACCGAGGCCGGTTGCGGCAGCACGACAGCCGCAGCCTGGTTGGAGCAGGACTTGGCGCTCGAGGCGCCGCCACGGTTCAGTACCCGCCACCACACCAGTGCGGTGAGCAGCGTGAGCGCCAGAAGAGCGATCAGAGCGGGCAAGGGGCGACGTGCCGTGCCTTCGGCCATTGCTCCGTCCGCCTCCTCGTGTCGTCTGCCGCCTCCTCGTGGTCGGCATTACCCTAACTGTCACCCCAGCCACTGACCGGCGTGGCCGGGCCGCGTCGGCCGGGCCAGTTTGCCCGATCCGGCGAGCAGAGGTGTTGCGCCGCGCCGGAGGCGGCTGGGCACGCCCAAACGGGAATGCGCGGGCGCGTCCAGTAGTTGACAGGGGCGCCGACGCGGTACCGTTCCGCGACCAACGGCAGGAGAGAGCTGTGAGTCGTTACACGTTTAGGGTCTGCGGGCACAAAACGCGGGGCTCGGACGTTGCAGCGGCCGAGATGTGCGTGCAACGGACTTGACCTGACCACCACCATCTCAGGCAGCCTGTGGCGAATTCACCATCGAGGAGTGACGAAAGAATGCCGACCGACTACGACGCCCCGCGCCGCGGCGACGTCGAGGAGCTGAGCGAGGACTCGCTCGAGGAGTTGAAGGCGCGACGGGCCGAGGCACAGTCCGGATCCGTCGATGTCGGACGAGACCGAGCTGGCCGAATCACTGGAACTGCCGGGGGCGGACCTTTCCGGCATGTCGGGTGAGGAGCTGACCGTCCGGGTGCTGCCGAAGCAGGATGACGAGTTCACCTGCGCGCGCTGTTTCCTGGTTCATCACCGCAGCCGGCTCGCTCGCGAACGCAAGGGCCAGTTCATCTGCCGCGATTGCGCATAACCCCGCGATCGCCTCGACGTCATCACCGCTAGCGAACAAAACGCCACGGGCCGGGTCGGTTGACCCGGCCCGATGCTTTCCGGCCACTTCCACCTGGCCACTTCCACCTGACGACGTTCACTGGCCGCTTTCACCCGGCCGCCCGCACCTGGCCACGGCGACCGCCCGAGCCGCTGCCAGGCGAGGGCCAGACGTGGGGGGGCATTCACAACCGCGGCTGGAGACCTGCTCCGCCGTCGATCACCAGGGTCTGGCCGGTAATCCAGGACGCATCGGCCGAGGCAAGGAAGGCCACCGCGGCGGCGACGTCCTCCGGTACGCCCAGGCGTCGCAGCGGGTAGTGCTGGGCGACTTCCTGCTCCTTGTTCTCGTAGAGCGCCGGCCGCGAACCGCGTCTTGACCACAGCCGGCGCCACCGCGTTCACGCGCACCGCCGGACTGAGTTCGGCGGCGAGCTGCACGGTGAGGCCGATCAAGGCGGCTTTGCTCACCCCGTAGTAGGCAATGCCCGGCGCCGGCGCCAACCCGGCGACCGAGGCGATGTTCACGATGGCGCCGCTGCCGTCCGCGCCGAGCCCGGCGCCGAGCGCCGCACGCGACCACGACAACGCGGACAGCACGTTCACCTCCATGATCTTGCGCGCGATGTCGGCGTCCAGCTCGGCGAGCGGGCCGTAACGCGGGATTGATACCGGTGTTGTTGACCAGCACGTCGAGCCGGCCGAAGCTACGCACCGCGGTCTCGATCGCCTGCGCGCAATGTTGTGGGTCGGCGGCATTGCCGGCGACGGCGACGGCGTTGCTCGCCGAGTTGCTCGACGGCCGCCGCGAGCGGTTCCGGCTTGCGCGCGGTGACCACCACCCGGGCACCCTCGTCGACGAGCCGCTGGGCGACGGCAAGGCCGATACCGCGGCTGGCGCCGGTGATCACGGCGACGCGCTGCTGGAACCGCTGACCGAGTTCGCTCACCGGCCGAAGACTAATGCCTACGATGTCGCGGTTGGCATGGGCCGTTGCATCCGCGAGCGGCCGGGTCTGTCGGCGCTGCCCGGCGCTATCCCGCGGCGGCGTCCGGGAACGCACCAGGTCGACCACCTGCTGCGGATGGCGTGAGCTGACCACCCAATACGGCGCCGGGTCTTCCGGGTCGTCGAGCCACAACTGCACGCCCGGGCCGATCCACGGCCGGATGGAGACGAACGCCGCGGGGTCGCCCTCGCGGCCGACGACTCGGCGCAGGGTCGCGGCATCCAGCGCCACGATCCCACTGACGTAGCGCAGCGGTAGGTGTGCGCCGCGGATGAACAGTTCGCCGTCGCGGATCTCCAGCCGGGAGTGGCCGAGCCACCAGACGGCGAACAGCGACAGCGGCACCAGGACCCCGAACGGGATCCACAGCGTCAGCGCGAAACCGCCGACGTAGAACTCGGCGGCGAGCAGCGTCGCGATGGCCGCGGGCGACCGCATACCACCACCACGGCGTGCGCAGCGGCTCGCAGTAGCGCGCGGTTCGCCGCTCGCCGTGGGCGGCATCTCGCTGCTGGCGCTCACCGGAACGAGGGTAGCGTTCGGCATCGTGACCGACGGCCGACCGCTGCGGGTACAGGTGCAGCGTCTGGACGCCGACCTGCCCCTACCCGGCGTACGCCCGCGACGGCGACGCGGGCGCGGACATCGTCGCGGCGCAGGACGTGACGCTGGCGCCGGGGGAGCGCGCGCTGGTGCCGACCGGCATCGCGATAGCGCTCCCGCCCGGGTACGCAGCGTTCGTGCACCCACGATCAGGGCTGGCGGCCCGGGCCGGCGTCGGGCTGGTGAACGCGCCGGGCACGATCGACGCCGGCTACCGCGGTGAGATCAAGGTGATCGTCATCAACCACGATCCGGCACACACGGTGCATCTGCGTCGAGGTGACCGGATCGCGCAACTGGTGGTCCAGCGGGTGGAGCGGGTGGAGTTCGTCGAGGTAACCATCTGGCCGAGTCCGAACGTGGCACGGGCGGGTACGGATCGACCGGGGGCGCGGAGGCACTCCTGGCGCGGTCCGCGCACGGCCCGGCAGACGCTTCGCCGGGCGCGACGATGGCCGCCGGCGTGGCCGCAAGGGTGGAGGAGCAGTAGTGCCAGGACGACGCAAAGGGCGCGCCACAGCTCGCGGCAAGTTGGACGCCACGCCGCCGTGGGAGACGCGGGTACGCGACGAGCCGATCCCGACCTGGACCCTGGGACGAGCGGGACGCGCCGTGGACGGCTGGTGCGGGTCGATCTCGGCGCACTGCGCGTGCCGGTCTCGCCCGGCATGGACCTTCGGCTGGAGATGAACGAGGCGCAGCAGGTGATCGCGGCGAACCTCTCTGGTCGTGACGGCCACATGCAACTCGGCGTGTTCGCGGCACCGCGCAACGAAGGCATCTGGGACGAGGTCCGTGCGGAGATCGCCGCCTCGATGAATGCCCAGCGAGGCACGCCGAAGGAGCGCACCGACGGCCCGTTCGGGCCGGAGACTGCACGGCAAGCTGCCCGACCCGGACGGCGGTATGGTGCCGGTTCGCTTCATCGGCGTCGACGGTCCGCGCTGGTTTCTGCGGGCGATGATCGTCGGCCCGGCAGCAACCGACGCCACGAAGGCCGAACGATTCGAGCGCGCCTTGCGTGACGTGGTGGTGGTGCGCGGGAACGAGCCGTACCCGGACGCGGAGCCGGTCGCCCTGCGGCTGCCGAAGGAGATTCTCGAGCAGGGCGCGGGCACGCAGCAGCCCGACGGGAGCATCTGAGACTCCTGAGCGCGTGGGACATGGCCCGTCACTACTGCGCCGACTCACCGCCAGCTCGCACCGGCTCGATGCCGAGGAACTGCGCTCGCAGGTCGAAGAGTTGGACTGCACGCCGATGGAGACGGTCCGCCACGGCAATCCGGTGACGGTGACCGGCCGCATCCGCGCCGTGGTGTACACGCCGACCGAGCACGTGCCGACGCTGCAGGCAGAACTCTACGACGGCAGCGGATCGATGACCCTGGTGTGGCTCGGCAGGCGTCGGATCGCCGGCATCGAGCCTGGGCGTCGGCTCGTCGCCACCGGCCGCGTCGGGTCCACGACGGCAAACCGGCCATCTACAACCCCAAGTACGAATTGCAGTGCGCTGCGTGAGCGGGCCGAGGGCGCAGACGCGCGGCTGGACGAAGCCCCCGCCGCCGAGCCGACGGGCGACCCGGACACCGCCGAGCAGCGCATCGACATCCGGGAGACGGTCCGCAAGCGATGCTCAGGAGCATCGGCGGCTGGAGCGGCAGCATCATCGCCGCGATCCCCACCGTGGTCTTCGTCATCGTGAACGCCACGTCCGGCTGCGTCCGGCGATATTCGCCGCCATCGGCTCCGCGCTCGCGCTCGCGCTCTACCGCATGGCGCGTCGCCAGCCGGTGCAGCAGGCGATCGGCGGGCTGTTCGGCGTCGTCGTCGCCGCCGCGATCGCCGGCGGCACCGGTCAGGCGCGCGGATACTTCCTGCTGGGCATCTGCAGCAGCTTCGTCTACGCGGCCGCCTTCGCGGTGTCCATCGTCGTACGGCGGCCGCTGATCGGCGTTGCTGTGGGAGTTCCTCGACCCAGTCCCGAGCCTGGCATCGATTCCGGCACCGATGCGCAACACGGTCCCGCGACCGAATCCCGGTCCCGGACCAGGTACTCGGCACCGACGTCGCTACCGAACCTGATGTCGCCAGCCGCACCGCGTGGCACCGACGGCGGGTGCTGTTACGCGGCTACGTCGGCGCGACGCTCATCGGCACTGCGCTGTTCGCCTCGCGCGGCGGCGTCCAGCTGGCGCTCTACAAGCAGAACGCCACCGGTTGGCTGGCGTTCGCAAAGGTGGCGATGGGCTTTCCGCTGTACGCGCTCGCAGTCGACGCCGGCTTCTGGGTGGTGACCCGGGCCCGCCGACGCGAGTTCGCCGACGTTCGATCGTGACGCCTGGGCGCTGCTATAGCCCGCGCTGAGCATCCCGATCCGTCGAGGATCCGAGCACGCTCGATCGAATGTCGTCCTCGACATCGGGCAGGGCGACGAACAGCAGCTCGTCGCCGCCCTCCAGCGGCTCTTCCGGCGACGGTGTGATCACCCTGCTGCCACGGATGATGGCAACGAGCGCCGCGTCCTTCGGTAGGTGCAGATCGCGCACCGCGTGACCGGCGCAGGGCGCCTGTTCCGGCAGGGTGACCTCGAGCAGGTTCGCCTGGCCCTCGCGCAGGCCGAACAGGCGGACCACGTCACCCACCTCGACCGCCTCCTCGACCAGGGAGGCGATCACCCGCGGCGTCGAGACGGCGACGTCGACCCCCCACGCCTCGGTGAACAGCCACTCGTTGGCCGGGTGATTGATCCGCGCGACGACGCGTCGCACCGAGAACTCCGTCTTGGCCAGCAAGGCCATCACCAGGTTCACCTTGTCGTCACCGGTGGCGCCGATGACGACGTCGAAGTCCTCCAGGTGCGCGTTCTCGAGGTTGGCCACCTCGCAGGCGTCACCGAGCAACCACTCGGCGCCGCGAATTCGATCGGGCTCGACCTTGGCCGGGTCCTTGTCGATCAGCAGCACCCGGTGGTCGTTGCCGAGCAGCTCGCGTGCGAGCGAACGCCCGACGGCGCCCGCCCCGGCGATGGCGACCTTCATGACTCTCCGCCGCCGGGGGAGCGCGCTGCGAGCTCGCGCAGCACGTCGACGTGGGCGTCGGTGACGAAGGCGTGCAACACGTCGCCGGACTGGATGACGGTGGAGGGCACCGGCAGGTCGCCGACGCCGAATCGCGTGATCATCCCGACGCGGGAGCCGGTGGCTGTCTCGAACTCGGTGAGCTTCCGGCCCACCCAGCCCTCGTGCGGGCGCACCCGCAGCAGCGTGACCGCGCCGGATGGATCGCGCCATGCCTCGGTGGTCGCCTCGCCGAGCACCTCGCGCAGCAGCCGGTTCGCGGTCCACGGCACGGTGGCCACGGTGGGGATGCCGAGCCGTTCGTAGACCTCCGCGCGCTTGGGGTCATAGATGCGTGCGACGACACGTTGGACGCCGAACGTCTCCCGGGCCACCCGCGCCGCGATGATGTTCGAGTTGTCGCCGCTGCTCACCGCGGCGAAAGCGTCCGCCTGTTCGATACCGGATTCGACCAGCGTCTCTCGATCGAAGCCGACGCCCTTGACCTGTTTCGCCGCGAACGACTCACCGAGGCGGCGAAACGCGAGCGGGTCCTGGTCGATGATCGCCACGCTGTGCGTCAGGCGGACCAGATTCTGCGCCAGAGCCGCGCCGACCCGGCCGCAGCCCATGATGACGATGTGCACCCGAGGCACATCTCCCTTCTGCGCACCCGCTCCCGGACGCCGTTGTGCCGGGTGGTGGACTGCTCGCCCGGCTAGGGGGACGGTACACAGCGACCGCCGCAACGGCGAGGTGGTGTCGGCTGCCGTGCGCCGAATTGGCCCCGGCGCCGTATTGTGCGCGTCGTGGCGTTGGTAACCCGGGTCCTGAAGCGGATTGTCATCGGCAGCCCGATTCGGTCCGAACAGTCCGGGCATGCCGTGCTTCCCAAACGGCTGGCCCTGCCGATCTTCGCCAGCGACGCACTTTCCAGCGTCGCGTATGCGACGCAGGAGATCCTGCTTGTCCTTGCCCTCGGAGGCACAGCTTTTCTGTACCTCGCGCCCTGGGTCGCGGGCGCGGTGGTGGTGCTGATGGCGGCGGTGGTGGCCTCATACCGTCAACTGGTCCGCGCCTACCCGACCGGCGGCGGCGACTACGAGGTGGCCACCAAGAACATCGGCAAACCGGCGGGTGTGATCGTCGCGAGCGCGCTGCTGGTCGACTACGTGATGACAGTCGCGGTGTCCGTCTCCTCCGGCGTGGACAACATCATCTCCGCCGCGCCGTCACTGCATGCCCACCGGGTGGAGATGGCCCTGGTCTTCGTCGTGCTGCTGGCGGCGGTGAACCTGCGCGGCCTGCGCGAGGCGGGTTCGGCGTTCGCGGCGCCGACCTACCTGTTCGCGGCCGGCGTCGGCATCATGGTCGTCACCGGACTGTTCCGCGCAATTGCCGGCGACAAGCCGGTCGCGGAGAGCGCGCACTACGGCGTCGTCGTGCATCACGGCTACGGGTCACTCGGCTTCTTCGCACTCCTGTTCTTCACGCTGCGCGCGTTCTCCTCCGGCTGTACCGCGCTCACCGGTGTCGAGGCGATCGCGAACGGCGTGCCCGCGTTCAAGGAACCGAAGGCACGCAACGCGCAGATCACGCTGGCCATGATGGGTGGCCTGGCGGTGACCATGTTCATGGGCATCACCGCACTGGCGCTGATCGCCAAGGTGCACATCACCGACCCCAGCACCAGCAGTTGCGGGCTTACCGGCGTCCCGGACTGCGCGCACACACCGCAGCGCACAGTGATCGCGCAGGTAGCCAGCGCGGTGTTCGGCGGCCCGCACTCGGTCGGGTTCTTCTACGTCCAGGCCACCACCGCATTGATCCTGGTGCTGGCGGCGAACACCGCCTTCAACGGCTTCCCGCTACTTGGCGCCGTGCTTGCCAGGGACCGGAACCTGCCCGCACAGCTGCGCACCCGCGGCGACCGGCTGGCCTACAGCAACGGCATCGTGTTCCTGGCATTTGTCGCCGGCGTGCTGATCTTCCTCTACAAGGCGGACGTGACCAGGCTGATCCAGCTGTACATCATCGGTGTCTTCACGTCGTTCACGCTCGGCCAGAGCGGGATGGTGCGGCACTGGAACCGGGCGATGCGCACCGAACGCGATCCGCAGGAGCGCGCCCGCATCAAGCGTTCACGGCTCATCAACGGTTTCGGCGCCAGCCTGTCCGGCGTCGTGCTCGTCATCGTGATCCTGACGAAGTTCTCCAAGGGTGCCTACCTGGTGCTGATCGCGATGCCGATCCTGTACGCGGTGATGCGCGGCATCAATCGCCATTACACGCGGATATCGATGGAGCTCGCCCCATCCAGCGAGAGCTTTGTGCTGCCGGCGCGCAACCACGTGGTGGTGCTCGTGTCGAAGCTGCACAAGCCGACGCTGCGAGCGCTCGCATTCGCACGCGCCACCCGGCCGGACACCCTGACCGCGTTGACGGTGAACATCGATGATGCGGAAACGCGTGCGCTGCTATCCGAATGGGAACGAATGCAGCTGCCCGTCAAGCTCACCGTGCTCGAGTCGCCGTACCGGGAGATCTCCAAACCGATCGTCAACTACGTCAAGCAGTTGCGTGCCGACCGGCCCCACGACGTGGTCAGCGTGTTCATTCCCGAGTACGTCGTCGGGCACTGGTGGGAGCAGTTGCTGCATAACCAGAGCGCGTTGCGGCTCAAAGGGCGGCTGCTGTTCCAGCAGGGCGTGATGGTGACGAGCGTGCCGTGGCAGCTCGACTCGACCGGTGACCGCACCGAGGGCACCAGCCCGCTTCGCCGCCGTGCCGAGAGCCCGGCACCCGCTCGACCAGCCGCCGAACCGGAGGAACCTGCCCCCGCCGCGCCGGCAACTCGTGGCTGAACCGCCTGTCCCGTCGCTGCTCGGCCGTGTGATCGACCTCGACATCGGTCCGGTCGCGCAAGGCGGCTCCTGCGTGGCCCGCCATGACGGCCGGGTGGTGTTCGTCCGGCATGCGCTGCCCGGCGAGCGGGTAAGGGCTCGGATCACCGAGGACCGCCACGCGTCGTACTGCCGGGCCGATGCGGTCGAGGTACTGCAGCCCTCGCCGGCGCGCGTCCCGCCGCCATGCGTCCATGCCCGGCCGGGGGGCTGCGGCGGCTGCGACTGGCAGCACGTCGCCGGCCCGGCCCAGCGTGAGCTGAAGGCCGCCGTCATCTGCGACCTGTTCCTCCGCATCGCCGCCTTGGACGTGACGAGTCTGCTCGGTGAGGTACGCGAGCTACCGGGCGGATTGCTGGGTTGGCGCACGCGGATCACCTACGCCGCGGACCCATCCGGTCGTCTCGGCCTGCACCAGCACCGCTCCAGCGAGGTCGAGTTGCTCGAAACCTGCCCGCTCGGCGTGCCCGGCGTCGGGGACGCTGCCGCCTTGCGCCGGGACTGGCCGGACTGCACCGGCGTCGAGGTGAGCAGCGCGGCCAACGGCGTCGCCGTGCTCACGCATCGCCCCGGCCCGGGGCGGCATGCTCGCGGGCGCCGTCCACCGGACCTGGTCGAGCTGGCGGCCGGCCCACCTCAATTGAGGTACCGGCTGTCCGGACAGGACTTCACCGTGCGCGCAGGCGGTTTCTGGCAGGTGCACCCGCATGCCGCGCAGGCCTTCGCCGACGCACTGCTGGCGGCGACCCGACCGGTCGCCGGAGAGACGATCGTGGACCTGTACGCCGGCGCGGGCGCGCTCACGGCGGTGCTCGCGGAGGCGGTCGGTGTGACCGGAACGGTGGTGGGCGTCGAGTCGTCCGCCGTCGCGGCTGCGGACGCGGCGAACAATCTCGCCCGGCTGCCCTGGGCCGAGGTGCGCCAGGCCCGAGTCGGGGCGCTCACGCTGGCCGAACTCGGTCTCGCGCCGGAGGTGGTGGTGCTCGACCCACCGCGCTCGGGCGCGGGCGAGCAGGTGATGGCGTCGCTGCTCGGCAGCGGGGCCCGGACCATTGGCTACGTCGCGTGCGATCCGGCGGCGCTGGCACGTGACGTCCGGGTGGCGATCCAGGCCGGCTGGCGACTGGCGAGCCTGGTTGCCTTCGACGCATTCCCGATGACCCACCACGTGGAGTGCGTCGCCGCCCTGGTTCCGGCATGACCTGCCGGCGGCATGACATCCCGGCGTGACACGCGACATCGGGGTCTCTTGGCCACGTATCGGTACGATCTTCGCGTGACGCCCGTGCTGAGCAGACTCACCCGACCCGCCGATCTGCGTGGGCTTACCGCGGAGGAGTTAGCGGTGCTGAGCGCCGAAATCCGGGATCTGCTGGTGCAGACGGTGTCCCAGACCGGCGGTCACCTCGGGCCGAACCTGGGCGCGGTGGAACTCACCATCGCGCTGCACCGGGTCTTCGACTCCCCGAGCGAGCCGATCCTGTTCGATGTCGGGCACCAGGCATACGTCCACAAGGTCCTCACCGGCCGCGCCGAGGCGATGTCCACGCTGCGTCAGACCGGCGGGCTGTCCGGCTACCCCAGCCGTGCCGAGAGCGAGCACGACTGGATCGAGAACTCGCACGCGTCCACCGCGCTGTCCTATGCCGATGGGCTCGCCAAGGCATTCGACGTCCGCGATGAACGGCGTCCCGTCGTCGCGGTGGTGGGTGACGGCGCGCTCACCGGTGGCATGTGCTGGGAGGCGCTGAACAACATCGCCGCCGCGGACCGGCCGGTCATCGTCGTCGTGAACGACAACGGCCGTTCCTACTCGCCGACCGCGGGCGGGCTGGCGATTCACCTCAACCGGTTGCGGCTGCGGCCCGGTTATGAGCGAATGCTCGGCCAGGTGAAGGGCGCCTTGCACAGCACGCCCGTGGTGGGCGTTCCGCTGTACGACGCGTTGCACGGCATGAAGCGCGGCATCAAGGACATGTTCGCACCGCAGGGAATGTTCGAAGACCTCGGACTGAAATACGTCGGCCCGGTGGACGGGCACGACATCGTGGCGCTGGAGGACGCATTCCGCAGTGCCCGTGGCTTCGACGGCCCGGTGCTGGTGCACTGTGTCACCCGCAAGGGCTTCGGCTACGCGCCGGCGGAGAACGACGAGGCCGACCAGATGCATCAGTCTCGCGGCTTCGACCCTCAGACCGGCCTGGCGCGCAGCACCGGCGGCCGCAGCTGGACGGGCGTGTTCGGCGAGGAACTCGTCCGGCACGGCGAGATGCGCGATGACGTGGTGGCGATCACGGCGGCCATGTGCGAGCCGACGGGGTTGGGCGAGTTCTCCCGCCGGTTCCCGCGCCGGTGCTACGACGTGGGCATCGCCGAACAGCACGCAATGACCTCTGCCGCCGGTTTGGCCTCGGGCGGGCTGCATCCCGTGGTGGCGATCTATGCGACCTTCCTCAATCGTGCCTTCGACCAGCTGCTGCTGGACGTCGCCCTGCACCGGCTGCCGGTCACGCTGGTGCTCGACCGCGCGGGGATCACTGGCGACGACGGCCCGTCGCACAACGGCATGTGGGATCTGGCGGTGCTCGGCGTGGTGCCGGGCCTGCGGATCGCCGCGCCGCGCGACGAGGCGACGCTGAGGCTCGAGTTCGCCGAGGCGCTGGACGTAGCAGACGGCCCGACCGTGCTCCGGTTCCCCAAGACCCCGCTCGGCCCGGATCTGCCCGCGGTGCGCACCGCCGGCACCGCGGACGTGCTGTACGAGACCGTTCCCGGCGACGTGGACGTCCTGGTCGTGTCGGTGGGGGCTGTCGCGGCCGATGCCCTCGAGGCCGCCCGTGCGGTGGCCCAGGCGGGTTACTCGATCCGGGTCATCGACCCGCGCTGGGTCCAGCCGGTGGAGAAATCGGTGCTGGAGCAGGCCGCCCGGGCCGACCTCGTCGTCACCATCGAGGACGGAATTGTCGTCGGCGGCGTCGGTTCGCGGATTTCGCAGGAAATCCGGCGGGTCGGCCTCGATGTTGCCTGTCGCGAAATAGGCATACCCGGACAATTCCTCACCCACGGGAAGGTCGCCGACGTGCGCGCCGCGGCAGGTTTATCGGTTCAGGCGCTCGGTCGGCGCATCGTTGAGTGGTCCGCGCTCGTTCAACGGAATAGCGACCCGGGAGGGGACGTCCCGGCCGCGCGCCATTCGGGCGGTCTGAACGGCGACGATTGAGCACGGGATTTGCACTGATGTGCAATGGAGGCTGACGCATGCGGGTCCTCGTCGTGGAAGACGAAGTACAGCTCGCCGAGGCGGTCGGCTCGCGGACTGCGGCGGGAGGGAATGGCGGTCGACGTCGCCACCGACGGCGATGACGGCTATCGCAAGGCAGCGCTGACCAGGTACGACGTTGTCGTGCTGGACCGCGATCTGCCCGGGTATGTCCGGCGATGACATCTGCCGCCGACTCTCGGACGAGGGCGTGCTGACCCGGGTGATCATGCTGACGGCCAGCGGCACGGTGGAGGACAAGGTCTCCGGGCTGGCCCTGGGCGCCGACGACTACCTGGCCAAGCCGTTCGCGTTCGCCGAGCTGGTGGCCCGGGTGCGGGCACTGGGCCGGCGCACCACCCCCGCGGCGCCGCCGGTGCTGGCCGCCGGCGACATCGAGCTCGACTCGGCCAAGCGCACCGTGAGTCGCAACGGTGAGCTGGTCGATCTCACCCGCAAGGAGTTCGGCGTCCTGGAGACGCTGCTGATGGCCCAGGGCGCGGTTGTCAGCAGCGAGGAGCTGCTGGACCGGGTGTGGGACGAGAACGCCGACCCATTTACGACGACGGTCCGAGTGACGATGATGACGTTGCGGCGCAAGCTCGGTGAGCCGGCCATCATCGACACCGTCGTAGGTTCCGGCTACCGGATCGACCCCGCTGCGCTCGGGGTGAACCGGATCGAGCAAGGAGTTGGCAACGTTTCGTGAGGCTCTTCCGCCCGACGCTGCGGATCCGTATGGCGTTGCTATATGGCGGTCTGGTGCTCCTCGTCGGCGTGTCGCTGCTGTTCACCTCGATCGTCCTGCTTAACCGGTCCATCTCGAAGCTGCCCTTCTTCAACACCGTCGGCCGCGTCACCATCACCGACAGCAACGGCACGCACGCCGTCAATCCCGAGCAGCTCGGCCAGCAGGCCCGCAGCGCGTCGGTGGATTACTTGCTGCACACCGGATTGATCTATTTCGGCATCATCGTGGTGATCGGCACGACCGGCGGGTACCTGCTGGCCAAGCAGGCGCTGCGCCCGATCGCGCGGCTGACCCAAACGGCCAAGCAGCTGTCCACCGAGACGTTGGACCAGCGCATCAACCTCGGCGGTCCGGACGACGAGCTCCGCGAACTCGCGGACACCTTCGACGAGATGCTGGCCCGGCTGGACGCCGCGTTCGACAGCCAGCGCCTGTTCGTGGCCAACGCCAGCCATGAGCTGCGCACCCCGCTCTCGGTGATCCGCACCGAACTCGAGGTGACCCTGGCCGACCCGTACGCCGACGCGGCTGAGCTGCGGCGCATGGGCGAGGTGGTGGAACAGGCTGCCGCGCGTGCCCAGCGCCTGGTGTCCTCACTGCTGACGCTGGCCCAGCTGCAAGCGGTCGGTCACGGCGAGCTGGAGGTGATCGAGCCGGTCGACCTGAGCACGCTCGTGCCGCTCGTGCTCGAAGGCGTGCAGGCGGAGGCGCGCGAGAAGAACGTCACCGTCGAAAGCGAGATCGAGCCGGCACCGACCCAGGGCGATCCGCGGCTGCTGGAACGTCTCATCGGAAATCTGGTGGAGAACGCGATCCGGCACAACGTGCCGGGTGGCTGGTTGCGGGTCACCACCGGCGAGACGGCCGAGCGGGTGTGGCTGCATGTGTCCAACGGTGGTCCGGTGATCGCGGCGGGCGAGGTGGACACGCTGTTCGAGCCGTTTCGCCGCGGCGGCCGTTTGCGTACTGCGACACGCGGCGCCGGGCTCGGCCTGGCCATCGTCCGTCTCATCGTGGAGGCACACCATGGCCGGTTGCAGGCCGCGGCGCCGCCATTCGGCGGGCTCGCCATTCGGATCGAGCTGCCGAGGCGGCGCCCACAGCCCGGCACGAAGCAGCTGGTCACCGACTCTGCCCATCAAGCGGCCTGACCGACCACGGGGTCCGGCCTACCGACCGGACCTACCTGCCGGAACCTACGTCGCCGGCGTTTCGTCACCGGTCCTCGCTGTAGGACCTATGTCGTCGGGGGCCCCGTCACCGATGCTGGCGTCCAACGCC
Source organism: uncultured Actinomycetota bacterium (assembly GCA_963708625.1). Classification (GTDB taxonomy): domain Bacteria; phylum Actinomycetota; class Actinomycetes; order Mycobacteriales; family Jatrophihabitantaceae; genus DASXIF01. Next base: position 336,586 of record CAVPSV010000002.1, read on the forward strand.
GCCGCCAGAGCAGCCGCGGTGAGCTCGACCTGCCAGGGTCGGGCACCCACTTCCCGGAGGCGCTGCCCGACGCTCGCCGCTGAGGTCGGCTGCGGCGGTTGCCAGGCCAGCGCTCGCACATAGTCCGACGGCAGCAAGTTCTGGCCCAGTACCTGTCGCTGCTCGGCGATCTGCGCGATGACAGCGCGTGCCACGGCCAGGCGCTCTGCCGCCAGTGGGTCGCGCTCGCGCCATCGCGCTGCCGGCGGGATTGCGCCGCGCGCCGACGTGGCCATCGGCGGTAGCTCATCCTCCGGCAGCGCGCGCGCGTCCTCGATGGCTCCGAACCACTGACTGAGCAAACGGCGCTGTCGCGATCCGCCGAAAACGGCCAGTGCCGCGAGATCAGCCGCGCGGCGCGGGTCCGCTCGGGCTGCCTCCACGATCGATGAGTCCGGCAGCACCCGACCGGGTGCGATATCGCGTTCGGCCGCGTACGCGTCCCGGGCCTGCCACATGGCGCGCACCACCGCCAGCTGTCGGCGCGAGCGCAGCCGGTGGATGCCCGACGTGCGGCGCCACGGGTCCGCGCGCGGGGTTGCCGGCGGCGCCAGACGAACCGCTTCGAACTCCTGCTCGGCCCATTCCTGCTTTCCGTGCGCGCGCAGTGCGTCGGCCAGCACGGCGCGCAGCGGGATCAGCAGCTCCACGTCGAGCGCCGCGTAGGCGAGCCAAGCGTGGGGCAGCGGACGGGTGCTCCAGTCTGCTGCCGAGTGACCCTTCTCCAGGCCGACGCCGAGGTGCTGCTCGACCATCGTGCCGAGCGCCACCCGTTCCTCGCCGAGCAGGCGTCCCGCCAGTTCCGTGTCGAACAGGCGGTCCGGCCGCATCCCCACCTCGGCCAGGCAGGGCAGGTCCTGATTGGCCGCGTGCAGGATCCACTCCGCGCCGGCCATCGCCGCGGAGAGCCCGCTGAGGTCGGGCAGCGAGATCGGATCGATCAGTACGGTGCCGACGCCGTTGCGACGCAACTGCACCAGGTAGGCGCGCTGGCTGTAGCGATAGCCGGATGCGCGTTCGGCATCCACGGCGACCGGCCCGGACGCTGTGCCCATGCGACCGATCAGCTCGGCAAGTTGCTCGTCCGTGGTCAACGGTTCCGGAACGCCGTCGACCGGCTCGCGCAGGACTGGCACCTCGACGGCAGGAGGGGCGGTCGGCTCACCGCCGGGTTCGCTCACGGGCCTGGACTGAGCAGAGTGACCCCCTCCGGTGGCAACCCCGCGGCTGCGCACACCATGTCCACGAACGCATGCAGGTGCGCTGACAGATCCGGGTCGTCGGCCGTCCAGGACGCGCGCAATTCCAACTCGATCGTGGTGCGCGGGCCGGCGAGGTCACCGAAGCGGGTCGACGTCGTCTGCGTGACCGTGCCCCCGGCGGCGCGAAAAGCGGCGGCGCGCTCGGCGAGTGCATCGACCAGCCAGCTCCAACCGACCGCGGGCAGCATCGGGTCGACGCCCATCTGCGGGTCGATCTCCGCCGAGGCGAACGCGACGAGCCGCAGCACGCCGTCCCACGCTTCGAAACCGTCCGGGTCGTGCAGCAGCACCAGCCGCCCGGTCGCCAGCTCCTCGCCGTCGGCACCGCGGACGTCGGTGGAGATCGCGTAGCTCCAAGGCGCTAGGCGCTGCGGGGGCCGCAACGGCTCGACGTGCACCTCTGGCCGTACCGACGTGCCGGTGAGACTCTGCACCGCCTGCCGGAAGACGGCAGGCGCAACCGGATCCGGCCCGGTGTCCGAACCGGGGCCGGACGGGAGATCGGTCTCGTCGTCCAGGTCACTCACCTGTCGCAGCGGCTTCGGTGGGTTCAACATGGCTTCAGCGTGGCTGGTTGCGGCGTCATCAAATGCTCGGGCACAGCGGTTCGATCAGCCGGCGGGCTCAGGCGGCGTGGCGGGTGTGCGCCCGCGCTCGGCTTGCGGTCAGCACGTGGCTGGGTACGGACGAGCGCCGTGCCGCAGACCGCGCAGGCTCGATCGGGGCAGTCGCTGCCGTGCCCGTCGGCGCAAGGTGGTGTCTCGATCAGGCGCAGCCGCCGCGCATTCCGGACAGTGCATCAGCTCGGCGTTCATCGAGACCCCCTTCACGATTCGCACATGCGCGCGAACGCCCTCAACTTCGCACGCCCCGGCGACAAATCTGCGCAGGCGCGCCGTCCCGGCCGTCCAGCCGCCGGGCTGGCCGCCGGGCGGTGCGTGCGACGATGGACGGGCGATGAGCACCACGAACCCCGCATCGGTCGGCACTGCGCCTGGAAACCCGGTCGAACCGGCCTCGGCTGCAGTCGCTTCGGCCGATACCGCCGCCAATTCGAGTCATGGGCAACCCGCGTCCTCGGCCCTGGTGCGTACCGCCCTCGGCGATCCTGGTGCGCATCGGCCGGTCTGGTTCATGCGGCAGGCGGGACGCTCGCTGCCGGAGTACCGGGCGTCTGCGCGCCGGCCAGCCGATGCTCGCCGCGTGCCAGGATCCGGATCTGATCACCGAGCTGACCCTGCAACCGGTGCGGCGTCACGGTGTGGACGCGGCGATCCTGTTCTCCGACATCGTGGTGCCGCTGGTCGCCATCGGCGTCGGGATGGACATCGAGCCGGGCGTCGGCCCGGTGGTTGCCCGCCCGATTCGAAGCATCTCGGACCTGGACGCGTTGCGTGAGCTGGATCCGGACGATGTGCGCTATGTGAGCCAGGCGGTCGGCCCTCGCTCGTGCGCGAACTCGGACCGACGCCGCTGATCGGGTTCGCGGGCGCGCCGTTCACGCTGGCCAGCTATCTCGTGGAGGGCGGTCCCTCTCGAGACCACGCCCGCACGAAGGCGATGATGTACGGCGAGCCGGCGCTGTGGCACGCGCTGCTGGGGCGTCTGGCCGCCATCGCCAGGCGTTTCCTGCAGGTACAGATCGAGGCCGGCGTCGCCGCCGTGCAGCTGTTCGACTCGTGGGCCGGTGCGCTGTCGCGCGCGGACTACCGCACGTACGTGCTCCCGCACAGCACGGCGGTGCTGGCACCGCTGGCCGATACCGGCGTGCCGCGCATCCACTTCGGCGTCGGCACCGGCGAGTTGCTCGACCTCATGCGCGCTGCGGGCGCGGACGTGGTCGGCGTCGACTGGCGGGTGCCGCTGGACGAGGCGGCGCGGCGGGTCGGCACCGGGGGCCGTGCTGCAGGGCAACCTGGACCCGGCGGTCCTGCTGGCGGACTGGGCCGTCGTGCAGCGGGAGGTCCGTCGTGTCGTCGCGAAGGGGTCTGCCGCGGCCGGGCACATCTTCAACCTTGGTCACGGCGTGCTGCCGCAGACCGATCCGGACGTGCTGCGCGGGTCGTCGAGCTCGTCCATTCGCTGTGACCCGCGTCGTTGTCATCGGCGCGGGCATCGCCGGCCTGGCGGCGGCCTGGGAACTCAGCAGGCGGGTGCCGGCGGCCGAGGTGCTGGTGCTGGAGGGTGCCGCCGAGATCGGCGGCAAGTTGCGGACGCGGACCGTGGCCGGCATCCCGGTCGACGTCGGTGCCGAAGCACTGCTGGCTCGGCGGCCCGGAGGGTGTCGAGCCTGATCGAGGAAGCCGGGCTGGCCGCGCACGCGGATCGACCCGCTGACCACGACGGCGCAGTTGCGCGTCGCGGGTATGCGCGTGCCCTTGCCGGCGCGGACCCTGCTCGGCATCCCGGCCGACCTCGAGGCGGCCCGCAGTTCTGGTGCGCTGACCGACGCCGCGCTGGCCCGCATCGCGGCGGAGCCGTCTGCGCGCAGCCGCTGCCGACGCTGGCCGACGACGTCGCGGTCGGTGCGTTGGTGCGTGAGCGGCTCGGCAACGAGGTGACCGACCGTCTGGTCGAGCCGCTGCTCGGCGGAGTGTATGCCGGCCACGCCGATCAGCTGTCGCTGCGGGCGACGATGCCGGCGCTGGCGATGAGGCTCGCAGCGCGATGGCGGTTCGCTGGTGCGCGCCGCGCAGGCGGTCACCGACGCGGGGCACATGACCCAGCCGCCGGAGCGGTGTTCACCTCCTTGGTCGGCGGGCCTCGGCACGCTGCCGCCGGCGCTGGCGCGGACCGGCCGGTTCACGGTGCGGACGTCGGTCGACGGTGCGTTCGCTGCGGCGGCACGGGCACGGATTCGTGCTCGAGTGCGGACGCGGCGCCCGCGCCGGAGGTGGTCGAGGCGGACGCCGTGGTCGTGGCGACGCCGGCGGGGAAGGCACGCGCAACTGCTGCGTGCGGTGGCGCCGTGCGCCGCCGCCGACCTGCGCGGCGTGGAGTCCGCGAGCGTGGCGATCGTGACCGTGGCGTACCGCGAACGTCGCGCCACCACCGGGCAGCGGCTTGCTGATCGCGGCTCGAGAGGGCTTCACCGTCAAAGCGGTCACGCTGTCCTCGCAGAAGTGGCCGATCGCGACCGGCGGCCTGACCGTGCTGCGGGCCTCGGTGGGCCGCGCGGGCGAGGCGGCGGTGCTGCAACGCGAGGACGCCGAGCTGATCGCACTGGTACGGCACGAGTTGCGGGCGCTGGTCGGGATCGAGGGCGAACCGGTGGACGCCGTGGTCACCCGCTGGGGCGGTGGGCTGCCGCAGTACGCGGTCGGACACATGCAGCTGGTCGCGCGGGTCCGGGCCGCGGTCGCCGAGGTAGACGGGCTGGCGGTGTGCGGCGCGACCTACGACGGCGTCGGCATCCCGGCATGTATCGCGTCGGGCTCGGCTCGCGGCCGAGCACGTGGCTGGCCACCTCGCCGCTGGGCTGGCCGGTCGATCGGGCACCGGGGGAGAATGACCCCATGGCGACGAACGCACGCGAACTCAACGACGTCATCCGCTACACCGCGTGGTCGGTGTTCAAGGTCGCCCGGCCGGTGGGCAGCGCCGGCCGCGCGGCGTTGACGCAGGAAGTCGCCGAGCTCTTCGATCAGCTCGCCGCCAAGGACGTCGTGGTGCGCGGCACGTACGACGTGAGCGCGCTGCGGGCCGGTGCTGACCTGATGATCTGGTGGCATGCCGCGACCGCGGAAGCGCTACAGGACGCATACGGCCGGTTCCGGCGCACGGAACTCGGTACGCACCTGGAGCCGGTGTGGTCGAACATGGCGCTGCACCGCCCGGCCGAGTTCAACAAGAGCCACATTCCTGCGTTTCTCGCCGAGGAGGAGCCGCGCCGCTACATCTGCGTGTACCCGTTCGTCCGGTCCTACGAGTGGTACCTGTTGCCCGAGCAGGAGCGCCGGGCGTTGCTTGCCGAGCACGGGCAGATGGCTCGGGAGTATCCGGACGTCCGTGCCAACACCGTGTCGTCGTTCGCACTCGGCGACTACGAGTGGATCCTCGCCTTCGAGGCGGACGAGTTGCACCGCATCGTGGACCTGATGCGGCACCTGCGCGGGTCCGAAACGCGTCGGCATGTGCGCGAGGAGGTGCCGTTCTTCACCGGCACCAGCCGCGACCTGGGCAGTCTCGTCGACGCGCTGCCGTAGGCAGCGCGTCGCGGTGGGGAAAGTGACGCGCTGCCTTAGCGGTTAGGACGTCGGCTCGTCGCCGAAGGTGAGCGAGATGGAGTTGATGCAATACCGCAGGTCGGTCGGGGTGTCGTAGCCCTCGCCGGAGAAGACGTGGCCCAGATGGCTGTGGCAGTTCGCGCACAGCACCTCGGTGCGGGTCATGCCGCCGGATCGGTCCACCCGCTCGATGATGCGATCACCGGCGAGCGGGCTGAAGAAACTCGGCCAGCCGCAGTGCGAGTCGAACTTCTGCTCGCTTCGGAACAGTTCCTCGCCGCAGGCACGGCAGCGGTAGATGCCGACCCGGTGATTGTCGGTGTACTCACCGACGAACGGGGCCTCGGTGCCGGCCTGCCGAAGCACCCGGTACTCCTCCGGGCTCAGTTGTGCTCGCCAGTCGGCGTCGGCCTTGACGACGCCCGCCGGCGGCATCTCGTCGGTGGTTTCCATGCCCTTCACGGTACCCGCGAGGCGCCGGCGTACGCGCCGCAGCAAGGAGCTGGCCATGGGTCTACAGGATGTGCAGGATGCCGGCGACGCCGACCAGGACGGTGGCCGCGGCGCCGATCAGGATGAGCCACACGACCAGCTTGGCGGCGGCGCGCCGCGGGCCGGTCAGCCGGGTGAAGCCGTGCGCGAACGCGGCGATGTTCTGGATCTCGCCGTCCGCGGTGTTCGGGTTGGCGGTGCGGCCCCACGCCCCGTCGACGTACGGCGGGCGCCGGGATTCCGCCGGCGGCTCCTCCTCGTACATCTCGTCGGTCTGCACGCAGTAAGCGTAGGCCGTCCCTGCCGTTCCCCGCGCCTGGTCAACGGCAGTCCGGGCTCTGCATTACGGTCGGGTCATGCCATCTCCGTCCATGGAGATCGACGTCGACGGCCGGACCGTCCGCATCTCCAACCCGGATCGGGTGTACTTCGCCGAGCGCGGGGAGACGAAGCTCGACCTGGCGAACTACTACCTCGCGGTGGGTCCCGGCATCGTCCGGGCGTTGTTCGAACGGCCGTGCATGCTGCACCGGTACCCGGATGGCACCAGTGGCGAGAAGATCTACCAGAAGCGCCTGCCCAAGGGTGCGCCGGAATGGGTCGAGACGGTCGAGGTGCGGTTTCCGTCCGGCCGAAATGCGGACGAGCTGTGCGTCACCGAACTGGCCAGCGTGATCTGGGCCGTGCAGATGTCCACGGTCGAGTTCCATCCGTGGCACTCGCGACGGGCCGACACCGAGCGCCCGGATGAGCTGCGCATCGATCTCGACCCGCAACCCGGCACCGGGTTCGGCGAGTGCAAGCAGGTGGCCGGGGTTGTGCACGAGGTGCTCGATGACCTCGGTGCCATCGGCTGGCCGAAGACGTCCGGGTCGAAGGGGCTGCACGTCTACGTCCGCATCGAGCCACGGTTCGGATTCCGGGAGGTGCGCCGCGCGGCTCTCGCGTTCGCACGCGAGGTGGAGCGGCGCATTCCGGCCCAGGTGACGACGGCGTGGTGGCGGGAGCAGCGCGGCGCGCAGGTGTTTATCGATTACAACCAGAACGCGCGCGATCGCACCATCGCCGCCGCGTACTCGGTGCGTGGCACGCGGACCGGGCTGGTCAGCGCACCGGTGACCTGGCCGGAGTTGCCGGACGTGCAAATGGCGGACTTCACGATCGCGACGATGCCGGCGCGCTTCGCCGAACTCGGCGACGTGCACGCCGGCATCGACGAGGCGGTGTGGTCGATCGAGCCGCTGCTGGACTGGGCCGCCCGGGATGAGCAGGACCGTGGCCTGGGGGACATGCCGTACCCGCCGAACTACCCGAAGCAGGAGGGCGAGCCACCGCGAGTGCAGCCATCCCGCATGAACAAGGCCAACTGGGAGGCCGAGCCGAATGCGGGCGAGGTCGAATCACAGCAGCTCGACTGATCGCGTGGACCTTCGGCGTGCGCCTGCGCACACGAGCAGCGGCGGCCGGGTCCGCGCTGATCGCCGACTACCAGCGCAGGCTGGAGTTGCGGTGCGCTACGGCGTTCCCGGCGCCGCTGCTCGCAATGAGCACCAGGATCGCGGCGACGCCGATCTCACACAGGATCGTCAAGAAGCTGCCCACATGGAACAGGTGCCGCCCGATCAAGCTGCCGAGCAGGGAGCCGATCCAGCCCAGCACCACGGTGCTGAAGATGCCGATCTCCTGGCGTCCGGGGATGACCAGCCGGGCCAGGCCGCCGATGATCGCGCCGACGAACGCCGCGCTGATGATCAGCCATACCGCCCAGCCGACGATCGCGAGCACGACGATGAGGACCGCGAGGATCAGTATCAACGGAATCACGGACTGGAAACGACTGACCGCCGCGCCAGGTTCCAGCCCCACAATCTGCATACAGACCGGCTGCGGGCTGCCCTACCCGGCACTATCGGAAGCTTTCCCGTCACCTCTTCCGGTTCGGACGCGTCCTCGTCATGCCCAGTTCGCTTACCAGAACGAGGTCCCCGTGCCGGCAGAGCCGCCACCGAGCCGGCACACGGTGTGTCCCGGCGCCGGGCCGGGCAACTTGCTGCGCTAGCGGCGGTGACGGCGTGGGCAGGCGTCGTCGCCGAGCGGGTCATCGCACGCGATAGCACCGAAGGCCGTCCCGCCCAGACAGCGGCGGCGCTCCCGTCGTCGGCGTCGGGCAGCCACCCGCTAGCGGGCCGACCATCGGCTGTGCCACCGGCCGCGCCGCCGCCCCACCCCTGGGTATCGACGACTCCGGCGGGACATTCCGCGGCAGCGCAGCTCGCCCGGCGGCCCGCCGCGCCGCGCACCGTGCAGACCTGGAGTTCCCCGGTGCGCACGCTGGACGACTTCATTGCGCACGACCCTGCCAGCAACTTCAGCCGCAACTCGATCATGCTGACGATCGACGACGGACCCGACCCGATGTGGACTCCCCAATACCTGCGATTGCTCGCGCGCTACCACGTCCGCGCCACGTTCAGCGTCATAGGGGTGCAGGTTGGGCCACGGGCGAAGTGGGTTCGTGCCGCCGTGGGCGAGGGCCACCACATCGCCAACCACACCTTCTTCCACCCACTGAACCTGCCGTCTTTGCCGGCGGCGCGGATCCGCAGCGAAATCGCGGACACGACCGATGCCATCGTGCGCGCATCCGGATTTCGGCCGCGGCAGTTCCGCGCGCCCGGCGGGGTGTGGGGCCCGGACGTTATCGCCGAAGCGGCGAGTCACGGCATGCTCCCGCTCGGCTGGGACATCGACCCGCGCGACTGGTCGTTACCCGGTGTCTCCGCGATCGCGTCGGCGCTGCTGGCCGCCCGTCCACACGACATCCTGCTGTGTCACGACGGTGGTGGCGACCGCTCCCAGACCTTCGCCGCGCTGCAACGCGTGATTCCGGCACTGCTCGCGCGCGGCTGGTCGTTCGTGACGCTGCCCAGCTGAGTTCAGCCGCTGAGTACGCGAAAGGCGACGTGCCGGGAGCCGGTGGTCCTGGTGAGCGCGAACCACACCGCGGTGATGCGGTCCACGACGTCCTGTTGGTCCGCGCCGAGATAGGCCGGACGCAGGCCGATGCCGCTGATCAACTGCTCCACAGCGCCACGGTCGGCCTCGGGAGCGGAGAAGAACAGATCAGCGGCCACGCCGTCGAATGTCGGCTGGGCGAAGTTCTCCCAGCCGTAGCTGTTGAACGCCCGCACGTAGCGAGCGGCCGGCGCTGCGGCGGTGATCTCCGCCGCGGCGTTCATCACCGGGGCGCCCATGCGATTCGTCGCGTCAAGCACGAGCTTGCCGTCGAGCGCGCCGCCATGTTCGGCCAGCAGGTCGGCGACGGCCGGCCCAGGCAGTGCAAGCAGCACCACCTCGGCTGCTTCGATCGCGTCGGCAACAGTGGCCGGCACTGCACCTTCCACCTGGACGTCGCCCGGGTGCCGGGAACCCATTCGGACGTCGTGTCCGGCCGCAGCCAGTGCCCGTCCAAGTGTCGCGCCGATGTTGCCGCTACCGATGACTGCGATCTGCATGACCAGGTCATACCGTGATCAGCACGATCGCGGTACCTGCTGCCGCCAAGCCGACACGCTGCACCGCGCTGGTGTGCTCGCGCAGCACGCCGACCGCGAGCATCACCGTGACGGCCGGGTACAGCGAGGTGAGCACGCCGGCGAGCGACAGCAGCCCGTGCCGGCTGGCGAGCAGGAAGAACATGTTCGCCAGCGCGTCGCATGCTCCGCTGAGCAGGGTGAGTGCCAGCGTCTTGCCGCGGATGCGATGGACGGCGCGCTGGCGCAGCGCCAGCGGCACGATAGCTACGGCGGATGAGATGCGCGATACCACCAGCGGCCACAGGCCCGACGATTGCCCGGCGCGGGCCAGGAAGATGAAGTAGAACCCGAAACCGAGGCCGGCTACGAAGGCCAGCGCGATGGTGCGCGCAGCGATCCGCCCGTGTGGATGCTCGTCCCCGGTGCGGCTCACCAGCACCACCGCCAGCAGGCCCAGCACGATGCCGAACCACGCCGTCACGTGCGGGCGCTCGCCGACCGCCACGCCGAACACCACCGGAACGATCGCGGCCAGCACCGCGGTGACCGGTGAGATGACGTTCATCGGCGCGATCACCATCAGCGAGTACATGATCGTCACGCCGACCAGGCCGGCCAGGCCACCGGCGACGCCGAACAGCAGCACCCGTGCGTCGAGGTGACCCGGGAACACCGGCAGCAGCGCGAGCATCATCAGCGCGCCGACCGGGTAGCTGTGCAGCAGGACGGTGACCGCACTGTGCAGGCGTGACGCGAAGCCGCCGACGAAGTCGCCGACGCCGTAGAACACGGCCGCCAGCAGCCCGAGGACGACGATCACGCCCCACCGTATCGGGGCGCTATGACCGGTTTAGCCGCGCAACCGTCCTAGCAGGCCGGCTTGCTCATGGTGAACTGCGCGACGTCGAGGTAGCCGGTGCGAAACCCGGCCTCGGAGTAGGCCAGGTACAGCGACCACATGCGCCGGAACGTCTCGTCGAAACCCAACTGCGAGACGGTCTGTGCTCGCGCCTCGAAGCGCTCACGCCAGCGCCGCAACGTCTCGGCGTAGTGCCGGCCGAATCGGTACTGGTCGCTGATGCGCATCGACGTCGCGCGGGTCACCACCCGCGCGATGGCCTCGGCGGACGCGATCTGGCCGCCCGGGAAGATGTACTTGCGTATCCAGGTGTAGGTCTCGCCGGTGTTCCGCACCGTCTCGTCGTCCTGCAGGATCGCCTGCAGTCCCACCCGGCCGCCCGGCGCCAGCACCCGATCGATGGTGGCGAAATAGGTCGTCCCAGTGGTTGGCCCCGACCGCTTCGATCATCTCGACGCTGACCACCGCGTCGTAGCTGCCGTCCGCCTGCGCGGTAGTCGCGCAACAGCACGGTGGCGCGGTCCGCGACGCCGGCTTCCTCGATGCGCTGCCGAGCCAGGTCGGCCTGCTCGACGCGAGATCGTCAGCGAGGTGACGCGGGCGCCGCGGTGCGGCGGCCCGGATGGCAAGTTCACCCCACCCGGTGCCGATCTCGAGCACGCGCTTGCCCGGGTGCACGCCGGCCGCGTCGAGCAGCCGATCCATCTTGCGTCGCTGGGCTGCGGCCAGCTCTTCGTTGCAACCGGCCGGCTCGCCGTCGAACAGCGCGCTGGAGTACGTCATCGACTCGTCGAGGAACGTCTTGAACAGGTTGTTGGACAGGTCGTAGTGCCGGTGGATGTTGCGCCGGGCGCCGTCGATCGGTGTTGTCCTCGGCCGACGGCGTGCGGCGCAGCACGACGTGGCGCAACCGTTGCAGCGCCGCCGGGACCAGTTCGCGCATGTGCCCGGCGAAGGCCGTCAGCACGCCGGCGAGATCATCGCTGACCCAGTCGCCGGCCATGTAGGCCTCACCGAAGCCGATCGTCCCGGTGTCGCCGATGCGGTGGTAGAACGCCTCGGGTCGGACGAGGGTGAACTCCGGATCGCCCGCACGGCCGCCGCCGTAGGCGACGTCCCGCCTCGACGACCCGTACCGGTATCCGTTCGACCGCGCGGTGGAAGATCCGCTTCGCCACTGCGGCACGCACCGGCGTGTGCGGCGCCGTGGCGACGTCCGGCCATCGCGCCGCGTCGACGCCGGCGGGGTGTGCGGAGGGACGGTTCACATCGGTGACGGTCATCGCTGCGCCTTCCGCTCGGCCGGGGAACAGGGGGACAGCCAGCTTTGAGCCTATCGGGTGCGCCGCCTGGTCAGACGACGAGCGACGCCTGCCCGGCCAGCGCCTCTTGCAATACCTTCGTCACCGGGTCCGCAGCCGGTTCCGCCGGGGCAAAGCCCAGCACCGTGGCCAGCACGAAGCCAGTGGTGAGCCGATGCCACAGCGCGGCGCGGCGCAGCATCGCGTGTGCCTCGCCGTCGCACCCGGACGTAGCTGACGGATGCGGCGATGGTGGCGACCCGCTGCGCATACGCGGCCGAGCGGCGCGCGCTGGTCATGCGGTCGCGCGCACCGTGCAGCACGAGCAGCCGGCGCCCGGCGAGCTGGTCGATCGGGTCCTCGGGCTCGATCCACGGGGCCAGGCCGACGACTGAGACGCACGCTCGGGTGGCCGGCCGCGTAGAGGGCGGCGCGACCGCCCATCGAGTGACCGACGAGGGCGACCGGTGCCTCGGGAAACCGGCGGGCCAGCTCGTCCAGCGCCCACCGGGTGTCGGCGACGGGCGCCTGGTCTGCGCCGTTCCAACCGCGCACGCCGGTATCGCAGCCGGGCCACCGCGAGGCCCTCGGCCGCGCCGGCCGCGCGCAAGCTGCGTCGCGAACGGCACGCATCCGCAGTACCGGCGAGCTGCCGCGCCGATGTCGGTGCGGCGCTGCGTGCGCGGCCACCGTGCAGCACCAGCGCCACCGCCGCGGGTGGGCACCGGCGGATCGGTGACGAGCAGCGTCGGGGCGGGCTCGCATCAGCGGGGGCACGTGGTGTTCGCCGGCGGCAGCGTAACCGGCGATCAGGTAGGCGTTGACGTAGTTGTCGATGCAGGAGCTGCCCTGCAGGTAGGACGTGTGCCCTTCACCGTTCCAGGTGAGCAGTTCGGCGTTGCCCAGCGTTTGCGTCAGGTCCTTCGCGCCCTGGTACGGGCGTGGCCGGGTCGTGCAGGTTGCCGACCACGAGCACCTTGTTCGGCGGTCGCGGCGGACGGCAGCGGCAGCGGCGTGCGGTCGCGGCTGCCACGACTGGCAGGAGAACAGCGACGCCGCCGACCAGACCCCGAACATCGGGTACTTGGTCGCCCACTGTCTGCGCCGTCGATCGGATCGTCGCGTCGGTCGGGCCGGGCTTGCGAGTCGTTGCAGGAGATGGTGGTGTTGGCGTCGTAGATGTTGGTGTACGTGCCGTCGGAGTTGCGCTCGTTGTACTCGTCGGCCAGTGCGAGCAGGCCCTTGCTGTCGCCCTGCTGGCCGACGAGCAGAGCGGTGCCCAGGTCCGGCCACTCCGACTGCGAGTACAGCGCCTGCAGCACCCCGGTGAGGATCAGCGCGCCGGTCGCGCTTCGCGGGGATCGGCTGTGTCGCTCGTCGGGATCGGCGCGATGATGGCTTTGCGCGACCAGCTGGTAGACGACCTGGCGCGGGTTGCCTAGCGACTTGCACGGCGATGCGTGCGTGCAGGCAGTCCTGCTGCGAACTGGTCGAACGCCGATCTCGAACCCGCCGAGCTGGTCGGCGAACTGCGCTGATGTCGCTGGTCAGCGGGTCGACCGCCCCGTCGAGCACCGCGACCCGGATGCTGTTCGGGAAGAGGTGCGCGTAGGCCGCGCCGAGTTCGGTGCCGTAGGAGAAGCCGAGGTAGTTCAGCGGCGCGGTTGCCGAGCGCGATGCGCAGTTGCTCCATGTCGCGCGCGGTTTGCTCGGTGTCGTAGTCGGCCAGCGCGGATCCGTACTTGGCCGTCGCAGGCCGAGGCGACCTCGTCGGCCAGGCTCTTGGCTTGCGTGAAGCCGGCATTGGTACGCACATCCGGGAAGGCGGCGAACAGCTTGTCCTTGCTCAGCGTCGCTGACGCAGTTGATGGGCGAGGACTGCGCCGACGCCGCGCGGGTCGAAGCCGATCAGGTCGAAGTTGGCGAGGATGCCGTCTGACAGCTGCGGGCGTGAGTCCGACGGCCAGGCTCGATGCCCGACCCGCCCGGGCCGCCCGGATTCACCATCAGTGAATCGCCGGTGGTGTTGCGATCGTCGTGGACCTTGAGGAGGACGATGTCGATCGTTGTGCCGGTCGGGTCGGCGTAGTCGAGCGGCACGGCCAGGGTGCCGCACTGGAAGCTCAGATGCGACAGGCGGCTCGGCCGGGATGCCGTACGCGTCGACGTTGAGGCGGGTCTTGCAGTCGGTGAAGGAGATCTGATGCGTCGGGACGTTCGCGGCAGCTGCTCGCTGCCGGCGCGGAGGCGGTAGCGGTGCCGTGGCCGGACACAGTGCTGGTGCAGCCCGCGAGGGCGAGCGCCGCCAGGCCCAGCACCGCCGCGACGGCGCGACGGCGTCGCAGGTTCATGTCCTGCACGCTACGCGAATGGCACCCGTGTCATCTCGCCAGCACGGCGCGCACACCGATGCCCGGTACTCACCTCGAGGTGAAGTGTTCCAGCACCAGGGCCTGGACCTCGCCCATGATGAAGCCGAGCAGCGCCCCGACGGTGATCAGGATCCACTCGTCCTGTTCGAACGCGGGCCGGATCAGCGCCTCGAACTGCAGTTCGTCCAGGGCCTGCATCTTCTCGATGAGCAGGTTGCGCACATCCATCGACTCGCGGGCGTAGTCCTCGACGTAGGTCATCGTCTCCGGCATGCGTGCCATCACCTTCGCGGTGATCGCGCGCTTCATCTCCTGGTAGCGCGTACTGCCGACCGTCATCACGACCAGCGGCTTGGCCAGTCCGGTGTTGCGGTCGAGCGAGGCCTGGACCTGCCGGCGGACCATCGCGAAAACCCGATCGGACAGCGGGCCCTTGAGCACCGCCTCGATCACCTTGCGTGGCGTGATGATCTCGTCGGCGATCAGCGCGCCGTAGTCGGCGGCGACCTCCTTGCGCCGCTTGAGGAACAGGCCCTGCCATTCGACGCCCAGGACGCGGATCGGTTCCTTCGGATTGAAGATCATCTTCAGGGCGAGCCAGTCGGTGAACCAACCGACCAGCAACCCGAACGCCGGCATGATCAACGGCTGGTGGAACAGCAGCCACAGCACCATCTGCAGCAGCCCGATGGTGCCGCCGAAATAGATGCCGGACCGGGCGATGAACCGGAACTCCTTGCGGCCGGCCTCCTGGAAGATCCGGTTGAGCAGCGCCTTGTCGGTGACCAGGTTCCGGACCACCATCTCGCGTAGGTCGAACACGCTGTCGACGTCGGAGCGGATCTCGCTGAGCACCTCGCGGACCATGCGCGGCGTCTCGGCCTGGACCCGGCAGATGAGCAGCCGGCGCATCGGCTCGGGCATCGCCTCCCAGAGCCCCGGCTGGTACTCGGCCATGATCTCGCGGGTGATCTCCTCGCTGGCCCGGCGCATCGGCTCGGCGATCTCCTGCGCGATGCGCTCCGGATCGAGCCGGGCCACCACTTCGCTCGCCGAGATGAGGTCGCGGGTCATCGTGTCCACCGCGATGCTCGCCATCCGCGCCGCGCGACGAGGCACGATGCCCTGCCAGCCGAGGTACGGGCGGATGCCGACGAACTCCAGCGGCTGGAACATCATCCGGATCGCCACCAGCTTGGTGACGTAGCCGATGATCGCCGCGACGACCGGGATGCTCAGGTCGATGTACCAGTGCTCGGCGAGGTCGTGCAGGATGCCGCCGGACATCAGGACGGCGCCGGGCGGTCCGGGTTCGTCGCCGACCAGAACTGCCGCCCGAGCGGCGACAGCGACACGCTCTTGCGTACCAACCGGGTGCCACCGTGGCGCCGCGTGCTCGCCGCGTCCTCGGCATCGCGCACCGTGGCGTCGGTGCCGAGCATGTCGTACTGCACGCCGAGCGAGTCGTCCGCCGGCCCGAACTCGATCAGTCCGAGCCCGTGCAGCCGGGTGAGGTAGGTGGGCACGTTGTCCGGACTGACCACGCCAGCGGACCGGCCGACGGTGGAGACGTTGGCCACCAGCACGCGCCCAGGCCCACGGCCGATGCCGCGGGTGGTCAGATCGCCGGCGGCGTGCGTCGACGCCGTCGGACAGCGCCGCGAGGATCCGGGCCTCGTCGGGCACCAGCTGGCTGACGATGTTGCCGTAGAGATACTCGCTGCTGGCACCGCGGTCAGGCTCGACGGAGCGTTCCAGCAGCTCGCTCATCGCGCTGCGCAGCGCGTCCTTGCCGGTGCTGTTCTGGACCAGCCACACGGCGCGCTGTTCCTCGCTGCTGAGCCCCGCCGTGCCAGGCATGTCCAGGTGTTCTCCGATGTCGAGGACCCGGCGCACCTCCTGCAGCGCCGCGTCCTGGAGCCGCTGCACCTCGCGCTGCAACGCCTGCCCGCCCGGCAGCCGCCGGGCCAGCCCCCACCCGGTTCGGGTGAGCATCCGTCCCATCCGCGCGGCCCCGACCAGGGCGGTTCCCGCTGCGGCGACCACCTGGGCGGCCTGCGGCGTCTCGATCCGGGCGAGCTGCTGCGCCCGCCGGGACGACGGCAGGGCAGCGGCCTGCCCGGCCCGTTCGGATGCGCCATCATGCTCTCCCTGCCGAGGACGTGTAGCGGCCGAATGACCTGTCGCGGCTCGTAAGACCTGTCAGAGAATAGGGGGGTCGCAGACAATGACGCCCATGCAGCTGCCGGTGATGCCGCCCGTCGCCCCCATGCTCGCCAAGGCGGTTGCCGAAATCCCGCCGGGCGCGTCCTACGAGCCGAAATGGGACGGCTTCCGCGCCGTCATCTTCCGCGACGGGGACGAGGTGGAGATCGGCAGCCGCAACGAGCGGCCGATGACCCGGTACTTCCCGGAGCTGGTACGAGCGCTTCGGCCAGGAGCTGCCGCAGCGGTGCGTCGTCGACGGCGAGATCGTCCTTGCCACCGGGCACGGGCTGGACTTCGAGGCGCTGCAGCAGCGCATCCATCCGGCGGCCTCGCGGGTGACGCTGCTGTCCGACGCAGACGCCGGCGGCGTTCGTCGCCTTCGACCTGCTGGCCGTCGGTAACGAGAACTTGATGGGCCGTCCCTTCGCCGAGCGACGCACGCGGCTGGAGGAGATCCTCCGTAGCGGTCCGGTGACGGCGGGCACTGTGGGCACTCTGGGCACCGGGGCACTGTGGGCACTGTCGACGCGGTGACCAAGCAGGCAGGGGATCCGGGCGTGCGGCGCGTGCACCTCACGCCGGCCACGCGGGACTTGGACACGGCGCGGGAGTGGTTCGCGCAGTTCGAAGGCGCCGGCCTGGACGGCATCGTCGCCAAGCCGCTGGCTGGGACATACCAGCCGGACAAGCGGGTCATGTTCAAGATCAAGCACGAGCGCACCGCGGACTGCGTCGTCGCCGGGTACCGCGTGCACAAGTCCGGCCCCGACGCCATCGGCTCACTCTTGCTCGGCCTGTACGACGATGCGGGCGCACTGGCCTCGGTCGGAGTGATCGGGGCCTTCCCGATGGCGCGCCGCAAAGAGCTGTTCACCGAGCTGCAGCCGCTGGTGACGACCTTCGACAGCCACCCGTGGAACTGGGGTGGGCAGATGGCGGAGGCAGCCACTCGCACATCCGCGCGCGGGCGAAGGGTCGCGGTGGAACGCGGGCAAGGACCTGTCCTTCGTCCCGCTGCGACCCGAGCGCGTGGTCGAAGTGCGCTACGACCACATGGAGGGGCCGCGGTTCCGGCACACCGCCCAGTTCTCCCGGTGGCGGCCCGACCGCACGCCCACCTCCTGCACCTACGCACAGCTGGAGCAGCCCGTCACCTTCGCGCTGGACGACATCGTGCCCGGGCCTCGGCGCCACCGGCGGGTAACGCACTGGCGGTTAGCCGGCGGCGCCGCGGCGATACCGGCAGAACAGCGCGCCGTCCTCCTCGAGCAGGCCGGCGAGGCTCAGCGCGCGTGGCGGATCCGAGAACGGCATGCCGGCGATGATGCGTTCGGGTCCGGGGCCGACGAGCAGCGGCGTGAGGCTCAGGCACACCTCATCGACCAGTCCCGCGGCGGCGAACTGGGCAAACAGATGCGGGCCCCCTTCGCACAGGACTCGCGTCAGTCCCCGCTCGGCCAGTGCGCGCAGCGCGGCGGCCAGGTTCGCGCCGCCGGGGTGAGCGCCGGCGTCGCGGGCGGCTGGCTCCTCAGCCTTGGCCTCGATCACGTCGGTGCGACGGCGCAGCCGTGCGAGCACATCCTCATCGCCGGCACTGCCGGTGATGACGATGGTCTGCGCCTGGCTGGGTGAGTCGGCGAACAGGGGTGCGTCCGGGTCCAATCGCAGTGCGCGGCTAGCGACCGCGGTCGGCAGGTGCGGCGACAGACCGAACCGCGCCCGGACCTCGACCCGCGCTGGGTCGAGGCGGATCGGACGGTAGCCCTCCGCGCGCGCGGTGCCGGCGCCGATCAGGACGACGTCGGCCAGATCGCGCAGCGCGGCGAAGACCGCATTGTCGCCCGGCGTTTGCAGACCGCGGGAGACCCCGGCGACCGTCGCCGCCCCGTCAGCGCTCGCGACGAAATTGACCCGCAGGCCGCCACCGTCCAGCCAGTCGGCGGCGTACCACTCGTGCACGTCGATCGCCGTGTCGGTGCCGCCGTCGATTTCGCTGTCTGTGCCGAGGTCGCCGCCGGTGTGCCGACGGTCCGGGGAGCGCGGGAGCAGTGCTCGCATGTGCCCATCCTGCGCGATCGGAACCCGGCGTGCGGTCGGGGTAGGGCGATTCGGACGATGGGCGAGGACACGAACGGGTACCCAGACGGGTACGGGATATGGGTACACGGCAAACGGCACACGGTGTGGGGTGAGCATGGGCAGCAAGCCGAGTCGCCTTCCGGGCGGCATCGAGCACGCCCTGGACAACGCGCTGGACAAGGCACTGGCGGTGCAGCGTCCGGTGGTGCTGGCCTACGTCGCCAGGATGCGCGAGCGCAATCCGGCGGCGACGCCCGAGGAACTCATCAGCAAACTGGAGCGGCACTACCTGTCCGCGGTGGTGGGGATGGGCGGGGCGTCGGGGGCGGCGGCGGCGGTGCCCGGCGTGGGCACCGGGGCGGTGCTCGCGTCCGGCGCCGCGGAGATCGCCGCGTTCGTCTCGACTACGGCGATGTTCGTGCTCGCTGTCGCCGAGGTGCACGGCCTGCCGGTCAGCGATCCGGAGGTGCGCCGCGCACTGGTGCTCGCGGCACTGCTCGGCGATACCGCCGAGGCGGCGTTGGTCTACGGCGAGTTCCAGGCGCCGCACTGGGCACAGGTGCTGGGCCGCTCCGCCTCCCGCGACCGCATCACCGGCCTGAACGCTCGGCTGGCCCGGCTCGTGCTGGGGCGGTTCGGCCGGCGTCAAGGCGCCCTCGCGCTGGGCGGGCCCTGCCGCTCGGGGTCGGGGCCGGCATCGGCGCGATCGGCAACGCGGCGCTGGCCCGGACCGCGATCGCGTCGGCACGCAAGGCGTTCGGGCCGCCACCGCCGACCTACCCCGCTCGGGTGATCGACGCCTCGAACGCGGATGGCTCGCACGCCGACGGGCGGCCGGGGTGAGGTCAGCGGCGCCGCTACGGCCCGATCACCGCGAACGGGACCGAACAGCGCGCGCTGCCGTCGTAGTCGAAGACCACGTCCAGCGGGTGCCGCCCGGCGCGCTTGACGGTGTACGGCACGTTCAGCACCACCGGCACCACGACCGGCTGGGACGGTTGCAGGCTCTCGCGTTTGGGCCACGGCACCAGCAGCTCGGTGCCGTAGCTGGGCGTGGGCGTGGTGTCGCTGACGAACACCCGCACCAGCACCGCGTCGATTCCCTCGTCCTGCTCGGCGACCAGGATCAGCGCAAGTTGGATCACCATCGACTGCGGCAGCGTGGTCACCCGCAGCCATGCCCAGGCACCGCCGGTCGACGTAGAGCTTGTCGCCCTCGATCTCGGCGTGGTTGGCGACGAACGCCGCGGCGATGTCCATTCGGCAGGCTCGCAGATTGTGCGCGTGGGCTCAAATGCGCACGATCGCGGCGGACTGGGGCTGCAGCCGGACTCCCGCGTCGGTCAGCTCCACCTCGCCGGTGGCGAACGCCACCTCGCGTGCGCGCAGTACCGGCACCGTGCGCTCGACGCCGGAGACGTTCGCCACCACCCGCATCCCACCGCGATGCACCACCAGCCACTGCTGAGCCTCGTCGTAGTCCACCCGCACCCGGCTCAGGTCGCTGTCGCGCAGCTCGGGTTCGGCCGCACGCAGCGCGATCAGCTCGCGGTAGAGCCGCAGCATCCCCGCGTGTGGCTCGCGTGCCGGTTCGGTCCAGTCCAGCACCGCGCTGTGGTAGGCCTGCGGGTCCTGTGGATCGATCATCTCGTGTACGTCCCAGCCGTAGCTGGCGAACTCGGCCAGCCGCCCCTGCCGGTGGCCTTGGCCAGCTCCGGCTCGGGGTGCGAGGTGAAGAACGGCCAGCGTGTGGACGCGGCCCACTCCTCGCCCATGAACAGCATCGGCGTGAACGGAACCGTGAGCAGCAACACCGCGCCGACCCGGACGAGGTCCATGCTGGTCAGCTCCGGGCAGCCGGTCGCCGACGGCCCGATTGCCGATCTGGTCGTGGTTCTGCAGGCACACCACGAACCGCCACCCGGGCGTGTGCTCGGCATCGATCGGGCGACCCTATACCCGGCCGCGGAAGGTCGAGAACGTGCCGTCATGCAGGAACGCGCGAGTGAGCACCTTCGCCAGCACCTCGCAGCGAGCCGAAGTCGCAGTAGTAGCCCTGCCGCTCACCGGTGAGCAGCGCATGCAACGCGTGGTGCACGTCGTCGTCCCATTGCGCGTCCAAGCCGTATCCGCCCGGCCGCGGCTCGATCATCACCGGATCGTTCAGGTCGGACTCGGCGATCAACGTCAGCGGCCGGTCGACAGCCTCGGCGAGCTCGGCCACCTCGGCCGACAGTTGCGCCAGCAGGTGCACCGGCGAGCTGTCCTGCAAGGCGTGCACGGCGTCCAGCCGCAGCCCGTCGGCGTGGTAATCGCGCAGCCACATCAGCGCGTTGTCGATGACGAACCGGCGTACCTCCGGCTGCTCCAGGTTGACCAGGTCGCCCCAGGTGTTGCGGCCCGACTTCAGATAGGGACCGAACTTGGGCAGGTAGTTGCCGGAGGGTCCGAGGTGGTTGTAGACGACGTCGAGGATCACCGCGAGTCCCGCGGCATGGCATGCGTCCACGAACCGCTTCAGCCCGTCCGGGCCGCCGAGCGGCTCGTGCACCGCGTACCAGTCCACGCCGTCGTAGCCCCAGTTCCACACGCCGTTCACGGCGTTGACGGGCATCACCTCCACGTGGGTGATGCCCAGGCTCGACCAGATGCGGTAGCCGTTGCGCCGCGGCGTCGAACGTGGCACCCGGCGTGAACGTGCCGACATGCAGCTCGTAGATCACCGCGTCGGTCAGATCGCGGCCCGGCCACTGACTCATCGCCCCACCGGTAGGCGTCCTGGTCGTAGACGCGGCTGCGCCCATGCACCCCGTCCGGCTGCCAGCGCGACGCCGGATCCGGCAGCGGTTCCTCGCTGTCGTCGAGCAGGAATGCGTAGTCGGTGCCGGGCGCCAACCGGGGGCCGGTAAACCAGCCGCGCGCCGTCCGGGTCCAGCTCCAGCTGCGCCTGCCTCGGCAAGTAGACGCACCCGGCGCGCGGCGGGTGCCCAGACACGGACCGGCTCGCGGCCGGGATCGGGGGTTGCATGCACTCGTCCACCCTGCCCTAGGGTCAGTTCGGTGAAACAGACGATGCACGATGCGCTCGTGCTGCGTCCCGGCCCAGTGGTGTTGGCCGGCTACGAGACGAGTTCGAAACCCCTCGCCGACGTCCGCGGGGACAAGGGTCAACTGGAGCAGTCCCAGGTGCTCACCGAGCTGCAGAGCATGCTCTATGCCGAAGGCGCGCACGGCAGCCGCCGCCGGGTACTGCTGGTGCTGCAGGGCATGGACACCTCCGGTAAGGGCGGCGTGACCAACCACGTGGTCGGTTCGGTGCAGCCGATCGGAGTGCAGTACGCCGCGTTCAAGAAGCCGACCGAGGAGGAGCTGGCACACGATTTTCTGTGGCGGGTGCGTCAGCGCTTGCCCGGGCCTGGCGTAATCGGTGTCTTCGACCGCTCGCATTACGAGGACGTGCTCGTGCCCCGGGTGCACCGCACCCTCACCGACGCCGAACTCGAGTTGCGGTACGCGGCGATCAACGAGTTCGAGCGGGAGATCACGGCGGCGGGCACCACCATCGTCAAGTGCTTCTTGCACATCTCCTACGAGACCCAACGCGAGCGGCTGCTGGCCCGCGTCGATGATCCGCGCAAGCGGTGGAAGTTCAACGAAGCCGACCTGGCCGAGCGCGCACTGTGGTCGCACTACACCGCTGGCGTACGAGGCGGTGCTGGAGCGCTGCCACACTCGATGTCGCGCCGTGGTTCGTGGTACCGGCCGATTCCAAGAAGTACCGGAACTGGGCGGTCGGCCAGTTGCTGCGCGAGACGCTGGAAGAGATGGACGTGCACTACCCGCAGCCGGCCTCGACTGGAATCGAGATCCGCGAGCTGTTGACGTCCGAGGCTCCGCGCCCGTCAGTCGGCACGCAGGAGCAGGGCGACGGGCAGGGCGGCGAGTAGGTCGGCCAGCTCGACCTGTGCGGGTACCGCACGGCCGGTGAGTGCGTCGACGGTCGGTGCGCCGAGGTCCAGCACGGTGTCGCGCCAGCCGCCGGCGGACTCGAGCCGGACCGGCAGCCGGGTGGCGACGGTGATCGCGCCGCCGCGGTCGAACGCCAGCACGTGCTCCGCCGCCAGGCCGCGTGCGGTCATCGGCCGGTAGGAGGAGAACGCGTCCGG
Source organism: uncultured Actinomycetota bacterium (assembly GCA_963708625.1). Classification (GTDB taxonomy): domain Bacteria; phylum Actinomycetota; class Actinomycetes; order Mycobacteriales; family Jatrophihabitantaceae; genus DASXIF01. Next base: position 359,126 of record CAVPSV010000002.1, read on the forward strand.
CCGCTCGCGCCGCAGTCGCAGCGCACGGGTGGTGACCCAGAGCTTGGCCAGGCCGTCCGGGCCGACCGTCGGCACTCTCGTGTCGCCGTCGTTGCGCCCGAACGAGGCCAGCGCGGCGGCGATCGCCGGGAAGTCCACCGCACGCCGGTTGTCCGGATCGACCAGCGAGTCCTCCCACACCTCGGTGCCCTGGTAAACGTCGGGCACGCCGGGCATGGTCAGCTGCACGAGTTTCTGGCCCAGCGAGTTCGTCCAGCCGTACGGCGTGATGCGGTCCACAAGCTGTCCCAGCGGCGTGTGCACCTCAGGGCGGTCGTAAGCCGCGTCGACCGCGGCATGCCCGCTGGCCTCGAATTCGGCATCCGGGTCGAGCCAGGTCGTCGCCACCGCGGCCTCGCGCATCGCCTTCTCCGCGTAGGCGTGCATGCGTTCGCGCGCGATGAACCCGACGCCGGCGAAGGTCTGCCACAACAGATAGGCGAAGGTGGGTTCCGCAATGGGCGCCGCGCCCATCAGGTGTGCGGCCAGCGCGCGCCAATCGCGGGTAGCTCCGCAATCACCGCGAGCCGCGCCCGGACGTCCTCACCGCGTTTGGTGTCGTGCGTGGACAGCGTGGTCATGCCAGTCGGTGCCGATCTGGAGCCGCCGCTGCTGGGCACGGTGGAAGTCCTCGACCGTCACCCCGAAGCAGGACGGGTCGCCGCCGACCTCGTTCAGCGCGATGAACCTCGTGTAGCGGTAGAACGCGGTGTCCTCGACACCCTTGGCCATCACCGCGCCGGACGTTTGCTGGAACCGCATGGCCAGCTCGTCGGCCGGGTCGGCCAGTCGGGTGGCCAGTGCGCCGATCGGGTCGGCGAGGTCCGGCCGGGCACTGCGGGCAGCCTCGATCGCGATGGCCAGATGCGCGGCGCCGGTGGGCAGATACGACCGGTAGACGGGGAAGCTCACCAGCAGCTCGGTGAGCGATTCCTCGGCCCGATCCACGCCGGGCACCAGCCGGGCCAGCCGCAGCACCTCCGCCCGCAGGATCGTGGTGGCGGCGGTGCGCTTGCCACGGTGGACGTGCTCGTGCAGGTCGCGCCGTGTCACCGGTGAGGTCCCGGTAGGCGGCGTCTAGCGGCGATGCCCCGGCGGTGTCGACGAAGACGCCACACACCTCCGCCAGCGCGTCGTAGCCGGTCGTACCCGCTACCGGCCACTGTTCGGGCAGCTCCTCGCGGGTCTGCGGGCCTCGTTCCAGGATCTTCTCCACCACGATCCACGCGTCCGGCCCGGAGAGCTCGCGCAGGTCGCCGAGGTAGCCCAACGGATCGACCAGGCCGTCCGGATGGTCGATGCGCAGCCCGTCGATGTGGTCCTCGTGCAGCCATCGGCCGATCTCGGCATGGGTGGCGTCGAAGACGGCCGATCCTCGACCCGGAGCCCGGCCAACGTGGCGACGGCGAAGAAGCGCCGGTAGTTCTGCTCGGTGTCCGCGCGCCGGAAGTTCACCAGTTCGTAGTGCTGGCGTTCATGCACCTGCGCCGGCGTCTCGCCGGGGCGCGGGCCGGTGCCGGGCGCGATCGGGAAGCGATGCTCGAAGTAGTGCAACTCCGCGCCGCTTGCAAGCGGATCGGGAACTCAGCCGTGTCCTCGACCGTGAGCTGGTCGCTGGTGAAGTCGTCGCCGAGGACAGGCAGCAGGATCCGCCCGCGCGACCACTCGATGTCGAACCAGCGAGCGAACGGTGAGTCCCGGCCCAGCCGCAGCACGTCCCACCAGGCCGGGTTCTGCGCCGCATCGGCCACGCCGGTGTGGTTCGGCACGATGTCCACCACGATCTGCAAACCGTGTTCGCGGGCCGCGCGTACGGTCCGCGCCCAGGCCTCCCGGCCGCCGCGCTGCTCGTCGACGGTGTCGAACCGGACCACGTCATAGCCGTGCTCGGAGCCGCGCGCGGAGGGCAGTAACGGCGACAGGTACACGCCGCCGGCGCCGAGGGCGGCGATGTGCGCGCAGGTCGACGCGGCGGCGTCCAGGTCCCAGGACGGGCGGACCTGGAGCCGGTAGGTCGAACTCGGCGGCGCCATGTCAGGAGACGGCGCGCAGCACGACGAGCGCGCGCGGGCCGACGCTGATCACCGCGCCGGGCGCGACGCTGACGCCGTCGTCCTTCGGCGGTTCCATGGTGTCGATCTCCACCTGCCACGACTGGGCGTACTCCGGCCCCGGCACGGTGAACTCGATCGGCTCGTCGTGGGCGCTGAAGCACAGGTAGAACGAGTCGTCGGTGACCCGCTCGCCTCGGGCGTCGGTGGACGGGATGCCCCCGCCGTTGAGATAGACGGCGATGGACCGGCCGAAGCCCGACTCCCAGTCCTCCTCGGTCATCTCGGTGCCATCGGGCGCGAACCACTGGATGTCGGGCAGCGTGTCCTGTCCGCGCCGTCGCACCGGCCGGCCGTCGAAGAAGCGCCGTCGGCGAAAGACCGGATGCTCGTGGCGCAGCGCGCTCACCCGCCGGGTGAACTCCAGCAGGTCGGCATCCACCGCGGTCCAGTCCATCCAGGTCAGTTCGTTGTCCTGGCAGTACCCATTGTTGTTGCCGCGTTGGGTGCGGCCGATCTCGTCGCCATGCAGGAGCATCGGCACGCCCTGGGACAGGAACAGCGTCGCCAGGAAGTTGCGACGCTGCCGCCCGCGCAGTGCGAGGACGCCGGGATCATCGGTCTCGCCCTCCACCCCGCAGTTCCACGAGCGGTTGTTGCTCTCGCCGTCGGTGTTGTTGTCGAGGTTGGCCTCGTTGTGCTTGTCGTTGTAGCTGACCAGGTCGCGCAGGGTGAAGCCGTCGTGCGCGGTGACGAAGTTGATGCTCGCGGCCGGTCGGCGACCGGAGGACTCGTAGAGGTCGGCGGAGCCGGTGATGCGGGAGGCGAACTCGCCGATGGTGGCCGGTTCACCGCGCCAGAAGTCGCGCACGGTGTCGCGGTACTTGCCGTTCCATTCCGTCCACTGCGGCGGGAAGTTGCCGACCTGGTATCCGCCGGGGCCGACGTCCCACGGCTCGGCGATCAGCTTCACCTGACTGACCACCGGATCCTGTTGCACGATGTCGAAGAAGCTGGAGAGCCGATCCACGTCGTAGAACTCGCGGGCCAGTGTCGCGGCGAGGTCGAACCGGAACCCGTCGACGTGCATCTCGGTGATCCAGTACCGCAGCGAATCCATGATCAGTTGCAGGGTGTGCGGCTGGCGCACGTTGAGGGTGTTACCGGTGCCGGTGTAGTCCATGTAGTGCTTCGGGTCGCCGTCGACGAGGCGGTAGTACGACGGATTGTCGATGCCGCGGAACGACAGGGTGGGCCCGAGGTGGTTGCCTTCGCCGGTGTGGTTGTAGACGACGTCGAGGATGACCTCGATGTCCGCTTCGTGCAGCGCGCGCACCATTGCCTTGAACTCCTGCACCTGGCTGCCCGGCGAGGCGGTGGAGGCGTATTTGAAGTCGGGCGCGAGAAAGCTGATCGTGTTGTAGCCCCAATAGTTCGACAGTCCCTTTTCGACCAGGAACGAGTCGTTCACGAAGTGGTGTACGGGCATCAGTTCGATCGCGGTGATGCCCAGATCGGTGAGGTGCTCGACGACGGCCGGATGAGCCAGCCCCGCATACGTGCCGCGCAGGTTCTCCGGTACCTCGGGGTGCCGCTCGGTCATGCCCTTGACGTGCGCCTCGTAGATGACCGATTCCGCGTACGGGTGCCGCGGCGGCCGATCGACGCCCCAGTCGAAGTAGGGATTGATGACCACGCATTTCGGCATGTGCGCGGCCGAGTCGTCGTCATTGACGCTGTCCGGATCGCCGAAGTGGTAGCTATACAGCGATTCGTGCCAGTCGATGCGCCCGTCGATGGCCTTCGCGTACGGGTCGAGCAGCAGCTTCGCCGGGTTGCCCCGTAGTCCGTGCTCCGGGTCGTACGGGGCGTGCACGCGATAGCCGTAGCGCTGCCCGGGTTCCACGCCGGGCAGGTAGCCGTGCCAGACGAATCCGTCCACCTCGTCCAGGCGTACGCGGGTCTCGACGCCGTCCGCGTCGAACAAGCACACCTCGACCTGCTCGGCGTTTTCGCTGAACAGCGCGAAGTTCGTGCCGACGCCGTCGTATGTCGCGCCGAGCGGGTAGGCATTTCCTGGCCAGACATCCACCTGCCCAGCGTGCCAGAAGCAGCGGCGCCGGAATGGCGGCCCAGTGGATTACCGACTGCGGGCAGTGCGCTACGTCACTACGGCATGCCAGGTCGCGACATGATCGCCGCGCCGCGTAGTCGGCGCTACTTCGTCGCGGCGCCGCTCGGTGACGGGGCGGCCGGGCGGGGCAACTGGTTCGGGCGTAGACGTCCCTGTCCGGGGAAGAACTGGCCGTAGTTGCCCGGTGCCACGCGCACGCGTCCGGGCCCACCGTCGTGATGACCCGAGGCCGCCCAGCCGATGGCGATACCGCCGCCACCGAATACCAGCGCGATCGCGACCGCGATGCCGGCGACCTGCGCACGTCGCTGGGGGTTGACCCACAGCACCCGTGGTCTCGGCGGGGCCAGGAACGCCGGGTTGCCCTGGCCGGGATCGGCGAACGGTATGCCCGGTGGGTATTGGTACGGGCCGGACGGTGCGGTCGCGGGCGGGCCGGGCGGAGCGGCCGGCGCGCTCACCGGCGCAGCCGGTTGCCCAGCCGGGGTGGACGGCGCAGACGTCGGCGGCTCGTGCGGTGGCAATGGTTGCTGCTGCGATCCCTGCGGTGTGGGTGGGATGGGTGGTTCTGGCTCGGTCATGTCACGCTCCTGTCCCGCCAGGCTAGGGTCTGTGCCCCGGTACGGGCTGTGCGCTCGGTGAGAACTACGGAATGTCGGTGGGGTCTCGTACGGTTGTTCCGGATGGAGATTGGGGACCGACAGCAGTGAGAGTGCACAGCGACATCGTGCCCACGACCGGGCGCTTCGAAGTCGTATCCGACTTCGAGCCGTCCGGCGACCAGCCGGCGGCCATCGAGGATCTGGAGCGCCGGTACCGGGCAGGGGAGAAGGACGTCGTCCTGCTCGGGGCGACCGGCACCGGAAAGTCGGCGACCGCCGCGTGGCTCATCGAGCGACTGCAGCGGCCCACGCTGATCATGGCGCCGAACAAGACGCTCGCCGCGCAGTTGGCCAATGAGCTGCGCGAGATGCTGCCGAACAACGCGGTCGAGTACTTCGTCAGCTACTACGACTACTACCAGCCCGAGGCCTACGTCCCGCAGACGGACACCTATATCGAGAAGGACTCCTCGGTGAACTCCGAGGTCGAGCGGTTGCGCCACTCGGCCACCATGTCGCTGCTGACCCGGCGCGACGTGGTGGTCGTCGCAAGCGTGTCCTGCATCTACGGGCTCGGGACGCCCCAGGAGTACGTGGACCGCTCGGTGCGGCTACGGGTCGGGCAGGAGATCTCCCGCGACACGATCCTGCGGGGCCTGGTCGACGTCCAGTACAGCCGCAACGACCTGTCCTTCACCCGCGGCACGTTCCGGGTCCGCGGCGACACGGTGGAGATCTTCCCGGCGTACGAGGAGCTGGCGATCCGTGTCGAGATGTTCGGCGACGAGGTCGAGCGGCTCTACTACCTGCACCCGCTCACCGGCGAGGTGGTGCGCGAGGTGGAGGAGGTGTTCGTCTTCCCGGCCACGCACTATGCGGCCGGCCCCCAGCGCATGGAACGCGCTATCCGCGGCATCGAGGCGGAGCTGACGCAACGGCTGGCCGAGCTCGAGTCACAGCACAAGCTGCTGGAGGCGCAACGGCTACGGATGCGGACCGCCTACGACATCGAGATGATGCGCCAGGTCGGCTTCTGCTCCGGCATCGAGAACTACTCGATGCACATCGACGGCCGGCAGCCCGGGAGCGCGCCGAACTGCCTGCTCGACTACTTCCCCGAGGACTTTCTGCTCATCATCGATGAGTCGCACGTGACGGTCCCGCAGGTCGGTGGCATGTACGAGGGCGACATGTCCCGCAAGCGCATGCTCGTCGAACACGGTTTCCGGCTGCCGTCGGCGATGGACAACCGGCCGCTGAAGTTCGAGGAGTTCATCGACCGAATCGGACAGACGCTGTACTTGTCGGCGACGCCGGGTCCGTACGAACTGGAGCTGACCAAGGGCGAGTTCGTCGAACAGGTGATCCGTCCCACCGGCCTGGTGGACCCACAAATCGTCGTCAAGCCCACCAAGGGGCAGATCGACGACCTCGTGCACGAGATTCGGCAACGGGCCGCCCGTAACGAGCGCGTGCTCGTCACCACGCTGACGAAGAAGATGGCCGAGGATCTCACCGACTACCTGCTCGAACTGGGCATCCGGGTGCGGTACCTGCACAGTGAGGTGGACACGCTGCGCCGCGTCGAATTGCTGCGCGAACTGCGGGTGGGGGAGTTCGACGTGCTGGTGGGCATCAACCTGCTACGCGAGGGGCTGGATCTGCCTGAGGTGTCGCTGGTGTCGATCCTCGACGCGGACAAGGAGGGGTTTCTCCGCTCCGGCACGTCGCTGATCCAGACCATCGGCCGCGCCGCGCGAAACGTCTCCGGTCAAGTGCACATGTATGCAGACTCGATCACGCCGTCCATGGAGCGCGCGATCGAGGAGACCAATCGTCGCCGCGACAAGCAGATCGCCTACAACCGGGAGCACGGTGTCGATCCGCAGCCGTTGCGCAAGCGCATCGCAGACATCACTGACATGCTCACCCGCGAGGCGGCCGACACCGAGCAACTGCTCGCCACGCCGGCCGGCGGCTCGGGCCGGTCGCAGTCCAGAGGCAAGTCGGCAGTACCCGGACGCGCCGGGCGAGGGGTGTCACCCGGTGTCGTCGGCGTGGGCACGCACGCCGGCGGGGGCCTCGATATCAGCGAGATGCCGCGGGCGCAGCTTGCCGACCTGATCCAACAGCTCAACGACCAGATGCTGGGCGCCGCGCGTGAACTGCAGTTCGAAGTTGCGGCCCGGCTTCGCGATGAGATCGCGGAGCTGAAGAAGGAGTTGCGCGGAATGGATTTGGCTGGCGTAGGCCGGTAGCTGGGTAGGCCGTTAGTCGGTGCCGATCGTGACGGCGACGGGTTGGTCGAGGAATCGGCTCAGGTCCTCGGCCTCGGCTTCCAGCGCGGCGCGCTGCTTGCGGGTGAGTGGTTCGAACGGCGTGATTTCGACGTCGGCCTTTGCCGGCTTGCGAACCAACCGCCACAGACCGGTGATGCGGCCATCCACCAGCAGCGTGGGCTTGATGATGCCGCCGACGTAGACACGTGGGCGCAACAGCGCGGACAACATCGCGTCCCGGTGCCGGTAGCCGATCAGGTAGTTGTCGAAACCGGCCAGCAGCCGAAGCGAACGCCGGGCGTCCACCTCGCCGAACCGAAAGCCGGGGCGGCCGTGCACGTCAACGGCGGCGAGTTCGTCGCGAATCAGGCCGATGGCCCGAATGGCCGGCAGGCCGGACCAGGTCGCGAAGTCCACCGCTGTGGCCGGCGAGAACGCGGCGAAGTAACGGCGGGCAAGTTCCGCGAGCGCATCGTCGCCACGGGGCCCGTCGGCCGGGCCGGGCAGCCACCGGTCCACGAGCGCGAACGTCGCATCACGTCCGATGTCATGGCCACGGCACAGCAGGCCGCGCACGGTGGCACTGACCAGCATGTGCGTCGGCGTCTGCGGATCGTGCGCGGGCAACTCGATGCCGCGCTCGGCCAGCGCAGCGACGATCTGCTGCCGCGTCTGTGGGCCGCCGGTCAGAATCTCCGGCAATGCCCGTTCGCACCGGTCCCGCAGCGCCGGCGTTAAGCCGATATCCAGCCACCGCTTGCGAAACCGTCGCTCGATGGCCGGTCCGAGCAGGTCCGACAGCCAATGGGCGTCGGCTGCGTCGACGAGATGGATGGTCGAGCGCATGAACCAGCTGCGTACCACGGCGCGTGCCTCGATCGCATCCCGCACGTCGGTGTCGCGCACGCGTGCTGCCCGCGAGCGGACACCCAGGCGTCCGGCCGCCGCATCCTGCGCCTGGATGGCGGTGCTCAGCCGCACGGCGGCCCGCACGTCGGTGGCCGGACGGTCGGCGAATCCGTGTCGGGTGGCACGTTCGGCGAGAACCGCGTCGAATGCGTGCGCCATGTGCCGATTCTCCCTCGATGCAATGATCGAGACGTGGAGATGCCGCCTGCCGTTCGCCGACCGAGGCGCCGCGGCACCGGCTGGCTGGTCGCTCTGGTCATCCTGGCGGTACTGCTGTTCGCCGCCGACCGGATCACGGTCCTGATCGCCGAACACGTGGCCGCCGACAAGATCAAGTCATCCCAGCAGCTGGATCACACGCCATCGGTGACGGTGCGTGGATTCCCGTTCCTCACCCAGCTGATCTCCGGAACGATCAACCAGGTCGACGTCACCGCGAAGGACTTCGTGGCGGGAGAGGCCGGCCAGACGATCCGGATTCGATCACTCAAGGTCCAGCTGCACCGGGTACACATCTCCGGCTTCTCCTCGGCGCGCGCGCAGACGGCGACTGCTTCCGCATCGATCGACTACTCGGCGTTGAGCGCCGTACTCGGCGTGCCGGTGCGATACGGCGGCGCCACTGCGGACGGGCTGGGCCGGGTGGCCACCGATAGCTCAGCCACCGTGCTCGGGCAGTCGTTCTCCGGCACCGCGAGCGCGGAGATCAAGGTGAGTGGCTCGAACGTGCTCCGGTTCGTGAACCCGGCGGCCACGGTCAACGGCGCCACCGTGCCACCCACGGTGCTCACGGAGCTGACCCGCGCATTCGACCGCTCCATCTCGCTGCACGGGCTGCCGTTCCAGCTCACCCTGCAGTCGGTGCGCGCCAGCGCTGGCGGGGTGACCGTGGTGGCGACCGCGAGCAACGTCACCTACCAGTAACCGCTGCGCTCAGCGCCCTGGCGCGGGCGGGCGGCCACCAACCAGTTCGCAGGCCTGTGCCGCGAGCTGATGTGCCTGCGCCAGCGCGTCCACCGGCGTCGCGCCCTGCGCGAGCGCGGCCAGCGTGCCCGCCGCAAATGCGTCCCCGGCGCCGGTGGTGTCGATAACGATGGTGCCGGGCGGGGCCGGTGCCTGCGCGCGCTCGTCTCCGTCTGCCCATATCGCGGTGCCGGCGCCGTCGGTGACCACTGCCCGCCCGACCCGGGTGCTCAGCACGGTCGCTGCGATGAACGGATCCTCCTGCCCGGTCAGCAGTGTCGCCTCCGCCCGGTTCGCGAACAGCAACAGGTCGCGGCCGATGAGATCGAAGAACGCCTCGACACCCAGTCCGCGCAGTGGCGCGACGGACGCCGCGCCTACCGAGATCGTCATCCGGGCTTGCCGGGCCATCGAGAGCGCGCGCACCGCGGCCTCGCGCGCCCCGGAGAACAGTGCGTAGCCGGAGACATGCAGATGCCGCGTGGGCGCGAACACGTCGGGGCGCACATGGGCCGGCGACAGGGCCGCGTTGGCGCCCGGGTCGGGCACCATGGTGCGCTCGCCGTCGGCCGAGACGAGGACGATGCAGGTGCCGGTCGGGGTGCCCGGATCGATGCTCACGTCATTCGCGAGCCCGCGTCCCAACCGGGCCAGCGACCACGAGCCGAGCACATCCGATCCCACCCGTGCCAGCAGCGTGGTCGATACCGCCTGGTGCTCCAGCCACGCGGCCGTGTTCGCGGCCGAGCCGCCGGCCTGCAGTTCGGTGCGCGCCGGCCGGTCCGAACCGATCTCGACCGGCCCGGACAGCCGGGCCACGATGTCCACCATCACGTCGCCGAGGCAGACGATGCGCGCACCGGGCACCAGTGCGCCGGTCATCGCCGCGCTCGCTTCATGACTGTCGCCCGCCGATGAGCGTCGCCTCGGCCTGGGGGTGGATCAGCACACGGTCTCCTTCGCCGGGGCGCGGCGCAGCGGTCCCAGCAGCAGGGCGCCCGCCGACGCTACGACGAAGGAGAATATAGATGCGCTCATCCAGGTCTGGGGGGTGAAGTGCAGCCAGCTCTGCACGTGCGTCCAGGCACCTTGCCACCACGACACATAGCCGGGGTTGACCAGCTGGTAGGCGACGAAGCCCAGCAGCCAGGGCACCAGCGTCGTCCACCTGGGCCGGGAGTCGGCGCTCAGGTTCCACCGGCCGCGCGAGATGAGGAAGTAGTCGACGACGAGGACGCCGAGCAACGGCACGAAGACTGATCCGATCAGGATCAGGAAGTTCTCGTAGTCGTTGATGTTCAGCGCCAGGGCGCACACCGTGGCAGCGACGCCGATCACCGCGGCGAGGACCCGCCGGTCCCAGTGCGGGCGCAGATTCTGCACCGAGACGGCCGTCGAGTAGGTGTCCGCGAACGATTGATCCAGTTCCCGGATCGCGATAACCGCGAACGCCAGCGTGCCCACTGGCACCGCCATGAACGAGCTGAAGATGCGCGTCGAGTCCTCGTGCGCGACGGTCACCAGCGCGACCAGGCCGAGGGCGTAGCAGGCGATCTGGGTGATGCCATAGCCGAAGAACGCGCTGTTGAACGCGTCGCGGGCCGACCGGGCATGGCGTGAGTAGTCCGAGGCGAGTGGCACGAACGACACCGATACCCCAATGACGGTGTCCACCGCGATCCAGAATCCACTCCACGATCCGTGCCACAACGGCGGCAGGGGGTGACGCAGCAGTTGCACGAACAGGTAGGTCAGCGCCAACAGGACGGCAATCGTGACGTACTTGCGCAGCGCACGGATCCAACCCAGCGGCCGCAGCGCGAGCGCCGTGGTGAGCGCGCCCGCGAGCACGATGTAAGCCCAGCGCGGCACGCCGCCGGCGATCTGGTGCAGTGCGGTGCCGATGGTGACCAGCTCGAAGATCGACCAGCCAAGCAGTTGCAGCACGTTGAGCAGGGTCGGCAGATAGGACGGCCGGGTGCCGAACAATCCGCGCAGCAGCACCATCGCCGGCGCACCGGTCTGCGCCCCCGGCACCGCGGACGCGGCCAGGCCGAGCCCGCCGAGCACCGTGCCCACCACCAGGGCGACGAGTGCGGCGCCGAGGGACATCGGCCCGGCCACCGGTGCCAGCACGAACAATGCGCCGGTGAACCCGAGCAGGCTCACCCCGAGATTGCCCCACAGCCCGTACTGGTCGATGCGGCGCAGCGCGCGCACCGCCGGCTGGTCGAGCGTGTACGGCGCCTCGGCGTGCTCGAGCCCAGCAGTGGCGGGTTCGGTGGCTGCGGCAGTGATCACGAATGCTCCCTCGCGCCGGCATTACCCGGTTCAGGTTCGACGGTCGGCTTTCGCCCTCTCAGCCCGCTCGTGCGAGCTCCCGTGCACGAGTCGACCCTACGCTGGCGGCGTGGTGCGCCGCGGACGAGCCAGCCGGTTCTGACGGCGCGCCTGTGCTGGGTCACGCGACGGTCGTGGCCTCGGACTGGCGGCGAGCGTGCGAGTTCTACGACGCGGCGCTCGGCGCCCTCGGCCTCCTTCGTGCGGCCGAGTTCGGCGACGAGGAGGAGGGCGACGCCGACATCGAAGCGGTGGGCTGGGCGGTGCCCGGCGAGCCAGCCGCTGCTGTGGGTGGTTGCCGGCGGCAGCCCTACCCGCGGGGCGCATCTGTCGCTGGTGGCCGCCGCGCGCGCAGACGTCGAGCGCTTTCACGCCGCGGCGCTAGCCGCCGGTGGGATAAGCCGCACCGCGCCGAGGCGTTGGCCGATGTTCCGCCGCGGCGAATTCAGCGCGGCGGTAGTCGATCCGGATGGCAACCTGATCGAGGTGCAGCGCGCCGGAGTAGCCGTTTGCCAGGCCCGCCAGGTGCAGCCGCGCTCGCGCTCAGATCTCGTCGAAATGCTCGACGTGCGGAGCGCGGGCGAAGAAGGGCCCGATGGCGCCGCGCCACTTGGCGAAGCGATCGGTGCCGCGGAAGTTCTGCTCGTGCGCCTCGACGGAGTCCCACTCGACGATCAGGACGTACCGGCTCGGCGACTCGATGCTGTGCGTCATCCGCACCGAGCCGCAGCCCGGCGTCTCGGCGAGCACCTCGCGCACCCCGCGGTAGGCGAGTTCGAAGTCCTCCTCGGCACCGGGGCTGATCTCGATCTCGCCAATCTCGCGCACCATGCCCACAGCCTTGCAGATCGGTGCGTCGTCGTCCCTGATCACACAGGTCACTTCTGGCACACTGGTCACATGAGGGTTGGCCGCTCGACGTCCGGCGCCGGTGCGGCGGTCGCGGTGGCCGCGTGTGCGCTTCGTGGTCGTCGGCATGGGCCGGGCCGACCAGTGGCCGCATGCCGCCGCCAACCCCACCCCGAGTTCGGTGGACTCGGTGATTCCCGCCTTCATCACGACCCCGGCGGCCGAGACGACGTCGTTGCCTGCCGGCGCGAGCACGGGCGCGCTCAGCCGACACGGCGACGAGTCCCGAGCCAACATCTCCGCCGGGTCGAGTTCGGCGAGCGGGAGGGCTGCCACGGCCGCCGCCAGGTCCGGCACACCACGGCGAGCTCACCCCGCGCTGCGATCGCCGCGTCACGTTCCCGCGGAACCCCAGCCGCCCGCGCCTGCCACGCCCGCACCGGCGACCGGCTCGAGCCTGCCGGTGGGCGGTTCGACCTCCGGCGCCTCGCGCGTGATCACCGTGGTGGCTTCGTCGTACTGCGAGCACGTCCGCGACGCTGCAGGCCTGGAACCGGGCACCGGGAGGCGGTTGGCTGCGCTACGGCCCGGCAATTCTGGCTCACGTCGGCTCGGACGGGTTGACCACATCGCCGAGCGAGTTCAAGTCCGCCACGCCGATCGGCAGCTTCACCCTGACCCAGGCATTCGGGCGAAACTGGCGAGCCCGGGCGGCCTGCCGTATTTCCAGACCACGCCGGCCGACTGGTGGATCAGCCAGCAGGGCCCGCTGCTACAACACCCATCAGCGCTGCTCCGGGTCGTGCGCGTTCGACACCGGCCCAGCGGCTCGGATCCGAACGAGCACCTCTACTACGAGACGCCGTATTACAACTACGCGGTCGTGATCAACACTCCGGCCGGGGCAGCGGCGTACCCGCACGGATCGGCGTTCTTCCTGCATGTCACCGACGGCTATCCACTGCCGGCTGCGTGGCGATCCCGCAGGGCAACCTGGTGACGATCATGAAATGGCTCGTTCCGTCGGCCCACCCCCGCATCCTGATCGGCATCGCGTGACACCCTGGAGGGGTGGTTGCGGGGACGACGCGCGCGGCGTCGTGGTGCGCGCGCGGCTGTGACCGCTGCGTCGATCGCGGCGGCGTGGTCATGATCGCCGCATGCAGCGCCCCCGTCGCGGGTAGAGGGCCCACGGCCATCGACACCGCCGGAGCCCGACTATCGGCCGCGGCGTCATCGAGCGCCGGTCCGGCCGACCAGCGCGTCCTCGCGGAGCACGGGCGCGCGCGAGCGTCGCCCGCCCCAGCCGGCGCGCGCAGCAGCGTTGCGTTGACCTTGCCCCTGCCGTTCGCGACCGGGGACGCCACCCAGGTCGTCACCGTCACCGCCGGTCCGGCCGGCGACACGAGCGGCGTGCTGCAGGGGTGGCAACGGAGCGGGGCCGGCTGGCAGAAACACGGTACGGCGATCACGGCGTGGCTCGGGTGCGGACGGGCTGACCACGACGCCCAGCGAGCAGACCACCGCCACCCCTGTCGGCAGCTTCACGCTGACTCAGGCATTCGGCCATCAGCCGAACCCCGGGACTTCATTGCCGTACTTCCAGACAACGCCGGCCGACTGGTGGGTCAGCCAGGCCGGCCCGCTGTACAACACCCATCAGCGATGTGCCGGGTCGTGCCCGTTCGACACCAGCAACAGCGGCTCGAACCCGAACGAGCATCTGTACTACGAACTGCCGTACTACACCTACGCCGTGGTGATCGACGCGAACACCCCGAACTCGGCGACCGGCGTGCGCCCGGACGGCGGCAGCGCCTACTTCCTGCACGTCACCGTCGGTGCAGCCGACGCAGGGCTGCGTGTCGATCGACGAGTCCGACCTGGTGAGCTTGCTGGGCTGGCTGACGCCCAGCGCGCACCCACGCATCCTCATCGGTGTGGGCTGAATCAGCGTGCGCTGAACGCGTAGCGGCCACACCGATCATGGCGGCATGCTCCGGGTCGCGTGCGAGCCGGATCGGCGGGTGCTCCGGCCACGCCATGCCGTCGCGGAACCACGGTTCGTACAGGTCCCAGGAGCCGGCCATCGAGCCGCCGATGACGATGACGTCCGCGCCGAAGGTGCGCATCGCCGGTCCCATCGCCTCGCCCAGCCCATGAAACGCGCGCCGCAATGTGCCGGCGGCGATGCGGTCGCCGTCGCGTGCTCGGTCGGTGATCTCCAGGACGTCGGCGGCCCGGTCGCCCCCGGCAGCGACGTAGGAACGGCGGATCGCCCGGCGGGAGGTGGTCTCCTCCAGCCCGGCGCCGTTGACCGTCAGGTGCCGAGCGCGGCCGAGTTCCGGCACGCCGGGTTCGCTGTCGGTGATCGCGCCGTCGACCAGCCAGCCGGAACCGAGGCCGGTGCCAAGGGTGATGCCGACGCAGCGGGAGTGGCCGGTCGCGGCGCCGTGGGTCCACTCGCCGAGGATGAACGCGTCCGCGTCGTTGACGAACGCAACGTCCGCGGGTGGGCCGGGCAGGTGCGCACGCAGCGCGGAACCGACGTCGACGCCGTAGAGGTCATCGAACTTGCCCACGTCGCGGAACGTGGCGATCCCGCCGGCGTAGTCGAACGGGTCCGGCATGGCGACGCCCCACGTCGACCGGTTGGGCCACTGGCAGCGTCGCGCCGGCGCCGACGAACGCGTCCAGGATCTGCGCGGCGCTGCCGTGACTGTCCAGCGGATGCCGGACGGAGAACGCCACCGTCCAGTCGGAGGTGTGCACCAGCGCGGCACTCACGTGCGTCCCGCCGACCTCCAGCACAGGAATGTCCGACATAGTCGTCAGGCTCCGACCGGCCAGTGATCGATCTCCAACATCGGGAAGTCTTTCGGATTGCCCGTGCACAGCCGACCGGCGCGCAGGTACGTGGCTGCCGCGATCAGGCAATCGGCCTGCCGTAGCGTCACGCCCCGGTCGGCGTGTTCCCGACGCCATCGGCCGGCCAGCCGCGCGGCGGGGGTGTCAACCGGAATGATGACCAGCCCGTCGACGAGCGCGTCGAGCGCACCGGCTTCGTTCTCGCGCATTCCCCGGACGATCTCCTCGACGTTGATCGCTGTCGTCGCCGGCGTGTCGCCAGCCTCCCTGAGCCGATCAACTCGGTCGACTGCGGGCCTGCCTCGCAGGAAGTCGATCAGGACCGTGGAGTCCAGAACGGCGAGCACAGGTCAGCCGGCGCGTCGGGCATCGCCCCGGCGTTGATCGCGCACCCAAGTTCCTGGGTCGGTGTCCCAGGCGTGACCCTGGCCACCGATGCTGCCTGCGGCGCGTTGCAAGGCCGACCAGCGCTGCTCCTGTTCCAGTGCGGCCTCCACCGCGCGTCGCACGAACCCGCTCCGGCCCCGGGGGCCGGCGACCGCATCGACCGCTTGGATCAGCTGGTCGTCGAGTTCTATGTGCATTCGCATGTGCTAAGTATGGCACATAGGGCGCCGGAGCTCAGCTGCTCACCAGCCGCGGGCGCGCCATTCGCTCGAGCGTGCGGTCGCTCGACAGCCGAGGGTCGAGTCGTCGCCGTGGCCGGGATAGAACCAGGTCTCGTCGGGCAGCACGTCGAAGACCCGCTGCTCGACGTCGTCGATCAAGCGACGTGAAGTCCTCCGGCGACGTCGTCCGTGCCGACGCCGCCAGGGAACAGGCTGTCGCCGGTGAACAGGTGCGGCGCGCCTTCCGGGTCGCGGTAGAGCACCGCGATCGGAGCCGGGCGTGTGACCGCGCAGCCGATGATGTCCAGCGTCAGGTCGCCGACGGTGATCGTGTCGCCGTGCTCCAGCCGCTCGTCCACGGCGACGGGCAGCTCGTCGGCGTCCGCGGCGCCTGCATAGACGGCGGCGCCTGCTGCGTCGACGGTCTCGGCCAGCGCCTGCCAGTGGTCGGCGTGCCGGTGCGTGGTGAGGATCGCCGAGACCGGCGGGCCGTCGAACACGAACAGCTCGCGCAGCCGGTCGGCCTCGTTGGCCGCGTCGATCAGCAGGCCCTCCTGCGTCGCGGTGCACCGCAGCAGGTAGGCGTTGTTGGACATCGGCCCGACCGCGACCTTCGCGATGGTCAGCCCCGGCAGCCGACGCACGTCCATCGGGCCGCCGACCTGCACCTGCCCGGTGTATGTCCGCCATGACTGCCAAACCTACTGCCTGGTGCCTACTAGGTCCAGCGGCAGGTGCAGCAGCGCGTTCTCCACCACCTCGGTGAGCGCCGGATGGATCCAGTACTGCCCGCGCGCCATCTCCCGCGCGCCCAGCCCGAAGCTCATCGCCTGGATGAGCGGCTGGATCAGCGTCGAGGCCTGCTCGCCGATCAGGTGCGCGCCGAGCAGCTGCCCGGTCGCCGGGTCGGCGATCAGCTTGCAAATGTGCGTCGGTGTCCTCCATCGCCCAGCCGTACGCGGTGCTGCCGTAGCCGAGGACCGCGGTGACGTAGCGCCGCCCGGACGCGCGCGCCTGCTCCTCGGTCAGGCCGACGGTGGCGATCTGCGGATGCGAGAACACCGCGGCCGGCACGAACCGGTGGTCGGCTTCGATGCAGGTCGTCCGGATGCCGCAGGTTGTGCATCACCACCCGCGCCTCGTGGTTGGCGACGTGCTTGAGCTTGTGCTCGGAGCAGACGTCGCCGAGAGCCCAGATGTTGTCGGCGCTGGTGCGCTGGTGCGCGTCGACGACCACCCGCCCGTCCGGATGCACGTCGCACGCCGGCGCGCGGCCAGGTCGAGCTTGTCGGAGTTCGGGATCCGCCCGGTCGCCACCAGCAGCAGGTCGGCGGCGGACACGACAGAGCCGTCCGCCAGATCGAGCCGGACCCCGTCGCCGTCGCGCTCGATGGAACTCACCTGCGCGTCGAGGCGGACGTCGAAGCGTTCCTTCACCTCGGTCGGTGAACAGCTCGGCGATCTCGGTGTCGAGGTGCCGCAGCAGCGGGCTGCGATGCGGGCGATCACCGTCACCTCGGCGCCGAAGGCGGCGAAGACGTGCGCGAACTCCGCCGCGATGTAGCCGCCGCCGAGGATCGCGAGCCGCCGGGGGACGTCGTCGATGCGCATGATCGTGTCCGAGGTGTGGAACGGGCACGTCGGCAGGCGGTGACCACAGCGGGGATCACGGCCCGTGAACCGGTGGCCAGCACGATCTGATCGGCGGTGATCGTCTCGCCGGTGGACAGCCGCAGCGTGTGCGGGTCGAGGAACGATGGCATGCGCCTCGAGCAGGGTCACGTTCGCGCGGCCCGTGCGCCGCCAGTCGCGCCCGCCGGCGGAGATCGCGTCGATGCGCCCGAAGATGCGGTCGCGCATGTCGGCCCAGCGAACCGCTCGTCCACGTGCGCATCGACGCCGAGGCGGCCGGCGTGCCGCACTGCCTCGGCCAGGTCGGCCGGGTAGCACGAACATCTTGGTCGGGATGCAGCCCACGTTCAGGCAGGTGCCCCCGAAGACGGTCGACTCTTCGACGATGGCCGGCGTCCAGGTGTCGTCGAACTTGCTTGGTGAGCACGGTGTTGCCCGAGCCGCGAGCCGATGACGACCACGTCGAAGTCGTAGCCGTGCGCAGCCCGCCTGCTGGTGCCGCCCGAGCGGCGCTGGTTCGGACCGCACGGCACGCGACGGTAGCTGGCCGCCGCTGGATAGCCTTGGCGCCGTGCTGCGAATGTCCACGCTGTTCCTCCGCACCCTGCGCGACGACCCCGCCGACGCGGAGGTGCCGAGCCACCGGCTGCTGGTCCGCGGCGGCTACGTCCGCCGCGTCGCGCCCGGCATCTACTCGTGGCTGCCGCTGGGGCTGGCCGTGCTCGGCAAGGTCGAGCGGATCGTGCGCGAGGAGATGGCCTCGATCGGCGCGCAGGAGGTGCACTTCCCGGCGCTGATCCCGCGGGAGATCTTCGAGATCAGCGGCCGCTGGGCCGACTACGGCGAGAACCTGTTCCGGCTGCACGACCGCAAGGGCGCCGACTACCTGCTGGCGCCGACCCACGAGGAGCTGTTCACGCTGCTGGTCAAGGGCGAGTACTCGTCCTACAAGGACTATCCGCTGGCGCTGTACCAGATCCAGACGAAGTACCGCGACGAGGCGCGGCCCGCGCGCCGGGCATCCTGCGTGGGCGCGAGTTCATGATGAAGGACTCGTACTCCTTCGACCTCTCCGACGAGGGTTTGGCCGCGTCCTACCGGGCACACCGCGAGGCGTATGAGCGGATCTTCAGCCGGCTCGGGTTTCGACTACCGCATCGTCTTCGCGGTGTCCGGCGCGATGGGCGGCTCGGCGTCGGAGGAGTTCCTGGCGCCGACGCCGGTGGGCGAGGACAGCTTCGTCCAGTGCACGAACTGCGACTACGCGGCGAACACCGAGGCGGTCGTGATCGCGGCGCCGCAGCCGCGAGGACACCGGCCGAGCACCCGCCGGCGCAGGTGCTGGACACGCCGGACACGCCGACGATCGACACGCTCGTCGACCGGCTCAACGAGCTCGAACCGCGGCCGCGCGTACACCGCCGCGGACACGCTGAAGAACGTCGTCCTGCGGATGCACGAGCCCGGGACGCCGGACTGGCGGCTGCTCGTGGTCGGCGTTCCCGGCGACCGCGAGGTCGATCTCAAGCGGCTGAACGGACAGCTGGAGCCGACCGAGGTCGCGCCGGCCGAGCCGGCGGACCTGGCCGCGGTGCCGGCGCTGGTCAAGGGCTACATCGGCCCGCAGATGCTCGGGGAGAACAACGTCGACCAAGGTGCGCTACCTGGTCGACCCGCTCGTCGTCGAGGGCAGTGCGTGGGTGACCGGCGCGAACGAGGCGGGCAAGCACGCCGCGCAACGTCGTGCGGGGCCGTGACTTCACCGCCGGACGGTGAGATCGGTGCGGTCGAGATCCGCGACGGCGACCGCTGCGCGCGGTGCGGCGGCGAGCTGCAGCTGGCGCGCGGCATCGAACTGGGGCACGTGTTCCAGCTCGGCCGCAAGTACGCCGACGACGTTCGGGCTGCAGGCGCTCGGACCCGGACGGCAAGCCGGTCACCGTGACCATGGGCTCCTACGGCGTCGGCATCACCCGCGCCGTCGCCGCGCTGGCCGAGCAGACCTACGACGAGAAGGGGCTGTGCTGGCCGCGCGGCGGTGCGCCCGGCCGACGTGCCATCTGGTCGCGACCGGCAAGGACGACGCCGTGTTCGCGGCCGCCGAGCAGTTGGCCGCGGACGCTCACCGAGCCGCGGGCGTCGACGTGCTCTACGACGACCGGCGCGGGGTCTCGCGCGGGCGTGAAGTTCGCGGACGCCGAACTGCTCGGCGTGCCGACGATCGTGGTCGTGGGCAAGGGGCTGGCCGACGGCACGGTCGAGGTTCGCGACCGCCGCAGCGGCGAGCGGCGCGACGTGCCGGTGGCCGACGCTGCGGCCGACCGTCACGGGCGTCACGGCCGAGCCGATCCGGCGACGCGGCGGCCGCGACCGACGCGACGTGAGCGCGCGTCCCCTGGAGGAGCTCGTCGAGCCGGGCTGGGCCGGCGCGCTGGAACCGGTGCGCGACCGGATCGCGGCGATGGGGGAGTTCCTGCGCGCCGAGCTGGCCGCCGGGCGCGGCGTATCTGCCGGCCGGGCCGAACGTCCTGCGCGCGTTCACCCAGCCGTTCGCGGACGTCCGGGTGCTGATCGTCGGCCAGGACCCGTACCCGACCCCGGGGCACGCCGGTCGGGCTGTCGTTCTCGGTGGAGCCGCACGTGCGGCCGCTGCCGCGCAGCCTGCAGAACATCTACCGCGAACTGCAGGCCGATCTCGGGCCTGACCCCGCCCGCGCACGGCGACCTGAGCGCCTGGGCCCGGCACGGCGTGCTGCTGCTGAACCGGGTGCTGACGGTCGCGCCGGGCGCGCCGGCTTCGCACCGCGGCAAGGGCTGGGAGGCGGTGACGGACCAGGCGATCCGGGCGCTCGCCGCTCGCGGGACGCCGCTGGTCGCCATCCTGTGGGGCGCGCGACGCGCAGACGCTGCGGCCGCTGCTCGGCGGCGCGGCCTGCCTCGAGTCGGCGCACCCCAGCCCGATGTCGGCCGATCGCGGGTTCTTCGGCTCCCGGCCGTTCAGCCGCGCCAACGCCCTGCTGGTCGAGCAGGGCGCCGAACCGGTGGACTGGGCGCTGGCCTGATCCGCGCCGGATCTGACAGTGCGGCGCGGCGAGGCCCGGTTGTCGGTGCAGGTCGGAGTTACGCTCGATCGGTCGGATACCGGCCGGCACGACGTAGGCCCGCGGACGGCGAGTTGTCGGTGCGAGTCAGCTACCCTCGGTGGTCGGATGCCGACGCTCAGCCGACAAGTCGCCGCCCGTCGACGAGAGAGTGCCGAGACCAGCCTGTGAACGACCGTCTGATCGTCCGCGGCGCCCGCGAGCACAACCTCAAGGACGTCAGCCTCGACCTGCCCCGCGACGCGATGATCGTCTTCACCGGGCTGTCCGGGTCGGGCAAGTCCAGCCTGGCCTTCGACACGATCTTCGCCGAGGGCCAGCGCCGGTACGTCGAGTCCCTGTCGGCCTACGCCCGGCAGTTCCTGGGCCAGATGGACAAGCCCGACGTCGACTTCATCGAGGGGCTGTCCCCGGCGGTGTCGATCGACCAGAAGTCCACCTCGCGCAACCCGCGGTCGACCGTCGGCACGATCACCGAGGTCTACGACTACCTGCGCCTGCTGTTCGCCCGCATCGGCAGGCCGCACTGCCCGATCTGCGGCGAGCCGATCACCAAGCAGACGCCGCAGCAGATCGTCGACCGCATCCTGGAGATGCCGGAGGGCACCCGCTTCCAGGTGCTGGCGCCGGTGATCCGCGAGCGCAAGGGCGAGTACGTCGACCTGTTCGCCGACCTGCAGACGAAGGGCTTCGCCCGGGTGCGGGTCGACGGCGTGGTCCACTCGCTCACCGAGCCGCCGAAGCTGAAGAAGCAGGAGAAGCACACCATCGAGGCGGTCGTCGACCGGCTCGAGCGCCAAGCCGTCGAGCAAGCAGCGGATCACCGACTCGGTCGAGACGGCGCTCGGGCCTGGCCGGCGGCTTGGTGATCCTCGACTTCGTCGACCTGCCCGAGGACGACCCGCACCGGGAGCGGCGGTACTCCGAGCGCCTGGCCTGCCCGAACGACCACCCGCTGGCCATCGACGAGCTGGAGCCGCGGTCGTTCTCGTTCAACTCGCCGTTCGGCGCCTGCCCGGACTGCACCGGCCTGGGCACCCGCAAGGAGGTCGACGCCGAACTGGTCGTGCCCGACCCGGAGCTGGTCCTGGCCGAGGGCGCGATCGCGCCGTGGGCGACCGGCCAGGCCAGCGAGTACTTCCTGCGGCTGCTGCAGGGTGTCGCCGACGCCGACGGCTTCGACCTGGACACCCCGTGGGAGAAGCTGCCCGCCCGGGCGCAGAAGGCGGTGCTGCACGGCACCGGCGAGCAGGTGCACGTCAGCTACCGCAACCGGTACGGCCGCACCCGGTCGTACTACGCCGACTACGAGGGCGTCGTGCCGTGGATCGAGCGCCGCTACGCCGAGACCGACAGCGACTACTCGCGCGAGAAGTACGAGGGCTACATGCGCGAGGTGCCCTGCCCGACCTGCCAGGGCACCCGGCTCAAGCCGGAGATCCTCGCGGTGACCGTCGGCGGGATGAACATCGCGGAACTGTCCGCGCTGTCGATCGGCGACGCCGCGCACGACGCTGCAGTGCGCTCAAGCTCACCGAGCGCGAGTGGCTGATCGGCGAGCGGGTGCTCAAGGAGATCCACGCCCGGCTCGGCTTCCTCGTCGACGTCGGCCTGCACTACCTGTCGCTGGACCGGGCCTCGGCGACCCTGGCCGGCGGCGAGGCGCAGCGCATCCGGCTGGCCACCCAGATCGGCTCCGGGCTGGTCGGCGTGCTCTACGTCCTGGACGAGCCGTCCATCGGCCTGCACCAGCGCGACAACCACCGGCTGATCGAGACGCTGGTCCGGCTCAAGGGCCTGGGCAACACGCTGATCGTCGTCGAGCACGACGAGGACACCATCCGCACCGCCGACTGGGTCGTCGACATCGGCCCGCGAGCCGGCGAGCACGGTGGCGAGATCGTGGTCAGCGGCCCGGTCGAGTGAACTGCTCGCCTCGCCCGAGTCGATCACCGGCGCGTACCTGTCCGGCCGCGACGTCGATCCCGGTGCCGATGGTGCGGCGACCGCGCCAGCGCGGTCGCGAGCTCGATCGTCGAGGGCGCCCGCGAGCACAACCTGCGCGACATCGACGTCGCGTTCCCGCTCGGCTGCTTCGTCGCGGTCACCGGGGTGAGCGGATCGGGCAAGTCCACGCTGGTCAACGACATCCTGTACGCGTCGCTGGCCAACAAGATCAACGGCGCCAGGTTGCCGCCGGGCCGGCACCGCCGGGTGCGCGGCATCGACCAACTGGACAAGGTCGTCGGCGTGGACCAGTCGCCGATCGGGCGCACCCCGCGGTCGAACCCGGCCACCTACACCGGCGTCTTCGACCACATCCGCAAGCTGTTCTCCGAGACGACCGAGGCGAAGATCCGCGGTTACCAGCAGGGCCGGTTCTCGTTCAACGTCAAGGGCGGGCGCTGCGAGAACTGCCAGGGCGACGGCACCATCAAGATCGAGATGAACTTCCTGCCGGACGTCTACGTCCCGTGCGAGGTCTGCAAGGGCGCGCGGTACAACCGCGAGACGCTCGAGGTGCACTACAAGGGCAAGACGATCAGCGAAGTGCTCGAGATGCCGATCGAGGAGGCGGCGGAGTTCTTCGCGCCGATCAGCAAGATCGCGCGGCACCTGGACACGCTCGTCGACGTCGGGTCTCGGCTACGTCCGGCTGGGCCAGCCCGCGCCCACGCTGTCCGGCGGCGAGGCGCAGCGGGTCAAGCTCGCCTCGGAACTGCAGAAGCGCTCGACCGGCCGCACCATCTACGTCCTCGACGAGCCGACCACCGGCCTGCACTTCGAGGACGTCTCCAAGCTGCTGACGCGTGCTGCACTCGCTGGTGGACAAGGGCAACACGGTGATCGTCATCGAGCACAACCTCGACGTGATCAAGACGGCGGACTGGATCATCGACATGGGTCCCGAAGGCGGTTCCGGCGGTGGCCTGGTGGTCGCCGAGGGCACCCCGGAGGAGGTCGCTGCGGATGCCGGGTCGCACACCGGTCAGTTCCTGGCGCACATGCTGCTCGCGCGCCCGGTCGGGCCGGCCGCGGCGGCGCCGATGCGCCCGAGCCGCCGAACCGCGCGCGGCTCGCGGCGCGCGGCAGACGCTCGCCGGCGCCAAGGTCCCGACGGCGTGCAGCCGAGCCGACCGGTGCTCCTGCGCTTCATCGCCGGCTGCCGAAGGCCGAGCTGCACGTCCACCACGTCGGTTCGGCGTCCTCGCGCATCGTCGCCGAACTCGCCGCCCGGCATGCCGGCTCCACCCCGGTGCCGGCCGATCCGGAACTGCTGGCCGACTACTTCACCTTCACCGACTTCGGCCACTTCATCGAGGTCTACCTCTCGGTGGTCGACCTGATCCGCGATGCCGAGGACATCTGGACGCTCACCTACGAGATCGCGCGTGAGATGGGCGCCCAGCAGATCCGCTACGCCGAGCTGACGCTCACCCCGTACTCCTCGATCGTGCGCGGGATTGCGGCAGCCGCGTACTGCGAGGCGGTGGAGGACGCCCGCCGCCGCGCCGCGGCCGACTTCGGTGTCCAGCTGCGGCTGGTGCTTCGACATCCCCGGCGAGGCCGGCATCCCGGCCGCCGATCTCACCCTCGATGTGGCGTTGAGACATCGACCGGCCGGTTTGGTCAGTTTCGGGCTCGGCGGTCCGGAGGCCGGCGTCTCCCGCGCGCAGTTCGCGCCGCACTTCGCCCAAGCCCGCGCCGCCGGGCTGCACAGCGTCCCGCACGCGGGCGAGTCGACCGGGCCGGAGACGATCTGGGCAGCGCTGCACGACCTCGGCGCGGAGCGCATCGGCCACGGCATCGCCGCGGCGCGCGACGAGCGACTGCTGGCTGAGCTGCGCGAGCGGGCCATCCCGCTCGAGGTCTGCCCGACCTCCAACGTGCGCACCCGTTCGGTGCCGTCGCTGGCCGAGCACCCGCTGCCGGCGCTGGTCGCCGCCGGCGTGCCGGTATCGATCAACTCCGATGACCCGCCGATGTTCGGCACCACGCTGAACCGCGAATACGAGATCGCCGCCGACCTGCTCGGTCTGGACCGTGCCGGGCTCGCCACGCTGGCCAAGGCGGCGGTGCGCGCTTCGTTCCTGGACGACGGCGGCAAGCTCGCGCTGAGTAGCGAGATCGACGCCTATCTCGACGCCGCCTTGGCCGCAGAGGCCTAACCTCGAATCGTGCCTGATCCGTCGACGTACCGGCCGGCACCGGGCACGATCCCGCTCGAACCGGGTGTCTACAAGTTCCGCGACGAGCGCAACAGAGTGATCTACGTCGGCAAGGCCAAGAGCCTGCGCCAGCGGCTCAACTCCTACTTCGCCGATGTCGCCGCGTTACACCCGCGCACCCGGCAGATGGTCACCAGCGCCGCGTCGGTGGAGTGGACCGTGGTGCGCACCGAGGTGGAGGCGCTGCAACTCGAGTACACCTGGATCAAGGAGTTCGACCCGCGCTTCAACGTCCGCTACCGCGATGACAAGTCCTACCCCTGGCTCGCCGTCACCCTCTACGAGCAGTACCCGCGGCTGCAGGTCATGCGCGGCTCCAAGCGCAAGGGCGTGCGCTACTTCGGGCCGTACTCGCACGCCTGGGCGATCCGGGAAACGCTGGATCTGCTGCTGCGGGTGTTCCCGGCACGAACCTGCTCGGCCGGCGTGTTCAAGCGTGCCGGGCAGATCGGCCGGCCGTGCCTGCTGGGCTACATCGGCAAGTGCAGCGCCCCGTGCGTCGGCCGGGTCAGTGCCGACGAGCACCGGGCCATCGTCGAGGACTTCTGCGATTTCATGGCCGGCAAGACCGACCTGATGATCCGGCGACTGGAGCGGCGGATGACGCAGGCGAGCGCCGAGCTGGAGTTCGAACTCGCGGCCAGGCTGCGCGATGACATCGAGGCCCTGCGGCGCGCGATGGAGAAGCAGGCGGTGGTCTTCGGCGACGGCACCGACGCAGACGTGGTGGCCTTCGCCGAGGACGAGCTGGAGGCCGCGGTGCAGGTGTTCCACGTGCGCGGCGGCCGGGTCCGCGGCCAGCGCGGCTGGGTGGTCGACAAGCTCGACGACACGGG
Organism: uncultured Actinomycetota bacterium; assembly: GCA_963708625.1. Classification (GTDB taxonomy): domain Bacteria; phylum Actinomycetota; class Actinomycetes; order Mycobacteriales; family Jatrophihabitantaceae; genus DASXIF01. The sequence continues at coordinate 384,566 of CAVPSV010000002.1, forward strand.
AACCGGGGATCTGGTCGAACAGTTCGTGACGCAGGTCTACGGTGCGGACGCGGACGACGAGCAGGGCAGCGGCATCCCGCGCGAGGTGCTCGTGCCGGTGCTGCCGGAGGACGCGCCGGCGCTGACCGAATGGCTCACCGGCCTGCGTGGGTCGCGGGTACAACTGCGCGTGCCGCAGCGCGGTGACAAGCGGGCGCTGATGCAGACGGTGGCGCGCAACGCGTCGCAGTCGTTGGCGCAGCACAAGCTCAAGCGGGCCTCCGACCTGACCGCGCGCTCGCGGGCGCTGGCCGAACTGCAGGACTCGCTCGGCCTGCCCAGCGCGCCGCTGCGCATCGAATGCTTCGACATCAGCCACGTCCAGGGCACCAACGTGGTCGCGAGCATGGTCGTCTTCGAGGACGGGCTGGCGCGCAAGAGCGAGTACCGCCGCTTCGCATTGCGCGGTGGCACCGGCGACACCGATTGGATCGCCGAGGTGGTGCGACGCCGGTTCGCGCGTTACCTCGACGAGCAGGTGGCGCACGGTGCCGACGCCGACGACGCAGACCCGATCGCGGAGGGCGATGCCGAAGCGCTGCACCCCGATGCGCAACAGCACCCCCCACCGCCGGGGATCGACCCGACCACGGGCCGGCCGCGCAAGTTCGCATACCCGCCGAACCTGATCGTCGTCGACGGGGGTGCGCCGCAGGTAGCCGCCGCGCAGGCCGCACTGGACGAACTCGGCATCGACGACGTGGCGCTCGTCGGCCTGGCCAAGCGGCTGGAGGAGGTATGGCTGCCCGGCCAGCACTACCCGGCGATCCTGCCGCGTACGTCCGAAGGCCTGTACCTGCTGCAACGGGTCCGCGACGAGGCGCACCGCTTCGCGATCACCTATCACCGGCAGAAGCGTTCTCGGGCGATGACCTCCTCCGCGCTGGACGATGTCCCCGGCCTCGGCGAAACACGGCGCAAGGCGTTGCTGGCCCACTTCGGCTCGGTGAAGCGGCTGCGGGCCGCGTCCGTGGACGACCTGATGGCGGTATCCGGGATCGGGCGACGGACCGCGACCACGATCGCGGCCGCACTTGCCGGTGCCGACGGGTCCGCGGCAGCGCCGGTCGCAGTGAACACCGCCACCGGTGAGATGCTTCACGCCGAGGAGGACCGCCCCGGTGACTGACGAGCAGACCGACCCGCACGGCGCGGTAGGCGGCCTGGAGACGGTCATCGTCACCGGTCTGTCCGGCGCGGGCCGCAGTACGGCTGCCAAGTGCTTCGAGGATCTCGGCTACTTCGTGGTGGACAACCTGCCGCCGGAGCTGGTCGGCACGCTGATGGAGCTGGGCAGTCACAGTCAAGGCGCGATCAGTCGCCTGGTCGTCGTCATGGATGTGCGCAGCCGGGCCTTCTCCGCCGACCTGCGCGAGGTGATCCGCGACCTGGCCAAGACGGGCATGCGACCGCGGGTGCTGTTCCTCGAGGCGTCCGACGACATCCTGGTGCGTCGGTTCGAGAACGTCCGTCGCGCGCATCCGTTGCAGGGTCACGGCCGCCTCGTCGACGGCATCGCGGCTGAACGCAGGCTGCTCGCGGGTTTGCGGGACGAGGCCGACTTGGTGCTGGACACCACCAACCGCTCGATCCATGAGTTGCGCCATGCCATCGAGTCGGCGTTCACCGGTCCTGGGCTCAGCGCGCCCGAGTTGCGCGCCACCGTCGTCTCCTTCGGCTACAAATACGGCCTTCCGGTGGACGCCGATCTCGTCGTCGACGTTCGGTTCCTGCCCAATCCGTTCTGGATACCGGAGCTGCGCGATCTCACCGGCCGCGACGAAGAGGTGCGCGACTACGTGCTCGGTCAGCAGGAGGCGTCGGCGTTCCTGGACCGGTACGCGGCGATCCTGGAGATCATCGGCGCTGGCTACATCCGCGAGAGCAAGCGCTACCTCACCCTCGCCGTCGGCTGCACCGGCGGCAAGCACCGCTCGGTGGTGATGGCGGAGGAGTTGGCGCACAGACTGGAGGCGATCGGGGTGCGGGCGAGTGTGGTGCACCGGGACCTCGGCCGTGAGTGACGCCGGCCGGTCGGGCAGCCAGGTGCGCGTCGTCGCCTTGGGTGGCGGCCACGGCCTGCACGCCTCGCTGACCGCACTGCGGCTGATCACCACCGAGCTGACCGCCGTCGTCACCGTGGCCGACGACGGCGGCTCGTCGGGCCGGATTCGCCGGGAGCTGAACGTGCTGCCGCCCGGCGACCTCCGGATGGCGCTGGCGGCGCTCGCCGGCGCCGATCCGGAGCACCAGGAATGGGCCGAGGTGCTGCAGCACCGGCTCGGCGGCGAAGGTGTGCTGGCCGGACATCCGGTCGGCAACCTCATGCTCACCGGGCTGATGGAGCGCTACCCCAACCCGGTCGAGGCGATCGCCCGGCTGGCGGCGCTGGTCGGCGCGGTGGGCCGGGTACTGCCGATGAGCCCGGTGCCGCTGGATCTGGTGGCGGAGGCCGACCGGTTCGACCCGGACGACCTGACCCGCACCCGCCGCATCCGCGGGCAGTCGTCGATCGCGGCGACGCCCGGCCGGATCCGGTCGATCCGGCTGATGTCGCCCGGTGCCCCGGCATGCGCCGCAGCGGTGGACGCGGTGCGCGAGGCAGATGTGGTCGTGCTCGGTCCAGGTTCGTGGTTCACCAGCGTGATCCCGCATCTGCTGCTGCGCGAGCTGGGCCGGGCGCTGGCCGACACCGCGGCGCGGCGGGTGGTCGACGCTGAACCTCGTGCCGCAGGTCGGCGAGACCGACGGATACCGGCCCTCGGACCTGCTGCGCACACTGCTGGCGCACGCCGAACCGTTCGGTGGCCTGCACATCGATGCGGTGCGTGGCCGACGCCGATGCGGTTCCGGACGAGCAGGAACTGTCCGGCTACGCGCGCGCGATCGGCGCGAGTCTCGTACTGTCGAAGCTCGCCGCGGACGACGAGCGCGGACCGGCACGACCCGAGACGGCTGAGCGAGGCGTACCTTCAGGCGTTCGCGACGTCGACGTCAGGTGAGGGAGGATGAGACGGCTGAGCGGCACAGATGCGCACCGCACCGTCTCGGCGGCAGGTAGGGAGCTGGCATGGCGATGACGGCGGCGGTGAAGGACGAGCTGAGCCGGGTCGACGTCCCGAAGCTGTCTGCGCGCAAGGCGGAGATGGCGACGATGCTCCGCTTCGCCGGCGCGCTGCACCTGGTCGGCGGCCACATCGTGATCGAGGCCGAGCTGGACACCGGTTCGGTCGCCCGGCGGCTGCGCAAGGAGATCGCCGACCTGTACGGCTACGGGTCCGAGGTGCAGATCGTCACCGGCGGCGGTCTGCGTCGCGGCAGCCGGTACCTGGTCCGGGTCGCGCGTGACGGCGAGGGGCTGGCCCGGCAGGCCGGGCTGGTCGACCTGCGTGGGCGGCCGGTGAAGGGGCTGCCGCACCACGTCGTCGCCGGCGGCCTCGGCGACGCGGAGGCGGCCTGGCGCGGCGCGTTCCTGGCGCACGGCTCGCTGACCGAGCCCGGCCGCGCCTGCTCGCTGGAGATCACCTGCCCGTCCGCGGAGGCCGCGCTGGCGCTGGTCGGCGTGGGCCGGCGCCTCGGCGTGTCGCGCCAAGGCGCGAGAGGTGCGCGGCAGCGACCGGGTGGTGGTCCGCGACGGCGACGCGATCGGGGCGCTGCTGACCCGGATCGGCGCGCACGAATCGGTGCTGGCCTGGGAGGAGCGGCGGATGCGCCGCGAGGTGCGCGCCACCGCCAATCGGCTGGCGAACTTCGACGACGCCAATCTGCGGCGTTCGGCGCGGGCGGCCGTGGCGGCCGGTGCGCGGGTGGAGCGGGCGCTGGAAATCCTCGGCGGCGACGCTCCGGAGCACCTGCTGCAGGCCGGCCACTTGCGGCTGGAGCACAAGCAGGCCTCGCTGGAGGAGCTGGGCGCGCTGTCGGATCCGGTGATGACCAAGGACGCGGTCGCCGGCCGGATCCGGCGATTGCTGGCGATGGCGGACAAGCGCGCCGCCGAACTGGGTGTCCCCGACACCGAGTCCGCGGTGACCCCGGAGATGCTCGCGCCGTAGCCGAGCAATAGGCATCGCCCTGCGCCGTCCATATAGGGTTTGGCTATGACTGTTCGCGTGGGGATCAACGGCTTCGGCCGCATCGGCCGCAACTTCTTTCGGGCGCTGACAGCCTCGGGCGCCGACGTCGAACTCGTTGCCGCGAATGACCTCGGCGACCTGGCAACCATGGCTCATCTGCTCAAGTACGACAGCGTGCTGGGCCGCTTCCCGGCGCCGGTCTCGGTGACCGCGGACGGCATCCGCGCCGGCGACCGGACCATCAAGATCCTCGCCGAACGCGACCCGGCGGGCGCTGCCGTGGCGCGACCTGGGCGTGGACGTGGTGGTGGAGTCGACCGGCCTGTTCACCAAGGCGGCCGACGCGCGCAAGCATGTCGACTCCGGCGGCGCCAAGAAGGTGATCATTTCCGCACCGGCATCCGACGAGGACGTGACGATCGTGATGGGCGTCAACGACGGTGACTACGACCCGGCGCGGCACACGATCATCTCCAACGCGTCCTGCACCACCAACTGCCTCGGCCCGTTGGTGAAGGTCCTTGACGATTCGGTCGGCGTCGAGCGCGGCCTGATGACCACCATCCACGCCTACACCCAGGACCAGAACCTGCAGGACGGGCCGCACAAGGACCTGCGGCGTGCCCGTGCGGCGGCACTGAACATCGTGCCGACATCCACCGGCGCGGCCAAGGCGATCGGGCTGGTACTGCCGACGCTCAAGGGCAAGCTGGACGGGTATGCGCTGCGCGTTCCCATTCCGACAGGCTCGGCCACCGACCTCACCGTCACCGCGTCCCGCGACACCAGCGTCGAGGAGGTCAACGCGGCTTACCGCACCGCTGCCGAGGGTCCGCTCAAGGGCATCCTGACCTACACCGAGGACGAGATCGTCAGCTCCGACATCGTCACCGACCCGGCGTCGTGCATCTTCGACGCGAACGCTCACCAAGGTGATCGGCAACCAGGTGAAGGTGGTCGGCTGGTACGACAACGAATGGGGTTATTCCAACCGCCTGGTCGACGTGGTTCGACTCGTCGGCTCGACTCTGTAGGGCGCGGCATGCGCACGCTGGACGACCTGCTCAAGCACGGGGTCAAGGGTCGCCGCATCCTGGTCCGGTCCGACCTGAACGTCCCGCTGGCCGACGGTACGGACGGCCGCCGCGTCATCAGCGATGACCTGCGGGTGCGCGCGTCGCTGACCAGCATCACCAAGCTGCTCGACCATGGCGCACGCGTGATCGTGGCGGCGCATCTGGGCCGGCCGGACGGGACGCCGGACCCGAAGTACTCACTGTCTCCGGTGGCCGACCGGCTGGCGCAACTGCTGGGCCGCCCGGTCGAGTTCGCGCTGGACACGGTGGGGGAGAGCGCCCGGTTGCTCGCCGACAGTCTGGGCGACGGCGAGCTGCTGCTGCTGGAGAACGTGCGCTTCAACCAGGGCGAGACCAGCAAGGACGACAAGCTGCGCCATGACTTCGCCCGCTGCCTGGAGTTCCTCACCGGCGGGGAGGACGACGGCGGGGCGTTCGTGCAGGACGCGTTCGGCGCCGTGCACCGCAAGCACGCATCGGTGTACGACGTGGCGACGATGTTGCCGCACTACTGCGGTGACCTGGTGCGCGACGAGCTGGACGTGCTGCGCACGCTGGCCGGGGACCCGAAGCATCCGTACGTAGTGGTGCTCGGCGGGTCGAAGGTGAGCGACAAGCTGGCGCGTGATCGAGTCGCTGCTGCCGAAGGTGGACCGGCTGCTGGTGGGTGGCGCGATGTGCTTCACGTTCCTGGCCGCGCAGGGCCATGAGATCGGCGACTCGCTGCTGGAGCGGGACCAGTTGGAGGCGTGCCGGCACTTCCTCGCACACCGCGCCGCGGACGGCACGCCAACCGTCGTGCTGCCGCGACGACATCGTGGTGGCGCCGGACGTCGCTGCGGACGCGCCGGTGCAGACGGTGCCCGCGGATGCCATCCCGGCAGGGCAGAAGGGCCTGGACATCGGCCCGGCGACGGTGGCGGAGTTCTCGGCGATCCTCGCCGAATCCGCCACTGTGTTCTGGAACGGCCCGATGGGTGTCTTCGAACTCGCCCCGTTCGCCGCCGGCACCCGCGCCATTGCCGAGGCGGTGGCCGAGGTGCACCACGGCCTGTCCGTGGTCGGGGGCGGCGACTCCGCCGCGGCGGTGCGTGCCCTGGGCCTGAGCGCCAACGCGTTCGGGCACATCTCCACCGGCGGCGGTGCTTCGCTGGAATTCCTCGAAGGCAAGACGCTGCCGGGCGTCGCGGTGCTGGAAGAGGCTTGAGTGAGCAGGTCCGCTGCGCCGGTGCGCAAACCGTTGATCGCCGGCAACTGGAAGATGAACCTCAACCACCTCGAGGCCATCGCGCTGGTGCAGAAGATCGCATTCAGCCTGAACGAGACGTCAGCTGAGCACGGTGGACGTGGTGCTGCTGCCGCCCTATGTCGATTTGCGCAGCGTGCAGACGCTGGTGGACGGCGATCGGCTTGCTGCTCGGCTACGGAGCGCAGGACCTGTCCGAGCACGACTCGGGCGCCTACACCGGCGACATCGGCGGGCCGATGCTCGCAAAGCTCGGCTGCAGCTACGTCGTGGTCGGGCACTCCGAGCGACGCCAGTACCACCACGAGTCGGACGAGCTGGTGCACGCGAAGGTGGTGGCCGCCTACCGCAACGGCCTGGTGCCGATCGTGTGCGTGGGCGAGCGCGACGAGGTGCGCGAGGCAGGCGCATACGTGGGCCACTGCACGTCGCAGCTCGATGCGGCTCTGGGCGACCTGTCCTCGGATCATGCCGAGAGCATCGTCATCGCCTACGAGCCGGTGTGGGCGATCGGCACCGGGAAGGTCGCCACCCCGCAGGACGCACAGGAGGTCTGCGCCGCGCTCAGGGCGCGGCTGGCGCAACGGTACGTACCGGAGCTCGCGGCGGGGGTGCGCATCCTCTACGGCGGCTCGGTGAAGGCGGCCAATGCCCGCGAGATCCTTGCCCAGCCGGACGTGGACGGCGCGCTGGTCGGCGGTGCGAGCCTGGACGGATCGGAATTCGCGTCCATCTGTGCTGCGGCGATCCCCGAGTCGGCCTGAGCGGATCGGCTGCGCCCAGGTAGGCTGATCCGGCAACGTCCGAGCTGACTACCGAGGCCTTCCGATGATCCTGACCCTGTCCATCGTGCTGATCGTGGCGAGCCTGCTGCTGATCGTTCTGGTGCTGCTGCACCGGGGCAAGGGCGGCGGCCTGTCCTCGATGCTCGGCGGTTCGTTCTACTCCTCGCTGTCCGGATCATCGGTCGTCGAACGCAATCTCGATCGGCTGACCGTGATCGCCGGCATCGTGTGGGGGATCTGCATCATCGGCCTGGGGCTGCTTTACAAGAACACCGGCTGACCGGTGCCGCCGCCGGTCGCTGAGGCCGGGGCGCGGATGCGGCGCATTCGACCAATCGGACAACAGCGAACCGGAGGGAACGGACGTGGCAGGTGGCAGTGCGATTCGCGGCAGCCGTGTCGGCGCTGGGCCGATGGGCGAGAAGGAGCGCGGCGAGTCCGCGCCGCGCCAGCGGGTGTCGTTCTTCTGCGCCAACGGTCACGAGGTGAAGCCCGCCTTCGCGCTGGACGCCGTGCTGCCGGACACCTGGGACTGCCCCCGATGCGGGTTCCCGGCCGGCCGCGAGTCCGAGACCCCGCCGAACGCGCCCCGCAACGAGCCGTACAAGACGCACCTGGCCTACGTGAAGGAACGGCGCACCGACGCCGACGGCGCCGCCATTCTGGAAGAGGCCCTACAGAAGCTCAAGGCTCGCCGAGGCGAGGGCTGAGGCTCGGTTGCCCCGCCGTCAGGCGACTGGCGGCTGGTAGAGGTTGCGCGGCAGTTCGCCCGCGGCCTCGTGATCGATCAACCACAGCGTGCGGCGTTGCCCGCGTACGCCGGCCGACGGCACCTGAACGCGTCCGGCACCGCTGAACGCCATCGCGACTGCCTTCGCCTTACCGGACCCCGACGCCACGAACCACACCTCGGCCGCCGCGTCCAACGCACGGAAGGTCAGCGACAGCCGAATCGGCGGCGGTTTCGGGGAGTTGCGTACCGCGATCACCGACGCTTGCTCCTCGTACACACCAGGATGTTCCGGGAACAGCGATGCGCAGTGCCCGTCCGGGCCGATGCCGAGCAGGGTGAGGTCGAAGTGCGGCACGTCGTCACCCGCGGCGGCGTGCTCGGGCGGCACCGCGGCGGCGAGTTCGTCGGCATAGGCCTGCGCTGCCGCTTCCGGTTCGGTGAAACCGCCGTCGGCCGCGGGCATGCGATGCACCTTCGCCGGGTCGAGCGGCAGCGCGGACAGCAGGCGCGCGAACGCCGCCTTGTCATTGCGGTCCTCGGATGCTGCGGGGACGAATCGCTCGTCGCCCCACCAGACGTGCACCCGGTCCCAGTCGACTGAGTCGCGCGCCGGCAGTTGCCGGATCGCCGCCATCACCTCTTCCAGGATCCCGCCGCCGGTGAGCACGAGGTGCGCCACCGGCCGCATCCCGAGCACGGTGACCAGCGTCGTGATCACCCGCGCCGCGGTGTTCTCCGCGAGCTGCGCCGGGCCTGACTCGACCACGATCTCCCGAGAATTGCCGCCGCTCACGAGGCAGCTGCCGCCGGGTCTTTCCAGATGTGCACGCGGGTGGCCGGCCGGTCGTCCAGGCCGGACACGTCGCACACCGTCCCCAGTGACTCCGCGTAAATCTCGTCGGCGTCCAACCGTCGCAGTTCCTCGGCCAGCAACTCGCCCAGCGAACGCTCCGGGAACGGCGCGATCGAGTCCGGGGTGCCGGTGCGGCTGAGCACGAGCCGGGTGCCCTCGCTGCGGGCCGTGATCTCCGTGCCGCCACCGAAGGTCAGCGTGACCGAGCGGATTCCACGGCCCGACGTGCCACCGGTGACCGGCACGTAACTGTGCAGGCACGAGGACAGCCAGCCGGCCAGCAACAGCGCGGACGGGTCGCTCTCGTCGCCGTCGACGCTGGCACCGACCGCGGTGTCGTGCGCGCCGTCATAGGCCGAGGCCAGCGCGGCGCGCCAGCCGGTGATCCGGGTCCAGGACAGGTCGGTGTCGCCTGGTGCGAAGTCGGCGGCACGTTGCCGCAGCGCCGCCACCGCATCCGGTGACCCGCACACGTCGGTGATCCGCCGGTCGGCGAAGACGCCCAGCGGGTCGTACGCGATCCGATCCGGTGGCGGTCCGTGCCACCACGTCACCACCGGGGCGTCCGGGGCGAGCAGGGGGAGCGTGACCGACTCCGCGTGCAATGCGAGCCGGCCGTACATGCGCAGCACGACAGCTTCACCCGGACCGAGCCGCCCGCCCAAGGTGACCTCCGCGTCCAGCCGCGGCACCGGCGCGTCGATCTGGCGGCGGATCACCATCAGCATCCGCATCGGATGCTTGCTTGCGGCGATGGTGGCGGCCTGCTCGGCCTCCTCCACGTCCCTCTCGTCGACGACGATCACCAGGGTCAAGGCGTTGCCGCTGGTGACCGCACCACCGGTGCGCCGCTCCGCGACCAGCGCCCGGACCACCGCGGATCCGGTCGTGTCCCACAGCGTCGTCATGGTCGCCTCCATGCGCGTCCGTCACGCGCCAGCATCTCGTCGGCCTCCTTGGGGCCCCATTCACCGGCCCGGTACAGGTACGGCTCCTGACCGGCCCAGAACTCCTCCAACGGATCGATCACCCGCCACGACGCGTCTACCTCGTCGTTGCGGGGGAACAACGTCGCTTCGCCGATGAGCACGTCGAGGATCAGCCGTTCGTACGCCTCGGGCGAGGTCTCGGTGAACGCCTCCCCGTACAGGAAGTCCATCGCGACGTCGCGCACCTCCATCGATGTGCCCGGCACCTTGGATCCGAATTTCAGCGTGACTCCTTCGTCCGGCTGCACGCGGATCACGAGCTGGTTGTGTCCGAGTTCCTCGGTGTCGGTCTCGCTGAACGGCAGGTGTGGTGCCTTCTTGAACATCACGCCGATCTCGGTGACTCGCCGCGGCAGGCGCTTGCCGGTACGGATATAGAACGGCACGCCCGCCCACCGGCGCGTCTCGATACCGAGGCGCACCGCGACGTAGGTCTCGGTCTTGGAGTCCGGACCGATGCCCTGCTCGGCGCGGTACGCCGGCACCCGCTCACCGGCCAGCCAGCCCTGGTCGTACTGCCCACGCACCGCGTACGCGGCCATGTCCTTGGGCAGCGACACCGCGCGCAACACCTTCAGCTTCTCCACCTGGATGTTCTCGGCCGAGAACAGCACAGGCTCTTCCATCGCCGTCAACGCGAGCAGCTGCAGCAGATGGTTCTGCAGCACGTCGCGGGCTGCGCCGGTCGCGTCGTAGAACGCGGCCCGGCCGCCGATGCCGACGTCCTCGGCCATGGTGATCTGCACCGAGTCGACGTAGTTGGCGTTCCAGACCGGTTCGAACAGCTGATTGGCAAAGCGCAGCGCCAGGATGTTCTGCACCGTCTCCTTGCCCAGGTAATGATCGATGCGGAACACGTCCTGCGGCCCGAACACGCTGTCCACCAGGCTGTTCAGTGCCAACGCGCTGTCCAGGTCGTGGCCGAATGGCTTCTCGACCACGACGCGGCGCCAACCGCCGCTCTTGGCGTTGCTGGCCATGCCGGTGCGCGCCATCTGCTGCAACACCATCGGGAACATGCTCGGCGGGATGGACAGGTAGAACGCGGCGTTGCCCTTGATGCCGTGCGTCGCGCACAGGTCCAGCAGCGTCTGGGCGAGCGTGTCGAAGGCGTTGTCGTCGTCGAAGCTGCCGGGCACGAACTTGATGTTGCCGTTGAGCCGCTCCCAGACCTGGTCGCTCCACGGCGTGCGCGCGTGCTCCTTGGCCGCCTTGCGCGCCAGTTGCTCGAAGTCGCCGTCACCCCAGTCGCGGCGGGCGAAGCCGAGCAACACGAAATCCGGCGGCAGCAGCCCACGGTTGGCCAGGTCGTAGATGGCCGGCAGCAGCTTCTTGCGGGCCAGGTCGCCGGTGACACCGAAGACCACCAGCGCGCACGGCTCCGGCGTGCGCGGCAACCTCCGGTCCCGTACGTCGCGCAGCAGATTCACCGGGTGCTCAGCCGAGGCCGGCGTGGCGTCCGGAGCGGTCGAGTCGGCTGCGGCGCCGGCGATCGCGGCGTCGTCCTTGTTCGCGATGACTTCGCTCATCAGCTGACGGAGTCCAGCTTCTTCTGCACCGATTCGGCCAGCTGAGCGTAGGCATCCTCGAACTTCTGCACGCCCTCAACCTCGAGCAGTTCGATCACGTCGTCGTAGCTGATGCCCAGCGCGTTGAGCCGGTCGATCACCTGGCGTGATTGTTCGTAGGTCCCGGCGATAGTGTTGCCGTGGATCCGCCCGTGGTCCAGCTACCGCGTCCAGGGTCGCCTCCGGCATCGTGTTGACGGTCTCCGGCGCGACGAGTTCCACCACGTACATCGTGTCGTCGTAGGCGGGGTCCTTGACCCCGGTCGAGGCCCACAGCGGCCGTTGGCGGTTCGCGCCGGCCTGTTCCAGGACCTTCCACCGGTCCGACGCGAGGACCTTCTCGAACCGCTCGTAGGCCAACCGAGCGTTCGCGATCCCGGCCTTGCCGCGCAGATCCCTCGCCTCGTCCGTGCCGAGCTTGTCCAGCCGCTTGTCGATCTCGGTGTCGACGCGGGAGACGAAGAACGAGGCAACCGAGTGGATGGTCTGCAGCTTGATGCCGTTCTTGCGAGCCTGCTCCAGCCCGGTCATGTACGCATCCATCACCAGGTCGTAGCGGTCCAGGCCGAAGATCAGCGTGATGTTCACGCTCACGCCCGCGGCTGTTGCCGCCGTGATCGAGTCCAGACCCTCGACCGTGGCCGGAATCTTGATCAGCACGTTCGGGCGGTCGACCAGCCAGTTCAGGCCCTTGGCCTCCGCGGTGGTGCGGTCGGTGTCGTGTGCGATGCGCGGGTCGACCTCGATCGAGACCCGGCCGTCCTTGCCGCCGGTGCGGTCGTAGACCGGCCGCAGCACGTCGCAGGCCCAGCGGATGTCGTAGGCCATCAGGTACCGGATCGGCACCGTCGACAGCGATCTTGCGGGTGGCCAGCTCGGCCGCCTGCTCGTCGTAGGCGTCGCCCTTCTCCAGCGCCTTGGAGAAGATGGTCGGATTGCTCGTCACGCCGACGACGTGTTGTCTTGGCGACGAGTTCGGCGAGGTTGCCGCTGCGCAGGCGTTCCCGGCTGATGTCGTCCAGCCAGATGGAGACGTCCTGGTCGGACAGTTCGGCGAGTGAGTCAGCTCATATTGTTGGTCTCCTTCGGTTGTCACGATCAGTTGCCGGTGGTGACGTCGCGGATCAGGCCCGCTCGGTTGAGCGTGGCGTGTGCGGCCGCCACCACCCGATCCGGGGTGAAGCCGAACTGTTCGAAGATGACGGAGCCCTCGGCGCTCGCGCCGAAGTGCTCGATGCTGATGATCTCTCCGTTGTCGCCGACGATCTCGCGCCAGCCCTGCCGAACGCCGGCCTCCACGCTGACGCGGGCCTTGACGTCCGGCGGGATGACCTGCTGCTGGTACGCCTCGGGCTGGGCGCGGAACCACTCCAGGCATGGCATGGACACCACTCGCGTCGGCGTCCCGTCGGCCTCCAGTCGCTCGCGGGCGGCCATCGCCAGCGACACCTCGGAGCCGGTCCCGATCAGGATCACTCTGGGGCACACCGGAACTCGCCTCCGCCAGCACGTACCCACCCTTCGCGGCGTCCACCACCTTGGCTCGGATCGAGCACGGGCAGGTTCTGCCGGGACAGTGCGAAGCCGATCGGCCGGTCGGTGTACTCAAGCGTCGCGCGCCAGCACACAACGGTCTCGTTCGCGTCCGCGGGCCGGACGACGTCCAGGCCTGGGATGGCGCGCAGCGCCGCCAGCTGTTCGATCGGCTGGTGCGTCGGGCCGTCGCCACCGAGGCCGATGGAGTCGTGCGTCCAGACATAGATCGTCGGCAGCTTCATCAGCGCGGCCAAGCCGAACCGGCGGACGCATGTAGTCGCTGAACACGAGGAACGTGCCGCCGTAGACCCGGGTGCCGCCGTGCAGGGTGATGCCGTTGAGGATCGAACCCATCGCGTGTTCGCGGATGCCGAAATGCAGGGTGCGTCCGTACGGTCCGCCTGGCCACATCTTGGTCTGGTGCTCGGCCGGGATGAAGCTCGGCTCGCCCTCCATCGTGGTCAGTGTTGCTCTCGGCGAGGTCGGCCGAGCCGCCCCACAGCTCCGGCAGGGTGTCCGCCAGGGCGCCGAGGACCTTGCCGCTCGCCGAGCGGGTGGAGATGGCGTTGGGTTTGCCGTCCTTCTCGGTGGGGAACGACGGCAGCTTGTCGGTCCAGCCGGCGGGCAGCGAACGGGTGCGCAACCGATCGAGCAGCGCGACCCGCTCGGAGTTGCCCGCGGCCCACCCGTCGAATTCGACCTGCCATTTGGCGTGCGCCTCGCGGCCACGGTCGACGACCTGGCGGGCGTGCGCCAGCACCTCGGCGTCGACGGCGAAGTGCACGTCGGGGTCGAAGCCGAGAATCTCTTTCGTCTTGCGGATCTCGTCCTCGCCGAGCGCGGCGCCGTGCGCCGCGCCGGTGTTCTGCTTGGTCGGCGCCGGCCAGCCGATGATCGTGCGCACGGCGATGATCGACGGGCGGTCGGTGACACTCGCTGCGCCTCGTGCACCGCCTCCTCGAGCGCGACGACGTCCTCACCGGAGTCCACCCGCTGCACGTGCCAGCCGTAGGCCTCGTAGCGGAGCAGGACGTCCTCGCTGAACGCGACGTTGGTGTTGTCCTCGATGGAGATGTGATTGTCGTCGTAGAACATGATCAGATTGCCGAGCTGCTGGTGTCCGGCCAGCGAGGACGCTTCGCTGGCCACGCCCTCCTCCATGCAGCCGTCGCCCGCGATCACGTAGATGAAGTGGTCGAACGGCGACTCGCCGAATGGCGTGTCCGGGTCGAACAGGCCGCGCTCGCGCCGCCACGCCATGGCCATGCCCACGCCGTTACCGACGCCTTGACCCAGCGGGCCGGTGGTCACCTCGATACCGACGGTGTGGCCGTACTCCGGGTGCCCGGGCGTCCGCGATCCCCAGGAGCGCAGCGCCTCCAGATCGGACAGCTCCAGTCCGTAACCGGACAGGTACAGCTGGCAGTACTGCGTGAGCGAGGAGTGCCCGTTGGACAGGATGAACCGGTCCCGGCCGATCCAGTGCGGATCGGTGGGGTCGTGCCGCATCACGCGCTGGTAGAGCAGGTACGCCAGCGGGGCTAGAGCCATGGCGGTGCCGGGGTGGCCACTGCCGGCCTTCTGCACCGCGTCGGCGGCCAGCAGGCGGGCGGTGTCGACGGCTTTGGTGTCCAGCTCCGTCCACCACTCCGGGTGCCGGGTGACGATGGTCGCCTCGCTCTGGCTCACGATCGATCGTGTCCCTTCGTGTCGTGCAGGGCCAAGGAGTCTGCCGAGTTCAGCCTAGCCACCTGTACCGGTCGGCAACCTGTGTCTGCCCGGACCGGACGCTTGGGCAGCGCCGGTCGCGGCGGCGGCAGGTGCCGACGGCGGCGGGCGGACGAGCGGTTAGTCTGATCCGGTGACGCAGACGCCCGTTGCGCCGGCCGCCGCGCGCCCGCATCGGGTTCCCGCAGCCAACGCTGAACAGCCCCCCGCCGGGGCTCGGCGTCGCGATTCTGCGGCTCTGGCGCAGGCCTCGTCGCTGCGGCGCACACTTCGCGCCTACGTCGCGCTGACCAAGCCCCGAATCATCGAACTTCTGCTTGTCACCACCCTGCCGGCCATGGTGCTGGCGGCCGGTGGCTTGCCAGGTTGGTCGGTCGTGGTCGTCACGATGCTCGCCGGCACGCTGGCTGCGGGCAGCGCCAACGCCCTGAACTGCTACGTCGACCGCGACATCGACGCGGTGATGCGCCGGACCGGCCACCGCCCGCTGGCGCGTCACGACGTCTCACCCGGCGGTGCGCTGTTGTTCGGCGCGCTGCTCGGCGCGGTCGCCATCGTCGTGATGGGATTCGGCGCGAACTGGCTCGCCGGCGGGCTGACGGCCGCGGCGATCGCGTTCTACGTGATCGTGTACACGATGGTGCTCAAGCGCCGCACAGCACAGAACATCGTGTGGGGTGGCGCAGCCGGGTGTATGCCGGTGCTGATCGGCTGGGCGGCTGTCACCGACGGGCTGTCCTGGACCCCCGTGCTGCTCTTCGCGGTGGTGTTCTTCTGGACGCCGCCACACTTCTGGGCGCTTGCCATTCGATACCGAGACGACTACGCCCGCGCCTCGGTGCCGATGTTGCCGGTCGTCGCGTCGCCGGTGCGGGTCGCGCGGGAGATCGTCGCGTACTCGTGGCTGACCGTGGCTGCCACGGTCGCGGTGTGGTTGGTTGCCACCGGCTGGGTGTTCGGTGTGCTTGCGCTCGCGGCCGGTGCGGTGCTGCTGGCCGGTGCGCACCGGCTGTTGTGGCAGACCACCAGCGGGCGCACCACGAAGCCGATGCAGCTGTTCCACCTGTCCAACAGCTATCTGGCGTTCGTCTTCGTCGCGCTCGCCGTCGACACCTTCCTGCGCTGAGCAGATCCAGCTAGCGAGTCACTTCTGGATGGCGGGCTTGCTGCGGCCGGACCCACGCCTGGACGGCACATGCCGGAGCTGCGGCGGGCTCGCTCCTACGATGGTCGGATGGGGTCGGTCGCGCTGGTCACCTGTGCGCAGTTGCCCGGCGGCGACGAGGACGCGGACGAACTGAGCGCTGCCCTGATCCGGCAGGACGTCAAGGCCGAGTGGGTGGTCTGGGACGACCCGGAGGTCGAGTTGGCACCACGACCTCGTCATTGTGCGCTCCACCTGGGACTACACCCCACGCCGCACGGAGTTCCTGACCTGGACGCGTTCGATCGCGCGGTTGGCCAATCCGGCCCCGGTTCTCGCGTGGAATTCCGACAAGACGTACCTGCGGGATCTCGCCGGCGGCGGGCGTGCCGATCGTGGCGACCGAGTTGCGTCGAGCCGGGGCAAGCGTTGCGCACCCCGGCAGCGGGGGACTACGTGGTCAAGCCCTCGGTCGGGGCCGGATCGCTGGGGCGCGGGACGGTTCAGCCAGGGCGAGACCGGCGCGGCGCTCGGGCGCATCTCGAGCTGCTGCACGCGGCTGGCCGCACCGCGATCGTGCAGCCGTATCTGAGCGGAATCGATGCGACGGCGAGCGTGCGCTGATCTACCTAGGCGGACATTTCAGCCATGCGCGTCACCAAGGCGGCGATGCTGCCGGCCGGAGCCGTGCACGACGTGCACGCCGACGCGTCGCACGAACTGTTCGTCGAGGAGCGCATCACCGCGCCACGGCGACACCGGCACGAACGTGCCCTCGCCGACCGCGCTATGGCCGAGGTGCTCCGTCGCTACGGCGCGCGCATGCTCTACGCACGGGTAGACCTGCTGCCCGGTTCGGCGGGGCCCGCAGTGCTCGAGCTGGAACTCATCGAACCGTCCCTGTTCCTCTCGCACGGGTCCGGCTCGGCGGACCGGTTCGCCGAGCTGATCGCGACGACGGTCGCGGCATTGGCCGGGCAACGCCCGTGAGCCAGCCGCGAATCCCGGCGCTCGCGGACGAGCGGGTGCGGGCGTTGCGCCGGATGAAGATCGTCGCCACTGGTTTGCTGGTGCTGGCTGCGGTCGTCTATTCGGTGTGCCGCGGCGTATGGCACGGGCACGGTGCCGCCGGATACGTGCAGGCGGCGGCGGAGGCATCGATGGTCGGCGGCCTGGCCGACTGGTTCGCCGTGACTGCGCTGTTCCGGCATCCGCTGCGGTTGCCGATTCCGCACACGGCGATCATTCCGCGCAAGAAGGACCAGATCGGCGAGGGCTTGGCGAGCTTCGTGAACGAGTACTTCATCACGCCGGAGATCGTCGGCGAACGGCTGGCGCTGGCGCGAGTGCCGCAACGGGTGGGCGCGTGGCTGGCCGATCCCGGACATGCGCGTCAGGTCGCCGACGAACTCAGCAAGGCCGTCGGCGGACTCGCGTCGGTGCTGCACGATGACGAGCTGCGCAACGCGGTGGCTACGTTCGCGGACAAGCGACTGCGCGACATGCAGTTGTCGCCGTTGCTGGGCCGGGCACTGGAAGCGGTATGCGACGCCGGGCAGCACCAGGCCATGCTGACCGCGGGCCTGCGCGGGCTGATGCGGTTCTTGGACGAGAACCAGAGCGTGCTGCGGCGCCGGCTGGATCAGGAGTCGCCGGAGTGGGTGCCGGAGTGGGTGGACGACCGGGTGTTCGCGAAGGGCTTCAGCGCGGTGCAGTCGTTCCTTGCCGACGTCTCCGTGGACAGTGATCACGAGTTACGACGGACCTACGACACGAAGCTGCGCGAGCTCGCGCAGCGGCTGCGCACCGATCCGCAGCAGGCGGCGCGGGTGGAGCGGGCGAAGCTGGACCTGCTCGACCGACCGGACGTACGCGACTGGCTATCCCAGCTGTGGCTGACGATGAAGAAGATGGTGCTGGACGGTGCGGTGGATCCGGACTCGGACCTGCGGCGCTCGGTGGAGGCGCTGACGGTGCGCGCGGGGGAGTCGTTGCGCGACGACGAGGCGGTGGCGGCGAAGGTCGATGAGGCACTGCAACGGCTCAGCGGCCACATCGTGCAGCAATACGCCGGTGATCTGGCCGGCGTCATCTCGGCGACCGTCGAACGGTGGGACACAGCGGAGACGAGCCGCCGGCTGGAGTTGCAGGTCGGCCGCGACCTTCAGTTCATTCGCATCAACGGAACGGTCGTCGGGTCGCTGGCCGGACTGGTGATCTACACCCTCAGCCAGCTTCTCTAGCGCAGCCAGAGGCTCAGGCTGTCGAAAAGCAGCGTGCGCGCTGTGCCGAGCCAGACAGCGGCCGGAGTTCGTCCTGCGTGGCATGTCGTTGCGGGGATAAGGTCCCTCATGACTCAGGTGCGGCGATGACGCTGCAGACGCTTGCGCTGATCATGCTGGTCGGCCTGCTCGGACCGCTGCTGTCGCTGCCGCGCGCGCTGCACGTTCCGGTCGTGGTGGGCGAGATCATCATCGGCGTCATTCTCGGTACCACGGGCACCAGGACGCTGCATCCGTCCGACAGGACGTTCACCTTCCTGGCCAACCTCGGCTTCGCGCTCGTGATGTTCGTGGCGGGTTCGCACGTGCCCGTGAACGATCCGCGTCTGAAGTCCGCGGCACGTACCGGCGTGCTGCGGGCGGCGGCGGTCGGCGTGATCGCAGTAGCGGTAGCGGTGTTGCTGGCGCACATCTTCGGAACTGGCCACACCGCGCTGTATGCGGTGCTGATGGCCTCGTCCTCCGCCGCCTTGGTCCTTCCGATCATCGATTCGCTTCAGCTTTCGGGGCCCGCCGGTCCTGCAACTGCTGCCGCAAGTCGCGCTCGCCGATGCCGCCTCCATCGTCGTCGCTGCCGCTGGTGATCGATCCGCATCACGCGGCACGTGCCGCGGTCGGCGCGATTGCCGTCATCGCGAGCGCCGTCGTGCTCTTCTTCGTGCTGCGCTATCTCGAGCGCAGTGGCATTCGGGAACGCGTGCACAAGGTGTCCGAGGAGCGCAAGCTGGCGATCGAACTCCGCGTCAGTTTGATGATCTTGTGTGCACTCGCGGCGCTGGCCGCGCGCACGCACGTGTCGATCATGCTGGCCGGTTTCTCGTTCGGCGTCGCCGTCTCCGCCATCGGCACGCCACGACGACTCGCTCGGCAACTCTTCGCGCTCACCGAGGGGTTTCTCGGGCCGCTGTTCTTCATCTGGCTCGGCGCATCCCTCGATTTGCGCGAACTAGCGCACCATCGGTCCTACATTTTGCTCGGCTTCGCCCTGGGTCTCGGCGCGATCGGGAGCCATGTGGCGATGCGCGCACTCGGTCAGCCGATCACCTACGGCGCCCTTGCCGCAGCTCAACTCGGTGTGCCCGTCGCGGCCGTGACCGTCGGAGATCAACTCGGCGTACTCAAGCCGGGCGAGCCGGCCGGCATCATCCTGGGCGCATTGGTCAGCATCGCCGTCGCGTCAGTGGCTGCTGGTGCGGCTGCCCGCGCCGGTGCTGAGAGCACCGCCGCGCCAGGGCTGCCCGCCGGGAATCCCGCCGAAGGTGAAGAGCACCCGAACCGCGGCTAGCCAGACCAGGCACGCGCCCAACATGTGCAACGCCACCAGCAGCGGCGGTACGTGCAGGAAGTACTGGGTAAATCCGATAACGCCTTGGGCGAGTTCGACACCGAGCAGCACCAGCACCGCTCGGCGCGCACGCTCGGAGGTGCGCAGCGCGTAGCAGAGCGCGAGCATGCCGACCGTGACGCCGATGAGAACCATCACCGCGTCGGCGTGCAGCTCGCTGACGCCGGCGGAGGAGAGGTGGATCCGGTGCACCACGCCCGCCTTTACGTCACCGGCATGCGGGCCGCTGCCGGTGACCACTGTGCCGATAACCAGCACCGCCGCGGTCACCGCCGCCAGCACGCGTGCCAGCAGCACCGCTGGGCCAGGCACCGGCTCCGTGCGTGCCGCGGCCAGCCGCCAGACCAGCAGCGCATAGCCGAACAGGATTGCCATGGAGAGCAGGAAATGGCACGCCACCGCGTACGGATTCAGGTCGGTCAGCACGGTGATGCCACCCAGCACGGCCTGCGCCGGTACGCCGAGGAACGCGACCAAGGCCAGCCGGACCTCACGTCGCTGCGCCCACGCCGCCAGCAAGGTAAGTACAGCGAGCAGGCCGACGACGAACGTCAGCTGCCTATTGCTGAACTCGATGATGCCGTGGAACGAGTACGCCCGAGTCGGCACGAGCGAGGCGGACGTGCACGACGGCCAGGTCGGGCAGCCGAGCCCGGAGTTCGTCAGCCGGACCGCGCCGCCGGTCACAACGATGAGGACGTTCGCCACCAGGGTGGTGATGGCGAGGCGCCGCAGTACGGTCGCGGAGCCGAACCAGCTGCGCACCCGGCCCGGACGCACCGGCTCCGCCGCACGCACCGCCGTCATTCCCATCGGAACCACTTGGCCGCGGCAGGCAGCGCCACCGCCGCCCACACCAGCAACGTCAGCAGCGCGCGCAGTGGGATGCCGCCGCCGTGTTGGAGCACCTGGTGCAGCCCGTCGGACAGTGCCGCCGACGGCAGGTACTGCAGCACGTCGCGTGCGGCGCCCGGGTATTTCGACAGCGGAATTGCGATGCCTCCGGCGAAGAGCAGCACCAGCCAGAGCAGATTCGCCGCAGCCAGCGTCACCTCCGCCCGCACGGTGCCGGCGAGCAGCAGTCCGAGCCCACCGAAGGCCAGCGTGCCGAGGACGACGAGCACGACCACCAGCGCTGCGTTGCCGTGCGGATGCCAGGCCAATGCCACGCCGACGGCACAGACCAATACCAGCTGGACCAGCTCCAGGAGCAGCACCGCCAGCGTCTTTCCGGCAAGCAGGATCGATCTCGGCAGCGCCGTCGCACCCAGCCGCTTGAGCACCGCGTACTTGCGCTCGAACCCGGTACCGATGGCCAACCCGGTGAATGCGGCCGACATCACTGCCAGCGCGATGATGCTCGGCACCACGAAGTCGATGCGCCGTGGCGTGTCCAGCGAGTAGAGCAGCGGCAGGTTGAAGAAGACGAGCAGCAGCAGCGGGATGAGCAGGGTCAGCCCCACCTGCTCCCCGTTGCGCAGCAGCAGCCGGAACTCCATCGACACCTGGGCGCCGAGCATTCGGAAACGCGGCGCTGCGCCGGGAGCCGGTGCGAACGAGGTGGTGGCGGTCATGGCCGCAGCTCGCGCCCGGTGAGGTCGAGGAAGACGTCCTCCAGCGTGCGGCGCTCGACCGTGAGCGACTCGGCAAGCACGCCCTGCCCGGCGCACCACGCGGTAAGCAGCGCCAGCAGCTCCGGGTTGACGTCGCCGGCCACCACATACTGGCCGGGCGTCTGCTCGGTCGCGCTGGACCCTGCGGGCAGCGCGGCGACCAGCGATGCCAGCGGCAGGCCCGCACCGGCACGGAAATGGATCTGGCCCTCCGCGCCGGATCTGGTCAGCTCCGCCGGGCTGCCCTCCGCGACGACGCGGCCCGCGTCCATGACGACGACGTGGTCGGCAAGCTGTTCCGCCTCGTCCAGGAAATGCGTGGTCAGCACGACGCTGACGCCGTCCGCGCGCAGCTTGCGCACGAACTCCCAGGTGGCTCGCCGTGACTGCGGATCCATCCCGGCCGTGGGCTCGTCGAGAAAGACGAGTTCCGGGCGTGCGACCAGCGCCAGCGCCAGCGAAAGCCGCTGCTGCTGCCCGCCGGAGAGCCGCTTGACGGCGGTGCCGGCGACGTCGGCGAGCCCGACGGCGTCGAGGAGCGCGGCCGGGTCGTGCGGGTGCAGGGCGTAGGCAGCGAAAAGCCGCACCATTTCCAGGGCACTTGCCGCGGTGTAGCCGCCGACCCCGTCCTGCAGCATGACGCCGACCCGGGGACGCAGCGCCGCCGCATCGCGGACCGGATCGCGGCCGAGCACCCGGACCGTCCCGCCATCGGCCTTGCGGAAACCTTCACAGATCTCGATCGCCGTGGTCTTGCCGGCGCCGTTGGGGCCCAGCAGGGCGAGCACCGAGCCTGGCTCCACCCGCAGCGACAGCCCGTCCACCGCGCGCCGCGCGCCGTAGACCTTGACGAGGTCGCAGACCTCGACCGCGGCGGGTGAGCTGACCGGTGACACCTGGACAGTCTAGAAACGCGGCACCGGAGCGCCCGGCGCAGGAGCTGACTGGGGTAGGCCAGCTCTCAGCAACCTCAGGCCACGCGGTCGGATGCGGCGAATGCGTCCACGTATGTCTGGCGGGACAAATCCTGCACGGCGACCCGCACGGTGTCGGTGATCTCGCGCAGCACCCGGGCACTGCGCTCCTGCGCGGCGCGCTCGCCGAAATGCAGCGCCGGCCCGAAGTTGACCTCGACCGGCGCGAGATGCCAGCGGCGGCTGCCGGGCGGCTGTACCGCGCGAGTGCCGACGATCCCCACCGGCACCACCGGTGCACCGGAGCGCAACGCCAGCCGTGCCACACCAGTGCGGAAGCGATAGAGCGAGCCGTCCGGAGAGCGGGTGCCTTCCGGGAAGATGCCGAGGACGGCACCTTGCCGGAGCAGACCGACGCCGATATCGACCACGGCGGCCGCGGAGCGGGTGTCGCCCCGCTCCACCGGGACCTGGCCGAGGCCGTGGAACAGCGCGGCCATCAACCGGCCGCGCAGGCCGACGCCGGTGAAGTACTCGGCCTTGGCGAAGTACAGCACCCGCCGCCGGGCGGCCAGCGGCGTGAAGATCTCGTCGGCAAACGAAATGTGGTTGCCGGCGATGATCACCGGCCCGGTGCGGGGGACGTGCTCGGCGCCGGTGACCCGGGGCCGGTACAGCGTCCGAACGGTGGGGCCGATGGTGAGCTCGAGAGCGCGGTAGAGCACCCGTGGAACCTATCGGGGACGGATATGCACCCCGCTACTGCCAGTCGCCGGCAAATAAGTCATACTTGTGTTGTGAAAATGTCCCTGGGCGATCGCACCCGCGACGCGGTGGCCCGGCTGATCCTGGAGCGAGGCCCGGAGACGGCCGCCGCCCTGGCTGAGCAGCTTGAGCTCTCGCCGGCGGCGATCCGCCGGCATCTCGACGCCCTGGTTGCGGACGGGCTGCTGGTGGAGGTCGAACCCCGCCGCACCGCTCAGCGCGGCCGGGGACGCCCGGCGCGGACGTATGCGATCACCGACACGGGTCGGGCGGAGTTCCCGCACGCCTACGACGACCTGGCCACCACCGCGCTGCGGTACCTGCGCGAGAACGGTGGTGAGAACGCCGTCGTCGCGTTCGCCGAGCATCGCGCCCGTGGCCTGGCCGACCTGATCGAGCCCGCCATGCGCAATCGCCGTTCGCCGGCAAGCAAGGCCGAAGCGCTCGCACAGGCACTCACCGAGCATGGGTACGCGGCCTCCACCGAGCAGGCCGGCGCCGGTGTGCAGGTCTGTCAGCACCACTGCCCGGTGGCGCATGTCGCCGCGGAGTTCCCCGAGCTGTGCGAGGCCGAGACCCGTGCCTTCGCGCAGGTGCTCGGCACCTACGTACAACGGCTGGCCACCATCGCGCACGGCGACGGTGTCTGCACCACCCACGTTCCTATCCAGGTGCGCGACAACCCCTCCCGGAGGACCTGAGATGACAACAGCGCCGACCAACACGACGCCGCTCACGCAAGAGGAGCAGATCGCCGCGCTGTCGCGTTACAACTTCGGCTGGGCCGACGCCGACATCGCCGGCGCCAGCGCCAAGCGTGGGCTGAGCCCCGCCGTGGTCGCCGACATCTCCGCCAAGAAGAGCGAGCCGGCGTGGATGCTCGACCGGCGCCTCAAGGCGCTGTCGATCTTCGAGAAGAAGCCGATGCCGAACTGGGGTTCGGACCTGTCCGGAATCGACTTCGAGAACATCAAGTACTTCGTCCGCTCGACCGAGAAGCAGGCGGCGACGTGGGACGACCTGCCCAGCGACATCAAGAACACCTACGACAAGCTCGGCATCCCGGAGGCGGAGAAGCAGCGGCTGGTGTCCGGCGTCGCGGCGCAGTACGAGTCCGAGGTGGTCTATCACAAGATCAACGAGGAGCTGGAGCGCCAGGGCGTCATCTTTGTCGACACCGACACCGGCCTGAAGGAGTACCCGGAGCTGTTCGGCGAGTACTTCGGTTCGGTCATCCCGGCCGGCGACAACAAGTTCTCCGCACTGAACACCGCGGTGTGGTCCGGCGGTTCGTTCATCTACGTGCCCAAGGGCGTGCACGTCGAGATCCCGTTGCAGGCCTACTTCCGGATCAACACGGAGAACATGGGTCAGTTCGAGCGCACGCTGATCATCGTCGACGAAGGCGCGTACGTGCACTACGTCGAGGGCTGCACCGCGCCCATCTACTCCAGCGATTCGCTGCATTCGGCCGTGGTCGAGATCATCGTGAAGAAGAACGCCCGGTGCCGGTACACGACGATCCAGAACTGGTCGAACAACGTGTACAACCTGGTCACCAAGCGCGCCAAGGCCGAGGCCGGCGCCACCATGGAGTGGATCGACGGCAACATCGGCTCCAAGGTCACCATGAAGTACCCCGCGGTCTGGTTGATGGGCGAGCACGCCAAGGGCGAGGTGCTCTCCATCGCCTTCGCCGGCGAGGGACAGCACCAGGACGCAGGCGCGAAGATGCTGCACCTGGCCCCGCACACGTCCTCGACGATCATCTCCAAGTCGGTGGCACGCGGCGGCGGTCGCACCTCCTACCGCGGCCTGGTCGAAGTGCACAAGGGTGCCCACCACAGCGCATCGACCGTCAAGTGCGACGCGCTGCTCGTCGACGAGATCAGCCGTTCGGACACCTATCCCTACGTCGACGTCCGTGAGGACGACGTGTCGATGGGTCACGAGGCGACCGTCTCCAAGGTGAGCGAGGACCAGCTGTTCTACCTGATGAGCCGCGGCATGACCGAGGACGAAGCGATGGCCATGGTGGTCCGCGGGTTCGTCGAGCCGATCGCGCGCGAGCTGCCGATGGAATACGCGCTCGAGCTCAACCGGCTGATCGAGCTGCAGATGGAAGGAGCAGTGGGCTGACGGTCCGCTGCACGACGTTCACGATGATCAAGGCGACGAATTGACGACTCTCACCGACCGGCCGCATGCACACGGTTCCGGTCCCACCGGCTCGCCCTCGGAGCGGTTCACCTCGCGTGACCCCGACGCGTTCGAGATTCCGCGCGGACGCGAAGAGGCGTGGCGTTTCACGCCGATCCGGCGAATGCGTGCCTTCCTGGACGGCGCGGCCGCTGATCCCGACGCGGCGGTCCGTGGTGCGGACGTACCCGCGCCGGCGACCGTGCGCCCGATCGGGCCGGACGATCCGCTGTGGGGCATTGCCGCGCAGCCGAGTGACCGGGCTGCGGCGGTGGCCTGGCGCGAGGCGACGGCGGGTCGCGCGGTGGTGATCCCCGCGAACGCCGAGCTCTCGGCACCGATCGTGCTGACCGTAGACGGCGTGGCCGGCAAGAACGACTATGGCCACCTCGTCATCGACGCCGGCGCGTTCAGCTCTGCGGTGCTGGTGATCGAGCACACCGGCGGCGGCGGCCACGCGACGAACGTCGAGATCCGCGTCGGCGACGGCGCGCGGCTGGACGTGGTGACCGTGCAGCGCTGGGACGACGACGCCGTGCACCTCGGCTGGTACGACGCGGTGGTCGGTCGCGACGCCACGTACCGGCACATCACCGTGAACCTCGGCGGCGGCCTGGTGCGGATCGCGCCGACCGTGCGCTACGCCGGACCCGGCGGCTATGCCGAACTGCTCGGCGTGAGTTTCGCCGGCAGTGGCGAGCATTTCGAATCACGGCTCTACATCGACCATGGCGTGCCGAACTGCCGGTCGAACGTGTTGTACAAGAACGCTTTGCTCGGCGAGACCTCGCGCACGGTATGGATCGGCGACGTCCGCATCCGGCCGGCAGCGACCGGCACGAGCACGTATGAGATGAACCGAAACCTGCTGCTGTCCGACGGTGCACGCGCCGACTCGGTGCCGAACCTCGAGATCGAGACCGGCGAGATCGCCGGCGCCGGCCACGCCAGCGCCACCGGACGATTCGACGATCTCCAGCTGTTCTACCTGCAGTCCCGAGGCATCGACGCCGAGGAAGCGCAGCGCCTGGTGGTCCGCGGATTCTTTGCCGACGTCGTGGAACGCATCGGACTGCCCGACCTGCAGCACCGCATCATGACCGCCGTTGAGGCGCGGCTGGGATTCACCCCGGCTGCCGAAGAGTTGGAGACAGTGTGAGCAAGCTGGAAATCCGCGACCTGCATGTTGCCGTGGAGGACACGCCCATCCTCAAGGGCGTCGACCTCACGGTTGCCTCGGGGGAGACCCACGCGATCATGGGCCCGAACGGCTCCGGCAAGTCGACACTCGCGTATTCGATCGCCGGTCACCCGAAGTACACGGTCACCAGTGGCTCGGTGCTGCTCGACGGTGCAGACGTGCTCGCGATGACCGTGGACGAGCGTGCCCGGGCCGGCCTGTTCCTCGCGATGCAGTACCCCGTGGAAGTGCCGGGTGTGTCGGTGTCGAACTTCCTGCGCACCGCCGCCACTGCGATCCGCGGCGAGGCGCCCAAGTTGCGTACCTGGCTGAAAGAGGTCAACGGGGCCATGGCGGGGCTCGACATCGACCGTTCCTTCGCCGAGCGCAACGTGAACGAGGGCTTCTCCGGCGGTGAGAAGAAGCGGCACGAGATCCTGCAGCTGGAATTGCTTCAGCCGAAGATCGCGATCCTGGACGAGACCGACTCGGGCCTGGACGTGGATGCGTTGCGCGTGGTGAGCGAGGGGGTCAATCGGGTCCGTGCCAATGGCGTCGGCACCCTGTTGATCACGCACTACACCCGCATCCTGCGCTACATCCGCCCCGATTTCGTGCATGTCTTCTTCGACGGCCGCATCGTCGAGGCCGGCGGCCCGGAGCTGGCCGATCAGCTCGAGGCCGAGGGTTATGCCCGGTTCGGCGTGAACGAGACGGCGACGGCATAGCAGTGTCCACGTTCGACGTCGATGCGGTCCGCAAGGACTTCCCGATCCTGACACGTCAGGTGCACGGGGTGCCGCTGGTGTACCTGGACAGCGCCAACACCTCGCAGAAGCCGCAGGTTGTGCTGGACGTGATGGCGGAGCACTATGCACGCCATAACGCGAACGTGGCGCGCGCCGTGCACACGCTGGGGTCGGAGGCCACGAACGCGTTCGAGGCCGCACGTGACAAGGTCGCCCGGTTCGTGAACGCGCCGCGGCGCGAGGAGATCGTCTTCACGAAGAACTCCTCCGAGGCGATCAATCTCGTTGCCTATGCGATCTCCAACGCCACCACCACGCCGGGCGCGGAGCGCTTCCGGATCGGTCCGGGTGACGAGATCGTGGTCACCGAGATGGAGCATCACAGCAACATCGTGCCGTGGCAGTTGCTTGCCCAGCGCACGGGCGCGACGTTCCGGTGGCTGCCGATCGACGACGACGGGCGGCTGATCGACTCCGCCATCGACGAGATCGTCAACGAGCGCACCAAGGTCGTCGCGTTCGTGCACCAGTCCAACGCGCTGGGCACGGTCAACCCGGTCCGCCGCATCGTGGATCGGGCGAACGCGGTTGGCGCGCTGACCGTGCTGGACGCGTCACAGTCCGCGCCGCATCGCCCGTTGGACGTCCAGGAGCTCGGCGCCGACTTTGTCGCGTTCACCGGGCACAAGCTGTACGGCCCTACCGGCGTCGGCGTGCTCCGGGGCCGCTTCGACCTGCTCGCCGAGCTGCCGCCCTTCCTGGGCGGCGGGGAGATGATCGAGACCGTCGACCTGAGCGGAACCACCTTTGCCGAGCCACCGCACCGATTCGAGGCTGGCACGCCGATGATCGCCGAGGCGATTGGCCTCGGCGCGGCGGTGGACTACCTGTCCGAACTCGGCATGGAGGCGGTTGCGGCGCACGAACAGGAGCTGACCGAGTACGCGCTGGCGGGGCTGGCCGAGGTGGACGGGCTGCGCATCATCGGGCCGGCCACCGCGGTAGACCGAGGTGCGACCATCGCTTTCACGCTGGCGGACATCCACCCGCACGACGTGGCGCAGCTGCTCGACGAGCAGGGCATCGCGGTGCGTGCCGGGCATCACTGTGCGCGGCCGGTGTGCGTGCGGTACGGAATACCGGCGACGACCCGAGCGTCGTTCGGTGTGTACACCACGCGCGACGAGGTGGATGCCCTCGTCGCCGGTGTGCAGAAGGTGCAGGGGATATTCCGGTGAGCGCGATTTCGATGGACTCGATGTACCAGGCGATCATCATCGACCACTACAAGCACCCGCATCACCGCGGGCCGCTCGAGCCGTACGACGCCGAAGTGCATCACGTCAACCCGACGTGCGGCGACGAG
The DNA here is from genome assembly GCA_963708625.1 of uncultured Actinomycetota bacterium. GTDB lineage: Bacteria > Actinomycetota > Actinomycetes > Mycobacteriales > Jatrophihabitantaceae > DASXIF01. The sequence goes on from CAVPSV010000002.1 coordinate 412,749, forward strand.
GTGACCGTACGCGTACGCCTGCAGGGCGACACGGTGGCCGACATCGGCTGGGAGGGCATCGGCTGTTCGATCAGCCAGGCGTCCACCTCGGTCATGAGCGATCTCGTCGTCGGCAAGCCCGTCGCCGAGGCGTTGCGGCTGCAACAGAAGTTCCTCGAACTCATGCAGTCGCAAGGCCATGCCGAGCTGACCGAGGCCGACGAGGAAACGCTGGACGACGCCGTCGCGTTCGAAGGCGTGTCCAAGTACCCCGCGCGGATCAAGTGCGCACTGCTCGGCTGGATGGCGATGAAAGGCGCACTCGGTGCAGCCGATGCGGCGACATCAACAGAAATGGACGCATCATGACCGTTGACACTGTGCCCACCCGCGACGAAATCGACGAGGCCATGCGCGATGTGGTCGACCCTGAACTCGGCATCAACGTGGTGGACCTCGGTCTCGTGTACGACGTGCACGTGGACGAAGCGCCGTCCGGCCGAGTCATCACGCTGGACATGACGCTGACCTCGGCCGCGTGCCCGCTGACCGACGTCATCGAGGACCAGGCACACAGCGCACTCTCGGGTGGCCCCAGCCCGCTTGCCACCGAAGTGAAGATCAACTGGGTGTGGATGCCGCCGTGGGGTCCCGACAAGATCACCGATGACGGTCGCGAGCAACTTCGCGCCCTGGGTTTCAACGTCTGACGCGGATGATCACTGCCAGCGCCTGGAGCTGCGTGCGGGCGCGCGCATCCTGCTGGAGCCGACGACGCTGCGGATTCAGCCCGGGGATCGCATCGGCCTCGTCGGGCGTAACGGAGCGGGCAAGACCACCTCGTTACGGGTGCTCGCCGGCGAGTCACTGCCGCACGCCGGCGTCGTCGGGCGTCGTGGTCCCGTCGGCTACCTGCCCCAAGACCCGCGCTCGGTGCAGTTGGACGTCACCGCGCGCGACCGGGTGCTCTCCGCCCGGGGCCTGGACACGCTGGCCACCGATATCGCCAAGGCGCGCGTGCAGCTGAGCGAATCGCCCGAGGACGACGCGCTCATCCGCCGGTACGGCACGTTGGAGGATAGGTTCTCCGCGCTCGGCGGGTACGCGGCTGAGAGCGAGGCCGCGCGTATCTGTGCCAACCTCGGCCTGCCCGATCGGGTACTCACGCAGACATTGGGCACCCTGTCCGGTGGTCAGCGCCGACGCGTCGAGTTGGCCCGGATCCTGTTCGCCGACACCGGCGAGCCGTCCACGCTGCTGCTCGACGAGCCGACCAACCACCTCGACGCCGACTCCATCGTGTGGCTGCGTGATTTCCTACGTCAGCACACCGGCGGCCTGGTGCTCATCAGCCACGACGTGGGCCTGCTCGACGCGGTGGTGAACAAGGTCTGGAACCTCGACGCCAACCGTGCCGCGCTGGACGTATACAACGTGGGCTGGAAGACCTACCTACAGCAGCGCGAGACCGACGAGCGGCGGCGACATCGCGAGCGCGCCAATGCCGAGCGGAAGATCGAGGCACTGCGCACTCAAGCGGACAAGATGCGCGCCAAGGCCACCAAGGCGCGCGCGGCGCATCAGATGGACCGCCGAGCGTCGGCACTCGCCGCGGGGCTCAGCCAGGAACGAGTCGCGGACAAGGTGGCCCGATTGCGGTTCCCCGCACCGGCGCCGTGCGGCCGGACCCCACTGACCGCAGAGGGGCTGAGCAAGTCCTACGGATCACTCGAGGTGTTCACCGACGTCGATCTCGCGGTCGATCGTGGCGCGCGGGTGGTCGTGCTCGGGCTCAACGGCGCCGGCAAGACCACGCTGTTGCGCCTGCTCGCCGGTCTCGAGCCCGCGGACACCGGCTCGGTAGTGCCCGGACACGGACTTCGACTGGGCTATTACGCACAGGAGCACGAGACGCTCGACCTGGACCGCACCGTGCTCGAGAACATGCGAACCGCCGCCGCGTCGGTCGGCCGCACCGATCTGTCCGACACGGAGCTGCGCCGGGTGCTCGGTGCGTTCCTGTTCAGTGGCGAGGACGTCGACAAGCCCGCAGGCGTCCTGTCCGGTGGCGAGAAGACGCGGCTGGCGCTGGCAACGCTGGTCACCAGTTCGGCGAACGTGTTGCTGCTCGATGAACCGACCAACAACCTCGACCCGGCCAGCCGCGAGCAGGTCCTGTCCGCCTTGCGCACCTACGCCGGGGCAATCGTGCTGGTCACGCACGACGAGGGCGCGGTGACGGCGCTCTCGCCGGAGAAGGTGATCTTGTTGCCGGACGGTGTGGAGGATTCCTGGAGTGAGGATCTGGCCGATCTGGTAGCGCTCGCCTAGGCCGTCCCGGATCCTCACAGCCGGCGCAAGGTTGTGGCACGAAATATCCAGATGGAATGGGTAGTCGCCGGTGCAATTGGCCGAATGTGAAGTCTTGATCCGATTACGATTGGCACGGGTTATCCGGATCGGCCTTGTGGCTAACGATCATCACTTGCTATGAATTCGCCAGCCGAAAGCCCCGTCTGCCCCCGCGGCCGGGACCGCCACCACTCCCGGAGGTACACCATGGCCGTGCTCAAGAAGGGCGCCCGCATCACAGGATCCGAGCGCTCCAAGCTCGCGGGCGACCTGAAGAAGCAGTACGACAAAGGCCGCAGCATCCGAGAGCTCGCCGAGTCGCACGGCCGGTCCTATGGATTCGTGCACCGGGTACTGTCTGAGTCCGGTGTGAAGCTGCGCGGCCGAGGCGGCGCCACCCGCACCAAGACCAAGGCCAAGGGGAGATAGCACTGACCGCGACCGAATCGCAGCGCACGCTCGAGATCCCGGCCGAGGCCGGATTCGAGGTCACGCTCTCCGACCAGGTCGCGACAATCACGCTCAACCGCCCCGAGCGGCTCAATTCGCTGACTCCGCACACGTGGGACTGGCTGGTGCGGGTGCGCGCGGAGCTGCCCGGCACTGTCCGGGTGGTGGTGTTGCGCGGGGCCGGCCGGGCGTTCTCCGCCGGACTGGACCGCGCCATGTTCACCGCCGAGGGCATTCCCGGCGCACCTGGCGTGCTGGCACTCGCGGGCGCCGATGCACAGGCGGCCACTGACCAGATCGCGGCATGGCAGCGTGCTTACGACTGGACGTCCGCACCCTCCGTCGTCAGCATCGCGGCCGTGCACGGTTACGCCATCGGCGGAGGTTTCCAGCTGGCGCTCGGCACCGACATTCGCATCGTCGCCGAGGACGCCCAATTCACGATGGCCGAGCCCACGCTGGGCCTGGTGCCCGACCTCGGTGGCACCAAACGGTTGGCCGATCTTGTCGGTTACTCCCGGGCGGTGGAGATCTGCCTGACCGGCCGCCGGGTGTCCGCCGCGGAGGCCTATGACATCGGCCTGGCTTCCCGAGTGGTGCCCGCGGAGGGTCTCGACGCGGCAATCGAACAGACGGTGGCCGCACTGCTGGCCGTCGATCGCGACGCGGCGGCGGAGACCAAAGCGCTGTTGCTGGCCGCCCGTCGGACGCAGCCAGAGTGACCAGGAGGCTGCCGAGCGGCTGGCGCAATACCGCCGGCTGCGCGCCCTTGTCGGCATGGACAGGGAAGATTAGCCCCGTCCTCGGCGTTGGGCGTTAGCCTATGGCTTATTCGATGCAGGCGTTCCGGTCCATGCACCGGGACAGCTCCGTCACCGAGCGGGAGATACCCCCGGGCACCTGGCGTCGGGTGTTCCGCTTCGCCACGCCCTACCGGATGGAACTCGGTGTCTTCCTTGGGCTGATCATCCTGGATGCGCTCATCGGCGTGGCAACGCCGATCCTGGCCGGCCGCGTGGTCAACGAGATCACCCGGCACGGCCACGTCCGGGTGATCGTGCAGATCGCGTTCGTCATCGCCGGACTGGCCGTGTTCGACGCGGTGCTCTCCTTCGCCCAGCGCTGGTACTCCGCGCGCATCGGCGAGGGCCTGATCTATGACATGCGCACCGCTGTCTTCGATCACGTGCAGCGGATGCCGCTGGCATTCTTCACGCGGACCCAGACCGGCGCATTGGTGAGCCGACTGAACAACGACGTGCTGGGCGCGCAGCAGGCGTTCACCTCGACATTGTCGGGCTTGGTATCCAACGTGGTGGGCCTGGTGCTGACGGCTGGCGTCATGTTCTCGCTGTCCTGGCAGATCACTGCCCTGTCGCTGATCATGCTGCCGGTGTTCGTCATCCCTGCTCGGCGAATCGGTGCCCGCCTGCAGACGATCACCCGCGAGTCGTACAACCTGAACGCGTCCATGAACGCGACCATGACCGAGCGGTTCAACGTCGCCGGCGCGCTGTTGGTCAAGCTATTCGGACGACCGGCGGACGAGGATGCCTCGTTCCGGCGCCGCGCCGCGCGGGTTCGCGACATCGGCATCACCTCCGCCATGTATGGACGGGCATTCTTTGTCGCGCTGACTCTGGTCGCTTCCCTGGCGCAGGCACTGGTGTACGGGCTGGGTGGGTACTACGCGGTGAGCGGGCAACTCTCGGCCGGCACCGTGGTGACCCTGGCCCTGCTGCTCACCCGCCTCTACGGTCCGCTGACCGCGTTGTCGAACGCCCGCGTCGACGTCATGAGTGCACTGGTGAGCTTCGATCGCGTCTTCGAGGTGCTCGACCTCAAGCCGATGATCGACGACGCACCGGATGCCGTCGAGTTACCCACTGATGCCCGCAGCATCGAGTTCGCCGACGTCCGCTTCTCCTACCCGACGGCTGACGAGGTGTCGCTGGCATCCCTGGAGGACGTCGCGGTACTGGACACCACGGCGACGCAGGAGGTGCTGCACGGCGTCACCTTCCGCGCGGAGCCAGGAGAACTGGTCGCGCTGGTCGGGCCGTCGGGCGCAGGCAAGACGACGATCAGCCAGCTCGTGCCACGCATCTACGACGTGCGCTCCGGGCAGGTTCTGGTCGGTGGCCATGACGTGCGTACGGTGACACAGCAGTCGCTGCGCGACCGGATCGGCGTGGTGAGCCAGGAAGCGCACATGTTCCACGACACCATCCGTGGCAACCTGCTGTACGCGAAGCCGTCCGCCACCGAGACCGAGCTGTGGGACGTGATCGATGCGGCCCAGATCGGTGAGCTGGTCCGCTCGCTGCCGGAGCGGCTGGACACGCTTGTCGGCGACCGCGGCTATCGACTGTCCGGCGGCGAGAAGGCCCGGCTCGCGATCGCTCGGCTGCTGCTGAAGGCACCGGAGATCGTCATCCTGGACGAGGCGACCGCACATCTGGACAGCGAGAGCGAAGTGGCGGTGCAGGAGGCGCTGGCTCATGCGCTCGTCGGCCGCACCTCGCTGGTCATCGCGCACCGGCTGTCCACCATCCACAACGCCGACAGGATTCTCGTCGTGGAAGCGGGACGGATCGTCGAGTCCGGTACGCATGCGGAGCTGATCAACGGCGACGGCCTGTACGCCGAGCTGTACCGCACTCAGTTCGTTGGCGATCGCGATGGGCAAGGAGTGCGATCGCCGGCGCGGCGCACCGCCGTGGCGGTAGTGGGTCAGCCCTGGCGGCCGAGTAGTGGATCGCCGAGTACGGAGGCGAAGGCCAGTTCGGCGGCCCCGCGCAGCGACGCGTCTTCGCCGAACGCGGACGGGCACAACTCGACGGTCTTCGGTGAGCTGGTGAAGACATGGTGCTGCACGGATTGGGTGAGATCGGCCGCGGCGAGGTCGTACACGTGCGCGAGTGAGCCACCCAGGACTACCCGCTGCGGGTTGAGCACGTTGACCAGGCTGGCGATCGCCCGCCCCAATGCGTCCGCCACGTCGCGCACCGCCTTCAACGCCACCTGATCCCCGTCCGCGGCGTCGGCGAACACCGCATCGACCGGGGAGCCGTTCGGATCGGGGCGCCGGCCGGCGAGCTCCAGCAGTGCGTTGTCACCGATATAGGTCTCGACGCACCCGCGCTTGCCGCAGTGACACAGCGGACCGGCCGGGTCCACGACGTTGTGCCCGACCTCGCCGGCGTAGCCCGTCGTGGCCGCCGAGCAGGCGTGCCGTTGACGACGATGCCCGCGCCGACGCCGACCCGGCCGATCAGGTAGATGACGTCGTCGGTGTCGCGCGCGTTGCCCCGCAGATGTTCGGCGAGCACGGCGAGGTTGGCGTCGTTGCCGATGGACACCGGCAGCCCGGCCGGCACCGCGGCGGCGAGGATCTCGCCGAATCGCTCGTGCCGCCAGTCGAGGTTGGGCGCGAACTCCACCATGCCGGTCGCCCGGGTCGACCGTGCCGGGCACGCTGACGCCGATGCCGACCGGCCACGAACCGGCCGGTACCTGGCCGCTGAGCGCATGCAACGCGCTGACGACCTGTCTGGCGACGGCCTTCGGTGGGCTCGGCGCGGGATCGGTGTGCACGCAGGTGCCGCGCCGAGCACGCGTGCCGCCGATGCCGACGGCGGCGGTGGTGACGTGCGTGATGTCGATGTCGACGGCGATCGCGTACGGCCCGTTCGGGCGGCGGGCCGACCAGGTGCGACGGGCGGCCCGCGCGCTCGCCGCCGGTGGGCACGCGCTCCTCGAGCAGGCCGGCATCGGCCAGCTCGGCGACCAGTGCGCCGATCGTCGAGCGGCTCAGCCGAAGTCGCTGGGTGAGCTCCGCCCTGGTCAGCTCACCGTGGCGGTGCACCTCGCCCGAGCAGCAGGCTGAGGTTGTGCCGTCGGATCGCGTCCGGGCGCGCTGCTGGTGCTCGGGTCACCGCCCCGCCCTGTCGGGCGCTGGGGTCAGCTCGCCTTCGCGCGCCGCCGGGAGATCGCGTCGACGGCCGCGGCGAGCAGCAGCACCAGACCGGTGATGACCTCGTTCGCCTGCTCCGGGAAGGCGTGCAGGTGGATGCCGTTCGGGATGGTCGCGATCACCAGTGCACCGACGATCGCGTCGCGGGGCTTGCCGCGGCCGCCGAACAGCGACGTGCCGCCGATGACCGCCGCCGCGACGGCGAACAGCAGCGTGTCGCCCTGGCCCAGCCCGGTGGTCGCGCCACCGCTGAAGTCGGCCAGGAACAGTCCGCCGACCGCGGCCATGCCGGAGCCGATCGCGAAGGCGTTGATCTTCACCCGCTCGACCGGGATGCCGGCCCGGCGGGCCGCCTCGGTGTTGCCGCCGATCGCATACAGATGCCGGCCCCAGGTCGTCTTCGACAGCACGAGCGTCCAGAGCACCATGAATCCGATCGGCACACTGGCCGCCCACGGCACGCCCTGGATGCCGCCGAAGCGGCTCTGGTTGAGGAACCAGGTGATGAATCCGCCCAGCACGATTACGAGCCGCGGCCCGGAACGAACACCAGCGACCACGGTGTCGCTGGACAGGCCCGCGCGACGGCGCAGCCCCGAGCGCACGAAGGTGAAGACGGTGTACCCGCCCGCGAGCACGACGAAGAACAGCCAACCCGCCCAGACCGCCATCGTGCCGTGGGTGAGGTCGAACCAGAGGTCGAAGCCCGGTCGTGCCGACCGACTGGTTCTTCAGCGCGTACAGCTCGACGCCTTCCCACGACAGGAACAGCGCCAGCGTCACGATGAAGGACGGGATGCCCAGCCGGGCTACCAGGATGCCGGAGAATGTGCCGACGGCGACGCCGATCGACGACGGCGAAGACGAACGCGAGCGGCTGGTGGTGGTTACTCGCACCGGTCAGCAGGAGGATCAGCCCGAGCGCGACGATGGCCGGCGCGACGATCATCCGGTTCCACACGCCGATCAGGATCGCGCCGGCCATGCCGACGACGAGTAGCACGTAGACGAAGTTGCCGACGCGCCTTGTGCAGGTCCCCGGAGGCCAGCCCTTGGGCGGCGAAGGCGGCACACATGCCGGCGGTGGTGCCGGCGGACAGGTCGATCTCGCCGAGCAGCAGGACGAACACCAGGCCCAGTGCGATGAGCGCGATGAACGAGGCCTGACTGAGCAGGTTGGCGAAGTTGTTGCGGCTGAGGAAGTCGGTGGTGGTGGTGGCGAAGATGACGCCGAGGACGATGAGGCCGAGTACCGAGGGCAGGCCACCCGGGTCGCCGCCGCGCAGCCGGCCGACGTAATCGCGAATCGCACCCTGGATGCCGCGCGGCGAGATGTCGGCGCGGAAGCTGCCTCTCGTGTCCTCGGCGGCGGCGTCGCCGCCTGCGGCCGTGATCCGCGGTCGGACGTGCTGATGTTCTCGGTCATCGCCGTCTCCTACGCGCTCTTCGCGGCGGTAGCGGCGGACAGTCCGATGTCGCCGCTGCGCCCGGCGGTGATCAGTTCGACGATCTGGCTGGTGGTGGTGTCCTTCTTCATCACTTCGGCCGCGATTCGGCCGAGGAACAGCGCGTCGACGCGGTCGGCCACCTGCATCACGTCGTTCATGTTGTGCGAGATGAGGACGACGCCGATGCCGTTGTCGGCCAGCCGCCGGACTAGATCGAGTACCTGCTTGGTCTGCGCGACGCCGAGCGCGGCTGTGGGCTCGTCGAGGAAGACGACCTTGCCGTTCCAGAGCACGGCCTTGGCAATCGCGACCGTCTGACGCTGGCCACCGGACAGGCTGGCCACCACCTGGCGTACCGATTCGACCGTGCGCACCGACAGCCCGGTGAGCGTCTCGCGAGCCTTGCGTTCCATCTCTCCGTCCAGGGAGAACGGCCCCCAATGCAGCTCCCGCCCCAGGAACATGTTCTGGGTGATGTCCAGGTTGTCGGCCAGAGCGAGGTCCTGGTAGACGAACTCGATTCCCAGCGCTGATGCCTCCGCGGGGGAGTGGATCCGAACCGGCTTGCCCTCCCACAACAGCTCGCCGGAGTCGATCGTGTAGATGCCGGCGATGCACTTGATCAGCGTCGACTTGCCGGCCCCGTTGTCACCGACCAGTGCGGTCACCTCACCCGGGTAGACGGCGAAGTCGACGTCGTGCAGTACGTGCACGGGTCCGAAGCTCTTGTTCAAGCCGACGATCTTGAGGATGGGATCGGTCACGGAATTCGCTCCTCCGCTCGGGGCCGTGGTGCGCGGCGCGCCTGTGCACAGGCTGGCGTGCAACGGCGGGGCAGGCAAGGTGCCTGCCCCGCCGTTGAGTCGACCTGGGCTCAGGTCAGCTGATGCCGGCCGCCGTGCAGGCCGCCTGGATGCCCGCGCAAATCTGGGTCGCGGTGAGCGCACCAGCGGTGATGACGTCCTTGACGTTGGCCTTCGTGATGACCTCAGGGGTCAGCAGCACGGCTTGCAGCGTGCGGTTGCCCTTGGGGTCCTGGAAGCTCGAGAACGTCAGGCCGGCTGAGGTTGCGGGCTGCCCCTTGGCCAAGGCGATGGCCAGCTTCGACGCTGCCGCCGCCTCCTGCTTGACGTCCTTGAAGACGGTCAGGCACTGGTCGCCGGTCAGGATGTACTGGATGCCCTGAACGGTGGCGTCCTGCCCGGTCACCGGGACCTGCAGGTGGTGCTGCTTGAGCGTGGTGATGGCCGCGGCTGCGATGCCGTCGTTGGCCGCCAGCACGCCCTGCACGCTCGGGTCCTGGGTGAAGGCCTGCTGGAAGTCAGTGGCGGCGACGGTGTTGTCCCAGCCCTTGACGTCCTGCTCGACCTTGGGGGTGACGCCCTTCTGCGTCCAGATCGTGTGCGCGCCCGCCTTGAACAGCACGGCGTTGTTGTCGATGTCGGTGCCGCCGTTGAGTTCGATGATGTTCGGGTTGCTGTTCACGCCCTTGGCGGAAAGGCAGGTGAGCAGGCCCTGGGCCTGCAGCTCGCCGACCTTCTCGTTGTCGAAGGACACGTAGTAGTTGGCCGAGCCGCCGAGGTTCACCCGGTCGTAGTCGATGACCTGGACGCCGGCGGAGGAGGCTGCCTTTTCGACGGTGATGCCGGTCGCCGGGTCAGCCGGGTCGATCAGCAGCACCTTGACGCCCTGGGTGATCATCGCCTGCGCGTCGGAGACGAACGTGTCGGTCGAGCCGTGCGCGTTCTGGATCGTCGCCTTGACGCCCGCCGCATCGAAGGCCTGCTGCAGCAGGGGCTGGTCGTAGAGGGTGTACCGGTTCGAGGTGGTGGTGTCGGGCAGGATCACGCCGACCACCGGCTTACCGCTGGCTGAACCGGTACTGCCAGTGCTCGACTTCTTGCTGGACGAACAGCCGGCGATCGCCACGGCCGCCGCGGCCCCGACCGCAACGATGCATAGTGCGCTTTTGCGCATGCGGACACGCCTTTCGGGTAGGGAGGGCCGCCCAGCCCAACGGCGCGCGCCCCTCGAATGTTGTGCGCGCGAACTTATCCCAAGACTCGCACCGGTAACCGGGTTGACACCAACTTGTTACCGAACCAGCGCACAGCCTGGCGCGGTCGGATCTCAGCTTCGGAGCGAGCGGAGCACGTAAGGCATGATCCCGCCGTGGCGGAAGTAGTCGGCCTCGCCGGGGGTGTCGATGCGGACCCGGGCCTCGAACTCGACATCGCCGGCCGTGACCGTGCACGGTTCGTGGCGTCTGACCCTCGTTGAGTGCGGTGATCCCGGTGACGGCGAAGACCTCCTCGCCGGTAAGGCCTAGCGATTCCGCCGTCTCGCCGTCGGGGAACTGCAGCGGCAACACGCCCATGCCGATCAGGTTCGAGCGGTGGATCCGCTCGTAGGACTCCGCGATCACGGCCCGCACGCCCAGCAGCGCCGTGCCCTTGGCGGCCCAGTCCCGAGACGATCCCGACCCGTACTCCTTGCCCGCCAGCACGACCAGCGGGGTACCCGCGGCCGCGTAGTGCTCGGCGGCCTCGAAGATCGTCGTCACCGGGCCGTCGTCCTGGCTGAAGTCGCGGGTGAGGCCGCCTTCGGTGCCCGGCGCCAGCTGGTTTCGCAGCCTGATGTTCGCGAACGTCCCGCGGATCATCACCTCGTGGTTGCCCCGGCGCGAGCCGTAGGAATTGAAGTCGGCCCGGTCCACACCGTGCTCGGTGAGGTACTTACCGGCCGGGGAATCGGCCTTGATGGCGCCGGCTGGGCTGATGTGGTCGGTGGTGACGGAGTCGCCGAGTTTGGCCAGGACGCGGGCGCCGTCGATGTCGGTCAGCGGGGACGGGCTCGGCGTTCATGCCGTCGAAGTACGGCGGCTTGCGCACGTAGGTGGAATCGGGATCCCACTCGAAGGTGTCGCCCTCGGGCGTCGGCAGATCCGGTCCAGCGTTCGTCGCCGGCGAAGACGTCTGCGTAGTCGCGGGTGAACATCTCGCTGGCGATCGCCTCGTCCACCACCTGCTGCACCTCGGCCGCGGACGGCCAGACGTCGCGCAGGTACACCGGCCCGTCGGTGCCCTGACCGAGCGGCTCAGTGGTGATGTCGATGTCCATCGAGCCGGCGAGTGCGTATGCGACAACCAGCGGCGGTGAGGCCAGGTAGTTCATCTTCACGTCGGGATTGATGCGGCCCTCGAAGTTCCGGTTGCCGGACAGCACGCTCACCACGGCGAGGTCGGCGTCGTTGACCGCCGCGGACACCTCGTCCGGCAGCGGACCCGAGTTGCCGATGCACGTGGTGCAGCCGTAACCGACCAGGTTGAAACCCAGCTTGTCCAGGTACGGGCGTCAGTTCCGGCACGGTCGTAGTAGTCCATGACGACCTTCGAGCCGGGGGCGAGGGTGGTCTTGACCCACGGCTTGCTGGACAGTCCCCGCTCCACCGCCTTCTTCGCCAGCAGTGCCGCAGCCACCATCACCGACGGGTTCGACGTGTTCGTGCACGAGGTGATCGCCGCGATCACGACGGCGCCGTGATCGAGCACGCAGTCGCTGCCGTCGGCCAGGCGCACCGATGTCGGTTCGCTCGATCGCCCGTTGGCACCGTTGGCTGCGGACGGAAGTGCGGCGCCAGCGTCGTCGTGACCGGGAGCCGCGGGATCGGAGGCGGGGAAGCTCTCGGTGCCCGACTCGTCCACCGAGTCCTGCACCGAATCGCCGTCGACGTAGTTGGTGAGCGCATCGCGGAACATCGGCTTGGCCGAGGCCAGCGGGACGCGGTCCTGCGGCCGCTTCGGTCCGGCCAGCGATGGTTCCACCGTGCTGAGATCGAGTTCCAGCGTCTCCGAGTAGGTGGCTTCCGTCGAGGCGTCGTGCCAGAGACCGTTCTCCTTCGCATAGGCCTCGACCAACGCGATCTGTTCGTCCTTGCGTCCGGTGAATCGCAGGTAGCGCAGCGTCTCGTCGTCGATCGGGAAGATCGCGCAGGTGGATCCGTACTCCGGGCTCATGTTGCCGATGGTGGCGCGATTGGCCAGCGGGACGGCTGCCACACCGGTGCCGTAGAACTCGACGAACTTCCCGACCACACCGTGCTTGCGCAGCATCTCGGTGATGGTGAGGACGAGGTCGGTGGCGGTTGATCCCTCGGGCAGCTCGCCGACGAGCCGGAAGCCGACGACGCGGGGGATGAGCATGCTCACCGGCTGGCCGAGCATCGCCGCCTCGGCCTCGATGCCGCCGACACCCCAGCCGAGGACGCCCAGGCCGTTGACCATCGTGGTGTGTGAGTCGGTGCCGACCAGGGTGTCGGGATAGGCCACCTGCCGGCCGTCCGATCTCGCGGGCGAAGATCACCCGCGCCAGGTATTCGATATTGACCTGGTGCACGATGCCGGTGCCGGGAGGGACCACCTTGAACTGGTCGAACGCGGTCTGTCCCCACCGCAGGAACTGGTACCGCTCCTTGTTGCGCTGGTACTCCAGCTCCACGTTGCGCTGGAACGAGTCGGGGGTGCCGAACAGATCTGCGATGACCGAGTGGTCGATGACGAGTTCTGCCGGAGCAAGCGGGTTGATCCGGGTGGCGTCGCCGCCCAGGTCAACCATCGCCTCGCGCATGGTCGCCAGGTCGACGACGGCAGGCACGCCGGTGAAGTCCTGCATGACCACGCGGGCAGGAGTGAACTGGATCTCGGTATCCGGTTCCGCGTCCGGCCGCCAGCCGGCGAGCGCGCGGACCTGATCCTCGGTGACGTTCTTGCCGTCCTCGGTGCGGAGCAGGTTCTCCAGCAGGATCTTCAGGCTGAACGGGAGGCGGTCGGCGCCGTCGACGGCGGCCAGCCTGAAGTAGTCATAGTCGGCATTGCCGACACTGAGCCGGTCGCGGGATCCGAAGCTGTCGTTGCTCTGTCCAGGCACCGTGCGCTCCTTCGGCAAATTGTCTTGACGTCAAGATACCACCGCGGAGCGGCGGCCCAGCCCCGCCCTACCTGCTTACCCCGGCAGCTCCTCGCCGAATTCGTGTGACAAGTGGTTCTGATGTTTCTGCTGTGACTGCTGGCGTCAATGTGGCAGAAATGGCACTCTGGGACTCGGCCTTTGCTAGGGAGAGGCGCAGCAGTCCCGTCCCGGGTGCGCTCAGGAGTGAGGAAGAGAGCCCGCCGTGCCGCTCAGCCAGCCCCGTCACCGCACCTGGGTTGCGGTCGCGGTCGCCCTGGCTCTGACTGCGGCCACCGTGCTGGCGAGCCCGGGATCGGCCTCTGCCGCGCCGCCGCCGAATCCGTCCGACTCACAGTTGACCTCGGCGCAGCAACAGAAGGACGCGCTCGCGGCCCAGGTCGGCCAGCTTGCGGCCCAGACCGCCCAGATGCAGACCCGGCTGAACCAGCTCACCGGCGAGATGGAACTGGCCGAGCAGAAGGTCGCCCTGGCCCTGTCCAAGCTCACCGACGCCAAAGCCGCCGCGGTCACGGCCCGGCACAACGTGCAGCTCGCACAGCAGAAGGTCGACGCCGCCCAGCGCGACTTCGTCGGCTATGTGCAGGCCACCTACATGAGCGGCAGCCTCGACGGCACCACCGGCATGCTGCTGACCGCCACCGATCCGAGCTCCTTGCTCCAGCAGAGCGCGCTGTCGGACTACCAGGCGACCCATGAGCTGAACGCCATCGGCGACATGCAACGTGCCACCGTCGGCAAGTCCAACGCCGACGCGACCGCGCGGCGGGCCGTACAGGCCCAGCAGTCCGCGGCCGACGCGGCAAAGAACGCCGAGCAGGACGCGGTGGCCGCAGTGCAGTCGGCCCAGGCCGAGCAACAGCAGCTGCAGACGGCGTTGAGCGCGAACCAGACCAAGCTGCAGTCAGCCCAGTCGCAACTCGCCACCCTGACAAACCAGCGGGCGGCCTACAACGCCTACCAGGCCGAGCAAGCGCGCATTCGCGCCGCCGCGGCAGCAGCCGCCGCGGAGCGCGCCCGCGAGGCCGCCGCCGCGCAGCAGCAAAACGGCGGTGGCGGTGGTGCCAGCAGCGGGCCGAGTGGACCGTACGTGCCGCCGGGCGGCGGCGGGTCCTGGACCGCGCAGAAGGGCCGCGCCGCGGTGTCCCGCGCCGAACGCTGGCTCGGCACCCCGTACTCGTGGGCCGGGGGCAACGCGAACGGTCCGACGCTGGGTGTGTGCGCCGGCGACGGGGCATTCAACGACTGCAACGTGGTCGGGTTCGACTGCTCGGGTCTGGTCATGTACGCGTGGGCGCAGTTCCCGTTCGCACACTATGCCGCGACCCAATACTTGCAAGGCTCGTACCACCCCAGCGAGGGCAACCTGATGCCCGGCGACCTCGCGTTCTGGAGCTCGGACGGGACGGTGGCCGGCATCCACCACGTCGCCATCTACATCGGCGGCGGCATGGTGATCCAGGCGCCGGAGAGCGGCGAGCTGATCCAGGAGACGCCGCTGAACGACGTCAGTCTGGGGCCTGTTCGGATTCACCCGCCCGCTGACCTGAGCTCGCCTGGCGACGCACTGAGTAGCGTGGGGGCGTGGCCCATCCTCGTTCCGTGCCTGCCCAACCGTTGCGCGACGCGTTCGGCCGGGACGCGACGGACCTACGCATCTCGCTGACGGACAAGTGTTCGCTGCGCTGTACCTATTGCATGCCGGCCGAGGGGCTGACCTGGCTGGCCCGCACCGTGTTGCTCACCGACGACGAGATCGCGCGGCTGGCCGCTATCTTCGTCGGTGCCGGCGTGACCAGCATTCGGCTCACCGGCGGCGAACCGCTGGTCCATCCGGACGTCGCCGGCATCGTGCGCCGGCTGGCCGCACTCGAGCCCCGGCCGGAAATCTCACTGACCACGAACGGCGTCGCGCTGGCCGGCTGCGCCGAGGAACTCGTCGCAGCCGGTCTCGATCGGGTCAACGTCTCCCTGGACACTCTCGACCGCGCACGCTTCGCGGCGTTGACACGTCGCGATCGGCTGGACGACGTCCTGGCCGGCATCGCCGCCGCCGCTGCCGCCGGCCTGCAACCGATGAAGATCAATGCTGTGTTGATGCGCAATGGCAACCTCGACGAGGCACCTGCCCTGCTCGACTGGGCGCTGTGCAACGGCTATCAGCTGCGTTTCATCGAGCACATGCCGCTGGACGCGGACCACAACTGGACGCGCGAGGTCATGGTCTCCGCGAGCGAGATGCTCGAGCGCCTCGGCGGCTACCGACTGGCGCCGCGATCGGCGCGGGAGCACGCACCCGCCGAGGAGTTCGACGTCCTCGACGGACCGAATCGCGATGCGTGGGCCGAGCACCCGGGACGCCTCGGCGTGATTGCGTCGGTCACCAGGCCGTTCTGCCGCGACTGCGACCGGCTGCGGCTGACCGCGGACGGGCAGTTGCGCACCTGCCTGTTCGCTCGGGACGAGACCGACCTGCGCGCCGCGCTGCGATCGGGAGCAACAGACGCCGAGATCGAGACATTGATCCGAACCGCCGTCGCCGGCAAGCAGGCCGGGCACGGCATCGACGAGGCCGGCTTCGTGCAGCCCGCGCGCACCATGTCCGCCATCGGCGGGTAACTACCGCGCAGCGCCGTCGCCGTCGCCGTCGCCGTCCAGCGGATCGACAGCGAGCAGGAAGCGCCGACGGCGCAGGAAGTCCGCCAGCGTGTCCCGATGTTCTTCGCAGGCGACCCAATGCTTGACCCGTGCTTCCTCGTGCAGGCCAGGGTTTCGCCAGGACAGGTCGTAGGTGGCCGACGCCCGGCAGCCGCGTGCCGAGCACTGCGGCAACCCAGCGGCGTCACTGCCGCCGGCGCCGCCGGAACTCCCATCGGACACCCAGGCACGGTACAGCCGCTTCCCGTACCGTGAACCGATGCCGCCCGCCGATGGCGGCACCACGGCTGCGGCGTCGCGCCGGACGGCTGAAATGGTAGGGAGAGACTCGGTGAGCGCACCACCACCACATACGCCCGCGGCCGACGCAAGCGCACTGGAACGTGTCCTGTTCGAGGTCAAGCGGGTCATCGTCGGGCAGGAGCG
Organism: uncultured Actinomycetota bacterium; assembly: GCA_963708625.1. Lineage (GTDB taxonomy): Bacteria > Actinomycetota > Actinomycetes > Mycobacteriales > Jatrophihabitantaceae > DASXIF01. The sequence continues at coordinate 429,003 of CAVPSV010000002.1, forward strand.
TCTCGTCGAACGGATGATGGTGAGCCTGCTCGCGCAGGGACACTGCCTGCTCGAGGGCGTGCCGGGTGTGGCCAAGACCCTCGCCGTGGAAACCTTGGCGCGCACCGTCACCGGGACGTTCTCGCGGCTGCAGTTCACGCCGGATCTGGTGCCCTCGGATGTGGTCGGCACGCGTATCTATCGGCAGGGCGCGGAGCGGTTCGACACCGAACTCGGCCCGATCATGGCCAACTTCGTGCTGGCCGACGAGATCAACCGCGCGCCGGCAAAGGTCCAGTCGGCACTGCTCGAGGTGATGGCCGAATTCCACGTCACCATCGGCGGCGTGCGCTACGACGTGCCCCGGCCCTTCCTCGTGCTCGCGACGCAGAACCCGATCGAGTCCGAAGGTGTGTACCCGCTGCCGGAGGCGCAACGCGACCGCTTCCTGATGAAGATCGCGATCGACTACCCGTCCGCAGCGGAGGAACGCGAGATCGTCTATCGGATGGGCGTCGACCCGCCGGTTGCGAATCCGGTGATCGGTCTGGACGAGCTGGCCCGGCTGCAGGCCACCGCCTCGCGGGTCTTCGTGCACCACGCGATCGTCGACTACGTCGTGCGCGTGGTGCTGGCCACCCGCACGCCAGCGCAGCACGGCATGCCCGACGTCGCGCAATGGGTGTCCTATGGGGCCAGCCCTCGAGCAAGCCTTGGTCTCGTCGCCGCCGGCCGCGCACTGGCGCTACTGCGCGGGCGCGACTACGTGCTGCCCCAGGATGTCCTTGACATCGCCGTGGACGTGCTCGCGCACCGTCTCGTACTCAGCTACGACGCGATCGCCGACGGCATCCCCGCCGCGCATGCCGTGCGGCGCGTGCTGCAGACGATCCCGCTGCCGCAGGTGGCACCGCGGCAGCGCAGCGGCCCGCCGGCGGTACCGCCGCCGGCAGTGCCGCCACCAGCGGGAGCACCGCCCGGTGTGCAGGTCCCGCCGCTGGTGTTCGGTCAGGCCGCGCCGCCGCAGGGCCCGCCGTGGTCCGAACGCTCGGCCTGAGGCATCCAATGAGCGACGCCCCGCCCGAGCTGCCCGCGCTCGACCTGGCCGCGGCCGAACCGTTGCTGCGCAAGCTCGAACTCACCGTGCGGAACAAGCTGGACGGACTGCTCCAGGGTAACTACCAGGGTCTGGTGCCCGGTCCCGGCACCGAAGCGGGGGACTCGCGGCCCTACGTCGCCGGCGATGACGTCCGGCGGATGGACTGGCCGGTCACCGCGCGGACCTCAACACCCCATGTGCGGCAGACCATCGCCGATCGTGAGCTGGAGACGTGGCTCGTCGTCGACCTCTCACCCAGCGTCAACTTCGGCACCGCGCAGACCGAGAAACGTGAACTGGTGCTCGCGGCGATCACCGCGGTCGTGCACCTGACCGCCCGCGGCGGCAACCGGGTCGGCGCGCTGATCACCAACGGCGAACAGGTGATCCGGCTGCCCGCGCTGGCGGGCCAGGCCCACGCACGGTGGGTGATCCGGCGCATCGCGGCCACGCCGCGCGCCGAGAGCGGCGGACGCCGCTGATCTCACCGCAATGCTCGAGTCGCTGCGCCGCCCGCAGCGACGCCGAGGCCTGGTCGCGGTGATGTCCGACTTCATCAGTTCCGGCCCGTCCGACGCGCCGCTGACGTGGGAACGTCCGATGCGCGCGCTGTCCGAGCGGCACCAGCTGCTCGCCATCGAGGTACTGGACCCGCGCGAACTTGAACTCACCCCGGCCGGATTGGTCACGTTCGCCGATCCGGAGAGCGGACGGCACCTCGAGGTGCAGACCTCCGACGCGGGCTTGCGCCGGCGCTACGCGCAGGCCGCGCAGACGCAGCGCGACACGATCGCGACGGCACTTCGGCATGCCGGCGCCGCCCATCTGCAATTGCGCACCGATCGTGACTGGCTCACCGATGTCGTCAGGTTCGTGGTGGCGCGGCGGCGGTTCGTCGCCGGGTCGATCGGCACGGCGGTGCGCTGATGAGCTTCCTGTCTCCGCAATGGCTCTGGCTGCTGGTGCCGGTCGGCGTGATCGCCGCCGCGTACGTGGTGGTGCAGCTGCGCCGGACGAAGTTCGTGGCGCGGTTCAGCAACGTCGAGCTGCTCGGCAGCGTGGCCCCGCGGCGTCCGGGGTGGCGGCGGCACCTCACGTTCGCACTGTTGCTCATTGCACTGTCGGTGCTCAGCATCGGTGTGGCCCGTCCGGCCGCCGCGGTGCGGGTGCCGCGCGACCGGGCGACGGTGGTGATGGCGATCGACGTATCGCTGTCGATGGAGGCCACCGACGTACTGCCGTCGCGGATCGTGGCGGCGCAGACGGCGGCGAAGAAGTTCGTCGACCTGATCCCGGCACGGATCAACCTGGGGCTCGTCGCGTTCGGCGGCAGCGCCAGCGTGCTGGTGCCGCCGACGCTGGACCGGGAGTCGCTGAAGACCGCGATCGACAAACTGCAGCTGGAGCAGTCCACGGCGATCGGCGAGGCGGTGTTCACTTCGCTGGATGCGATCAGCGTCTTCGGCCAGGCGACAACGGCCAAGGGTGAGAAGCCTCCGCCGGCACGCATCGTGCTGATGAGTGACGGGGCGAGCAACAAGGGCCGGCCGGTCACGGACGCGGCCAGCGGCGGCCAAGAAGGCGGACGTGCAGGTGTCCACAATCGCGTTCGGCACCGACACCGGCACCGTCACCTACGACGGGCAGACCATCCCGGTGCCGGCCGACAAGCCGACACTGGACTATCTCGCGCAAACCACCGGCGGCTCGTTCCATACCGCTACCTCGGTGCAGGAGCTGGAGTCGGTGTACGCGAACATCGGCTCGCAGATCGGCTACACCACCGTGCATCGCGACATCAGCTGGCGGTTCCTCGCCATCGGCTTGCTGTTCGCGATGGGCGCGGCGGCGACGTCGATGCTGTGGTCTGGGCGGCTGAGCTGAGCCTCGCGCTCAGGCTTGCGGGTCGAGTACCAGCTTGCCGACCGAGGAACGGTCCAGCAGCGCCCGGTGCGCGTCTGCGGCGTCGCTCGAGCGGATACGTCTCGCCGATCACCGGCCGGATCTCAGCCGTCGGCCATCAGCTCCAGCAGCTCGGTGACGGCGGCGGCGAGCAGCGCGGGATCGTTGCACGATGTGCACCAGCCAGAACCCGATCACAGCGGTGCTGCGGGCCAGCAGCATGCCGGGCTCGACCGCGGTCGGCGGCCGCCGCGACGCCATGCCGTAGAACGCGAGGCGGCCCAGCGGAGCCAGCGCGGCGAGGCTCTGGTCGAAGACCGTGCCGCCCGTCATCTCCAGCACGATGTCCACGGCCGGCCGTCGTTGGCCGCACGCAGCGCGGCGCCCAGGTCGTCGACGGTCGAGTCGACCGCGACATCGGCACCCAGTTCCTGAGCGCGAGCTGCACGCTTGGCTTCACTGGACGCGGTGGCGATCACCCGGCCGGCGCCCCAGCGCTTGGCCAGCTGGATGGCGATGGTGCCGACCCCGCCGGCGCCGGCATGCACGACCACCGACTCGCCGGGCTGCAGGTGCGTGCTGGTGCGCAGCAGGTGCCAGGCGGTGGCGCCCTGCACGAGCGCGGTAAGCGCCTCGCCGTCGGCGACGCCGTCGCGGGATCGGGAACAGCTTGCCGCGGGTCGAGCGCGATGCGCTGGGCGTAGCCGCCGGCGCCGACCAGACCGAGCACCGCAGTGCCGTCGTGGTCCGCGCACCACGACCTCGCCGCCGGGGATGAGCGGCAGGGTCTGCTTGGCCAGGTAGCAGTTCTCGGTGGCGTGGGTGTCGGCGTAGTTGATGCCGGCGGCCAGCACGTCGAACACCTGCTGGTCCGGTCCGGGAACCGGATCGGGCAGATCGCGGACCTCGAGCGTCTCGGGCCCGCCGAACTCGGTGATCTGAATCGCACGCATTGCGGCGAACGTACCGGCCGGTAGCGTCGGCGCGGCCAGCGACGGGTCGTCCGCATCGACTAGCGTGGCCCAGCGTGGGTCGGTCGGTGCTCGTTACAGGCGGCAATCGAGGCATCGGGCTCGCCATCGCGCGCGCCTTCGCCGCGGCCGGTGACGAGGTCGCGGTGACCCACCGCAGCGGACTGGCCCCCGACGGCCTGTACGGCGTGCATTGCGACGTCACCGACGATGCCCAGGTCGACACCGCCTTCGGCGCGGTTGAGGCGCAGCAGGGTCCGGTCGAGATGCTGGTCGCCAATGCCGGTATCACCGACGACACGCTGCTGCTTGCGGATGGGTACCGACTCGTTCCAGCGCGTTCTCGACGCGAACCTGACCGGGGCGTTCCGGGTGGCCAAGCGAGCGGCCGGCCCGATGCTGCGGCATCGGCGCGGTCGCATGATCTTCGTGTCGTCGGTGGTGGCGCTGCTCGGTTCACCGGGTCAGGCCAACTATGCGGCGAGCAAGGCCGGATTGATCGGGCTGGCACGCTCGATCGCGCGCGAGCTGGGCAGCCGGTCCATCACCGCGAACGTCATTGCGCCCGGTTTCATCGACACCGACATGACCGCGCAGTTGGGCGAAGCTCGGCGCGGCCGAGATTCTCGCCGGGGTGCCGCTGGGGCGCCTCGGTGCGGCAGCCGAGGTGGCTGGTGCCGCGGTGTTTCTCGCCTCGGAGGCGGCGGCATACGTCTCCGGGGTGGTGTTGCCGGTCGACGGCGGCATGGGGATGGGCATCTGAACTGCCACTGCCGGAAGGAGTGAGATGGGTCTGCTGGACGGTAAGCGTCTGCTGATCACGGGCGTCATCACAGACGCCTCGATAGCGTTCTCGGTGGCGCGACTGGCGCAGCAGGAGGGCGCGAACGTGGTGCTCACCGGCTACGGTCGGATGTCACTGGTCGAGCGGGTCGCGAAGCGCCTCCCGGAGCCGCCACCGGTCGTCGAATTGGACGTCGCGGACGAGGCTCATCTCGCCACCCTCGCCGAGCGGGTCCGTGAGCACGTCGACGGCGTGGACGGTGTGCTGCACGCGATCGGGTTCGCGCCGGCGTCCTGCCTGGGCGGCGGCTTCCTGGAAGCGCCGTGGCCGGACGTTGCCACCGCGGTGCAGGTGAGTGCGTATTCGCTGAAATCGCTGGCGGTGGCTGCGCTGCCGCTGTTCGGCCCCACCGGCGGTTCGATCGTCGGCTTGGACTTCGACGCCCGCATGGCCTGGCCGGCCTACGACTGGATGGGCGTGGCGAAGGCCGCGCTGGAATCCACCGCGCGTTACCTCGCGCGCGAGTTAGGACCGAAGCACATCCGGGTGAACCTGATCGCCGCCGGGCCGGTGCGCACCATGGCGGCCAAGAGCATTCCCGGATTCAGCCGGTTCGAGGAAGCCTGGGACGGCCGCGCTCCGCTCGGCTGGGACAACAACGACGCCGAACCGATTGCGCGCAGCACCCTTGCCCTGCTGTCGGACTGGTTCCCCGCCACGACGGGGGAGATGATCCACGTCGACGGGGGATTTCACGCGATGGGTGTGTGAACGTGTACGACGGCGCGATGTTTGACGGGGTGTTGCTGCTGTCCTTCGGTGGCCCGGAGGGGCCCGACGATGTGATGCCGTTCCTGCGCAACGTCACCCGCGGTCGCGGCGTGCCCGAGGCTCGCCTGGCTGCGGTGGCCGAGCACTACCAGCACTTCGGCGGGGTCTCGCCGATCAATGACCAGAACCGTGCCCTGCTCGAGGCGGTGCGCAAGGATTTCGACGCGCACGGCATCGCCTTGCCGCTGTACTGGGGTAACCGCAACTGGAAGCCATACCTCGCGGATGCCGTGCGGCACATGCGTGACGACGGGGTATCCCGCGCGCTGGTGTTCGCGACCAGCGCGACCGGGTCGTACTCCGCCTGCCGGCAGTACCGCGAGGACATGAAACAGGCGCGCACCTACTCCGGCGACGGAGCACCGGAGTTGGTGAAACTGCGGCACTACTTCGACCACCCGGGCTTCGTCGAGGCGAATGCCGATGGCGTGCGGGCGGCGCTGGCGCTGCTTTCCGAGCCGCTGCGCGACGCGGCCGCGCTGGTGTTCACCGCGCATTCGGTGCCGGTAGCGATGAACGAGTTGTCCGGGCCCGGGGCCGACCGGCTTTACCAGCGCCAGCATCTGCAGACGGCACAACTGGTGGCCGAGGCTGTCCGCGGCCTGGCGCGGCGTTCACGTTCGCCTGGCAGTCGCGCTCCGGGCCGCCGTCGGTGCCGTGGCTGGAGCCGGACATCAACGACCACCTGCGCGATCTGGCCGCCCGCGGCACCCGAGCGGTCGTGGTGGCGCCGACCGGATTCGTTTCGGATCACCTCGAGGTGCGCTGGGACCTCGACGTCGAGGCGGCGCAGACTGCCGCCGAGCTGGGCATGGAATTCCGGCGCGCGGCCACTGCCGGAGTGCATCCGGCGTTTGTGGCGACGATCCGGGAACTGGTGCAGGAGCAGACGGACGGGGCAGCGCCCAGGATGCTCGGGACCTTGGGCGTGTGCGGGGCGGACTGTCCCGGCACGTGCTGTCCGGCGCCGGTGCGGGTGCCCATTCCGACGCCGTGACCGCGTTTCCGGACGGACCGGTCGTCCAGCTTCCACAGGGTGACGTCACCGAGGGTGTGGTCCGCATCGGTGACACCGTGCGCAGGCCGCATCAGCCGAGTAGCGAGTTCGTGGCGGCGTTCCTGGAGCAATTGGGGTCGGCCGGTTTCGACGGGGCGCCGCGCTATCTCGGGCGTGACCGGCAGGGCCGTGACGTGCTGACGTTTCTCGACGGCGAGGTGCCTGGTGATCCGGTGCCGGCCTGGGCGGCTGCGGACGGGGTGCTGCCGAGCGTGGGTGCGCTGGTGCGCCGACTGCATGACGCGGCTGAAGGGTGGGTGCCGCCGGTGCCGGTACCGCAGGTACCCGAACGTCCGTCCGCTCCACTACCGGCAGCCGCGGCTCAATTGATCTCACATCGCGACGTGACGCCGCAGAATGTCGTGTTCCGCGACGGGGCCGCGTGGGGGCTGGTGGACTTCGACCTCGCCGGTGTCAGCACCCGCTCCATCGACCTGGCGAACACTGCGATGCATTGGGTGCCGTTGCGTCGATCCGGCTGATCGAAACTCGGTGTACGACGGCAGCGACGTGGCGAGCCGGATTGCGCTTCTGCTCAATGGTTACCGCGCGGCGGGCTCGAATAGCGCTGACGACGTGTCGGTGCAGGCTTTTCTGGATGCCTGCACGCTGCGATTCGCGGGGCTGTACCGAACCATGCGATGGAACGCGGAGAATCTCGGCGGCGGCTGGGCGCGCATGTGGGCCGAAGGCGTGGGCGACGTGATCCGCCGCCGCGAGCAGTGGTTCAGGCAGCACGCACGGGCGGATCTGTTAGCGCGATTACGCGCCAAGGCGCGGTGGGCGTCCAGGTGGCGCGCTCAGGTGGCGCTGCGTTCGCACTCCAGTTCCAGGTCGGGCACGAACTGGGGTGAGTCGGCAAGCGTGCCGACGCGACCGCGGCGCAGCAGGTCCCGCCATTGCTCGGAGCTCCATGTCGGAGGGTTCGGTCGAGGCGCAGAAGTCCTCGAGCAGACCGACGAATCGCGCCGGGTCGCTGTGGAACGGGAAGTGACCCGCGTCGGGGAAGACCTCGAGCCGGCTGCCGGGCATCGCCGCGTGCGCGCTTGGCGCGTGACCGACGGGCAGCACCCGGTCACGCGCACCCCACATCAGCAGCGTCGGCATGCCGCGCACCAGGTAGCACCGATCCAGCATCGTGACCACCTGCCCCCGCCCGTCGACGACGGCCCGCAGGCTGCGGATGAACGCCGACCGCGCGGTCTGGCTCGGCAGCGACTCGATCACCCGCATCGCCTCGGCCGCGTCGATGCCGGCACCGAGTTCGAACCGGCGGACCAGCTCGGCCGCGAGTCGCAGCGCACGCATCATGCCGGGCAGGCGCAGTGCGGACAGCGCCGTGCTCGCGCCGGGCAGTGCGGCGAGCCGTAGTACGGGCGAGACCCCGCGGCCGGCGCCGCCGGAGGAGATCAGCACCAGCCGGTCGGTGCGCTCGGGGAACTGGTAGGCGAACTGCATGGCCACGCCGCCACCGAGCGAGTGCCCGACCAGGGTGACGTGGTCGATGTCCAGCGTGCTGAGCAGGTCGCGCATGCCGTTCGCGTATGCGGCGACCGAGTAGTCGGCGCGCGGCTTGTCCGAGTCGCCGTGGCCGAGCAGGTCCGGCGCGATGACGAGGTGCTTGCGGGCCAGGGTGGGGATCACCTCTTCCCACGTGCGCGCGCTGTCACCGATGCCATGGATCAGCAGCAGCGCGGGGCCCTCACCAGCCATCCGGAACACCCGGCGGTAACCGTGGATCCGTCGTCCCTGCACATGCACCTTCGTGTGCACGCGACGCAAGGACTGGGCGTCGTGGGCGATTTGAAGCATGGCAACCCCGCATGCGCTCGGCTCGGCGTGGATCTCGGCTCGGTGTGGTTGCGTGACGACGCTAGCGAGCGCGCGATACGGACAGGTTTCGTCGTAATTAACCGTGATCGACAGACCGGTTGTGCCGCCATGGCGACGCCTTCGCTCTGTTGATCACGTGCCGGCGTGATCCTCCGGCCGGGCGTTGTAGCCGGCCAGCAGCGCCCGCCGCACAGCTGCCGCCAGCGGTCGCAGCGCGGCGTCCCGGGCCTGTACCGCATGTGCGGTGACCGCGGCGCCGACGGGATCGGCCACGGCCAGCTCGAGCACGGCCTGCAGCCGCTGCGCCTGCGCGAGCAGAGCCACCGCGCGCGGCGGATGGTCCGGCGGCAGGTTGATGCGCTCGCCCAGGCGTCTGGCCTGCGCGAGCGACTCCGCGATGTCGGCACCGGTCCCGGACACGCCAGCCTGCACCAGTGCCGCGGCGGTCTCCCGGATCGCGGTGGCCAGCTCGTACTGCGCCTACCGCCAGCGGGATGTACTCGACCGGGGCGCCGCTCACCAGATACGCCTGCCAGGTGACGCTGACCGGCGCGCTGCTGGGCGCCGGGTCGAAGACGGCGGGGACCACGGCGATCGTGCCGCCGAGCACCGCCTCGCCGGCAGCCACGGCCGCGGTCCGGAATTCAGCATGGTCCGGCAGGCCGCGCAGGTCTCCAGGTACCGGCAGGACCAGCCGAACCCGGTCCGCGTCGCGCCGCCAGGCGATCAGCAACTCGCTCAACGGCGCGGAGGCGGCTGGTTCCGGCAGCCCGGCCACTCGATGTACCCCGTCCTGAGCCAGGACGGCGCGCAGTACCTCATCGGCGGCGGCATGACCGGCCAGCCAGGACGACGCCCACGCCGCAAGCGGCCCGGAGCGCGAACTGGTCATCAACACATCCTCTCGTGCAACCATGGTTTGTATGTCCGCATGGCTGGTGTGGTTGGTCATCGCGGGCGCACTTGCCGCGGCTGAGACGGCATCGCTGTCCTTCGTGCTGGTGATGGCCGCCGGCGGCGCCGCTGCCGCCTCGTTGACGGCGGGTCTCGGGGCTCCGGTGGCGCTGCAAGTCGTCATCGCCATCCTGGTCACCGTCGGCCTGGTCTGGGGTGTGCGGCCCGTCGCCATCCGGCATCTGAGCCCCGACCCACGCACCCTCACCGGTGCCGAGGCGCTGATCGGGTCGGAGGCGGTAGTGCTCCAGGAGGTCAGCCGGCATGACGGGCGCGTCCGCCTGAACGGGTCCGAATGGTCGGCCAGGGCCATGGATCCCAACCAGAAACTCCCCGCCGGTACGGTCGTCTCCGTCGTCGACATCGACGGCGCGACCGCGGTGGTGTGGCAAGACCCCTTCGGCTGAAAGGCAAATAAGTGAACGCAGGTGCGGTCGCCGGCATCATCATTGCCGTCCTCGTGATCTTCATGCTGATCCGGATGGTGCGCATCGTGCCGCAGGCCCGGGCGGCCGTGGTCGAGCGACTCGGTCGCTACGTGCGCACCGCGACGCCGGGTCTGACGTTGTTGCTGCCGTTCGTGGACCGGATGCGGCCGTTGATCGACCTACGCGAGCAGGTGGTGAGCTTCCCGCCTCAACCGGTGATCACGTCGGACAACCTGACCGTCGCCATCGACTCGGTCATCTACTTCCAGGTGACCGATCCCCGCGCGGCTACCTATGAGATCCAGAACTACATCCAGGCCGTGGAGCAATTGACCATCACCACGCTGCGAAACGTGGTCGGCGCGCTCAACCTGGAGCAGGCACTGACCAGCCGCGATTCCATCAACACCCAGCTGCGCGGCGTGCTGGACGAGGCGACCGGGCCGTGGGGCATCCGGGTGGCCCGGGTCGAGATCAAGGCGATCGATCCGCCGCCGTCCATCCAGGACGCGATGGAGGCGCAGATGCGCGCCGACCGCAACAAGCGCGCGGTGATCCTGCAAGCCGAGGGTGCGCGCGAGTCCGCGATCAAGACGGCCGAGGGTGAGAAAGCCGCGCAGATCCTGGCCGCCGAAGGGCAGAAGCAGGCGGCGATCCTGGCTGCCGAGGCCGAACGTCAATCGCGCATCCTCCGTGCCGAGGGTGATCGCGCGGCGCGCTACCTCAGCGCCCAGGGCCAGGCCAAGGCGATCGAGACGACCTTCGGCGCGATTCACTCGGCGCGTCCCGATCCGGCGCTGCTGGCGTATCAGTACCTGCAGACGCTGCCGCAGATCGCTCAGGGCGACGCCAACAAGATGTGGATCGTGCCCAGCGAGTTCTCCAAGGCACTGGAAGGCCTGGCCAAGCTCACCGGCGGCGAGGACGGGGACACGCCGTCCTGGCTGGAGCAGACCGGCGCGGCGCCGGCGGACAGCGACAAGATCGACACGTCGGACTGGTTCGACTCCAAGCTGCCGCCGGCAGCATTGCAACCCGAGGCCGTGAACCTGCGTGCGTCGGACGACGACCCGGAATCGCAGCTCGCCCACCAAGGCCTGATGGACGAGCTGATGAAGGACGTGCCGCCCCCTGCCGTGTCGCCCCCTGCCGTGTCGCCCCCTGCCGTGCCGCCCCCTGCCGTGCCGCCCCCTGCCGTGCCGCCCCCTGCCGTGCCACCGTCGGCGCCGCCTCCGCCCTCAGCGACGTGAGCGAGCCGGTCGAGGGGGAGCAGTTCACCCGCGACGACTGGTACGGCGAGCAGTGGAGCATGCGCAGCTATGTCGACTGCACCTTCGTCGGCGTCGACCTCACCGAGGCGGAGATTGTCGGCTGCAGCTTTACCGGCTGCACGTTTCGCGACGTCCGCTTCAACGCGTCGCACGTGCGCGACTGCGCCCTGACGAACTGCACATTCGAGGGGTCGAACCTGTTCGACGCCGAATTCACAGCGTGCAAGCTGACTGGAAGCTCGTTCGTCCGCTGCGCGACCCGGCCGCTGCGGGTGCTGGGAGGCGACTGGTCGTTCGTGTCGCTGGCGCACGCCGACCTGGGCAACTGCGTCTTTCGCGGAGTGCGGATGCGAGAGGCAGACCTGCGCGGCGCGAACTGCACGAAAGGCGTGCTCGCTGAGTGCGATCTGTCCGCCGCGACGTTCGACAAGGCCGTGCTGGTGCGTGCTGACCTGCGCGGCAGCGACCTCACCGCCCTCGACCCGCTCACGACCGATCTGAGCGAAGCGATGATCTCGGCCGAGCAGGCCGTCGTCCTCGTGCAGGCAATGGGGTTGATCGTCGGTTGATCCAGTGCCTGCGCCGCGTGGACAGCCGGCACGGGTGCGCGGACGAATCACGACGCGACGTGACCTAGATCCAGCGGATGCGGTTGTGCAGGTAGACGTAGCCGATGAAGCTGGCCGCGTCGATGACACTGTGTGCGATCACCAGCGGTAGCACGCGCCGGGTGCGTTGGAACCAGAAGCCGAAGATCAGCCCCATCACGGCGTTGCCGACGAACGCGCCGGTGCCCTGGTACAGGTGGTACGTGCCACGCAGCAGCGCGCTGCCGGCCAGCGCCGGGCCGTCCGACCAGCCGAGTTGCCGCAGCCGGGTCAGCAGGTAGCCGACGACGATGATCTCCTCGGACAGCCCGTTCTGGAACGCCGACAGCAGCAGGTACGGCACTCGGTACCAGACGTCCGGGAAGTCGACGACCTGCAGTGACGCGTTCAGGCCCAGCACGTGCGCCAGGTAGACCAGGCCGAGACCGGGCAGCCCGATCAGCGCCGCGAACCCGAGGCCCCACAGCCAGTCCGACCGCACTCGCCCGGCCACCCGGCGGGCACCGCTACCGATCGCCCCTCGGGTCCGCCGCCAGGCGAATCCGATGCCGAAACCAGGACCGCCGGGATCCCGCGCGAGCAATAGCAACGCCAGCAGCGGCGGGACGATGCCGTTAAGGATGCCGGCGAGGTCGTCGAGCAGGTCCAGCCAGCGGTACTGCGTGTTGGCGCCGGCGATGACGGTGGCGGTGGCGTTCGCGATGCCGCCGTGCACCGTCACCTCGGCACGCACGTAGTCAAGCACCGAGTAGATGGCGGACATCCCGAGCGAAACGCCGAGAACGGCGAGCACTTCGAGGCCGTAGCTCGTGGAGCTGTGATCCTCGGTACTCGCCGTTCTCATCGTGCTCGGCTGTTCGCTCATCGGGCCTCAGTGTGCCCGACGCCCGCCAACTTCGGCGTTGATCAAGAGGCCGCTACGGTCAATATCGACCAGCCGGGCACTTTGATCATGAGGGAGTAGGGGCGTGTCAGCCTTGCTGCAGTACGGCCTCGACCTCGAGGGCGATCTTGACGGTGTCGCCCACGACCACGCCGCCGCCGTCCATCGGCAGGCTGATGTCGATGCCGAAGTCAGCGCGGCTCAGTTCGGCGGTGGCGGAGAAGCCCACGCGCTGGCCGCCGTACGGGTCGGCGGTGAAGCCGTTGAGCTCCAGGTGCAGCGGGACCGACTTGGTCACGCCGTGCAGTGTCAGTGCGCCGTCCACCGTCCAGGTTCCGTCGCCGTTGTCCACGACCGCGTCTGACCGGTAGGTCATGGTCTGGAACTGACCGACGTCGAAGAAGTCGGCGGAGCGGATGTGGTTGTCGCGCTGCTCGTTGCGGGTGTCGATCGAGTTCAGGTCGATCGAGGCGGTGACCGACGAGTCGGACGGCACCTCGGCGGTGACGATAGTGCCCTCGAACTCGGTGAACTGGCCACGGACCTTGCTCACCATCATGTGCCGGACGGTGAACGAGACATCTGAGTGCACCGGGTCGATGGTCCAGGTGCCTGCTCGGTAACCGGGGATCGTGCTGCTGGTGATGGTCTGAGTCATTGGACCCATCCCTTTCTCTTTTGGTTGAAGTTTCAAGCGTCTGAACGCAGAACCATCGTCGTTCATTCCTAGTTGAAACCTCAACCATTAATGGATGTGATCCAGCGCACAGCAGGCGTGCTCGCGGAGCCTGCGTGGCTTCCGGCGTTGGTCAATGGTGGTTCGCGCCGCCCATTCGTGCTCAGTGCCGCCGGGGCTCGACCACGAGTGTCTGCAACGTCGCGCCGCACGGCCCGGCGAGATCGGAGACGACCGACCGCGCCAGCCCGGCGCCCGCGGCCGACAGCGTGGTCTGCGCGTCCAGCAGGATCCACTCGCCGAGCACCGGACGAGCCAGATGGATATCGAGATCGATGTTCAGGAATGACCAGGTCTGCCAGTCCAGTTCAGAGGAGATACCGCTCGCCGAGTCGCCGACGAGCGCCACCCGTTGCAGCGAACTCGGCGCGTGGCCATCGACGATGGGCAGTCGCGATCGCGTCCACATTTGCGCCGGCCCGGGCTCGGCGATGCCCCCGAAGACCGCCCGCCACTCGATCGTCTCCGCGTACGGGAAGGTGCCGAGCCACGGGGTCAGGCCCGCCGGCGGTCCGGGCAGCGCAACCGGCTCGGGCGCCACCTCGGGCAGCGAACTCGCGCGCACCAGCCAGATCCGCGCATGCAGGCAGTCGCGACCCTCTGCGCTCAGTGTTGCCGCCACCAGCACCGCAGCGCGGGCCGAGCGCAGCACCGACGTGCGCACCGTCACGTCGGCGACGGGCACCGGGCCGACGAACTCGGCAGCAGTGCGCAGCGCCACCAGATCGCAACGCCCGGTATGCGCCGCTGCCGCCTGCTCGGCCGCATGGACGAGCAGTGCGTTCGGGGGTCCGCCGTGCTGCAGTTGCGCCGACCACGGGCCGCCGGTGCAGGGGTCCGAGCGATAGGTCGAAGCCTCACCTGAAAGATCGAGAAGAAGAAAATAAGGGTTCGCCACGACCGCACACGTTAGTTGCGTCCTCACCGTTTTGGAGGTCTACACTGGCGCAGGAAGAGGCGAGCGGTTCGCCAGCGGCACATCCCTCCCGTGCCGCAGCGGCCGCCGCCTCTTCTCTTTCTCACTCCGATGAGGCGATACGCCCACGGACCTCGCCCAGGCCCACCGGCACCCCGCCGCCGTGGGCCACCGCGGTGATCACCACCTCGTCGCCGTCGAGCAAGAAGCCCCGCACCTCGTCCCCGGTTACCACCGGCCGCGCGCCGTTGCGGGTGAGTTCGAGCAGGCTGCCGAACTGGTCCGGGTCCGGGCCGCTCACCGTGCCGGACGCGTACAGGTCGCCGGTGCGCAGCGACGCTCCGTTCACCGTCATGTGTGCCAGCATCTGCGCGGGCGTCCAGTACATGGATGCGAACGGGGGCCACGACACCACGGTGCCGTTCAGCGCCACCTCGAGCCCGATCTGCAGGCTGTCGCGGCGGCCCGCATCGTCGAGGTAGACCTGCAGTGGTACGTCGCGCGGCGGCGGTTCGATCCAGGCCTCGGTGAGTGCCGCGAGCGGCGTGACCCACGCCGACACCGACGTCGCGAACGATTTGCCGAGGAACGGCCCTAACGGGACGTACTCCCACGCCTGGATGTCCCGCGCCGACCAGTCGTTGACCAGGCATACGCCGAAGACGTGGCTGCGGAACGCGGTGAGCGGTACCGGCGTACCGAGCTGCGAGCCGACGCCGACCACGAAGCCCACCTCGGCCTCGATATCGAGCCGCTCGGACGGGCCGAACACGGTGGCGTCGTCACGGCGCAGCTGACCATGCGGACGCCGCACCGCGGTGCCCGACACCACCACCGTGCCGGCGCGGCCGTGATAGCCGATCGGCAGGTGTTTCCAGTTCGGCGTCAGTGGTTCACCGTCCGGGCGGAACAGCCGTCCGACATTGGTGGCGTGCTGCTCGGAGGCGTAGAAGTCGACGTAGTCGGCCACGGTGAACGGCAGTGTCAACGTCAGCTCGTCCAGCGGCTTGAGCAGCGGTTCGATGTCAGGCTGCGCTGCTGGATCGGTCAGCCATTCGCTCATCCGGGTGCGAACGGCGGACCAGGTGGCCGGGCCGGCCGCCAACAGCCGGTCGATCGTGCCGGCCGCGAAGAGTTCGGCGAGCGCGGTGCCCGCGGTCGCCGCGGTGAGGTCGAGTGCTCGGCCACCGATCCGCACCACCACGTGCCGGTGTCCGTCGGCATCGCGCGAGCTGCCGTAGGGCAGGTTGTGCACCCCGAACGGATCGTCGGCGTCGACGCCGGTCCAGCTCCACGCCGGGCCACCGCCCGGCGAATCGATCTGTGGCGCGATCACCCGGCACGAACCAGGCCGAGTGAGATCAGGTCGTCGATCGGCTCGGTGACGCTGCAGGTGCCGAGCGAGCCGAACACGGTACGGATCGCCTTGACGTCGCCCAGATCCAGGTGGCGTACCCGCTCGGCCACGACTGCCGGATCCCGTTCGGCGAGCACCGCGGCGACTGCGGGCGCGTTCGCGGTACCCGTCGCGCAGAGCGTGGCGAGCGCGATGTTGAGAAACCCGTGGTGCTCGAATCCGTTGTGCGCGTCGCGGTGGCGCACCCCGCTGTGCAGACCCGCCGTGCACTTGAACCGCAACAACTCGGCGGCGCACAGCACGATGGGCCCGGCCAATTCATCCTCTGTGCTGAACGCGTCGAGCGTGGTGCCGCCGGTGCGCAGCTTCAGGTGCAGCCCGGCGGCGCGCAGATCGTGCACGTGCCGCTCGGTGACGTGCCGCACCGGAATCTCGACGTACACCGCGACCCCGCGTTCGACGAACGGCGCGGCTGCGCGTGCGGCCGCGCGGCCGCCGTAGCGGCCGATCGGGAACTCCACCGCGGCCAGCTGCAGCGCCGGGCAGCGCGCGAGCGTCGCCTGCACCGCACTGACTGCCGCTGGGCCGCCCGGCACCACCGCCGCCACGGCGACCGGCGGGACGCCGAACCGCTGGACGTGCTCGTCGACCGCCAGCAATCGCGAGTCGGTAGTCACCAGCGGGCCGACGAAATCCTCGTACCAGCTGAGCCGGTGCCGCGCGTGCCCGGCCACCGCCCGGTCCGGGCGGACCGCGGCCGGCGGGAACATCGACGCGTCGTCGAACAGCCCGGTGACCAGCTCGTCAATCATTGCCACGACCACCACGTGCCCACGACCACGCGTACACGCCGTCGTCGCTGGCGCGACCGCCCTCGCCCAGACGCAGCGGCCGGAACGTGTCCACCATGACGGCAAGCTCGTCGAAGTAGTCGATGCCGATACTGCGCTCGTAGGCGCCGGGCTGCGGGCCGTGCGAGTACCCGCCGGGATGCAGCGAGATCGACCCAGGTCCGATTCCGGATCCTTTGCGAGCCTCGTAGTCGCCGCCGCAGTAGAACATGACCTCGTCCGAGTCGACGTTCGAGTGGTAGTAGGGCACCGGGATCGACAACGGGTGGTAGTCCACCTTGCGCGGCACGAAATTGCAGACGACGAAGTTGTGCGCCTCGAACACCTGGTGCACCGGCGGTGGCTGGTGCACGCGCCCGGTGATCGGTTCGAAGTCGCTGACGTTGAACGTGTACGGATACAGGCACCCGTCCCAGCCGACCACGTCGAAGGGATGCTCCGGGTAGAGGTGCATGGTGCCGGCGATGCCCGTCGGCGCTGAGCCGCGGTGCTTGATGTACACCGGCACCTCCGTGCCGCTGCCGATGGCCGGATCACCGGGACCGTGCAGGTCGCGCTCGCAATACGGTGCGTGCTCGAGGAGCTGGCCGAACTTGGACAGGTAGCGCCGCGCCGGCGTGATGTGGCTGTTCGCCTCGATGCAGTACGCGCGCAGCGGCTCGTCGCCATGTGGCACCCAGCGGTGCGTGGTGGCGCGGGGGATCAGCACATAGTCGCCGGAGCGGGCCGCCAGCGGGCCGAACACCGTCTCCACGGTGGCGCTGCCGGACTTCGACATAGACGCACTCGTCGCCGATGGCGTTGCGGTACAGCGGTGATGGCGCACCGGCGACGACGTAGCTGATCCGCACATCGTCATTGCCCAACACCAGTCGTCGGCCGGTGACGACGTCGGCCTGGGCGCTGTCGTTGTCGCCGAACAGGGAGTGCAGGGCCAGGTGCCGGGGCAGCAGCGGTTCGTTCGGGCGTGGTGGACAGATCGGGCAACTCCCAGCGCTGGGCGTCGATGATCGCGGACGGCAGCCGGCGGTGGTAGAGCAGTGCGGAATCGGACGAGAAGCCCTCCTCGCCCATCAACTCCTCGTAGTACAGCTCACCGTCGGCGCTGCGGTGCTGGGTGTGCCGCTTGGGCGGCACGCTGCCGCGTCTCTGGTAGTACGCCATCTGCCTATCGAACCGCGTCACATGCCCGGGCACGAGCCCCACTTCCGTAGCATCGTCGCCAGACGCGCCAGGACACCGCGCGGCGCCGGGGGAGGAGCGAGCATGGTTCGGGTGTCGAGCCCCGCAAACTCAGCCGCTCCGCCGCGTTGCGGGCGAGGATGGCGGGCGCGGCGTGCTTCGGCGGCAGGTGGCCTCGTGGTCGCGCTCGCGCTGGTGTTGGCGTGCGTCGCAGCCTGTACCAGCACGACCAGCGGCAACGGTTCGGCGCTAGGCCAGGGCCAGTCGACGACTTCGGCGACCGGTGCGTCATCGTTGCCAGGTTTCCCCGTAACCGGCGGTGCAGGCACCACACCGGCCACGACTTTCGTACCCAGCCCGATCCCGGCACCGGCGGCGTGCCCGGGCGGGACGTGCAAGCAGAACATGTCGAGCTCGGTGTCCGCGCCATTCACGGTGATCGTTCGCACCAATCCGGCCTATGGCAACGGGCAGGGCGCGACCATTGTGGAATTGACCGACTCGGGCGTGCCGGTGTCGTGGTACGTGGTGCCGGGGGAGGTGCCGGCAGAGATCACCTGCTCCTCGACGCCCAACGAGGCGAACTGCGTGCTGGTCGATCACGTCGGCGCGCATGGATCGGATGCCATCGTGTTCCGCATCAGCGGCGGCACGCTGAAACGCGGCTCGACGGTGGTGGCCGCGACGCCCGAGATGCATGCCAGCGATCTGAACGGCGACGGGTGGATCGACGCAGCGGGCCTGCAGAACAACGGCACGCCTGACTACGCCACCGGAAAGGTGTATTGGCAGACCTGGGTTTCCGACGGGCTGCGGCTGAACTCCACCGGCTGCACTGCCCTGGCCAGCACACCGGGGCCGCAACCCAGCACCCCCGCACGCAGCAACTGCCCGTAACCCGCCCCGCGTGCGCACGCTGGCCGGGCACGGGGTTGGTTGGGGGGGCGAGTTAGGTGACGCGGCGGTAGCGGATGTGGGTGGTCAACGGTGAGTGGAGCACCTCGGCGGGTTCGAACCCGAAGGATTCGATCCCCTCGAAGATTCGCTCACCTGAACCGAGCAGCACTGGTGCGATGTCGAGTGTGAGTTCGTCGATCACGCCGGCGTTCAGTGCCTGTCGGACGGTCGATGCACCACCGGCGATGTCCACGCCGTTGTCTCCGGCGGCCTGGCGCGCCGCGGAGTACGCCGCGTCGAACCCGTCGGTGACGAAATGAAAGGTCGTCCCGCCGTCCAGCTGGATCGGATCGTGCCCGTAGTGGGTCAGCACGAACACCGGCGCGTGATACGGCGGTTCGGCGCCCCACCACCCGGTCCATTCCTCATCCCAGTCCCCGCGGATCGGGCCGAACATGTTCCGACCCATGACATACGCGCCCCGCGGGCGCATCAGCCAGCCGGTCGCGACCTTGTCGGCCTCGTTGGCTCGCGGGTCGCCGATGTGCCAGCCGTGCAGTTCACGCCCCCGCTTGCCGAGCGGATGCTCGCGGCTCTGGTCCGGCCCGGCGACGAAGCCGTCCAACGAGATCGACATGTGGCAGGTGGTGTCCGGCACCCCGCACCTCCTCGAGTGATTGCGACTGACAAGTGATCGTGCGGACGGTAACAGGAGAGGCGATGAGTTCGGCGCTGCGTCGGCGTCTCAGTGATATGAGGTGTCCGCACGCCCGTCGGGTCGGCAGCAGGAGGCAGAGATGGTGAACGCGATGGCCCGGCGAATGTTCGACCTCGTCGAGCCGATCGGTGTCATCCCGTACTCGGCCGACGAGCCGAACGAGACCATGTTCGCGTTGGGATTCACCAATTACTGGGACACCTATTTCGCCGGGCGGGCCGCGCCCCTGGGCCGCGTCGCACCGGAAGTGGTGGACGCGCTGTTCTACAACTTCGCTCCCGGCGAGGTGGCTCGCCATATCCCCAAGGTGTGGCGCACCACCACTCCCGAAGCCGCCATCGCCGCCCGGCGCGCTGGCTGTGCGAAGGCGCTGCAGCGGATCCTCGGCGATCGCGTCGAGTCTCCCGCCTTTGCCCGTGTCGCCGAACTGCTGACCAAGGCGGCGACGAGCGCCCCCCTGCACGGTCGACCCATGTACGCCGCGCTGCGGGCACTGCCGGTGCCCGACGACCTGGTCACCCGCGTCTTCCACGCGGCCTCCATGCTGCGCGAGCACCGCGGTGACGGGCACATCGCGGCACTGATTACCAACGGCGTCGGTGGTACCGAGGCCCACGTCCTGTTCGCTCTCGAGCTGGAAATGCCGGCGGAGAAGTTCGGGCGCATCCACCACCTGCCGGCCGCGCAGCTCACTGCGGTAATCGACGGGATGCGAGACCGCGGCCTGATCGGCGACGACGGTTGGCTGAGTGAACGGGGCCACGCCGTCAGGGAGCACGTCGAGGCGCTCACCGATGACATGGCGGCCAAGCCCTACGAGTGCCTGGAACCGGACGAGCTCGATGAACTCACCTGCGCCCTCGAGCCGCTCGCCGCGCTACTCATCGCGGCCCAGGACTAAGCAACACACCATCCGATTCGCACAGGAAGGGACCTCTCATGGACATCACGAATCTGGGTAAGGCGGACGGGCTGCCGCCAGTGGATTGGGCGGCAATCGTCGACAAGCTCGACGCCGGCTCGGCACCGGCGCCGGACGCCGTCAATTCCCGCACGACCTGGCTGTGCACGCTCAACGACGACGGCAGCCCGCATGTGACCCCCGTCGGTGCCCTGTGGATCGACGGCACGTTCTGGTTCCAGACCGGTTCCACTCGGAAGGGACGCAATGTCGCGCGCGACCCGCGGTGTTCGGTCGCGGTGTCCATCCGCGACGCGGACGTCGTCGTCGAGGGTGATGCGGTGCGAGTGACCGACCCGGACGCCGTGGCCCGGCTTGCCAAGGCGTGGGCAGATCAGGGCTGGCCGGCCGAACCCGACGCGAGCGGATCGGGCATCACCGCGCCGTTCAACGCTCCCTCGCAGGGACCACCGCCATGGCACGTATATCGCATCGAGCCACGTTCGGCGATCGTGAGCCTGTCGGCCGAACCAGGCGGCCTGACCCGCTTCCGGTTCTGACCGTCAGGTGAGGCTGACCGAGGCGTGAATGTCATCGCCGGGCAGCGGTCCGTCGGTCACCGCCATCACCTCGCTGGACAGCAGGACGAGGGCTCCGCCGTAGGACGACAGGAATGCCGTATCAGCCGCGTCACGCCCGGTCGCGATCCGGACCAACGTACTGCGAGGTGCGAGCAGGGTGGCGTCGGCAACGCGCCACACGCCGTCCACCGCGGCCTCGGCAACGGCGTGAAAGTCCATCGGGTTCAGGCCGGGTGCATACACCGCAGCGAGCCTGGCCGGAACGTCGAGCGCGCGCAGCAGCGCAATGACCAGATGGGCGTAGTCCCGGCACACGCCTTGGCGCAGCAGCAGGGTGTCGACCGCGCCGTCCGTTGGCCCGCTCGATCCGGCCACATAGGCCAACTGCGAGCCCACCCACGACGAGACCGAAGCCAGTAGCTCCCGCTCGCCGGTGATGCCGGCGAACTCGGCCGCGGCGATTGCGGCGAGGCGGTCGGACTCGGCGTATCGGCTGGGGCGGAGGTACACGATTCGGTCTTCGTCGCTGACCAGGTCCTGTCGGGCACTCCCCGTGACGGTGGCCTGGTACTCGATCGTCATCCGGCCGACCGTGGGGACCACGAGATGGACACGTCCGTCGTCGGGTACCGCGACCTCGTTGACCGGTATCTGGACGCCGTCACACCGAACCGACAACGACTCATCCACCCTGGTCCCAGGCATGCCCGACACGGCCACCTGGAGCATCACTTCGAGCGGTTGCAGCACGTCCAGCTCGAGAGATGCCGCCACCATCCGCCGACGACCGTCCACTTGGTCAGTATCTACGCCCGCCGCCGGCGAGGCCATGCCAATCGTGGGATCGGGAGGCTCTCGGTGCGCGGCATCAGTTCCAGGAGATGGTTTCGACCTGCGCCTTGTTGACGAACTCTGCCGACCGGGCAGTGCGCTTGGGCTCACCGAGCCTGCGTTTGAGCAGCTGACGGAACTCCTTCAACGTGATCTCGGTCCCGTCCTTGGTGAACTCCTTGCCATTGGCGACGATCTTTTCCTCCTGCAGCACCTTCGTGACGGCGGCCTTGGTGTACTGCTGAACGAGCGACGCGTAGACCGCATTCGTCTTCAGCGCCTCATACGTCCGCTCCGGCCTGACCGTCCCGGTCGCATCGACGCCGTCCAACAGTTGCCTGGCGGTGCGGCCAGGCAAGACGCCGAAGCCGGACACCTTGAAATCCAGATTGATCTTGTCTTTGTCCAGCCAGTGCAGGAATTGGACGAACATGTCCGCATTAGGCATGTAGTGACCGCTCTTGTTCGTCATCTCCACGATGCGCCCGTTGGCCACCTTCATCTCGCCGCCCAGGGTGACGTCGGCGCCCGCCAGCAGACTGGAATGGTGGATCATGCTCACCTTGTGCGAGGTCATGTGAATCTCGCCGTTGGCGCCGACGACGAATATCTCCCAGCCCGGCCCGGAGAAATGGGTGACGCTGCCGGCGGTGTCCACCGCAACGGCGCCGCCCGGCGCTGCGGCGTTACCGTCGCCCGACTTCGGCGGCTGCCACGTTGCGTTGCGCTTGAGCGCGCCACCGGCGAAGGTCACCGTCGTGGCTTCCCGCTCGTCGCCGTCGAGGTACTTCACCGTTCGGCCGGAGATGTCGTACTTGCCCCCGTTGGTTTTGGGAAGGTTGAGCGTTCCGTCTTGCTGAATCGGGAAGTCCTGACGCTCGAGCCACGCGATGCACCGCTGATACTCCGACATCAGCCGGTAGGCGAGTTCGTCGAGCGGTAACGCCTTTACCTCGTCGTAGAAGTCCTGGCCAAGGTATTTCGCGCCCATCAGTCCGAGTTTGTCGAAGTTTGGCCTGAGCTTGACCGCCAGCGTCTCCTTCATGGCCGCATCGGCATCCTCGGGCAGCTTTCCGATCTCGTTCAACGCCTTCCAGTAGGCCGATATCCGGTCGAGGTGCGGCGTGATGGCATCAATCAGGCCTTGGTTCGACCTACCGGCCTCTCCCGCATACGAGGCACTCAGCCTGGCCACCAGCCACGCCTTGTGCGTCCTGGACGACCCCGGCACCCGCGCCGGCTTCGCAGCAGCATTACCGGCGGCGCCTGCGTCTTGCTCTTTTGCCTCTTGATCCTGATTCTCCTGCTGCTGATCCTCGTGTTCGGCCTGCTCGATCGCGTCCTTGAGTTCGAGGTCCTCCGGTCGCGGCCCCGCGCCAGCACCGCCGGCGTTCGGCTTGAACTCGGAATACACGGCGGCCGCGTGCTCCTCGCCGTCCTTGGCCTCGTTCAGGTTCGGGGTGGAGTAGCCGCCGCCGCGTGCGCCGTCGGTGTCTTTGAGTTCGGTGGCGTAGGCGTTGCCGGGGGCCTCGCCGTCGTCGTTGGCGTCGTTCAGGTCTGGGGTGGAGTAGCCGCCGCCGCGTGCGCCGTCGGTGTCTTTGAGTTCGGTGGCGTAGGCGTTGCCGGGGGCCTCGCCGTCGTCGTTGGCGTCGTTCAGGTCTGGGGTGGAGTAGCCGCCGCCGCGTGCGCCGTCGGTGTCTTTGAGTTCGGTGGCGTAGGCGTTGCCGGGGGCCCCGCCGCCACCGTCATCCTCCTGCGTCCGGGGCTTGCCGTACCGCTTCTGGAGCGAGCCGATATCGAATCGCCTGATCGCGCCGACGTCGGCCGTGTCGCCCTCTGCCGTAACCGAGCTCGGGTCGCCGATGCCCGACTGAGGTGGCGAGGCCGCCCGCCGCAGTGCTGACACGACCTGGTTGGCGCTCCGGTCGGCGTCCGCTTCGGCCGGGTCGTCGGCACGACCGATCTGAATGCCGGCGCCTGCTCCGCGGAACCGACCGGTGGCGTGCTGGGCGACGTGTGCCAGCTCGTGCGCGAGCACCCGCTGACCGGATGCGCCCGCGTCATATGCGCCTGAGGTGAAGTAGATGTCGTTGCCGTGCGTGAACGCGTGCGCGCCCACCGACCGGGTGATCACATCGGCCTCGGCGTCGGTGTGCACGCGGACCGCGCTCAGATCCGTGCGTAGGTGTTCGCCGAATCGCTCGGCCACCTCGTTCGGAAGCGGGCTGCCACTGCCGCGCCGACGGCGCAACGCCGTGACAACCTCCGGGCCGGCGTCAGTGCCGCCGAGGGGGTCAGCAGGACGTTGTGTTCGTGAGATCGGCGGTCGTGCCGAGCGGGCGATCCCGGGCACAGGAACGGCCCCCGGTGTCGGTGTCGTGATCTCGGCCCTCGGCTGCCCCGGATCGTGCGCCGAAGCCTTCTGAACGGCACCGACCAGCGCCCGACGTCGTGCGTATGCGGGCACGCGGGACATCAGCGACTCCGGTATGTGGGCGCTCGAGACTGCGTCCAGTCAACGAAGGTTAAACCGGCCATCGGTCGGAGACCAGCAGATGGATCATGTGCAGCACGTCGGTGTCGGGCCGATGGCGTGCCTACCGAACATTCCATCCCGAGATCGCATAATTTGTCCCGTCGATCGGTCCCGCCGAAATGCGTGCGTGCAACCCCGATTTCGCGACGGCCGGTGCGCGTGATGGTAGAGAGAAACCGACGGTGCGCCGGCGTGGGCTACGGGCCGACGAAGTGGCCGATAACGACGAACACCGCGCCTAGCAACACCAAGAAACAAGGGGTGAACCACGCTCGCAGATTGGTGTCCAGGCGGGCTGCCGTCGGTCGGTTGATCCGGTAGCGCACTTGCAGTCTCTGCCCGGTGGGCCTAGCACGGCTGCTGCCCATGCGGTCGGTGAACCGCACTTGCTCGCCGGTCCGGGTCGTGAAGGTGATCACCGGCTGGTATGTGGGCGTGCCCTCAGCATCATGACTGATGTGGGTGTCGACGACGGTGCCTGCCGTGCTGACCGAACGAAGCTGGAACCACATGCTCTGAGCGGCAATAGCTATTCCGCCGACGATCACGACAACACCAAGGCCAATGAACACGACTTCCACGGATCGCATATGCCTCGTCGTCCTCCCGCGGCCCGTAGGTCAGCACCAATATAGATGCAGCTCGCTGGCCCGGGTGAAATCGCGCTGCGTGCGAGTGGCGTCCGGCCTTAGTCCCTGCCAACGACTCGGGCTCGGGAGCCGGCTCACTTCGGCGGCGAGTTCTTGTCGCCGAACAGGAGCACTTTGAACGATGCGGTCATGCCTGAATCGCTTGCTCCTACCAACTCCCAGGACCGATTCACCCCGATCCCGAGCGATGCGATGATCGCCCCGGCGACGGTCGACAGCGGACCGGAGTCGTGCTCGGTGACGAGAAGGCGAACACCGGCCTCGATCAGCAGGATCATCACAACGAGGAATCCGATCAGGACGGTCAGCGAACCTCGTCGCGATCGTCGGTCATGTTCGCTGCCGATAAGCCGTCGCACCGTGGCCGCAACGAACAGCACCCCGATCGAGCCGATCACCAGGCACGGCCAACCGACGTTGGTGTCCGGTATCAACGCGATCAGCGATACGACGAGCGGCGAGAACAGGGCCGTGAGTGCCGTCGATGCGCGCAGCTGCTGGCTCAGTGGAGCGTCTGGGCCGACCAACCGCTCCGGCGCGAGCGATACTGCCACGAACAGCAGGCCAACGAGTGCACCCGATGCGCCGGTGACGCCGAGGAAGAAAGCCTGGAACGTGCCGGGCACCATGTCCTCAGCCTCGCACTAGGCTGGCGACCGGAAATGCGAGGGGTCAGCCGCGTTGCTCGTCGTACGCTCGCGGCGTGGAGCATTGGTGGCATCGCGACGTGCTGGATGCCGGCAAGTTGCCGCTGATGCTGTGTTTTCTCGCCTATGTCGTCACCTTCGCCGCGACTCGGACGATCACCCGCATGATCCGCCGCGGACGCGGGCCGTTTCACGACAACGTCACTGGTAGCGGTCTGCACATTCATCACGCGGTGCCGGGGCTGATCCTGCTCATCGTGGGTGCCTTCACCGCCGTCGGCGGCCCCGATGTTCTCGGCTGGCGCTGCTTCGCCGGCGTCACCGTCGGCGTTGGGGTGTCGCTGGTGCTGGACGAGTTCGCGCTCATCCTGCACTTGCAGGACGACTACTGGTCGGGCGCCGGTCAGCTGTCCGTCGAGGCGGTCATGCTCACCGCCGCCTGCCTCGCGCTGTCGTTGGTGGGCTTCAGCCCGTTCGGGGTCGAGCACGTCGACAGTGTGGAGCGCTACTTCCGATTCAGCGCGTCCGGACTGCTGATCATCGACGGGCTGCTGGCGATCGTGTGCGCACTGAAGGGCAAGTTCCGCTGTGGCCTCTTCGGACTCTTCCTGGGTCCGGTTGCTGCCGCAGGCGCGGTGCGCCTGGCCCGGCCGAACTCGGTGTGGGCGCGGCGCTTCTATCACGGGCATCGGCTGACAGAGGCGACCCGGCGGGCGGCCACCTTCGATCGGCGTTGGCGTCCGGTCCAGGAGAATTGGGAGGACTTCATCGGGGGCCGGCCGTCGACGAGCAGCTGAGCTGGCGGCGCCGATGAGTTTGTGATCCGCGGTGCGTCCAATCAGCAACGTCTGACTAGCCAGGTCGAGGTCACCGGAGGCGCAGCATGCGCAAGACCGTGGTGTACGAGTTGTTGTCCGTCGACGGCGTTGCCGAGGAGCCCGATCAGTTCCTCACGTCATGGGACGACGCGATGGAGGCCAACCTCGTCGCGGTGATCGAAGCGCAGGACGCGGTCATCCTCGGCCGCCGCAGTTACGACGAGTGGGCCGAGTTCTGGCCAACCAGCCAGATCGAGCCGTTCGCGACGTTCATCAACGCGGTGAGGAAATACGTCGCGACATCCACACCGCTCGAGCGTGCGTGGACCAACACGAGCGTGATTTCCGACGGGCTGGTCGAATTCGTGCGAGACCTGAGGCGAGGGACCGGGGGCGACATCGGCGTGCACGCCAGCATCTCGGTCGCGCAGGCACTGCTCGCCGCCGACCTGGTCGACGAACTCAGGCTCGTCATCGCACCGACGATCGTGGGCGCGGGGCGCAGGCTCCTGGACGGGTTGCCGTCGATCCAGCTGGAAGCGATCCGGAGCGTGACCTCACCGACCGGCCACCTGCTCGTCGACTACCGCGTGCTGCGGTAATCCCTGACGTCCTATCGCTTCGCGATCTCCAGGTACTCGCGCTCAGCCGGGCCGGTGTAGAGCTGCCGCGGGCGTCCGATCTTCGTCTCCGGATCGTTGATCATCTCGTGCCATTGCGCGATCCAGCCGGGCAGCCGCCCGATCGCGAACAGCACGGTGAACATCCGGGTCGGGAAACCCATGGCCCGATAGATGAGTCCGGTGTAGAAGTCGACGTTCGGGTACAGCTTGCGTGAGACGAAGTAGTCGTCGGACAGCGCGACGCCCTCGAGTTCCATGGCGATATCCAGCAGGTCATCGCGCTTGCCCAGCGCGGAGAGGACCTCATCCGCACTCTGCTTCACGATGGCCGCGCGCGGGTCGTAGTTCTTGTAGACCCGGTGCCCGAAGCCCATCAGCTTGACGCCCTTCTCCTTCTTCTTCACCCGCTCCACGAAACGACTGACGTCGCCGTCGTCATCACGGATGGATTCGAGCATCTCCAACACCGACTGGTTGGCACCGCCGTGCAGCGGACCGAACAGCGCATTGATGCCGGCCGAAACCGATGCGAACAGGTTCGCCTGCGACGAGCCGACCAAGCGCACGGTGGAGGTGGAGCAGTTCTGTTCGTGGTCGGCATGCAGCACGAACAACTGGTCCAGGGCTCGTACCAGCGCCGGATCCGGCTGGTACGGCTCAGCCGGGAAGCCGAACGTCATCCGCAGGAAGTTCTCCACGAGATCCTTGGAATTGTCCGGGTAAAGGAACGGCTGGCCGATCGACTTCTTGTAGGCGTACGCCGCGATCGTCGGCAGCTTGGCGAGCAGGCGCACCGTGGACAGCTCCACGTGGTCGGCATCGAACGGGTTGAGCGAGTCCTGGTAGAAGGTGGACAGCGCGGACACCGCCGAGGACAGCACCGGCATCGGGTGCGCATCCCGTGGGAAGCCGTCGAAGAACCGCTTGAGGTCCTCGTGCAGCAGGGTGTGCCGGCGGATCTTCTCGGTGAATTCGCCGAGCTGGTCGTCGGTGGGCAGCTCACCGTAGATGAGCAGATAACTCACCTCGACGAAGGTGGACGAGCGGGCCAGCTGATCGATGGGGTAGCCGCGGTAGCGCAGGATGCCGGCGTCGCCGTCGATGTAGGTGATGGCCGACGCGCACGCCGCAGTGTTCACGAAGCCGGGGTCGTAGGTGACGTGTCCGGTCGCGGACAGCAAGGGCGCGACCTCCACCCCCGGGGCGCCCTCGGTGACCGGCCGGATCGGCAGCTGCAGCGGCTTCTCACCGGGGATCTCGACGATCGCCGACGTGCTGGTCCCGCCGTTCTCGCTCGCTCGCTCGGGCTCGGGCATTTCGATCCTCCTCGTGCGGGTGCGCGGTCAGGGGCCCCGCGGGGACAGATTCTGCAACCGAACCTCGCCACGCGCGACCAGGCGTGACTCGGCATCGGTGATTTCGACCAGCCACAGTTGCTGACTGCGGCCCCGGTGGATGGGCGTGGCCACGCCGGTCATCCGGCCGCTGGACGCCGCACGTAGGAAGTCGGTGTGATTGCTGACGCCGACCACGGTGCCGCGATCACCGAGCCAGATCGCGGCGCCGGTGCTGGCCGCGGTCTCGACGGCCGCGCAGTACACGCCGCCGTGCACGATGCCGTAGGGCTGGAGGAGCTCCGGTGTGACATTCCAGGACAGCGTTACCCGATCGGCGGAAAACTCCTCGAACTCGAACCCGAGCAGCTTGTCCAGACCCAGCCTCGCGTCGGCGTTCATTGTCGTGTCGGCGTCCATCGAGTCGAACCTAGCCCGTGCCTCGCGCGCGTGGCGAGGCAGTCGGTGCATGCTGTTCCCATGCTCGGGCTCCCTGATGCGGTCACCGTCTGCCTGTTCGACCTGGATGGCGTGCTGACCGACACCGCCTCCGTCCATCGTGCGGCGTGGAAGGAGACGTTCGACCCGCTGCTGGCCGCTCGCGGATTGCCTGAGTTCACCGACCAGGACTATGCGGCCTACGTCGACGGCAAGCCCCGCGCCGACGGCGTGCGCGACTTCCTGGCCTCGCGCGGCATCACCCTGCCCGAGGGCGCGATGGATGATCCACCCGAGGCGGAGACGGTGTACGGCGTGGGTAACCGGAAGAACCGGCTGCTACTGGCGCACATCCGCACGCAGGGCGTGCAGGTCTACGAGGGCTCGCGCGACTACCTGCGTGCCGCCCGCGACGCGGGTCTGCGGCGCTGTGTCGTCTCCTCCAGCGCGAACACCGCGGATGTGCTGCGGGTGACGGGCCTGGACGAGTTCGTGGAAGCGCGCGTGGACGGGCTGACCCTCGTGCAGCGCGGGCTGCCCGGCAAGCCCGCACCGGATGCGTTCCTGGCCGGCGCAGAGCTGTTCGACGTGCCGCCGGCGCAGGCTGCGGTGTTCGAGGACGCCACGTCCGGGGTGCAAGCCGGTCGCGCCGGCCACTTCGGCATCGTGGTCGGCGTGAACAGACTCGACCAGGAACACGAGGACGCACTGCGCGAGCACGGCGCGGACATCGTGGTGCGCGATCTGGCGGACCTGCTGTGACCGGCGATCCTCGCTTCCCGGTCGAGCCGTGGCAGCTGCGCGAGGTCGGCCTCGACCTGGCGACGCTGGCGCAGTCCGAATCGCTGTTTGCGCTGTCGAACGGACATATCGGACTACGCGGCAACCTCGACGAGGGCGATCCCGCGGGCCTGCCCGGGACATATCTCAACTCGTTCTTCGAGTCGCGGCCGCTGCCGTACGCCGAGGCGGGTTACGGGTTTCCGGAGACCGGGCAGACGGTTGTCAACGTCACCGATGGGAAGTTGATCCGGCTGCTCGTCGACGACGAGCCGTTCGATCTGCGCTACGGCGAGGTGCTCGCACACGAGCGCACGCTTGATTTGCGCGCAGGCGTGCTGCGCCGGGAGGTGCACTGGCGCTCGCCGGCCGGGCAGGAGATCCGGGTTCGCTCCACCCGGCTGGTGTCGTTCACCCAACGGTCCATCGTCGGCATTCACTACGACGTGCAGGCCATCGGTGAGTCGGCTCGGGTGGTGGTGCAAAGCGAACTGGTCGCCAACGAGCACGTGCCCGCACAGTCGAAGGATCCGCGCGTGGCCGCGATGCTCGAGGAGCCGCTGGAGCCGGTGGAACACGACGGGCACGGCACTCGCGCCTGGCTGATCCACCGCACCCGGTCCAGCAAGTTGCAGATGGCCGCCGCGATGGAGCACGACTTCAACGGCGACGGCCTTACCGACCCCAGGTTGGTCGTGCACAAAGACTGGGCCCGGGTCAGCGCGGGCACCCGGCTCGATCCAGGCGAGTCGATCTCGCTCACGAAGTACGTGGCGTACGGCTGGTCCAGCCAGCGGTCGGTGCCGGCCCTGCGCGATCAGGTCGACGCGGCCCTCACCGCGGTGGTGCAGACCGGGTGGGACGAGTTGGTCGAGGACCAGAAGACAGCGCTCGACCTGTTCTGGGAGGGCGCCGACGTCGAGATCGAGGGTGACCCGGTGGTGCAGCAGGCCATCCGATTCGCGCTGTTCCACACCTACCAGGCTGCGGTGCGCGCCGAGCAACGCGCGATCCCGGCCAAGGGGCTCACCGGGCCGGGGTACGACGGGCACGCGTTCTGGGACACCGAGAGCTTCGTGCTGCCGGTGCTGATCGCAACCGCGCCGCATTCGGCCGCCGATGCGTTGCGCTGGCGGGCGTCCACCCTCGACCTGGCCCGCGAGCGTGCGACGACGATGACGTTTCAGGGCGCCGCATTCCCATGGCGGACAATCCGAGGGCAGGAATGCTCCGGGTACTGGCCGGCGGGCACCGCCGCGTTCCATGTGAACGCGGACGTCGCGGTGGCTGCGTGGCGCTACGTCGCGTGGACCGGCGACGACGACTTCGAACGCGACGTGGCATTGCCGATGCTGGTGGAGACCGCTCGGCTCTGGCTGTCCATCGGCTACTTCGGCGCGGACGGGCTGTTCCACATCGACGGCATCACCGGACCGGACGAGTACAGCGCGATCGTGGACGACAACATCTACACGAACCTGATGGCGCAGACGAACCTGATGGCCGCGGCCGACGCGGCGCAGCGCTGGAGTGAGCCGGCTGCGATGCTTGCGGTGACTGCGGAGGAGATCACCGCATGGCGTACCGCCGCGGCCGCGGTGGCAGTGCCGTTCGACGACCGGCTGGGCGTGTACAGCCAGGACAAGGACTTCACCTCGCACGACATCTGGGATTTCGAGCGAACCGCGTCCATCAACGGTTATCCGTTGCTGCTCAACGCGCCGTACCTGGACATCTACCGCAAGCAGGTGGTCAAGCAGGCGGACCTGATCCTGGCCATGCACTGGCGCGGTGACCGGTTCACCCTGGTGGACAAGGCCCGCGCCTTCGCCTATTACGAGCCGCTCACGGTTCGTGACTCATCGCTGTCCGCGTGTACCCAAGCGGTGATGGCCGCCGAAGTCGGACAGCTGGAGCTGGCCGAGGACTACCTGGCCGAGGCAGCGCTGATGGACCTGCACAACCTGGAACACAACACCGGCGACGGGCTGCACATCGCGTCGCTGGCGGGCTCGTGGCTGGCCATCGTCGCCGGTTTCGGCGGCATGCGCGACCACAACGGGGTGCTCTCGCTTAGACCGCAGCTGCCGCCGGAGTGGACCTCGCTGCAGTTCCGGTTGCGCTGGCGCGACGCGCGGATCCGGGTCCGGGTCAACGCCGACGAGGTGCACTACGAGCTCATCGGCGGCACGGACACCACCAGGATCGTGCACGGCGACGAGACCCTCACGCTGACGCTGAACACGCCGGTGATCCGGTCGCTGGTACGCGTCGAGCCGCTGACCGACAAGCCGGGCCAGCCGGTCGGCCGGGAACCGCGGTCCATGCGGGAGCTGGAGGAGACGACCCAGATCTGAGGTGGACCGGAGAACGGGTCCGCGCTCGGTCAGGGGGCCCGGTCGATCAGGCCGGCGCCGGGTCGGGCTCCTCGTCTCGCGGAGCGCTCGCGCCGCCGTGCGCGGTGCGACCGTGCAGCTCGAGTTCGATCTCGTCCGCGGCGGACACACCGGCCGGCAGATCGATGGTCATCTTGGGGCCCTTGAACCACTTCTTCACCGACACGTGCCACGCGATCCAGAGCACCAACAGCAGTACGCCCACGACGATCGGCGTGTAGTTGACGTACTTCAGGTTCGCCCAGCCGAAGCCCTTGTACCAAGGTGCGCCGCCGGTATAGGTCGGCAGGATCGCGATGAACGACGTGATCGCGATCTCGGCCACCGCGATGGGTGACATCCACTTGTACTTCTTGCCGAGGGTCCAGCCGCCCGGCGTGAACGAGTGACCCGGCCCGCCAGCGCAGGAAGATCGGGATCGCGAACGCCACGTACAGGCCGATGACGCCGATCGAGACGACCGCGAAGAAGGCGACCGGCGACGGCACCAGTTCGTTGCCGACCGGGATATTGACGGTCACGATCGCCGGCAGCGTGATCAGCAGGCCGACGACGACGGACAAGATGACTCCGTACACCGGCACCTTGTTCGCGTTCAGGCGCGACCAGTACTGCCCGCCGGGCACCGCACCGTCGCGGCTGAACGCGAACAGCATGCGGGTCGTGCTGGTCATGCAGGCAACGGTGCAGAAGAACTGGCCCGATGGTGGAGATCGGCCAGCACCAGGCTGGCCCAGTTCACGGTCAGTGCCTGGTTGAAGATGATCGCGACGCTTCCGCCGGTGAATCCGTTGCCGCCTGAGCTGACGGCACCTTCGTTCTGCACCGCGAACAGGAACGCCAGCAGCAGGATCCAGCCGCCGATGCCGGAGTAGAAGATGGAGCGCCAGATGCCCTTGGCCGCCGAGTCGGCCGCACTGTGCGTTTCCTCGGACAGGTGCGCCGACGCGTCGTAGCCGGTGATCGTGTACTGGGTCAGGATCACCGACAGTGGAAGCACACCGAGGAAGAACGCAATCCCGCCGGTATGCCCGCCGAAGAAGGCGGTGTTGTTGATGGTGTGCGGTGAACACCGACTTGAAGGTCGCGTGCTTCGCGCCATGACGCAGGCCGAAGATAAGAATGAGGACGACGGCGCTCGCGCCGGCCACATGCCACCACACCGAGATGTTGTTCAGGATCGCGAGCAGCTTGCTGGAGAAGATGTTCACCAGCGCGGCGAGCACCAGCACGATGACGAAGATCAGGAAGACACGATGCAAGCTGTAGTGCGCCGCCCATGACTTCGAATACGTGTCGAGGGTCAGGTCGAAGAACGTCGCGCACCCGTAGGCGACGGAGGCCTCGATCGCGAACAGACCGATCAGGTTGAGCCAGCCGGTGTAGTAGCCGGCCTTGGCTCCGCCGAGCTTGGACGCCCACCAGTAGATGCCGCCGGAAGTGGGAAACGCAGACACCAGCTCGGACATGCAGAAGCCGATGAGCAGGATGAACCCCGCGATGATCGGCCAGCCCCAGGCGATCGCGGCCGGACCGCCGTTGTTCCAGCCCACGCCGAACGTGGTGAAGCAACCTGCCAAGATCGAGATGATCGAGAACGAGATCGCGAAGTTGGAGAAGCCGGACCAGGACCGGTTCAGCTCCTGCTTGTAGCCAAGTTCGGCGAGTCGGCGTTCGTCCGCGTCGAGAAGTGTGTTCGCCACTGCGCTTGCTCCCTAGTCCTCGGTTCGTTGCTGATCAGGGTCGCCGTGCTCTCGCCAGGCGTCTCTGCACGGCGAGTCGAGCCACTTCGTGTTCAGATCGGTTGCTGCACCTCGTCGATGAGTCGTGCGAAGTCGGATCCGGTGAACTCTGCGACGGCGCGCTGGTACTTGTCCATGCCCCACGTCCAGAAGTCGAAGTCGACGTCGCTGACTGCGTCCTGGATCGCGGCCCAGAGCGTCCATCCGTACTTGGACATCAACGCGAACAGTCGCGCGCGGGCGACCTTGGCCGGTGAGTGCAGGCCGAAGTAGACGCCGACCAGATGCTCGAGGCGGTCCACTGGCAGCGACGCCTCGCTCCAGATGTTGCCGAGCTCGAAGCACGGATCGTTGTTGCCCGCGTATTCGTAGTCGATGAACCACAGCCGCTCGCCGTCATCGATGATGTTCGCCGCGAGCAGGTCGTTGTGACACGGAACGGTACGGCTTGGTTGGACGGCCAGTGCCCGGCGGATGGTCTGCACCCGCTCGGCGTAGTCCGTGTAGTCGGCGGGTAGTCGGAAACCGCGCTCGCGCACTACGTCCAGGTACCTGCGCTGGATCGCGAACATGTCGAAGTCGCCGAGGAACCGCCGACCGGAGTGCAAGCGGCGGCACAACATCGCCACCCGGCCGAGCGTGGCCTCCTCGTCCAGGTCCGCCTCGGTCAGGGTCCGGCCCTCGATCCAGTCGACCGCGGAGACACCCTGGTACGGATCACAGAGCAGCAGTGCCGGCGCAACGCCGGCGTGCGCTGCGGCCAGTGCGTTGTGGCACTCGGCCTGGCGATCGATGGACAGCAATGAACTCTTGCCGGCGGAGATTCGGACGACCACCGGGCGCCGTCCGGGCGCGACGACCTTGTAACTGCGGTTCGTCAGACCCCCGGGCAGGACGTCGACGGCCGGGTCCGTGCCGCGTAGCCGGGGTAGGCGATCCAGGGTCTGCGCGAGCAGGTCGGCGTCGGGGCGCGAGTCGGCCGCGCCGTCCTCGCGCGTGGCTACGGCGCCGGCGGCGGCGTGCGTCCGCTCTGCGATCACCGGCCTCCTTCCGCGGGCGATTTCGGCGAAGAGACGCTGCCTGATGGCGACGGCGGCCGTCGGAAACCCATAGCGTGGCAGTGTCGGCATGCTAGGCCCACCGGGGCTTTACGGTCTAGGCCCCGTACCTTTTACTACGAACGTGGCCTTGCCGGATGCTCGCGCCCAGGACCGACCGCAACCGGCCTCGGGCCGCCCTGCGCTGCCGGAGGCGGCCCGGATCGTGATCGTCGGTGGCGGCGTCGGCGGGGCCAGTGTGGCCTTCCATCTGGCCGAACGCGGCGAGACCGACGTGCTGGTGCTCGAACGTGCCGAACTCACCAGCGGATCGACGTTCCACTCGGCCGGCCTGGTCGGCCAACTGCGGGCCGACCCGGCGCTGACTCGGATGAACATGTACTCCGTCGAGCTCTACCGGCGGCTTCGAGACGGCGAGGACCAACTCGGCTGGACCGAATGCGGCGGGATCAAACTTGCCGCCAGCACGCAGCGGCTCGAGGAGATCAGGCGCCAGATCGGCTGGGCCCGCAGCTTCGGGCTGCCGTTGCAGGAGATCTCGGCAGCCGAAGCACAACAGCTGTTCCCACTGATGGACACCACTGGCGTCCTGGGCGCGGCGTACCTCGCCTCCGACGGCTACCTCGATCCGGCACAGCTGTGTTACGCGCTCATGCGCGGTGCCCGGCGGATGGGTGTGCGGGTGGCCGAGCGCACGCGTGTGCTCGGCTTCGACGTGCGCGACGGCCGGGTCGCGGCGGTGCGGACCGACCGCGGCGACGTCAGCTGCGAGATCGTCGTCGATTGCGGCGGTATGTATCGCGGCAGAGATCGGCCGGCTGGCCGGCGTGCGGATACCGATCGTGCCGATGTCGCACCAATACGTGATCACCGAGGCCTTTCTGGGGGGTGCCACGGGGGCTACGGCAGGCCCCGGCGTCGGTCAACGCCCGTCCCTGCCCACGTTGCGCGACCCCGATCTGCTCGTCTACTTCCGCCAGGAGGTGGACGGCCTGGTGATGGGCGGCTACGAGCGCAATCCGGCCCCGTGGACGGCCGGGCCGACCAGCTACGACGCAATCCCGCCGGACTTCAACGGCAAGCTGCTACCCGAGGACTGGGCGCGGATGGAGGAGATCGCGGC
The DNA here is from genome assembly GCA_963708625.1 of uncultured Actinomycetota bacterium. Lineage (GTDB taxonomy): Bacteria > Actinomycetota > Actinomycetes > Mycobacteriales > Jatrophihabitantaceae > DASXIF01. Next base: position 464,718 of record CAVPSV010000002.1, read on the forward strand.
CAACGCGCAGCGGCGGGTGCCTGCGCTGGCGAGCATCGGCGTGCGAAAGGTGATGAACGGCCCGGAGGGATTCACACCGGACAACGAGTTCTGCCTGGGCGAGACGTCGGTCGCCGGCTTCTACGTCGCAGCCGGATTCTGTGCACACGGCATTGCCGGTGCCGGCGGGATCGGACAGGTAATGGCCGCGTGGATCATCGACGGTGAGCCCGGCCTGGACCTGTGGCACATGGACGTCAATCGGTTCGGAAACGAGTACCGATCCCCGGGCTACACGCTCGCGCGGGTGGTGGAGAACTACCAGACCTACTACGACATCCCGTACCCGAACCTGCAGCGACGCTCCGGCAGGCCGCTGCGCACTTCGCCGGCGTACGCGTGGCACGCCGGGCACGGCGCGCAGTTCGGCGAGAAGGCCGGCTGGGAACGCGTCGACTGGTACGAGGCCAACGCGGCGCGGGTGCCCGCCGGTGCGGCACCGGTGCCGGGCGGCTGGGCGCGGCGGTACTGGTCGCCGGCCATCGCGGCCGAGCACCTCGGCACCCGAGCGGCCGTCGGGCTGTTCGACGAGTCCTCGTTCGCGAAGTTCGAGGTCCGCGGTCCGGACGCCGCCGAGCTGCTGGAATGGGCCTGCGGCAACCGGGTGGCCCGCGATATCGGGGCAGTCACCTATACGCAGGCGCTCAACCGGCGCGGTGGCATCGAATCCGACTTCACCGTGACCCGAGTCGCCGAGGACCGCTTCTGGATCGTGACGGGTACTGCGTTCGGCACGCACGATCAGGCGTGGCTGAGCCGGCAGGCGCGCCGGCGCGGTGCCCGCCTCACCGTCGAGGACGTCACCGGCCGGTACTGCTGCTACGCCGTGTGGGGGCCGGCCGCCCGAGGTCTGATCGCATCCCTCACGCCGGCGGACATGTCCCACGATGCGTTCGGATTCATGTCCGCTCAGGACATCACCGTCGGCGACGTGCCGGTGCGGGCGCTGCGGGTGACCTTCGTCGGCGAACTCGGCTGGGAGTTGTACGCCTCGCCCGAATACGGCCGGCGGCTCTGGCAGCAGCTGGTCGACGCCGGGCGCGAGTTCGACGCCGTGGCCGGCGGCTACCAGGCAATCGACAGCATGCGGCTGGAGAAGGGATATCGGGTCTGGGGGCGTGACATCACGCCGGAGACCACCCCATACGAAGCCGGTCTCGGATTCGCGGTCAAGCTGGACAAGCCCGGCGGCTTCTGCGGGCGCGAGGCGCTTGTGTCGGCGAAGGAACATGGCCTCACCCGGCGGCTGTGCGCGCTGATCCTGGGCTCGGTCGGCGGCGAGGCGCCGGTGTGCACCGGTAGCGAACCGGTGCGCGTCGGCGCGCGCGTGCTCGGCCGGGTCACCTCGGGCGGCATCGGCTACACGCTCGGCGCGGCGATCGCGTACGCGTACCTGCCGGTCGAGGTCAGTGAGCCGGGTACCGAGGTCGAGGTCGAGTTCTTCGGTCGGTGGATACCGGCAACGGTGACCAGGGGACCGCTGTTCGATCCCACCGGCAGCCGGGTGGTTGCAGAGGGGTAACGCACGGCCTCGATTTGGGACGCCGCACGTACCATTCGCCCATGCAAGGCGAGGAGGCCGCACGCTCGCTGCCGCGAATCGGCGTCTCCACCTACCGCGAGCAGGCGGTATGGGGCGTCTGGGACGAGCGCGCCGATCTGTTGCCGGCGTCCTACGCGGATGCCGTGGCGGGAGCCGGTGGCGTGCCGCTGCTGCTGCCTCCCGCGGACCTTGGTGCAGCCGGTGCCGTGGCCGCGATCGACGCACTGGACGGTCTGGTGCTCGCCGGCGGAGCCGACGTAGACCCGGCGCACTACGGGGCCGAGCGCGACCCGAACACCACCGCGCCGCGCGCCGATCGGGACTCCTGGGAGCTTGCGCTGGTGCGTCGCGCGTTGGCCACGGACCTACCGGTCCTGGCCATCTGCCGCGGCATGCAGCTGCTCGCGGTGGCCAGTGGCGGCACGCTGATCCAGCATCTGCCCGATGTGGTCGGCAACGACGCGCACTGCCCGCAGCTCGGCGCGCATGGCCGGCACGAGGTCCGTATCGCAACCGGCAAGCTGCTGACCGTGCTCGGCGCGCGGGCGACCGTCGCGACCTACCACCATCAGGCAGTGGATCTGCTCGGTGCTGACCTGGCCGCCGTCGGCTGGTCCGTCGACGGCACGGTGGAAGCCATCGAACACGCCAGCGCGACGTGGGTCCTCGGCGTGCAATGGCATCCCGAGGCCCATGACGGAGCCGCGCTGTTCGCCGCGTTCGTGCAGGCTTGTGCACGGTTCCGGACGCGCACCCGCGTGGAGGCGTGATGGCCGCAGGCAACGTCGAGGCACTCTGGGCACGGAGCATCTTCGCGCCGGTGCCGGTGCGCAATGCCTTCGAGGTAACCGTCGAACGTCTCGCGCGCAGCATCCGTCTCGGAGTGCTCCGGGACGGCCAGCGGTTGCCGCCGGAGCGCGAACTCGCGGAGACCTTCGGGGTGAGCCGGGTGACACTGCGCGAGGCGATCCGGGCCTTGCGCGACGCCGATCTGGTGGAGTCGCGGCGGGGGCGCGGCGGCGGCACGTTCGTGCGCTCGCCCGTGCCTGAGCCACGGCGTGGGCGGATCAACCCGGTGTCGGGCCAGTCGCTCGACGACGCGCTCGACCTGCGCCGGGTGGTCGAGCCCGGCGCCGCCGCCTTGGCCGCCACCCGGACGCTGTCGGCCGCCGATCGAGCCAGCCTGAACCGTTACCTGCGGGAGGCGAGCGAGTGCACCGCGGCCGCCCGCCGACTGGCCGACTCGCGACTGCATCTGGCGATCGCCGCACTCGGCGGCAGCGCGTCGGTCACCGCGGTGGTAGCCGACGTGCAGATGCGTCTGGACGAGCTGTTGCGGGCCATCCCGGTGCTGCCGGCGAACATCGCGCACTCCAACGTCCAGCATTGCGCCATCGTGGACGCGATCCTGGGCGGGCAGCCCGACCGGGCGCGTATCGAGATGGAGGAGCACGTGGACGGCACAGCCGCGCTGCTGCGCGGCTTCCTGCAATGACGCGGCCGGGCACAAGCGCGCCGGGAACAAGCAGCAGCATGGGCACCGAGCGAGCCGGCCACAGGTCTGGTTCGACACGGTGCCGAGAAGGTATGGTCGTCGGACCTTCACTGGAGAGGGACAGCATGGCCACACCGGCTCTGAGCGTGGATGAGCTCCGCACCCGGGTGGCGTCCGGAGACATCGACACCGTGGTGGTGGCGATGACCGACATGCAAGGCCGCCTGCAGGGCAAGCGCATCGACGCCGGGCACTTCCTCGGCGAGGTGCTCGAGCACGGCACGGAGGGCTGCGACTACCTGCTGGCCGTCGACGTCGAGATGAATACCGTGGACGGGTATCGCATCTCCTCGTGGGAACGCGGTTACGGCGACCTGGTCATGCGGCCGGACCTGCGCACCCTGCGCGCCGTGCCGTGGCAACCCGGTACCGCGATGCTGCAGAGCGACGTGGAGTGGCTCGACGGAACACCGGTGGTCGAATCGCCGCGGCAGATCCTGCGCCGCCAACTCGACCGGCTTGCCGAGCGCGGCTGGCTGGCCTACGTCGGCACCGAACTGGAGTTCATCGTCTTCACCGACAGCTACGAGCAGGCTTGGGACAAGCAGTACCGCGGGCTGCAGCCGGCGAACCAATACAACATCGACTACTCGGTACTCGGTACCAGCCGGGTCGAGCCGCTGCTGCGCGCGATCCGGCTCGGTATGCGCGATGCCGGCATGAACGTCGAGTCAGCCAAGGGCGAGTGCAACCCGGGCCAGCATGAGATCGCTTTCAGCTACGACGACGCGTTGACCACCTGCGACAACCACGTCATCTACAAGACCGGCGCCAAGGAGATCGCCGCGCAGCACGGCTGCGCGCTGACGTTCATGGCCAAGTTCAACGAGCGGGAGGGCAACAGCTGTCACATCCACCTGTCGCTGCGCACGCCCGACGGCCAGCCGGTCTTCGCCGGCGACGAGCCGGGCGGCATGTCGAAGACGTTCGAGCACGTTCATCGCCGGCCAGCTGGCGGGGTTGCGCGAGCTGAGCTTCTTCTTCGCGCCGAACATCAACTCCTACAAGCGATACCAGCCCGGCTCGTTCGCGCCGACGGCGGTGCTGTGGGGCAGGGACAATCGCACCTGCTCGATCCGTGTCGTCGGCCACGGCCTCGGCATGCGGTTCGAGAACAGGGTGCCTGGCGGTGACGTCAACCCCTACCTCGCCGTCGCGGCGCTGATCGCCGCCGGACTGCACGGCATCGACCACGGCCTGCTCGCCGGCGAGCCGTACCAGCGGCAACGCCTACGCCAGCGACGGACCGCGCGTGCCGTCGACGCTGCGCGAGGCGGCCGCTGCTGTGGAGGACAGCCCCATCGCGCACGAGGCGTTCGGCGCCGCCGTCGTCGAGCACTACGCCAACACCGCCCGGGTCGAACTCGCCGCGTTCGACGCGGCGGTCACCGACTGGGAGCGCGTCCGCAACTTCGAGCGGTTCTGACGCGGATGACACAACAGCGATGAAGCACGAGGTCATCAACCCGGCCACCGAGCAGGTCGTCACCACCGTCGAACTGTTCGACGAGGCCGCCACCGACGAGGCGATCGCTCGGTCACGCCGGGCGTTCTCGTCCTGGCGCGCGGTGGCTCCGGGTGACCGGGCGCGGCTGCTGCGCAGGTTCGCCGCGGCCGTCGACGCGGACATCGAGCACCTCGCCCGTTGGAGGTGGAGAACTCCGGGCACACCATCGGCAACGCGCGGTGGGAGGCGGGCAACGTCCGAGACGTGCTCGACTACTACGCCGGCGCGCCCGGAACGGCTGATCGGCCGCAGATTCCGGTCGCGGGTGGGCATCGATGTGACCTTCCACGAGCCGCTCGGTGTGGTCGGTGCGATCGTGCCGTGGAACTTCCCGATGCCGATCGCGTCGTGGGCTTTCGCGACCGGCGCTGGCCGCGGGCAACACCGTGGTGCTCAAGCCGGCGGAGCTGACCCCGCTCACCGCGCTGCGGCTGCGGCGAACTGGCGCTCGACGCCGGCCTGCCCGAGGACGTGTTCCAGGTGCTGCCGGGCAAGGGCAGCGTGGTGGGGCAGCGATTCGTCGACCACCCGGACGTTGCCAAGATCGTCTTCACCGGTTCCACCGAGGTCGGCCGGCAGGTCATGGCCGGCTGCGCTCGGCGGCTCAAGCCGGTCACCCTCGAACTCGGCGGCAAGAGCGCGAACGTGATTTTCGCCGACGCCGACCTGGACGCGGCCGCACGCACCGCGCCAGCTCGCGGTCTTCGACAACGCCGGGCAGGACTGTTGCGCGAGATCGCAGGATTCTCGTGCAGCGGTCCGTGCTCGACGAGTTCATGGCGCTATTCGAGACCGCGGTGCGCGAGGTGGTGGTGGCCGACCCCGCCCAGGAGCGCGCGCGAGATGGGTCCACTGATCAGCGCGGGACAGCGCGACGCGCGTCAGTTCCTATGTGCGCGAGGAGCAGGTCGCCTTCCGTGGCAGCGCCCCGGACGGGCCCGGCTACTGGTTCCCGCCCACGGTGCTCGCGCCGACGGAGCGGGCCGACCGGGTGCTGCACGAGGAGATCTTCGGGCCGGTCGTCGCGGTGTTTGCCGTTCGACGACGAGGCCGACGCGATCCGGCTCGCCAACGACAGCGACTTCGGCCTGTCCGGCTCGATCTGGACGCGCGACGTGGGCCGGGCGATCCGGGTCAGCCGCGGCATCGAGTCCGGCAACCTCTCGGTCAACTCGCATTCCTCGGTGCGCTACTGGACACCGTTCGGCGGCTTCAAGTCCTCCGGGCTCGGCCGCGAGCTCGGTCCGGACGCCCCGCTTGCGTTCACCGAGACCAAGAACGTCTTCATCTCGACCACAGACTGAGCCCGGCAGCGCGCACGACGACAGGGAGTGGATCATGATGACGATCGGTTGGCCGGCAAGGTCGCGGTGGTCACCGGCGCGGGCAGCGGCATCGGCCTGGCTACCGCGCGACGTTTCGCCGCCGAGGGCGCCAGGGTGGTGTGCGCGGACGTCGACGCCGAGTGCCGGCGCGACGGCGGCGGCCGAGGTCGGCGGGCTGTTCGTCGCACGTCGACGTCACTGCCGATGACCAGGTGCAGCGCGCTGTTCGAGCGCGCCGTCGTCCAGCTATGGCGGGCTGGACATCGCGTTCAACAACGCCGGCATCTCGCCGCCGGACGACGACTCGATCCTGACACCGGGCTGGACGCCTGGCGGCGGGTGCAGGAGGTCGAACCTGACCTCGGTGTACCTGTGCTGCAAGTACGCGATCGAGCACATGCGCGCCGGCGGCGGCGGCTCGATCATCAACACCGCGTCGTTCGTCGCGGTGATGGGTTCGGCGACGTCGCAGATCTCCTACACGGCGAGCAAGGGCGGTGTGCTCGCGATGAGCCGGGAACTCGGCGTGCAGTTCGCCCGCGAGGGGATCCGGGTCAACGCGCTGTGCCCCGGGCCGGTGAACACTCCGCTGCTGCAGGAGCTGTTCGCCAAGGACCCCGAGCGGGCGCGCGGCGCCTGGTGCATATTCCGATGGGGCGCTTCGCCGAGGCGGAGGAGATCGCCGCCGCGGTGGCCTTCCTGGCCAGCGACGACGCCTCGTTCATCACCGCGTCCACCTTCCTGGTCGACGGCGGCATCAGCGGCGCGTACGTCACCCCGTTGTGACCGGATGGTCGCCGCTCGGCAACGGCGAATGCCCGGCCCTGGCTCCGCGCCACCGTGACGTGCGCGTGTGACTGTCACAGCAATTCGAGAGGTGTAACAGCCGTGTCTCTGTAATACCGTGATCGACCGTGTCCGTCGGCGACGTCATCCCGCCCCGGATCCGCGGCCATCTCGAGCCCATCGGCTCCATGTACACGATGGGGCTGCGCTCCCTCGGCTTCCTGATCGCGGACCTCGCCCGGGGACGGTTCCTCTATCGCGAGTTCCTCGACCGGGCCTGGTTCCTCGCCAACGCCACCACGCTGCCGGCCTTGCTCGTCTCCGCGCCCCTCGGCATGGCGATCGTGCTGCAGGTCGGCGGCATCGCCTCCCAGATCGGCGCGGCCTCCTACGTCGGCGCGGCGGACGCGATCGGCGTGCTGCGCGAGGCCTCGCCCGATCGTCACCGCGCTGCTGCTGGCCGGCGTCGGCGGCTCCGCGGTGTGCGCCGAACTCGGCGCGCGCACCATCCGCGAGGAGATCGACGCGATGGAGGTGATGGGCCTCAACCCGCTGCGGCGCCTCGTCGCGCCGCTGCTGCTGGCCAGTCTGGTCGTCGCGCTGTTCCTGAACCTGCTGGTGATCTTCGTCAGCGTCCTCAGCGGCTACTGGTTCGACCTCGGCGATCCTGCACGGCACCCAGGGCAGCTACGTCGGCTCGTTCGCCCAGTTCGCCTCCATGCCCGACTTCGTCACCTCCGAGATCAAGGCCGGCGTCTTCGGCATCACCGCCGGGCTGATCGCCGCCTACAAGGGCATGAACGCCACGCAAGGGCCCGACCGCGGTCGGCGAGGCGGTCAACCAGTCCGTCGTCATCACCGGCATCGTGCTGTTCGCCGAGAACCTCATCATCACCGAGATCTTCTTCGCCATCGTCCCGCAGAGCGACGTTCTGATGCGGGCGAGCTCTGATGGCGGAGCGCTCGTGCGGCGGCGTCGTACCCCCGGCCGGCGCTGCGACCGCTGTTCGCCGCGTACCGCTACGCCCGCTACGGCAGCGAGCGCAACCTGCGCTTCGTCGGCGGCATGGTCGTGTTCGCCGCGCAGGGCGCTCGGTCGCATCCCGATGACGTGCTGCGCCAAGTACCTGCGGCGAGGTGCGCCGGCAGATGGGCGAGCTCACCCTCGGCACCGGGCTTCTTCATCACCTTCACCGGCACCCTGGGCGTCATCTTCGTCGAAGCGCTGTTCGTCGGCGTCGAGGTCGGCGTCGAGGGCTTCCAGGGCCTGAACCTGCTCGGCGTCGCCCCGCTCACCGGCTTCATCTCCGCCTACGGCAACACCCGCGAGATCGCGCCGCTCATCGCCGCCATCGCCATCGCCGCGCAGATCGGCTGCAAGTTCACCGCGCAGATCGGCGCGCAGCGCATCAGCGAGGAGATCGACGCACTGGAGTCGATGGCGATCCCGTCGTTGCCGTACCTGGTGACGACCCGGATCCTGGCCACCTTCACCGCGGTGATCCCGCTGTACCTGGTCGGCCTGTTCGGCTCCTACATCGCCACCCGGGTCACCGTCAGCGTCTTCTTCCACCAGTCGCTGGGCACCTACGACCACTACTTCCGGGTGTTCCTGCACCCGATCGACATCCTGTACTCGATCATCAAGGTGCTCGTGTTCACCGCGTTCATCGTGGTCGTGCACACCTACTACGGCTACACCGCCGCCGGCGGGCCGGAGGGCGTCGGCGTCGCCGCCGCCCGCGCCATCCGCGCCACCACCGTGCTCATCGCGTCGACCGACGTGCTGCTGACCATGCTGTTCTGGGGCCTGCACGGCGTCCGGCTGGGCGGCGGTTGACGTGCGCCTCACCCTGCCCCGCAGCCGGCTCGCAGCCATGCCGCGCAGCGCGCGACCGGCCCAGGTCGGCATCGCCCGCGGCCGGCTGAGCCTGATCGGGCTGGCGTCTTCGTCGCGCTCGCGCTCGCAGTGTGGCTCGTCTTCCGGTCCTTCAACGGCGATTTCGGCGACAACGTCGACGGTCACCGCGACCATCGCGCAGGTCAGCGACTCGCTGGACACCGGCGACATCGTCACCTACCGCGACGTGATCGTCGGCGAGGTGCGCTCGTTCACGGCGAACGGCCACGGCGGCGCCGAGCTGCAGCTGCGGCTGCATGCGTCCTCGGCTCGATCGGTGCCGTGCCAACGTCACGGCGATCGCGGTGCCCAGCCAGCCTGTTCGGCAACACCCAGATCGACCTGCGTGCCCCCCGGCCAGCGCAGCCGCCACGTCGCTGCACAACGGCGCGCGCGTCGGTGCCGACTCCTCGCGCGGCGGCGGTCGGCCTGCAAACCGCGCTCGGCCGACGCCTACGACCTGATCACCGCGGTACACCCGGCTCGGCTGGACGCGGCGCTCACCTCGCTGGCCACGCGCTGCAGGGCGAGGGGCCGGCGCTGGGCAAGCTGGTGGACGAGGCGGCGAAATACCTGCGGGCGCTCGCCCCGTCCATCCCGCGCTGGACGCGGTCATCTCCCGCTTCGCCACGGTGACCACCGAACTCGCCCACGACAGCCCGGACCTGCTCGGCGCGCTGGCGCAACCTGCTCACCCCGGCGAAAGCCATCACCGCGCAGCGGCAGGCGGTGGAGCAACTGCTGGCGGTCGCGCCCGGCGCGATCTCCAGCGCCAGCGAATCTGCTGCAGCCGCACCGGCGACGATTTCGTCACCGTCGTCACCAACGAGCAGCCGCTGCTGCAGGCATTGGCCGACGACCCGAACGCGCTGCCGGACTCGATCCGCGGCTTTCAAGTCGCTGGCCGACGCGCTGAACTCGACGTTCCACAACGGCCACCCGAGCATCAACGTGATCGTCAGCGGCATCAATTCGGCCGGGTTGGTGCCCGTGCTGCTCGGCCAGCAGACCCAGGTGGTGGCCAAGCTCGTCGACCCGACGACGTATACCGCGTCCCAGTGCCCGCGCTACCCGGGCGCGAACGGGCCGAACTGCCCGGCCAATGCTGCCGCCCTCGCGCCGCAGGACAACTCCGCGGTGGTACTCACCGCCGGTGCCACGGGCAACGTGTCCTCCATCGGCCAGCCACAGGAAGTGGCCGCGGTCCGCGCCATCCTGTCCTCGGCGACCGGCCTGCCGCTCGCACAGGTGCCGGCCGCGATGGACCTACTGCTCGGCCCGCTGCTGCACGGGACCACCACGGTGGTCGCCCGATGAGCGAGCGAGTGACACGCGTGAGCGCGGCGTCGAACCTGCGACGGACGTCGGTGAAGCTCGCCCTCTTCGTCGCGGTCACCACCTTGCTCGGCGTGATGATCGTGTCCACTCTCGTCGGCAAGTCGGTGGGGCCGACCGACAGCTACCACGCGATCTTCGGCGACGTCTCCGGGCTGCACACCGGCGACACCGTCCGCGTCTCCGGCGTGGTCGTCGGCCAGGTGACCAGCGAGAAGCTGATCGACGCCAACCACGTCCGGGTCACCTTCACCGCGAATCACAACCAGCAGCTGACCACCACCACCAACGCCGTCGTGCGCTACGCGAACCTGCTCGGCCAGCGGTTCCTGGCACTGACCGAGGGCGACTCGCCGGGCACCCCACTGCACCCCGGCGCGCACCATCCCGCAGGCTCAGACCGCGCCGGCGCTGAGCCTCACCGCACTGTTCAACGGGTTCCGGCCACTGTTCCAGTCGCTGCAGCCGGACCAGGTCAACCAGCTCGCCGGCGAGATCGTCCAGATCCTGCAGGGCGAAGGCGGCACGATCGGCGACTTGTTCGCGCAGACCGCTCAGCTCACCACCGACGTCGGCCAGCGCGACACCATGATCAAGGGGATCGTGGACGGGCTGGGCAAAGTGCTGTCCACGGTCGCCGGCCATGACGCGCAGCTGCGCACGGTGATCAGTTCGCTGAAGTCCCTGACCGGAACGCTGGCCGCGGACAGCCCGGACATCGACAGCTTCGCTGTCGGGCGTGGACAAGCTGCTCAATTCCGTCGACGGCCTGCTGGGCGGACTGCGCCAGCACAACTTCCACAACGACGCGATCGACCTGAACGCCATCGCCGGCGTGATCGCGCAAGAACAGCTCGGTGCTGGATGCGACCATCAAGGCGTTCCCGAAGGCCTTCGGCACGTTCGACGTGGTGACCCAGACCGGGAACTGGATCAACGCCTACCCGTGCGTGATCAGCGGCGCGATCGTCGGCACGCCGACGGCGTCGCCCGCCGCAGATCGCAACGCTCATCGGCGACTACCTGGGCGGCGGCAACGCGGTGACGACCGTCGGTGCTCAACCTGATCGGCGGCCTGCTCCCGGGCGGCGTGCCGGTGCCGCTGAAGATCCCCACCGGCGCCGTCGGCAACCCGAACACGCACTCGGCGGTGTGCCGATGAGGCCGCAGCCCAGGCGCCCGCGGCGCGGACTCCCGGCGCTGAGACGCCCGCAGCTCAAACGGCCGCATATCAAGGGATTGCGCGATCGCGACCCGGCACTGGTGGCCATCGTCGGCACGCTCGTCGGCGCGCTGGTCGTGCTGCTGTCGATGAACCTGAACCAGCTGCCGTTCCTGACCTCCGAACGACACCTACCACGCGGAGTTCGCTGCGGCCGGGTGGCCTCGATTCCGGGCAGCCAGGTCCGCGTGGCCGGCCTGCAGGTCGGCAGCGTGTCCTCGGTCAAGGTCGAGCGGCGAGCACGTCGAGGTGCGGTTCGCCGTGCGCGACAGGTGTCAAGCTGGGCGTCCAACTCCGACGCGCGAGCGTCGAGGTGGCGACGGTGCTCGGGCGAGGTGTTCCTGCAGGTCGAGCTCGGCCGGGCCGGGCGTGCTACCGCGCGGGCGGCACCATCCCGCTGGCGCGCACCACGGTGCCGTACACGCTGCTGGACGCGTTCGGCGCGCTCGGCCAGAACATCGCAGCAGACCAATCTGCCGCAGCTGCAGCAGTCCCTGCGACCAGCTCGCCGCGGCGCTCAACGGGACCTCCACGGCCGACGTCGCGTGCCACCCTGACCGGCCTGACCAAGATCGCGCAGGCGCTCGCGGTCACGTCAGCAGCGAGTTGGCCGCCTTGCTGACCGACGCGAAGACGGTGACCGCGACCCTGGCCGACAACGGTGCGGCGTTGGTGCAGCTGCTCGGCGACGGCGACACCTTCCTGAAGATGCTCACCGCGCGCCACGACGTGATCAACCGCATCCTGTCCGACACCGCGCAGCTCGGCGTTGAACTCACCGGCCTGGTGCAACACGACGGTGCGCAGCTGTCCGGTCTGCTGGCCAACCTGAAACAGATCACCGGCGTGCTGGCCGCCGACCGCACCCAGCTGCGAGAACTCCATCAAGACCCTGGGCCAGTTCTCGGTCAACTTCGCCAACGTCACCGGCAGCGGGCCGTGGGTGGACCTGATGCTGCCCGCCGTGCTGGAGCCGGACAACGTGATCGCCGCGTGCGGCACCGCGCCCAAGCCGGGGTGCGGTCGTGACGAGCGGCCGCCGCCGCCGGCCGTCGGCCGCTCGAGCGCGCTGCGACGGTCTGCTCGGCTACGGCGCCTGACGCCACTGCGCTGGGTGATCGCCGCGGCCACAGCCGCTGCCGTGGCCGCCGCTGCCGTGGTGGTGGCGTTCTGGATCGCCGGCGGGCCCGACCCAGACGATCCGGGCGCAGTTCGCATCGACGCCCGGGCTGTACGCGAACAACGCCGTCGACATCCTGGGGGTGCACACCGGGACGGTCGACCTCGGTGCGGCCCTGCGGCCGGCTACGTCGAGGTGACGATGTCGCTGCCGGCGCACGTGAAGATCCCCGCCGACGCGCGGGCGATCATCATGGCGCCCAACCCGGTCAGCGACTACACGGTCGAGCTGTACCCGCCCTACACCGGTGGCCCGGTGCTGGCGCCCGGGGTCGGTGATTCCGATCGAGCGCACCGCCGCGCCGCTCGGGGTCGATCAGATCTTCAGCGACGTCGACGCGCTGGCGAAGGCGCTGGGACCGCAGGGCGCGAACCAGACCGGATCGCTGTCGGACGCGCTGCACGCGCTGGCACGGATCACCTCGGCAACGGGCAGAAGCTGCAGAACACGTTGGCCGCGCTGGCCGGCGCACTGCCCGCCTTGACCGCCGACCCGAACGAGCTGAGCGACCTGATCACCAATCTGGACAAGCTCAGCGGCACGCTGGCCGCGCACAACGAGACCATCGACGCCTTCCTGGGCGACGTCAGCACCGCGACGTCGGAACTGGCCGACGAGCGCGGCACGCTCGCCGCCGCGATCACCAACCTGCAACAGGGGCTGAGCCAGGTCGCCGCCTTCCTGCGCAGCAACCAGAACAACATCACCTCGACGACGAGTCAGCTGGCCACGACCAGCCAGGCGTTGGTTGCCGACCAAAAGGCGCTGATGCAGACGTTCAACACCGCCGCGCTGGGGTTCCAGAACTTCAACAACACGATCGACGTCAACTCCCCGTGCGTCGCCGGGGAGGGCGCGAAGACGTGCCCCATCATCTTCGGCCGGCTGGACCTGCCGCAGGGCGTCGCCTCGGTGTTGCAGACCTACTGCCCGACGCCGGCGGCGAGCGGCGTGCGCATCGTGTTGCACAGCCTGCCCGGCCTGGCCAAGGTCAAGGGGCTCGGTGCCATCGGTAACGCCAGCACCATCGATTCCCTGTGCTTCTCCACCGCGGCCATGATGCAGGGGCACAACGGCACCCCCGGTGCACCGCAGAGTCCGAACCTCGGGCTGCAGGAGTTCCTCAAGTGAGCGCGGCCCGGACGTGGCGCCACGCCGTGCGCCGCTGCGCGCTGCTCGCGCTGGTGGCGACGGTGGCCGTGCTGTGCGCGTGCAGCCCGCCGTCGCTCACCTCACTGCCGGCGCCACATGCGGTCTCCGGCCCGACGTATGACCTGCACGCCGATTTCCACGACGTGTTGAACCTGCCGATCGGCGCGAAGGTCAAGGACAAGGGCGTGGTGATCGGCGAGGTCACCGCGATCAGCACCAGCGACTATCCTGGCCCACGTCACCATGCATATCGCCCGGTCCACCCGGCTTCCGGTCGGCACCACCGCCGAGGTGCGGTTCACCACACCGCTGGGCGAGGACTACATCGCGGTCACCGTGCCCGCGGCGGCAACTGCTGCCGCACTGCCGCCGGGCGGTCGGCTGCCGGTCACCGCGACCAGCTCCGCGCCGACCATCGAGGACGCGTTCGCCGCACTGTCGGTGTTGATCAATGGTGGTGGGCTGGATCAGGTCGGCACCATCATCAGCGCGCTCAACTCGGCGGTCAGCGGGCGCACCGGAACGATCCGGTACGTCCTCACCGAGATGGACGCGCTGGTACGCAACTTGAACGCGCACCGCTCGGACATCGACCGCGCGCTGACCGGGTTGAACCAGCTCGCCGCCGAGCTCAGCCGCAACAACGACGTGATCGGGCAGGCTCTCGACGACTTCGCGCCGGCGCTGACCGTGCTGGCCGGCGAGACCGCCAAGCTCGTCGCGCTCGAAGGCAAGATCTCGCAGCTGGGTACCGTCACCGGCGACGTGCTGGACCGCGGCACCGGCGCTCTGCTGCACGACCTCGACCTGCTCCGGCCGGCGCTGGACTCGCTGTCCGCGGCGCGCGGCACGCTAGTGCCGACCATGCAGGCGCTGACAGAGTTCGGTAACCAGGTCGTCGCCTCGGCCCCCGGCGACTACCTCACTTCCGCGGCCACCCTGACGCTGGTGTTCAACGACACCCCGCTGCTGCCGCCGGCGAGCGCGCCCGCGGCCGGCGGAGCCGCCGTGACGCAGCAACTGCTGGGGGGCCGACGATGAACCGCGGCCGGGTCTTCGCCCAGCTCGTGATCTTCGCGTCGATATCGATCGGCGTCATCGCGTACGCACTGTTCGGTGTCATCGGCGTGTCGGTCCTCAACCGGCCGTACTCGGTCACCGTCCAGCTGGCGACCGGCGGCGGCATCTTCACCGGTTCGGACGTGACCTACCGAGGGGTGCACGCCGGGCGGGTGACCTCGGTGCGGTTGAACCCCAACGGCGTCACGGTGACTGCGTCGATCGATCACGGTCGGCACATCCCGGCCAACGCCATCGCGCAAGTGCACGCGCTGTCCGTCGTCGGTGAGCAGTACCTGGACTTCGTGCCGACCGCCGCTGCCGGCCCGTACCTGCACGGCGGGAGCGTGGTTCCGCTCAGCCAGACCCGCACGCCGATCCAGACCGCCCAGCTGATGCTCGACCTGGAGCAGTGGCTGACCAGCTTGAACGCCAAGGACGTCACCACGGTCAGCGACGAACTGGCGAACGCGTTCGGCGGCGTCGGCCCGCAGCTGCGCGAGGTCATCGTCGACGGCACGGTGCTGGCCGACGAGCTGGCGCGTGCCCAGCCGGCCACGCTCGACCTGCTGTCCAACAGCCGCACCCTGCTCGACACCGCGGCCGCACACACCGGGGACTTCCGCACGTTTGCCGCCTCACTGCTTGCGCTGTCGCAGACGCTGAAGTCCTCGACACCGGCGGAAAGTCAGCTGATCACGCAGGCGCCGGCCAACACGGCACTGGTGGGCCAGCTGATCAAGGACAACGCCGCGTCCGCGGCGGTGCTGCTGAGCAATCTGGCGACGTTCAGCCGGATTCAGAGCGCCAACGTTCCCGCGTTCCGGGCTCTGTTGGCTGCCGTGCCGCAGACTGGGCGGCTGGTGCCTTTGGTGGTCCGTGACGGCGCCATCCAGGCCGGCGCGCTGTTTAACTACGACCAGCCCGTGTGCAGCTACGGGATCGCACTCGGCTCTCCGCTGAACCCGGCAAGGTCCGCGGTGAAGTCGGTGAGCTGCACGAATCCGGTCGCCGGGCGAGTTGGTCCGCGGCGCGGCCAACACGCCGTCACCGACGCCGGACACCGGGCTGGTCGTGACGCAGAGCGGGCAGGTGGAACAGCTGGGTTGGAACGGCGGTCAGAGCAGTGTCATGGGCGCCAACTCGTGGCAGTCGCTTATGTTGTCGGGGACGGGAAACTGAGTGGCGACGGAAGAGGTGCGAGTGGGCGGCACGGCAGAGGACACGAGCCCGGACTCGCCCGACGCGAAACCCGAGCAGATTGCCGAGCCGGATGCCGCCCCGGACGCTGAGCCGGACGCCGGCCCAGATGCCGCCGTGGATGCCGAGCCGGCTGGTGAGCTGAACGACGCGCCGTCCTCGGGCAAGAAGAAGAAGAACAAGCAGAAGGCCAAGGAGGTCGCGGCTGCGGCGCTGCGGCGCAACAAGCGGCTGCGAATCGTCCTGGTTGCCGTGGCGGCGCTGGCAGCGGTGTTCCTGGCCGGGTGCATCCTGCTGGGCACCCAGGTGATCCACGACCGGCACATCAACTCGGCCCGCACCAGCGCGGTGCGCGCCGCGCAACAGGCCGCCACCGACTTCAGCACCTACGACTACCGCAGCCTCGACCAGAACTTCGCGCGGACCGCGGCGGATCTCACCGGATCGTTCAAGACGAGCTACACCCAGACCGCGGCGGCGCTGAAGGCGACGATCGTGCAGTACCACGAGACCTCGACCGTAAAGATCCTCTCCGCGGCGGCCCAGTCGGTGAGTCCGCATCACGCCGTGGTAATCGTGATCTTCGACCAGACGGTGAACGGATCGAACCTCAAGACCGCGACGGTCAATCGCAACCGGGCCATGTTCACGCTGGTGCGATCGAGTTCCGGACGCTGGCTGACGCAGACCCTCGACCTGCCGTAGAAGGGCATTTCGCGATGACCAACGCCGACACCCACCCGTCCCCGTCACGCATCGTGCACAACGGTGACATCGCGCTGGCCGTCTTCTCCAGCGGTGACCCGTCAGCCCAGACGGTGATCTGTGTGCATGGCTGGCCCGATACCCACCGTCTGTGGGACGAGGTCGCACCGCTCCTCGCGCAGCGTTTCCACGTGGTCAGCTATGACACCCGCGGTCACGGTGCGTCCACCGACCCGGGCAGCGTGCGCGGGTTCCGGTTGGCCGAGTTCGCCGCCGATTTCCGCGCAGTGGCAGATGCGGTGAGCCCGGGCCGACCGGTGCATGTGATCGGGCACGACTGGGGCTCGACCCAGCTGTGGGAGGCGGTGTGCGATCCCGGCGCCGATCTGCGCATCGCGTCGTTCACCTCGGTGTCCGGTCCGGCCCTCGATCACGTCGGCATGTGGGTTCGCGCACGGCTGTCCCGCCCGACACCACGCAACCTGGCCGGCCCGCTGTCCCAGCTGCGCGCCTCGTCCTACATGTCGTTCTTCGACACCCCGGTCGTCTCGGACCTGATCCTGCGTGCCACCCTCAGCCGCAGTCGCTGGACGCGTTTCCTCGGGTTCTTCGATCGTGTGCCGCCGCAACGCGTGCACCTGGGCGAGACGTTCCGGCAGGACGCGGTCAGCGGGATGCGCATCTACCGAGCCAACGTGGTGCCGATGTTGCGTCACCCCCGCGAGCGCTTCACCGACGTGCCCGTGCAGCTCATCGTGAGCGACCGCGATCGCGCGATCCGCCCGGCCATGCTCGCCGACGTAGGCAGATGGGTGCCGCGACTGTGGCGCCGCCAGATCCCGGCGGGACACTGGTCGCCGTTCTCACACCCGCAGGTACTCGCCACCGCCGTGATCGAACTGGCCGACCACCTCGACGGCGCGGCACCGGCACGCGGACTGCGCCGAGCGCAAACCGGACCGGGTCGCCCCCCGTTCGCGGATCAGCTCGTGGTCGTGACCGGGTGTGGCAGCGGCATAGGCCGCGAGACCGCGCTCGCGTTCGCGCGCCTGGGCGCCGACGTGGTGGGCGCGGACCTGGATCTCGGTGCGGCCAAGGAGACGGCGGCGATGGTGGAGGCCGTCGGCCCGATGGCCGCCGTCTATCAGGTGGACGTCGCCGACGAGGAGCAGGTCCTCGACTTCGGCCGTCAGGTGATCGCTGAGCACGGGGTGCCGGACGTGCTGGTCAACAACGCCGGCATCGGCGCGGCCGGTGCATTCCTGTCCACCACGGCCGCCGAGTTCCGGCACGTGCTGGACGTGAACCTGTACGGCGTGGTGCACGGCTGCCGCGCGTTCGCGGGCGCGATGGCCGCGCGGGGGACGGGTGGCCACATCGTGAACGTCTCGTCGCTGTCCGCGTTCGCGCCGCATCGCTCGATGAGCGCCTACTCCACCAGCAAGGCCGGCGTGTTCGCCTTCTCCGACTGCCTGCGCGCGGAACTGTACGACGCCGGCATCGGGGTGAGCACCATCTGCCCGGGCGTGGTGCACACCAACATCATTTCGACGACGCACTTCGCCGGCGTCTCCGCCGACGAAGAGGCCGCGCACCAGCAGCGGCTGGACCGCCTGTACCAGCGCCGCAACTACACCCCGGACAAGGTGGCCGCCCGGATCGTGCACGCGGTGCGCACCAACCGCGCGGTGGTGCCGGTCACGCCGGAGGCCTACCAGGGCTATTACCTGTCCCGCATCGCTCCCGGTGTATCCCGCAGGCTGGCGCGACTCGACGTGCTCCGCTCCGCCGGCGGGGGCCGGGCACGGCGCGCGACGGGGTGAGTTCCGACCGCCTGCGGGTCGGTGCAGCTGTGCTGGCATGCGCAATGCTCGCGGCCACTGCCTGCTCGTCCGGGGCACATCGCGACTCCGGTGTCTCGCCGGCCGCGCCCGCCGCCAGCGCGGTGCCCGCCACGACGACGCCGAGTACGGTCACCACCGGCAAAGGCGCCGCCGGGACGGTGCCGCACTGGGACCACGTCGTCGTGGTGGTGCTGGAGAACAAGGCAGCCAGTGAACTCGTCGGCAATCCGGCTGCGCCGTTCCTGACCCGGATGGCCGCTCATGGGATGCAGCTGGCCAACTCCTACGCGATCACCCATCCGAGCGAGCCGAACTACCTCGCGTTGTTCTCCGGCTCCACACACGGCCTGTCCAGCGATGCGTGCCCGGTGCAATTCACCGGGCCCAACCTCGCTGCCGCATTGCTGATGGCCGGGCGTACCTTCACCGGCTACTCCGAATCGCTGCCGAATGCCGGCTACACCGGATGCAGCAGCGGGGCCTACGTGCGCAAGCACAATCCTTGGGTCGACTTTCCCGCTCTGCCGGAGTCGGTGAACCAGCCGATGACCGCGTTTCCGAGCGATCCCTCACGGCTGCCTGACCTCGCGTTCGTGATCCCGAACCTGGACGACGACATGCACGACGGCACCATTGCCCAGGCCGATCAATGGCTGAACGCACACCTGTCCGGGTACCTGGCGTGGGCGACGTCGCACAACAGTGCGCTGCTGGTGACGACCGACGAGGACGACAGCAGCGCCGGCAACCACATCACGACGCTGGTCGCGGGCGCGCACGTGCCGACGAGCACCTTCCCAGCGCGGGTGAACCACTACGGCGTGTTACGAACGTTGCTCGATGCCTTCGGCTTGCCCGCTTTCGCCGGTGCCGTCGGCGTTGTCGCCGTCACCGGCGTCTGGAGCTGAGTCGCCGACGTCGTCCTGT
Source organism: uncultured Actinomycetota bacterium (assembly GCA_963708625.1). Classification (GTDB taxonomy): domain Bacteria; phylum Actinomycetota; class Actinomycetes; order Mycobacteriales; family Jatrophihabitantaceae; genus DASXIF01. The sequence goes on from CAVPSV010000002.1 coordinate 483,997, forward strand.
TGCTCGTGTGGTCCTGGGATTTCCGAGGTGCCGTCCACTGCGGTGCCGGAATAGAGACCGTCGTCCGGGTCGAAGTCCAGCTTGTCGCGATCCAGGTACTCCGGCTCGTCCGGCTCCTGTGCAGACTCCTGCGGCGTATCAGCGGACTGATTGCCGTCGCCGGCCTCATCCACCTGAGCGTCATCCACCTGAGCGTCATCCACCTGAGCGTCCTGCGCAGCATGGCGTCCCGACATGAGGTCTCCTCTTCGTCTGCTACGGCGTACCCGCATCAGGTGATGCGACTAACGGGGTGGGGGACCGGCCGTTGGTTTCTCGTCGTGTGTGAACGGGTAGAACACCCCCGACACAGGGTCGCCACGACCCGCGTTAACCGCACAAGGAGATGGACATGCGCATCGGTGGAAGCCTGTTTCTCATTGCGCTCGGTGCGATCCTCAAATGGGCCGTCACAGTGCACAATTCGCACGGCGTGAACATCAATACGGTCGGCGTCATCCTGATGATCGTCGGTCTGGCCGGCCTGGTGATCACGCTGGTCTGGATGTCGACGAGGCGCCGAACCGACATCGTCGAACGCGGCCCGGCCGGAGCCGTTCGCGGCACCACGTACGTGACACCGAACGAACCGATCGACCGTCCGTACTGATCCGCCTGGCTGATCCCCGCGCACGTCGAGCGCCGCCGGACACCGCAACCTTTAGCATGGCGCGGTGACCGACGGCGCTCGCGCACGACTGGCTCGGCAGCTCGCGATACCCGCGACACAGTTGACCGTGCTCGACCAGTTCGCGGACGCCGATGCCGACCGGCTCGCCGCCGTCACCGCCGAGGCAGTGGCGCGTCAGACGCGCGAACTGGATGTCGCGCTCGAGCGGGCACTGGGCTTCGTGCCGGCGCTGCTGCGCGGCCGGGCTCGCAAGCTGCTGTTCCCAGGCGATCGCCGTGGGTGACCTGGCCACCCGCGCGGAGATCATCAAGCTGGCGCACGAACTCGGCACCGATCCCGAACCGCTGCAGTTCCTGCAGGCGGCCGGCGAACAGGATGTTGCGGCACTGCGCCGGACCATCACCAAGGGCCTGTTCGCGGTGCACGAACCCCGGCTGCGGCGCGTGGCCGGCCTGAGCAAGCTGCTGCCGCCCCAGTTGGCGGCGAAGATCGCGGAGTCGGCGCTGGGGCCGATGGTGTGCGGCCGGATCGCGGGCTTTCTGGACGTCAACGCGGCGGTGCGCCTGGCCGCACACGTCAGTCCGCGGTTCCTCGCCGAGATCAGTAGCTTCATCGACCCGGACCGCACCGCGGAGATCGTGCGCAGCCTGCCGGACGATCTCGTGCTGACCGTGGCCAGTCATCTGCTGGATACGGGCGAGTACATCACCCTCGGTCAGTTCGTAGCGATCGTCTCCGAGCGGGTGGCAATCAAGGTGATGGCGATGGCCACCGGGGAACAGATGCTGCAGGCGAGCTTCTACGCCGACGATCGCCGGCGCGTCGACGCACTGGTGGGGCAGCTGAGCGACGAGCGACTGGTCGACGTGGTGCAGGCTGCCGCGGACCTGGACCAGTTCGACGAGGCGCTGTCCCTGCTCGTCTTTCTGGGGCCGCAGGTGCAGCACCGGCTGAGCCGCACGCTGCTCGCGTTGGGTCCGGATGTGGCCGACGGCGTGGTGCGCGCGGTGGTCCGGCTCGGCGCCTGGGCCGAGCTGCTGCCGGTCGTCGGCACGTTGGCGCCGGATGTGGTCGCGGTGCTCGTCAACGTCGCGACCACTCGCGATCCCGACGTCATCTCCGGCATGATTCGCCAGGTGCGCGCGCAGACCGAACTGGTGGACAACGCACGCGAGTTCGGGTACTTCGCACTGCTCGTAGACGCCATCGACGCGCTGGACGACGAGCATCGTGCCGTGCTAAGCGCCGTTGACGACTTGGACGATCCGGAGCTACTCGCCTGGGCGGCCGGCCAGGTCGGCGTCGGCGAGCAGACCATGCGCGACGCGGTGGTGGCGCTGCGCGCCGGTGCCGAGCTGCCGCCGGAGTTGGTACACGCGCTGGCCCGGTCATGAACACCACGGCCGGCCAGGCATGAACAGAGCGACGAAGGCGCTCGTGCGGGCGGCGAACCGGCTGAGCACTACGCCGATTGGCGTGGGTTCGCTTCGCCACGCGGTGCCCGGGCTGGTTGCGCGACCTGCGGAACTGCATCGCGCGATCGCGGGCAAGACCGTACTCATCACCGGGGCGTCCTCCGGAATCGGCGCCGCGACTGCCCGCACGGTCGGGGCCGCCGGGGCGACGGTGCTACTGGTCGCGCGTCGCGGCGAGGAGTTGCGCGATGTCCGCGACGACATCGAACGGCTCGGTGGCACGGCGGCGGTCTACGTCTGCGACCTCACCGACTTCGACGCACTGGACGCGCTCGCTGAGACGGTGCTCGCCGAGCACGGTCGCGTCGATGTCCTGGTGAACAACGCCGGCATGTCCATCCGGCGGAAGGTGGACCGCTCCGCGGGGCGCTTCCACGACCTGGAACGGCAGATGCGGTTGAACTACTTCGCGGCCGTCCGGCTGGTGCTCGCACTGCTGCCCAGCATGCGCGAGCGGCGCGACGGGCACGTCGTCACGATCTCGACGTGGGCGGTGCAGGTGCGCCCGGCGCGCTTCTCCGGCTATGCGGCGTCCAAGGCTGCGCTGGAGGCGTGGCTGGACTGCGTGAGCGCCGAGGCCGCCCCGGACGGCGTCGCGTTCACCACGATCCGGATGCCGCTGGTCCGTACCCCGATGATCACGCCGACGAAGGCGTACCGGCGGGCACCGGCCATCAGTGCCGAAGAGGCGGCGGCCGTGGTGGCGGAGGCAATCGTGCATCGGCCGAGGCGGCTGCGCCCGCCGATCAGCCAGGCGCTCGCGCTGTCGGAGGCGTTCTCGGCCCGCTCGGTGGACCGTATCCGCCGCCGCTTCGGCTAGCCCCGGCGATTTTCCCTCCGCCCTCCTCCCGTGATCAACAGAGGAGTCTGTGCCGCTATGGCCACGCATATGGTCTGTTGACCACGGGAAATTGTGGGCAGAACATCGACAGGCAGGCTTGCCTGTTTGTGTGCGCGGGCCTACCGTTTCCAGATGTGACCCAGACTCGGTCGCGGCGACTGCCCGCGATCGCTCGTGCCCCGAGATCGCAGGCCCAGCGCGTCGCCGCGATGCGTGACCGGTTGCTCGACGCGACCCTGGAGTGCCTGCAGGAGCAGGGCTACAGCGCCATGTCCACCAACGACGTGGTGCGCCGTGCGCGAGTCTCCCGCGGGGCGCTCGCACATCACTTCCCGACCAAGGCCGACCTCGTGCGCGCCGCCGCCGAGCGCCTCATCGAGCAGCGGGGCGCGGAGTTCCGCGAGCGGCTGCGCTCGATCGAGCCGGAAGGACGCACCGTCGTCGCCGCCCTGGACGTGCTCTGGTCGATGTACGAGGACGCCAGCGCCGCCGCACTGATCGAGTTGACGGTGGCGGCCAGGAACAAGCCGGAACTGCGCGCGGTGATCTCGGAGATGCCCGGGCGAATCGCACAACTCACCGGCGAGATGGTGCGCGAGTTCTTCCCCGACCTCGCCGCCCTGCCCTTCGTCGAGCAGAGCCTGTACGCGCTGCACGCGTTCTACGGCGGCCTGGCGCTGAACGGCCTGTCCGGCGACGAGGACCTGGCTCGGCGCGGCGCAGAAGTTCGTCGCCTGCTCAACGTCCTCGCCTCATCGATGCCATCGCGACTGCTCGCCGGAGGGAGAATCCTGTGACTACCGCCCGCCACTCCGACCGTAGGAACGTTGCCGGCGCTGGCGACCCCGCGCCGGCACACCGCGTGCCGAGACGGACCGTCCGCACCCGCCGTATCAAGTTCGACTATCCGAGCGGCTCACTGCCGCGGCACTATGCGCCTGGCGCCAGGGGCGGTGCGCCCGACGCTCGGCGCAATGGCACCGGCGGCACCGAGGGCGACCTGGTGATGAGCCATGTGGTCGCCGTGCTGTCGGCGATGTTCCCCGAGGGCGAGGACTTCTTCGTCCGCTCCGTGCGTCGCTACGCCGAGCGCGTCACCGACCCGGAGCTGAAGGAACAGGTGGCCGGCTTCATCGGCCAGGAGGTCACTCACGGCCGGGAGCATCGCGAGCTGAACCAGCGGCTGCAGGAGATGGGCTATCCCACCCGGCGGGTGGACCGGATGGTGAAACGGTCGCTCGCGTTCCAGTACCGCCGCTTCCCATCGATGATTCCGCTCGCGACCACTGCCGCGCTGGAGCACTACACCGCCACGCTCGCCGAGACGCTGCTCACCGACGAGCGGGCACAAGCCTTGCTCGGCGAGACCGAGGTCCGGTCCATGCTGCTGTGGCACGCGCTGGAGGAGTCCGAGCACAAGGCAGTCGCCTTCGACGTGTTCCGTGCAGCCGGCGGCTCCGAGCGGATGCGCATCTGGGTGATGCGCGTGGTCACGGTGGGGTTTCTGGTCGGCGTGGTGGGGCACACGTTGGCCTCCCTCGCCGGCGATCGAGCCGCGTACAACCCGGTTCGGCTGGGACGAAGCTTCGCCGACCTGCGCTACTCGCCGTTCCTGAGCCGCACGGCGATCCGCCGCCTGCGTGAATACAACCGGGTGGGCTTCCATCCGGACGACAACGACAACACCGAGTTGCTCGAGCGCTGGCGTGCCGAACTGTTCGGCACCGACGGCACGCTGACCGACCACCTCCGTTAGGGGCCCAAGATGCAAACGCAGCACGTCGATGTCCTCATCGTCGGAGCCGGTGTCTCCGGCGTCGGCATGGCCTGCCACCTCGCCCGCGACTGTAAGGACAAGTCCTACCTGGTGCTCGAGCGTCGGCATTCGATGGGCGGGACCTGGGATCTGTTCCGGTATCCGGGCATCCGCTCCGACTCGGACATGCTCACATTCAGCTACAACTTCCGCCCCTGGAACGGCACCAAGGTGCTCGCGGACGGCCCGTCGATCCGCGCCTACGTCGAGGAGACCGCGGCGGAGTACGGCGTGACCGAACGCACCCGTTTCGGTCGCAGCGTGGTGCGAGCCGAATGGTCCACGCCGGCCCAACGGTGGACCGTGGACGCCATCAACGACGACACCGGCGAGACCGAGACGTACACCGCGGACTTCGTCGTCTCGGCCGCCGGCTACTACGACTACGACGAGCCGTACCGGCCGGAGTTCCCGGGTGAGGATCGCTTCGCCGGCCCGGTGATCCATCCGCAGCACTGGCCCGAGGAACTCGACTACCGGGGCAAGCGGGTCGTGGTGATCGGCAGCGGCGCCACCGCGGTGACGCTGGTGCCGGCGCTGGCCGACGACGGCGCCCAGGTGACCATGCTGCAGCGCTCGCCGAGTTACATCATGTCCCTGCCCTCGCATGACGCGGTCTCCGAAGCCATGCGCAAGGTGCTGCCGGCCCGCGCCGTGTACCGCATCTCCCGGGCCCGCAACATCCTGCTGCAGCGTGCTCTGTACGCGGTGGCCCGATCGCGGCCCAAGCTGATCCGCCGTGCCTTGCTTGCCGACGCGCGCCGGCGACTGGGTCCCGACTTCGACCTGCGCCACTTCAAACCGAAGTACGGCCCATGGGATCAGCGGCTGTGCGTGGTACCGGACGGTGACCTGTTCCGGGTGCTCCGCGACGGCACCGCGGAGATCGTCACCGACGAAATCGAGACGTTCACCGAAAACGGCATCACGCTCGCCTCGGGCCGGGAGTTGCCCGCCGACATCGTGGTCGCCGCCACCGGGCTGCGGGTGCGCATCACCGGCGGGAACGAGATCTTCGTGGACGGCGAAGCGTTGCGCCCACAGGACAAGGTCACCTACAAGAGCGTGATGATCGAGGGCGTGCCGAACTGCGGTCTCATCTTCGGCTACACGAACGCATCCTGGACGCTGAAGGCCGATATCGCCGCGGAGTTCATCTGCCGCGTGATCAACCGGATGGATGCCGGCGGATACACCGAGGTCGTCGCCAATGCGAAGGACACCGACCGTAGCGACGACTCGGTGCTCGGGGCGCTGAGCGCGGGCTATGTGCTGCGGGCGAAGGATGCACTGCCACGGCAGGGCACCGGCAAGCCGTGGGTGGTGCTGAACAACTACCTGCGGGACGCGGCGATGCTGCGTTACGGGCCGGTCGAGGACGGCATCCTGTCCTTCCGGCGAGTGCCCACCGTTTCCACGGAGCCGGAGACACTCGAAGCGGTCACCGGTGCCTGAGCCGGCGACACCCGCCGACCCGCCATCGGTCGCGGACTCGGTCGCCATCGACGCTTCCGCGGACGTGGTCTGGCGGTTGATCAGCGACGTGACGCGGATGCCGCAGTGGAGCCCGGAACTGATCCGCGCGCGCTGGCTCGGCCCGGTCCAGGAGGCCAAGGTCGGCGCGCGGTTCCGGGGGACCAATCGGCACAAGGTGTTCCGTTGGTCCACCTCGTGCCAGGTCACCGCGGCGGAACTCGGTACGCGGTTCGCCTACCGCGTCACCTCACTCGGACTGCCGGTGTCGGAGTGGACGTTCACGATCCGGCCGAGCGCCGGTGGCTGTGAGCTGACCGAGGGCACCGTGGACCGCCGTGGACTGATCATGAAGACCTTCGGCCCGGCCGCGACCGGTGTCGCCGACCGCGCCGAGCACAACCGCGCTGGCATCACCGCGACACTCGCCGCGGTGAAGGCGGCGGCCGAGCGGGAAGCCGCGACCGCGCAGACCTGACGTCCGGGCAGCCAGACGTATAGCCGCTGTCCGGCTAGGTGTGTCGGGCTAGGTGTCGGCCATCGCTCGCTGCTCGACTGGCTCGCGCCAGGGCAGCGCGGAGAACCCGTGCGCACGCCGCAGCCACATCCACACCAACGGTGCAGCCGCCACCACCGCCACCAGCACGATTCCGGTGGTCACCGAACTGATGTTGAACATCTTGAGCGCCGAGGCAAGCAATACGAATGCGAGTGCGCGCCGGATCAGTGCGGACGGCAGACGGGTGGACAGCTGGGCGCCGACGTAGGCGCCGGGGATCGCGCCCGCGAGCAGGGAGGCGGTGAGCCCGAGTTTGAAGTCGCCGAACAAGATGTGCCCGAGCGCGGCGGAGGCCACCAGCGGAACGGCCTGCACAAGGTCAGTACCCACCAATTCGCTGGCACGCAAGGTCGGGTACAGGAACATCAGCGCGATGATGATCAACGAGCCGGAACCCACCGACGTCATGCCGACGACGACGCCGCCGACGATGCCGACCAGGACCGTCGGCACTGGCCGGATCCGCAACGACGGGGGACCGACCGGGTCCGCCGCACGGCTGCCGTCCCGAGTGCGCGCCCGCTCGGCCAGCCGCAAGTAGGCCCGCAAGAACAGGCCGGCGGCAGCAACGACAAGCGCGACCCCAAGCGCTCGCTGCACCAGATTCTCGACGTTGCTGCCGTGCCCGAGCGCGCGGGTGATCAGGACACCGCAGAACGCGGCCGGCACCGATCCCACACACAGCCATCCGACCAGATCGAGGCGAACAGTGCCCTTGCGCAGGTGGACGTAGGAGCCGACCGGCTTCATGATTGCGCTGGCCACCAGGTCACTGGATACCGCCGCCAGCGGGGAGACGTTGAAGAAGAGCACCAGCATGGGGGTCATCAGCGCCCCGCCACCCATGCCGGTCAGTCCGACGACGACGCCCACCACGAGGGATCCCAGCGCGAGAGTCCAGTGCACAGTGTGTTCCTTGCGGTCAGTCGGAATCGATCACGGTGGGCGCCGGGGGAGACTTGGCTCCGCGGCAACCCTAGGTCGGAAGGAAACCCTACAGAGATTATGGAATATCGCTACCGGACTGTGCGGCGGCCGGGTCGCGCCTGATCATGATCGGCACTGCATTGGCATCTTCCGGACAGTCCAGATGCTGCCACTGCCGGCGTGTCCGGCAGCGCTGACAATAACTACGTCTGCAGCGCTGCAGCCCGGTCGAACCTGGCCCCCGCCCCGGCGAAGGGACGTCATTGTGACGGCTTTCTCCGCACCACCGTTCGAACGTATCTGGGTTCCCGACTCGTTGACGGTGACGGTGCTGCGCGCCGAGGGCACCCGCGCGTGGTTGCGCGCCGTCGGTGAGCTGGACATGACCGGGACCCGGGTGCTGTGTGACGTGCTCGCGCAGCAGCGTGAACTCGGCCGCCGCTACGTGCGGATCGACCTGTCCGACATCGCCTTCCTGGACAGCGCCGGCATGCGCGCCCTTGCCGTGGAGCACGCGTCGTTCCTGCGGCGTCGCGGCACCCTGATCATCAGTGGACTGTCCGACCGGGCCCGACGGCTGTTGCGGATCGTCGGCCTCGATCGAGAGTTGTTCCTGCTGGAGCCGTTCGCCGAGGTGACCGGGGGAGAGCTCGCCGCCTCCCGCTAGATGCCGCCACCGGCGGACGCCACTGCCGTGTCGGTGCGTGCATCAGTGTGCGCGTCAGCCTGTGCGTCGGCATGTGTATCAGCGTGCAGCGGGACCATCCAGGTCAATACCGTGCCCGGGCCGTCGCCCGAGCCGGCACCGACCTCCATCCGACCGCCGAGGTCGGCCGCCCGCTGACGCAGATTGGCAAGTCCGCTTTCCGTGCGCACGGCCGGCAGACCGCAGCCGTTGTCCGTCACCCGGACGGTGAGATCCGCGTCATCGACCCGCACCAGCACCTCCACGTCAGTCGCCTCGGCGTGGCGACGGACATTGGACAGCGCCTCGGTGAGCGTGGCGAGCAGATGCGCACGGATGCGCGGCGGGCACGGTGGTGTCCACCGGTCCCTCGAAGCGCAGGCGCGGCGTGGACTCGAGCGGGGACCTACCTGGCTGCACGATCCCCATCACCTCGGCGCGCACGCTGTCTCGGGCTTCCGGGAGCACCCGCAGCGAGAAGATCGTGTTGCGGATCTCGTCGATGGTGTCGTCGAGTTCCGCGATGACGTGACCGAGATAGGCGCCGGCGGTCTCCGGCACGTCCACGCGCATCCGCTGCAGGCCCAGCCCGAGTACCGAACAGTCGCTGGATCACCACGTCGTGCAGGTCACGGGCGATGCGATTGCGGTCCTCCAACACCGTCAGCCGGCGCCGATCGGCTTCGGCCCGAGCAAACTCGATGGTCTGCGCCGAGCGTGCCGCGAATGCCCGGGCCATCTCCACGTCCAGCGGGGTGAACCGCGGCCCACCGCCGGAATTCGCGACGAACAGTACGCCGTGATTGTGTCCGGTGGCGGTGAGTGGGACGCCGAGCAGCGGGCCGATACGCGGATGCGCCGGGGGGCAGCACTCGCATCAACCTGGCGTCCGCCGACACGTCGTCGAGGACCACGGCCTGGCCGGTGGTGCGGACGTCGTCGAACAGCACCGCGGCCGCGAGCGGGATGCTCGACGGCAGCGCCGTGGCAAGCGGCCCGTCGGCACCGACGATGTGCAGCGTGTCGCCGCGGGCGAACTCCACCCAGCCCACCTGGGCGCCGAGCACCCGGCGGGCGGCCGCGGCCACCAACGCGTAGATCTTGGCCGGATCGGCGCTGAGCAGCGCGGTCGCGACATCGGCCGAGGCGGCGAGCCATGCCTGCCGCCGACGGGCATCGTCGTAGAGCTGGGAGTTGGCGATAGCGACGCCCGCGGCACGGGTCAGCGTGTCCAGAATCGCGCGGTCGCCCTCGGCCAGTGGCTCGCGGCTGCGACGGCGGAACAGCAGCGTCGCGCACGCCTCGCCACCGATACTGATCGGCGCTGAGGTGTAGCCGAGCTGCGCCAGGTCGCCGGCGCCCGGCGCATCACCGGTGCCGCCGGTGCCAGTTCCGAATTGGAGCTGCAGGCGGCGCGCGGTGGCCGCATCCGCACCGATGTGCACCCAATGCGGCGGACGCCCCTCCGCCGCATGCGTGGCCACCGCCGTGTGCGTCGCGGCCACGATGGCATGTGCCGAGGTGGCGATGCGCTCCAGGATCGGCGGCAGCGTGAGTTCATCGCCGACCGCGACGATGGCGTCGAGCATCTGATGCAGCCGGGCGGCCTGCTCCAGTTCGACGACCTTCTCGATCAGCTTGGCGTTGAGCACCCGCAGGTGCTCGCGGTCGAAGTCCTCGGGCCGCGGTGTGGGCACGGTACCGGTTTCGTGCCGAGCGAGTCGTGCACCGCGTCGAGCAACTCGGTCAGGTCGCCGCTCTTGGTGACCACACGGCTGCACGCCGACGGCCTTGGCGATCTGCCGGATCTCGGACTCGACGTAGTTGGCCGTGTAGAACACCACCGGGATGTCTCGGGTCGCGGGTCGGCGCGGATCGCCCGCGCCAGCTCGTAGCCGTCCATGCCGGGCATCAGCACGTCGGCGACGACCAGGTCAGGGTGTTGTGCTGCAGTAGGGCGAGCGCGTCCGGCCCGTCCTCCGCCTCGACGGTCTCGTATCCGTGGTAGCCGAGCACGGTGCGGACCAGATCGCGGTTCACCGCCCGGTCATCGACGATCAGCACCGTCGTCATGTCAGCCGCTCCCGCACTTCGCTCGGCGCGGTGTCCCGCGCTGCTGCGCACCTGATCTGGCAGGTATGCCTCGATGGATTCGGCGAGCCGGGCCGGGTCGATGGGTTTGGCCAGGTAGCCGTCGAAGCCGGCGGCCAGCGCGGCGTCGCGGTCACCGAGCATCGCGTACGCGGTCACCGCAATCACCGGCACCGACGGCAGCTCCGAGATCGCACGCAGTCGCGCGCAACACCGCATACCCGTCGAGGTCCGGTAGCTGCAGGTCGAGCACGACCAGGTCCGGGCGGTGTCGTAGTGCCAAGCCGAGCGCGTCCGTCGCCACTCGCCGCGCCGTACACCTCGTGCCCGGCCGCACGCAGCAAGTAGGTGAACAGCTCCAGGTTGTGCGGTACGTCGTCGACGGCGAGGATGCGTGCGCTCACGGTCCCGGCTCCGGCGATGCAAACCCCCGCGGCTTCCAGCGGCGGAGCCCGGCCTCGTGCAACGCATGGTGCGAGTGTGCCGGGCGCGGTCAGGCGGCTGGAACCTGCCAGTGGTACCGAATGGGCAGGACCTTGGTCCCGCCCGCGCGCCCGGTGCTCACCGCACCGAGCCTTGTGCGACGAGGGCAGCGCCGAAGACCGCTGCCTGCGTTCGACGTTGCATGCCGAGTTTTGTGAACAACGACGTGACGTTGTTCTTCACCGTCTGCTCGGCCAGGAACAGCGTCGTGGCGATCTCTCGGTTGGTCATCCCCTCGGCGATCAGCGTCAGAATGCGGCGTTCCTGATCGGACAGGCTCGCCAGCCGAGGATCGACGGCGTCCGGCCCCGCAGTCGCTCCAGCACCCGGTCGGTCACCCGCGGATCGAGCAGCGAGTGGCCCGCCGCGACGCTGCGCACCGCGTCGATCAGCCCGCTGCCGCGAATCTGCTTGAGCACGTAGCCGGATGCGCCGGCCAGCACCGCGGCGAGCACCGCGTCGTCATCGTCGTAGGAGGTGAGGATCAGGCAGTGCACGGCCGGATGGTCGGCGCGGATCGTGCGGCAGACATCGATCCCACTGCCATCGGGCAGCCTCGCGTCGAGAATGGCGACGTCCGGCGCGGCGGCCGGAATCCGCCGCACCGCCTCGGCGGCGGTGCCGGCCTCGCCGACGATCTCCAGATCCGGTTCGCCGGTGAGCAGATCGGCGATACCCCGGCGGACGATCTCGTGGTCGTCGAGCAGGAAAACCCGGATGGGCATCGAACCCGTCATCGCTCGCTCCCTTGCAGTTCCACGGTGAACGTCGTGCCGACGCCGACGGTGGACTCCACGGAGAGCTCCGCGCCGATGAGTTCGGCAGCTTGCGGCAGATGTGCAAACCGAGACCGGTGCCATCGGCACGGTTACGACCGTGGCCGCCGCGCTCGAAGGCGTTGAAGATGCGGTCCAAGTCCTGGGCACCGATGCCGGGGCCGGTGTCGCGCACGACTGATGCGCGGACGGGCAGCCGGGCCGGTGTGCGACCTCGACGCACACCTCGCCCGCCTCGGTGAAGGCAATCGCGTTGTTCACCAGATTGATCAGGATCTGGCCGAGGGCCCGCGAGTCCGAGCGAGCCACCAACCCCGTTTCGGGCAACCGCAGGATCAGCGGCAGCTCTTTGGCATCTGCCAGTGGCTGCAATGAGGAGACGACGGTCCGCGTGACGTCCACGCAGTCCACGTCTTCCAGGGATAGCTCGACGGCGCCCGACTCGATCTTGGCCAGGTCGAGCAGGTCATTGATGATCGACAGCAGGTGGTGGCCGCTGGTCTGCACCGTGCGCAACTGGCGGGTCTGCTCGGGGTTGAGCGGGCCGGGCAATTCCATCAGCAGCGTGCCGGTGAACCCGATGATCGCGTTGAGCGGGGTGCGCAGCTCGTGGCTCATGCTCGCCAGGAACATGTCCTTGGCGCGGCCGGCCCGCTCCAGCTCGACGTTCTTCTCCTTAAGCTGCTCAGCCAGCGACCGGAATCGCGTCTCGCTGCCGGCCAGGTGCTCCAGCGCGGCGCCGGCAAGGGTGGCGATGAACGCGGCAAGCTGGATCTCGTCGTCGCCGAAGAGCTGGCCGAGCTGACGATGCGTGGCGTACAGGCAGGTCGTCGGCTTCGCCGGCCACCAGGATCGGCGCGGCGATGGCCGAGCGGATTCCGGACAGCAACAGGCTGTCGTTGGAATCGGCAGCTTGCTCCATGGCGACGACCGGTGCGCCTTCGGCGACGGCGCGGGTGAGCAGCGAGCGGCTGAGGTCGTAAAGGTCTTCCCCGGATTGGGTCGTCAACTGCTCCTGATCGAGCGCGTCCACCGGCACCAGGTGGCAGCGCTCGGCACGCAGCAGCGAGGTGACCGCCTCCCGGATCGCGGATTCCAACGCCGGGTAGGACGCGGACGCGGTGATCGCGTGACCGGCATGCAGCAAGCTGGTGAACCGATCGAAGATCGACAACGTCGGTTCGTCGTCCCCGCTCGGCGCGGTGCGCACGGCCGACTCCAACAGCCAGAGCTGGTCGTGGGCGAGGCTGCGATCCGCGATGGCGAGGGGCCGGCGCGGCTGGCCCCACTCGGCGAGCAGGTCCGCGCGGGCCACGCGGGACAGTGCGGCTTCGTATCGCGCGCCCTGGCTCTCGGCCAGCTCGATGCTGCGTGCGAGACACCGCCCGGCGCGCCGGCGCCGTCCGGCCAGCGAGGCGATCAGCCCCGCCTCGCGCATCGCATGCGGCGCGTTGTTGCGGTAGTACCTTGCCCACCGCAGCGCGCAGCGCGTCGCGTGCCGGGCGCTACGCAGCAGCCGCCGGCGCTGAGCCGGATTGTGTAGCGGGGCGGCTTCGGCGGTCTCGCGTCGGATGGTTGCGGCCCACACGTAGACCGGGACTATGTACTCCTGCCGCAGGCCCGCGGCGCTCACCGTCCGCACCGCGGTTTCGATGCTGTCCAGCGCGCTCGGCAGATCATCCTGGGCACGGGCGCACAGCGCCCGGGCCAGATGCAGCTCGGCTGCGGTCTGCGCGTCCTCGCTTGCCTTGGCCAGCTGGTCGTCAATCAGCTCGGGATCGATGCGGCCGCCGGTGGCCCGAGCCCAGATGCTCAGCGCGATGCCCGCGGCAGTCTGGTCGCCGATGGAGCGCGCGCTGTAGAACAGCGTGCGGCTGACCTCGACCGCCCGCCCGAGGTCGCCCAGGCGCCACCGGCACAGGGCGAGGTTCCACTCAGCCGTATTCACCTCCCACTGGTCGCCGGTCTGGCGCAACAAGGCGAATGGCCTGCTCGCAATGCTCGGCCGAGGCGACGAAGCGTGACGCGGCGTACTCGACGACGCCGGTGAAGGCCAGGCTCTGGCCCTGCCCCCAAACGTTCGCCGAGGTCGCGGCGGATCTGACAGCGAACGCTGCGCGTAGCGGATCCCGCGGCTGTACCACGGGATCATCGTCATTACCGGTGCGTGCTCCGAGTACGCCTGGCCCAACTCGGCCGAGGGACGGTAGCGCTCGGCGAGGTTCATGCCGCGCAGATGCGACCAGGCGCACGAGACCTTGCCGCTGTGGAACCAGTACAGGTACGCGAGCCTGCTGTACAGCCGCATCGCGAGGAAGTCGAGGCTCGATGGCCGGTGGCATCGCGCCGGCCGACGAACAATCGCGGCGCGACCGTGTGCGCCGCCTGCACCAGCAGTTCCCACGACCAGCGAGACGGTGAGCAGTGCCGTGCCGCGGGCACCCGGCGCCCCAGCCCGGCCAGCGCGCCTTCGAGCCGGCGCTTGCCGGTCGGGATGTCGCCCTGCTTGAAGGCCAGTTCGCCGAGCTTGCCGTCGATCTCTGCGGTGCGCGCGACGTCCTTGACCAGCGTACCGGGCCTGGGCCAGATACGTCTCCGCCTCGCCGTAGACGCCCTGCAGTGTCAGCACGTCGCCGAGCCCCTCGGCGACCATCATGCGCGCGATCACGTTGTCGTCTGTGCAGCCACGCTCGGCCATCCGGTAGTGCGTCACGGCGGCGTCGAGTGCGTATCTGCTGCGGCTCAGCGCGGCGCCCGCCAGTGCGTGCGGTAGACGCCTCGAGCATGACGGCCGGAGGCGTCGAGGTGATAGGCGAGGTCGAAGACCAGCTCCTCGTCGTCGTCCGCCGCGCTGCGCGAGATGGTCCGCGGCCCGGCCGTGCAGATCGACCGGCGCTCGTCCGCAGCTGAGCCGTTCGAGCAGCGCCTCGCGGATCTTGTCGTGGAAGAACGTGCATCGTGCCGGCGCGCTCGTCGACCCAGAGCAGCCGCCGCCGCCGGGCGTCGGCGATGATCGCGCCCGGCTTCGGCGCCGATGCCTGCGATCGCGACCGCGGTCGGCAGGTCGAACTGCTTGCCGAGCACCGCGCCGACCGAGAGCAGGTGCAGCGGCCGCGGGGGACAGCAGTTCCAGGCGCCGAACCAGGAACGGTGCCGATCGGCGACCGGCCTGGACGTCGAGCAGACCGGTTTCGGAGACCATCCAGCCGTCCGGGCGCGCTACCAGCGCGCCGGACTCGACGATGCCGCGCAGCACCGCCGCGCCCATGAACGGGTTGCCGTCGGCCAGGCGCACGATGGTGCGGGTGATCGCAGCCGGCAGCGGTCCGGCCATCGACTCGGCGAGTTGGGCCATCGCGCGCTGCCGACAGCGGACCGAGCGCCACACGCCGGCGCACCGTGGATCTTGCGCAGCGGGTGGTCGTCCTCGACCTCCTCGGACCGGAACGCGGCGATCACGCCGAGGCGCTGTGGCGGCTCGCCTGCCGGGAACAGCTCGGCGAGCAGCCGCACGGTCAGCGTGTCGGCCCATTGGCAGTCGTCCAGCACGAGCAGGATCGGCCGCTGTCGCGCTCGCCGCCGCGATGAGCAGGCGCCGGAGCCCGGCCAGGCGTGCGCAGCTCGCCGAACTGCTCCGGTCCGGCGTCGACGTCGTCGAGCGGCTGGCCGAACAGTGCCGCGAGCATCGGCACCGTGCGCACCAGCGCGGCGGACACATCCGCCAACGCATGCACGACCTGCCTCGCGTGCCAGCCGGATCGGCGCGCAGCAGCGTGACGAGCTCGTCGATCACGCCGTGCAGCACCGTGAACGGACGTTGGCCGGCGTTCACCACGCCCTGACCGTGCAGCACGGTCACGCCGGCTGGTGCTCGCCTGCCGAGAGACCTCGCTGCAGCAGCCGGGTCTTCCCGCCACCGGAGTCCGCCTCGAGCAGCACGAGTCCGGCGCCGCCCTCGGCGAGTCCGGCGACGAAACCGGCGAGCGTCTCGAGTTCCGCCTCCCGGCCGACGAAGGACGGGTCGGTGAGGCTGGCTCGATGGTCGGAGCGGCCGATGACGAGGTGCGGGCTCGCGCTCACCGCGGGCCAGCGGCCGCGGCGAGTTCGGCGAGATCTGACTCGAGGGCGGCGGCGGACTGGTAGCGCTCGCCCGGGTCCTTGCGCAGCAGGCGTTGCACGATGTCGTCCATGGCCCGCGGGATGGCGCCGGCTACCTGCCCGCGCTCTGGTCGCGCCCGAGCAGGGGCGGTACCGGCATGCTCAGGTGCTGGCGCAGCAGGTCGCCGACGGTCGGGCCGGGGAACGGCGGCGAGCCGGTGAGGCACTCGAACAGGACGACCCCGACCGCGTAGAGATCGGAACGCTCGTCGGCCGGGGCGGCCAATGCGCCGGCCGCCTCCGGTGCGAGGTAGCGCACCGTGCCGACCAGGTCGTCGCGGATGGATTCGTCCAACCACGGGCTGCGGGACAGCCCGAAGTCGACGAGGGTTACCTGCTCGATCCGGCCGGTGCCCGAGACGATGATGTTCGCCGGTTTCACGTCGCGATGGCATACCCCGGCGGTGTGCGCGATGCTCGAGCGCCGCGGCAATGTCCACGCCGATGCGCAACGTGTCGTCGAGGCTCATCGGCCCGTCGCTCAGCGCGTGCTCCAGCGTGCGGCCAGGCACGAACGGCTGGGCCAGGTAGAGCAGGTCGCCGCTCTGGCCGGCGTCATAGAGCATGCAGATGCCCGGGCCGGACAGTTCGCGAAGTACCTGTGTCTCGTGTTGGAACCGGATCCGTACGGCGGGCGGCACCAGCGCCGGGTGGATGATCTTGAGGACGACGTCGACGTCGTTGACGCTGTCGTGCGCGAACACAGTTTCGATCCCGTTGCCGCTCTTCGCGGTGGCCCGCAGGCGGTAACGGTCGGCGAACAGCGCGTCGGGCGCATCGACCGGGCCACCGGTGGGTTCCTCACGCTCACCGGCGGTCCAGGGGCGCAGCGTCGAACTCATGCACGACCTCCCCTATCGCAGTCCTGTGCGCTGCCGTGCTCGCATATAAAATTGCTGTTAGGTTAGCTGCCTTAACGTGCAATAAACAGGGATTCGGCATCACATCGCGCCGGTGTCTGTTTCGTCAGACCCTGGAATGTCCTGGTATCCGTTTACTTGCCCGGGTTCGTCACCGCGAGCCGTGCGCGGCGCCGGGGTGGGCGATTGTCGCGCTGGCGACTCCGGAAATGGTGCGCGCATTGGCGCCGCGGGGTAGGTCTGGTCGAAGGCGTCAAGCCCGCGTCGAACCCCGGTTTTGCGGCGTTGCGGCGGGTAACATCCGCGGCGTGTCGATCAGCGTCGTGACTGTGCGCGACTACGAGGGAGTGCCATCGACACGTGAGCTGTATGTCCGCGGTGCCCGGTATGTGATCAACAGCAGCGGTGACCTCGAGATCATCTCGGAACAGCGCGCGGTGATAGCCCTATACCCCTCCGGCAACTGGATGTCGGTGTTCGTCGATGACGTCGTGCGCATCCTCGTCAAGGGCGTGGAGGACACCGCGATCATCGGCGGCCAGTACGCCGACACCGGCACATCGGATGCCGCCGCCGCCGCCGAGGTGGCCAGCCCCGCCGCCGCGACTGACGTGGTCGCCGACCTCGGCGCTGACGACACGGACGTCGCGACAGTCGACGACCTCGAATCGGACGACCCGGATGACGCGGACGAGCTTGACGGACGCCGATACCGAGGTCGAGGCGTCGGTGGACCTGGATGTCGACTCGGACGTCGAGCTGTACAGTGACTCGGACACCGATACCGACGTCGAGGCGGCGTCGGACCCGGATGTCGACTTCGGCAACGAGTTCCACACGGAGTTCGACCCCACCGCAACCGCGGCAGAGCCGGTCGTCGAGGAGCCTCCGAAACCGCCGAGTTCAATACCGGTCGGCATGCGGTCGGTGAAGTTCGGCCCGCGGATCATGCGGCCGCCCAAACCGACGCCGGAGCCGACCCGATCCCGGCACATGATGCCGGTGTCATTCCGGGCTCGCCCGCATTCGCGCCGGCCTGTCCAAGCCGACGCCGCAGCCGAACAGGGACGACAGCGCCGACGGTGAGCCGGGCGAGGACGAATCGACGTAGCGACGGCGATCGACGTGCTGCGGTCGAGGGCTAGCGAGCGCCACGAATCGCACGGTCGGGTGGTGCCACCCCCGCGCGCTGCTCGAGCGCGACCGGCAGTTGTTCGTAGCCGCGCAGGATCCGGGTCGATCGGCGACGCGCGCCGGGCAGCACGCGCAGCTCGGGATAGCGCTCGAAGAGCAGCCGCAATCCGACGTCGCCCTCCATCCGCGCCAGTGACGCGCCCAGACAGAAATGCCTGCCCGCCGAGAAGGACAGATGTTCGCGCGCGTTCTCTCGGCTCACGTCGAACGTTGCAGGATCGGTGAAGACCTCGGGGTCACGGTTCGCCGCGGCCAGCAGCGTCGTGACGAAGCTGCCCGCACGCAACGGCACGTCGCCGACCACGGTGTCGCGGATCGCGCTGCGGCCGGTGGTCAACACGGGCGGGTCGTAGCGCAGCACCTCCTCGACCGCGTTGGGCCACAGTTCGGGCTGCGCGCGCACTGCGGCGAGCTGATCGCGATGCGCGCTCAGCAGCGCGATGCCGTTGCCGAGCAGGTTGACGGTGGTCTCGAACCCGGCGGCGAGCACCAGTCCCGCGGTTGCCTTCAGCTCACGCTCGTCCAGCCCAACGCCGCCGTCGCGCGCAGCGACCAGCTGGGAAAGCAGGTTGTCGCCGGGGTTGCGGCGCAGTTGCGCCAGGTGATCGCCGAGCCATGCGTCGAATGCCTCGAGGGCGGCCTCGACTCGTCGGAACTCCCGCCACGGCAGTCCGAAGTCGAGGCTGGGCGCAGCGGCGGCACCGAACGCGAGTACGCGTTCCCGCTCGGCCAGCGGCACGCCGAGGATTTCCGCGATCACGGTGACCGGGAGCAATGTGCAGTACGCGTCGACCAGTTCCACCTGATCCCGGCCGGCGAGCCCGTCCAACAGTTCCGCCGCAACCTGTTCGGTACGGCTGCGCAGCCGGTCGACGGCGCGCGGCGTGAACACACCGCTGACCAGGCGGCGGTACCGGGTGTGCTCCGGCGGTTCGGTGACCAGCAGCGACGGCGGGCGCAGCGGGCCGAGCGCGGCGCTGTCGTCGGCCCACCGGAACGCGCGCGACATCGCATCGTTGCCGGTCGGCACGGCGAAACCCGCCGCGAAGTCGTTGCTGGCCAAGACGGCTTTGACCAACGGGTGCGAGGTCACGATGTAGGCGAATCGACCGCGGTAGACCGGGCCGTGGCTGCGGATCTCCTCGAACACCGCCAGCGGATCGCCACCGCGGCTGGACTGGATGAACCGCCCCTGCAGATCACCGCGACGTGCGGCGGCGCGGACCACTGTGCTCGGCACGGCGTGGCCCAGGCCCCAGCGGACCACTTGCTTCGTCTGCGCCGTAACCCGCCGGCGGGCGCGCGTGCCGATCGCCACGTGCACACCCTATTCGTGTCGCCTCGTGGCGGACGTCCTACCGCAGTAGGGGATTGTCTGTCGCCGTGGTGATCGTCAGCACACCATCGCCGCCGGACGGCAGATAGGCGTTAGCTCTCCTCGCGGCGGTGCCCTTGCGCGAGGGCAGCCAGCGCCTCGCGGTCGATCGCCTCGGCCGGGGCCTGCGCGACCCGCACCGGCGTCAGTGCGGTCAGGGTCGCCGTGCGCGGCGAGGATTGCAGGATGGCTCGTTCGCCGACGACCGCGCCGGGGCCGAGTTCGCCCAGGCTCCGCTCGTCCACGCTCACGTCGAGTACGCCGTCGAGCACCAGGAACAGCGAATCGCCCGGCTCGCCCTGCTTGGCGAGCACGCTGCCCTGATCGAGCTTGCGAATCTTGGGTCGGCGGGCACCGCGCATCAGTAGTGAGGACAGCTCTCGCTCAAGCGCCGTCTCCGCTGCCGCGACGACCACCGGGGAGTCCTGCTCACCCCAGGGCGTCGTCTCCCACGAGCGTTGCCCCAGCCACTGCTTCCAGTCGGCCACGCCGGCCTTGTGCGTGAGGGCACCGGATGCGTCATAGACCCAATGCCGCGGGAACGGGCTCGCCCCGGCCAGTTCACCGCTGGCCGAGCCGTCCGCGGACAGGGTGAGCCGCAGCGTGGTCCACACCAGCGGCGCCTGCATCCGCACGAACGGTGCCTTGTTGATCCGGCGCGGCAGCGGCAGCGCAGTACGGCCGCCGACCGTTTGGGTGAAGGTGATCCGCCCCGGCTCGATCACCGGGTCGGGGCGCAGGTCCGGCATACCCACCGCGGCGAAGGTGGCGTCCAGCGGCCCGACCCGCACCGTGGTCGCGCCCATCACGGCGCCGCCTGACTGTTCGTAGCGACAGCACCCGATCGCCCTCGAACTCGGCCCAGGCGCCGAGTTGGTTGGCGAACCGGAACGCGTCCGCGCCGCGCAGCTCACCCAAACCGCCGGCCGGCAGCGCGCCGGGCGGCGGCGCGTCATAGTGCGACAGGCCGGTGGCGAACGTCGCCTTCATCGGACCGAGCACCGCTTCCGACGGGATCCAGGACAGGGACGTGATCTCGCATTCCACTCGCATGCCGGCCACGCTAGAAGCCCAGAGGCCGATGGGCACGGGCGCCAGCGGGCCTCTTGCCGGTGTGGCCAGCACCCGGCGATCCGGCTGGTCTGCTTCCTTGTCGCCGCGGCGCCGTTAGGACGTAATGGACCTGTGCAGGCGATCACCGTGGTGCTCGCGGACGACAATCTCATCGTCCGCGAGGGTGTGCGTGCGCTGCTGGCGCACGATCCGAGCGTCGAGGTCGTCGGCGTCGCCGGCGACTACGACGAGCTCATCGAGCGCACCGTCGCTCTCGAGCCCCAGGTACTGGTGACCGATATCCGCATGCCGCCGACGTTCCAGAACGAAGGGATCGAAGGCGCCAAGGAGGTTCGCAAGCGGCTGCCGGGTATCGGGGTCGTGGTGCTGAGCCAGTACGACAGCCCGGAGTACGCGGTCGACCTGCTCTCGGCCGGCGCGGCGGGGTACGCGTACCTGCTCAAGGATCGGGTGGCCGATTCCGATCGGCTCTCCCGCGCCATCCGTGAAGTGGCCACCGGCGGCTCGATGCTCGATCCCGAGATCGTCGCGGCACTCGTTTCACCGGCTCGTGCCGAGGGAGCCCTCAGCGACGCGCAGGAGGATCTGTTGCGCCAGGTCGCCGAGGGTCGGCCGGTGAAGGCGATCGCGGCCAGCGCGGGCGTGCCGGCGGAAAAAGTCAATGACGAGATCGAGGCTCTGTTCCTCGACCTGGCCAAGGGCGCGAGCGCCGGCCGGGCGGACGCGCTGCGCCGGCTGCGGATGCTGCATTCGGCGATCCTGCGTCGCGAGGAGCAGGGCGAGACGCTGTCCCGATTGCTGCCGGGCGGCCTCGCGGACAAGCTGCGCGCCGATCGGGGCGCGATCGATCGAACCGAACGTCTCACCGTGACGGTGCTGATGTCCGATGTGCGCGGGTACTCCGGAATTGCCGAGCGGGCCGACCCGGCCGTGCTCGCCGGTCAGCTCAACGCGCATCGACAGCAGATGAATGCTGCAATTCTTGCCGAGGGAGGGACGGTCATGCAGTACGTCGGCGACGCGGTGATGGCGGTCTTCGGTGCGCCGGATCCCCACCCCGACCACGCCGCGTGCGCCGTTCGTGCGGCGATCGCCATGCACCGCCGCCAGCGCGACCTCGACGTCGAGTGGGCTTCCCGCGACCTGGCTCCGTTCGGCCTGGGCATCGGACTGTCCACCGGCGAGGTGGCCGCGGCATTGCTGGGCAGCGCGGAGCGGCTGGAGTACACCGTGGTCGGCGACACGGTGAACCTGGCCCAGCGATTGCAGGATCTGGCCCGGCCGGCCGGTAACACCGTCGCCAGCGAGCCGACAGTGCACGGCTGCGGGCCCGAGCTGACCTGGGAGTCCCTCGGCGCATGCGCGGTCAAGGGTCGCGCCGCCGCGGTCGTCGCATACCGCCTGGACACCGATATGGGGAGTGCCGCATGACCACCATGGCTGATCCGTCCGCGACCGTCCCGGCCGAGGCCGCCGGTGCGCCGGCCGTCCGGGTGCGCGGAGCACGACGGACCTTCACCGCGGAGCTGGCACCGGTGCGGGCGTTGCGCGGCGTGGATCTCGACGTCGCGGCGGGGGAGTTCCTCGCCATCATGGGCCCGTCCGGCTGCGGCAAATCGACGCTGCTCAACCTGGTCGCCGGTCTCGACCAACCGGACGACGGCACGGTCGAGGTCGCCGGCGAACGCGTCAACGGGCGGGACGAGAACTGGCTGGCCAAGTTCCGGCGCCACCACATCGGCATCGTGTTCCAGTTCTTCAATCTGCTGGACGGCGTCAGCGCGCTGGACAACATCGTGCTGCCGGCGGTGCTGGGCGGTATGCGACGCCGGGCTGCCGAGGCGCGGGCGCGGGAGCTGCTCGACCTGCTCGGTCTCGGCGATCGGACCCAGCAGGTGCCTGCGGTGCTGTCCGGCGGTCAGCGGCAGCGGCTGGCGATCGCCCGCGCGCTGGTCAACTCGCCGACGCTGCTGCTGGCCGACGAGCCGACCGGTGCTCTGGACAGTGACGGCGGGGTGGAGATCCTCGAACTATTCCGGCGACTGCACGACGGCGGCCAGACGATCATCATGGTCACCCACTCCGCTGATGTTGCCGCCGGCGCGGACCGGCACGTGGTGCTGCGCGACGGTCAGATCCACTCCGACTCAGCGGCCCCATGATTGTCGTCGGGTCCTGGCTGCGCCTTGAGCTGCGCCGACGCTGGTGGTCGCTCACGGTATTGATGCTGCTCGTGGCGATCTCCGCGGCGGTGGTGATGACGTCACTGGCCGCCGCGCGGCGCGGCGCGAGCACGCTTGCGCGGCTCGCCGACCGCACCCAGCCGGCGACGGTTGCCTTGTTGCCGAACCAGCCCGGCTTCGACTGGACCAAGGTGCAGGCACTGCCCGAGGTGGCCGCACTGACCCGGTTCGTCGTCGACTACGACCTGTCGGTCGACGGCGTCAGCGGTGACTCGCTCGGATTCCCACCGGCCGACGACAACCTGGGGCGCACCCTGGAGACGCCGGTTGTCTTCAGCGGTCGTCTGTTCGATCCGAACCGCCCGGACGAGGCGGTCGTCACCCGCAAGTTCGTCCAGCACTACCACAAGGGCGTCGGTTCGACGGTGGTGTTGCGGTTGCCGTCCGCGAAGCAACTCGCCAACTCGTTCACGGGGACGACCGACACCAACATGCTCGGTCCGGTGATCACGGTGCGGATCGTCGGTGTGGTGCTGTCACCGTGGATGTCGGACGGACCCGACTCGAACGGTGGGCTGCAGATCTCGCCGGCCGTGGTCGCGAAGTACCCGCTGGAGACCGTCGGTGCGCCCGGCCCTGACAACACCCAGTTCATCAACGCGCTGGTGCGGTTGAAGAATGGTGGCGCCGATCGCGCGCGCTTCAACGACGATCTCCGCCGAATCACCGGACGTGCCGACATCGGTTCGCTGGACCTGGTGCAACAAGAGCACGACGAGCAACACCAGGTCGCCTTCGAGTCTCGCTGTCTGGTCGCGTTCGCGCTCGCGGCTTTCATCGCCGCGCTGTTCCTGGTGGGTCAGGCGGTGGCGCGGTATGCCGCCGCCAGCACGTCCGAGCTGGAGACGATGCAGGCGCTGGGCATGACACCGCGTCAGTTGTCCGGCTGCGCGGCCGGCGCGCCGGCCATCGCCGGAGTGCTCGGGGCGGCCGTCGGTGTGGTTGGCGCGTGGATCGCATCCTCGTCGTTCCCATTCGGCACCGCCAAGCTCTTCGAGTCCTCGCCCGGGCGGCAATGGGACTGGTGGGTAATGCTGCCGACGGTCGCCGTGGTGATCGTGCTCGTCAGCGCCGGCGCGGCGCTTGCCGCCCGGGTCGCGGTCGGCGCCGCGCGGCGCGACGGCGTGCGCCGGCGGTCCACCGTCGCCACCGCACTGTCCAGGACCGGGGTGAGCGTCCCACTGGTCATCGGCGCGCGGTTCGCACTGGAAACCGGGCGCGGTAAGACTGCGATACCGGTGCGCCCGGCGCTGTTCGGCGCAGTGATCGGCGTACTCGGCGTGGTCGCGGCGTTCACCTTCTCGCACGGGGTCTCGGACGCGGCTAGCCACCCGGAACGCTTCGGGCAGACGTTCCAGGACGGCGCGTTCATGGGCATCAACGGTCAGGACTTCGGCCCGGCGGACAAGGTGACGGCGACGCTCGCCGAGCAACCCGAGGTGACCGGGCTGGACAACTCACGTACCGCGGTCGCGACCGCGCCGAACGGGCGCGATGCCGTCGCGTTGTGGGAGTACGAGCCGGGCAGCAAGCCGATGCATACCGTCGTTTTGGACGGGCGCATGCCCAGCCAATCCGACGAGGTGGTGCTTGCTCCCAAATCGCTCAGCGCCTTACACGTGCACGTCGGCGGCACCGTGACACTGAGCGGGAGCACCGACGCACCGCGAACACTGCGCGTGGTCGGTTCCGGGTTCGTCCCCATCGGCCCGCACAACGACTACTCCGACGGTGGGTGGGTCAACACCCAGGGCTACGACACGCTGTTCAAGGACTTCAAGTTCCACATCGTGTTGATCTCGATCAAACCGGGTCTCGACCCCGGCAAGACGGCAACCCTGCTGACCGCACGGGTGAACGCCGCACTGCCAGAGCTGCACGGCGGCGCGGACATCGAGAAGGGAGATGTGCCGACCGAGGTCGCCGAGATCCGCGAGGTGCGGATGTTGCCGATCGTGCTCGGTGCCTTTCTCGCGCTGCTCGCCGCCGCAGCGGTCGGGCATGCATTGGCCACCGCGGTCCGCCGGCGCTCGCATGATCTGGCGGTGCTGCGCGCGGTGGGCATGACGCAATGGCAATGCCGGTGGGTCGTCGTCACGCAGGCCACCGTGCTCGCGTTGGTGGGTCTCGTCTTCGGCATACCGATCGGGCTGGCACTCGGGCGCACGGTGTGGCGCGCGGTGGCCGACTACACGCCGATCCAGTACGTTCCGCCGATCGCCGCATGGGCCATGCTGTTCATCGTCCCGGCCGCCTTGGTGCTCGCCAACCTGCTTGCGGCGTGGCCAGGACGGCGTGCGGCTAGCTTGCGCATCTCGGCAATCTTGAGGGCCGAGTGATGACCGGCGCGCTGGGCAGCGTCCGGAACACGCGGCGTCGCCGCACCGTGCAATGGACTGGTGCGGGCACCGTGCTCGCGCTGGCGGCGATCGTGGTGCTGGCGACCCTGCGCGCGCTGACGGGCCATCCACACCAGCTCGGCATCTGGTTTCCCACGACTGCGGTGCTGATCCTGCTCGGCTGGATCATCGGGCTCACCGTGTCCAACCGTCGGGCGGCCGCGGTTGCCTTCGTCGAAGCGGTCGCCGTGTCCGGCACTGCAGTACTGGTATGTGCGGTGTACCTCGTCGTCGTCGTCGGCATCGAGGGCACGCCGACGGGCCACGAGCGCTCGATCCTCGCGGCGAGTCTGATCGCGGCGGCGGTGATCGCGGTGCTCGGCGTGCCCGTGCGACACCGGCTCGTGCAATGGGGTGATCAGACCGTCGGCGGTCGCGAGCCGTCTCGTGCGGAAGTGGTGAGTGGTTTCGGCGCGCGGATGAGCCGCGCGATTCCGATGGATGAGCTGATGCTTCAGCTGGCCGAGTCGCTGCACGAGACGATGGCCTCGGCAGCCGCGGAGATCTGGACCGGCACCGACGGGCAGTTGGGCCTGGCGGTCAGCGTGCCGTCGCGCCAGGCCGACCGGTTGCAACTCGGCGAGCAGGAACGAGTGGTGGTGGGTCGGGCGCGCATCGGTGGCCCGGCGTGGACGCGTGTCTGGCTGCCCGCCATCCACATTGCCGGCGGAGATCACCGCGCGGTGCCGGTCGCGCACCTCGGCGAGCTGCTCGGCCTGATCGTGGTCGCCCGGCCGGCCGATGCCATGCCGTTCTCCGAGGACGACGAGAGCGCCCTGGTCGAACTTGCCCGCCAGTTGGGCCTGGCCCTGCACAACGTGCGGCTGGACTCCGCGTTGCAGGCGTCCATGGCCGAGCTCGCCGAGCGCAACGATGAACTGCAGGCCTCCAGGCTGCGCATCGTCACCGCCGCGGACTCGTCGCGGCGCGCGATCGAGCGGAACCTGCACGACGGCGCGCAGCAGCACCTGGTCGCCCTCGCGGTGAAGCTGGGCCTGGCCCGTTCCATTGCCGAGGAGGGCGACGCCGAAACGGTGTTGGGCATGCTCGACGATCTGCGTGCCGACGTACAGACCACCATCGGTGAGCTGCGGGAACTGGCGCACGGCATCTATCCGCCGCTGCTGCGCGACCGCGGCCTCGGCGAGGCTCTGCGGACCGCGGCCGCACGCTCGCCGCTGCCCTGCACCGTGGACGTGGATCTGCCCGGGCGCTATCCGGAGGAGGTCGAGACCGCCGCCTACTTCTGCTGCCTGGAAGCGATGCAGAACGCCGGGAAGTACGCCGGCGACGGCGCGACCATAGCGGTGCGGGTCTCGAGCGAGCAGGAGCAGCTGTGCTTCGAGTTGCGCGACGACGGGGCCGGCTTCGAGCAGCACAGCACCCCGATGGGCCACGGCTTCGAGAACATGGCCGACCGGCTCGGCGCGATCGGCGGCCGGCTCGACGTGGAATCGAAACCGGGGCACGGGACGACAGTGCGGGCCGTCATCCCGGCCACCCCGGTACTGCAGCCGGCATGAGCGAGCGTGCGAGCGAATCATGGGCATGAGCGACGGATTCGACGCAGTCGTCGTCGGTGCCGGGCCTAACGGACTCGTGGGCGCGCTCGAGTTGGCCGAGGCGGGCTGCCGGGTACTCGTACTGGAAGCAGCCGACCGAGTCGGCGGCGGGCTGCGGACCGAGGAGCTGACGCTGCCCGGGTTCCACCACGATGTCGGTGCCACCGTGTTGCCTCTCGCACTCGCCTCACCGGCATTGCGCAACCGCGAGCTGCCGGGACTGCAGTGGTCGCAACCTCCACTGCCGGCCGGTCACCCGCTGGATGACACCGAGGCCGGCGCGGTGCTGGTGCACCGCGACGCGCAGCGGACCGCGGACGGGTTAGGTCGCGACGCGCGGGCATGGCAGCGGACCGTGGGTGCCGCGGCGGCGGCCGGCGACCGATTGGTGGACGCCCTGCTCTCGCCGCTATCGCCGTCCGCGGCAGTACGCGCCACCGGCCCGCTGATTCGCTACGGCGCGGCCGGGATCCTGCCCGCTGCGGTGCTCGCGCACACCGCGTTTCGCACCGAGCGGGCACGGGCCGTGCTCGCGGGCATGTCCGCGCACTCGGTGCTCAGCCTGCGCCGGCCGAGCACCGCCGGATACGGGGTGTTCATGTCAGCGCTGGCGCACTCGGCCGGCTGGCCGCTGGTTCGCGGTGGCAGTGAGCGCCTCGCCGAGGCCCTCGCCGCCCGCCTGCTCGCACTGGGGGCCGAGATCCGCACCGGGCACCCGGTAGCTGACCTGAACGACGTACCTGCCGCTGGGATCACGTTGCTCGACCTGACACCGAGGCAGGTCATCGCGGTGGCCGGTGACCGGCTGCCGGCGCGTTACCGCCGCGCGCTGGGTCGATTCAGGTACGGGCCGGGCGTGTTCAAGCTCGACTACGCGCTGGACGCTCCGATGCCGTGGCGTGCTGCAGAGCTGGCCGGGGCCGGCACCGTGCATCTCGGCGGCACGTTGGCCGAGATCGCCTATGCCGAGGCGCAGGTGGCCCGCGGCCGTCACCCCGACCGCCCCTACGTGCTGTGCGTCCAGCCGACGGTCGCCGATCCGTCTCGGGCTCCCGAGGGCAAGCACGTGCTGTGGGCGTACTGCCATGTGCCCAACGGTTCGACGCGCGACTGCACCGCGAACATCGAGGGACAACTCGAACGGTTCGCGCCCGGCTTCGGTGAACGCGTGCTCGCTCGCAACGTGCTGGATACCGCCGCACTGCAGCGGTTCGACGCCAACCTGGTCGGTGGCGACATCGGCGGTGGCGCGGCGAACCTGTCCCAGTTCGTCGCGCGCCCGGTGCTGCGGGCGCACCCGTGGGCGACGCCGGTGCCCGGTCTGTATCTCTGCTCGGCGAGCACGCCGCCGGGTGGTGGCGTGCACGGCATGGGCGGCTGGCACGCGGCTCGGCTGGCGTTGCGCCGTGCTGGGCGATCTCAGCCGAGAGCCTCGCGCAGCACCCGCGGCGACAGATCCTCCTTGCGTACGTAAGCGACCGCACCGCAGGTGCCGGCGTCCTGTGGCAGGTCGTCGGCACGGTAGGTGGACAGCAGCACGACCCGAGTGTCCGGCGCATCGGCAAGGATGCGCCGCGTCGCCTCGATGCCATTGATGCCGGGCAGGTTGATGTCCATCAGCACCACGTCCGGGTGCTCGACGCGCGCCGTCGAGACTGCTTGCTCACCGGTGTCCACCTCGCCGACCACCTGCCAGCCGCGCAGCACCGACACCAGCGATCGCGCTGCGGCGCGAAACGGCGGCTGGTCATCGACGATCAGCACGCTCACCGTCGGCGCAAGCGCGCTGCGCGTGGGTGTCCGCGGGACTGCTCACGACTCAAGTCTCGATGTGGTCGATACCGGACACAAGGGTGCTAGCCACCCTTTGCCCCCCGTTCGGACAGGTGCATCAGCACGGCGGTGACGCGGCGGTTCACGTCCGGGGTGGCGGCCAGCCCGAGCTTGGCGAACAGGGCGTTGATGTGCTTCTCCACCGCACGTTCGGTGAGGAACAGCGACGCGGCGACGGCCGCGTTGCTCTTGCCCTGCGCGACCTCGTCGAGGACTTCGAGTTCGCGCGCGGTGAGACTGGCAAGTGGTGACGCCGGTCCGCGAGATGAGGCAGAGACGAGCAGGTCGACCACGGTCGCGTCGATCACCGAGCCGCCACGCGCCACGGTACGGATGGCTTCGGCAAGCTGATCGGGTTGGCTGACTCGCTCCTTGAGCAGGTACCCGCGGCGGGCGCTGCCGCCTTCGAGCAGGCTCCGGGCGTACGCCGGCTCGGCGTATTGCGACAGCACCACCACGCCGACGTCGGGATGGGAGGCGCGTAGCTCGACCGCCATCCGGATGCCCTCGTCGGTGAACGTCGGCGGCATCCGCACGTCGGTCACCACCACATCGGGTAGTTCGACCTGCAGCGCGCTGCTGAGGGTGGGCAGGTCGGGATAGTCGCCCACCACCTCCAGGTCGGGTTGGCGGTTGATGACCTGCCGGACGCCCTCGCGCACCAGCAGCGAATCCTCCGCGATCACCACCCGAAGCCCCGCCATGTCCGCAGACGATAGCGACTCGGCGGCTCAGCCGAACAAACGGCGTCCGACCGATGAACACCGAGCCGGATCCGTGCCTGAGTTGGCTACGGCACCAGGAAGCTCTTGATCGCGCGGCGTTCGTCCATCGCGGCGTAGCCCTCGGCGACATCCGCGAGTGGCAGGGTCAGGTCGAAGACCTTGCCCGGGTTGATGGTGCCGTTCCAGATGATTTCGATGAGGTGTGGCAGGAACCGGCGCACCGGGGCCGGTCCGCCATGCAGGCGGACCATACTTCGGAACAACTGCCCGCCTTCGATCCGCACGCCGTGTGGCACGCCGACGAAGCCGACCCCGCCGCCGGGCCGGGCCGACTTGATGGCCTGGTCCATTGCCTCACCGGTGCCCACGCATTCGAGCACGGCGTCCGCGCCGATGCCGTTGGTCAGTTCCTTGATCCGGGCCACGCCATCGTTGCCGCGCTCGGTGACGATGTCGGTGGCGCCGAATTCGACAGCGAGCTTCTGGCGGCTCTCGTGCCGGCTCATCGCGATGATGCGCTCGGCGCCAAGCTGACTCGCCGCGAGCACTCCGAGCAAGCCGACCGCGCCGTCACCGACTACGGCAACCGTCGAGCCGGGCCGCACGCCGGCCGCGACGGCGGCGAACCAGCCGGTGCCGAGGACGTCGGAGGCCGCCAGCAGGCTCGGCAGCAGTGGGTCGTCCGGGATCGCGGGCGTGGCGACGAGCGTCCCGTCGGCGAGCGGAACGCGCAGCGCCTCGGCCTGCGCGCCGCCCGCGCCCGCGTACTCGGCATGCAGGCAGGCGGACTGATAGCCGTCCACACAGACTGGGCAAGTGTTGTCAGAGGCGATGAAGCTGCCGATGACGAACTGGCCCGGCTTGATCGTTGTGACGTCGGCGCCGACCTCGTCGACAATGCCGCAGTACTCATGACCCATCGGGCCTGGTTCGGTCACCTTGTTGATGCCGCGGTAGGACCACAGGTCCGAACCGCACACGCAGGTCGCGGACATCCGGATGATCGCATCGGTCGGCTTTTCGATCTTCGGGTCCGGCCGTTCCTCGAACCGCACGTCGTGCGGCGCATACAGGACGGTTCCTCGCATTCGGGCTCCTTCGCAGATCGCTGGCACGGGCTGTGAACGGGACCGTCAAGGCCCAACGACTGTTTCTACGCCACCACGTAGGGACCGAGCGCGCGACCTCCCAGCTGTGGACGCGCTGAGCACCCTGCGCGTAAGGTCCCGGTTGATCGATTCATTCTTCGGGGGGGCGTATGTCCACGTACTCATACACGCTGTTGCCACGTAGTGGTCGGCGCCATCCACGCGTGGTCGCTGTGCTTGTCTTCGTCGCCGCGCTGGTCGGTGCCGTCGTCGCGGCTGTCGCGACGTCGCAGTCGTCGCACGCGAGCAGCGGTCTGACCGGATACCAGGTGGTCACGACGTCGCCGGTCTCGATCACCGACGGTACGACCAGTTCGGTCGTCCTGGCATGCCCCAGCGGCAAGTCCGCTCTCGACGGCGGCGTCTCCTCGCACAACCAGATGATGGCTGAGATTTGGAGCTACCCGGTCGGTACCACGCAGTGGGTGATAGGCGTCTCGCAGACCGGCACGCTCGGCTATACCGAGCACTTCACTCCGTATCTCATCTGCGTGGACACCGTGTCGGTGCCCGGTTTGCACGTGAACGCCGATCCGTATCCGGGCACTGCCGCCGCGCCGAACACCCAGACGATCAAAGACGCGTTCTGTAACTCGAGTTCCGAGTACGTCGTGGGCGGCGGCGTCCAGCGCAGCGGCGCGGACGCCAATGTGGTGGCGAGCATCTCGTACCCGATCGACAACAGCACCTGGCAGGTCGGTGTCAACAACACAACCGCGGGATCCATCGCCTTCACGGTGTGGGCCGTGTGTCTGCCGATTTCGGACGTGTCCAGCTACTCCCAGCTGTCCGGCGACAGCACCTCGTTCGCGGCCTACATGGACCAGCCGGTGCTCGGCGGGCCGTCCACCGCTCGCACCAACAATGGCGCCTCGGCGTCCGGGTACTGCCCGTCCGGCACGCTGGCCTCCGGCGGCGGCGTCTTCGATCACGACCAGGACCACGACGCCTTCATCGTCTCGACCTACCCGTCCGACGATTACCGCTACTGGCTGCAGACCTCCACCGACCTGAACCCACCGAGCTACGGCGAATGGTCCTCGGCAACAGTGATCTGCGTCAGCGCCACCACTGGCCCGCCGTGCACGGTGACGATCAGCAACAGCACGTTGAGCGGCGGGCAGAGCTTCCTGACGCCGGGTGCGGTGGTGTGCATCAGCAACAGCACGATCAAGGGCGGATTGCTCGTCTCGCATGGAGCGCTGTACCTGGAGAACTCCACTGTGCTCGGCGGAGTTAGCAGCACTGGTGGCACGGGCTTCGAGATGTGCGGTAGCACCGTCAGTTCGGTGGTAGTCACCGGCTCCACCGGGTTTGTCCGCATCGGCGATCCGAGCAACGGTTGCGCCGCGAACACCATCAACGGATCGGTGCTGGCATCGGCGAACCATGCCGGCGGATCAATCATCGGCAATACGGTGCACGGCGCCGTGAGCGCCACCGGCAATGTCCCGGCGTTCACCGTCTCGGGCAACCACCCGTAGCGGCTTCGGGCGGCCGGTGCCGATAGCCAGTGCCGGCCGTCGCGGGTGGTGGTGGGTCAGCTGCGGCCGGTTGTGCCGGCGACGGTGGGATGGATCTGTAGCCCGCACACGGTGACGTGCACCGGCAGGCCGGTGGTGGTGGTGGTGGTATTCGCCGGCGTCACGGCAATGCTGGCCGACTGGGCGCAGGTTCCGCTGGTGACGGTGTTGAACAGGTCCCATTCCAACGTCGCGGACGCGGATTGGTCTGCGCCGACGGTGATGGTCGCGACGGAGGTCGCGCCACCCGCGTAGCCGCTGAGCGTTCGCGTCGCATGTGCGAGCGGGCCGCCGCTCGCGGTCAACGCGTCGACGCCGGGATAGCCGTACACGGTGCACGGCTGCGGTAGGCGGTTGTGGAAGAGGAGCACCACCGCGCTGTGCCCCGCACCAGAGTTGGACCCGCCGGGAGCAGAAACCACCAAGGCGGTGTCGCCGCACGGGTGCACGTCGTTGCGGCGTGCACCCGCGATGAATGTGCTGCCGTTCCAGGTGAACGTCTGCAGGTAGTGCAGGTCCGGGCAGCATCCGGGTGCGAAACTGCTCCAGGTGAGCAGGCCGAGGGTGACGGTCTTGCCTTGCGTGCTGATCGTCGGCGCGTATGCGTTGCCGGTCGCGGTGAGCAGGGCGCCGATCTGAGTCGGCGTACCCGTGCTGTCGGAGTAGACGTCGACGGTGTCCGGCCATTCGCTGGCCGCATGCGCGCATTCCAGCCGCACGATCGCGTCCGGGTTGCCGTCGCCGGTGACGTCGGCGACGACCACGTTGACGACATCGACCTTGCCGCCTTCACCCGCACGGGCGCAGCCCATGTCCGCGTGCGGCAGCGCGGCGAAGTTCACCGTCGCGGTCCAGTTGGTGGGCGGGCTGGTCGAGGACGCGGCGGAGGAGGACGCAGCGGTCGATGTGGTCGCGCTCGAGGCGATGGACGTCGTCGGGCCGGTGCTGCCGTGCCCGGACGTCCCGGACGTACATGCCGCGAGCATGGCGGCGATCGGCAGGACCAGTAGGACGCGGCGGGGGACCACGAGGCGCAACATACTCAGCTGCGTGCCCCCGCGATACCGGCGCGCCGAACGGTGCCCGGATCGGGCGCAAAGCGCCGTATTTGCCGCGCCGGAAGCGCTAAACGAATCGCAGGAACCAATCACATCGGCGATGTACGTGCTGGCACAGAGGACATCGGCACGTCGGCCGCCTAGCTTTGGCCGCACAGCCGGTTGACGCGCGCCAGCCTCCGGAGAGAACCAGTCGCGGCTATGGCGGCTCCGGGCACGTACAGGTCGACCTATTTGTCTCCCGAAGACCACCGAGAAAGGACAATCATGGCCCTTGAGAAGAAGGACCTGAAAAATATCGAGACGTATACGACGGCGCTGCGACGGGAGGCCGCGAAGATCGGCGCCTCGGGAACGAAGTTCTGGGCCTACAAGGACATCGTGATGCCGACGGCAAAGGGTCCCAAGGGAAAGGTTGTGCTGATCTCCTTCGGTAAGCCGGACCCTGCGATGAAGGACCTGATCAAGGGCAAGGCCGTCGCGTGCGCCGGCACCTGCCGTCCGAACGGGCCCGGGCTCGTCTTCGAAGCGACGGCTGGCAAGGTTGAGAACGATGTACTGGGCAAGCTGCTGGGCAAGACCGTGCAGGTCACCGCGGCCAAGGTCCAGGGGGTGCTCCCAGCGGGCATCCGGCGGGCCGGCACCGTGGGTCCTCCGCCGCCGTCGGTGAAAGAGAAGTACGACGAAATGACGAAGCGCCTCGCGGCCATGGCGAAGGCGAACAGGAACGCATTGCACGAAGAGCGGACGGACGACCTGATGACGGCGCTCAGGGACCACATCGCGCAGATGCGGAAACTGTCCAGTGGGTTCATCGCGTTGTCTTCCGGCCATCTGGACAACCCTCCGGTCAAGAAGGCGCTGGAAGAATTCGAGAAAGGGCTAGACGACTACGCGGGCCATTACACGGGTGCCGACGTCACCGACGCGTTGAAGGAGATGCAGAAGGGTCTCGCCGGGCTGGCGGCCAAGCTCGATTACGACCCGCCGGCAGAGATCCAGCCCCAGAAGCCGCTACCCAGTCGAGTCCCGCATCGGGCTCCCGCGCCCACGACTGACCTCGAGAAGGTGCACGCACTGAGAGTGGCGCTGATGGATATCAAGCGTGATTTCAACGATCTGCAACGAATGGTGGCCGAGAACAGCGCGCACCCGACCGGATCCAAGTACATCGGGCAGCATCGCGCGCCGAAGGTGAAGGCGATACAAAAGCGCTGCGACGAAATCATGAAGATCATGCCGGACGCCAAGACGAAGAGGTTCGCCACCCAGGTCCAGACCGAACTGGAGAAGGTGATCGACCCCACCACCAACGAGACCGCCGTCCTGTACCGCAATGCAGAGAAGGGGATCGAAGGACTACGCGACGCCGCCGTGGACGCGTTCCCGGATCACGAGTCGACGCTGAAGGTCTTCTGACGTGCGCCCGGGCGCGACCGGAGAGGTCAGGGGGAGGGGTTCCTGTCTCTCCGGCGGCGCCCGAGGTGCACGCGTTAATCCGGTGAGATGGCAGCCACGTTGGCGCAGGCGTGATCGATCAGGTTGGCCAGCCCGCTGGCCAGAAGGGCACGTTTGACGTGCGCGTTGGCGTTGACCAGCGCGAGGTTGTCGTTGGTGCCGTGTTGTGCCACGGCGATCATGACGATCGCCTCCAGACCGTCCTCAGCGATGGTGTCCACGTCCGTGAGGTCGATCGTGAGATCACCCGGCCGCTCGGCCAAGCCGCGTCTTCAGCCGATCGGCTCGATCGACAGCAGGCGATTCATGACGGCGTGGCCGCCCCCGGCAGCGTAGTAAGCACGGAAGGTGCCGCCGTCGTCGAAGGCGGCAAGCACGTCGGGGCCGCGGACGAAGAACGTCGTCGCTCCGATCGAGAGTTCATAGCGCATTCCGCCGCCGTAGCCACCGCCGCCGGCGTCGAGGTTGACGTTCCCGCCCATCCGTCGGGCCTTTGTGCGCGCCGGTCCGGAGACGGCGAGGACGACCCCGGATGCAAGCCGACGCAACCGGGCGCGCGTCCGCGCCATCGACAACCCGACGACGAGCGCGACGAACGCCAGCACCCCGATGATGATGGGAGTCACGTTGACGTTCGACGAGCCGGACGTGCCGCTGTGTTTGGTCGCCTTCGGCACCACCACGGCGAGGATCACCACAACGAACGCGACCATGAACAACAACACGAAGATCAAATACCTGTTGCCGCCGCGGCGTGCGACGCGCAGCGCTTCGGCTTGGCGGGGTGAGAGCCGTCCGGCCCGGTTCAGCACGAGTTCGTCGTCGCTGAAGCCGAGCAACTGCCCGAATGCGGGTGCGGTCATGGCGGTCCAAGTGTAGGAGGCGTCCACGTCGAGTCGAGGACCGATCGTCGTGTCGAATCGGTGGCTGACGTAGGCGCAGGATGGAAAGTCGCGCGGATCGCCTCGTGGGACGGATGCGTGGCAAGGCCAGCACGCAACTCAGCACCGACGAGTTGATGGAGTTGCTGCGTGGCGAGTGATGTCGTCAGCGATCACACAAGATTGCACGCCCCCAGGTTGGCGCCTGACGCCCCTGGATGGCTTCAGCGACGATCCCTTGAGCGGACGTGAGTGCTAAGAAGTACACCAGCGGCCTAGCTCGCGCCGCCTGTGGACCAGACAGGGAGAGGCCATGACCAAACCGAAGGATCCGAAGGATGTGCTCGCCAAGCTCGCAAAGAGCACGGCTAAGGACTACAACCTTCCGACCGCGGAGGTTTCTCGCATCTTCATGAAGTACGACGTCGTCCAAGGGGGCCCCAAGGGTAAGGCGGCCATGACCTCGGCACTGGAGGAGTGCGGCGTTGTACGCGCCAAACTAACGATCGCGGCGCTGCAGAAGAGTGGACTGCTCTAGCAGGCAAGCTCAACTGCCTCCGGCAGCTCGGCCCACATCGGTATCGGCCGCGACCACGCCCGGCATCGCGTGCTCATGCTGAACGACGACCCACACATGTCGAGCAACGCCCGGCCTGTTTCAGGCTGCTTGACAGGGTTCGGGTGCAGTGCGAGTGTCGCGCTATATTGATCGGTCCGGTGAGCCCTGGAGGTGTCGTGGCCCCGAAATCCCTTCGTGACGAGTGGGTCAAGGCCAAGGCCGACGCAGGCAGGACGTTCGACATGAGCAAGCTTGTCGACAAGCGGAAGTTCGGGCCGAAGCTCGACAAGTACGAGTCGACGCGCGCGGCCTACGAGAAGCTGGCGACCAAGCTCGCGACGAACCCGGACGACAAGAAGGAAAAGGCTGCGAAGGATGCGGTCAAGAAGGCCGCAGTCGACGCCCGCGATGCCGCAGACCAGTACGTCCTGGCGCTGACCGACCTGATGAAGCACACCAACGACGCCGCCACGGACCAGGCGGCGGACGAACTAAGGAACCACCTCTACCATCTCGTAGACGTGCTCACCAAGGTCGCGAGAGGCAACTTCAACGAGATTCATTAGCGTCCTCGTCTGCGTGCGGCGCCGTTAGGGGTGACGGCCGTCGATGTCGCTCCATGGATTGAGCAGGTCGGTGCCGATGGCCGAAGCTGTGCGAGTTAGATGGCGGCGGATGCGCGATTTGCCGCGATGGCCACGCAGCTGATCTCGATCACTGCGTCTGGCGGAAACAGCGATGTCACCCCTACCGACGTCCAGGCCGGGTACGGCGCATCGAGGTAGTCGGCAGCGATCGGAAGCACGGCATCGGCGTGATCGCGATAGTTGACGTGGTAGGTGATGATCTCCACGACGTCTGACCAGGTGACACCGGCTGCGGCGAGGGTGATCGCGATGTTGTCGAAGGTGCCCCGGATCTGCTCCACCGGGTCAGGCGGGTACACGCCGTCGGCGTCCTCGCCGGTGTGGCCGGTCAGCCGAAGCGTGTTGCCTGACCACACTGCCGCCGGAATGTGTGTCTCTTCGTAGAAGGGCACCCAGACGTCGGGGATGACTACGTCCCGCCTCTCGCTCGCACCCTCGACTGCTGCCATTACGAAGCTCGTTTCAACTAGACGTAATCGGACTTCAGGCTAGATCTTGACCTCAACACGGGCCAGGGGCGATCCGGCAGACCGTGATCACCGCCAAGCACGCGGCGCAGCTCGGGGGATCCGAGGACCGCCAAGGGGCGCCGCACGGTGGCACTCGATCCGGCGACGGTGCTGGCAGCGCGCGAGCACCGCGAGCGACAGACTGCGGAGCAGTTGCTGATTGCCGCCGGATGGAAGGTCACGGCCTGGTGTTCTGCGGCGTCGATGGTGGCCTGCCGCGCCCTGGGCAGTTCTCGCGAACCTTCGTCAACCGTGCGCACAAGCTTGGCCTGCCACCGATTCGACTCCACGATTTGAGGCACACCTAGGCACTCCTCGCGCTGGCGTTCGGTGCGCCAGCATCGGTGAGGAAACGGTTAGCAACGGCGGCCGCTGAGAGCACGGAGCCCCCGGAATCCGGGGGCTCCAACGTGTCCGAGGGGGGACTTGAACCCCCACGCCCGATAAAGGGCACTAGCACCTCAAGCTAGCGCGTCTGCCATTCCGCCACCCGGACAATGCGCCCGCGAGTTTAGCTCATCGCGCGTCGTCGCTCGGCTGCCCGAAGATGGATCTATGGCGTGCTCAAAGCTGGTAGGAACGAAGGTATGAGCCCGTCGCAGAGCACTACCGCACAGGACGAGGTCGTCGATCTCCTTGTCGACCTCATCCGTATCAACACGGCCAACCCCACAAATCCGGAGCGCCCGGCCGCAGAATGGGTCGCGGCCAGGCTCGACGACGTCGGCATCGACTCCCAGATCATCGAGGCCGCGCCGGGCCGCGCATCCACCATCGCCCGGATCGAGGGCAGCGACAGCTCGCGACCGCCGCTGCTCGTGCACGGCCACCTCGACGTCGTGCCCGCCGAGGCGAGCGAATGGTCGGTGGACCCGTTCGGCGGCGAGGTCCGCGACGGCTACGTCTGGGGACGCGGCGCGGTCGACATGAAGGACATGGACGCGATGGTGCTGGCACTGGTGCGTCAGTGGGCGCGTACCGGCTATCGGCCCCCCCGCGACATCGTGCTGGCCTTCGTCTCCGACGAGGAGGCCGGCGGTCATGAGGGAGCGCACTACCTGGTCGACCATCACGCCGATCTGTTCGCCGACTGCACAGAGGCGATCAGCGAGGTCGGCGGATTCAGCGTCTCCCTCGACCAGGCCACCAGGCTGTACTTGATCCAGACGGCGGAGAAGGGCATGAACTGGCTGCGGCTGCGAGCGAAGGGGCGCCCCGGTCACGGCTCGCTGATCCATGAAGACAACGCAGTGACCGCGCTCGCCGAAACGGTGTCCCGGATCGGGCGGCACGAGTTCCCGGTCGTCATCACCGACACCATGCGGGCGCTCGTCGAATCCGTCGCCAAGATCACCGGGCTCGATCTCGATCCCGACAATGCGGAGCAGTGGGTGCCCCGTTTGGGCAACATGGCTCGCATGATCGGCGCGGCCACGCACAACACCGCGAACCCGACGATGTTGCAGGCCGGCTACAAGACCAACGTCATCCCGTCGTCGGCCGAAGCGGTGATCGACGCGCGCTTCCTGCCCGGTCAGGAGGAGGCGATGCAGGAGGCGATCGACTCGCTGCTCGCTCCGGGCGTCGAGCGCGAGTTCATCAACCGCGACATCGCGGTCGAGACCGGTTTCGACGGCGCGCTCGTCGACGCCATGTGCGCCGCGCTGCGTGCCGAGGATCCGGACGGGCACCCGGTGCCGTACATGATGAGCGGCGGCACCGACGCCAAGTCGTTCTCCACACTCGGCATCCGCTGCTTCGGCTTCTCGCCGCTGCTGCTGCCGCCCGATCTCGACTTCACCGCGCTGTTCCACGGCATCGACGAGCGAGTGCCGGTCGACGCGTTGACGTTCGGCGTGCGCGTGCTGGAGCGCTTCTTCGCCGGCTGCTGACGCGCGACCAACCGGCAACATCCTCCGTGATCAACAGAGGCGTTTCTGCCGCTGTAGCGGCGCAGACGGTCTGTTGATCAACGAGGTTGTCGGCGGAGGCTGTCCGTATCCCGTGCGAGGCTGACCGCATGCTCCTCGGGCAAGTCGTGGCGGCGTCGGCGGATGTCGGCGCCACGTCCTCCCGACTCGCCAAAGTCTCCCGGCTGGCGGACGTGCTGCGCCTGGCGTCGCCGGAAGAGATCGCGGTCGTGGTGTCGTGGCTGTCCGGGGAACTGCCGCAGCGACAGATCGGCGTCGGCTGGGCCGCGCTGCGCACCCTGCCCGCACCGGCATCCGACGCGAGCCTGGACGTCCGTACCGTGCACGCGGCCTTCGCCCGGATCGGCGCGATCAGCGGACCTGGGTCGCAAGCGCGACGCGCCGCGGAACTGGGCGAACTCTTCGGCGCAGCGACGGCCGAGGAACAGACATTCCTGCGCCGCCTGCTCGGTGGCGAGCTTCGCCAGGGGGCGTTGCTCGGCGTGATGGCCGAGGCGGTGGCGCGTGCCGCTGACGTCCCGGCGGTCGAAGTCCGGCGCGCCGCGATGCTGAGCGGTGAGTTGCCCGCGGTGGCCGCCGCCGCCTTCGGCGGGGGAGCAGCCGCACTCGCGGAATTCGCTCTGCGGGTCGGACGTCCGGTCGGCCCGATGCTCGCTCAGACAGCGACATCCGTGGCCGACGCGCTCACCCGGCTCGGCGGCACGGCGGCGTTCGAGGCCAAGCTGGACGGTGCGCGGGTGCAGATTCACCGTTCGGGGTCGGCGGTCTCCATCTACACGCGCTCGCTGGACGATGTGACCGCGCGACTGCCCGACGTCGTCGAGGCGGTGCGGCAATTGCCCGTCCTCGACCTAGTGGCCGATGGCGAGGCCATCGCGCTGCGCGCGGACGGCCGCCCGCAGCCGTTCCAGGTAACCGCGTCCCGTTTCGGCCGCAGTGTCGATGTTGCCGCCGCATCGATGGCCCAGCCCCTGCACGTGTTTCTCTTCGACGTGCTGCACGTCGACGGTGCTGATCTGCTCGACGTACCGACCGAGGATCGGTTCGCCGCGCTCGACGCGATCACGCCCGCGCAGTTGCAGGTTGACCGGTTGATCACGTCGGACGCGAACGCGGCACAGCGGTTCCTCGAGGACACGTTGGCTGCCGGACATGAGGGCGTGATGGCCAAGTCGCTCACGGCGCCGTACGAAGCAGGTCGGCGCGGTGCCGGCTGGTTGAAGGTCAAGCCGGTGCACACACTCGATCTGGTGGTGCTTGCGGTGGAGTGGGGATCGGGACGGCGCACCGGAAAGCTGTCGAACATCCACCTCGGTGCGCTCGATCCGAACACCGGCACGTTCGTCATGCTGGGCAAGACGTTCAAGGGCATGACCGACGAGATGCTGGGCTGGCAGACGAAACGATTCACCGAATTGGCCGACGGCCCGACCGATGGGTACGTGGTGCACCTGCGTCCGGAGCAGGTCGTCGAGATTGCCTTCGACGGTGTACAGCGATCGACACGGTACGCGGGCGGCGTCGCGCTGCGCTTCGCCCGCGTTATCCGTTACCGCGACGACAAGACACCCGAACAGGCCGACACCATCGAGACAGTCCGAGCACACCTTCCGAGTGGCTAGAACAGCCTCTTGTATGCCCTATCCGGTATCATAATTGTATGACAACTGCGATGACAGTACGGCTGCGGGATGAGACCGCCCATGAGTTGGACGAACTAGCCCAGCGGTATCGCAGCCGCTCGGCAGCCGTACAGGACGCCATCCACCAGGCCTGGGTGCAGCTGCAACAAGAGAAGCTGGAAGCCGGCTACGCCGCAGCGGTGGCTGAGAATCGGCACCACCCGTACGAGTCGGCGAAGGAGGCGGCGGTGCTGCAGGCCCGTCGGCGTGCTCGCGCCGCCCGCGACGACCTCGCGTGAGTGCCACCGCACCCGCACGCGGGCAGGTGTACCGCTGCAACCTGGGGTACGGGGCTAAGCCTTGGCTGGTCGTGTCTAACAACGCCCGGAACCGGGTGCTGTCCGAGGTGATCGCGATCCGCCTGACGACCACCGTTCGGGATCTGCCGACCTGGGTAGAGCTATCGACTGCAGACCCGCTCGTCGGCTATGCCAACGCTGACTGCATCGAACAGCTCGGCAAGGATGAACTCGGTGATTACCTGGGCGCGCTGAGCCCTGTCACCATGCGCCGCGTCAATCAAGCCCTCGCCGTCGCTCTCGCGTTGTGAGCGGCTGGCGCGCACGGCGCTGACCCGCACGCTGCATGACAATCGGTTTCGGTGTCGCCCAGCGCGGGTAACGAGTGGGCATGGTTTTCGGCGTGGCCCTGCTGATCATCGTCGGCATGGGTGTGGGGGGAGCGGAGCTGGTCCGCGTGCAGTGCCGGCGCATGCTGTCCACACCGCACGCGCCGAGCCGGGCGCGCAAACATCGCGAACCTAGTCGTCGCGAACCCAGGTCCCGACAAGTTGTGGTGACAGTGCGTCCGCCGGCACACGCCGCAGCCGTACCCGCCAGCCCGCAACTGAGCTGAGCGATTGCGCTCAGACCGGCAGGCAGGGCAACGGCAACGCGCCGGTCGAGCGCCGTCTGCGCCGGAGCCACACCCGCCGGGTGCCGTCCATGTACCGCACTACTTTGGCGAGTTCCCAGCCGCCGAACTCCGCGTGCAACGACAGTTGCGCCGCTGCGGTGGGCCTAGGTACATCGGCCGGGATCCGCAGCGGCGCGTACTCCCAATCGGGATCGCTCACGTCCCCTCCGACAACCGCCATCCCCACATTGAACGCCTCGCGTGCCGTGAACTCCACCCGGGTGCGTGGGCGGATTGTCCCGGTGCGGGCGGCGTCGAGGCCGCCCGTGTGCTCAGCTCTGGTCGACCAGCGAGGCGGCGAACACGGTCGCTACCAGCCGGCGGGCGCGCTGGGCGCGTACCGGGCCGGGCTCATCGAAGAGCGGGAGCGCGGCGTCCAGGCCCGGTTCGAAGGGCGCCAGAGCGAGGTGCGGCAGCAGCAGGATCAGCATTGCGAGCAGCGCTTCCAGGTCGGTGCCGGCGCGCAGCTCACCGGTGGCTACCGCAGCCTCGAGCATGGGGCGCAGTGCCTGGGTGTACAGCCGATGCACCGGCTCACGGATCACTAGCCGGATCTGCGGGTCGAGTTCCAGGTTGGTCGCCGCCGTGAGCCCGCGCTCCAGCGGGTGCTCGGCCATGTAGTCCATCCAGGTCTCGACCAGGCGGCTGAAGTACAGCACGAACGATTCCCCCGGATCGGGACCGGTCAAGTGCGGGGCCATCGCCGTGTAGACCGTGAGCGAGGCTTGTTCGGCGACGTGGGCGAACAGGTCGAATTTGTCTTCGAAGTACTGGAACAGCGATCCCTTCGCGACGCCCGCCTCGCGGGCGATGACGTTCAGGCTGCCCCCGGAGTAGCCGCGCCGACCGAATTCGGCCATGGCGGCGTGCAGGACACGATCGCGACGTGGCTGCTCAAGGTTCTCCCAGGTGGCTCGCGGCATCTGCCCTCCTCACGCCCTCGTCGGCCGAAGTGCTGCAATAGTAGCCATGACCACCTGGTCATGCCGCCTCGAACGGCTGCTTCAGCTGGAGCTCCCAGTTCGCGATTCGGCGAGCCGAACTCCCAACGTCGTACGTCGGGGCAAGGCACCGATCTGCCGCACGGCACGCGCCACGGCCGGGCCGGCGGCGTGCACGATCGACAGGTGACGCTGCGCCCTGGTCAACGCGGTGTACACCAGCGGACGCGACAACATCATCGTCGCCTCCGGCGGCAACACGACCACCACAGCCGGGAACTCGGATCCTTGCGCGCGGTGCACGGTGATCGCCCAGCCGTGCAACAGGTCGGCCAGCGCCTTGCCCTTCACCTCGGCCGGGCCCGATGCGAACTCCACCGTCACGGTGCCATCGGCGTCCACCTCGGCCACCATGCCGACCTCACCGTTCGCGTAGCCGAACGGCTCCGCCTCCAAGTGATTCGCGGTGGCCACCACCCGATCGCCGACGTCGAAGCGCCGCTGGCCGGTGCCCGGGTTCAGCCGTGCCTTCAGCACCGCATTCAGCCCCTGGGTGCCGGCCGCGCCTCGGTGCACCGGGGTCACCACCTGCACCTGCTCGGGCGTGACGCCGAAGGTCCGCGGAATGGAATCGGTGACCAGCTGCACCACCCGATGCGCGGCCTCGGTCGAACCGCGCGCCGGCACCACCACCACCTCATGACCGGGGTCCTGCACCACCGGCAATTCGCCGCCACGCACCGCCGTCGCCAACCGCGCGATCGCGCCGCCCTCGGCCTGGCGATACAACGTCGTTAGCTCGGTGACCGGTACCGCGCCGGAATCGATGACGTCACCGAGCACCCGCCCCGCGCCGATCGAGGGCAGCTGTGCCGCGTCACCCACCAGCACCAGATGGGTGCCGTCCGAGCAGGCGGACAGCAACGCGTCGGCGAGTTCGACGTCGAGCATGGACGCCTCGTCCACCACCACGACGTCCTCGTCAAGCGGCCAGTCCTCGCCGCGCGCGAATCCCGCGTCGAAACGCACCCCGTCGCCCGAGCGTCGCGGCTGCGCACCGAGCAGTCGGTGGATGGTGGACGCCGGTGCGTCACACAACTCCTCCAGCCGCTTGGCCGCGCGACCGGTCGGCGCAGCCAGGGCAATGGCTTTGCCCGCATGCCCGGCAAGTGAGACGAGCGCCGCGACGGTACGGCTCTTGCCGGTACCAGGTCCGCCGGTGATCACGCTCACGCCGCCGCGCAACGCGGCAAGCACGGCCGATCGCTGAGCATCGTCGAGAGAGCGCAGCTCGACCCGCCCGGCGTCTGCCTCGATCGGCTCGGCGGTGGCAAGCAGCCTGGAGATGCCGTCCGCGACCGAGTCCTCAGCCTGCACGTAGCGAGCCAGCCCGATGGTGGCGGTGGCATCGTGCTCCACCACCAGCCCAGCTTCGATCGCCGCGTCGATAGCGGCCGCCGGCGCATCCGATGTCAATTGCGCGAGCCCGGCTGCCACGAGTTCGCGCGGCGAGACCGTGTGCCCGTCCCGAGCGTGGCCGCCGAGCACATGCCCGACCAACGCGCGGGACCGCCGCGGATCATCACGGGCGACGCCCGGAATCGCCACTCGAGCCACCCGGTCGGCGTCGGCAATGCTCACGCCCCAGACGCCGAGCAGCTGCCACGGATCTTCGCGTAACAAGCGTGGCGCGGCCGGCCCGAAGTGCTCCACCACGCGACCGGCCACCCGGGCATCCAGGCCGGCTGGAACCAACATCGCACTCACCTCGTAGGCCGGCTCGGCACCGATGAAGGACGACAGCAGGCGCTCGGCTCGGGTCGGGCCGACCTTCGGCAGCTCCCGCAGCCGCGATGTGGTGACATCCTGCGGTCCGTCGATGCCCGCCTCGGCCAGCGTCGCCGCCAGCGTTGCGCCCAGTCCGGGCCAGAGACCGGCGGCACAGAACGCGCGGAACACAGGATCGCCCGGATCGCCCGGATCGCCCGGATCGCCGGGTGCCGAGGCAGGCGACCCGGACGGTGCCCGGGATGAGGGTGCTGCGTCGTTCAGCCGAGGTCCTCGGGGGAGTCGGCGACCGGCGCCGAGACGTCGTCGAGCGCAGCGCGGATCTCGCCGGGCAGGTCCAGCGCCTCCGATGCGAGCGCCGCGGTGAGCTGGCCGAGCGTGCGTGCGCCGAGAATCGGCGCGCTCACCCCGGGACAGTCCCGCA
Source organism: uncultured Actinomycetota bacterium (assembly GCA_963708625.1). Lineage (GTDB taxonomy): Bacteria > Actinomycetota > Actinomycetes > Mycobacteriales > Jatrophihabitantaceae > DASXIF01. The sequence goes on from CAVPSV010000002.1 coordinate 528,680, forward strand.
GCCATGCCAGCGCCACCGCGACGGGCGAGCTGGCCAGACCGTCCGCGGCAGTCGCGACCGCCTCGACGATGCCGGCAGCCCCGGCGCGGTGCACCGCCGCCAGCGCATGCCCGCCGTTGGCCGCGCGCGAATCGGTCGGCACACCGCCCCGATACTTGCCGGTCAACACGCCCCCGCCCAACGGTGAGTACGGCACCACACCGACGCCCAGTGCGAGCGCGGCCGGCACAACCTCTCGCTCGACGCCGCGCTCGAGCAGCGAGTAGCGCACCTGATCGGCGACGAGCGGGGCGCGTCCAGGCACGGCGCGCTGCCACGTCGCCGCCCGTGCGAGTCGCCAGCCGTTGTAGTTGGAGACGCCGACGTAGCGGGCCTTGCCCGCTGTCACGGCCGCGTCCAACGCACCGAGCGTCTCCTCGAACGGGACCGTGTCGTCGGGTCGGTGCACGTACCAGACGTCGACGTGATCCAGCCCCAAGCGCGTCAGCGATTGGTCCAGGTCGCGCAACAGCGCGCCGCGGGAGGCGTCGACACGCCACTGTTCCGGCGTGCGGCTCACGCCCGCCTTGGTGGCGATGGTCAACTCACTGCGGGGCACAACGTCGGCGATGAGTTGCCCGAGAATGCTCTCCGCGGCGCCGGAGCCGTAGGTCGCCGCCGTGTCCACGAGGGTGCCACCGGCGTCACGGAATGCCACGAGTTGCGCGGCTGCCTCGTCGGCGTCGGTTTCGACACCCCAGGTCATCGTGCCGAGGCCTAGCCGGGACACTTTCAGCCCGCTGCTGCCGAGACTTCGCTGCTCCACCTGCTGGAAACTACGCGAGGCGAGGGCGGAGTGAGCATCGCAGGGCCCCCGGGGCCCGAGGAGCGGAGCGACCCCGAGTCGAGCAATGGGCAGAGCTTACGAACGCGGTCCACGTAGGTGCTGGGGGTTGCGCGCGGTGTCGGCAGGTTGGCCAGGGCCTCGGTCGCTATGGTGACCCGGTGGCCAGATGGACCAGCACCGGAGCCTGTGCATGACACTGCTGCAGGCTGTGGTGCTGGGCATAGTCCAGGGCCTCACCGAGTTCTTGCCCATCTCCTCGACCGCGCACCTTCGGATCGTCCCGGCCATCTTCGGGTGGAACTTCGACTTCAACCAGGCCCACCCGCACGACCCTGGTGCTCCGTTCACCGCCGTGGTGCAGCTGGGCACCACGCTGGCGATCGTCATCTACTTCTGGCGGGAGCTGCTGCACGTCACCGTCGCCTGGTTTCGCGGGATCTTCGATCGCACCGTCCGCAACACGCTCGAGTACCGCCTCGGCTGGTACCTCATTCTCGCCACCATCCCGGTCAGCGTGTTCGGCCTGGCGTTGAGCAATCAGATCGAGACCGGGGCACGCAACCTGTGGCTCATCGCCAGCGCGCTGGTGGTGATGGCCGTCGTGCTGTTCGCCGCCGAACGAGTGGGATCGCGCGAACGCAGTGAGGAAGAGATCGACACGATGGACGCGGTGGTGGTCGGCACCGCGCAGGCACTGTCGCTGATCCCCGGTTCGTCGCGATCGGGTACGACGATCGCCGCCGGACTGTTCCGCGGCCTGGACCGGCCCACCGCGGCGCGCTTCTCGTTCCTGCTGTCGGTGCCTGCCGTGGTCCTGTCGGGCTGCTACGAAGCCGCGCGGCACATCGACGACCCGAACGGACCGGGTGCCGGGCTCACCGGAGTGGCGGTCATCTTCGCGTTCGCCGTCGGACTCGCCTCGATCGCCTGGTTGATGCGCTGGCTCGGCCAGCACAGCACCATGATCTTCATCTACTACCGCATCGTGCTCGGCCTGGTGTTGTTCGGGCTGCTCGGCAGCGGGATTCTCGACGCGACGAAATAGCGAGGCCGACGATGTCGACGGTGCTGCTGGTGCGGCATGGGCTCACCGCGCTCACCGGCCCGGTACTGGCTGGACGTGCTCCCGGGCTGCATCTCGATGAGCGCGGCCAGAAGCAGGCCGCGGCCGTGGCCGAACGGATCGCCGCGGTGCCGCTGGCCGCGGTGGTCACCAGCCCGATGGAGCGATGCGTGGAGACCGCGGAGGTGATCGCCGCCGCCCAGCGAGCCGCCGGCCGGGATCCGCAGTGGCACGTCGAGGACCGGCTGACCGAGTGCGGCTACGGCGAGTGGACCGGACGGCCCATCAAGGAGCTGACGAAGGACCCGCTGTGGAAGGTGGTGCAGACCCAGCCGTCGGCAGCTCGCTTCCCCGGCGGCGAGAGCATCGCGGAGATGTCCGCCCGGGCCGTGGCTGCGATCCGTGACTGGGATGCCCGCCTGGGCAGCGATGCTGTCTGGGTGGCGTGCACGCACGGCGACGTCATCAAGGCTCTGCTCGCGGACGCGCTCGGATTGCACCTCGACCTGTATCAGCGCATCGTGCCGGACCCCTGCTCGGTATCGGTGGTGCAGTTCACCTCGACCCGGCCATACGTGCTGCGCACCAACGACGTGGGCGGCGATCTCGCCGCCTTCGCGCCGCCGGCCAAGCCCCGTCGCCGCCGGCGCGGCGGGGACGCGTCGGCCGATGCGACCGTCGGCGGCGGGGCCGGATCGGGTGGCATCTGACCGATACGCTGGAAGCATCATGCCGCGTCAGTTCTTCCTGTTCGACCGCCCGCGCCGTTTCGTCGCGGGCACGGTCGGCACGCCGGGCGAGCGCACCTTCTACCTGCAGGCGGCTGACGGCAACCGGGTCGTGTCCGTGGCGTTGGAGAAGCAGCAGGTCGCCGTGCTGGCCGACCGTCTCGAGCAACTACTCGATGAGGTCGTCGCGCGTACCGGCACGGCGCTGCCGGCCGCAGATTTCGACTCGGCCGCGCTCGAGCAACCCATCGACGAGGAGTTCCGGGTCAGCGCCATGGGGCTGGCGTGGAACGGCGACGTGGGCCTGGTGGTGATCGAGGCGCAGGCGCCGACCGAGGATGCCGAGGTCGCCGAGCAGACGCTGCTGGAGGACGTCGAGGAGGGCCCGGACGCGCTGCGAGTGCTGATCGAACCGCGGCGGGCACGGGCCTTCGTCGACCGCGCCCGCAAGCTGATCGCGGCAGGGCGTCCGCCGTGCCCGTTATGCGGGCAGCCGCTGGACCCGGCCGGACACATCTGCCCACGGCACAACGGTTACCACCGCGGCTCCGCCGTCGAACCATGATCCCTGACGAGCTCACCCAGCCGGTCGAGCTGGAGGCCTACGCCGCGCTGGAGTTGCTCCGCGACGGCGAGCTCAGCGTGGAGGGGCGGCTGATGGACGCCTCGAACGCCACCTTCTACTGCGCGGTGAGCGCCGACGGGGTCGCCGCCGCGTGCGTGTACAAACCGGTCGCCGGCGAGCGTCCGCTCTGGGATTTCCCGGACGGGACGCTCGCTGCACGAGAGGTAGCGGCCTTCGAACTTTCCGCCGCATCGGGCTGGGACATCGTGCCGCCGACCGTCTACCGCGACGGGCCGCTCGGCCCGGGCATGGTGCAGCTGTGGATTGCCGAGGACGAGGCGGTGGACCTGGTGACGCTGATCCGTCGCCGCGACAGCCGGCCGTTACGGCGCGTTGCCGTGTTCGACGCGATCGTGAACAACGCCGATCGCAAAGGCGGGCATCTGCTGCCCCGGGCCGAGCATGTCTATGGCATCGACCACGGGGTGTGCTTTCACACCGAAGACAAGCTGCGCACGGTGCTCTGGCAGTGGGCCGGCAAGCGGCTGCCCGAGGACGCGGTGGAGATGCTGAGCCGGCTGCGCGCCGAGCTGGAAGGGCCGCTGTGCCAGCGCCTGTCCGCGCGCCTGTCCGCGCGCGAGGTCCGTGCGACCGTGCGGCGCGTCGAGGGTTTGCTCAGCGTGGCGCGGCACCCGGAACCCAGCGGCGACTGGCCTGCCGTGCCATGGCCGCCCATTTGAGTCGGTGATCGCCCCCCGCCGGTCCGCCGCACTCAATCGCGTCGATCGGCCCTGCGGGCCTGCAACGCTCAATCGCTCGGCCGCAATGAGCGCATGCCATCAGACCCGGATGCGGTGAGGGCGCTCATTCCGCCTCACTCAATCGCGTAGGTTTTTCACATGGATTCGTGGCAGTCGCCCAGGGTGCCGGCACTGCCGGGCCGCGGCCGGCCACTGCGGCTGTACGACACCGTGACTCGCACGGTGCGGGAGACGACCCCGGACGGCACGGCGCGGATGTATGTCTGCGGCATCACCCCGTACGACGCGACGCATCTCGGCCATGCCGCCACCTATCTCGCCTTCGACCTCGTACAACGCGTCTGGCGGGACAGCGGCCACGACGTGCATTACGTGCAGAACGTCACCGATGTCGACGACCCGCTGCTCGAGCGGGCCGCGCACATCGGCGAGAACTGGATGAGCCTGGCCGAGCGCGAGATCGACCTTTTCCGTGACGACATGCACGCCCTGCGCGTGCTTGCCCCGACCGACTACATCGGCGCCGTCGAATCCGTGCCGGCCATCACCGAGGCCATCGGCGAACTGCTCGCCGTCGGCGCCGCCTACTACGTCGACCAGGACATCTACTTCGACATCTCCGCAGACAAGTGGTTCGGCTACGTCTCGCAGGCCGACCGGCCCACCATGACCGAGTTGTTCGCCACGCGCGGCGGCGACCCATACCACGCGGGCAAGCGGGATCCGCTCGACTCGCTGCTGTGGCGCGGCCACCGACACGGCGAGCCGTACTGGGACACCGCGCTGGGGCGCGGCCGACCCGGTTGGCACATCGAATGCTCGGTGATCGCGTTGAACCGGCTCGGCATGAGTTTCGACGTGCAGGGCGGCGGCTCGGACTTGATCTTCCCGCACCACGAACACAGCGCAGCCCATGCCGAGACGCTCACCGGACAACACCCGTTCGCCCGGCACTACGTCCATGCCGGGATGATCGGGCTCGATGGCGAGAAGATGAGCAAGTCTCGGGGCAATCTGGTGCTCGTCTCCAAACTGCGCGGAGCGGGCATCGACCCGATGGCGATTCGGTTGGCGCTGCTCGACGGGCACTACCGCGCAGATCGGGAGTGGACCGGCGGGCGGCTGCCGGCGGCCGAGGCGCGGCTGCAGCGGTGGCGCCGAGCGCTGTCCGCCCCAGCAGGCCCGATCGCCGCGGCGACGGTGGCCCAGGTGCGTGAGCGACTCAGCGATGATCTGGATACTGTCGGCGCGATCGCGGCGGTCGACGAATGGGTCGCCGATGCGGAGGCCGGTACCGGCGCGGACCCGGATGCGCCCGGGCAGATCCGGGACCTGCTGGACGCCCTGCTGGGTATCGAGACCTAGCCCCGCGACCCGCCGCCGGCATGGCCGCCACCGCGATCGCGCCGACGCAGGTACCGCTCGAACTCGCGAGCGATCGCGTCGCCGGAAAACTGCCCCAGCTCGCTGCGGTCGATCTCGTCGTCGCGTTCCTCGAGGTTGCGGATGTACTCGCTGACCTCGTCGTCCTCGGCCGCCATCTCGTCGACCAGCTTCTGCCACTCGTCGGCCTGTTGCGGCAGTTCAGCGAGCGGAACGGGCAGGTCGAGCACCTCTTCCACTCGGTGCAGCAGGGCCAGTGTCGCCTTCGGGTTGGGCGGCTGGGATACGTAATGCGGCACGCCCGCCCAGAACGAGAGCGCCGGGATGCCCGCGGCCACGCACGCGTCCTGCATCACGCCCACAATCCCCGTCGGGCCTTCGTAGCGTGACTTGTCCAAGCCGTAACGGGCAGCGGTGTCCACGTCGTGCGCGGTGCCGGTTACTTGGATCGGCCGGGTGTGCGGGCTGTCCGAGAGCAAGGCGCCGAGTGTCACCACCAGGTTGACGTCCAGGTGCTGGATGACGCCGAGCAGCTCGACGCAGAACGCCCGCCAGCGCATATTGGGCTCGATGCCGCGCACGAGCACCAGGTCGAATTCGGAGCCGGGCGGACGGCAGTAGGAGAACCGCGTGGTGGGCCAGGTGATCCGACGGCTCACGCCGCTCACCAGCGAAACGGTGGGACGGTTGACCTGGAAGTCGTAGTAGTCGTCCGGGTCGAGCTCGGTCAGCGGCTGCGCATCCCACACCAGCTCGAGGTGCTCCACCGCGCCGGTCGCGGCGTCTCCGGCGTCGTTCCAGCCCTCGAAGCCCGCCACCAGGACGGGACGCTCCAACCGCGGCCAGTCCTCGGCGTCGAAGCTGCGTGGCCTGCCTCGCTCGGTCATGTGACCACCCTACGACCCGAAAACGCGGCAGCGCGGGATTCGCGCGACCGGCCGGGACCGGCCCCAGCCAGCAGCGAAGACAGCGTAGGGCCGCGCACGGCCGATGCCCCGCCCGGTGTGTCGCGTCACGCCGACGGCTTGCGCACCGCCGCATCGCTCAATTGCGAACCGACTCGCCGGTAACCTTGCTCCATGGCCTACCAAGCACCGTCGTCCTCGCTACTGGAGGCGCTGTCTGAGCGCGTCGTCGTGGCAGATGGGGCGATGGGCACCATGCTGCAGGCCGCTGATCTCAGCCTGGACGATTTCGAAGGCCTTGAGGGTTGCAACGAGATCCTCAACGTCACCCGGCCGGACGTGGTGCGCGGCGTGCATGCGGCGTACTTCGAGGCCGGCTCCGACGCGGTGGAGACGAACACCTTCGGCGCCAACTGGGCGAACCTCGCCGAGTACGACATCGTGGAGCGCATCCGGGAGCTGGCCCGCGCCGGCGCCGCGATTGCGCGCGAGGTAGCCGACGACTTCGCAACCCCGGATCGCCCGCGGTGGGTGCTCGGGTCGGTCGGTCCCGGCACGAAGCTGCCCACCCTCGGTCACGTGCATTATTCGGTGCTGCGTGACGCCTACGCCGAGCAGGTCGCGGGCATGATCGAAGGTGGCGCGGACGCCGTCATCGTCGAGACATGTCAGGACCTGCTGCAGGCGAAGGCGGCGCTGATCGGTGCCCGGCGCGCGATGGCGGCGTCCGGCAAGCAGCTGCCGTTGATCGCCCACGTCACCGTCGAGACGACCGGCACGATGCTGCTCGGCTCGGAGATCGGCGCGGCGCTGACGGCTCTGGAGCCGCTACAGATCGACCTGATCGGGCTGAACTGCGCAACCGGCCCGGCGGAGATGAGCGAACACCTGCGCTACCTGTCGCGCAATTCGCGTCGCCCACTGTCGGTGATGCCGAACGCCGGCCTGCCCGAACTCGGACCGAACGGCGCAACCTACCCGCTCACCGCCGACGAGCTGGCCCGCGCCCTGTCGCAGTTCGTCACCGAGTTCGGCACCTCACTGGTCGGCGGGTGTTGCGGCACGACACCGGCGCACATCACCGCGGTCGTCGATGCGGTTGCCGAGCTCACCCCTGCGCCGCGCAACGTCGATCCGGATCCGAGCGTCTCCTCGCTGTACCAGAACGTGCCGTTCCGGCAGGACGCAAGCGTCCTGATGATCGGCGAGCGCACCAACGCGAACGGATCGAAGGCGTTTCGCGAGGCGATGCTTGCCGCGGAGTACGGCGAGTGCGTCGAGATCGCCAAGGCGCAGACCCGGGACGGTTCGCATGTGCTCGACGTGTGCGTCGACTACGTCGGGCGCGACGGCGCGGTGGACATGCGGGAAGTGGCTGGACGATTCGCCACCGCGTCTACGTTGCCGATCATGCTGGATTCCACCGAGCCGCCGGTGATCGAAGCCGGCCTGGAGATGCTCGGTGGCCGGTGCACCATCAACTCGGTCAACTTCGAGGACGGCGACGGTCCGGAGAGCCGCTTCGCGCGGATCATGCCGGTCGTCCGCGAGCACGGTGCGGCGGTGGTGGCGCTCACCATCGACGAGGAGGGGCAGGCGCGCACTGCGCAGAAGAAGGTGCAGATCGCCGAGCGACTTATCGACACACTGACCGGCGAGTGGGGGATGGACGAGGGCGACATCCTCATCGACTGCCTCACTTTCACCCTCGGCACCGGCCAGGAGGAGAGTCGGCGCGACGGGCTGGAAACGATCGAGGCGATTCGCGACCTCAAACGCCGCCATCCCAGGGTGCAGACGACCCTCGGCCTGTCGAACATCTCCTTCGGCCTCAACCCGGCCGCACGCCAGGTGCTGAACTCGGTGTTCCTGCACGAGTGCGAACAGGCCGGGCTGGATTCGGCAATCGTGCACGCGTCGAAGATCCTGCCGATGTCGAAGATCGCCGATGAGCAGCGCGAGGTCGCGCTCGACCTGATCTACGACCGGAGCCGTCCGGCGAGCGACGGCGAGGACGCGTACCACCCGCTGCAGACGTTCCTGCAGCTGTTCGAAGGCGTGTCCGCGCAGGCATCGGCGGCCTCGCGTGCCGAAGAACTCGCGGCGCTGCCATTGGACGAGCGGTTGCAGCGACGCATCATCGACGGCGAGCGCAACGGCCTGGAAGCCGACCTGGACGAGGCGATGGGACAGCGGCCGCCGCTGGAGATCATCAACGAAACCCTGCTCGCCGGCATGAAGACGGTGGGGGAGCTGTTCGGTTCCGGGCAGATGCAGCTGCCGTTCGTGTTGCAGTCGGCCGAGGTGATGAAGGCCGCCGTCGCCTACCTCGAACCACATATGGAGAAGTCCGACTCGGCCGGCAAGGGCACCATCGTGCTGGCCACCGTCAAGGGCGACGTACATGACATCGGCAAGAACCTCGTCGACATCATCCTGTCCAACAACGGCTACACCGTTATCAACATCGGTATCAAGCAGCCGATCGCCGCGATCATCGAGGCCGCGGACGAGCACGACGCGGATGTCATCGGCATGTCCGGGCTGCTCGTCAAGAGCACCGTGATCATGAAGGAGAACCTGCAGGAGATGAACTCCCGTGGCATCGCGGGAAAGTATCCGGTGATGCTGGGCGGTGCGGCGCTCACCCGCGGCTACGTCGAGCAGGACCTGTCCGAGATCTTCGAGGGCGATGTGCGCTACGCCCGCGATGCGTTCGAGGGATTACGGCTCATGGACGCGCTGGTCGCGGTCCGGCGCGGCGGCGTTGCGGTCGGCGTGGACGGCCCGGACGACACCAGGTTGTCGGATGAGGAGGCGCGCAAACTTGCCGAGCGCAAGGCCCGGCGGGAACGCTCCCTGCGTATCGCCGAAGCGCGGCGAGCAGCCGAGGAGGCCGAGCAGGTCGAGCAGCCGGCCCGATCAGACGTGGCCACCGACAACCCCGTGCCTACGCCGCCGTTCTGGGGCGATCGGGTGGTGAAGGGCATCGCGCTGGCCGACTATGCGGCGCTGCTGGACGAGCGTGCGACGTTCTTGGGTCAGTGGGGTCTGCGCGGGGCCCGCGGCGGCACCGGGCCCACCTACGAGGAGCTCGTCGAGACCGACGGCCGCCCGCGGCTGCGGTACTGGTTGGACCGGTTCCAGACCGAGGGCATCCTCGAGGCAGCGGTCGTCTACGGCTACTACCCGTGCGTCAGCAAGGGCGACGATCTGATCGTGCTCGACGCGGCCGGCAACGAGCGCACCCGGTTCACCTTCCCGCGCCAGCCCCGCGAGCGGCGACTGTGCCTGGCGGACTTCTTCCGCAGCGAGGACTCCGGCGAGACGGACGTGGTCGGCTTCCAGATCGTCACGGTCGGCGACAAGATCAGCAAATTCACCAACGAGCTGTTCGAGGCCAACGCCTACCGCGACTACCTGGAGGCGCACGGGTTGTCGGTGCAGCTGACCGAGGCGCTGGCCGAGTACTGGCACCGGCGCGTGCGCGAGGAACTCGTCCTGCCCGGCGGCGCCGCGATGGCGAGCGAGGACCCGGACGATGTCGACGCGTACTTCAAGCTGGCTTACCGCGGTGCCCGGTTCTCCCTCGGCTACGGCGCGTGCCCCAACCTGGAGGATCGCGCCAAGATCGTGGCCCTGCTCGACCCGGCCCGGATCAACGTGGAGCTGTCGGAGGAGTTCCAGCTGCACCCGGAACAGTCCACCGACGCAATCGTGGTGCACCATCCCGAGGCCAAGTATTTCAATACATAGCGGCTTGAGTCGGTAGCCCTCGGCATCGCTGCGTTCAGCGGGCCGGGGACGTGGCGCTCAATCGATACGTGCTCAGCGCTGTCCAGAGCACGTCGTTGGCCCAATTCGGGTATTGGTGGGCGCCGTTCCACAGATGCAGATCGATGATGCTGCCGGGCCCGACGCGTGCATTGGTCGTCGCCTGTGCCGGAAAGTCGATGCCTTCGTATCCCGTCCCGCCGTGCAGCGGCACCGTGGTGTCCCGCGTGCCATGGATCTGCACGACTCGTATCGTTGAGTTTCCGCAGCGCACCCCGGGCATCAAGGCGCCGGCGACTACGCCCGCGGCTGCGAATACCTGGGGCGCCTCGCACACGGCGCGGTAGGCCATCATGGCGCCATTCGACATTCCGATGACGTAGACGCGGGAGCGGTCGATGTCGACCGATGCCTCGACCGCGGCCACGAGGTCGCGAAGGTAGGCGACGTCATCGGCCTTGTCAGCTCCACAGCAGCCACCAGCGTTCCAATATCCGCCGACGCCCTGTCCGTAGGCCACCACGAAACGGTGTCCGTCCGCGAAGGCGGACAGGCCGGTGCTCTCCATCTGCGCCGCCGAATGTGCGGCCATGTGCAACGCGATGATCAACGGCTGCGGACCGCGCGGGTGCGGATCGATGTGCAGCAAATAGGTCCGGCCGTCCGGCAAGGACCGCGTCGAAGTGCCCGGCGGTGGGTCGGTAGAGGTTGTCGGTGCTGACGGGTGCGCGTGGGTGAGGCCGACCGGCGAAGTCGCGGGAGCCGTCGTTTCTAGCTGGCGTGGCCTGCCGCAGGAATTCAGCGCTGCGCCCGCGACCACGACCAGCAGGACGCGGGCGACAGTGCGGATGCGGCGCCGGCTCCGCACGCCGTCGTGGCAAGGCGGCGCTGTCAATTCGGCAGGACGTCGGCTGGGAGCGCAGCTTCGCTGACCTTGTCAGGAATTGTGTCGACCGATTGATGGGTCAGCGCGAACGATCCAGAGGTCAACTGGTATTCGGCACCACCCACGATGACGTACTGGGACGGATCCGCACTGAACGGAACGAGGGCGAGCAGGTAGGTGCTGCCGGCTGCCACCAATGGCTGATCGTCGAGTTGCGCGTGCGCGTTCCCCGGCTGGCGCAGTCTGATCTGGTGCGGCAGCTGGGTACCCCGGTCGGTTCGCAGGACGGTCAGCGTCGTGATCGTCATCGGTACCGGTGCGGCGCTACTGCCGGCGAGTTCCGTCGTCGTTGTGCCGGTTGCGGTGACGACGGCGACGGAGCGCGCGTGCGCTACCAGGTCCGCGAGGGACTGGTAATGGATGGCCCGGGTTCCGTCCAGACGTGACGGCTCCGCGGCGGAATGACGTGTCGGCGTGAGCAGCACTATCGCGCTCAACACGGCTGCCAATACGAGTGCTCCGCCACTCGCTGCGAGCAGCCGAAATTTACGTCCCTTGTGCATGTGGTTGATTCCTAACTTTGCCTGCACGATCAGTACAGGGCGTTGATTCCGGCAATGTCGTCGGATTGCGGTGTCTGCTTTCCGCAATTCACATACGAATCGACAGACGGATACATAATTTGTACGACCGCGCAATTCCCGTGGGCGGCATTGTGCCCCAGGCCCAGGGCGTGCCCGATTTCATGGACCATGACGGCGAATCGCTCGCCGTTCGGGTAGCTGTCGTTGTAATAGGTGTTTGCATACGACGAGTTCGCGGTGGCGAACGTGCCGCCCGAACACCCGGCCACATAGGTCAATCCGGCGTATCCGTCATTGCCCAGGTTGGTCTCGGACGCGTAGATCCGGTAGCCGGACGTGACTGGCACCAGACGGGCCCGCGCGACGGCGCTGTTCCATCGGCCGGCGCTAAGCGAACTCAATGTCGTGTATCCGGCAATATCGGCACCGCGGAATGAGATGTCTTTATAGGCACCGTTAGCCGTGTACGGGTTAATACATCCTTCGGTGACGTAGGCATTGGCGGTTTCGGCGCCCGTGACGAACGTAATGCCGAACACGGTGCTCAACGCCATAAGCAGGCAGGCGAAATGCGTGCGGGATTTCTTCAAGGATCGTCGACCTTCATCTCGGTGATCTTTGGGGCATTCTGCTGTCTTGTGTCTGACGCGCAGCCTGTCAGCTGCTCGTCGCCCCTACGAGATTTATGTCGTCTATGCGCCACACGCGGCGGTCGGTCGAGCGGGCGTCGGTTTACCGTGGCAACCGAGCGGGCACGGTCGCCAGCGGGCCAGGAGCGCTCGGGTAGCGCCCTCGGACCGAGGAAGAGCTGGGTAGCGCGCGCCGGCGCGTCAGGCTGGCTGCGGCGCGCGGTGGTCGATGTCGATGGCAGCGAGCGCGCCCACCGGGAACGGCGGCGGCGTGCCTCCGAACGCGGGGCACAATGCCTGGTGGTCACACCAGCTGCAGAGCTTGCTGGGGTTCGGCCGGAAGTCGCCCGCCTCGGTGGCGCGCCGGATGGCGGCCCAGATCGCATGCAGGGTGCGCTCGAATCGGTTGAGTTCATCCGCGTCAGGCACGTAGGTGAGGGTGTCGCCGTCGGCCAGGTACATGAGCCGCAGCTGCCGCGGCACCGCACCGCGGGTGCGCCAGAGCACCAGCGCGTAGAACTTCATCTGGAATAGCGCCTTGGCCTCGAATGCTTCACGGGGCGACGCGCCGGTCTTGTAGTCGACGATGCGTATGTCGCCGGCGGGCGAGATGTCGACTCGGTCGATGTAGCCGCGCAGGCGCAAGCCGTCGATGACGATCTCCACGCGCTCCTCGCGCGCGGCCGGCTCCAGCCGCGTCGGGTCTTCGAGCGTGAAGTAGGTCTCGAGCAAGGTGCCGGCGCTGTGCAGCCACTCGGCGAGAGCGTCGCCGCTGTCGCCTGGGAAGAGCTCGACGACCTCGGGAGATTCCTCGCACAGGTGGGCCCAGGCATCCGGCAACAGTGCCTGCGCGGCCGCGATGGTTCGCTCGGCTGCGGGCAGGTCGAACAGCTGCTCGAGGACTGCGTGCACGAGCGTGCCGCGGGTCGCGGCAGCCGATGGCGCCTCAGGCAGCCGGTCGATGGTCCGGAAGCGGTACAACAGCGGACAACTCTTGAAATCGGCGGCTCGAGACGGGGACAGCGAGCCGATAACGGCGGGCGGCAGCGGCTCGGTCTCGGTCATGCCAGCGACACTAAGCCCCGGGTCCGACAGTTCTGCCGCGGCCGTCACAGCCAATGAATACGCCCGAGCGGCCAGATGATGAGGAAGGCTCGCCCGATGACCGTGGACTTGGGGATCGGCCCGAAACTGCGGCTGTCTGCCGACTGGCACCGATCATCGCCCATCACGAATAGATCGCCGGCAGGAACGACGGTTCGCGGCAGGTCCAAGGTGCCGCCCGTGCATTGCGGGTCGATATACGGTTCGGCCAACTGATCGCCGTTGATGTAGACCACGCCGTTGCGGTCGGTGAGCACGTCACCGGGCATCCCGATCACACGCTTGATCAGGACCTTGTCGGAGACGTCCCAGCTGGCCGGGCGGTGGAACACGACCACGTCCCCGCGATGGATGGGGTGCAGGTGATAGGAGAGCTTGTTGACCAACACGTGGTCGTTGTTACAGCCCGTGCAGCCGTGCAGGGTCTGCTCCATCGAAGCCGAGGGAATGTAGTACGGCGAGATGACGTAGGTGCGCAGCAGCAGAGCGAGCACCACGATCAGCGCCAGAGTCAGTAGGAACCGCAGCAACGAGTTCTTGCCGAGCGTGCGAAGTACCCCGGTGGTGCCGCCGCCGGAGGGCGCCTCTTCGGTCGTGCGCCCAGGCCGCTCCTGGAGCGCGATCGCGCCCCGGCGGGAATGCTCGCGCTCCTCGGTTCGCGCTTCGACCGGCGCGTCGACCAGGGGAGCGCGTACTTCTGCTCGTGCGAGTGCCTCGGCATTGGCTTGCGCGAGCCGCCGGGGCAGATCAGATCCCGGGCGCAGGGTTCCGGGATCGACAACGGGCTCGAGCGGTGGCACCGCGACGTCGGGGTCATCGGATTCCGGTGCGGCCGGCGCGCTCGGCGTCGCCGTGAGTTCTGCCTCGGACGGCTCCGGCGTCGCAAGAATGGTGGCTGCCGCGACTTCCGGTGGTCCGGGCTCTTCGTGCTGCGCGAGGTGCTCGACGTGCTCCCGCTGCTCGAGTTCGTCGGCCGGCTCGGATTCCGGCAGCGGTTCGGGCTCCTCGGCCGGCTCGGGTTGCGGGGGAAACTCGGGCTCGTCGGCTGACTCGGATGCCGCGGGCGATTCGGCGGGTTGGTCAGGTACTGCCGGCGCCTCGGTATGTGGACGGAAGAACAGCGGCCGCGGGGGAACCTCGACGAACGGCAGGGGCTCGATCGGGACGGCATCGTCGGGGTCGGCAGCTAGGCCGTTGGCCTCAGCCCCACCATGGGCCGCGTCGATCTGAGCCTCGTCCCCGTCCGGGTGTGGTGCCGGCTGGAACAACCACCCGGCCGCGCGCCGTAGCGGGTTGCGACGGAGGTGCGAGCCGTCCGCTGCCGGCTCTTCCGCTGCCTCATCGACCCGCTCCGCGACGTCGGTCGGCTCCGATGGGGGCTCGGCTGCAGACGCCTCGAGGGCAACCGCCGCGGCGTCTGGCTCATCGGGCGAGACGTGCTCGGGCGACGAGTCGGACTGCGGGACACCGGCCACGTGGGCCAGCTCTGCGGGCGGTTCATCCGGAGTGTCGACCGGGGCGGTGCGATCTAGCCACGCTTTGAAGCTCTCGCCGGACTCGTCACTTGCCGCGGGTGCGGGGGTTTCGGGGAGGCCGCCTTGGTCGTCCTCCTCAGTGCCGGAGTCCGAGCCGGACGCCGACGAGGGATCGAAGAAGCGGCGGAATGCTCTCCGGAACGACGGCCGCGGTGGTGGCGGCTCGTCGTAATTCTCGCTGTCGTGGGCACCGCCGCGCGCGCGGTCGAAGTCCTCGCTCGGCGGGCGCACGTTCGCCTCGGCAAGCCGGCGAGCGAGATCGGTACCCGGCGGCGGCGTGGCCTCGGATTCGGGTTCGGCGGGAGCTGGCGGTTCCTCGGCGACAGGAGCCGCAGTTGCTTCGGCGACGGCCGCGTCCTCGACGGCGCTGGTGATGACCGCGTCCCGATCCCGCTCAACGGCTTCGGATGGCTCGAGGTCCGAGGGCTCGGGGGTGGCGCGCGATTCCGGCTCGCGGCCGGCCGCGTCCGGAGACTCGAACCCGGTGCTGCCGGCTCGCCAGATGCGTGGCGCCTCGAAGTCATCCGACCCGCGCTGCTCCGTCGTGCGAGGCGCCGCCCACGGATCCGGCCTGCGTTCCGCCGGTCGGTCCTCCGCGGCGGGCGCCACGCCGGGATGCGATTCGTCGTCAATGTCCGTGTCGTGGCGTTCGGCGCCTGGAGGCTCGCCAGGGGTTCGCGGCCGATATTCGACGGCCGGTTCCGCCGGCCGCTCTGCGACCGGTTCTGCCGTCGGCTCCACGATCGGCTCTGCGATCGGCTCTGCGATCGGCTCCGCAACGGAATCGACGGGCGCTTCCGGCATCGCATCCCGTTGCCCCGCGCCATCATCCGCGGCATCGTCCGCGGCGTCGCCAGCCGGCTCCTCGCCCGCAGTGTGCTCGGCGCCTGTGTCCGCACCGGCCGCGTCTTCGGCAGCCGCCGGCGTGCCCGCATCGACGGATGAAAACTCGCCGGACAACGCGGCGATCTGTTCGCGCAGCCGGTCCAGTTCGGCACGGTAGGCGGCAACTTCGTCCAGCACCACACCCACATTAAGGGGCTCGGCCGCCGGCGTTGCCATCGCTGCCGGCGCTTCGATGGTGCGCGCCGGCTCCGGCTCCGGCTCAGGTTCGGCCGGCGTATGCCGAAGTTTGCGCCGTTCCCGGCGGGAGAGGTGCTCAGCCTCGCTCGCGCGCCGGTCCTCCTCGTCGGCGCGAGCCCGCTCACCGGCGAGCCGTCGCTGCTCCTCCAGCTGGCGAGCAGCGGCCGCGCGGCCACGCTCCTCCTGGTCGACCGCAGCACTCTCGCGGCGGTCCTGCTCTTCCCGACGGGCCCGATTCGCGGCTGCGGCGGCTTCGGCCGCGACCTGAGCCGCGCGCCGTTCATCCTCGTCGCGGCGCTGCTCAGCATCGCGGCGCGCATTTTCAGCCCGGGTCTCGTCCGACCGCCGTTGCTCCTCATTTCGGCGCCGCTCGTCGTGCTCACGCGCGGCAGCCTCGGCGGCGCGACGCTCATCGACCTCGCGCCGTGCCTGCTCCGCCCGGCGCTCCTGCTCGGCCTGCCGTTCTTCGGAGACCCTGCGTTCGGCTTCGGTGCGCCGCTGCTGTTCGGCCTGGCGTTGCTCCTCGGCAAGGCGCGCCTCGGCCTGACGCACCTCTTCCTCGCGCCGCGCCTCCTCGGCCCTGCGGTCCTGTTCGGCCCGCCGCTCGAGCTCGGCACGGCGTGCCTCCTCCTCACGGCGCACCTCTTCCGCGAGGCGAGCCTGCTCGGCCCGCCGGCGCTCCTCTGTCTGGCGCTCCCGCTCCTCGCGTCGCGCGATCTCGGCGCGACGCGCCTCTTCCTCGCGCCGCACCTCCTCGGCCAGGCGTGCTGCCTCGGCCCGCCGGCGAGCCTCCGCCAGCTGAACCGCCTGGGTGTACCGGGTGTCCTCGTCCACTGCGTCGTCACCGTTCGCCACCGGCTCCGCCGGCTCCCGCGGCGGCCGCGGCGGTCCTTCGGGCGTCTCGAGTCGCGGCGTGTAATCCGGCTCCTGGCTGGACTGTCGGTCCGCCTTGCGCCGACGGCGCCGATCGCGCCAAGACTCGTTGTCCACGCCGAGGTCGTCCACCGGCGGCAGACTTTCCGGCGCAACACGCGGTTGCGGACGCGGCACGCGGGTTTCGGAATCAGCGCCGGCGTCCACCAGTTCATCGCCGCGCGATGGCCGTTCGGTCCAAGGGCGCTGCGGGCGCAGCGGACCGGTGCCACGGGCGTCCGGCTCAGCGGGGGGCTCTGCCGGGGCCGCGGGCCGCTCGGAATCCTGCGGATTGCCACCGGCCCGTGAACTCGATCGCTCCCACGGCCGAGTAGGGCTCATCGCGCCGCGCCCGGGGCGGTAGCCGGGTTCGTTCGCCCGCGGTTCATCGGCCTGGCCCGCACCGCGGTCATGGCTGATCTCGTCACGCTCTGGCGGGGAGTCCGCCGCGTCGCCACGCCGATCCCAGGGGCGGTCGGGCCGCAGCGACGAACTCGGCTCGCGCCGGGGCACGTCGGGCGATGGTGGTTGATCGTCGGATGTCGAGGCCACAGGGCTTGTCTCTTCCGGTGCGCGTTCGGGAGTGGACAACTTCGGTGGAGGCGTCCGTGCAGGTGCCACGGCCTCCTGGTCGAACAGTTCCGGCCCGTCGGCTGGGTCAGCCGGCGCGCAGGGGGGCGGAGGGCTCGCGATCGTCTCGCTGCTCGCCGGGTCGGTCGGCGTCGCTCAGCTCCTCGTTGCGATCAACCGCAGACACGTCGCGTTCCCGATCATCGTCCTGCTCGTCCTGCTTTCGCGGCAACCACCGACGGCGGCGACCCCCGGATTCGGACTCGGCCGGGGCTGGCGCGTCGCGGTCGGGCGGGTCCGTTCCGGCGTCACTGCCGGACGGCGTCTGAGGCTCGTCTTCGTCCTTCTTGCCCCGGCGCGGTGGACGTTCCCGTTTGGCCGCCGCGCTCTCGGCGCGGCGAGCGGCGATCTGCGCTTCGATGCGTGCGCGCAGCTCCTCCTCATCGCTCACCGGGGTACGGTAGCTCGCCCGGCCAGCTCTGCGCCGTAGCATCGCCGAAGTGGCAAGTGGTCGGGCTCCTTCCAGGCCCCCTCGACTTCTGTCGGTAGGGCGGTTCTTCGGCGTCCCGATCTACTTCGCACCGTCGTGGCTGATCATCGCCGCGCTGCTGACCGCCTACTACGCCCCGGTTATCCACGACGCCACTGACGGTGTCTCGGCCAGTACCGCGTACCTGATCGCCGCCGGCTACGCGATCGTGTTTGCATTCTGTGTGCTCGCGCACGAACTCGGGCACACCGCCGTCGCACTGCTCCGGCATCTCCCGGTTCGCCGAATCGTGATCTTCCTGCTCGGCGGTATCTCCGAGATCGAGAAGGATCCGGACCGTCCGCGTGACGAATTTCTCGTCGCGGTCGCCGGCCCGCTCGTCTCGTTGGTGCTGACCGGCTGCCTTCCTCGGCGCCTACGAGGCGGTGCCGGCCCGCAGCACTATCGGCGTCACCTTCCTGCTGCTGTTCTGGAGCAATTTCGCGGTCGCCCTGTTCAACCTGTTGCCCGGATTGCCGCTGGACGGCGGCCGACTGCTGCGTTCGGCGGTGTGGGCGTTCGGCGCGTCCCGCATCACCAGCACGAAGATCGCTGCCTGGACCGGTCGGGCGGTCGCGGTCGCGATCGCCGCATTCGGTCTGGTGGCCGACCGCAGCAGCTGGGGACTGTCCGCGGGTGTGTACGGCATCGCCATCGCCGCATACCTGTGGTTCGGCGCCGGGCAGTCACTGCGGGTCGGCGAGATCATCGAACGTGCCGGGCACGTGGACCTCGCCGCCTTGCTGCGGCCCGGCCTGTTCATCGAACCGGGGATGTCGGTGGCCGAGGCGCTGCGGCGGGCTTGGTCGGGCAATGCCCGTGGCCTGGTAGTGGTCGACAGCGCTCAGCATCCGCAGGCCATCGTCGACGAGGCGCTCATCGGCGCGATACCGCCCGAGCGCCGGCCGTGGGTGGCGGTCTCGGAGGTGGCCCGACCGCTCGAACCCGGTCTGGTGCTCGACGTCGGGCTGTCCGGCCCCGATCTACTGGCGGCGGTACGGGCGGTGCCGGCGCACGAATACCTGGTCGTCAACCCGACGGTTCGCCGGCCGGCATCCTCGCCGCGGCCGATCTGGTCGCCTCGCTGCAGGCCGCCCAGTGACGGGGCAGTGAGCGCGCCCGGGGCGCCGGGGTCTGGCCCGTTCCGCGCCGGCGAGCGAGTGCAGCTCACCGACCCGAAGGGGCGGCTGCACACGGTGACCCTCGAGCCGGGCCGGCAGTTCCACACCCACCGCGGTGCGATCGAACACGACGCGCTCATCGGCGCGGCCGAAGGCAGCGTCGTCAGCGCGTCGTCCGGCACGCTGTATCTGGCTCTGCGGCCGCTGCTCGGTG
Organism: uncultured Actinomycetota bacterium; assembly: GCA_963708625.1. Classification (GTDB taxonomy): domain Bacteria; phylum Actinomycetota; class Actinomycetes; order Mycobacteriales; family Jatrophihabitantaceae; genus DASXIF01. Next base: position 547,852 of record CAVPSV010000002.1, read on the forward strand.
ACTTCGTGCTGTCGATGCCGCGCGGCGCTGCGGTGATCTATCCGAAAGACGTGGCGCAGATCATCACCCTTGGCGACATCTACCCGGGCGCGACCGTGCTGGAGGCGGGCGCGGGTTCGGGCTCGCTGACGTGCGCGTTGCTGCGAGCGGTCGGCCCCACCGGCCAGGTGGTGTCCTACGAACTGCGCGAGGACCACGCCGAGGTGGCGGTGCGCAATGTGGAGACGTTCTTCGGGGAGCGGCCCGCCAACTGGACGCTGCATGACGGTGACGTCGCCGGGCACCCGGCCGACGAGCAGGTGCATCGGGTGGTGCTGGACATGCTGAGCCCATGGGATGCGCTGCCGGCCGTCTCGGCGGCACTCGCCCCCGGCGGCGTGCTGGTCGGATATGTCGCGACGACGACACAGTTGTCTCGACTGGTCGAGCAGTTACGCGAGCAAGGCGGGTTTACCGAGCCACAATCCTGGGAGACGCTGCAGCGCGGCTGGCATGTGCTCGGTTTGGCGGTGCGGCCGGAGCACCGCATGATCGGGCACACGGCGTTTCTCGTGATCGCGCGACGATTGGCGCCCGGCGTGACCGCGCCGACGCGCCAGCGCCGCCCCACCTCGACTTGAGCCGCCGGCCACCGAGGGCCGTTAGCCGGCCTGGACCGGATGCTGCGCCTGCGGCCCCTCCACCTCGACATCGTCGTCGCTGCGGACCACATGGATGCAGTCGCCGGGACATTCCCGGGCCGAGGAAATCACATCCAGGCGCAGTTTCTCCGGCACGTCGGCCCGAGCACCGGGCTGTGCCAGCAGGTCGCCGGCCTCGTTCTTGACGTAGGCCAGCCCGTCCACGTCGAACTCGAAAACCTCGGGCGCGTACTGCACGCACAGGCCGTCTCCGGTGCAGAGGTCCTGGTCGATCCACACTCGCAGGTCACTCACAGTTGGCGACGGCCCTTCGCGATCAGGTGCGCACCCGGCACAGTTTCCTCGGTCTCACTACCAGGGTAGTTCCCTGATCGAGACGCCCGTCGTGTGTAGGGTTGGTTTTCGCGAACTCTCCGAAAGACCTGGAGGTGGCCGCATGGCGCAGGAGCCCGGCGATCGGCACGACTCGACGCGCGCGCACGATGCCGCGCAGCGATCCCGGATCTGCGGCGCCGCACAGCTTTCCTTGAGCAGGAACTCGAACTGCTGCGCGCCAAGGTCGCCGAGTCGCCGCGCCACATGCGCGTGCTCGAGGAACGCCTGACCGAGGCGCAGGCACGCGTCGCGACGCTGAACGACCGCAACGACCGGTTGGCCGAGACGCTGCGCGAGGCGCGCGACCAGATGGTGGCGCTCAAGGAGGAGATCGACCGCCTGGCCCAACCGCCGAGCGGCTACGGCGTGTTCCTCGACGCCTTCGACGACGGCACCGTCGACATCTTCACCTCTGGCCGCAAGCTGCGGGTCGCCGTCTCGCCCGAGGTGGGTGTCGCCGATCTCCAGCACGGCCAGGAAGTCATGCTCAACGAGGCGATGAACGTGGTGGCGGCGCGCGGCTTCGAACGCGCCGGCGACGTGGTCATGCTCAAGGAGATCCTCGAGGGCGGCGACCGCGCGCTGGTCATCGGTCACACCGACGAGGAGCGGGTGGTCTACCTCTCCGATCAGCTGCGCGAGAACCCGCTGCGCGTCGGCGACTCGCTGCTGCTCGAGTCCCGCTCGGCATACGCCTACGAGCGCATTCCCGAAGAGCGAGGTCGAGGAGCTGATCCTCGAAGAGGTCCCCGACATCGACTACACCGACATCGGTGGGCTCGGTCGAGCAGATCGAGGCGATCCGCGACGCGGTGGAACTGCCGTTCCTGCACGCCGAGCTGTTCCGCGAGCACCAGCTGCGCCCGCCGAAGGGCATCCTGCTCTACGGCCCGCCCGGCTGCGGCAAGACGCTGATCGCCAAGGCCGTCGCGAACTCGCTGGCCAAGCAGGTGGAGAAGGTGCGCGGCAGCGACGGTTCGCACGCCAGGTCGTACTTCCTCAACATCAAGGGCCCGGAGCTGCTGAACAAGTACGTCGGCGAGACCGAGCGGCACATCCGGCTGGTGTTCCAGCGAGCCCGGGAGAAGGCCAGCGAGGGCACGCCGGTGATCGTCTTCTTCGACGAGATGGACTCGATCTTCCGCACCCGCGGCTCGGGTGTGTCCTCCGACGTCGAGAACACCATCGTGCCGCAGCTGCTGAGCGAGATCGACGGCGTCGAGGGCCTGGAGAACGTCATCGTCATCGGCGCGTCCAACCGCGAGGACATGATCGACCCGGCGATCCTGCGTCCCGGCCGGCTCGACGTGAAGATCAAGATCGAGCGCCCGGACGCCGAGGCCGCGCGCGACATCTTCTCCAAGTACATCCTGCCGGACCTGCCGATCCACAGCCGAGGACCTCGCCGAGCACGGCGGCAACGCCGACGCGACGGTGGCGGCGATGATCCAGCACACCGTCGAGCGGATGTACTCCGAGTCCGAGGAGAACCGCTTCCTCGAGGTCACCTACGCCAACGGCGACAAGGAGACGCTGTACTTCAAGGACTTCAACTCCGGCGCGATGATCCAGAACATCGTCGACCGCGGGAAGAAGATGGCGATCAAGGACTTGCTCACCACCGGCCAGCGCGGCCTGCGCATGCAGCACCTGCTGGCCGCCTGCGTCGACGAGTTCCGCGAGAACGAGGACCTGCCGAACACCACCAACCCCGACGACTGGGCGCGGATCTCCGGCAAGAAGGGCGAGCGGATCGTCTACATCCGCACGCTCGTCTCCGGCAAGGGCACCGAGGCCGGCCGCGCGATCGACACCGTCGGCAACACCGGCCAGTACCTCTAGTAGCGACCGCTCGAGGGCGGCGCAGTGCCGGGACGACCGCGGTGAGCGTCTGGCAGGGCGTGCTGGTCTTCGTCGCGGGCATTGCCGCCGGCACGATCAACACCGTCGTCGGCTCCGGCACGCTGATCACGTTTCCGGTGCTGCTCGGCGTCGGCCTGTAGCCCGGTGACGGCGAACGTGTCGAACACGCTCGGCCTGGTGCCCGGCTCGGCGATGGGCGCGTACGGCTACCGCCGCGAGCTGGCCGGTCAGCGCGGCCGCGCGATTGCGCCTGGGCACCGCGTCCGCGCTCGGCGGCATCGCCGGAGCCGTGCTGCTGCTGACGCTGCCGGCCGGCGCGTTCAAGGCGATCGTGCCGGCCCTGATCATCCTGGCGCTGGTGCTGGTCGTGTTCGGCCAGCGGATCACCGCGGCCCTGACCGCGGGCCGGCACGCCCCGAGCGAGCACGGTCAGTCCGTGGTTGTGGCTCGACCACGTTCGGCACCGGCGTGTACGGCGGCTACTTCGGCGCGGCGCAGGGCGTGCTGCTGATGGCGTTGCTGGGCATCTTCGCTCGGCCGACACGCTGCAGCGGCACAACGCGTTGAAGAACGTGCTGGCCGGCCTGGTGAACGCGCGTCGCCGCGGTGGTCTTCGTCATCGCGGCCCACATGGACTGGGCGGCGGCCGGCCTGATCGCCGCCGGGTCGGTGATCGGCGGGGTGCTTGGCGCCCGCATCGGCCGGCGACTGCCCGCCGCCGGTGCTGCGCGCGGTGATCGTGGTGGTCGGCATCGTCGCGATCGTGAAGCTGCGTGAGGCGACGGCGGAGTGAGCATCGCAGGGCCCCCCAGGGCCCGAGGAGCGGAGCGATCCGGAGCCGGACAATGGGCATCGCCAGCCACGTCGATCGTTGCCGCTAGGCTGCCAGCAACCTGACCAGAGGCAGTGGGAGTGCGCACATGGGTGTTGTCATCGGCATCATCGTCGCCGTCGTCGTCGTGCTCCTGACTCCTCTGGGTGGTCGGTGGCTACAACGGGCTGGTCCGGGCCCGAAACGCCTTCAAGAACGCCTTCGCGCAGATCGACGTCCAGCTGCAGCGGCGCTTCGACCTGATCCCGAACCTGGTCGAGACGGCCAAGGCCTACATGGCGCACGAGCGGCAGACGCTCGAGGCGGTCACCGAGGCCCGGGCCGCGGCCATCAGCGGCCTCAGCGGCCGCGCAGGCGAACCCGGGTGACCCGGTGGCGATGCAGAAGCTCGCCCAGACGCAGGGCGCGCTGACCGCCGCACTCGGGCGCTTCACCGCCGTCGCGGAGCAGTACCCCGACCTCAAGGCGAGCCAGAACATGATGCAGCTCACCGAGGAGCTGACCTCCACCGAGAACCGGGTGGCCTTCGCCCGGCAGGCCTACAACGACTCCGTGATGACGTACAACAATCGGCGACAGAGCTTCCCCGGCAGCGTGCATCGCCGGCACGTTCCACTTCGACGCGGCGGCCCAGTGGGAGATCGGCCCGGACCACCCCGAGGTGCGGGACGCGCCGAAGGTCCAATTCTGACGGCGCCGAGCGCCGGTGAACTTCTTCGAACGGCAACGCGCCGCCCGCGGCACCACGTTGCGGCTCGTGCTGCTGTTCGCCACCGCGGTGTTCGCCATCGTCGTCGCGGTCGACGCGCGTCGTGTTCGTGCGTCAACCGGCCCCGTTCGCTGTCCTCGCTGGCCGGCCTGCTGATCTTCGTCACCGTCGTCACCGTCCTGATCATCACCGGCGGCACGGTCAGCAAGACGATCGCGCTGCGCAGCGGCGGATCGGCGGTGGCGCTGTCGGTCGGCGCGGTGCCGGTGGACCTCACCACCAGCGACCCGAATCTGCGCCGCTACGTCAACGTCGTGGAGGAGATGTCGCTGGCCTCGGGCGTGCCGGTGCCGCGGCTGTTCGTGCTCGAGACGCGAGCCCGGCATCAACGCGTTCGCCGCCGGCTTCACCCCGGCCGACGCCGCGATCACGGTCACCGGCGGCGCGCTGCACGCAGCTCAACCGCGACGAGCTGCAGGGGGTGATCGGGCACGAGTTCAGCCACATCCTCAACGGCGACATGCGTCTGAACATCCGGCTCATCGGCCTGCTCAACGGAATCCTGTTGCTCGGCCTCGTCGGCCTGCGTGTGCTCGCGTTCGGCGGCGGCGGCAGGAGCAACGACCGGGGCGGCGGTGCGTCGCCGATCCTGCTGGTCGCCCTGGCGATGATGATCCTGGGCTTCGTCGGCCAGTTCTTCGCCGGCCTGATCAAGGCCGCGGTGAGCCGCCAGCGGGAATGGCTGGCCGACGCCTCCTCGGTGCAGTTCACCCGGCAGACGACCGGACTCGAGGGAGCGCTGAAGAAGATCGCCGGCGTGCCGACCGGCTCGACGCTGCGCGACACGCGCAGCGCGCAGGAGGTCAGCCACATGCTCTTCGGCGAGGGCGGCCGGTCCTTCAGCCAGCTGTTCGCCACCCACCCGCCGCTGCTCAAGCGCATCGCCGCGCTCGACCCGGCGTTCCAGCCGGCCCAGATCGCCGGCGTTGGAGGAGAAGTGGGCACAGCAGCCGCCCGACGGTTTGGCCGAGGACGCGCAGCGCGGATTCGCCGCGACCCCCTTGACGGCGCAGGCCGCGCCGCCGAGGCCCGGCTCGGCGCGGGTCACGCCGGCGCAGGTGAGCGCGCGTGTCGGCACGCTCACGCCGCAGGACCTCGACCACGGCGCCGCGGTGGCCGCAAGCCTCCCGCCGCGAGTGCGCCAGCTCGCTGGCCAGCCGAGCACCGCCGTCCCGATCCTGCTCGCGCTGCTCATCGATGACGACCCGCAGGTGCGAGCAGCACAACTCGCGACGGTGTCCAGCGCGTTCGGCGCCGCGACCGCTGACTGCCACCGAAGCGTTGCTCACCGACGTCGCGCCACTGCCGGAACTGCTGCGGCTGCCGGTGGTGAGCATCGCCATGCCGGTCGTCGTCGCTCGGCCGCGGCGAGCAGTTGCAACGAGCTGCTCACCGTGCTGGACGCACTGGCACAGGCCGACGGCCGGATCACCGTGTTCGAGTACTGCCTCACCCGGCTGGTCGCCGGCTACGTCGTGGACGCGACCAGCCCCGCACGGCGAGCGCAGCCCGGGCGCCGTCGATCTCGCCGGTACCGGCGATGCCGCGGTCGCCGTGCTCGCCGCGCTCGCCGCCGCCGGCAACACCGATCCGGCGCAAGGCCGAGCACGCCTTCGCCACCGCGGTGGCACATCTGTTTCCCGACGTCGAACGTGGCGTACGCGCCGCCGGCGGTGCTGCCCGCGCTGGATGCCGCGTGGCCGGTTCTGGACGCGCTCGACCCGCGTACAAACAGCGCTTCGTCGAAGCGATGGTCGGCCGCGGTGCTCGACGACGGCGTGCTCGCGCCGGCCGAGGCCGAACTGGTCCGGACGGCGTGCGCACTGCTGCACTGCCCGCTGCCTGCCCTGCTCGATCCGGCGGCGAGCCGTAGCCTTTAGTTATGAGCGAGCGCAGCCGGCGAATCGATGGGCTGGTGCTCAGATGAGCGTTCGCCGGGTGATGGGGACCGAGGTCGAGTACGGCGTGAGCCTGCCCGGCCAGCCGTCGGCGAACGCGATGCTGCTCTCGGCTCAGGTCGTCAACGCCTACGCCAGCGTGCTGCCGGCCGGGCGGGCTCGGCGGGCCAGCTGGGACTTCGAGGAGGAGTCGCCGCTGCGCGATGCGCGCGGCTTCGATCTCGGCGGCAGCGGTGCGGTCGCGCAGGAGTTCATCGAGGCCGAGGAAGACGCCGGCATGGCGAACGTCATCCTGCCCAACGGCGCGCGGCTCTACGTCGATCACGCCCACCCCGAGTACTCGAGCCCGGAAGTCACCAACCCGCTGGACGCGGTGCGCTGGGACAAGGCCGGCGAGCTGGTCATGCTCGAGGCGGCGCGCCGCGTCGCGACGATGCCGGGGGTCAACGCCCCCATCAACCTGTACAAGAACAACACCGACAACAAGGGCGCGTCCTACGGTGCGCACGAGAACTACCTGTGCAGCCGAAGCACCCCGTTCGCGTCCCTGGTCCGGCGGCTGGTGCCGTTCTTCGTCACCCGCCAGGTGATGTGCGGTGCCGGGCGGGTCGGGCTCGGACAGGACGGCAAGACGCCCGGGTTCCAGCTAGCGCAGCGCGCCGACTTCTTCGAGGTCGAGGTCGGGCTGGAGACCACGCTCAAGCGTCCGATCGTGAACACCCGCGACGAGCCGCACGCCGACGCCGACCGCTACCGCCGGCTGCACGTGATCATCGGCGACGCCAACCTCGCCGAGATCTCCACGTACCTCAAGGTCGGCACCACCGCACTGGTGCTGGCGATGATCGAGGACAACTTCCTGGGCGACGACCTGAGCCTGGTTTCGCCGGTGCGCGAACTGCACGAGATCTCGCACGACCCGACGCTGACGCACCGGATGCAGCTCGCCGACGGGCGCAACATCACCGCGCTCGAGCTGCAGGGGGAGTACCTGGAGCGCGCGCGCAAGTTCGTCGACGACCGCTACGGCGAGGACGCCGACGAGCAGACGGTGGACGTGCTCGACCGCTGGGAGTCGGTGCTGCACCGGCTGGGCACGGATCCCGATGCAGCTTGCCGAGCGAGCTCGACTGGGTGGCGAAGTTGCGGCTGCTCGAGGGTTATCGCGACCGCGACGGACTGGAGTGGGACGCGCCGCGGTTGCAGCTGATCGACCTGCAGTACTCCGACGTCCGTCCGGAGAAGGGGCTCTACCACCGGCTGGTGTCACGCGGCGCGATGCAGACGCTGCTGCCTTCCGGCGCCGCACACGCCGCGATGGACGCCGCACCGGAGGACACGCGCGCCTACTTCCGCGGTGAGTGCCTGCGCCGCTTCGGTTCCGCGGTGGCCGCCGCCTCGTGGGACTCGGTGATCTTCGACGTGGGGCGTGAGTCGCTGGTCCGGGTGCCGATGCTCGAGCCGCTGCGCGGCACGAAGGCGCACGTCGGCGAGTTGCTCGATCGTTGCCCGACGCCCGCGGCGCTCATCGACGCCCTGGTGGGGCCGCGGTGAAGCTGCGCCGACGCCCGCGCCGCGATGGCGCCGCGGCTGATGCGGGCCCGACGCCTGCCGACGTGCAGGCATCGGCCACGCAGGAGCCGGCCGCGCAGGGAGCGGGCACGGTCGCGGCGGACGTCGCAACAGCAGGCACTGCCGGGACGCAGGTCGCCGCGCAGGAACCGGCCGCGGGTGATGCCGTGGGCGGTGCCGAGCGGGCATCGGGCCGCGAGATTATGCGGCGCGCAGTCGTCTCCCGCGCGGATTCGGAACAGGCCGCGGCCATGTCCGGCCGACTGGCGGCGCTCATCGAGCGCAGCCCGGCGGTGCGGGACCTCGCGGTCGAGGTCGGCGTGGTGGACGCCGAGTGGCTCGCGCAGCCGGACCGACGCAAACCGACCATCGCGCCGCCGGTCGAGGTGCTGCGGCGTTTCCTCGAACGGACCGTCGAGCGCTACCCGTCGGCTCTGGGCAGCGTCGGCCTGAACGCCTTGCAGGTGCTGTCGTGGGACCTGTACTGGGACCGCGGTCTGCGGGGTGGACGCTCGCGCGACACGATGACGGTGGCCACGGTCGTCTTCACCGATCTGGAGGGGTTCACCAGCTACACCGCCCGGTTCGGAGACGAGGCGGCCCTGGCGCTGCTGGCCGAGCACCATCGGGTGACGGCGCCGATCGTGCGCAAGTGGGGCGGGCGCGTGGTCAAGCACCTCGGCGACGGCCTGATGCTCGCGTTCCCGAGTGGCAGCGGCGCGGTGCACGCCGCGCTGGAGCTCGTGCCGACCGCGGCGGAGCCGCTGCGGATGCGTGCCGGCGTGCATACCGGCGAACTGGTCGTGACCACCGACGATCTCGTCGGCAACGTCGTGAACATCGCCGCTCGCGTCGCTGCCGCGGCGGACGGCGGCGAGGTTCTGGCCACCACCGACACGATCGCGGCCGCCGGCGATCTCGGTCCCGGGGTGCGGGTACTGCGTGCGCGCCGTCGCACCCTCAAGGGCGTCACGGACCGAGTCTCCGTGTCGCGGGTGGAACCGGTCGCGCAACAAGCGAGCGCAGCCGGCCGACGCCGCTGATCCGCGAGCCTGCTTGCTGGCAGGACCCGGCGGACGTCAGGCGTCGGCTCGCTTGTGCCCCAGCAGCAAGCCGATGGTGAGCTCGAGCCGGTTCGCGACGTCGGTGGCCGAGGCGCGGCGGGTGACCCAGGCGACCAGGTTGGACAGCCAGACGTCGCTGATCACTCGCGCGATGGCGAGTTGCTCGTCACTCGGCTCGCCGTCGGCCATGGCGCGGGCGAACATGGTGTCCATCAGCCGGCCGACAGTGTCTACCTCGGCCGCCGCGGAGGCGTCGGCAAACATGAACGCCCTGGTCATCGCCTCGGTGAGCTGGGGATCGCGTTGCATGGCCTTGGTCAGCCGCGCGATCATCGCGGTCAACCGCTCGTAAGAGGTGTCGCCGGACAGGTTGGCACGGTCACTGCGGTCCTGCACTCGCTCGAATTCGCGGGCGAGCGCGGAGACCAGCAGGTGAATCTTGGACGGGAAGTAGCGGTACAGCGTGCCCAGCGCCACGTCCGCGCGCTCGGCGACTGCGCGCATCTGCACCGCGTCGTAGCCGCCCTTGGACGCCAGCGCGAGCGTGGCATCGAGGATGCGCTTGCGGCGGTCGCGCTGCGCGGACGAGCCGAGTTCGTCGGGCGAAAGGGCGCTGGCCGGGGCGCCGTTGCCGCGAGCGCGGGCGGAGGCTGTCATGGTTCGTCCTGTTCTTCGGGCCCGGTCTCGGGCCGGCGACCGTGCATCGGCAGGGCACCAGATTAGCATTCGAGTCATCGAAACCTGTTTCAGTTCGATTACGTCAAGACGCCGTATGCGCCGGTACTTGACGGATTGCGTGACCTGAGTCTGAATAGAACTTGTTCTAGAATGCGGTGCTAACGCGCGCCGCGCCGCGGCGCAGCAACACCGACCGCCGACCGTGGAGCCAACCGTGCCGATCGCCGTCACCGAGGACCAACGTCTGATCGCGGACGCGATGGCGACCTGGGCCGCGCGGGCGAATCCGAGGGGGAGTGCGCGGGCTCAGGAGAGTTCTCCGGATGCGTGGCGCAAGCACTGGCCGGAACTGGCCGACATTGGCCTGCTGGGTGCCGCTGTGCCCGAGAGCGCTGGGGGCGCCGGCGGCTCGGTGGCCGACCTCGCGGTGATGCTGGAGGCCGCGGCCGCCGCCCTGGTGCCTGGTCCGGTGCTGTCATCGGCGCTGGCGGCCACGGCGATCGCCGAAAGCGGCCGTACCCGCGATGCGGAACTCGACAGCCTCCTCGACGCGCTGGTGCGCGGGGAACGGACCGCCGGCGTCACGCTCGGGCCCGGCCGGCTGCGCGCAGTCCGCACCGCGGACGGCGGACTGACAGTCACCGGCAGCAGCGGGCTGATCATTGGCGCGGACGCGGACACCTACCTGTTGCTCGCCGCGCGCATGGACGCAGACGACGTGTGGTTCGTCATCGCGCCGGACACCCCGGGCGTATCCCTGCGCGATCGCAGTGCCGGCGACTTCTCCCGTGCGCTCGGGCAGGTTCGGCTGACCGACGTCGCAGTAACGCACCCCCTCGAGTTGCGCACGGACCGCGTACGCGAACTCGCGGCGACCCTCGCCGCGGCCGAGGCGGCCGGCGTCGCCGGCTGGTGTCTGCGTACCGCGGTGGACTACGCGAAGGTTCGCGAGCAGTTCGGCAAGCCGATCGGCAGCTTCCAAGCCATCAAGCATCTGTGTGCGGAGATGTTGTGCCGCGCCGAACTCGCCGCCGCCGTCGCATGGGACGCCGCCGGCGCCACCCCGGGCACCGTCGAGGTTGGTGGGCTGGACACAACGGCTGAGGATGTTTCGCTGGCCGCGGCCGTGGCCGCCGCGGTCGCGCTTGACGCTGCGGTGCTCAATGCGCAGGACTGCATCCAGATACTCGGTGGCATCGGCTTCACCTGGGAGCACGACGCACACCTGTACCTGCGCCGTGCGCTCGGGCTGCGGGCGGCGCTCGGCGGCACCGGCCGGTGGCGACGCCTGGTCGCGGATCTCACCCTGCGAGGGACCCGGCGACGCCTGCACGTGGACGTCGATGCGGCGCAACCGCAGCGCGCCGGCGTCCGGCAGCAGCTGGCACAGATCGCTGCGCTGCCGCCGGAGCAACGCCGCGGCGCGCTGGCCGATACCGGTCTGCTGTGCCCGCACTGGCCGAAGCCGTACGGGCTCGACGCTGGCCCGGCGCTGCAACTCGTCATCGAGCAGGAGTTGCAACACGCGGGACTGACCCGCCCGGATCTCGTCATCGGCGCGTGGGCGGTACCGACGATCCTGCGACACGGGACGCCCGAGCAGATCGAGCGATTCGTCCGGCCGACGCTGACCGGAGAACTCGTCTGGTGCCAGCTTTTCAGCGAACCCGATGCCGGGTCGGACCTCGCCTCCCTGCGGACCCGCGCCGAGCGGGAGCCGGGCGGCTGGCGGCTGAGTGGTCAGAAGGTCTGGACGTCGGTGGCGCACCGGGCCGGCCGTGGGATCTGCCTGGCTCGTACCGATCCGACGGCGCCCAAACACGCCGGCCTGACGTATTTCCTGGTGGATATGACCGCACCGGGCATCGATGTGCGTCCGCTTCGCGAGATAACCGGCGAGGCGTTGTTCAACGAAGTCTTCCTCGACGGCGTGTTCGTGCCGGACGAGGACGTGGTCGGCACCGTCGGCGACGGCTGGCAGCTGGCCCGGGCCACGCTCGGCAATGAGCGAGTCGCGATGGGCAGCAGCGCCGACCTCGGCGAGTCGACCGAACGCCTCGTGGAACAGGTGCGCGCGCATCGCGGACCGAGTGCCGAGACCGCCCGCGACCTGCTCGGCGGTCTCGTCGCGGAGGCGCTCGCGTGTTCGGTGTTGGACGTGCGTGCGGTGGTCCGCCGGCTGGACGGACTCGATCCGGGACCGGAGTCGAGCGTGCGCAAGCTCGTCGGGGTACGTAACCGCCAGGCCGTCGCCGATGCCGCCTTGCACCTACTCGCTGACGCCGCGCACGCGGATGACTTCGACGACGCAGTTGACGACACCGTCATCGATGACGACGCGGCCCGCACCGAGTCGGACGCGTGGCATGCGGCGTTGCAAACCCGCTGTCTGACGATCGCGGGCGGAACCACCCAGGTGTTGCTGTCGCTGGCGGCCGAACGCATCCTCGGGCTGCCCCGCTCCTGATCAGCTGGCGGTGTGTCCGGACGTCCAGGCGTGGGAGGTCGAGCGCGTCGGGCTAACCAGTGTGCGAGCGCTCGTCAGCGCGGGCTGGGTCCGGGCCGGACGCCGGCGCCTGCTCGGCCGCCTTGGCCGATCCGGTCTTCGCGCGGTAGTAGGTCCAGTCCAGGAAGCGTTGTACCCCGCGCACCACGTGCGCGCTGCGGATCGACGGGAAGATGTCGAACGCGTGCTGGGCGCCACTGATCTCGGCATAAGCCACCGGGTTGTGCGAGGCCGCGCGGAGCTTGTCGACGAACGCCCGTGCCTCGGCCACCGGCACCAACGTGTCGTTTCGACCGTGCAGCACGAAAAACGGTGGGATGTCGCCCGCACCGTCGATGCGCGAGATCGGTGAGGCCGCCCGGTAGTCCTCGGGATAGCGCGCGTCCCGGGCCATGACGCGCGGGCGTAGCAGCGAATCGACCGTCTGCTGGGAGTGCTTGCTGCCGCTCTCCGCGGTGAAGTCGTATACCCCGTAGTGCGGCACGCAGGCTTGTACGGAGGTGTCGGCATCCTCGAAGCCCGGCTGCAGCGTGCGGTCCGGTGCGGTGAGCGCGAGCATCGCGGCGAGGTGGCCACCCGCGGAACCGCCGGTGACCGCGACGAAGGACGGGTCGCCGCCGAAGCGTGCGATGTTCTCCCGGATCCACGCGGTGGCACGCTTGAGCGCGACGAGGTGTGCCGGCCAGCGGGCTCGCGGGGACAACGGATAGTTGATCGCCACGCATACCCAGCCGTGCGAGGCCATCTGCAACATCAGTGGCAAGCCCTGCTGTTCCTTGTTGCCGATCATCCAGGCACCGCCGTGTACCTGCAGCAGCACGGGCAGGCCGGTAGGCATGTCGCGGTGGTGGTAGACGTCGAGGGTGAATCTGCGCCCGCCCGGCGCGTAGGCGAGGTTGCGCTCGGTGACCACGTCGATGTTGTGCATCCGGAACGGCATTATCAGTTGCCGCCACGGCGTCGCCAGGTCCGCCGGGTCGGTCGGGTGCCCGAGGTGCAATGCGTAGTCCGGGCCCAGTGCTTCGGCCAGCGCGCGCTGAACCTCACCCTTGGCCTTGCCACCGGCAGCGACGAGTGCAGCCAGTCCGCCCGCGTTGGCCAGAGCGGCTGCCAGTGCGAGCGCCTCGCCTCGCCCTCGCACGCCCGTTGCGGCCCGTCGAGACAGGTGCACGCCGGTGTCCAGTGCGGTGGCGGCGAGGAGTTGGGGGGCCAGCTCGGCGGTGAGCCAGCCGGCGAAGAACGCCGGCACCGACGCCGGTCCGCCTGGCACCGGGCGGATGGCGTTCACGGTCAGGCCGAGTTGCGTGAGCTGCCGAATGAGGTACCGGTCACGCATTCTGCAGATGGTAGCGCACGACTAGAACGTGTTCTATTCTTGGTGTTATGGACCGGCTGAGTGGGCTCGACGCGAGCTTCCTCTACTTCGAGACGCCGGCGCACCTCATGCACGTGTGCGGCCTGCTGGTGCTCGACCCGTCCACCATGCCCGCGGAGTACCGCTTCGCCGCGATCCGGGAGACGCTTCGGCACCGGATGGAGTCGAATCCGGCGTTCATCCGCAAGCTGCACGATCCGTTGCTGAATCTGGACCATCCGATCTGGGTGCCGGACGAGGATTTCGACATCGAGCACCACGTCCGCCGCATCGCCGCGTCGGCACCGGGTGGGCCGCGAGAACTCGCCGAGGTGTGCGCGCGACATCGCCGGGCAGCCGTTGGACCGCAGCCGGCCGCTGTGGGAGTTCTGGGTCATCGAAGGGCTCGCCGACGGGGCCATCGCAGTAATGACGAAGATGCACCACGCGACCGTGGACGGGGTGAGCGGCGCGAACCTCGTCTCGACCCTGTGCAGCCTGGAACCCGACGCGCCACCGATGGTCGAACCCGACCGCAGCGGCGGCACCATGCGCCGCCCATCGGACCGCGACATCGTCTTGTCCGGGCTCGCCGGGATCGCCAGGCGGCCGATGAAGCTCGCCCGGCTGCTGCCGGGCACGATCGGCGCGCTGGACACCTGGATCCAGCGCTCGCGTCGCGGCGCCGCGATGCCGGCACCGTTCACCGCCCCGCGTACCTCGCTCAACGGCACGATCACCGGTCACCGCAGCATCGCGTTCGCGCGGATGAACCTGGACGAGGTCAAGGAAGTCAAGAACGCGCTGGGCTGCACCGTGAACGACGTGGTGATGGCTTTGTGCTCCGGCGCGCTGCGCAAGTACCTCGACGGACCGCGGGGAACTGCCGGACAGCTCGTTGGTGGCGATGGTGCCGGTATCGGTACACGGGCGCTCGAAGGCCGGCGGGACGAACAACGTCTCGGGCATGTTCGCCGCACTGTCCAGCGACATCGCCGACCCGGTGGAGCGGCTGGCTGCGATCGCCGAGCAGAACCGTGTCGCCAAGGAACATCACCAGACCCTCAGTGCCTCGCTGCTGCAGGATTGGGCGCAGTTCGCCGCGCCGGACACCTTCGGGCTGGCGGTCCGCGTCTACTCGCGGTTGCGACTGGCCGAGAAGCACCCGGTGGTACACAACCTGGTGATCTCCAATGTGCCGGGCCCGCCGATGCCCATCTACTTCCTCGGCGCGCGCATCATCGGTTTCTATCCGTTCGGGCCGGTGTTCCACGGCGCCGGGCTGAACATCACCGTGCTGTCCAACGACGGACACCTCGATGTCGGCCTCATCGCGTGTCGTGAACTGGCGCCCGATCTTTGGGATCTCGCGGACGATCTGCCGCTTGCCTTGACCGAACTGGTCAAGGCTGCGCGCGAACGGCAGCCGGACCCGGCGCACGCCTAGCCGCGCGATCCGCACTGCGTACCGACACCGACGCACACGCAGCGAGCAACGCGGGCGTAAACCGGTGGGCGCCGAGCACGCACGCGGCGTGACCGGCCTCGACCTCATACGAGGTGGCGTACGGCAGCGATCGCACCAACCGGCGCTGCCGGTCCGGGGCGATCAGGCGGTCGCGCGCGGTCACCACCACCGCGGTGGGGACGTCCATCTCGCCGATCCACGACGTTGAGTCGAACATGCTGATTTCGGCAGTGGCCGCGGTCATCCGCCGGCCGGTGGTGGAACGGAACTGGCTCATCGCCCAGCGGTTGGGGTCGGCGCCCGGCGCCCATGGCATCGCCGCACGGCGGGAGAGCTGACCGGCCGCGGCCCGAGCGGTGCGCTCGGCGACCAGACGCAGCACCCGCGGATCGCGCGCCGAGTCGACGAACCGGGTGGTGCTGGCGCACAGCACCGCGCCAAGCAACCGGTCGGGGTGCCGTCGCCAGGCCAGTTGCGCGACGAGTGAGCCCATCGAATAGCCGGCGACCAGGACGCGATCCAGGCCGAGCAGGTCGGCCACCGCGGCAACGTCGTCGGCACAGTCAGCCAGCGTGAAGCGCGGCGACTGAATGCCCTGCCCGTGCCACCGCTGGTCGAACGTGACCAATCGATACCGGCTTCGCAGCGCAGCGATGGACGGGATACCAGGTCAGCAGACCCGTGCAGCCGAGTGCGTGCAGCAATAGCACCGTCGGAGCCTGGGCACCGGCACCGGGCGGTGCTCCGGTGTCCGTCAGATAGGTCGTGCCGCGGCCGGGAAGTTCGACGACACGGCCGGCGGGGACGTCATCGCACGGGGCAACCTGCGCCAGGCGGCCGCTGGCCGTCAACGCCAGGTCCGCGACCCTGCTCCGTGCCCGCACCACGTCGCTCTACCTCCCGGTGGTGACGGCTTGCCGAGCGGGCCGCCGTCGCCGATACTAGAACACGTTCTATCAGACGTGACAGGAGAAGGCGTGGATTTCGGCCTCGACGAGACGCAGCAGTCCGTGGCCGATCTCGCCGCGACGGTCCTCGGCGGGGACTCCGACGGCAATCGCGCCGAGCAGGCGTTCGCCGGTCCAGCGGGATACGACGAAACGCTCTGGAAGGCGATGGGCCAAGCGGGCCTGCTCTCCCTTGCCGTCCCGACCGAACTCGGCGGCGACGGCCTCGGCCCGGTCGAGGTCGCCTGTGTGCTCACCGAGGTGGGTCGGCAGATCCTTCCGGTGCCCGCGCTGGCGACGCTCTCCCTCGGCGTACTGCCGCTGACGATGCTGGCGCCGGTTGAGCTGCAACAAGCACTGCTGCCCGAGGTCGCGGACGGGCGGGTGCTCAGTGGCGCGATCCGTGCCGACATCCGTGCCGAGGGTGACGCGGAGGGCGTTGGACCGTGCTGCTGACCGGCACCGCACGTGGCGTGCCGTACGCGCTGCAAGCGCATCGGGTGCTGCTACCGACGACCGTCGGCGTGTACGCAGTAGACCCGCGCGGCGAAGGCGTGACCTGCGTGCGCACCCCGACCTCGTCCAAGTCACCGGAGTACACGGTGTCGATGCGCCAGGCACCGGTCACCCGAAGCGAGCTGGTCAGCACTGACGTCCGCGCGGCCGAGCGCCTCGCGCTCGCCGGTGCTGCGGCCCTGGCGGACGGAGTGCTCGCCGGCGCCCTCGAGCTGACCGCGCGGCATCTGCGCGAGCGACACCAATTCGGCAAGCCGCTGGCGACGTTCCAAGCCGTCGCGCAACAGGTCGCCGACGTGTACATCACCGCGCGCACCCTGCACCTGGCGTCGCGGTCGCTCAATTGGCGGTTGGCGGAAGGACGCGACGCGGACGACGACGCGGACGTCGGCGGCTACTGGCTCGCGGCCGAACTGCCGGCGGCGCTGCAAATATGTCACCACCTGCACGGCGGGCTTGGCGTCGACTACAGCTATCCGCTGCATCGGTACTACTCGCACGGCAAGGACCTGGCCCGGTTCGTCGGCGGTGCCGCGGCGCGCCTCGACCTGATCGGGGACCGATGCTCATCGACCTGACCGAGGAGCAGCGTGCGCTCACGGCCGAGTTGCGCAGCTACTTCGAACACCTGATCACCGACGAGGAGGCAGCCGAGCTGCTCGTCGATCGGCACGGTGCGGCTCTACCACAAGGTGGTCGATCGCATGGGCGGCGACGGCTGGCTCGGTGTCGGCTGGCCGGTGGAGTACGGCGGGCGGGGATTCGGCGAAGTCGAGCAGAGCATCTTCGTCAACGAAGCCTCGCGCCGCGACGTGCCGTTGCCGTACGTGACGCTGCAGACGGTCGGCCCGACGTTGCAGACCTACGGCACCGCCGAGCAGAAGGCATTCTTCCTGCCCAAGATCCTGACTGGCGAGCTGCACTTCGCCATCGGGTACACCGAGCCCGAGGCGGGCACCGACCTGGCCGCGCTGCGCACCACTGCGGTCCGCGACGGCGACCACTACATCGTGAACGGCCAGAAGGTGTTCACGACCGGCGGGCACGACGCCGACTTCGTCTGGCTGGCCTGCCGCACCAATCCGTCCGCGAAGCGGCACAAAGGCATCTCCATCCTCATCGTCGACACCACCGACCCCGGGTTCTCCTGGACGCCGACGATCACCGCCGACGGCGCGCACCACACCAACACCACGTACTACTCCGACGTGCGCGTGCCGGCGTCGATGCTGGTGGGCGAGGAGAACGAAGGCTGGCGGCTGATCACCACGCAGCTCAACCACGAGCGGGTGATGCTCGGCCCCGCCGGGCGCCTGGCCGGGCTGTACGCGCGTGTGCACGCATGGGCGTGCCGACCGGGGCCGGACGGCGTTGCGCCGATCACTGCGCCGGACGTGCGTCGCGCGCTGGCCGAGACGCATGCGACGTGGCGCATCAACGAGCTGCTCAACTGGCAGGTTGCGGCACGTACCGGCGACGTCGACGTCGCCGATGCCTCGGCAACCAAGGTGTTCTCCTCCGATCGTGCGCAGCATGTGTTCCGGCTGCTGGAGGAGGTGGTCGGGCGCCACGGCGACGCGACCGATGAGGAGACCGCGCAGTTGATGCACTGGCTCGATGTGCAGGCCAAGCGCAGCCTCGTGCTCACCTTCGGTGGTGGCGTGAACGAGATTCAGCGCGAGCTGATCGCGATGTTCGGGCTGAACCTGCCCCGGGTGCCGCGGTGAGCCCGCTCTTGGCTGCAGAAGACATTCTCGCGGCGGCGGAGGAGATCAAGGCTGCGGGCGAGTGCTCGCCGAAGGCTGCGCGTGACCCGGTGAACCTGCCCATGATCAACAATTGGGTGGAGGCGATGGGCGACGCCAACCCCGTCTACGTGGACGAGGCGCCGCCCGGCAGGCCGGCCACCCGTCGCGGGTGGCGCCGCCGGCGATGATCCAGGTCTGGACGATGGGTGGGCTGCACCAGCGGCGGCCGTCCGACGACCCGCTCGCCAGGATCATGCAGGTGCTCGACGACGCCGGCTTCACCTCGATCGTCGCGACGAACTGTCAGCAGACCTACCACCGCTACCTGGCGCACGGCGAGCAGTTGATGCTCACCACCAGCCTGCAGGACGTGGTCGGGCCGAAACGCACCGCGCTGGGCGAGGGGTGGTTCGTCACCACCCGCAACATCTGGTACGTCGGCGACGAGCCGGTCGCGGAGATGATGTTCCGGGTGCTGAAGTTCCGACCGGAGCAAAGCACCGGTGCCCCTGATGCGCAAGCCACGAACTCCGGCGCCGCGAACGCCGAAGCCACCGACGCCGTGACGTCAGCGCAGCTGCGGCCGGTGATCAGTCATGACACCGCGTTCTTCTGGGAGGGCACCGCCGTCGGCGAGCTGCGCATCCAGCACTGCCCGACCTGCGGCACGCTGCGGCATCCGCCCGGGCCGATGTGCCCGACGCTGCGGCGCGGACAAGCCGGACTACATCGTCGCCGGCGGCCGCGGCACCGTGTTCAGCTACGTCGTGCACCACCATCCGCAGGTACCCGGTAAGACGCTGCCGTTCGTGGTGGCGCTCGTGGAGCTCGACGAGGGGGTCCGGATGCTCGGCGAGCTGATCGACGTGGACCCGGCCCGGGTGGCCGTCGGGATGCCGGTCGAGATCGCGCTGACGCGCATCGACGACGAACTCACCATGCCGAACTGGCGACCGACGCAGGCATCGGCATGACCGCGGTCGTACCCGCCGTCGGCACCGCGCTGCCAGAGCTGCGCATCGAGGCGACACCGACCTTCGTGGTGAGCACCGCGATCGCCACCCGTGACTTCCAGGACGTGCACCACGACCGCGATCTGGCCCAGGCGCGCGGTTCGAAGGACATCTTCTTGAACATCCTCACCGACACCGGCTTGGTGCAGCGCTTCGTCACCGACTGGGCCGGCCCGCAGGCGCGCGTGCGCAGTATCGACATCCGTCTCGGTGTGCCGTGCTACGCCTACGACACCCTGGTGTTCTCCGGTGAGGTGACGGCGGTGCACGGCGACGAGGTGGACGTCTCGGTGGTGGGCCGCGGACAGCTCGGCGATCACGTCACCGGCACGGTGCGGCTGAGCATCAGTGGAGGCCGCTGATGGTTTCGGCTGCGCTGTCCGGCCGAGCGGCGATCGTCGGCATCGGGGCGACCGAGTTCAGCAAGGACTCCGGCCGCAGCGAACTTCGCCTGGCCGCCGAGTGCGTGCGCGCGGCGATCGCAGACGCCGGGCTCAGCCCGTCGGATGTGGACGGCCTGGTGACGTTCACCATGGACAACAACACCGAGGCCGCGGTGGCTCGCGAGGTCGGCATCCCGGAGCTGACGTTCTTCAGCCGCATCCACTACGGCGGCGGGGCGGCGTGCGCGACTGTGCAGCAGGCGGCGATGGCGGTGGCCACCGGTATCGCGGATGTCGTGGTCTGCTACCGCGCCTTCAACGAACGGTCCGGGCACCGATTCGGCCAGGTGTCCACCACGTTGGCCAGCGCGCCGACGTCATCGGGAGTGGACGCGAGCTGGTCCTACCCGATGGGTCTCGGCACGCCGGCCGCATTCGTGGCGATGACGGCGCGTCGGTACATGCATGCCTACGGCGCGACGCAGCGAGGACTTCGGCGCGGTGGCGGTGGCCGACCGCAAGCACGCGGCGAACAATCCGAACGCGTTCTTCTACGGCAAGCCCATCACCCTTGCCGAGCACCAGGCGTCGCGCTGGATCGCCGAGCCGCTGCACCTGCTGGACTGCTGCCAGGAGAGCGACGGGGGTGTCGCGATCGTGGTCACCTCGGTGGAGCGTGCGCGCGATCTGCCGCAGCCGCCGGCGGTAATCAGCGCAGCGGCCCAGGGCGAGTGGCGCCGACCAGTTCGTGATGACCAGCTACTACCGCGACGAGCTGACCGGCCTGCCGGAGATGGGCATCGTCGGTCGGCAGCTGTGGGCGCAGTCCGGTATTGCGGCTGAGCGACGTGCAGGTGGCCATTCTGTACGACCACTTCACCCCGTTCGTGCTGATCCAGCTCGAGGAACTCGGCTTCTGTGCACGCGGCGAGGCTCGCCACTTCATCGCCGACGGCGCGATCGAAATGGGCGGCCGCCTGCCGATCAACACGCACGGCGGTCAGCTCGGCGAGGCCTACATCCACGGCATGAACGGGATCGCCGAAGGCGTGCGCCAGTTGCGTGGGACTTCGGTGAACCAGGTGGACGAGGTCGAGCACGTGCTGGTGACTGCCGGCACCGGTGTGCCAACATCTGGGTTGGTGCTGCGCCGCTGAGTCGGCATGAATGTGCTGCTTAGGTGGCTTCGTGATCGGAGACGGTGATGGCGGATCAGATCGTCGGCCCGACGCAGGACCTGCCGCCTGGCACGGTGCGGGGCGTCGGCAGGTACGCCGTGGGCAACAGCGAGGGTCAGTACTTCGCGGTGACGCGCCGCTGCCGGCACCTCGGCGCCGATCTTGCCGAGGGGACGATCGACGATAACGGCTGTCTGGTCTGCCCGTGGCACCACAGCGCGTACGACGTCAACACCGGCCGGATGGTCCGCGGCCCGCAGGGGATCTTCGCCAAGATCCCCGGTCTCGGCGCCGGCTTCAAGGCTCTGACCCGAGTGCTTCCACTCGGCCGCGCCAGCGTCGTCGAGCAGGACGGAACCCTGTTTCTTCACCCGTAGCACTCAAGATCGCGTGCGTCGGGATCGAGTAATTGCCTGCCGATGGCCGGTGAGAACGCTTCGATCATGGCTTTCTTCCATCTGCTCGACATCTGCGGCGTGGCGCAGTGTTACTTCGTGTGCGGTTCGGAGGTGAGCCGGCCTGCCCAGGACGCTTTCGCGCCGGCGTCACCCACTCGGTAGACCTGCACACCTGTGGCTAGGGCGAGTACGACAAGCAGCGTCGCGGTCGCCCGGTGCAATCCGGTCAGGCGATGTGTCCGGGCGTACTCCGGCAGATTCGGTGCGAACGTGACGAATCTGCGCTCGAGGCTATTCAGCTTGCCCGAGCGCGTTCGACGTAGCAGGTCGACACCGACGAACGCGGCGAGCGTGAGCCCGAAGATGGCGGCAAGCGGAAGTAGTTGGTGGGCGAGTGAAACGTGCCGGGCGATCAGTGCGCTGTCGGACACGTGGGATCGCAGCGTGGACCCGCTGAGGAATGCGAACGGGATCGCGGCGCAGGCGATGAAGCCGACCAGCAGGGTGAGCAGGCTGAAGCCTCGTCGAGTGGCTGGCACAGCAACGAGAAGTACAGCCCCGAGTACGGCAAGCGGAAGCATCACCACGACGACGTGCACGATCAACACATGCGTGGGCGAGCCGTTGATCGTGACCGGCATTCGGCTGTCCTCCTGATACCAGCGACGAGGTCTGACCGAGCCGAGCGCCGCTTGGCGCGATGGCCGGTGCGAGCAGCACTACCTGGCTCCTCGGCTGAGTATGAATCGCGGGACAGATGGCAGCCGGTTCACGCACAGCGCGACGCCAGGATCAGAACCGGACGAACCGTGGAACCTCGTCCCGACTGTGTCGGCTTAGCCCTGGCCCGCATGCGAGCCACGTGTTGCCGGCCACGGTCAACCACAATCAGCCGGAATCCGACGCGGTAGCCGAGCCTTCCGCGCGGGAGACGAGGACGCGCAACCCACGCCGAGCGAGCATGCCGCACAACACTGCGGCCGGGAGTTCGAGGAACACCGCGGACAGAATCGCCTGTACGTGTGCCGAACCCGCAGCCGCGGTCGTGACGTCGAACCATGCGTCCACCATCAGCAGCGTCGACCCGGCGGTCGCTATCAGGACCACCTTCGGGTTGCGGCGCTGCACCAGCCAGCCGGTTCGGGCGAGCACCAGAATCAGCGCCACGTCGAAGAAGACCCACGTGCCGCGGTAGTGCTCGCTGACACTGCGCCGGGGCAGGCTGACCGCGAGATACACCGTCCACGGCACCAAGGCGCCGGCGAACCCGATGTAGAGATGTGGAATCCAACGGCTGATCGCAGCCCACCACACGTCGCTCCGGGGTGGTTTCACGTCCTGCTTGAGCGATATGCCCAGGTCGGGCCTGACAAGGGAGGCGATGTAACGCGGCCATATCTGGGCTGCGTGACATGAGAAGCTGACGACCTCGCCCTCCGAAGCGGTGAACGAGCGTTCGGAACTCAGCTGTCGACCGGCGCGCAATCGCAGCGTGTGAGGTCCCGGCTCGACCGCCAGTTCGTCGAAGTGCTGATGGGCGATGGTCGCGACGACTACACCGTCGAGCAAGATCTCGAACGGACTCGGCCGAAACTCAAATCCGCCCCTCGTCAATGCGAGTCTTGCCGTCGCCATGCGGTACTCCCTATAAAGTCGCGCCGAGTTTGCTCCTGGCATCAGCCAAGTACACAATCCGCCCCATGCATCTCTACGACGTCGTCCTGTTCGTGCACATCCTGACGCTCCTCGCTGCGATCGGCCTCGGGACCACCTTGCATCACGCCGAATGGTCGACCCGCCAGGCGACCACAGTGGGCGAATTGCGGACGATCACCGGCGTCTATCGCCGAGGCAACCTGTTCCCGATTCTGATCATCCTGCTGTTCGGGGAAGGGGCGTGGCTGTTGCAGCTGTCGAGAAGGCAGGACGAAGCCTTCCACTTCGGGGATGCGTGGGTCTGGACCGCCATCGTCGCGCTGGCGATCTTGATGGTGTCCGGCGGGGCGATTCTAGGACGGGAGGCGTCCAAGTACTCGACGTTGCTGGCGGCCACGCCCGACGGACCGATTACCCCAGAGGTGCGCGCCGCGACCTTCACGACCAGCACGTGGGCGGCCAGTCACATGAACACGTTCCTGGCTCTGGCGGTGGTCTTCAACATGGTGACCAAGCCCTCCGACGACGCAACCGCCATCGTGGTTCTCGTGGTCGGCATGGTGGTCGGCGCGCTGATCGGGATCGCCGGTGCCCGCGGCCGATCGGTCGCGACGACCGTGGGTGACTGATCGCGCAGAGTGCCGGGCCGTGAACGGGAATGCGCTGATCTGGACACCGAGTCCGGGGGCGGCCGCCGTCTGAAAGGCGCATAGGGCCGGTTCCTGGAACGCACTCACCCTCACTTCCGCCACCGATGTTTTCAGCGCCGCACTCACGGCCGAAGCATTCAGAGGACATCCGTCCGCCGCCACACGACGTCTGGTAACCGATGTCCCGGGCACCGTCGCAGCCACGGGGCCGCCGCTCGACCCGCTGGACCCGCACCCGGAGATGTACGGATGATTCCTGGCGGTTCACACGGTGACCATGTGCCCCAGCTGGTTGGCATTTGCGCACCGAAGGAACCGATTCGGGCCGGTTCAGCGAACCCATGTGTAGTCGGTCAACACAGATCGGGAGAGCGACATGACGGTTCGCAATCGCATGCACAACATCGGAATGGCGTTGTTTGGACCTGCGCCCTCAGGCCCGTACGGACCGCCTGTTGCACCACCAGCCCCGCGGCCGCGAGACCTTCGGGGCAGGATTCTCCGAGGCCGCAAGCTCGCCGACTTCACGCGTCTCGCTGAGTTGGCAAGAGCGACCTCGATTAGCGGTGTCGAGCAGGCTCGACTCTCAATCGAGTCCGCCTTCGACGGCTTCCCAGCTGCTTCGGCTTAGGGCCGAAACACCCTGTGACCCCGCTGGCGACCGTGAGTGCAGTGCGTTCATGGCGATCTGCGTCGTGCGGGAGTTACGGGCGATTGACTGATGACGCTGCTGGTGTCGACGCGCAGCGCCGGCATCGCGTCGCGCGAAGTTGGCTGACCGGGCACAGTCGTTCCTGACTCGTTTGGCCAGCGACCCGATGCGGGTATCGACAGCATCAGCAGCTTCCCGACACGTCGCCTGCCGGTGTCACGAACGGACGTGGTCCGATGGCACGACGCTTCCAATTGATGATCTGTCACCCATCGCCAAGCCAGACCCTGACGACATGCCTAGTGCCGTCCGTGGCAAGGTCGGCGCCTTCGACCGTTTCGCCGGGGGGAGTCGAGCATCGCCAGTCGGGCATTGTTTTTCGCGGGATGCGTCGCCCTGATCAATGTCTGGGCGCCGACGTTCACCTGATGGTGGCGTTGCTGGAGAACTCGCACACCCGAAGCGATCGGGCCACCCAGCACAAGCTGAACGCGGTCGCCGACGGGCTGGCCGACCTGATGGCCTACCTGGCTCCACACGATCAGGACAGGCGACTGGAGAACGACCTACACGAACTTCGACTAGCTGTGGGGCTAGAAACTCGCGAAACCACCAAACACCGGGACTGAGCCGCCCGGGTCCAAGCATCTCGTCGGCGGCCACCGAGCACACGACGAGTGACGCTGGTACGGATGGGCCGTTGCTACGGTAGCTACCGTGCCCGGTGGCGGCGTTGAGACTTACCGATCCGCGTTTGCACGTCGCAGCGTCTCGATGGCCATGTCCAATCAGACCACGGTGGATGAGCCTGGCATGTGTGGAGTACTCGGCTCGAGCGACTCTCCTCGGGGGCGACTGCTGATAACCGACGATCGGTCGGTGTCCATGCTCGAAGGGCTGATGCCCGATCTTCCCGTCCAGATCGTCAACGTTTTCGAGGAAGCACGACGTTGTCGCGAGCTCATCGAGCAGGTCGGATGGGACGGCGAGGAAGCGACAGCCATGATCTGTCCAGACCTCGCCGTCATCCCCGTCCGTGAGCTGCCTTGGGGCCTCGCGATCCGCCCGGTCCACCGCACGTCCGGCGATCCCAGCCATGGGGTGCCGCTCGAACTAGCCGCTGCAGCTTGTCTACGGGCCGACCCCCACACTGCCAGCCTTCCACTACCCGCTTTCATCACTTTTCTGCAGTCGCTGCCCCCGACCACTCGGCTCCTCGCGGCGACCGACGACCAGAACCACGTGCGCGCCACCTCCGGCTCCAGCGCCCTCGGACCAGATGCCAATGCATACTTCGTCAGCACCGACGAACAGTGGCGCGGCCGAGGTTTCGCCACTGCCATGACTGCCGCCGCCCTGACCTGGGCGCGTGGGGCCGGCGCTCGAAAGGCCTCGCTCGATGCCAGCCCAGCCGGATTGCCGATCTACCTGCGGCTCGGCTTCGAAGCCGTAAGCGCCGCCCGAATATTCACCCGCTTCGCGTAGCAGCTCGTTTACCTACGGCCTCCCGGACACGTCGAATCCTGACCAAACGTCATCGGAAGTTCCGTGCCCTACCCGCGGCACGTCCGGTCGTTCAGAGGACGCTCACGCGCGATGCACGAACCGGAAGTAAAACGCGCCGAACAGCAGGACGATCCCGATATTTGCGTAATCGCATTGATGAACTATGTGGTGGCCGGCGGGTTCGAGTCAGCCAGGGAATGTGGGAGCGCACCTAGCCGCTGAGCGGAGACCGCCGGCCATGTGTACGACGTCGGCGTTCAGTCGTCGGCTGCCCGCGCGTGATAGATGAAGTCGACGGGCTTCCCGTCCGCACCGGTTCCTGTTTTGTGCCATGACACTCCACCGCTGACGCTGTGTTTCAGTTCCCAACCCCTCTTCTCCGCGATCGCTGTGACCTTCTTCGCGACATCCGCCGGGATGTCCTTGGCGCCGGACTTATTTCCCGGTCTCGGGCTCCCCCACCAGGCGCCGCGGCCTCTTCCCCCCGGGCACTTGGCGTCCTTCCACGCCTTCAACTGCTTCGCCATGTCCTTGAGAATCAGTTCAACCTCGCCAGGCGGGGCTGCGGGAGTCGTTGCCGCGGCAGGTACATTCGGCCTTACGCCGTTCTTCGTCTGGAGAGCCGTCCAGGCGGCACTGAACTGCGGGTTGATTCTCTCACCACTGAGTGCGAAGGATTTCACGTCGGCCAATGGGCGGACCTTAAAATTCTTGGGCTTCAAGCTGGCCGCCGGCGTGTTGTGGGGCAGCAGCTGAGTGCCCCGGTCCCAGGCGTACTTTGCGGCGTCGACAACGGTTTTGACATCAGCAGGTGTGGTCATCAGAAGGCCCCCTCGGAAGTGATCAACAAGCCGCTGTCGCCGCATTTTTCGCCTGCTGTGAACGGCAGTCAATACCCAATCCGAACCGTCTCGATCGTCGAGACCGACCACGGCTTCCTTCTGGTTCGCGGCGCCATCCGGCGATCAACTGCACGGCCTCGGCAGATCCAGTCGTAGCCGCTCATCGGGGCGGTCTCAAGGGGTCAGCGCAACACTTCCTTGATCTGAGGAGGTTGCGGTGACTCGTGTGGCGTGGTCGAGATTGACGCCGGAAGAGATCGATGCGATCTGGGAACGGCTGGTGACGGGTCAGGCGGCGAAGCCGGCCGCGCGTGAGCTCGGGCTGTCGACGGGGACGGTGCGGGCGTACCTGATGCGGTGCGGTGGCATCAGACCGCAGCCGCGGCATCGAGGTCGTGTGCGGTTACGGCTGGAGGAGCGAGAAGAGATCTCCCGCGGCCTGGCTGCGGGGCTGTCGCTACGAGCCATCGCGGTCGGGCTGGGTCGCGCGCCTTCGACGGTAAGCCGCGAGGTTTCGGCTCATGGTGAGCGTCGGCGGTATCGGGCGCTGCCTGCCGATCGTGAGGCGTGGAAGCTCGCGACCCGGCCAAAGCAGTGCAGACTGGCGGGCAACGTCGAGCTGCGTGACATCGTTGAGGGCAAGCTACGGCTGCGCGGGTCACCGCAACAGATCAGCGGTTGGCTCAGGCGCACGTATCCGAACCAGCCGGAGATGCAGGTGTCACACGAGAGCATCTACCGCACCCTGTTCGTGCAGTCGCGTGGCGCGCTGCGCCAGGAACTGACGCAGTATCTGCGCACCGGGCGGGTGTTGCGACGGCCGAAGGGGGTGCGGCTTCCTGACGGTCGTGGTGGTCGCCCGAACACGCTGCACATCTCCGAACGGCCCGCCGAAGCTGACGACCGTGCGGTGCCCGGCCACTGGGAAGGCGACCTGGTGTTCGGCAAGGGAATGAGCCCCGTCGCGACGTTGGTCGAACGATCCACCCGATATCTAATGCTCGTCGCGCTACCGGACGGCAACCACAAAGCCGACGCGGTCGCCGACGCGCTCGCCGCGGTCGTGACCACACTGCCGAGCAAGCTGGCGAAGTCACTGACCTGGGACCTTGGCCACGAGATGGCTCAACACCGACGCTTCAGCGACGAGACCGGCATGACCGTCTACTTCTGCGATCCGAAGTCACCCTGGCAGCGCGGCAGCAACGAGAACACCAACGGGCTGCTGCGCCAATACCTGCCCCGCGACTCAACTTCCGCCAGCTCACCCAAGCCGACTTCGACACCATCGCCGCCGAACTCAACGATCGCCCTCGACAGACCCTCGGCTTCCCGACACCATCAGAAGCACTAGCCGAGGTGTTGCGTTGACCGCCTGAACTCGCAGGCATGAGCGGATGCATCTACCGATCATCGGCGCGGCGTCAACGACGAGAACAACCTGCGGAGCACCGCGGTTCTTGTGGCCGGCCGATGACCTGTCCGAGTTGCCGGTTATCGGGTGCGGATCGATGCGGCGCTCATCGTGGGTTCCGTGCCCCAACCGAGCCTGCCTCGGGCGATGTAAAGCGCCCACAACACCAACGGGATCTGGAGGGGCAACCGTCCGTACGCCACGATCTTGCTGCCGTCGCCTTGCCAGGCATGGACCGCCATGTCGATATTGGCGGGGAAGACGACCACGAACAGCGCGGCCGAGGCCCAGCCAGCCGAGCGACGCGTTTGCGGCACGAGCAGCCCGACCGCGCAGGCCAGTTCGCCGACGCCACTGAGCCGCACCCAAAAGGCCGGCGAACCAAGGAAATGAGGCACGATCGACTCGAACCCGCGCGGTGATACGAAATGCCACGTGCCGGTCGTCAGCAGCAGCGCGGCAAGCCCGACGGCGGCAGCCGAGACGCGTGCGCACAGGTTCATCCCTCTGATGGTGCTCCGGATGCCAAATCCGACGCCGCTTGAGTGCGAGCGCACTCGGCTGGGCACCTCACCCACCCGAGGACCGGACCAGATCGACAGCCCTCGGGCGCAGGTCGCCTGCTGGCGCATGGTGCAGTTCTGTCTACCAGGCGTAGTGCTCGGGCGCGGTCCGGTAGCCGGGGAAGATCTCATCGAGTCGAGCGAGTGCCTTCTCATCGAGGTCCACGTCGAGCGCTCGCACCGCGGCGTCGAGTTGTTCCTGAATTCGGGGGCCGACGATCGGGGCGGTGACGGCGGGTTGGTGCAACAGCCAGGCCAGCGCGATGTCGCCGGGTTCGTGGCCGAGCTCGGCGGCGAAGTCTTCGTAGGCCTGGATCTGCGGCCGCTTGGCCTCGACGGTCGCCGATGCGCGGCCCTCGAGCCGCCGCTTGCCATCGCGGTCCTTGCGCAGCACCCCGCCGAGCAAGCCGCCGTGCAGGGGAGACCAGGGGATGACACCGAGGCCGTAGTGCTCGGCAGCCGGGATCACCTCGAGCTCGATGTCGCGGTTGATCAGGTTGTAGAGCGATTGCTCGCTGGACAGGCCGATCAGGTTGTGCCGCTTGGCGGATTCCTGCGCTTGCGCAATGTGCCAGCCGGCGAAGTTGCTGCTGCCGACGTAGAGGATCTTGCCCGCGGTGACGGCCACATCGATGGCTTGCCAGATCTCATCCCACGGTGTGGCCCGGTCGATGTGGTGGAACTGGTACAGGTCGACGTAGTCGGTCTGTAGCCGCGCCAAGCTGGCATCCAGCGCACGCCGGATGTTGAGGGCCGACAGCTTGCCCTCGTTGGGCCAGTCACCCATGTCGCCGTAGACCTTCGTGGCCAGCACTGTCCGCTCCCGGCGCCCTCCACCCTGAGCGAACCACCGCCCGATGATCTGTTCCGTCGAACCCTTACCTTCGCCGTGGCCGGATGTGCCCGCAGACCGCAAGCCGTACGCGTTCGCGGTGTCGAAGAAGTTGATGCCGTAGTCGTGCGCTGCATCCATGATCGCGTGCGCGTCGGCCTCGCTGGTCAACGGGCCGAAGTTCATCGTGCCCAGGCACAGGCGGGAAACGGTCAGGCCGGAACGGCCGAGGTGGGTGAACTCCATATCTCCAGACTGCCGCGCTCGCGCCGCATCCGTCCACCGCATGTGCGCAGACAGCCAGCGACGCGTTCGGCGTGATCAACGACCGACGTCCCGGCGTAGAATCCATCCACGACACGGCGATGATCCACTGCTAGCGTGAGCCGCCTGGGGCGCGGGTGGCCCCGCGAGGAGGAGGTACGCATGGGTGCCACGCAGGACACGATGATCGCGACCACCAAGCAGGTGATCCATACCGGGCAGCAGCATCTCGCGGAGTTGCAAAAAGCAACCAAGGAAGCGAAATTCGCCTGGGCACGGTGGAACGACGCCCTGCACAACCAGAACAACCAGGCGGCAGCCGCCGACAAGACATATCAGGCGAAGCTGGGAAAGCTCGTCCAAGAGACCAAGACGATGCAGAAGTCAGTCGCCGCATTGGCGGGGGAGATCAAGGCCCTGACCGCGTTCAAGGACGACAAGAAGAACCGGATGCTGCCGATGTTCACCGCTACCGGGCTTCCTGCTCTGAAGAAGTACATCGCTTCCGCCGAAGCCGCCAAGAAGAGCTGGGACCACGAGCTGAAGTTGGCCAACGACGAGAAGCTGCGGCCCAAGCCCACCGGCAAAGGCACCTGAGCCCGGCGTTCTTCACCACGTCGCGGCGGGCGGTCGCGCGGTCAGCTGACCAGGCCGCGGCCGGTGACCAGTGGCAGGTCGAGCGCGGTCAGCAGGCCGGGCGGCGCGGCGACGACCGCCTCGACGGCGTTCACCAGCCGCATCGCCGTCGCCTTCAGCCCGGCGGTGTTGTGGTCGCCGTCGGTGCCGAGCAGCTGCATGTCGACGGTGTAGTTCGGCTCGCCGCTGACCTGCACCCGGTAGCAACCCTGCCCGGCCGGCTGCGGCCAGTCCGGGCCCGAGGTCCGGGCCGCAGCCGGGTGACGTGCTCGAGCACCACCGCCGGCCTGCCGTGGTACAGCCGAGCACCTCGAACCGCAGCGCCGCCATGGTGCCCTTCTCGATCGTCCCCGACGCGATCTCGAACGTGTCCGGTGCCGGCAGCTTGACGACGGTCTCCTTCAGCTCGTCGAGCTCGATGTCCAGCCCCGCCGCGATCTGGCGCACCACCGAACCCCAGGCCAAGTGACAGCACGCCGGGCATCAGCAGCATCGGCGTCTCGTCCATCGGCTTGCCGAAACCCATCACGTCGAAGAGCACCGTCGCGCTGTCGTAGGTGGAGTAGTCGAGCAACTCCATGCACCGCACCTCGTCGATGCGTTCGCTGACGCGGTCATCACCAGCGGCAGCCAGTCGTTCGCGAACCCGGGATCGACGCCGTTCACCCACAGCGAGGCGCCGCCGTCCGCGGCCGCCTTGCGGATCGGGTCGGTCAACTCCGCGGGTACCACGCCTTCCGGGTACTGCAGGAACACCGGCGAACTGGACACGACGTTGATGCCGGCGGCCAGGAACCGCTTCGAGATCCTCGATCGCCTCGGGCAGCCGGGTGTCGGCCATCGCAGTGTGCACGATGCAATCCGGGCGTAGCGCCAGCAGGGCGTCGGCATCGTTGCTGGCCAGCGACGCCGATGTCACGGCCCAGCCCTGCCAGCCGGCCCGCGTCCTGCCCGGCCTTCTCGGCGCTGGAAACCCACACACCGACCAGTTCCAGTTCCGGCCGGGCCAGGATGCCGGCGATCGCGTGCCGGCCGACGTTGCCGGTGCTCCACTGCACCACTCGAATCGTCATGCCTCACTCCGATCTGCAGAACAGTGGCGGCGTGCGCACGCCGACGGGACGAGCGCGAATTACAGGTCGGGGATGGGCAGCGACATGTTCGGCACCTGCAACCCGCCGTGCACATCGAGCACCGCGCCGGTCAGGTACGAACCCGCCGGCGAGGCGAGATACACCACCGCGGCCGCGATGTCCTCCGGCGAGCCCAGGCGCTGCAACGGTGTGGCCCGCTCGATGCCGGTGCGCATCTCGTCATTGCTCATCACGATCTCCAGCGCCGAGGTGGCCGTCGACCCGACCGCGATCGCATTCACCCGCACCTTCGGCGCGAGATCTTCCGCGGCCAGTTCGGTGTAGTGGATCAGCGCACCCTTTGCCGTGCCGTACGCGAGGTAACCGCGTCCGGCCACCTTGCCCACCACGCTGGCAATGTTGACCACCGCGCCGCCGCCGTTCTCGAGCATGATCGGCACAGCGCTGGTCGTCAGCGCGTGCGCCGTCGAGACATTCCAGTGGAACGCCCGCTCCAGGAAACCGACGGAGGTGTCCAGATAGGTGCGCGGCATCGTGCCACCGACGTTGTTCACCACGATGTCCAGCCGGCCGAACGCCGCCTGTGCCGCCCCGGCCAGCGCGCGAATCTGCGCCTCGTCGTTGAGGTCGGCGGCTACGACGTGCGCCTTGCGGCCCACGCTCTCGATGCGGGCCGCCACCTCGCGCAACTGGTCCTCGGTACGTGCGGAGATCACTACGTCGGCGCCGGCTTCGGCCAGCGCAAGCGCGGCTGCCGCGCCGATGCCGCGACCGGCCCCGGTCACCACGGCGACCTGGTCGGTGACGGTGAAGCGATCCAGAATGCTCATGCGTGTCCTCGCTTGCTCACGGTGTCAATGCTGCTGCTGCGCGGCCGGCACGCCGGCCGAAGAAGGTGGAATCGCCCAGCGAGACACCGCTGCAGTAGCCCTGCGCGGCCACGCCGGACGTAGTGCGTCCCGCCGCGAACAGGCCGGGCACCGGGTTGCCGTCGAGGTTGAGCACATGCGAGTCGAGGTCGGTGTGCAGCCCGCCCAACGTGAACGGCGCGTAGACGAAAACGTCCGAACGAAGGTCGAAGGCGGCCACCGGACCTTTCAGCGGTGCGAGCAGCGGCTTGCGCTTGTGGAACAGCGGATCCTCGCCACGCTCGGCGTAGGTCGTTGAAGTACCGGATCGTGTCCTGCAGCGAACCCGGCGGCAGCCCGATCTCGCACTCCAAGTTCGCGGGCGTCTCGCACACCCATTTCGCCGTCGCGCCCAGCCAGTTCGGCGCATAGTGCTCCTCGTCGACGATCAGGTACACCTGGCCGCCCTCGTGCAGCAACGCACGCTGCCCGACACGGCCCATGTAGGTGTCCTCGTTGACGAACCGGCGGCCGAGGCCATTGACGAGGATGCCGTACTTCAAGCTGCGCGGGGCATTGAACGGCAGCGCGCATTCGATCGCGTCCATGCGCTTGACCGCGCCGCCGACCGCCTGCGCCATCCGAATGCCGCGACCGTCGTCGCCCTCGGTGCCGAGCCGCAACGCGTGTCAGGTGCATGGCCGGCGCATACTCGGCGACCATCTCCGGGTTGTTCACGAAACCACCGGCGGCGAGCACGACGCCACGGTGCGCGCGGACATTCTTCGTCGTGCCGTACTCGGTGGCCACGACGCCACACACCCGCCCTGCGTCGTCGGTGACCAGCCGCTCGGTCGCGGATGTCGTACCGAGCGCGCGCGCCGGCATCGGCGCCGCGCGGGACAGCGCTGCCATCAGCGCCGCACCGCCGGGCCGGGCGCCCTTGGTGCAGTGCGCGCGCGGCACCGCCGGCCACTGCTCGTCGAACGGCCACGCGTTCTCGCCGCCGGTGAACATCAGACCCTCGTCATCGCCCGGTGAGGTGCCGCCACCCTCCGGGTCGAAGCGGCCGACGAACTGCACGCCGCGGGCGACCAGCCAGTCGTGATGCTCGACGCTGCCGTCGCAGTAAGCGTCGATCTTCGCTTCGTCCGGCGCCGGGCCACAGGCGGCGCGCAGGAACGCCTTCATGTTCTCGACCGTGTCGGTGAAGCCCGCGTCTCGCTGGGTCGACGGTGCCGCCGCCGAGGTAGACCATGCCGTCGGACATCGTCGCCGCACCGCCCGCCGCGCTGGTGCGCTCGAGCACGAGTACCGACGCGCCCGCGGTCGCCGCCTCCCAGGCCGCGGCCGAGCCCGCCGGCGCCGAAGCCGACGACGACGACGTCGGCCTCGTCGTCCCAGGTGTCGATGTCCGCCGTCGTGCGCGCGGCCACCGACGTGCGGGCACGCTCACGCGAGCACCAGCTCCGCGTCGGAGAGCGCCGCGGCGCCGTCAGCGGTCGGCGACGGTGGTGCTGACCACGAACCGGTCGCCGTCCCGCCAGGCGGAGGTGCGCAACGTCTCGCCCGGGAAGACGACGCCGGTGAACCGCACGCCGAACGACCGCAACCGGCGTGACGTCGCCGTCCAGCAGGGCATCGACGAGTGCCTTGCAGACGATGCCGTAGGTGGCGAGCCCGTGCAGGATCGGCGCCGGGAAGCCGGCCGCGGCCGCGAACTGCCGGGTCGGAGTGCAGCGGGTTGCGGTCACCGAGCAGCCGGTACAGCAGCGCCTGCTGCGGCAGCGTCGGCGTGTCGATCACCAGCGTCCGGCGCCCGGTCCGGTGCGCGGCAGCGAGGCGGACGGGCCACGCTCGCCGCCGAAGCCGCCTTCGCCCCGGGCGAAGATGCTGGACGTGGCGGTCCACAGCGGGTTGTCGTCGAGGTCGCACACGCTGGTCTCGGTGACGACCACCGCGGCCGAGCCCTTGTCCCACACGTCGGTGACCCGCACGCTGGCGCGGGCCTTGCCGGCGGTCGGGATCGGCCGGTGGACATCGACCCGCTGCGAGCCGTGCAGCACCTTCGCGCCAGATCGATCTCGATGCCGGGGTAGGACACGCGCGGCGGCTCGGTCTCGTGCAGCGTCGCCGCGACGACGGCGAAGGTCGGCAGCACCTGCAGGTTCTTCTCGGTCGCGTAGCGCAGTTCGGCCGGCGCGGTCGGCGGAACCCCCGCCCCGAGC
Organism: uncultured Actinomycetota bacterium; assembly: GCA_963708625.1. Lineage (GTDB taxonomy): Bacteria > Actinomycetota > Actinomycetes > Mycobacteriales > Jatrophihabitantaceae > DASXIF01. The sequence continues at coordinate 582,240 of CAVPSV010000002.1, forward strand.
GCCAGGTGGTAGAGCAGGACGTCCGAGGACGTCCAGGCGAACTCCTGCTCGGGCAGCGTGGCGCCGACGGGCGACGCTCGGGTCAATGGGCACGTGTCTGGTGCGTCCTCCAGACCGGCCGGCATGGCGAGCCGCGAGGTAGCCGAACGTGATCGCCGGGCCGATGGTCGCGCCCGGCCCGGCGTAGGTGTGGCCCATCACCGGGGCGCTGGTGTTGCCGGCCGCGTACAGACCCTCGATCACCGAGCCGTCCTCGCGCAGCACCCGCGCGTGCACGTCGGTGCGCAGGCCGCCCTTGGTGCCGAGGTCGCCGGGCACCATCGTCACGGCGTAGAACGGCGCGCGCTCGAGCGGTGCCAGGCAGGGATTCGGCTTGACCGTCGGGTCACCGTAGTAGCGGTCGTAGCCGCTCTCGCCGCGGCCGAAGTCCTCGTCCTTGCCGGCACGCGTGCGAAGCGCGTTGAACCGATCGACGGTCTCCACGAGCGCCTCCGCGCTGACGCCCATCAGCTCGGCAAGCTCGGCGATGGTGTTCGCGCGGACCAGCGCTCCGGCCTTGTACCAGCGGCCCGGGAACTTCTGTCGCGGCGTGAGCCCGGCGAACACGTAGCGGTTGCGGTATTGCTGGTCGATGATCATCCAGCACGGGATGTTCTCCGGCGGGCCGTCGCCGCGGCCGTACTCGCCGCCGTACATCCGGTGCACCGCCTCGACGTACGGCGCGGCCTCGTTCATGAAGCGCTGCCCGCGGTCGTTGACCATGATTCCGCCGGGCAGCGTCCGCTCGGCGAGGCAGAACCACGGACCGCCGGAAAGCGGGATCGACGGTCCCCACCACGCGTCGTCCATCAGCTCCAGCGCAGCGCCGAGCTTCGCACCGGCCACGATCCCGTCACCGGTGTTCGCCGGCGCGCCGACGGTCCACTCGGTGCCGATCGGCTGCCGTTGGTACTTCGCGCGCATCTGCGCGTTGTGCTCGAACCCGCCGCTGGCCAACACGACGCCGCGAACCGCGCGAACCGTGCGCTCGGCTCCGTCATGGCGGACCAGCACGCCGGTGACGCGGCCGTCCTCGCTGATCAGGTCCAGCAGCGGGGTGTCCAGGAACAGCGGAATGCCGGCATCGAGGACGCCCTTGCGCAGCGCGGCGGCCATGGCCTGGCCACGGACGAGCAGGCGCTTGCCGGTGAGCATCGCCCACAGCCAGCGCAGGCCGACCCGCAGCACCCGCAGCGGACCGCGCGGGTGTCGCACCATCAGGTTGAGCCAGCGGTAGTCGGCCTGGGTGACCGCGATGTTGCCCGGCGACTTGCCGTAGTCGGGTTCGATGTTGGCCAGTTCAGCTCCGAGCTTCTTGCCGTTGAACGGCGTCGGTTCCACCGAGCGACCGCCGACCCGCCCGCCGGGCGCCTCCGGGTAGTAGTCGGAGTAGCCGGGCACCCACTGCATGCGTAGCGGCGAGTGCTCGCAGCAGGAAGCTCAGCGCCTCGGGGCCGCGCTCCAGGTAGGTGTCGATGCGCTCGGCCGGTACCAGCGTCGCCGATGATGTCGTGCAGGTAAGCGCGCGCGTCCTGGGGCGTGTCGCGGCACGCCGTCGGCCTGCAGGACCTCGTTGTTCGGGATCCAGACCCCGCCGCCGGAGCGCGCGGTGGAGCCGCCGAAATGCGGGGCCTTCTCCACGATCACGGTCCGCAGGCCGGCGTGGCGGCGGCCAGGGCCGCGGTCATGCCGGCCGCTCCGCTGCCGACGACGACGACGTCGTACTCGTCGGCGAGTGCTGGCCGGGCAGGCTGCATTGGAACAGGTTATAGTCCGGTCCTGGCTCTGCGCTACAGATATGGCCTAGAATCCGACTGTCTAGCCCTAGAACGCGTTCTACCAGAGCGGAGGGACATGCTCGACGGACCGAGCAGCGGGCCGATGGCGGCCGCCGCGCTGCGCGACGCGCGAGCGCACCGGCGCGGCCATCGCCGCCGCTGATCGACACCTGGCCGGGCATCGACGTCGAGGACGCCTACCGCATCCAGCTGGACAACATCAGCCGGCGGCTCGACGCCGGCGCCACCGTCGTCGGCCACAAGGTCGGGCCTGTCGTCGAAGGCGATGCAGCAGATGATGGGCGTGGACGAGCCCGACTACGGCCACCTGCTCAGCGACATGGCACGACGCGAGGACGCCTCCGTGGACGTCGCCGGCTACCTGATCCCGCGGGTCGAGCCAGAGGTCGGCGTTCATCCTCGGCGCCGACCTGCCCGGCGAGGGCTGCACCGAGGACGACGTGCTGGCGGCGACCGAAGCGGTCACCGCCGCGCTGGAACTCATCGACAGCCGCATCGTCGACTGGCGCATCGCGCTGCCGGACACCATCGCCGACAACGCGTCCTCGGCCGGGTTCGTGCTCGGCGCGGCCCGGGTCAAGCCCGGCCGAGGTGGACCTGCACCACCATTCCGGTGCGCACTGCTGCGCAACGACGAGGAGGTCGGCGTCGGCCGGTCGGACGCCGTGCTCGGCAACCCGGTCACCTCGGTGGCCTGGCTGGCCCGCAAGGTCGCCTCGTTCGGGGTCCGGCTGCAGGCCGGGCACGTGATCCTGCCCGGGCTCGTGCACCCGCGCGATCGACGCCCGCGGCGGCGACGAGTTCCGCGGCCGACTTCGGCCCGCTCGGCGACGTCGGCCTGCACGTTCCACGACTCCGCAGCCCGAGCAGGCGTAGCCCATGAGCGAAGGTCACCGCGGCGATCGTCGGTTCCGGCAACATCGGCACCGATCTGCTGTACAAGCTGCATGCGGTCGCGACCTGATCGAGCCGATGCTGGATGGTCGGCGTCGACCCGGCCAGCGAGGGCCTCAAGCGCGCCGCCGACCTCGGGCTGCAGACGACGTCGGACGGCGTCGACGCGCTGCTCGGCGCAGGCGAGCTGCCGCGACCTCGTCTTCGAGGCGACGTCGGCCTACGTGCACCGGGAGAACGCGCCGCGGTACGCAGCAAGCGGGCATCAAGGCCGATCGACCTGACCCCGGCGGCGATCGGCCCGTACGTCATCCCGCCGGCCAACCTGCGCGAGCACCTCGACGCGCCGAACGTCAACATGATCACCTGCGGCGGCCAGGCGACGATCCCGATGGTCTACGCCGTCTCGCGCGTCGTGCCGGTGCGCGTACGCCGAGATCGTCGCCACCGTCGCCTCGGCGTCGGCCGGTCCGGGCACGCGCGCGAACATCGACGAGTTCACCCGCACCACCAGCCGCGGCGTCGAGGTGATCGGCGGCGCCGAAGCGCGGCAAGGCGATCATCGTGCTGAACCCGGCCGACCCGCCGATGATCATGCGCGACACGATCTTCTGCGCCATCCCGGCCGAGTGCCGACCACGACGCGATCGCCGACGTCCGATCCACCGGATGGCGCCGAGGTGCAGACCTACGTCCCGGGCTACCGGCTGCTGCAGGAGCCGCAGTTCGAGGACCCGTCGGACGTCAGCAACGGCATGCACCGAGTCTCGATCTTCGTCGAGGTGGAGGGCGCCGGGGACTTCCTGCCGCCGTACGCCGGCAACCTCGACATCATGACCGCCGCCGCCACCAAGGTCGGCGAAGAGATGGCCCGCACGCTCACGGCAGCGAGGAGCTGACCATGACGACAGACGGCCTGCCACGCACCTACTCCGCCGAGCTGGACCTGCGCATCACCGACACCTCGCTGCGCGACGGCTCGCACCACAAGCGGCACCAGTTCACCGCCGACGAGGTGCGCTCGATCGTCGCCGCGCTCGACGCCGCCGGCGTGCCGGTCATCGAGGTGACGCACGGCGACGGGCTCGGCGGCTCGTCGTTCAACTACGGCTTCTCCCGCACGCCCGAGCAGGAGCTGATCACGGTCGCCGCGCAGACCGCGAAGCGCGCGAAGATCGCGGTGCTGATGCTGCCGGGCGTCGGCGTCAAGGACGACATCCGCATCGCGCAGGACAACGGCGCCTCGATCTGCCGGATCGCCACGCACTGCACCGAGGCCGACATCTCGATCCAGCACTTCGGCCTGGCCCGCGAGCTCGGGCCTGGAGACCGTCGGCTTCCTGATGATGTCGCACTCGCAGCCGCCGGAGGTGCTGGCCAAGCAGGCCCGCATCATGGCCGACGCCGGCTGCCAGTGCGTCTACGTCGTCGACTCGGCCGGCGCGCTGGTGCTCGACCAGGTGGCCGACCGGGTCGCGGCGCATCGTCGCCGAGTTGGGTGACGAGCGCGCAGGTCGGCTTCCACGGTCACGAGAACCTCGATCTGGCGGTGGCCAACTCGGTGTTCGCCGCCCGCGCCGGCGCGGTGCAGATCGACGGCTCGACGCGGCGCTTCGGTGCCGGCGCCGGCAACACGCCGGTCGAGGCGTTCGTCGGTGTCTGCGACAAGCTCGGCTACCGGACCGGCATCGACTTCTTCGCGATCGTGGATGCGGCCGAGGACGTCGTGCTGCCGGCGATGCCGGAGGAGTGCCGGCTCGACCGGATGGCGCTGATGATGGGCTACGCCGGCGTCTACTCCAGCTTCCTCAAGCACGCCTACCGGCAGGCGGAGCGCTACGGCGTCTCCGGCGCCCAGATCCTGGTGCGGGCAGGGGAGCGCAAGCTCGTCGGCGGCCAGGAGGATCAGCTCATCGACATCGCGCTGGAGCTGCAGGCCGAGCAACGGGCGACGCAACCGGCCTGATCCACGCGCCGCGCACGCGTCAGGAGTACCGGATCGCCACCGAGTCGGTGATCGGCAGCGACTGGCACGCCAGCACGTAGCCCTCGTCCAGATCGCTCTGGTCCAGGATCTCGTTCTTGATCATCTTCACTTCGCCGGAGTTGAGGATGCATGCGCACGCCGAGCAGGCGCCCTGGCGGCATGAGAACGGCGCGTCCAAGCCCTGCTCGAGCAGGAAGTCCAGCAGCTTGGTCTGCGTCGGCCAGTCGAAGTGGTGGCGTCTGCGCCGTCGAGGTTCACCTCCAGCGCCGCGGTCTGCCCGCCGGGCTGAGCCGGCGCCGGCGTCGACCATCGTCGAACGGGTTCTCGTCGAGGGACTGGAATCGCTCGATGTGGATGCGCGACGGCGGCACGTGCAGCTCGCGCAGCACGTGCGTCACCGACTCCATGAACGGGCTCGGCCCGCAGACGAACGACGTGTACGTCGGTGTACGGCGCGGCCAGGGCCTTCAGCTGCGCGTGGCTCGGCAGGCCCTGCACCGATTCGAGCCAGTGGATGACATGCAGCCGCTCGCGGGTAGTCCGCGGCCAGCTTGCGCAGATCCGCCGCGAAGATCACCGCGTTCTCGTGCTGGTTGGCGTAGACGAGCACGACCTTGCGCGTACCGACGGCGAGCGCCGATTTCAGGATCGACAGCACCGGGGTGATGCCGCTGCCACCGGCGAACAGCAGGAAGTCCTCGTCCAGCGACTTCGGGGTGAACGCGCCGGCCGGCGGCAGGCAGTCGAGCAGGTCGCCCGGCCGCAGCGAGTCGTTGATCCAGTTCGACCCGATGCCGCTGGCAACGCGCTTGACCGCGATACGCAGCTGCTCCCCGACGTGCGGCGAGCTGCACAAGCGAATAGCACCGGGCCACCGCGCCGGCATCGCACGGCAGGCGCAGGGTGAGGAACTGGCCGGGCTTGTAGTGGAACTGTTCCGCAGCCTCGGCCGGCGGCTCGAGCACCACCGAACAGGCGTCCGGCGTCTCCGCGACGACCTCCACGACCCGCACCTGAACGGTGCGGCACCCCGGTCGGTGGCTGCACCACATCGACGTCGGCCGCGAGGGGCCCGTCCGTCCCGGCTGCGGGCGTATCAGTCATCGGGCACTGCAACCACGCCGGCCCGCACGGCGTCTTCGATGCTGCGCTTGAGCGCAGTGCAGCCGAGCATCTGGGACGCACGGGTGCCGGCGGCGAGCTGGGCGCCGATCTCCGGGCAACTGGCCGCCGCGTCGGATATCCACTGCACGCTGGTGTGCTTGGGCTGTTCTTCTTCACCAGGACTTCGGTGCGACAGGCGGTGCAGGATACCGGCACGAGTCCGCCCTCGACGTACGGTGCGCATGTCCTCCAGCGTCTCGGACCGTGCGCCCGCGTCGACGCGCTGCCACCAGCGCCGCGCGGATACCGACGCGCCCGTCGCGTCAGCCATTGCGCTACCCGACCCCGGCGGCCTCGGACTGCGCCGCGCGGCGGGCGAGGTTCTCGGCGACCTCCTGCTCCCACGCCTGTACGGCGTGGGCGGTGTCGACCTCGAACTCGAACCGCTGCGTCATGTCCTCGGAGATGTCGGCGACGTCGACGTAGAACTGCTGGTACCAGCGGCGCAGTTGGTAGACCGGGCCGTCCTCCTCGGTCAGCAACGGGTTGTCGATGCGGGTCTTGTTCTTCCAGATCTCGACGTCCTGCTCGAACCCGACCCGGAAGCTCTTCGAGAACTTGCCGGCGATGACGTCGCCATCTCCTTGTCGACGCCCGGCGGCGCGCTTGACCATCACGCCGTACTGCAGCACGAACGAGGTGCGTGTCGATCGGGTAGTGGCAGTTGATCAGGACCGATTCGATCTCGGTGCCGCGGAAGTCGTTCTTCAGCCAGTTGATCATGTACGCCGGCCCGAAGTAGGACGCTTCGGACTCCAGCGTGTTGTCCTCGCCGGAGTAGTTCGACTGCGCGTACACGTCCGGCCGACCCCGCGAGTTCATGTACTGGGTGGCGACGTGCCCGTCGAAGACGTTCTTGAAGTACGTCGGGAAGGCGAAGTGGATGTAGTAGAAGTGCGCCATGTCCGACATGTTGTCGATGATCTCGCGGCAGTTGGAGCCCTCGATCACCAGCGTGTTCCAGGACCAGTTGCTCCACTGCGTCGGTGCCGTAACCCGTCGATCTCCGGGATGTCCTGCGCCGCGATCGGGCGGGTTGCCCTCCGGGTCGTTCCACACGAACAGCTGCCCGTTGCGCTCCAGCGTCGTCCAGGACCGGGTGCGCGCCCGCAGCGGCACCCGCTTGGCGTAGGGGATCTGCGACGCACTTGCCCTCGCCGGACCAGCGCCAGTCGTGGAACGGGCAGGCGACGTTGCCGTCCTTGATCGTGCCCTGGGTCAGGTCGCCGCCCATGTGCCGGCAGTAGCCGTCCAGCACCTTCAGCGCGCCGTCGGAGCCGGCCCAGACGACCAGCTTGGTGCCGAACGCCGTGCACAGCGTGCGGCTTGCCGTCGCGGAACGCGTCAGCCAGGCCCAGGCAGTGCCAGCCGCGCGCGATAGCGGTCGGGGATCGTGCCGACGTCGATCGTGCGGACCTGTCGGCTCGGCCTGCGTCATGTCGCCTCCCAGCGGGTCCGGACGCGTCGCGTCCAATACGAGAACACGTTACAGAAATGCTGCCTCACCGCGCGAGCTTGGCGCAAGGGCTGCCGCGCATGAGCACAGGCGATTACGTCCCGGTTTCCGGGCGAGTCTGGACAACCTCGACACGCGCGAGAACTTGTTCTAGTCTTGGCCCATGAGCCAGAGCAAAGCCCCACCGCGGTCCTCGACGCCGTCGGCGACCTGCTGCCGACGCTACGCGAGCGCGCGCAGGAGACCGAGGACCTGCGGCGCATCCCGGACGACATCGATCAAATCCCTGCAGGGGACCGGGTTCTTCCGGCTGCTGCAGCCGGCCCGTTACGGCGGCCTCGAGGCCTCGCCGGTCGACTTCTACCGAGGCGTACGGGCGATCGCCAGCGCGTGCGGATCGACCGGCTGGGTCTCCTCGGTGCTCGGCGTGCACCCGTGGCAGCTCGCACTGTTCGACGACCGGGCGCAGCAGGAGGTGTGGGGACGAGGACCAGTCGCACCCTCGATCTCGTCCTCCTACGCGCCGATGGGCCGCGCCAAGGCCGTCGACGGCGGCTTCCAGTTCAGCGGCCGGTGGAGCTTCTCCTCCGGCTGCGATCACGCCCAGTGGGTGTTCCTCGGCGGTCTGGTGATCGGCGAGGAGGGCACGCCCAGTCGACTTCAAGACGTTCCTGCTGCCGCGCGCGGACTACGAGATCGACGACGTCTGGGACACCATCGGCCTGCGCGGCACGGGCAGCAACGACATCATCGTCGACGACGTGTTCGTGCCGGACTACCGCACGCTGAGCTTCATCGACACCGGCCGCTGCGTGTGCCCGGGCCAGCAGGTGAACACCTCGCCGGTGTACCAAGCTGCCGTTCGCGTCGGTGTTCTCCTGCTCCATCGCGGTGCCGGTCGTCGGCATGGCCACCGGCGCGTACCAGGCCTACGTGGACTGGACCCGCGATCGGGTGCGCGCCTCCACCGGCGGCAAGGCCTCGGACGACTCGTTCAACCAGCTGCGCATCGCCGAGGCAGCCGCGAAGATCGACGCCGCGGTGCTGCAGATCGAGCGCAACATCGACGAGGAGCTCGAACTGGCGACGGCGGGGGAGAAGATCCCGATGTCGCTGCGGGTCCGCGTGCGCCGCGACCAGGTCAACGCCACCGGGTCGGCGATCAACGCGGTCGACCGGCTGTTCGAGAGCGCCGGCGGCCGGGCGCTGAAGTCCGGCACGCCGATCCAGCGGTTCTGGCGCGACGCGCACGCCGGCCGCGTGCACGCGATCAACGATCCGGAGAAGGCGCAGGTCATGTTCGGTCAGTTCGAACTCGGCCTGAAGGTCCAGGACGCCTGGCTCTAAAACCCTGAGGGGACACAAGTGACTGTCGTGGATGCGTTGAGCGCCGAATCCACCAGCCGGTTCGCCGACCTGCCATCCGGGCTGCGGCTGCACTACCACCAGGCCGGCGACCCGGCCGCCGACACCGTCGTCATGCTGCACGGTGGCGGCCCGGGCGCATCGGCGTGGTCGAACTTCGGCCGCAACCTCGCTCGCGCTGAGCGACCGCTTCCACGTGCTCGCCATCGACCAGCCCGGCTTCGGCCGATCGGACAAGCCCACCTCGTTCCCCAAGCCGTTCTGGACCTTCAGCGCGGACGTCATCGCTGAATTGCTCGGGCAGCTCGGGGTGGCCAAGGCGCACTTCGTCGGCAACTCGCTCGGCGGCGGCACCGCGGTCCGGTTCGCGCTGGACCACCCGCAACTGGCCGGTCGGCTGGTGCTGATGGCGCCGGGCGGGCTCGGCCTGAACGTCATCTCGGCGGATCCGACCGAGGGCATCAAGAAGCTGTACGCGTTCGCCGCCCCGCCCGGGCCGTCGCAAGGAGAAGCTCGCGGACTTCCTGCGCACCCTCGTCTTCGACCAGTCGATGATCACCGACGAACTGGTCGCCGAGCGCTATCAGCTTCGCCGCCGATCCCGAGACGCTGCGGTCGATGGCCGCGATGGGCGCCACCTTCACCGACCCGAGACACGTTCGAGCAGGGCATGCTCTGGCGTGAGGCGTACCGGCTGCGGCAACGGGTCCTGCTCGATCTGGGGGCGCGAGGACCGGGTCAATCCGCTCGACGGCGCGTTCGTCGGCGCTGAAGCTGATCCCGCGCGCCGAGCTGCACGTCTTCGGCAGATGCGGACACTGGGCCATGCTGGAGAAGTTCGACGAGTTCAACCGGCTCACCGCCGACTTCCTGACCGGGGGGCTCTAGATGGCGATCCGCTCGCTGGCCTACCTGCGCATCGAGGCCACCGACGTGCCGGCCTGGCGCGAATACGGGCTCAAGGTGCTCGGGATGATCGAGGGAAAGGGCGCGGATCAGAACGCGCTGTACCTGCGCATGGACGACTTCCCGGCGCGTCTGGTGATCGTCCCCGGCGACCCAGGACCGGCTGTCCGCCAGCGGCTGGGAGACCGCCAACGCCGCCGAGCTGCAGGACATCCGCACCCGGCTCGACGGCGCCGGCGTGCCGTACAAGGAGGGCAGCGCCGAGGAACTCGCCGACCGACGGGTGGACGAGCTGATCCGGTTCGAGGACCCGTCCGGCAACACCCTCGAGGTGTTCCACGGCGCGGCGCTCGAGCACCGCCGCGTGGTCAGCCCGTACGGCCATCAGTTCGTCACCGGTGAGCAGGGGCTCGGCCACGTCGTGCTGTCCACGAAGGACGACGAGGCGGCACTGCAGCTTCTACCGCGACGTGCTCGGCTTCCGGCTGCGCGATTCGATGCGGCTGCCGCCGCAGCTGGTCGGGCGGCCCGGCCGACGGCGCGCCGGCATGGCTGCGATTCTTCGGCTGCAACCCGCGCCACCACAGCCTGGCGTTCCTGCCCATGCCGACGCCGTCGGGCATCGTGCACCTGATGATCGAGGTCGAGCCGACGCCGACGACGTCGGGCCTGTGCCTGGACCGGGCGCTGCGCCGCAAGGTGCCGATGTCCGCGACGCTGGGCCGGCACGTGAACGACCTGATGCTGTCGTTCTACATGAAGACACCCGGCGGCTTCGACATCGAGTTCGGCTGCGAAGGACGTCAGGTGCACGACGACGACTGGGTCGCCCGCGAGAGCACTGCGGTGAGCTTGTGGGGCCACGACTTCACCGTCGGCGCCTAGACAAATAGGTCCGACTGTGGAGCGCGACGGTCAGGCCAGGGCCTGGCCGACGGACCGACACGGCGATCGATCCGACAGGTTCCGGCGCACGCTCGGGCACTTCTGCACCGGCGTCACCGTCATCGCGGCGATGCATGACGGCGAGCCGGTCGGATTCGCCTGCCAGTCGTTCGCCGCACTGTCGCTGGACCCGCCACTGGTGCTGTTCTGCCCGGCAAGACATCGCGGACCTGGCCACTGATCGAGGCGGCCGGTGCCTTCTGCGTGAACGTGCTCGCTCATTCCCAGCGTGACGTCAGCGCGGTGTTCGGGCAGGCTGGCACGGACAAGTTCGCTGCGGCGGGCTGGCAGCCGGCGCCGTCCGGCGCGCCGGTGCTCGACGGGGTACTGACCTGGATCGACTGCACCGTGGAGCACGTGCTGGACGGCGGCGACCACTGGATCGTGGTGGGCCGGGTGCAGGCGCTGGGGAGATCCGAGCGAGGCCCGGCCGCTGCTGTTCTATCGCGGCGCGTACACGGCCACCGAGCCGGCCGAACCCACGCCGGGCATCCTGGACAACCTGATCACCTGGTCGCGCCACGACGACTGGTTCTGACTCGGCCCCTTTCCCGTGATCAACAGGCCAACTTGGTCAATATGAGCCAGATCGACCTCTTGATCAAGAGGGGTTTGCCGGCCTGCTAGATCGGTTGGAACGAGCTCGTCAGCGTGTCGAACATGGCACCGTCGGGCCGAAGAACAGGTACAACCGCTGATCGGAGAACAAGGTCGGCCAGCAACGTGTAGGTCGTCACCCTGCGGCGAGGCGAAGTGCGCCTGCCGGGCAACGTGCCCGCGGAAGGTGGTGATCGCTGATCGGTCAAGCGTCAGGCCGGAGCTGCCCTCGAAACCGCCGACCGCGCCGCGCAGGGTGTCATCGTCCTGATCGGCCGGCAGGTCGTACCGAGATGTCCTCGCACGCCAGCAGGGCGGTGCGTTGTTCATCTGCGCCCGCGCGAGGTACAGGGTGAAGCTCGCCCCGGCGACCGAACCCGGGGTCAGACGACGTCACCGGGCGTGCCGGGAAGGTGGCCCGGAAATGACCCTGCGGGTAGGAGAAGGACACCCCCGTCCCCGCGGCACCCGACGATGCGTTCGACGGGAAGCTGCCGGGCACCGACCCAGAGGGGTCTGGTGCCGGCGCGCCGGCGCCAATTGCCGCCCCGTGACCCGGACACGGTCGAGGTGCACGCCGCGGTCAGCGCGGCGAGCTGCCAGCACCGCGACGAACGCGTAGATCCGAGAGCGCACCGAGCCTCCTTGTCCGGCTAGCCAGCCTAGGCCGTAGCAGGCCCGGGCGGCATTCCGCGTTGCGTCACACGCCGTGCATGTAGCCCTTCTGCTGCACTCGGGACGTGATGCGCCAGCCGTCGGCGTGCGTCGCCAGGTGTCGAGATACCAGATGCCGACGAACATGAGGTGCTGCTTGCCGTCGCCGGCGGCGAGGTACATCGGGTTGTGGCAGGTGGTGCGCGAGCGCGCGGTGTCGCCGTCGATCGTCACCTGCATATTGGTCATCAGGTGCTGGTGCCCGCTGAACAGGTTGAGCGCGCGGTCGAAGAACTTCTTGATCTCCTCGAGATCGCCCTTCTCGCCGCCGGTGGCGGTGAAGTCCAGCGTGGCGTCCTCGGTGAAGATCGTGTCCAGCTCGTCCCAGTTATGGAAGTCGACGGCGTAGGCGTACGCGATGATCTGGTCCTCGATCTCGCGTCGGTCGGTCAGTTCCTGCACGCTCGTCATCCGGTCTCCTCGGTGAGTGCCGGCGTGGCCGACGTGAACGGGGTGTCATCGACCGTGATGCCCGCGGGAGCGAACAACCGCGGGATGTGGTCGCGCGGTTGGCCGAACAGCTGGGCGCAGGAGTGCGCGCGCTTGAGGTACAGGTGCGCGTCGTGCTCCCAGGTGATCGCGATGCCACCGTGCAGCTGGATCGCCTCGGCGGCGACGGTGAAGAACGCCTCCGAGCAATACACCTTGGCGACGGCGCGCCAACAGCTCACCACGCGCGGCGGCGTAGGAGGCCGACCGCGCGGACTCGAGGAGCACATGCAGGTCCGCCATGCGGTGTTTGAGCGCCTGGAAGCTGCCGATCGGCCGCCCGAACTGCTCGCGCATCTTGGTGTATTCGACGGTCCGCTCGAAGATCCGGGTGGCCGCCCCGACCTGCTCTGCCGAGAGCGCGACGCAGGCCCGATCACGCGCCAGCGCCAGCGCTGCCTCCGGGTCCGAGCTGGGCACCGCCCGGCCGCGCGCGCCGTGGAAGGACACCGACGCAAGCCGGCGCGTCAGGTCCATCGACGGTGTGTGGACCGCGGTGACCGCGTCCTGCTGCGGATCCACCTCATGCACGACGAGGTGTCCGTCCCCATCGCGCGCCACCACCAGGAGCACGTCGGCAATGTCGCCGTCGAGCACGTAAAACGTCTCCCCGGTGAGCATCGGGCCGTCGGCGCGAATCGCGGCAGCCTGCGCCGACCAAGGATTGACGTCCGGCGCCGGGGCGACGGCGCCGGCCCAGCACACCGCGGCGATCGATTCCCCGGCGGCGATGCCCGGCAGCAGGCGCGCGCACGCGTCGTCGTCGCCGAGGGCGAGCAGCAGCTGCGCCGCCAGCACGGCCGAGCCCAGCATCGGCGACGGGGTCAGCGTGCGGCCCAGCTCCTCCAGCACCACATGCGTCTCGACCGGACCTGCGCCCAGGCCGCCGAATCGCTCCGGCACGGCCAGCGCGGCCACCCCGATCTGGTCACACAGCACCGCCCAGAGCGCCTCGTCGAAGCCGCGCTCCGTCCGCACCGCCGTGCGCAGCGCCGCGCTGTCGGAGCGCTTGGCCAACAGCGACCGAACCGAGTCACGCAGGCTGGCTTGCTCGTCGCTCAGCCCGATCATTCGGCGACCTCGCTGGCGGTGGCGCCGAACGCTGCCAACACTCTGGTCCGGTGCCACTGCGGCGTACCCCACGCGGTGACCAGCGCCCGCACCTTCGTCAGCCATAGCGAGAGGTCGTACTCGGCGGTGTATCCGATGGCGCCATGCACCTGCAGCGCGGTCCGCGCCGCCCGGTATGCCGCATCGCCACTGGCGACCTTCGCCGCGGAGACGTCCCGCTCCAAGGTGCGGCCTGGCCGGCGCCGGTGTCGCCGTCGTCGAGAGCCAGGGCAGCCGCGAACACCAGCGGCCGCGCGAGCTCCAGCGACACGAGCACGTCGGCCAGTTGGTGTTTGACCGCCTGGAACTCACCGATCGGGCCGGCCGAACTGCACTCGCTGACCGGCGTAGGTGGTGGCTCGTTCCAGCAAAGCCGTGCCGAGGCCGACGAGCTGTGCCGCACAGGCCAGCGCCCCGCGCTCGTAGCCGGTGTCCGCGTCGGCGTGCGTATCAATCGTCAGCCCGGCTTCGACGGTGGCCAGGTGCCGGGACCGATCTACGGAGCTGAGGTCGCCGGTCAGCACCGCCTCGCTCAGGTCGGTGCCCTCGAGCACATACGTGGCGTCGGCGTAGCGGGCATCGACGGCATACGGGACGGTCGGCGGCATCGCAATCGTGGCGATCAGCTCACCGGTGCCGATGCTCGGCAGCCGGCCGGCGTGCTCGGTACCAACGAGCAACGCGGGCAGCACCGCGGCGGATTCGATCAGCGGACCAGGAACGGCGGCGCGGCCCACCTCCTCGAACGCGAGTACCAGATCCACTGCAGTCGCACCGAAGCCGCCGTGCTGCTCGGTGAGCGCCAGTGCCAGCGCGCCCGCTTCGCCGAGGCGACCCCACACCTTGCGCAGCGGAGCCTGGTCACCGGCGGCCCATGCCCGCGACGCCGCCGGTACATCCGCGGCGGCCAGCAGTTCGCGCAGGCTGGTGGCGAACTCGCGTTGCTCCGCGGCCGGCGCGAACCTCATCGCCCACCCCGCGGCAGTCCGAGCAGTCGTTCGGCCACGACGTTGCGCTGAATCTCGTTGGTGCCGGCATAGATAGGGCCGGACAGTGCGAACAAGTAGCCGTCCATCCACTCGCCGCGCGAGCTCGGCCTCCGGCCCGAGCAGATCGAGCGCGGTCTCGTGCAGCGCAACGTCGAGCTGCGACCAGAACAACTTGCCGACACTCGATTCCGCGCCAAGTTCGCCACCGTCGGCAAGCCGCGTCACGGTTGCGAACGTGTGCAGTTGGTAGGCGCGCGCCCCGATCCACGCGTCCACCACCCGGTTCGCCAGGGCCGTGTCGACCGATTGGGCGAATGACCCGTGCGTGTCCTGCCAGAGATCCAGCAGCCGGTCCGCGGCCGCGAGGAACCGGCCCGGGCTGCGCAACGACAGCCCACGCTCGTTGCTCGCGGTGCTCATCGCGACCCGCCAGCCATCGTGCACGGCGCCGAGCACGTCCGCGTCCGGGACGAACACGTCGTCGAGGAAGATCTCCGCGAAGCCGGGCTCGCCGTCCAGCTGGGAGATGCCGCGCACCGTCACCCCGGGCGCGTGCAGGTCGAACATGAAGTAGGTGAGCCCGCGATGCTTCGGCGCATCGGGGTCGGTGCGAAACAGCCCGAAGCCGCGCTCGGCGTAGGTGGCGCGGGTACTCCACGTCTTCTGCCCGGACAGCAGCCACCCGCCATCGGTGCGGCGGGCCCGGCTGCGCAAGCTGGCCAGATCGCTGCCGGCTTCGGGCTCGGACCAGGCCTGGGCCCAGATTTCGTCCGCACGCGCCATCGGCGGCAGCAGGCGCGCGAGCTGCTCGTCGGTGCCGTGGGCGAACAGCGTCGGCGCGAGCAGGAAGATGCCGTTCTGGCTGACCCGCAACGGTGCGTGCGCGGCGAAGTACTCCTCCTCGAAGATCACCCACTCGAGCAGCGAGGCATCCCGGCCGCCGAATTCGGCCGGCCACGCGACCACGGACAACCGCGCGTCGGCGAGTCGGTGCTCCCACTCGCGGTGGGCTTCGAATCCGTCGGGGGTGTCCATCGACGGCAGGCGCGGGCTGGGCACGTGCTCGGCCAGCCACGCCCGCACCTCGTCCCGGAAGGCGAGTGTGCGCCGGTCCAGCTCAAGATCCATTCTTAGTATCCATCGTCACTGTCCACCGTCAGCAGCCGACTTCATCGTCCTTGCGTCCATGCCACCGAGGGAATCCGCACCGGTCTCGGCGTTGTGCGCGTGCGCGAAGTGGTGCAGCCCGAACACCGAGTCCATGCCGTTGCGCATGCCCATCGCGTCCTCGCACTGGTTCACCGCACGCTTGGTGAGTGCCAGCCCGAACTGTGGCATCGCGGCGATCCGCTCGGCGATCGCCATCGTCTCGTCGGTGAGCCGGTCCGACGCGACCACGCGGTTCACCATGCCCCACTCATAGGCTCGCTGGGCGGAGAAGCGATCGCCGGTGAACAGGATCTCCTTCGCCGCCCGCGGGCCGATCACCCACGGATGGGCGAAGTACTCCACACCGGGGATGCCCATCCGCACCACCGGGTCGCCGAAGAAGGCGTCCTCGGTGGCGACGATGAGGTCGCAGACGAACGCGAGCATCAGCCCACCGGCAATGCACGCGCCCTGCACCATCGCGATCATCGGCTTGGGGATCTCGCGCCAGCGCCGGCACATGCCGAGATAGACCTCCATCTCGCGCGCGTAGCGCAAGTCGCCGCCGTCACGCCCGACGTGGTCCCACCAGATGATCGCGGTGTTGTCGTAGTGCACGTCCACGTCGCGGCCAGGGGTGCCGATGTCGTGTCCGGCGGAGAAGTGCTTGCCCGCGCCGGCCAGCACGATCACCTTCACCTCGTCGTCGTCGACCGCGCGACCGAAGGCGGCATCCAGCGCGTAGGTCATCACCGAGTTCTGTGCGTTGCGGTACTCGGGCCGGTTCATCGTCACGATCGCGGTGGCGCCGCGCTTGTCGTAGGTGACGACGTCCGCCTCGTCGGTAAGCACCTGGTCAGCCACGTGCGCTCGCCTCCTTGCCTTCCTCGTCGCGAAGCACTCGCTTCAGGGGCTTGCCGGTTGCGTTGCGCGGCACGTCCGTGCGGAATTCCACCACGCGCGGGACCTTGAAGTTGGCCAGGCGTTCCCGCGCGAAGGCGAGCACCCCGTCTTCGGTGAGGGTCGCACCCGGGCGGGGGATGACGAAGGCCTTGCCAACCTCACCCAGACGCGCGTCC
The DNA here is from genome assembly GCA_963708625.1 of uncultured Actinomycetota bacterium. Lineage (GTDB taxonomy): Bacteria > Actinomycetota > Actinomycetes > Mycobacteriales > Jatrophihabitantaceae > DASXIF01. Next base: position 598,922 of record CAVPSV010000002.1, read on the forward strand.
GCGATGCCGATGACCACCGTCTCGGCCACCCCGTCCAACCGGGCCAGGGTCTGTTCGACCTCGGCCGGGTAGACGTTGAACCCGCCGCAGATGTACATGTCCTTCAACCGGTCGGTGATGGTGAGGTAGCCGGCCTCATCGAGTGCGCCGATGTCACCGGTGTGCAGCCACCCGTCGGCGTCCACCGCCTGCCGGGTTGCGTCCGGGTCGTCCAGGTAGCCGAGCATGACATTGGGGCCGCGCAGCAGGATCTCGCCCGACTCGCCGATGCGCACCTCGAAATCAGCGGTGGCTCGACCGGAGGTGTGGGCGATGGTTTCCGGCGGGTCCTCTGGCCGGCACATGGTCGCCACGACTGCTTCGCTGAGCCCGTACGCAGTGAGCACGACCGAGAAACTCAGCTCGGACTGCATGCGCTCGACCAGCGCGACCGGGACGGTGGCTGCGCCGGTGACGGCGAACCGAAGCGAGGCCAGGTCGTACTTGGCGCGGTCGGGATGGTCGAGCATGCTCTGGTAGATCGTCGGTGGGCCGGGCAGCACGGTGATGCGTTCGGCGGCGACCAGTTCCATCGCCCGCTCGACGTCGAACACCGGTTGCGGCACGATCGCGGCGCCGGTGAGCAGGCAGGCGAGAATGCCCGCCTTGTAACCAAAGCTGTGGAAGAACGGGTTGATCACGAGGTAGCGGTCGTCGTGACTGACCTCGCCGCAGTCGGCCCATGCGCTCGCTACGGCGAGCGCCTGCCGGTGTGCGCTCAGCACGCCCTTGCTACGGCCGGTGGTGCCGGAGGTGAACAGGATGTCGCTGACGTCGTCCGGGTCCACGGCGTCCGCGCGGGACTCGGCCTCACGTTCGTCAACACCACCGGCCCGCGCGGCGAGGTCGGCCCAGCTGAGGATGCCGTCGGGCGTGGGGGAGTCGTCCAGACCGATGCGCGCCACGGTGCGCAACCGGGGCAGGCCGTCTGGTCCGGCGGCCGCACGAAGCGCCGGGTAGCGGTCCACGCCGAGGAACGGCCCAGCCACGAACAGCACTGTGGCCCCGGTTCGTTGCAGGATCTCGGCTGCCTCGTAGCCGGTGTAGCGGGTGTTCACCGGGACGAGGGTCGCACCGGCGTAATGCGCGCCGAGCGCGGCGATTACCCAGTGATGGGTGTTCGGCGCCCAGACCGCAACCCGGTCTCCGGCGTCGACGCCATCGGCGATCAGGAACCGGGCCACGGTGCTTATCTCGGCGTGCAGCTCGGCCCAGGTGAGGCGCACCGGGCCGTCGGCGATGGCGGGTAGATCCCCGAACTGCTCGGCGGCACGGCGGAGCGCAGCCGGCGTGGTGCTCGGCGCTCCGGTCATCCTGCCCCCTACAAAGCAAGTGCTTGGTAGGGTAGCTTACGAGGGTGGCTCACAGCCAGGCACCCGCGCGGCCCGAGCGCGTCGAGGCGAGCAATGCCGTCCACGTCGCGGCGGCTGATCCCGCATCCGGAGCAGCAGATGCCGCGGAGGGCTTCCGCGCCGAAATCCGGTCCTGGCTGCAGGAGAATCTCACCGGCCGGTTCGCGACGTTACGCGGCCGTGGCGGCCCGGGCCGAGAGCACGAGGTGCACGCCGAGCGGCTGGAGTGGGACCGCCACCTCGCCCAGGCCGGCTGGACCTGCATCGGCTGGCCGGTCGAACACGGCGGCCGCGGCGCGAGCACGGCACAGCAGGTTATCTTCCACGAGGAGTACGCCCGCGCCAACGCGCCGTCTCGGGTGAACCATCTGGGTGAGGAGCTGCTCGGCCCGACGTTGATCGCATTCGGCACCCCAGCCCAGCAGGCCCGATTCCTGCCGAAGATCAAGGCGGTGCAGGAACTGTGGTGTCAGGGCTACTCCGAGCCCAACGCCGGCTCGGACCTGGCAGCCGTCGCCACCACTGCCCGTCTCGACGGCGACCAGTGGTCCATCACCGGCCAGAAAGTGTGGACCTCACTGGCACATCTAGCCGACTGGTGCTTCGTCGTGGCACGGACCGAACCGGGGTCGTCGCGGCATCACGGGCTGTCCTACCTGCTCGTCCCGATGAAGCAACCGGGCATCGAGGTGCGGCCGATCCAGCAGATCACCGGCACCTCGGAATTCAACGAGGTGTTCTTCGACGATGCGCGCACCGACGCGTCCCTCGTCGTCGGCGAGCCCGGCGAAGGCTGGCGCGTCGCGATGGCAACGCTCGGATTCGAACGCGGCGTCGCGACGCTCGGTCAGCAGATCGGATTCCGGCGGGAGCTGGACGGTTTGATCGAACTCGCCACGCAGAACGGGATGATCGGCGACCCGATTATCCGGGAGCGGCTGGCCCGGGCCTGGATGGGCCTGGAGGTGATGCGCGCGCACGCGCAGCGCACGCTCGCCAGCGTCGCGGCCGGGACCCCGGGCACCGAAGCGTCGGTCGCGAAGCTCCTGTGGGCGCACTGGCACCGCGACCTCGGCGAGCTTGCGATGACGATCCGGGGTCCGCAATCGCTGGTGTACGGCGCTGAGGCCAGGAACGGCACGGACGAAGCTGATGGCCTCGACTCGTGGCAGCGGCTGTTCCTGTTCAGCCGGGCCGACACCATCTACGGCGGCTCGGACGAGGTGCAGCGCAACATCATCGCCGAGCGCACCCTCGGCCTGCCGCGCGAGGTTCGGTCATGACGGCTGCAGATGACATGACGGAGCGGGTCGACGTCGTCGTGCCGGCCTACCCGGCCGGGCACCAGCTGCTCGCCGACAAGGTTGCCGTGGTTACCGCCGCGGCGGGCAGCGGCATCGGGCAAGCGACCGCGCGGCGCTGCCTCGAAGAGGGCGCCCAGGTTGTGCTCAGCGACGCGCACGAGCGGCGTATGGGCGAGACGGTTGCCGACCTCGCCGCCGGTTACGGCGACCGGGTCGCGGCAATACCGTGCGACGTCACCGACGAGGCGCAGGTGCAGCATCTGATCGACGGTGCGATCGAACGCTTCGGTCGAATCGACGTGATGGTGAACAACGCCGGACTCGGCGGCACCGCGTCCGTCCTGGAGATGAGCGACGAGCAGTGGTCGCGCGTGCTCGACGTGACGCTGACCGGCACGTTTCGCTGCACCCGAGCGGCAGTGCGGGCGATGGTCGCCGGCGGCGTGCGCGGCACCGTGGTGAACAACGCCTCGGTGATCGGCTGGCGGGCGCAGCAAGGCCAAGCGCACTATGCGGCCGCCAAGGCCGGGGTCATGGCGCTGACCAGGTGCACGGCGCTCGACGTCGCCGCGCACGGCATCCGGGTCAACGCGGTCGCACCGAGCCTGGCCATGCATCCCCACCTGGCGAAGGTGACCAGCGAGGAATTGCTCGGCGAACTCACCAAACGAGAGGCCTTCGGCCGATACGCCGAGCCGTGGGAGGTCGCCAACGTCATCGTGTTCCTGGCTAGCGACTACGCCTCGTACCTCACCGGCGAGGTCGTGTCCGTGAGCAGCCAACACCCATGACCGCCCGCAACGCGACCGCAGAGGGCACCGTCAGCACGGACCGGCGGGCCGAACTGCTCGCCCTTGCCGCCCACCTGTTCGCCGAGCAGGGACTGCGCGAGACCACGGTGCGTGACATCGCGGATGCGGCCGGCATCCTCTCCGGCAGCCTTTATCACCACTTCGACTCAAAGGAGTCGATGGTCGATGAGATCCTGCGCGGCTTCCTCGACGACTTGTTCGGCCGCTACCACGCGATCGTGGCCGAACAACTGAGCCCGCGCGCTCGACTGGAGGCCATCGTGGTGGCTTCATTCACGGCGATCGACCAGCAGCACGACGCGGTGGCCATCTACCAGAACGAGGCACAGCGTCTGGCTGCCCAGCCGCGCTTCGCCTACATCGGCGAGCGGTGGGCCGAATTCCGCACCATGTGGCAGGACCTGTTGCGCGCAGGGATGGCCGATGGCAGCTTCCGGACCGACCTGGACGTCGACCTCACCTACCGGTTCCTGCGCGAGACGGTTTGGGTCGGCGTGCGCTGGTTCCGCCCGGGTGGTGCGGTGGACGTGCAGAGCGTCGCGCGGCAGTACCTGTCCATCGTGCTGGACGGCATCGCGACCGGCCGCAGCTAACAAGAACATCGCAACGTCAGGGAGCAGGCAATGGCAGAGGCATACATCGTCGACGCAGTGCGCACGCCGGTCGGGCGACGCAACGGCGCACTGGCGCAGGTGCACCCGGCGGACCTCGGCGCGCAGGTGATCCGGGCCCTGTTCGAGCGCAATCCGTCCGCGGATCCGGACGCGGTCGACGACGTGATCCTGGGTTGCACGGACACCATCGGTCCGCAGGCCGGTGACATCGCGCGTACGGCCTGGCTGGCCACCGGCTACAGCGACGAAGTACCGGGTGTGACGGTGGATCGCCAGTGCGGGTCGAGCCAGCAGTCAGTGCATTTCGCGGCCCAGGCGGTCCTCAGCGGTACTGCGGATCTGGTGGTCGCCGGTGGTGTGCAGAACATGACCCAGATCCCGATCTCGTCGGCGATGCTGCTGGGCCAGCAACTCGGCTTCGAGACGCCGTTCACCGGCTCGACGGGCTGGGCCGCGCGCTACGGCGATCAGGAGGTGTCCCAGTTCCGCGCCGCGGACATGATTGCGCAGAAGTGGGATATCAGCCGGGCCGCGATGGAGGAGTTCGCGCTGCAGAGTCACCAGCGTGCGCTGGCGGCGATCGCGGCGGGGCGGTTTGCGAACGAGATCGTGCCGGTGGGCGAGTTCGCGGTAGACGAGGGACCGCGCGCGGACACGTCGCTGGAGAAGATGGCAGGGTTGCAGCCGCTGCGCGAGGGCGGGCGGGTCACCGCGGCGCTGTCCTCGCAGATCTCTGACGCGGCGAGTGCGACCCTCGTTGCATCCGAGTCCGCGGTGCGGCGATTCGGCCTCACGCCGCGGGCACGGGTGCACCACATCTCCGTGCGCGGCGACGACCCGGTGTACATGCTCACCGCACCGATCCGGGCGACCCGCTATGCGTTGGACCGCGCGGGCATGACCATCGACGACATCGACCTCGTCGAGATCAACGAGGCGTTCGCGTCCGTGGTGCTCGCCTGGCTTCAGGAACTCAAAGCCGACCCGGCACGCGTCAACGTCAACGGCGGTGCGATCGCGTTGGGGCATCCGATCGGCGCCACTGGCACGAAACTGCTCGCGACGCTGCTGAACGAACTCGAGCGAACCGGCGGCCGCTATGGCTTGCAGACGATGTGCGAGGGCGGCGGCCAAGCCAACGTCCTCATCATCGAGCGGCTGTAGTCAGCTCGTTGGTGCTGCGCGCTTGTCGAGGTCGAGTTTCCTTTTGCTGAGGTCCGATAGCAGTGCAAACAAGAGCTTCTGATCCGACTTGGCATCGGGGTACAAGCGCTCCAACAGGTCCCGGGTGCGCTGATCCAGCTTCACGATGGACGAGGAGTCCAGGCGCTGGTTGCGCCGGTCCTTTGCGAGCCTGATGATCCTGTCTTGCTCGGCTCGGTTCATCCGGCGGTAGGTCTTTTGCACGGAGCCGGGCGCGTCGCTAGCAGTGTCGAAGCGGGGGGATCCGAGGGACGGGACCTTGAGGTCGAGTTCACCGCGAGCGATCGCATGTCGAAGGGCTTTCAGCCGCTCCTCCGGCCCAGGCAGGTTGGGATAGAGCGTAACGAGGAGCCAATAGAAGTCTTGCGCTACTCCTGAAGGGAACCCGCTCCCATTCGTCACCTCATCGAGATCGCGCCGTGCGGTGGGCTCGTGTCGATCAATGATCCCTTGCCTGATCTTGGTGGTCCGAGTCACGACCTTGGGCTCGCCGCTAGCACGGATGAGCTGGCGAACGCGGGGGCACGGGTCTTCAGCGCCGACGTCGGACGCGACCGCGGCGAGGGCTTCGGCGAGTTGTGTGTTAGCAAGCGCAACGGACCCCCCCAACCACGCGGCGACGCGCGCTTGGGCCGCGCCCAAATCATCGTCGCGCTGCGCTAACGCCCACAGCAGCATCTTGTGCGGGAGCGGGACTCTCTCCAGGCGGGTGAGAAACTGCTGCACCTCGTCCTCGCCGGCTGGCTGCATGCTCGTCCTCCTTCGACCAGGATGCCGGGGGCTTATCTTCGACATCCGCTCCGCCACGGGCCAACGGGCCACCGTCAGAAGGAAGACGCGACCGGCTCGGTTTGCTGACGACTTGCACACGGCAGTTCCCCTCGGGGAACGCCGACGTGGCTAGATCGGTGTGAGGGTGTCCGGGAGCGCTTTGATGATGCGCGCGGCGTCCTCGACGATGCCGGTGATGAGTTCTGCACACGTCGGCAGGTCGTCGATCATGCCGACAACCTGGCCACTGGCCAGCACCCCGGCGTCCGCACGACCTTCCACCAGTCCGGCGCGCAGCAGCATCGGCGTGTTCGCCGCCATGATCATCTGCGCCCAGGTCTGTTCCTTACCGTGCTTGGTGGCAAGGCCTTCCCGAATCATCTGCGACCACGTCAGCTTGGTCAGCTTCTTGAATCGCTGCGCGTTGCGAGCCGCGAGCCACAGGCCGCGCAGCCGCGACGACTTCTCCAACCGCTCCACGAGTTCGGTGCGCAGTACCCGGTGCGGCATGCCGTCCACCCGGGTGGTGACCACGGTCGCGTCCAGACCGCGGTCAAGATAAGCCTGCTTCACCGCGTCCGGCACGGTGCTCTCACGGGTGAGCAGGAAACGGGTGCCCATTGCCACACCGGCCGCACCGTAGGACAGCGCCGCAGCCAGTCCGCGGCCGTCGAAGAATCCGCCGGCCGCCACCACCGGGATGTCGACAGCGTCCAGCACCGAGGGCAGCAACAGTGTGGTCGCCACCCCACCGGTGTGCCCACCGCCTTCGCCGCCCTGCACCAGCACCGCGTCCGCCCCCCAGTCGGCGACCTTGCGCGCGTGCTTCGCCGCGCCGATGGACGGCAGCACAACCACATCGGCAGACTTGAGCCGGCTGATGAACTCCTGCTTCGGCGCGAGCGCGAACGATGCGACCCGGACGCCTTCCGCGATGAGCAGGTCCACCCGACGGGAGGCATCCGCGGCGTCCGCGCGCAGGTTGACCCCGAACGGCTTTGCCGTGCGCGATTTCGTTTCGGCGATCGCCGCGGCGAGTTCGTCGTAGGTCATGGTGGCCGAGGCCAGGATGCCCAGGCCACCGGCCTCGGCGGTGCCGGCGACCAGTCGCGGTCCGGCCACCCAGCCCATGCCGGTCTGCACCACCGGATGCTGGACACCCACGAGGTCCGTGAACGCGGTGCGCAGCCTGGTCATCGCGCGCCTACCTCCTTGTCGCGCAGCCGACGCGGATCGATCGTGTCGAGCAACGCGCGCTCCTGCTCGCTCGGTGCCCGGGTCAGTGGGACGTCGCCGCCCACGACGAGCGGGAATCCGGTCGCCTGCTGCACCTGCGCCGCGGTCACGCCGGGATGCACGGAGACCAGCCGGGCGCCGTGTTCCGGACCGGCGAAGTCGAGGACGGCCAGATTCGTCACGACGCGGTGCACGTCGTGGAACCGGGCTGCTGCCCCGGCTGCGTGGTCGTAACCGACGCCGGAAACCATGTCGACGCGCGGCACGAACACCCGAGTGCTGTGTCGCGGGACCCAGTAGCTGGTGCGGTGGTTCACGCTGTTTCCGGGTGCGCCACGCACGCCGAGCAACTGCCGCGACGGCGCGGCATGCGCGCCGATGCAGGAGATGTTCTGGTTGCCGAAGCGGTCGATCTGGTTGGCGCCCATGACGACGTGGCGTCGCCCCCACGCAAGTACGTCGAATACGGCGCGGTAGGGCAGCCAGCCCTCGTGCGGGCTCGACTCGCCGAGCGGGGGAGTCTCGGCGAGCAGGAACGCCTCGCCGTCGGAGATCAGCACGTCCGGCGCGAAGGTGAGCCGGGCGAGTCGTGCTCCGATCGTCGGCATGGTGCCCATCGGGCTGAGCAGGATCTCGCCGGCGCCGGCGAACAGGTCGGCACAGGCGACGGCGCATACGTCGCCCAGGCTCACCTCGGTTGCCGCGCTCACTGCGCTGCACCCGCGCTCACGCCGGTAGTGGCGGTGCTGGCGGTTGCGGCGGCCCTCACCGCGGTCTGGTAGTCGGCCTCGGATCCGGCGAGATAACGCTCGGTGAACTGCCGCCACTGCTCGACATCACCGGCCGCGGCGGCGTACTCGCGCTGGAACGCCTCGTCGCGGCCGTAGTCCGGCACACACGAGGTGAAGTGCGCGCCGCCCGGTGCTTCGACGACGCCGTCGACCATCATCCGGTTGAGCAGCAACGCCTGCGGTGGCGCCAGTGAGGTCAGCTCCGAGGTCGCCACGATCGACTCGCACGAGACGAACCGGCGTTGCGCGGCCAGGCAGAACAGGTCGTCGAAGTACGGGTCCGGGCCGAGGTAGCAGGCGTTGCCGCGCGCGTCGGCGCGGTTGAGGTGCACCAGTGCGGCGTCGAGGGGGAGCGCGGGCATCGCGACCAGTTCCTCGCCGTCGGCGTACGGGGATCGCACGGTGCGCACGTCCGGGTTGTAGGTGAGCACGTCGGAGCCGAGCCCGGCCCGGATGGGCAGGAACGGCAACCGCTGCGCGGCCGCCCGCAGACCCGCCACCACCATGCCCTCGTCGAACTCCCGAGCGGTGATCGAGCCGGCCTGGCGCACCTGCTGGAACCACGGGTCGTACGCGATGGAGTCCAGCGAGACGAACCCGAACACCAGCTCGCGCACCTTGCCGGCCGCGCAGAGCAACCCGACGTCCGGGCCGCCGAAGGAAACGATCCTCAGGTCGGTCAGCGTCGAACGCAGGATTGCCCGCACCAGCGACATCGGCTTGCGTCGCGAACCCCACCCGCCGATGCCGATGGTCATGCCGTCGCTGAGTTGGGCGACGACCTCGTCGCAGGTCATGCGCTTGTCGGGCACGTTCAGTCGCCCGTTCCCGGTGCGGACTTGCTGTCGACGAACGCCTGCCGGTGTTCGTCGGCGATGCCGGCGAGGTTCACCTCGAAGGTGAAGCCCTGCTCGAACCGGTAGCTGCGGTGCACGTCCTGCACGTCGATGCCGTTGATCGCCTCTTTGGCCTTGCGCACGACCCGGGTGTCCTTGGCGGCGATGACACGCGCGATGTCCAGCGCCGCTTCATCGAGCGCTGAGCGTGGCACGACTCGGAATACCGAGCCGTGCTGGTGCAGCGTGTTCGCGTCCACCGTGCTCGCGGTGAAATACAGCGCACGCATCAGGTGCTGTGGCACCAGGCGGCCGAGGTGGGTGGCTGCGCCGAGCGCGCCGCGATCGATCTCGGGCAGCCCGAAGGTGGCGTCCTCGGCAGCGATCACGAGATCTGCGTTGCCGACCAGACCGATGCCACCGCCCAGGCAGAATCCCTGCACGGCCGCGACCACCGGCACGGCACAGTCATAAACAGCGCCGAACGCGGCGTAGCAGCCGCGGTTGGCACCGATCAGTGCGTCGTGCCCCTCGCTGCGCTGCATCTCCTTGATATCTACGCCGGCGTTGAAGCCCCGGCCCTCGGCACGCAAGACGACCACGTGCGTGCCCTGGTCGCGGCCGGCGCCGAGTACGGCCTCGGCGAGGTCGAACCAGCCCTGCACCGGCAGCGCGTTCACCGGTGGGTAATCGACCGTGATTACCGCGATGCCGTCTTCCGGCCGGGTCGTGCTGATACCCATGGCGGCCTTCCTGAGCAAGCAAGTGCTTGGTAGGGTAGCACGGTGAGGGTGCCCACGGACCTGGGGTTGCGCGGCGCGGTCGCGATCGTCACCGGGGGTGCGCGCGGCGTCGGACTCGGCATCACGCGGACGCTGCTGGCCGCGGAGGCGGAGGTTGTCGTCTGTGGCCGCACAGCGCCGGCCGGACCTGTCGAGCACGCCGGCCGCACGGCCGAATTCATGCCGTGCGACGTGCGCGATCCGGCCGCGGTCCTCGACCTGGTCCAGGCGGTGGTTGCTCGGCACGGGACGGTGGACGTGCTGGTGAACAACGCCGGCGGGTCGCCGTACGCGCCGGCGGCGCAGGCGAGTTCGCGATTTCACGCGAAGATCGTCGAACTCAACCTGCTTGCCCCGCTGCTGGTGGCTCAGGCGGCCAACGAGGTCATGCAGGACCGTGGCGGCGCGATCGTGATGGTGAGCAGCGTCAGTGGTCACCGGCCCTCGCCGGGCACTGCGGCCTACGGCGCGGCGAAGGCCGGACTGGACAACCTCACCGCGAGCCTGGCGATCGAGTGGGCGCCGAAGGTGCGGGTCAACTCCGTGGCGGTGGGCATGGTCCGCACCGAACAGGCGCACCTGCACTACGGCGACGAGGACGGAATCGCGGCGGTCGGCCGGACGGTGCCACTCGGGCGCCTGGCCGAGCCCGACGAGATCGGGCAATGCGTCGCGTTCCTGGCCTCATCACTGGCGTCCTACGTCAGCGGCGCCACCTTGCTGGTGCACGGTGGCGGGGAGCGGCCTGCATTCCTGGCCGCAGCCAATGCCGGCGCAGGCGCGTCGGCGCGTAGTGCACAGACGGAGGCAATCGAGTGAGCGGAATCTGCGACGGCCGTGTCGTCATCGTCACCGGCGCCGGGCGCGGCATCGGCCGGGCGCACGCACTCGCCTTTGCCGCCGAGGGCGCCGCGGTCGTGGTGAACGACGTCGGCGTCGCACTCGACGGCAGCGGGGGAGCCGCTGGACCGGCACAGCAGGTCGTGGACGAGATCGTCGCCGCGGGTGGCCGCGCGGTGCCGAACACCGACGACGTCGCCGACTGGACCGGCGCGGAAAATATGGTGCAGACCGCCGTGTCGCAGTTCGGCCGGCTGGACGTGCTGGTGAACAACGCCGGGTTCGTGCGCGACCGGATGCTGGCCAACCTGGGCGAGGACGAGTGGGACGCAGTGGTCCGCGTGCACCTGAAAGGACACTTCGCACCGTTGCGCCATGCGGCGGCGTACTGGCGCGCCGAGTCGAAGGCGGGCCGGCAACCGGACGCGCGCGTCGTCAACACCAGCTCCGGCGCTGGCCTGATGGGCAGCGTGGGGCAGGCGAACTACTCCGCGGCCAAGGCCGGCATCACTGCGCTGAGCCTGGTTGCCGCCGCCGAGCTCGGCCGATACGGGGTCACCGTCAACGCGATCGCACCGTCGGCCCGCACCAGAATGACCGAAGAGGTCTTCGCCGACATGATGGCCGCGCCCGACGGCGGATTCGATGCGATGGCGCCGGAGAACATCTCGCCGCTGGTGGTCTGGCTCGGCAGCGCCGATTCCGCCGCGGTGAGCGGGCGGGTGTTCGAGGTCGAGGGCGGCAAGGTGACCGTCGCCGACGGCTGGCAGCACGGCCCGTCGGTGGACAAAGGCGCACGGTGGCAGCCTGCCGAACTCGGCCCCGTGCTGGCGGACCTGCTTGCGAAGGCGCCCGCAGCCACCCCCGTCTACGGCGCCTAACAACCGGGCCCGACGTAGGGCGCTATTCGACGCGCTTCTTCAGCTCCCGCATCGAGTTCTTCAGCGACTGGTCCCGGATCAGGTTCTTCATCGGGCCGGGCACGAAGAAGCCCACCTCGGCGACGATATCGACGGTGACATCGGTACCGCCGTCCGCGCGCGGGCTGAACGTGTATCGGCCGGTGTTCTCCTTCAGGTCGCCACTGACCTGGTCCCAGCCGAGCCCGGTGGGCAGGTCGTAGCTGTAGCGCACCACGTAGTCCATCTTGCGGATCTTGGCGTCCACCTTCATCCGAATCAGCGAACCGCGGCCATCGTCGTCACGCTCCAGCACCTCGCACTCGAGCACGCTTGCCTGCCACTCGGGCAGCGAGTCGAAGTCCGTCAGTGCCGCGATGATCTTGTCGACCGGTGCGTTGACGACGTCGGTGTAACCGTGTGAGTCAGGCATCGGTTAGATCCTCTCGATGATGGTGCCGGTGGACAGCGCGCCGCCGGCGCACATCGTGATCAGCGCCGTACTTGCGTCGCGACGCTCGAGCTCGTGCAGTGCAGTCGTGATCAACCGGGAGCCGGTGCTGCCGACCGGGTGGCCGATGGCGATTGCGCCGCCGTTGACGTTGACCCGGTCCGGATCGGGCTGGTGCACCTGCATCCACGACATGGGTACCGACGCGAACGCCTCGTTCACCTCGAACACGTCGATGTCGCTCGATGGCCATGCCGGTGCGCTCGAGCAGTCGCTGGGTCGCCTGCACCGGACCGTCGAGGTGGTAGTACGGCTCGGCGCCGACGAGCACCTGCGCTGTGATCCGGGCTCGCGGCCGCAGCCCGAGGGCAGCGGCGCGGTCGGCGTCCATCAGCAGCACCGCGGCTGCGCCGTCGGAGATCTGGGAGGACGTGCCGGCGGTGTGCAGCGCACCGTCGTAGACGGGTTTGAGGCTGGCCAGCGCCTCCGCCGTCGTCTCGCGCAGGCCTTGGTCGCGGGTGACCGTGCGCGTCTGTCCGGTCGGCTTGCCGTCCTCGTCCAGCACCGGCGCCTCGACCGGTGCGACCTCGCGGTCGAAGCGACCTTCGGTCCAGGCGCGCGCGGCCTTGCGCTGGGACGCGAGGCCGAACGCGTCGAGATCGGCGCGGGTGAGGCCGCGCCGCTCCGCGATCCGTTCGGCGGCGAGGAACTGGTTCGGCAGGTCGATGTCCCACGAATCCGGGCGAGGAGAGGATTCGCCACGGTTGGCGCCGAGCGGCACCCGCGACATCGCCTCCACACCGCACGCGATGCCGACGTCGATCGCACCGGTGGCGATCAGGCCGGCGACCAGGTGGTTGGCCTGCTGTGCCGAGCCGCACTGGGCATCGATGGTGGTGGCGCCGACCTGCCAGGGCAGCCCGCTGGCCAGCCAGGCGGTGCGGGTGACGTTGTTGGACTGCTCGCCCGCCTGGGTGACGCAGCCACCGATCAACTGCTCGACGATCTCCGGATCGATGCCGGCGCGCTGCACCAGGGCACGCTGCGCCGCTCCCAGCACCTCGGCGGCGTGCAGGCCGGCCAGCCAGCCGCCGCGCTTGCCGATCGGCGTGCGGACGGCTTCGACGATCACCGGGGTGCCCATGGGCGGTCCTCTCCGGGAGGCGATGGACGCGGCCGGCGCCCGCCAGTGCGGGGGCAGCCACCTCTCGACAAGGTAGAACACGTTCCTATTGAATGGCAACCGATCCCAGGTTCGCTCTTCACTTTACGGCGCGGATTGTGCTTGAATGCCGTTAGAACGTGTTCCAGGAACTGCCGGATCTCAGCAGTGATCGCGCCCGTGATCGCCGACGAGTTCTGCCGGAGGCATTGGAGGGCCCCGCGTGGCTTCGCCGAACCTGCCTGAGGGCTTTGACGTCAACGACCCAGACATGATCTCGCACGGACTGCCGCGTGCCGAGTTCGACGAGATCAGGCGCACCTCGCCGATCTGGTGGCAGTCACAGCCCTACCACCGTGACGGGTTCGACGACGAGGGCCACTGGGTGCTCACCCGGCATGCCGACGTCAAGGAAGCCTCGCGCAACGACGCGGTGTTCTCTTCCTTCGAGAACACCGCGATCATCCGGTTCAAGCCGGAGATGACGCGGGAACAGCTGGACATGCAGCGCGTCATTCTGCTGAACATGGACGCACCGCAACACACGAAGCTGCGGGCGATCATCTCGCGCGGTTTCACCCCGCGCGCCGTCAACAGCCTCCGAGACGGCCTCAACGAGCGCGCCCAGAAGATCGTGCAGCAGGCGCTGGCGGCCGGCGAGGGCGAGTTCGTCCGCGACGTTGCGTGCGAGCTGCCGCTGCAAGCCATCGCCGATCTGCTCGGCGTGCCGCAGGAAGACCGCGGCAAGATCTTCGACTGGTCCAACCGAATGGTCAGCTACGACGACCCGGACTACGACCCGAGCGACGGCGAGGTCGCCTCGTTCGAGATCCTCAGTTACTTCATGAACGTCGCCGAGGAGCGCAAGGAGTGCCCCGGCGGACGACATCGTGACCAAGCTCGTCACGGCCGACATCGACGGCAGCGAGCTCACCTCCGACGAGTTCGGCTTCTTCACGCTGATGCTCTCGGTCGCGGGCAACGAGACCACCCGCAACGCCATCACCCACGGCATGATCGCCTTCATGGAGCACCCGGACCAGTGGGAGCTCTACAAGCGCGAGCGGCCAGAGACGACCGCGGACGAGATCGTGCGCTGGTCGACGCCGGTGATCGCGTTTCAGCGCACGGCCAAGGAGGACACCGTTCTCGGCGGCCAGGAGATCAAGCAAGGCCAACGCGTGGGGCTCTACTACGCAGCCGCCAACTTCGATCCGGACGTGTTCGACGACCCGTACAAGTTCGACATCACCCGTGACCCGAACCCGCACCTCGGCTTCGGCGGTACTGGCGCGCACTACTGCATCGGGGCCAACCTGGCCCGGCTCGAGATGAACCTCATCTTCAACGCGATCGCCGACCACCTGCCCGACATCCAGGCTCTCGGTGACCCGCGACGGCTGCGCTCCGGCTGGCTGAACGGCATCAAGGACTACCCGGTCCGGTACTGCCCCGTCGCCCACTGAGAACCGGAGGCAGTCATGACCGACTCCTACGTCGATTGGCGCGCGCCGTCGAAGGCGTCGCATCCCGCACGTGACGCCGGCCTGCGCTCCTACGACGCCGTCTGTCGCAAAGCGAAGGACGAGTGGCTCGACCTGTTCGCCGACGACGGCTGGATCGAGGATCCGGTCGGCACCTCGATCTTCGATCCCGAAGGCAAGGGCCACTACGGCCGCGAGGGCCGCTCGCAGTTCTGGGACAAGACGATCGCCAACGTGCAGACGTTCGTGTTCGAGATCCACGATTCGTTCGCGGCCGGCGACGAATGTGCCAACGTCGGCATCATTCACACCATCCTGTCCAACGGCTACCAGGTGGACACCGAAGGCGTCTTCATCTACCGCGTCAACGACGAGGGCAAGATGCTGTCGCTGCGCGCGATCTGGGAGTTCGACCGCGCCATGGCCACCGCCCACGACACGTCCCAGACCAACCACGCCGAAGGGCACGAATAGCGCCGAACCCATGGAGGACGGCGGGGGTCTCGTTCGCGAGCCTGGCTGGGTCTGGCGGGGAGCGCGCCCTAGCGCGCGACTGGATCGGCTCGCGAAGGAGACCCCCCGCCAGCCCACCAACGCAACGACGCTATTCGGGACGTTCGGCCCCGACCACCCACATCGCGAAGAACTGCGACCCGCCGCCGTACGCATGACCCAGTGCCGTGCGCGCGCCGTCGACCTGATGGTCCCCGGCCCGTCCCATCACCTGCATCGCCGCCTCGGCAAAGCGCAGCATGCCGGAGGCTCCGATCGGGTTGGAACTCAACACACCACCGGAGGCGTTGATCGGCAGCTTGCCGCCGAGCGCTGTCTCGCCGGCCTCGGTGAGCTGCCAGCCGGTTCCTTCGGGCATGAACCCGAGGTTCTCCAGCCACATCGGCTCGAACCACGAGAACGGCACGTAGATTTCCGCGACGTCCACCTGCTCGAGTGGGTCGGTGATCCCCGCCTGCTTCCACAGCGCGGCCGCGGCGTCGCGGCCCGCCTGTGGATTCACCTGGTCGCGGCCGGCGTACGTGGTGGGTTCCGAGCGCATCGCCGTCGCGTGGATCCACGCCGGGCGGTCCACGGCGGCTGCGGCTCGTTCGCTGCCCAGCACGACCGCGCACGCGCCGTCCGATGACGGGCACGTCTCGTCGTAGCGGATCGGGTCCCACAGCATCTGCGAGGCCTGCACCGACTCGAGCGTGATGTCGGGCTGGTGCAGGTGTGCGTAGGGGTTCTTCGCGCCGTTGAGCCGGTCCTTGACCGCCACCAACGCACCGATGTGGTTCGGCGCGCCGGAGCGACGGATGTAGGAGCGCACGTGCGGGGCGAAGTAGCCGCCGGCGCCGGCGTTCACCGGCATGTTGAACGGGATGGGGATGGACAGCGCCCACATCGCGTTCGACTCCGACTGCTTCTCCCAGGCCACCGCGAGGACGCGTTCGTGCACGCCGGATTGGATAAGGCTGGTCGCGACGACCGCGGTCGACCCGCCGACCGAGCCGGCGGTATGCACGCGTAGCAGCGGCTTACCCACCGCGCCGAGTGCGTCGGCGAGGAACAGCTCGGGCATCATGACGCCTTCGAAGAAGTCCGGCGCCTTGCCGACCACCACGGCGTCGATGTCGTCCCAACCAACCTGCGCGTCGGCCATGGCACGGTCGATGGCCTCCCGGCACAGCCCGGCCATGGACACATCCGGCCGCTTCGCCTTGTGATGCGTCTGCCCGGTGCCCAGTACCGCCGCACGCTGCTTGCCCGCCACTACCGGCCCTCCATCACGCACACGAGGTTGTGTTGCAGCGCCGGACCCATGGTGGAGTGCGCCAGTACCCGGGATGCCGTGCCATCTGCGATGTGCCGGGCCGCCTCGCCGATGCGCACCAACCCGGCCGCAAACAGCGGGTTGCCGGCTAACGCGCCACCGGACGGGGTCAGCCGGACGTCGTCGGCCAGGCCCAGCGCGTCGCGCAGGATCAGTTCCTGGTGCGTGAACGGTGAGCTCAGCTCGGCGACTTCAATGCCCGTCGATGCCGGCGTCGGCGGCGGCAGCGCGGGTGGACTCGGACGCGGTCAGGTCGCGGGCGCCGAGATTGGCCGAGTCGACGCGGTGCGCGATACCGGAGATCCACGCCGGCCGCTCCACCAGGTCGCGGGCGCGATCGTCGGCAGCCAGCACCACGGCCGCCGCGCCGTCGGTGATGGGGGCGCAGTCGTGCCGCCGCAGCGGATCGGCGAAATATGGCTCGGCGAGCAACTCGTCGACGTCTTTCGCGCCGGTGACCTGCGCGAACGGATTGGTTTCCGCGTCCCGGCGCGAACGCACCGCGACCTCGGCCATGTCCCGCTCGGACCACCGGCCGGCATCGATGCCAAGCCGTGCCTGCAACCCGGCGACGGCCACCGCCTCCGGATACAGCGGGGCGACCGTGTACGGATCGAGCTGGAAGGCGAGCGTGCGTCCGATGGTGCCCGCCGAGGACTTGCCGAAGCCGTAGACCAGAGCGGTGTCCACCTCACCGGTCTGGATCTTGCACCAGGCTTCGTACAGCGCCCAGGCTGCGTCGGCCTCGACGTGCGATTCGTTGATCGGCGGTACTGGGCCGATCGCATCGATGGCAGAGATGAAGGAGAAGGCACGGCCGGCGAGGTAGTCCGAGGAACCGGAGCACCAGAACCCGATGTCGGTCTTGGTCAGCCCCAGCCCGCCGAGCATCTCGTGGAAGATCGGGACGAGCATCTCCACGCCGTTGGTGGTGCTGGGGGAGTGACGTTGCTGCACCGTCTGGGCGAAGCCGACCACGGCCACGTCGCGTGCGGGACTCACAGATGCTCCTGGAACGACTCGTACGGTGCGTCCGGCTCACCGGTCGGGCGGAAGTGCGAGATGTTCTGCAGACCGGGTTCCCACTCCTCGCGTGGGCGCCACACCGCCTCGACGCGCATGCCCATCCGCACGTCGTCGGCCGGGCAATCCAGGATCAGGTGCAGGAAGGCGATGTCCGCGCCGTCGAGCAGCACGTAGGCGGCGACGTAGGGGGGCTTGATCTGTCTGCCCGTAGAACGGCACGTTCACGATGCAGAAGGTGGTCACGATGCCGCGGTCGGGCAATGTCACCTCCTCCGTGGTGGGCACTCCATCCACCGGGCAGGCGCCGCGCGGCGGGATGTAGACCTTGCCGCACTCGGGGCAGCGCTGGCCGACCAGCTTGCCTTCCTGCAGCGCAAGCAGGTACTTCGTCTCCTGGGGCGACGCGCTGTGCTGCACGCGCAGCGAGACCGGTGTGGTCACGATCTGCACCGGTTCGGCCGATGTGGTCGTCCCCTCGCCGGCCGGTGAGCTGCGATGTCCGGTTTCGGGTTCGAAGCAGACGATGTCCGCGATATTGCCGACCCGCTCCGTGGCGGGACGCCACCGCACTGCGACTCGCATTCCGGTCCGGACGTCCCCGGGCTCCGCTGCGTCCAGCGCATGCAGCAGGCAGGTGTCGGCACCGTCGAGGCGCACCAGCACCCACGCGAACGGCCGGTCGAAGGGCTGGCCCTCGACCGGTTGACCGGCCCAGCTCCAGCTGACCACCGTGCCGACGTCCGCGACGTCGACGAAGTTCGTTACCTGGGAGTGTGTGACCGGGTCGTATTCGACCGGCGGCACGAAGACCCGTCCGTCACTCACCCGGACGCCCACCAGGCGGCCCTCGACCAGTCCGGTCATGAATCGGCTCAATACCGGCCCGAGCGATCGCGTGTAGTCGAATTGCAGCTCGATGGGCGCACTCAACGACGCGACGGCAGTCACCGCACGAGTGAAACATGTTCTCGTATCGCGGGCAAGAGGGTGCTTGCTTTGGGTCACATTGCCCGCCAAACGGGAGCTAGAACGCCGCCGTCGTCGCTTGTCTGGGACTGAGACACGTTCTAGATTGGGACGGTACCCACGTGCGCGAAACCCGCGTGGGGTACGTCCGTTCGTGGCGACGACAGGAGCGCAAGGTGCCCGAGACCGGTCTGTGGAACATCGCCCGCGAGCAGCCGGAGCTGACCGCCGTGGTCGACCCGAGCGGACGCGCCGTCACGTACGGCGAACTGGCCGAGGCCGCCGATGGTTACGGTCGCGGGCTGCAGGCGCTCGGACTGAACACCGGGGACTGCATCACGGTGATGCTGCCGAACACCATCGAGTTGGTGGCGCTGTACTTCGCCGCGATGGAATGCGGCCTGTACATCGTGCCGATCAACTGGCACCTGACCGGTCACGAGATCGCCTACATCGTCGATGACTCCGAGTCGAAGATCTTCGTCGGCCACGAGCGTTTCGCTGAGGCGGCGACCGTCGCGGCGGCCGGCCTGCCCGACGGCGCACGCTTCGCGCTGGGGGACGTGCCGGGATTCAGGCCGCTCGCCGAACTCGCCCGCCCGGGCGGGCGTCCGGACAACCGGACCCAGGGCGCGCCGATGGTCTACACATCGGGTACGACCGGCAAGCCCAAGGGCGTGAAGCGGCCACTGACGGGTCAGGACCCGGACCTGGTGCCGATGGCTGCCGCCGGCTTCTTCGCCGGCTTCCGGATTCAGCCCTTCGACGACAACGTGCACATCTGTGGCTCGCCCATGTACCACACCGCGGTGCTGAACTTCGTCGGTATCTCCATTCAACTGGGGCACACGGTGGTGCTCATGGAGAGGTTCGACGCGCAGGAGTTCCTGCGCCTGGTGGAGACCCATCGCGTCACGCACAGCCACATGGTGCCGGCGCAGTTCACCAGGCTGCTGGCGCTGCCGGAGGAGGTACGGGCGAAGTACGACGTGTCCTCGCTGCGCACGATGATCCACGGTGCGGCACCGTGCCCGAACGAGGTCAAGCGGACGATGCTGGACTGGTGGGGCCCGGTGATCGTCGAGTACTACGCGGCCACCGAAGGCGGCGGCGCGACGATCTTCGCCGACGAGTGGCTGCGCAAGCCCGGGTCAGTGGGCAAGGCGTGGTCGTACTCGGTCATCAAGGTCCTGGACGGGAACAAGCAGGAAGTGGCGCCGAACGAGGTCGGCCTGGTGTACATGCAGATGGGCGGCTCGACATTCGCATATCACAGGGCGGTGGAGAAGACGCTCGAGTCACGCGCGGGTGAACTGTTCACCGTCGGCGACATCGGTTACCTGGACGAGGACGGCTACCTGTTCCTGTGCGACCGCAAGAGCGACATGATCATTTCCGGCGGCGTGAACATCTATCCCGCGGAGATCGAGAACGAGTTGGTCAGTCATCCGAAGGTGTCCGACGTTGCGGTGTTCGGCGTGCCGGACGACGAGTGGGGCGAGGCCGTCAAAGCGGTGATCCAGCCGGTGGAGGGTGTCGAACCCTCACCCGAACTGACCGCGGAGATCGTGGCTTTCGCGGCCGAGCGGCTGGCGAAGTACAAGCTGCCCAAGCACGTCGACTATCTGGCCGAATTGCCGCGCGATGACAACGGCAAGCTCTACAAGCGCAAGTTGCGCGATCCCGAGTGGGCCGGCCGCGACAAGGCCATCTGACCCCCCTTCACCCCCCCTCCCGTGATCAAGAGGCCACCTTGGTGAATACGAGCCACATCGACCTCTTGATCAATGCGGGTTTTCCACACGGTCCGGCTCGACTTGATCCAGCGCCGACTCGACACCGCGGTCGCCCGATGGGTTTTCCTGGCGCCGTGGGAAGACCCGACCGCGTCCAGCACTGCCGCACCCCACCTCGCATTCTCGACGGCACCCGTGCCGATCGTCTCGGCATCACCCGGGGCCGCATCCGGGGAGAACTGAGCAGGGGCAATTGGCGGCGGCTCTGTCCCGGCCTGATCTTGACGAGACCGGACGTCCCGACTCGGGCCGATCTTGCCGAGGCCGGCCTGCTGCTCGCGGGAAGCGGATCGGTCGTGAGCGGCTGGGACGCTGCGCGCTGCTACGGCGTCGGCGGGGACGGCCCGTTATCCGACACCGTCCTGGTCCTTAGCCCGGGTGGCACCAACAGGCAGGTGTCGGGGATACGGATCCGGCCCACGAGCCGCCGATTCGACCGCCGCATATGCCCCGGTTCGGTCAGGTCGATGGCCGGTTTGCACATCGCGAGTCCGGCGCGTGCCATTGCCGACGCTGCGCTCGACTGTCGCGAGCTGTCATCGGCGCGCGCACTGGTGACCGCTTCGGTTCAGCGCGGACTGTGCTCCACGACATCGCTGCTTTCCGAGTACCAATCCGGCCCCCGCAACGGGAGCTATTTCCTGCGTCGCGCGGTGCTGGACGTACTGGACGGTGCTCACTCCGTCGCGGAGGCAGAGGCCATGGACGTTCTCGTCGACGCGGCGCTGCCCGCCTTCGAACTCAACGTTGCGCTGGCTGACCAGTCCGGGCGGGTGCGCTTCGTCGCCGACGTCCTGTGGCGATCGCTGCGAGCGGTGCTGGAGATCGACAGCCGGGCGCATCATGGCAACGAGGCTGATCGGCTCGCAACGATGGCGCGACATAATCGGCTCGCGGCGGCGGGATTGGTCGTCGTGCACTGGGCGCCGACCGTTATTCGCGGGGAACCGCACGGCTTCGCGCACCAGGTCAAGGAGTGGCTCGTACGACGAGCCGCCGAACTCAATACCCAGCTGCCGCCCGGAACGGGGCCGATCCGGCCGCCCGGCGGCGCATCGCCGCAGCCGTTCGTGGTCCCCGGCCTCTAACTTGCTTGATCAACAGGCGTGGATGGCGAATATCGACCAGATCGCCCTTTTGATCATGAGGGAGGGGGAGGCTAGCGGCCGTGAAAGTTCGGGGTGCGCTTCTCGGCGAAGGCGCGCGGGCCCTCCTTGGCGTCCTCGCTCCGGAATACCGCCATACCTAGCCCGGCCTCGATCTTGAACGCATCGTTCTCCGGCATTGCCTCGGTCTCGCGGATGGTGCGCAGGATCGCCTGTACCGCCAGCGGCCCGTTCGCCGCGATGGCGCCCGCGATCTCCAGTGCCTTGTCCAGCGCCTGACCGTCGGCCACCACGTGCCCGATCAGTCCGATCTCCTTGGCCTCGGTGGCAGTGATGTGTCGACCGGTAAGCAGCAGGTCGGCGGCCACGGTGTAGGGCAGCTGACGCACCAATCGCACCGCAGAGCCGCCGAGCGGGAACAGGCCCCAGCGCGGTTCGCTCACCCCGAACCGTGCGCTCTGGCCGGCGACCCGGATGTCGGTGGCTTGCAGGATCTCCGTGCCACCGGCAATGGCCGGTCCCTCGACCGCCGCGATCAACGGCTTGCTCAGCCGACGGCCCTTGAGCAGTGGCTCGATCACGGACAGGTCCATGGATGACGCGCGCTCGCTCGGGTGGCTGGTGGTCATCGCCTTGAGGTCAGCGCCGGCGCAGAACGCCCCGCCGGCCCCGGTGAGGATGCAGGCGCGGATCTCCGGGTCGTCGTCCACCCGATCCCAGGCCGCCTTCATGCCCGCGAGCATCGGTCCGGACAGCGCGTTCTTGGCCTCCGGCCGGTTCATCGTGACGATGAGAATCGAGCCACGCTGTTCGACGAGGCAGTGCTGGTCCTCAGGCGTCACCGGGGACGTCGCGGTGGTCATGCGGGGCGGTCCTCCTGCGAGTCGGGGTTGCCAGAAACGATAACAGGTTCTAGTTTTTGCGTCATGGCCTTGAATATCGCCGACCTCTTCGAACACGCCGCGGACCTGTTCCCGGAACGCCTCGCGGTGACCTGCGGTGACGATGAGCGCACCTATGCCCAGCTCGAGGAGCGTGCGAACCGGCTGGCGCACCACCTCGCCGCGCACGGCGTCGGCGCCGGCTCACACGTCGCCATGTGCACGCGCAACAGCATCGAAGCAATCGAGACCATGCTCGCGACCTACAAGCTGCGCGCAGCACTGATCAACGTCAACTACCGCTACACCGCGACCGAGGTCCAGTACGTGCTGGACAACGCGGACGTGGTGGCGCTGGTGCACGACCAGGAGTTCTCTCCGCAGATCAGCGAGGCGCTGCCCGGTGCCGCCACCGTGAAGCACGTGGTGGTGATCGCGGACACCAGCGGCGCCGCGACCACGGGCGTGGACTACGAGGACGCGCTGGCTGAAGGCAACCCACGGCGCGACTTCGAAGAGCGCAGCCCGGACGACCTGTACATCCTCTACACCGGCGGCACCACCGGCGCACCCAAGGGCGTGCTATGGCGACACGAGGACGTGTGGCGCACTCTCGGCGGCGGCGTCAACTTCGTCACCGGCGAACTGCTGCCTGACGAGTTCGCCCAATCGGAGCTGGGCAAGGTCACCGGCGGGATGGTTCGGCTGTGCCTGGCCCCACTCATCCACGGCAATGCCCAATGGGCGGCGCTGATGGCGCTGTTCGGCGGCGACACGGTGGCGCTGCTGCCGCAGTTCGATCCGGTCGCGGTGTGGCAGACCGTGCAGCGACGCAAGGTGAATGTCATCGTGCTCATCGGCGATGCGATGGCGCGGCCGATGATCGAAGCGTTCAAGGCGGGCGACTACGACGTCTCCAGCGTGTTCGCGGTATCCAGCAGCGCGGCGCTGTTCTCGCAGTCGGTCAAGAACGAGTACCTGCAGGCGCTGCCGAACTCGGTGCTCACCGACTCCATCGGATCATCCGAAACCGGGTTCATGGGTATCGGCATGGTCAACAAGGACAGTGAGATCGGCGTCGGCGGCCCACGGGTGAACGTCAATAAGGACACCATCGTCATCGACGAGGACGACCAGCCGATCCCGCCCGGCTCCGAGCAGATCGGACGTCTGGCGCGCGGTGGATTCATCCCGATCGGGTACTACAAGGACCCGGAGAAGACCGCCCGCTTGTTCGTGGAGGTCGACGGCAAGCGGTACACGGTGCCCGGTGACTTCGCCCGGCATGAAGCCGATGGCAGCATCACCCTGCTCGGACGCGGCAACACCTGCGTGAACACCGGCGGCGAAAAGGTGTTCCCCGAAGAGGTGGAGAGCGCGCTGATGTCCCACCCGGACGTCTTCGACGTGCTGGTGGTCGGCGTGCCGGACGAGCGGCTCGGTCAACGCGTAGCCGCGGTTGTCGAGGCACGGCCGGGCGCCTCACCCACGTTCGAGCAACTGAGTGCGCACGCGCGCACGCAGATCGCCGGCTACAAGGTGCCCAAGAGCATCTGGTTCGTCGACAAGGTGCAGCGACTGGCGACCGGCAAGGCCGACTACCGATGGGCGAGCACCTACGCCAGCGATCACCCGGAGGATGTGCTGTGCGCACCGCGGTCAGCGAACAGCTCGGCATAACGCACCCGATCTTCGGGTTCACCCCGTCCGAGCACGTGGCTGCCGCCATCAGCCGCGCCGGGGGTCTCGGCGTATTGGGTTGCGTGCGCTTCAACGAGGCGGACGAACTCGACGCCGTGCTGAACTGGATGGACGAGAACACCGACGGCAAGCCGTACGGGGTGGACATCGTCATGCCCGCCAAGGTGCCGGAGGAGGGCACCGCGAGCGACCTCGGTAAGTACATCCCGGACGGGCACCGCGCGTTCGTCGAGGACACCCTGCGCAAGCTCGGTGTACCGCCGCTGCCGCGACGACGGTGACCCGGCCCGCGACGGTGTCCTCGGCTGGTTGCACTCGGTTGCCCGGGCGCACGTGGACGTGGCGATGCAACACCCGATCAAGCTGATTGCCAACGCGCTGGGCTCACCGCCCAAGGACGTCATCGACGAGGCGCATGCGCATGGCGTGCCGGTCGCCGCGCTGGCCGGCAAGGCCAAGCATGCTCGCTCGCACGTCGACAACGGGGTGGACATCGTCATCGCGCAGGGCACCGAGGCCGGCGGGCACACCGGTGAGATCGCCACCATGGTGCTGGTACCGGAGATCGTCGATGCGGTCGGCTCCGATGCGCACGTGCTGGCCGCCGGCGGCATCGGTTCGGGCCGCCAGATCGCCGCCGCGTTGGCGCTCGGCGCCGGCGGGGTGTGGATGGGTTCGTACTGGCTGACCGCGTCGGAGTACCAGCTGGGCACCGGCGACGCGGTGCAGCGTGCGCTGGTTGCGGCCGGCTCGGACCAGACGGTCCGCGCGCGCGTCTACAGCGGCAAGCCTGCCCGATTGCTGAAGACCAAGTGGACGCAGGCGTGGGCCGAGCCCGGTGCGCCGGAGCCGCTGCCGATGCCGTTGCAGAACCTGCTGGTCAGCGAGGCGCACCAGCGTATTGCGGCTGCGGACGACCCGGAAGTCGTGGCCATGCCGGTCGGCCAGATCGTCGGCCGGATGAACTCGGTGCGGCCAGTCGCGGAGCTGATCGCCGACCTGGTCGCGGAATTCGACGAGACGCTCGCCCGCCTCGACAAGTTGCGGTGATCGCGGCCGGCAGTACTGACGCGTTCGCACCGGCACGCCTCGGCCCGATCACGCTACGAAACCGGATCATCAAGGCGGCCACGTTCGAGGGCAAGAGCCCGCGCGGGCTGGTCACCGACGATCTGGTGCAGTTCCACCTGCAGGTGGCGCGGGGTGGCGCCGCGATGACCACCGTGGCCTACCTGGCCGTCTCGCCGGCGGGACGTACCGACCGGCACCAGATCCACTGGCGTCCCGAGGCCCTCGCCGGCTTGCGGCGGCTCACCGACGCGGTACATGCCGAGGGCGCAGCCGCCAGCGCGCAGATCGGACACGCCGGTCCAGTGGCCGATGCCCGCTCGAACCGCCTGCCCGCGCTGGCACCGGGACGCTCGTTCCAGCCGGCGACGCTGAGCCGGACGCAGGCGGCGACGCCGGCTGACCTGGATCGGATCGTCCGCGAACACGGCGACGCGGCCAGGATGGCTGGCGAGAGCGGCTTCGACGCAGTGGAGATCCACCTTGGACACAACTACCTGGCCAGCTCGTTTCTGAGCCCGCGGCTCAACCACCGGCGCGACGGCTACGGAGGCGCGCTGGCCAACCGGGCTCGGCTCGCGCGGGAGATCGCCCGTGCGGTTAGGGACGCGGTCGGCGGCCGGCTGGCGATCCTGGCGAAGCTCAACATGGACGATGGCGTGCGCGGCGGCTTCGGCATCGACGAGGCGATCCAGGTGGCGCAATGGCTGGAGGCCGACGGTTCGCTCGATGCGCTGGAGCTGACTGCGGGCAGTTCATTGCTCAACCCGATGTACCTGTTCAAGGGACCGGCGCCGATCAAGGAGTTCGCGGCGGCGATGCGCCATCCGGTGCTGCGCTGGGGCGTACGCATCGCCGGGCGCACGCGACTGCACGACTATCCCTACCGCGACGCATACCTGCTGGCCGATGCCGCGAAGGTGCGCTCCGCGGTGTCGCTGCCGCTGATCCTGCTGGGTGGGGTCACCGATCGCGGCGTCATCGAGGCGGCGATGGCCGCGGGTTTCGACTTCGTCGCCATGGCCCGTGCCCTGCTGCGTGAGCCCGACCTGGTGAACCGGATGGCGGCCGATGCCGCCGTGACATCGCGCTGCATCCACTGCAACCAATGCATGCCAACCATCTACACCGGTACCCGATGCGTGCTGGTCGATTGATGCCGGCGCCCGAGCTGCGCGAACGCGAGTGCGAGCGGCAGCTGAGATCAGGCGGGGGCGGCGGCGAGTTCGGCGCCGAGGCGGCGGAGCTGGACGGTCGCCGCGCCGAGGGTGAACTCGTTGCGCTTGGCGGCGAGGAAGTAGCGATGCGCCGGGGCGTCGATGTCGATCCCGGTACCGCCGTGCACATGCACCGCCGTGTGCGCCACCCGATGTCCGGCGTCGGCCGCCCAGAACTTCGCGGTGGTGATCTCGGTCGGGCACGGCAGTGGCTCAGCGACGCGCCAGGCGGCTTCCCACATCGTCAGCCGCACCGCCTCGACGTCGATATAGGCGTCGGCCAGACGCTGCGCGACGGCCTGGAAGCTGCCGATCGGGCGCCCGAACTGTTCGCGCTCGCGCGCGTAGGCGGCAGTGAGTTCGACCGCACGCTCCAGCACGCCCAGTTGGTGCGCACAGGTGCCGACGGTGGCACGGGCGAGCATCCAGTGCAACAGATCGCCGCCGGCGATGGTGCCCTGGATGCGCCGATCGTCGCCGACCCGCACGCCGGCCAGGTCGAGCGAGGCTGCGGTGTCGCCGTCGACGATGTGCTGCGCCTCGATGCCGACGCCGGGGTCGGACGGGAGCACGATGAACACCGCCGGCCCATCCTCCGTGCTCACCGGCACCAGGACCGCGTCTGCGGTGGTGCCGATCGGGACCACGGCCTTGCTGCCGCTGATCACCCACTCCTCGCCGTCACGCGTGGCGCGGGTGACGGGCTGCTCGGGGGTGTCGCTGAGATCCTCGGTGAGCGCGGCGGTGAGCAGCACGTCTCCGGCGGCGGCCGGGACCGCCCACTGCACGCGCTGCGCGTCGGTGCCGAAGTGCGCGATGGCAGCGGCTGCCACAGAAATGCAGGACAGGTAGGGGACCTGCGCCACCGCGCGGCCCAGTTCGATGAGCACGCTGCATTGCTCGAGCAGGTCGAGGCCGCCGCCGCCCACGCTCTGCGGCAATGCGGCGGCAAGCACGCCGGCCTCGGCCAACGCGGCCCAGAGCTCCCGGTCCAGATGTGGGCCGGCGTCCTCTACCGCGCGCAGTCGCTGCGGTGTGGCGAAGTCGGTGGCGATGCGGCGCGTGAGCGCGGCCAGCTCCTGCTGGGTGTCGGTCAGGGTGAAGTCCATCGTGCTACCTCCGCTGTCGCTCAACGTCGCGCCGTCTCAACGCCCACTTGAGGGCAGCCGCAGGCCGACTCCGGCGATGATGTCGCGCTGGATCTCGTTGGTGCCGCCGCCGAAGGTCAGGATCAGCGATGAGCGGGCCATCCGCTCCACCCGCGCCTGCAGCACCGCGGCAGGAGAGCCCATCCGCACCATGCCGTTCGCACCGATCACCTCGGTGAGCAGCCGGTAGGCCTCGGTGGCGAATTCGGTGCCGAACACCTTGGTCGCCGACGCGTCCGCAGGCCCGACGCCCGACCCAGATGCGATGCGCCAGTTCATCAGCCGCAGGAACTGCACCTTGGCGTGTACCCGGGCCAGGTGTATCTGCACCCATTCCTGGTCGATGACGCGACGGCCGTCGGCGAGCTTGGTGTTCTGCGCCCACTCCCGAACCTCGCGCAATGCGGTCAGGATGGGTGCCGCGGAGGTGAGTGCGACCCGTTCGTGGTTGAGCTGGTTGGTGATCAGCGGCCAGCCGCCGTTGATCTCGCCGACCACCGAGGACACCGGCACCCGCACGTCGGAGTAGTACGTGGCGCTGGTCGTCGGGCCGGACATGGTGCGCACCGGCGTCCAGGAGAAGCCGGGGGAGTCGGTGGGCACGATGATCATCGACAGGCCCTTGTGCCGCGGGGCCTCGGGGTCGGTGCGGCAGGCCAGCCAGACGTAGTCCGCGTACTGGATCAGGCTGGTCCACATCTTCTGGCCGTTGATGACGAATTCGTCGCCGTCGCGTTCGGCACGGGTGCGCAGCGACGCCAGGTCGGTGCCGGCGCCCGGCTCGGAGTAGCCGATGGCGAAGTGGATCTCGCCCAAGGCGATCTTGGGCAGGTAGAACGCCCGCTGCTCAGGGGTCCCGAACCGCATGATGGTGGGTCCGACCGTGTTGATGGTGAGGAACGGGACAGGCGCGCCGGCGGTCGCGGCCTCATCCGTGAAGATCAGCTGGTCCAGCATGGAGCCACCGCGGCCGCCGTATTCTTCCGGCCAGCCGAGCGTGAGCCAGCCGTCCTGGCCCATTTGCCGGACCGTTTCCTTGTATGCGCTGCCGTCGCCGTAGTCGCCTTCCGGAGCGCTCAGCGAGGCGCGGCGTTCGGGGGTCATCAGCGTGGCGAAGTAGCTGCGCAGCTCCGATCGGAGCTGCTCGTGCTCGGCGGAATAGCTGATCTGCATGGCGCCCTCTCAGTGAAACGCGTTCTAGTTGCAGACTAGCCGGGTCGACTCTCACCGTCGATAGGCCATGCCAGGGGCGGGACAGACCGTCGGGCACGGTCGTTGCC
Organism: uncultured Actinomycetota bacterium; assembly: GCA_963708625.1. Lineage (GTDB taxonomy): Bacteria > Actinomycetota > Actinomycetes > Mycobacteriales > Jatrophihabitantaceae > DASXIF01. The sequence continues at coordinate 627,515 of CAVPSV010000002.1, forward strand.
TGGAGGTAGAACCGGTTCTATGATCAGCACTGCTGCGCGGCACGTGCTGGGTTTACCCTCACCACATGCCGTGACGCAGGGCACAGCTGTCTCGTTGCGTTGCATAGGGGTCGGCGCGCAACGCCCAACATCGGCGGCCCCGGGTCAGGAGGCGGCAGATGCAGGTCGAGGTCGACCGGAACCTGTGCGAGGCGAACGCGGTGTGCACCGGACTGGTGCCCGACGTCTTCGAACTCGACGACGACGAGCAGCTCGTCATCAAAGCGGAGACGATCCCTGCAGATCTAGTAGAACGCGTTTCGCTCGCCGTGACCCGATGCCCCAAGAACGCCTTGAAAACCTTGACGTGACAAGAGTTGAGCAAAACGAGAACGCGTTCTAACATTTCGGAAATCCACGTGTGCCGATCAGTCTGATTTCGAAGGGTTTGTCCATGCCGGAACCGGCGTTGCACCTCGACGGCCTGGTCGCGGTCGTCACCGGAGCCGGTGCCGGACTCGGCCGCGCCGAAGCCGTGGCACTGGCCGCCGCGGGAGCCAACGTGGTCGTCAACGACCTCAACGACGGCGACGGTGTGCTCGACGAGATCGAAGCCGCTGGCGGCAAGGCGATCCTCGTACCCGGGGACGTGGCCGAGCGTGCGACGGCCGATGCGATCTGCAAGACCGCGCTCGAGCACTTCGGCGGCCTGCACATCGTGGTGAACAACGCCGGCTTCACCCGCGACCGGATGTTGTTCAACATGAGCGACCAGGAATGGGACGACGTCATCCGGGTGCACCTGCGCGGTCATTTCCTGCTCGCCCGCAATGCCGCCGCCCACTGGCGCGAGACCGCCAAGGCGAACGGCGCACCCGGCTACGGGCGATTGATCAACACCTCATCCGAGGCCGGCCTGAGCGGCTCGGAAGGCCAACCCAACTACGCCGCCGCGAAGTCGGGCATCGCGGCGCTGACCATGTCCGCGGCGCGGTCGCTGGCTCGCTACGGCGTCACCGCGAATGCCATCTGTCCACGCGCGCGCACCGCGATGACCAGCGGCGTGTTCGGCGAAGCTCCGGCGGGCGTCCTCGACCCGCTGTCCGTGGAGCACGTCGCCCCGCTCGTCACCTATCTCGCATCGCCGGCCGCCGCGGCGATCAACGGGCAGGTCTTCGTGGTCTACGGCGGGATGGTCGCGCTGATGGCCGCTCCCACCGTCGAGCGGCGATTCGACACCGCGGGCCCGACGTGGACGGCGACCGAGCTCGCCGACACGGTGGGCTCATACTTCGCCGACCGCGACCCCAACCAAACCTTCGCCTGCACCGAAGTCCTGAACCTCTCCGTCGAGCGATAAGGAGCCACCCCGTGGCACCACGCAAACCACCTCTGGCACGGACCCGGCCCGTGGCGGTGGTGGTGGCTGCGGTGGCCTGCCTGCTCCTGGCTGCCTGCGGCTCGGCCGTGCCCCCGTCGCAATGGGCCAACGCGCAACGTGCCCTCAACGGGACCAACGGCGGCAACGGCAATAACAGCACGACCGGCACGTCCAATGTCAGCGGCAACTCGGCGAACGGCACCGGCCTCACCGGTGGCACCGGCGGTTCGAACGGGACGGGTGGTACCGGCGGCAGCAGCGGCACAGGTGGTACGGGCGGCACCAATGGCACGTCCGGCACCACCGGTGGTAGCAGCGGCGGCAACGCCGCGGCCGGGATCACCGTCGGCAGCTGCGCCGGGTTCAAGAACAGCACCGGCATCACCAACACGACGATCAACATCGCCAACGCCGCGGACGTGAGCGGTCCGGTGTCGGGGCTGTTTGCCGGTGTCCAGCAGGCCATGAAGGCCTTCGTGGCCTACTTCAACTCCTCCTCCAGCATCTGCGGCCGCAAGCTCACCCTGGAATCGCTGGACAGCCAGACCAGCTCGAGCGGAGATCAGCAAGCGGCCACGACCGCGTGCGGCAACGCGTTCGCGATGGTCGGCTCGATGGGCGCATTCGATGCCGGCGGCGCGAGCACCGTGACCAATTGCGGCATCCCCGATCTGCGCACCGCATCGACGGAGCCGCAACGTGCCGCCTCGCCCGTCGTATACGGCGCACAATCGCTCAACCCGGTGGACGAGCCGGACGCACCGGCCGACTACTACAAGTCGGTGCTCGGCAGCAAGATCCAGAAGGCCGCGTTCCTCTACCTCGATGCGGGCGCCTCCTCGGAGAACGCGCAACTGGAGATCAAGGGCTGGACCGCCCGTGGCTTCCACTTCGTCTACACCTCAGGGATCGCCGTTACCGCCTTGAACTACGCGACCTTCGTCTCCAAGATGCAGGCGGCCGGCGTGGAGTACGTCCAGTTCGTCGGGGCGTACCAGTACGCGGTCCGGCTGGCGCAGGCGATGCAGCAGCAGAATTTCAAGCCGTACTTCGTCCTCGACCCGGTCGCGTATGACCCCGGCTACGTGCAGTCCGGCGGCTCCGCGGTGCAGGGCACGCACATCTGGATCAACAGCCGGCTGTTCTCCGAGTCGGGCAGCATCCCGGAGATGCAGGCCTACCTCAACTGGCTGCACCGGGTGGCCCCAAGCGCCCAGCCGAACTACTTCGGCCTATTCGCCTGGTCGGCCGGCCGCCTGTTCACCCAGAAGGCGCTCGAACTCGGCGGCAAACTCACCAGGAAGTCACTGCTGGCTGCGCTATCGACGGTCGACAATTGGACCGGTCTCGGCATGTTCGGCCCCCAGCACGTCGGCGCGAGGGTGACCGGCGGCTGCTATGGCTTCATCACACTCAAGGGCAGCAACTGGGTGCGAGAGGGGCCGTCGCCGTTCAGCTGCGAAGGCACCGTGAAGGTCGGGTAGCGCAACCGTGAACGAGTGGCTGTCCTTCACCTTCGCCGGGCTGTTCACCGGCGCCGCGTACGCCATTGCCGCATCGGGCCTGGTGCTGACCTACACCACCACCCGCGTGTTCAATCTCGGCCACGGCGCCATCGGCATGGTGATGGCGTTCCTGTACTGGCAGCTGACCGTGCCGGACCACATGAACCGGCTCGGCGCGGCGCTGCTGGTCATCCTGGTGATCGCACCCATCCTCGGCGTGATCCTGGAACGGGTGATGATGCGCGGGCTCGGCGACGCTCCGGTGAGCGTGAGCCTGGTGGTCACGATCGGGTTGTTGGTGCTACTGATCGGCGTCGCACAGCAGATCTGGCCGGCCGACCAAGAACCGCTCTCCGGTGGAGACGTTCTGGGGCCTGAACGCGATCACCATCGGCACGTTCCGGCTGAGCTACCACTACATCCTCACCATGGTGCTCTCGATCGTCGTCGCCGCTGCGCTGTACATCCTGCTCAACCGCACCCGCGTCGGCACCGCCATGCGCGCCGCGGTGGACAACAAGGAGCTGCTGCAGCTCTTCGGTGCCAACGCGGGGCGCGTCTCCACCGCAAGCTGGGCGATCGGCTCCTCACTCGCGTCGTTGGCCGGCGTGCTGCTCGTCTCCTACGTCGGGCTGGACTACTACCAGCTCACCTTCCTGGTGATCAACGCCTTTGCCGCGGCCATGCTGGGGCGGCTGCAAAGCCTGCCGCTGACCTTCACCGGCGCGATCCTGCTCGGCCTCGGCCAGGAGTACCTGGCCGGCTACCTGCCCTCGTCGAACCTGCTCAACGGCCTCAAGGACGCCATGCCGGCGTTCCTGCTGTTCGCCGTGGTGGTGTTCATGCCGCAGGTACGGCTGCGGGTCGGTCAGATCAAGGGCATCCTGTCCGCGCCGGTGCCGTCGAACACGCGCGCCGTCGGTGTCGGCATCGCGCTGGTCATCGCCACCCTTGTCGTGGCGCCGACGCTGAACGACACGAACGTGCTTCGCGGCGGAATCTGGATCGCGTACTCGATCGTGATGCTGTCGCTGGTGCTGCTGTCCGGGTACGGCGGCCACGTCTCGCTGGCCCAGGTCGGCTTCATGGGTATCGGCGCGGCGGTCGTGTCCAAGCTGAACACCACCTCGCCGCTGGCCGTAATCGCCGCCGTGCTGATCGCCGCGGCGGTCGGAGCTCTGGTCGCGCTGCCGGTGCTGCGGCTGACCGGTCTGTACCTGGCGCTGGCCACGCTCGCCTTCGCCTTCATCCTGGACAAGGTCATCTTCCAGGCGAACTTCATGTTCGGCTTCAACGGCAGCCTCAACGCCAAGCGCATGTCGCTGTTCGGCTACGACTTCAAGAGCTCGTCGTCCTACTTCATCCTGATGACGATCGTCTTCGTACTCGTGGCGATCGGATTGCTCGCGTTGCGCCGCGGTCCCATCGGCCGCCTGCTGGTGGCGATGCGCGACAGCCCGGCGGCGTGCGGAACGTTGGGCCTGAACCAGCGGTGGTTCCGCGTCGCACTCTTCGCGGTGTCCGCGGGCATCGCCGGGCTCGGCGGCGCATTGCTGGCCGGCCTGCGCGAGACCGATTCGGCGCTGGACTTCCAGACGTTCCAGGGTCTGCTGCTGCTGTTGCTCGCGGTCGTCTGCGGCGTCACGTCCATCTCCGGCGCGTACCTCGGCGGCCTGCTGCTGATGTTGCTGCCGGTGTTGCAGTCGCAGTGGAAGAGCATCGCCGGCGTCGAGTTCCTCGTCATCGGCGTCGGGGCGGTGAGCTTGGGCCGTGACCCCAACGGCATCGCGAACCACCTGTTCAGCCTGGGCCGATGGCTCGGCGGGTGCGGTGCCGCTGCCGGCTCGGCTGCGCCGCGACGGGGCACCGGTCACCGCGTCCTATCCGAGCGCCGCCGACACCGAGGGTGACTACGACCTCGACGACTACGGTGCGGAGCAGGAACAGGTGGTCGGCCATGGCGTTGCTTGAGGTCCAGGGCGTCACCGTCCAATTCGGCGGGGTCACCGCGGTCAACGACGCCTCGCTGTCCGTCGACAGCGGCGCAGTCACCGGGCTTATCGGCCCGAACGGCGCCGGCAAAACCACGTTGTTCAACGTGATCAGCGGGCTGCAGCCACCGACCAAAGGCCGGGTCCGCTTCCGCAATCTCGACATCAGCAAGTCCTCGGTGAACGCGCGCGCTCGCCTCGGCATGGGCCGCACATTCCAGCGTCTGGAGGCGTTCGGGTCGCTTTCGGTGCGCGACAACGTGCAGGTCGCCCGGGACATCCATGCCGGTGTCGGCTCGTGGTTCCGCTTCCGCCGAGACCGCATGGTGGACGAACTGATCGAACGTGTCGGTCTGACCGAATACGCCAACCAGCGAGCGGACTCGGTGCCGACCGGGGTGGCGCGACTGCTGGAGATTGCGCGCGCACTGGCGATCGAACCGCGGCTGCTGCTGCTCGACGAGCCGTCCTCGGGCTTGGACGAGACCGAGACGGAGGAGTTCGGTCAGCTGCTGCGCTCGCTCGCCGACGACGGCCGTGCGGTGCTGATGGTCGAGCACGACATGGACCTGGTGATGAACGTCTGCGACTACATCCACGTGCTGGAGTTCGGTCGCATGATCGCCGCCGGTACCCCTGCCGAGATCCGGTCCGACCGTGGCGTGCAGGCGGCCTACCTGGGCTTCGTCGACGACAGTGCGGCCGCGGCCAGTACCACCGCCGCACTGAACGCGGCCGCTGGTGCGGACAGGCTCCACGCCGGGTTCGGCACCGGCTTCGACGAGGTGTTCGAGGCGGGCTCGGAACCGAGCGCGGAGGACACCGCGGTACTGCCGCTGCTCTCCACTGATGCCGCGTCCGACGCGGAGACGACGATGGAGTTGCCCACGGTGCAGACGGAGACCCGATGAGCGCGCGCGCCGAACGGGCGCCGATCCTCGAGCTGATCGACGTGCACGCGGCGTACGGTCGGATCGAGGTGTTGCGCGGGGTGGACCTCACCGTGCCGCGCGGCGCGGTGGTCGCGTTGCTGGGTGCGAACGGCGCCGGCAAGACCACCCTGTTGCGAGTGATCAGCGGACTGATGCAGCCGACCTCCGGCGACATCCACCTGGCCGGCGTGCACGTCTCGGGCGCAACTCCGGACGAGCTCACCCGCGCCGGGCTGTGCATGGTGCCGGAAGGCCGAGGGATCTTCCCCAATCTCACCGTCGAGGAGAACCTGTGGCTGGCCTCCTACGCAGGCCCGCAGGTCGAGCAGATCCTGACCGATGCCTACGCGCGATTCCCGCGGCTCAAGGAGCGACGCCGCCAGCTCGCCGGTAGCCTGTCCGGCGGCGAGCAGCAGATGCTCTCGCTGGCCCGGTCGCTGTCGTCCAATCCGGCACTGCTGCTACTGGATGAACTGTCCATGGGCCTGGCGCCACTGATCGTCGAGAACCTGTACGACACGGTCGGCGAGATCGCACAACAGGGCGTTTCCATCCTGGTCGTGGAACAGTTCGCCAGTAGCGCGCTGCGCGTGGCCGACTATGCCGCGGTCATGCACGGCGGCCGGATCATCGCCACCGGCGAGCCCGGCGAGATTCGGGACCAGTTGACTGATCTGTACTTCGGAGGAGCAGCGTGAAAGCTCGACATCGTTGGTTGGCGGCAGTCACTGCCGCCGGCCTCGCCACGCTGCTGTGGCCGGTACAGCCCGGCGCGTCCGCAGACACCACACTCGGCGGGTACCAGGGCAGTGCGACCGCTGCGGCTGTGCACGTCCAGATCTACGAGCAGGACATCCCGATTCCGGCGAGCCCGCAGGTCGAAGGCAGCGTGGGCTACACCAGTTCCACCGTGGAGACCGGGCCGACCTCGCGCGCACTGTCGAGCTACCTCTGGCCCGGCACTGTCCTCGGCGACGGCTTCAACCAGCTCGTGAAAGGCGCGAACTACCCGATCCAGGTCAACTCTCGGTACCCGGCCACCACGGACTCGCCGGCGAACAACACCATTCAGCTGACCGACGGTAACGGCATGACGACATCCACCGACGGCCTCAACAGCAAGGCGACGGTGACGTTCCTGGGCATCGCCGGTCCCGGTACCGAACTGGGCGGCGGGATCGGCACCGGTCTGGGCAAGCTCGGCGCCAAGAACCCGGCGAAGGCGCCGAAGACGGTCACTTTGCAGCCCCTGCCCGTATCGGCCTCGCTTGCGGCGTTGGTGACTGCTCAGAACATCAGCAGCACCAGCACGACCACGGTCGCGGACAAGACGATGACGTCCACGGCACACGCGACGGCCAGCGACATCAGCCTCCTCGGCGGCATCGTCAAGATCTCCGGCTTCACCGCGGACTCGTCGGTGGTCAGCGACGGCAGCAAGGCGACTGCCACTGGTGACGCCACCATCGGCTCGGTGTCCATCCTGGGCCTGAAGCTGCCGATCGACGCGAACGGCATCAATCTTGGCCTGCCCGCCCTGTCGGAGACGCTCACCAGCCTGCTCTCCACGCTGGGCATCGGCATCCAGGTCGTGCCCACGGCGAAGACCGAGAACGGTGCGAGTGGCGAATTCCATTCGCAGGTACTCGTGCTCACCGTCGACACCAAGCCGTTGAAATCGATCATCAACAACGTGCTTTCGCCGATCTTCGCGAAGCTGCCCACGTTCGCGCGTACCCAGCTGCAGCCGGTGCTCGACCTCGGCCCGAAGATCGTGTTGACGGTGGGGGAGTCGGACGCGACGGCGACCGCGTCGCCCGCCTTCAACTTCGGCGGCGGCGGTTCGACCGGCGGCTTCGGCGGCGGCACGGCCGGAACGCCAGGAACGCCGGGCACGCCGGGCAGCGCGAACCTGCCGAATACCGGCACCGGCCTGCCGAACACGGCTGGCGGTGCCCCCGGCGCCGCCAACGCCCCGATCGCGGTGCAGCAGACCGCGCTCGGACTGCCGCCGCTCGGCAGCGTGCCCCGCGCGCTGATATTGGGGGCGCTGGTAATCGCCGCCGCGGTCGGGTGGTTCTTCAGACGGGCCGCCGCAACGGTGCTCGGCGGCGCCGGCAAGTGCGGGTTCGGGCTGGTCACCGGCGTACCGGACCTACGGAAGGGATGACGATGACGGCGAGTGCAGAAGCCGGCCGGCCACCCGCGGCCAGTACCGGGTCCGCGGCCAAGCCGGCAGCGCCGAAACGTCCGAGCGCGGCGCGACGGATGATCGAATTCGGCAGTGGCGCTGCGCGAACAGCGCCAGCGCATGGTCCAGTTGACGCTCTTCGCCGCCGGTGCGGTGTTGATGCCGTTCGGGCTGCTCGCGATCGGGCTGGGTTGGTACGGCACCGCGCACTCCAAGTACGACTACGACCAGCGCACGTACCTGATCTCCGGCGGCGTCATGGGCCTCGGCCTGGCCTTCGTCGGTGGCTTTCTCTACTTCGGCGCGTGGCTTGCCAAGATGGCCAACGACCAACGTGACGCGTCTCGCCAGCTCGCCGATTCGCTCGCGCAATTGGCGAGCAGCATCGATCGGCAAACAGCGCGCGCAGCCGGGGTGCCGGATATCGATGGCGCGCAGCTCGTCCTAGCCGGCGACGGCACCACCGTGCACCGGCGCGACTGCCCGCTCATCTCTCGCCGCGATGACCTGCATCCGCTGACCGGCACCGAGACCGGGTTGCTCACCTGCCGAGTGTGTCGACCGGACACCGTCTGATCGTCGGATCTCGCGCCGCGGTGACGGGCTGCTGGTCCTGAGCAAGCCGCGACGGCTCATCGACAAGTCATCGACTACTCATTGACCACCCATCGACCGCTGAACGGAAGGTACATGGCAGAACTCGACGGCAAGGTTGCGATCATCACCGGCGCGGCCCGCGGACAGGGAGCCGCCGCGGCGCGGCGCTTCGTCGAAGAGGGCGCGCGCGTGGTGATCGCGGACGTCAACGACGAATCCGGCAAGGAACTCGCACAGGAACTCGGGTCGGCTGCGCTATACCGGCATCTCGACGTTGCGACTGAGGACGAGTGGAGTGCCGTGGTCGGTGAGGCAGTCGAGTCGCTCGGCGGCCTCGACGTGCTGGTGAACAACGCCGGTGTGCTGCACTTCAGCCAGCTGGTCGACACCACACTTGCCGACTACGAACGCGTCATCCGCATCAACCAGATCGGCTGCTTCCTCGGCATGCGCGCCGCGGCAAGGGCGATGGACCGGGGCGGCTCGATCGTGAACGTCTCGTCGGTGGAGGGCATCGCCGGAATGCCGCTCGTGGTTGCCTACACCGCGAGCAAGTTCGCCATACGCGGCATGACCAAGGTGGCGGCGCTGGAACTCGGGCCGCGCGGCATCCGGGTCAACTCGGTGCATCCCGGCATGATCGACACGAAGATGGTGCAGGACGCGATCGGCGGCCACGAGGTGGACCTGACGCCGGTGACGAAGAAACTCGCACTGCGCCGCGTCGGCCGCGCCGAGGAGATCGCCGAGATGGTGCTGTTCCTAGCCAGCGATCGGTCCTCGTATTCGACCGGCTCGGAATTCATGGCTGACGGTGGCTCGACGGCCACCCACGCACTGAATATGAGCTGACGCCACGCACAAAGGTCGCCGCGACGAGTTCACGGCAGGCGAGGTAACCCGCTGCCGTCCAACGGCCAGAACGGGTTGTGGGCGACCTCCCACAGGTGCCCGTCGGGGTCGGCGAAGTAGCCGTTGTAGCCGCCCCATTCCACCGCGCGCGCTGGCCGGGTGATGCGTGCGCCGCACGACGCCGCGTGCGACAGCGACTCGTCCACCTCAGCCGCCGAGGAGACGTTGATCGCCAGGCTGACGCCGCGGTATGCCGGCGCGGGCGCACCCGGGACACCGGCATCGTCGGCCAGCGATGTTGCACCCCACACGGCGAGGATGCCGCCAGCGGTACGGAAGAAACTCACTTCCCCCGGAACGGACGCGGCAGAGCGCTCGAATCCGAGTTGTTCGTAGAAGCGCGTCGACGCTGCGACGTCGGCGACACCAAGCGTGATCAGGCTGACGGTTGCGGGCACACCCATACGCCGGACCCTAGATCCGCGGCCTGACACCGGGCTGGAACGGCGGGCCGATACCGCGCCGTGGCCGAGGAGGTTCAGCCGCGCGCCTGGCCGGCGCTGACGGGCGAAGGGCATCGTGTCGGGATAGTGTGAAACTGTCACGAAAGGAGGGACCGCAGATGCCGACCCATGAAAGCGGCCAGAACCGGCCGCAGCGCCAGACCGAGAAGACCGAGGACGTCGAGGCGAGCGTCGACACCAGTAGCGGTGTCGCCGAACGTCACGAAAAGCTGACCGAAGACGTCGACGCGATCCTCGACGAGATCGACGATGTGCTGGAAACCAATGCCGAAGACTTCGTGCGCGCGTTCGTGCAGAAGGGCGGCGAGTAGTCGCCGCACCGCCTACGCGCGGGAGTGGGTAGGGTCGCAGAGCAGGCACCCGAAGACCCGCACCGACGACCGCAAGGGGCAGTGACTCGTTGAGCACGGAGCGATCCAGAGGACTCGGCGCGAACCCTGGCATCCTCGGCTTTGCCACCGCGCCCGGGTCGTCCTCGTTCACCGAGTTCCTGTCCGCCGCCGCGCCGGACCTGTTGCCGACCGCGACGGCGTCCTCTGCCCTCGTGCCGCACGGCACCACCATCGTCGCGGCCGAGTACGACGGCGGCGTGGTGATGGCGGGTGACCGGCGAGCCACGGCCGGCAACCTGATCGCGCAACGGGACATCGAAAAGGTGTTCGCCGCCGACGAGTACTCCCTGGTCGGCATTGCCGGCACCGCCGGCCTGGCGGTGGAGATCGTGCGGCTCTATCAAGTCGAGCTGGAGCACTACGAGAAGATCGAGGGCACGCAGCTCACGCTGGACGGCAAGGCGAACCGGCTCGCCACGATGATCCGCGGCAACCTCGCGCAGGCGCTGCAGGGGCTGGCGGTCGTACCCATCTTCGCCGGCTACGACCTCGACGCGGCCGCGGGCAGCGACGCCGCCAAGATCTACAGCTTCGATGTCACCGGCGGGCGATACGCGGAGCGCTACTACTACGCGATCGGCTCCGGCTCGCTGTTCGCCCGCGGCGCGCTGAAGAAGCTGTGGCGCCCAGGCTTGGACCGGGCCGCGGCCATTCGTGTCACGGTGGAATCGCTCTACGACGCCGCCGACGACGACGCCGCAACCGGCGGCCCGGATCTCACCCGCAAGATCTTCCCGGTCGTCATGCTCGCCACCGCCGAAGGCACGAGCCGGGTGCCGGACGACGAACTCGACACCATCGTGCGAGAGCTGCTCGCCGAGCGCGAATCGCAACCGGGGGCGTAGCGATGTCCATTCCGTTCTACGCATCGGCCGAGCAGATCATGCGCGACCGTTCGGAGTATGCGCGCAAGGGGATCGCCCGCGGCCGAGGTGTCGTCGTACTCATCTATGCCGACGGCGTGCTCTTCGTCGCCGAGAACGCCAGCTCCGCACTGCACAAGGTCAGCGAGATCTACGACCGCATCGCCTTCGCCGGCGTCGGCAAATACAACGAGTACGAGAACCTGCGCGTCGCCGGCATCCGCCTGGCAGACCTACGTGGATACAGCTACGACCGGCGCGATGTCACCGCTCGCGCGCTCGCCAACGCCTACGCCCAGACGCTCGGCACCATCTTCACCGAACAGCAGAAGCCGTACGAGGTGGAGCTGTGCGTCGCCGAGGTCGGCGAGACCACCGAGACCGATCAGCTCTACCGGCTGTCCTACGACGGCACCATCGTGGATGAGCCCGATCTGCTGGTGATGGGCGGTCAGGCAGAGGCTCTCACCGCCGAGGCCCGCAAGAATTTTCGGCCGGGTCTCGATCTGGCCGGCGCGATCCACGTCGCCGTCAATGCCCTGGGCGCCGTCGGCGGGGCGGACGGCAAGCCGCGCCGGTTGCCCGCTACCCAGCTCGAGGTCGCGGTGCTCGATCGAACTCGGGGCAAGCGCAAGTTCCGGCGGATCACCGGCCAGGCGCTGACGCCACTGCTGCCGCCCGGCCAGGGCGAGACGGCGTCGCCGGCTCCCGCCGATACGCCGCGCCACGATGCCGATGATGGCGACGAGTCCGACCAGCCCGACAAAACGGACGGGACACGCGCCACCGGAGACGGCAATACGGCTGGCTGAGCGGGCCGGGTGAACCGCAGAGCCTCGGGATTCGTATCAAGCTGACGTGAGCCTCGATGCGTAGCACACTGGTTCGCGTCGACTCATGCGCCAACCGGGTCGATGCGACCGGGAATCGCCAGGCGGGCGATTCGCGCTGGGTGGATGCTGATCCCACCGCGGTCCGACCACACGGAGGCGTAGTGGCGAGCAGTGAGGCCGAGCTGCTCCGCACCCTGCACGACCAGCACGCTGGTGCGCTGTGGGCCTACGCCGTGAACCTAACCAACGGCGACCGCGCCAAGGCCCAGGACGTCGTGCAGGAGACCATGCTGCGCGCGTGGCGCAACCCGCAGGTACTCGATCAGTCCGGCGGCTCGGCGCGCGGCTGGTTGTTCACGGTGGCACGGCGGATCGTGATCGACGACTGGCGCGCATCGCGCAGCCGCCCGGAGTTCGTCTTCGGTGACATGCCGGAACCTGCCGTCGCGGACAACACGGACCAGACCGTCGACCGCCAGCTCGTGCTCGCCGCGCTACGACTGCTGTCCACCGAACACCGCGAAGTACTGCACGAGTGCTACTTCCGCGGGTCTTCGGTGGCCGAGGCGGCGAAGGCCCTCGGCATTCCCGCGGGCACCGTCAAGTCCCGTACCCACTACGCATTGCGCGCTCTTCGCTCCGCGCTCGAGGACATGGGGGGCGTGGCATGAGCATCGATTCAGCCCCCGACCCGTTCGAGATGGACGACGCCGCTTACGTTCTCGGCGCTCTGCGCGGCGCCGAACGTGCCGCGTTCGAGGCGCACCTGCGCACCTGTCCCGACTGCACCGCGCGGGTGGCCGAGTTGCGCGGTGTGTCCGCGCTGCTGTCGGGCATCACCGAAGCCGACCTTGCCGCCGACGAGCGCACCGGCACAGAGCCCGTCCCGGATACGTTGTTGCCCTCGTTGCTACGCGCGGCGCGGACCGAGCGCCGGCGCCGTCGTGGACTCGTCGCCGGCCTGGCATCTCTAGCCGCGGCCTGCGCACTGGCTCTGACGCTGGTGCTGGTCTGGCCCAGTGGCCACACCCATTCGGCCCCGGTAGCGATGACCGCGTTCCGGGCCAGCCCGGTCCGCGCGACCGCTCAGCTGGACACCGTCGAGTGGGGGACGGCGATCACCCTCGTCTGCCATTACACCAGCAGCTACGCCGTCGACTCCGAGTACTCGCTGGTCGTCGTGCGCAAGGACGGCAAGAGCGAGGTCGCCGGCAGCTGGGATCTGTCGCCGGGTGAAGCGACGACGTTCCGCAGCGGCATCGCCTGGCCCAAGACCGAGATATCGAAGGTCGAGATCGTCTCGGGAGGTACCGAGCTTCTTCAGCTACAGCTATGAGCGGTGACTAGTCGGCCAGGCCGAGGATCTCGTCCACGAACGGCCCGATCATCCGGGTGATGGACGCTGCAGTCGTGCCCGGGTCGGCGGTCGGCAGCAACGCGTGGCTGATCGCGAGACGCACCAGCGTCTCGGCGAGCATTTCCGCGTCGGCCAACGGTGCCTGCGGCCATACCTCGACGATGAGCCGGCCGATGCGGTCCGCGGCCACCGCGCGCCCGACCTCGGTAAGCATCCGGATCAACTCGCCGCCCTCGGCACCCGCGACGATGATCTGCACCACCGGCTCGTCGGAGGCCAGCTGCAGGAACAGCCCGAACGCGGATTGCAGGGCGGCGTGCGCGTCGTGCGAGCCGTTGCGAACGAGGCTCTCGACGTCGGTGATGAGTGATTCGATCTCGCGAGTCACGTAGGCCTGAACCAGCGCCTGCCGGGTACCGAACTCGTTGTAGACGGTCTGCCGGCTCACCCCGGCCGCAGCGGCGACGTCCGACATGGTGGTCGCCGCCCAGCCACGCGTGCGGGCCAGGTCATCCACCGCGGTGATGATCGCGCTGCGGATGGGCGTCTCGGGGGCGGCGCCGCCGCGCTGCACCTCAGCCCGGCGCGGCCTCGGCCGGGTCGACGGCGACGAAGTCGACCTTCTCGCGGACGCCGCAGTCCGGGCAGCACCAGTCATCGGGAACCTCCGACCACGACGTCCCGGGAGGGAATCCCTCGTGCGGCTCGCCGGTGTCCTCGTCGTAGACGTAGCCGCACACCTCGCAGCGGAAGCGACTCACCCGTCAATCCTCTCAAGCGGCACTCGTCTGCGCGGCCGGCCGGTCCAAACCCGATGCCGGCCGTCCGTACCGCGCCAGAATCCTGTCCCGCTTTGGCGGGTGGATGTTCGCGCGCGTGACGTCGCCGCTCGTAGTGCGCCAGCACCCGCTTGTCCATCATCCGGCGCCACAACGGCGTGAAGTAACAGAGCACGATCATCGTGGCGTAGCCGCTGGGCAATTGCGGTGACTCCTCGAAGTGACGCAGCGCCTGGTAGCGCCGGGTCGGGTTCGCGTGGTGGTCGCTGTGCCGCTGCAACTGGTACAGGAACAGGTTCGTGACGACGTGGTTGTTGTTCCAGCTGTGCCGCGGGTTCACCCGCTCCCAGCGGCCGTTGGGCAGTTGGGCGCGCACCAACCCGTAGTGCTCGAGGTAGTTCACCGCCTCGAGCAGGCTGAACGCGAACACGGCCTGGAGGAGCAGGTAGGGGAGCACGCCGACGCCGAACACGCCGAGCACGACCGCCCACAGCACCACCGTCATCGCCCAGGCGTTGAGCACGTCGTTGCGCAGCGAGAACACCCGCTTGTCCATCCGGCGCAAGCGGGTGCGCTCGAGCCGCCACGAGTTGCGCAGGCTGCCGCTGACCGTGCGCGGCCAGAACGCCCAGAACGACTCGCCGAGCCGGCTCGAGGCCGGGTCCTCCGGCGTGGCCACGCGAACGTGGTGCCCGCGGTTGTGCTCGATGAAGAAGTGGCCGTAGCCGCTCGGCGCCAGCGCGACACGGGCGAACCACCGCTCCAGGTGTTCCTTCTTGTGGCCCGAGTTCGTGCGCGGTGTTGATCGCGATCGCCGTTGAGCGAGCCGAGGGTGAACGCGATGCCGAGGCGATCGACGACCGGCAGCCCGCCGTGGCGTGGTCATCAGCCAGAACCCGGTGAAGAACGCGACGAACTGCAGCGGCAGGAACGCGTAGGTGACGAAGCGGTAGTACCGGTCCTGTTCCAGCCAGGCGACGATCTCCTCGGGCGGATTGCTCGGAGTCGTCGCCGAAGAGGATGTCCAGCGTCGGGATGATCACGTAGAGGAAGATCGGGCCCATCCACCAGAACACGCCGGACCCGGTGACGTTGACCAGCCCCCAGCCGGCGAAGAGGAACGCCGGGACAACGGCGCCCAGCAGCCATAGGTAGCGCTTGCCGTCGCGCCAGTCGGGCCGTTCGACGGCCATGGTCGCCTGTCCGGACAGTGATCCCTCGCGCATGGCATACCCCTTCGCGTGAGTTGCTTTACAAAATGATGGCATTTGTAAAGCCATCGCGCAAGGGGGCGTTCGCCGTCCTAGGGTGGAGCCGTGCACAAGCGGATCGTCGGCATCGAGAACGAGTACGGCGTCACGTGCACGTTCCACGGCCAGCGCCGGCTGTCACCGGACGAGGTCGCCCGCTACCTGTTCCGGCGGGTCGTGTCGTGGGGCCGCTCGTCCAACGTGTTCCTCAAGAACGGCGCCCGGCTATACCTCGACGTCGGCAGCCACCCGGAATACGCCACGCCCGAGTGCGACTCGCTGCCGAGCCTGGTCGCCCACGACAAGGCGGGGGAGCGAATCCTCGAAGGCCTCGTCGTGGATGCCGAGCGGCGCCTGCACGACGAGGGCATCGCCGGCGACATCTACCTGTTCAAGAACAACACCGACTCGGCCGGCAACTCCTACGGCTGCCACGAGAACTACCTGGTCGGCCGGCACGGCGAGTTCAGCCGACTGGCCGACGTGCTCATCCCGTTCCTGGTCACCCGGCAGCTGATCTGCGGCGCCGGCAAGGTGTTGCAGACGCCGCGCGGCGCGGTGTACTGCGTCAGCCAGCGCGCCGAGCACATCTGGGAGGGGGTGTCCTCGGCAACCACCCGCAGCCGCCCGATCATCAACACCCGGGACGAGCCGCATGCGGACGCCGAGCGGTACCGCCGGCTGCACGTGATCGTCGGCGACTCGAACATGAACGAGGCGACCACGATGCTCAAGGTCGGCTCGGCCGATTTGGTGCTGCGCATGATCGAGGATGGCGTGGCCTTCCGGGACCTGACGTTGGAGAACCCGATCCGGGCCATCCGCGAGATCAGTCACGACCTCACCGGCACCCGGTCGGTACGCCTGGCCGCCGGGCGGACGGCGTCGGCGCTGGACATCCAGCGGGAGTACTACAGCCGGGCGGTGGAGTTCGTCGGGCGCACCGGCGATGACGACATGGCCAAGCGCGTCCTGGAACTGTGGGGGCGCACGCTCGACGCGGTGCAGAACCAGGACCTTTCCATGATCGACCGCGAGATCGACTGGGCCACGAAGTACCAACTGATCGAGCGCTACCGCGCCAAGAACGGTCTGTCGCTGTCCTCGCCGCGAGTGGCTCAGCTCGACCTGGCCTATCACGACATCTCTCGCGAGCGCGGGCTGTACTACTTGCTGCAGCGCAAGCACGCGGTGGAGCGGGTGGTCTCTGACCTGGCGGTCTTCGAGGCGAAGGGCGTGCCACCGCAGACGACCCGAGCCAAGCTACGCGGAGACTTCATCAAGCGGGCCCAGGAGAAGCGTCGCGACTTCACTGTCGACTGGGTCCATCTCAAGCTGAACGACCAGGCACAGCGCACGGTCTTGTGCAAGGACCCGTACCGCAGCGTGGACGAACGGGTGGAGAAGCTGATCGCGTCGATGTGACGCCGGTGTCGCCCCGCCGGTGCGCGCCAGGTATCTGCCGTGCATGCCGCCGACTCGATCAGGGATGATCGCAGGCATGAGTGGGGGGTTTGCCACGGTCAAGCGCGCCGCCACCCGGCGCGGGCGAGCGGGGATTAGTTTCGAGGACATGGCTGCCCGGCGCGCAGAGCGACTCGTCAACCTGGTTATCTGCCTGCTCTCGACCCGTCAATTCATCACGGCCGAGCGCATCCGCGACGCAGTGCCCGGATACGAAGCCGCAGACGGCAGCCGCAGCACGGACGAGGCGTTCAAGCGCATGTTCGAGCGCGACAAGGCGGAACTGCGTGACCTCGGCATCCCGCTGGAGACCGGCCGAAACAGCTCGTTCGACACCGAAGAGGGCTACCGGATCACCCGGCGCGACTACGAGCTGCCCCCGATCGAGTTCGATGCCGCAGAGGCGGCGGCCATCGGGCTCGCGGCCCGGCTGTGGCAGTCAGCCACCCTCGGCGAACCGGCTCGGGCCGCACTGCTGAAGCTGCGGGCGGCCGGCACCGACGTGCAGGCCGCGGGTACGCCCGGCGCGGTGCCGCACGTCGACGCCAGCGACCCCAGCTTGCCGGTACTGCTGGATGCCGCACGCGCGTCGCGACCCGTGCGCTTCGACTACGTCAAGTCCGGCGAGCAAGAACCGCTGCGGCGCACGCTCGAACCGTGGGGAGTGCTGTCCTGGCGGCGCCGGTGGTACGTCGCCGGCTTCGATCGCGACCGCCGCGAGGGACGCAGCTTCCGGCTCTCGCGCATCGTCGGACCGGTGGAGCTGATCGGACGGGCTGGTGAGTTCGAACGCCCGGAGAAGGTGGACCTGGTCGAGATGGTGTCCACCCGCTCACCGGAACACAGCCGGATCGCCCGCGTGCGCATCACCGGGCCAGGAGCCGGGCAGTTGCGGCGACTGGCCGACAGCGACACCGACGGAGAGCTCACCCTCATGTTCACCGAGGCGCACTGGCTGGCCCGCATCGTGGCCAGCGCCGGCAGCAGCGCCCAGGTCCTCGAGCCCGCCGGACCTGGTTGATGCGGTCCTGGAGCGACTGCGTGCCGCGGCGGGTGCGGCACCGTGACGACCAACGAGCAGCGACTGCCGAGGCTGCTGGCGATGGTGCCGTACTTCCTTGCCCATCCGGGAGTCGCCGCGGCCGCCGCGGCGGCCGACTTCGGCATCACCGAGAAGCAATTGCGCCGCGATCTCGAGCTGCTGTGGATGTGTGGGCTGCCCGGCCACGGACCCGGCGACCTGATCGACCTGTCGTTCGAGGGCGACACGGTCACGGTGATCTTCGATGCCGGCATGTCCCGGCCGCTGCGGCTGACCAACTCCGAGGCGCTGGCCCTGGTGGTGGCACTGCGGACGTTGGCCGAGACTCCCGGCATCGCTGACGGCGACGCTGTGCAGCGCGCGTTGGCGAAGGTCGAGCGCGCCGCGGGCGGCGCGGTGGACGACGCCACCGTCGCCATCGAACTGGATGACGACACCCGCCGGCTGCCGGTGCTGCAGCAGGCCCTCGATGATGGGCGTGCGCTGCTGCTGCGGTACTACACCGCCTCCCGGGACGAGACGACCGAACGGGTGGTCGATCCACTGCGGATATTCGAGATGGACGGGCGCATGTACCTGGAGGCGTGGTGCCGCAGCGCGGAGGGGATGCGGATGTTCCGCCTCGATCGCATCGAGTACGCCCAGCAGCTCGACGAGCCCGCGCAGCCGCCGCCGGAGGCAGAGCTGCGAGATCTGAGCGAAGGCGTGTACCAACCGGCCTCGGAACACCTGCTGGCGACACTTCGGCTGGCAGCGGCCTACTTCTGGGTGGCTGACTACTACGCCACCGAGGAGATCACCGATGTCGACGGGCGATTGCACGTCAACCTGCGCGTCGCCGATCCAGGGTGGGTACGGGCCCTTGTACTCGGTTCGGCCGGCCAGGTGGAGGTGCTCTCACCGGACTGGCTGGCCGAATCCATACGGGCCGATGCCGAAGCCGCGCTGTCCCGATACGCCACGACGTAGAGTTCGAACATGACCTGGATACCGGTTGCCGCCTGGGGCGCCGCAGTGGTCATCGCAGTGATCGTGCTGGGTTTCGCGGGCTACGAGATCTGGTGGAAGGCGGCTCGCTTGCAGCAGGACGTGCGCCGGCTGAGCGCGCTGGGCGCCGAACTGACCTCGATCCAGCACGACCTCCTGACCGCGCAGCGGCGGGTCGCCGACGCGCGCGCGGCTCAGTTCGAGCCAGCGCACGGCCTCCCCGAGTAGGCCGGACGAGACGGTGGCATCGATTCGGGTCGTCCTGCGCCGGTTGTTCCGCGGAGCCCGCGCCGCCAACCCCGAGGCGCGCATGTCCGTGCTCGATCACCTGCGTGAGCTGCGGCGCCGGCTCATCCTCATCGTCATCTTCATCGCGGCCGGTGCCATCGTGGGCTGGATCATCTACGGACCCGTATTGCACTTCCTCGAACATCCCTATTGTTCCGTGCCCAGGGAGCATCGGTACAACGGCACCAACGGACAAAGCTGCGACCTGATCTACACCGGCGTCCTGGACGGTTTCACCACCCGGCTGAAGGTGTCGTTCATCGCCGGCGCGGTGTTCTCCGCGCCGCTGTGGCTCTATCAGGTATGGGCGTTCGTCACGCCCGGTCTGCGCCGCAACGAGCGGCGGTACACCGTGACCTTCATCGTGGCGTCGACGGTGCTCTTCGCAGCCGGCACCACATTGGCCTACGTCGTGCTCAGCAAGGGCCTGCGCGTGTTGCTCGGCTCCGCCGGATCGGGCACGCAAGCACTGCTGACGGTGAACAGCTACCTATCGTTCGTGACGCTGATGCTGCTCGTCTTCGGCGCCGCGTTCGAGGTGCCGCTGATCGTGGTGCTGGCCAACATGGCTGGCGTGCTCAGCGGCCAGCTACTGCGCCGCAGCCAGCGCATCTCCATCTTCCTGATCTTCGTCTTCGCCGCGGTGGCGACGCCGTCCACCGACCCGTTCACGATGTGTGCGATGGCCATCCCGATGGTGGTGCTGTTCGAGGGCGCGGTGCTGTTCGCCGTGGTGCACGACCGGCGCAAAGCGCGGCGGGAAGCCGCCGAGCGCGCGCAGGACCATCCCGCCGACGACGAGCCGTCGGCCGTCGATCCGATTCCGTCCCGGATCGGATCCGAGGACGGATGGGCCGAGACCACCTGAGCACTTCGTCGAACCGGGCGCGCTGAGTGTGGTGGGGGAGCCGGACTCATAGGCTGGGGCCATGGCATCGCCGAGCGAGCGGTTCGCCGCGGCCCGGCTGCGCCGGCGCTACACCGAACTGAACTCGTTTCGCGCACTGCTGTCCTTCGAGCTCGACGACTTCCAGATCTCGGCGTGCGAGGCCCTGGAGGACGGTCACGGCGTGCTGCTCTGTGCGCCCACCGGCGCCGGCAAGACGGTGGTGGGGGAGTTTGCCGTGCATCTGGCGCTGGCTGCCGGCACCAAATGCTTCTACACGACACCCATCAAGGCGCTGTCGAACCAGAAGTACAACGACCTTGTCGCACGGTACGGCGAGCACCAGGTCGGATTGCTGACCGGCGACAACTCGGTAAATCCGGACGCGCCGGTAGTGGTGATGACCACCGAGGTGCTGCGCAACATGCTCTACGTCGGCAGCGCCGCGTTGCGCGGTCTCGGCTACGTGGTGATGGACGAGGTGCATTACCTGGGCGACCGTTTCCGCGGCGCGGTCTGGGAAGAAGTGATCATTCATTTGCCGCTGTCGGTGCGGCTGGTCTCGCTGTCGGCCACCGTCTCCAACTCGGAGGAGTTCGGGGACTGGCTGGTCTCGGTGCGTGGCGAGACGACGGTGATCGTGCACGAACAGCGCCCGGTGCCGCTGTGGCAGCACATGCTCGTCGGCACCCGCTTGTTCGACCTGTTCGCGACCGCCTCCGAGAGCGGTGCTCAGGCACCGGGGGTCAACCCGGAGCTGCGGCGCTACCTCGACGATCGGGTGCGGCATCTCGCGCCGGTGTATCCGCGTGGTCACCACCGAGGTGGTCGCAGATCGCCCCGCGGCTGGCGGCCGCCATTCCGGCCCGACGTGTTGGCCCGGCTCGACAGCGAGGCGATGCTGCCGGCGATCACGTTCATCTTCAGCCGGGCCGGATGTGACGCAGCGGTACGCCAGTGCATCACGGCCGGCTTGTGGCTGACCACGGAGGACGAACGCGAGGAGATCGACGAGATCTCAGCTGCGCAGACGGTCGGCATCGCTCGCGAGGACCTGGACGTGCTCGGCTATTGGGACTGGCGCGACGGACTGCGCCGGGGCGTCGCGGCGCATCATGCCGGACTGTTGCCGGTGTTCAAGGAGACGGTGGAGAAACTGTTCGTGCGCGGTCTGGTCCGCGCCGTCTTCGCGACGGAGACGCTGGCGCTGGGCATTAACATGCCCGCCCGCAGCGTGGTGCTGGAGCGCCTGACCAAGTTCAACGGCGAAGCGCATGTGGAGGTCACCCCGGGTGAGTACACCCAGCTGACCGGCCGAGCCGGGCGGCGAGGCATCGACGTGGAAGGCCACGCGGTGGTGCTGTGGCATCCCGAGGTGGACCCGGGCCGGGTCGCCGGGCTGGCGTCTACGCGCACCTATCCGTTGCAGTCCTCGTTCCGTCCGTCGTACAACATGGCGGTCAACCTCGTCGACCAGATGGGTCGCGCACAGGCACGGCACCTGTTGGAATCGTCGTTCGCGCAGTTCCAGGCCGACCGCGGCGTCGCCGGGCTGGTGGCCCAGATCCGCCGCAGCGAGACCAAGCTGGCCGAGGACGAGCGGGGCATGCACTGCGACCGCGGCGACTTCGCCGCCTACGCCACCCTGCGCCGCCGGCTCACCGACCTCGAGCGCGCCGCCGCCCGGGCCGGCGGACGGGCGCGCCGGGCGGCTGCGGTGACATCGCTGCTCACGCTGCGCGCCGGTGACGTCATCGCGGTGCCGTCGGGGCGACGGTCGGGGCTGGCGGTGGTGCTCGATCCGGGCCTGGCCGATCCGGACGACCCGCATCCGCTGGTCCTCAGCCAGAACGGATGGGCCGGGCGCCTGTCCCTCACGGACTTCCCGGCGCAGGTCCGCCCGCTGGCGACGGTGCGGGTGAACAAGGGGTTCAATCACCGATCTCCGCGGGAGCGTCGGGACATGGCGTCGCGGCTGCGCCAGCTGGAGGTGGACGACGCCCAGGGAACTGCCTCCGACACCGACTCAGGCGACATCGGCCCGGCCGATATCGACGCGGCCGACGAGGAGATCCGCTCGCTGCGAGCCGCCATCCGCGCGCACCCGTGCCATTCCTGCCCGGACCGCGAGGAGCACGCTCGGTGGGCGGAACGGTACTTCCGGATCAGCCGGGAAAACGACACGCTCCGTAACAGAATCGAGGGGCGGACCGGCTCATTGGGGAGAACGTTCGACGCGATCTGCTCGCTGCTGGATGCGCGCGGATTCCTCGCCGGCGACGAGACCACCCCGCCGGGACGGCAGCTGGCGCGGATTTGGTCGGAATCCGATCTGCTCACCGCCGAGTGCCTTCGCGCCGGCAGTTGGGACCGGCTCTCGCCCGCCGAGCTGGCCGCCGTCGCCTCCGCGGTGGTCTACGAACCGCGCCGCGAGGAACGCCCGGCAGACCTCATGCCGACCGAACCGATCCGGCAGGCGCTGGCGGAGACGGCTCGGGTGTGGGCGCGGCTGGCCGACGACGAATCCGATCTCCGGCTGCCCAGAACCCGGCAACCCGAGCCAGGTTTCGCGTGGGCCGCGTACCGATGGGCCAATGGCCAGAGCCTGGACAAGGTCCTCACCGCGGCAGAGCGCAACGGCACCGAGCTGACCGCCGGTGACTTCGTCCGGTGGTGCAAGCAGATCCTCGACCTGCTGGAGCAGCTCGCGGCGGTGCCCGCGCCGACCGGTCCGAGCACGCCGGTGAGCGCTACCGCCCGCGCCGCGGCGACTGCGGTACGCCGCGGGGTGGTGGCGCAGAGCATGCAGCTGTGACCGGCCTACGGGTCGCCACGCCCACACCGCCCACATCGTGGGCCGCACCTGGGTACCGCTGCAGGAGCCGCTGTACCTGCTGTCGTGCGCACGCCGCAAGGGCGGATCCTGGCGGAGCACACGGTAGCGTGATCCGCAGGTTGGTCCGACGAGTGCGAGAGTGGCTGTGATGACAGAGAACGAACCACCGCGCTACAACCCGCCGCCGAACTCGCCGGGGGAATCACACCCGGCGGACGAGCAGGCGCAGGCGCAGGGTGCCGCCGGAACGTCCGCGGGTCCGGGTGGGGCGGGAGCGCCGGAACAGGGCGCCGCATCCGGGTTCGCTGCCGGCGACGGCAATGAAACAGCGGTCTACCCGCCGTTCACCGATCGTCCGCAGCAACCCGGCCAGGGCGCCCCACCGGCACCGGGCACAGGTGACACCCAGGTCTACGCCCCCCGCCGGCCTACGGCCAGGCACCCCCGCCGTCCTACGGCCAGGCGGCGCCGGAACCACCGCCGAGCGCGTACGGCCAGCAGCAGGCCTACGGCGCCCAGGGCGGGTACGGCCAACAGGGATACGCGCAACCGGGATATGGCCAGCCGGGACCTGCGCAACCCGGCGCCGGTCAGCCCGGGGCAGCGCAGCCGGGATACGGCCAGCCGGGCGGCTACCAGCAACCTGGATACGGCCAGCCCGGGTACGCCCAGCCGGCGGGCCAGCAGCCCGGGTACGGCCAGGGGTATGGCCAGCAAGGGTATGGCCAGCAGCAGTACGGGACGGCCTACCAGCAACCCGGCTATGGGCAGCAGGCGTATCAGCCCGGCTACGCCCAGCCCGGTTACCAGCAGCAGCCCTATGCGCCCGCCTACGGCAGCGCGTACCAGCCAGCGAGCACGACCAAATCGTCCGGCGGCGGGCGCACGATCCTGTGGGTGGTGCTCGCAGCCATTCTCATCGCCGTTGTCGTCATCTTCGTGGTGCTCGTCGCCGTGAACGGCAAGAAGCAGCTCAGCCACACCGCGGTCGAGGGCTACGTCGCGCAGCAATACAACGCGCAGAGCGTCAGCTGTAACGGCGGCAAGAACTTCACGCTGAAGACCAACGCCACCTTCACCTGTACCGCCAGCGGGGGTCAGTCGTTCACGGTGACGATCAAGAACAAGAAGGACGGCAGCTACCAGGTGGTCAAGAACTGACGTCCTCGCCGCAAGGACCGCTCACGCGATCGCTTTCCTGATCGCCGACTGCAACCGCGTCACCGGGCTCGCGATGCCGAGTTCCTCAACGAGCGCAGCGAGGCGTTCGGGCTGCTTCGCTTCTGCGTAGAGGTTGTCGTCGAAGCGCTCGATCGGCACATCAGTGCGTCCGCGAACCGCAGCGGGTGCCACCGCGAGGTAGTCGCGGGCCGCCAGCACTTTGCCGGCCGCACCGGCCGGGAAGCCGTCGTTACCACGTTGCGCCGCGGCCATGATCTCCTCGATCGGGCCGAACCGGGTCACCAGTGCGGCGGCGGTCTTCTCGCCGACGCCGGCGACGCCGGGCAGTCCATCGCTCGGATCACCGCGCAGCACCGCGAAGTCCGCGTAGTACCGGGCCGGCACGCCGTAGCGGGCTTGCACGTCGGCCGGCCCCATCGCCTCCATCTTCGCGATGCCCTTGCCCGTGTAGCACACGGTGACCCGGTCATCTGCCAGCGCGAGCATGTCGCGGTCGCCGGTGACGACGTCCACCGTGGCTGTGTCCCGGGTTGCCAACGTGGCCATGACGTCGTCGGCCTCGAAGCCTTCGGCACCGGCGCACGGCAACCCGAGCGCGTCCAGCACCGACAGCAGCAGCGGTACCTGCGCCGGCCAGCACCGGCGGAATGTCCTCCGAGCCATCGGGCGCCACGCGGTGCGCCTTGTACGAGGGGATGAGGTCGACGCGGAACGCCGGCCGCCAGTCCAGGTCGAGACAGGAGACGAACCGGCGCGGTCGGCGGCGCTCGATCAACGCGGCGGACATGTCCAGGTAGCCGCGCACCGCGTTCACGGGTCGTCCGTCCGGTGCCGTGATCGACTCCGGCAGGGCGTAGAACGCGCGGAAGTACAGGTTGGCGGCATCGATCAGCATCAGTTCGGACACGTTCCGGACGCTATCGGGTGCCGGCGTCAGTCGACCGACCGCGCCGGAACCGTCGAGCCGCGCACCACGAGCTCGGTAGGCAGCACGACGGTGGCGGCGCTGGTGCCGCCGCTGCCGCGAGCATGCTCGGCGCCATCCTTGCCGATTGCCGCCATCAGCCGCGTGGTGACGTCCAACGCCTGTTCGCTGACCGGTTGGCGGATCGTGGACAGGTCCATCAGTTCGGCGTTCGCCTGATCGTCGAAGCCGATGACCGCGACGTCGGTGCCCACCCGCAGACCGGCGCGACGAACCGCGCGCAACGCGCCGTAGGCCATCTCGTCACTCTCGGCGAACAGCGCGGTGGGTCGATCCGCCAGGGCGAGCAACTCCTCGGCCGCGGCGAGGCCGCCTTCCGCCGTGAAGTACCCCAGTACCTCGAGCGCGGGATCCGGTTCGATGCCACGTGCCTGCAAAGCTGCGTGATAACCGGTTCGTCGATGCAGCGGCGGCGTGAACCGCATCGGGTCGTCGGTGTCCCCGCCGATCAGACCGATCCGGCGGTGCCCCAGATCGAGCAGGTGATCCACCGCGACCCGCGCAGCGCCGACATCGTCGATCCGGGTCGCGACGAAGCCGGGCCGCTCCAGGCCGAGCAGGCCGATCGGGGTGCCTAGCGCGTCCAGCGCGGTGAGTTCCTCGTCCGACAACATCAAGCTGGCGATGAGCACCGCATCGACTCGCTTGCGCATCGGCATGACCTCGAAGAACCGGGTGCGCCCGGCCTCGTCACCCAGGTTGTACAGCAGCAGGTCGAACCCGGCGGCGCGCAGCGCGTTCTCGACGGTGTCGATGACCTCGGCGAAGAACCAACGATTGACGAACGGCACGACGACACCGACCGTTGCGGTTCGCCCGCTGGCCAGCCGCGCGGCGAACGGCGACGGCACGTAATCCAGATCCGCGGCGGCGGACAGCACCCGGTCCCGGGTGGCCGCGGCGACGTCGGGCAACCCGCGCAAGGCACGCGACACGGTCGCGATCGAGACGCCCGCGCGCCGGGCGACGTCCTCGATACTCGCCACCATCGCCGTCGACTCCCAACCCGCTGCTCCGGTGTAAACGCTACCGCCGTTCCTTACCCAGGAGCCGTGATGAGAACGCGACCCGGTCACCGCGGGGGTCAGGGGATACTGGCCGGATGCGGGTGCGCGGGGCGACGATGCCGGACACGGCTCGGTTCCGCCGTCGCTGGGCGGCCCTGCTCGCACTGGCCGGGGGACTTCTCGGCATGCTCGCATTTCCGCGCCCAGGCATCTGGCCACTCGCGTTCCTCAGCGTCGCGTTGCTGAGCATCGCCGTGGACGGGCGGCGCAGCCGGACCGGCGCGTGGCTGGGGTTCGTCTACGGCCTGGGCTTCTTCCTGCCACTGCTGCACTGGACCGGCGTGTACGTCGGCGCCGGCCCGTGGCTGCTGCTGGCGACGGCCGAGGCGGGCTTCCTCGCCGCGCTGGGCGCGGTGCTGCCGTTGGTGCAGCGGCTGCGGTGGGCTCCGGTCTGGGTGGCCGCGGCATGGGTGCTGCAGGAGGCGCTGCGGGATCGGCTACCGTTCGGCGGCTTCCCGTGGGGGCGCCTCGCGTTCAGCCAGTCCGCGTCACCGCTGCGATGGTTCGCTGCGGTGGACGGCGCGCCGTTGGTGACTTTCGCGGTCGCGCTGGCCGGCGCGGCGCTGGCCGCGGCGGTGCGGGGTTTTGCCCTCGGCCGATGGCGGCCGGGGACGGCGTGGCTGGGAGCCGCCGTCGCGGTCGGGCTGGTCGGCGGGATGTTGTCATGGCCGTTGGATCCAGGCGCTGACACCTCCGGGCGCACCGCGGTGGTCGCGGTGATCCAGGGCAGCGTGCCGGACGTCGGGCTCGAATTCGAGCAGCGCGCTCGCCAGGTGCTCGACAACCACATCGCCGAGACGATGAAGCTCGCGGCCGAGATCCGAGCCGGCACCGTGCCGCGTCCGGATCTGGTGGTGTGGCCGGAGAACGCTTCGGACGTCGACCCCTTCGCCGATCAGTCCGCCTACCAGGACATCTCCGCGGCGGTCGCCGCCGTCGGCGTGCCGGTGCTCGTTGGCGCAATCCTGCAAGGACCCGGACCGAATCACCGGCGCAACGCCGGCATCCTCTGGTCGCCCACGACCGGCCCCGGGGCTCAGTACATCAAGCGTCATCCGGTGCCGTTCGGCGAGTACATCCCGCTGCGGGGGATCGCCAAGCTGGTCACCTCGGACGTCAACCTGGTGCCGCAGGACATGGTCGCCGGCCACGGCAACGGGTTGCTGCTCGGCGGGCCGATGCCGATCGGTGACGTCATCTGCTTCGAGGTGGCTTATGACAGCTTGGTGCGCTCGTCGGTTGCGGCCGGCGCGCAACTGCTCGTCGTGCAGACCAACAACGCGACATTCGGTCACACCGCCGAGACGTATCAGCAACTCGCCATGAGCCGGTTGCGCGCTGTGGAGTCCGGGCGAACCGTGCTGCAGGCCGCGACCACCGGCAAGTCCGCGGTAATCGGGCCGGACGGGGGGATCCGGCAGGAGTCCGGGGCCCTGTTCACGCCGGACATTCTGGTGGCGACGGTCGGGCTGCGCACTACGCAGACGCCGGCCACCCGCATCGGCGCCATCGGGGAATATGTGCTGTGCGCGCTGGCGCTGCTGGCTATTGCATTCTCGATTCGTCCGGTGCGTCGGCGGCTGCCACCGAATCCGTCCCAACACCCGAAGGAGATGGTCCCCGCGTGAGCGAGCGAACCCTCGTGATCATCCCGACGTACAACGAGCGGGAGAACATCGAGCTGATCACAGAGCGACTGTTCGCGGCGGTGCCCACGGCCGATCTGCTCGTGGTCGATGATGGCAGCCCTGACGGCACCGGCAAGGTCGCCGATGTGATCGCCGAGGCTGACCCGCGCGTGCACGTGCTGCACCGCGAGGCCAAAGCCGGGCTCGGCGCCGCCTACGTGGCGGGGTTCGACTGGGGGCTGGATCGCGGCTATGACGTGCTGGTCGAGATGGACGCCGACGGCTCACACGCGCCAGAGGAGTTGCCGCGGTTGCTCACCGCCCTGCAACGCGCCGACCTGGTGCTCGGGTCACGGTACGTGCCCGGCGGACAGGTCAAGAATTGGCCGCGCCGCCGCGAGTTGCTCTCCCGCGGCGGCAACGTGTACACCCGGCTCGCGCTCGGCGTGCAACTGCACGATGCCACCGGCGGCTACCGGGCGTTCCGGCGCGAAGTGCTCGAGAGCATCGACTACGCAGCGGTCGCGTCGCAGGGTTACTGCTTCCAGGTCGACCTCGCCTGGCGCGCGCTACGAGCCGGTCACCGCGTGGTCGAGGTGCCGATCACGTTCGCCGAGCGGGAGCGGGGCGAGAGCAAGATGAGCGGCTCGATCGTGCGCGAGGCGCTCTGGCGGGTCACCGAGTGGGGGATCGATCACCGCGGCAAGCAGGTGCGTGCCGCGCTGCGCAGCCGCCGTCGTGCGTAGACAGCGCCGGCGCCGCCGTCCAGGTGCGTCAGATGCAAGGCCGAGGAGGAGCGCTATAGATCGGCCTATGCACGACGACGAGAACGCTGCAGATGGCGTGCCTGGGCGGTGGCGGGGTTATGCGCTCTTCTGACCGCGGCGAGCGCGGAGCACATCGAGCCGCTCGGCCAGCACCTCTTCGAGGTCGGCGATGGTCCGGCGCTCCATGAGCATGTCCCAGTGGGTGCGCGGAGGCTTGACCTTCTTCGTCTCGGGCGCCGGTCCATCTATCAGGACCGCGCTGGAGCCGTCGAGGCGGCACTCCCAGGTGGTGGGAATCTCGGCTTCCTCGGAGAACGGGACGGCGAATTCGTGCCCGTTGCCGCACCGGTACGCGGCCACGCTTCGCGGGGCCGGCTCGGCGCCATACTCGGTCTCGTAGCTGACCGCGCCCAGCCGACTGCCCCGCAGTGTTCGGTCTGCCATGGCAGGAACCTCCTGGACGTCTGCTAACTAGTTGCATCCTGAATAACGATTGGGCTCATAGGATGATTCCCTGATGGTCCCGGGTGTAATCCCGTAATGCGCGCCCGGCTCAGGCCGATGCCAGATCCATCACCTGTAGGGAGCCTTGCCGTGCCGTTTCTGTTCACATCCCACCTGCCTGCTGCCCGGCGCCGCCGCTCGCGCGCGGCTCGCGCCGCGCACGCCGTTTCCGGCGCTGTAGATACATACGTAGGGCAGGTCGAATCGGTTGCGTCGAGTCGCCGATTTGTCGATCCGCAGACACTGGCGCTCGTCATCGGCGGGGGCCGCACCCTGATCGGGCTGGCGTTCGGCGCGGCCCCGATCACCGCGGTCCGCAGCCTCGGGGTGGACGGCGCCACCGCTGCGCGGATGGAGTGGCTGGCCAGGATGACCGCGGCACGCGACACGGTGCTGGGCGCCGGCACCCTGGCAGCCGTGCGACGGGGGCAGGGTGCCCGCAGTTGGCTGCTCGCCGGGGCTGCCGCCGACGCCGTCGACGCGGTTGCGCTCACCGCCGCGGCGAAGTCACGCCGGGTGGGTGGAGTCGGTGCGTGGGGCTGTGTGGCGCTCGGCGCCGGTGCCGCGGCGGCCGGGCTATGGGCCGCGGTCGGAGCGCGTCGGCGTTAAGCCTCGCGAGTGACGCCGGTATCCGGGGCGGCCTCGCCACGATCGGCTCCGTCGCCATCGGGTGGCCATTGCGCACGGGACATCAGCACGTCGCGCAGCACGGGCGCGGCATCGGTGATGATTCCGTCCACGCCGAGACCGAGCAGTCGTTGCATCTCGGCACGCTCGTTCACCGTCCAGACGTGCACCGGCAGACCCAGCCGATGCGCCGTCTTGATCAGGCGGTGATCGACGAACACGGCCCGACCCAGCCGGGCCGGCACCTGCACGCACAGCGGAATGCCGCGCGGGATCCGGTCAGCGGCACTCGAAGGCGCATTGCGCCTGCTGGCCGAACTCAGCGCGAACACCTCCCGCGGTGACAACGCGGTGCACAGCTGCGGCCCGAGCGCGGTTCGCATGGCGAGCACGCGTGCCCCTGAGAACGCGCCCACGCACACACGATCGACGGTGCCGGTGCGGCGAATTGCGGTGACGGTGGGCGCGATGCCGGCGTAGGACTTGACGTCTATGTTCACGCACACGTCCGGCCACGCGGCGAGCAGCTCGTCCAGCCGCGCTATCGGCTCGCGGGCGCCGACCCGCGCCCGGCGCACCACCTGCCACGGCAGCTCGGCTACCCGGCCACGGCGGTCAGTGACGCGGTCCAGGCGCGTGTCGTGAAACGCCAGCTCTACCCCGTCCGCGGTCACTCGGACGTCGGTCTCGAGATACCGAAATCCCAGCGCGACGGCGCGCTCGAACGCGGCCATGGTGTTCTCGCACCCGTCCGGCGCGTACCCCCGATGCGCCATGGCAATGGGCGCGCCGGCGCCGGCCGGCTGATGGAGAAACGGCACGTCGGATCGCCGCGCGGCTCAGTGGCCGACCGTGACACCGGTGACGTAGTAGTGCCCGTCCGGTTCCTTGGCCGTTGTCACCGTCACCGTGGTGTCGCCGTCGGTGGAGTGGAACGTGATCACGCTGGCGTTCTCGTCCGTGGTCTGCGGGGCGAACAGCTTTCCACCCAAGCTGCGCGTGACCGACGCCGCGACGGCGTTGTGCCACACGCAGGCCTGCGCGACGACCGGCACCCCGATCTCGGCCGCGCCCACGTAGGTCGTCGCCACCCCGTACCCGCTGGCCGCGCCCTGGCACAGGCTGGCGATCCCAGGCACCGTGACCGGTCCGACGCCGGGTACGGACGGGATCGTGGCTGCCCCGGACGGGATAGGCCCGGATGTGGCTGGCCGGGGCGCCAGTGCGCTCGGCAGCGCGCCGGTCGGGAACCCGCTCGGGATCGAGCTCGGCTCGTTCGGCAACGCGTTGATCGCCTTGGTGAAGCACACCTTCCACGAGCCTTCCTTGACGACCGGGAATTGCTCGGTCGCCGGAGTCGGGTTCTTCGAGGTGGTGAAGGTCGCGCTCACCATGGTGACGCCGTTGTCCGTGCTCTGATCGCCAATGCTGTAGCTGGTGATCGTGCCGGATGACTGCAGATGACTGACCTCACCGAGCGCACGGTCCGAGGAGCACAGCACTGCCTCAGCCTTGTGCACGTTGTTCGTCTTGCCGGCGTCGAGCAGTCGCTGTACCGCTTCGCGCGGAGTCGAGGCACCACTCGATCCGCCCGAGGCGGCGAGCACCGCGACCACCGCGATGATCACAGCTGCGGAGACGACACCGAGGGTGAGCGCGCGATTGCGCCCGCTGCGCCAAAAGCCCCCACCGGTGCCACCCGTACCGGCGGGGCTCGCGCCCATCGGTGGCGGGGGAGGGGGAGGGAGAACGGGCGGCGCATACGGCGGCGGTGGCGCGTAGCTCGGGTTGGCGCCCGGATAGGCCTCCGGTGCGTCGACGCTCGGCAGGGGGGCAGTCGGCGCGGGTCCATGCGGCGGGTAGGCCGGCGGCTGGTACGCGGGTGGCGGCTGATACTGCGGCGGGTCGTAGGCAGGCTGCACCGGCAACGGCGAGGTTGGATCGCTGTACACCGGTGGCGCCTCGGCAAGCGGTTCGGAGGTGTCGTCCGGGTGCTGCGGCTCCCCGCCGGCCTGGTCAGTCATCCTTCGCGAGCTCCTTGCGCAGCAATTTTCCGGTGGCATTGCGGGGGAGTTCCTCGACAAAGACGACCTGTCGCGGCACCTTGTGCCGGGCCAGATTGGATCTCACGTGTGCCTTCAGATCGTCCTCGCTCGCGCTCTGCCCGGTGCGTAACACCACGAACGCCTTCAGCCGCTGGCCGAACTCCTTGTCCTCGACGCCGATCACCGCGGCGTCGGCGACGGCTTGGTGCTCGATGAGCAGGTTCTCCACCTCGGCGGGGAACACGTTCTCCCCGCCGGAGACGATCATGTCGTCATCCCGCCCGTCGATGAAGAGCAGGCCGTCGGCGTCGAAATGACCGACGTCGCCGGAGGACAGCAGCCCGTCGATCTCCTCCTTGCCACCACCGCCGGTGTAGCCCTCGAATCGCAACCCACTGCCGACGAAGATGCGGCCGGTGACGTCCGGCTGGGTGATCCGGTTCTCGTTCGCGTCGTACAGGTGCACCGTGCAACCGACCGGCGCACGGCCGACGGTGCCCGGCTTGCTCTTCCACTCCGCGGGCGTGGCAACCGTGGCGACGGCCACTTCGGTAGAGCCGTAGAGGTTGTAGACGACGTCGCCGAAGAACTCGGTGGCCTTGTTGCCGATCTCGGGCGGCAACGCCGAGCCCGCGCAGAAGACGATGCGCAGCGCAGACGTGTCGTATTTCTTGATGATCTCGGGGTCGAGACCGACGATCCGCTGCAACATGGTCGGCACGAGCACCAGTGCCTCCGCGCGGTATTGCGCCAGCGCGGCGAGTGTCTTCTCCGGGTCGAAACGCCGTCGAACGATGGTCGTCGAGCCGAGTGCGATCGTGAGCAGGAACTGCGACAGACCGGTGCCGTGGAACAGCGGGGCCCCGAAGAAGGTGCGTTGTTCCGGGCGCAGCGGGATGCGGTCCAGGAACTGCGCTGCGGCGAACGGCGAGCTGACCTGCCGGGACGCGCCCTTCGGGGTGCCGGTGGTGCCGCTGGTGAGCAACACCAGTCCGCCGATCGTGGCCGGACGGTCGAGCGGCGCATGTGAGGACTTCGCGATGAGGCTTTCGAGCGTGTCGTGCTCGGTGTCGCCGTCGTCGGTCCACGCCAGGTAGCGGGGGATGTCGGCGGGTACCTCGCCAAGGATCTCGGCGAACTCGGTGTCGTAGACGAGGGCGTTCACGCCTTCCCGCTCAGCGACTTGCGCGAACTGGGGCTTGGCGAACCCGGTGTTCATGAGTAGTGCTTTGGCGCCGAGCTTGCCCGCGGCGAGCATCGCCTCGACTAGTCCGCGGTGGTCACGGCAGAGCAGGGCGATTACGGACTTGTCGTCCATGCCGCGGTCGGCCCAGCCTCGCGCGAGGGCATTCGCCCGCTCGTCGAGTTCGCGGAAGGTGAGCTCGCCGCGCTCGTCGATCAGGCCGGGTCGGTCCGGATGCCGCCGCGCCGCGATGCGGATGGCGCCGGCGACCATGCCCCAATGCCGGACGTCGACGAGCGCGCGCACCATCTCATCCGGCCTGGACATGGGAGCCAAGCCGGACCGGCGGAGCACGTCGGCCTCCCGCACCGTGACCGGGAGCCGTCTCGCGTGCAGTGCCAGTTCGGTCAGGTTCATCCGCGCCGTCCCCGCCCATTTGTTCACGTCCCTGTCGACGTCCCAGCTGGGAGCGCCTCGACGAGCATCACATACGCGCTGGCGGGGCTCCACCGGTCCACGGTCCAGGTTCCGGCCGATCGACGTCGATGTCTCGACGGTGCGCTGCATTGTCGGGTAATCGACAAGGCGGCCGGTGAGGCATTCGAAGTACCGATGATTGCCATGCGCGGACCACGTCCGGAGAGGCAAAGGCATACGCACCGCACGAAACGGCAGCCACCATGACCACGATGATCGCTCAAGCAGCCCCGACGGCACTCAGGGCTGAATACTCGGCGTCCTGCCTGCAGTTGTTCCGTTGTGAGCAGGCGTTGCACGATGCCCACCAAAGCGGCGTCGATCGATGGATCAGCGCCGCAGCCGATCGTCTACACGAGGCCGTGCTACGCCAGGCGCGCGCCCAGGCGGCGTACGTCCCGGTGCTTCCCTCGGCTGGGCTACTTGCGACGGCCGGGCTACTTCCAGCGGAAGTGGACGAAGACTCGGCCGAAGTTGTGTGAGTCCTTCTCGACCCGGTGATAGAGGGGCTTGATGTCCTCTCGGTCGAGAAACCTCAGCACCCGCTTCTTCAACTGGCCCGAACCCTTGCCGGGGATTATCTCGACCAGCGGCGCCTTCTTGGCGACAGCCTCGTCGATAATCGCCTGCAGCGCGTGCTCGATCTCGCCGCCATGGTTGTAGATGTCGTGCAGGTCGAGCTTGAGCTTCACAACGCCAAAAGTAACCCGCTCGCGCCTTTCGGCGGGTCGCAGCAACTGCGTCGGTCTCAACGCGGACGGTAGACGTCGGCACGGTGGTCGATCAGCAGGACGTGCAGAGTCTTCGTGTCATCGTCCAATCGGTACACAATCCGGTAGTCGCCGCGGCGCGCGCCCCAATTACCAGCCAGTTCCCGCTGCAGCGGTTTGCCCCGGCGCTTGGGGTTCTCCGCCAGCGAGCCGAATATGAATGCCACCAGAGGATCGACCACGCGCGGTGCGAGCTTGGCGAGGGCCCGCGCCGCAGTCGCGGCGACACGGACCTCGTAGGTGTCTGTCACGTTGCCTATGCAGGAGCCAGGCCAAGCATCTCGCGGATCTGCTTTGAGTCGTACGTGCGACCGGTCGCCACGTCCGCCTCGGCCTCAGCGATGCTCTCCAAGATTCCGGGCTTGGACAGCCAGAACAGCGTTTCCTGCAGCCCTTCCCACTCATCGGCGGAGACCATCACCACTGCCGGGCGGCCGTTACGCGTGATCGTGAATTGCTCATGCTCGCGCTCGGCCTTGTCCGCGTACTCGGACAGGTGAGCTTTGAGGTCCGAGAGCGACGTCGTCTGCATAGGTCCACTCTAGACCGTAATTTAGGTCCGCACGTGACCCTCAAGCGAACGGCGTAGCGTCTTTCTTCAACGCAGAGAGGCGTGCGGCTCTCGGCGGCTACTCCGGTCCTTCCGAAGTTGGCCGATAATGCACATTATGTCAATCACATTGATTCGACTCCGCAGGCGAACACACCCGTCGCCACTTCACCGCACTCCTCCGCGCGGGCCTGCCCACCTGGTAGGTGCGACCGGGTTCGACCGGTCGCTATCCGATGTAGGCGAACGACTTCGCTGCCGCCAGCAGTTCCGGACCGACCTCGGCCGGATCGGCGTCACGAAGCACGCGCGCCGGCGAGACATCGCCGAGGGCCGGATTCATGCCCTTGAACCAGGCCTGGACGGTGTCCGGGGAGAACTGCTCCCGCAACAACCCGGCGAGGTGAAACGCAAGCCGAAGTCGATCGAGATCCAGCTCCCCTGGCGAGCGATGGCCGGTAGCCCACTCAGCGACCGGTCTGGTCGACTTCACGTTGCCGATGAAGGCGACGACGCGGAGCCCGACGATGTCGCGTAACCGCGACACCACTTCGGCCGGACTGGCACGCATCGCGTCCTCGTAGGCTTGCAGCCCGGGTCGGGACGCGACCGCTGAGGTTCTGGCGACCACAGCCCCATCCTAGCGCCTGTACCAGGTTATCGCAGCAGTTATCACACTAGGAATCGCAGTATGAATCGCAGTATGAATCGCGTCAGGAATCGCGTGTCGAACCACGATCACGATCCGGATTCCGGCAAGGCGCTAGGCGACGCCGGTGGCCTCCTCCAACGCCGTCAGCTCGTTCTCCAGATCCCCGAGCAGCCGCTGCAGGTGCGGGACGCTGCGCCGGCACCCGGTCAGGCCGAACGCGATCTCGTCGGAGTAACTGGTGCAGGTGATGTTCAGAGCCTGTCCGTCCAGCGGGATCGACAGCGGGTACAGACCATCCAGCCGAGCCCCGTTCCAGTACATCGGGGCGCGCGGGCCCGGCACATTCGAGATGACCAGATTGAACGGCGGCCGCACCACCCCGTTCAGCCGCAGCGCCGGCAGCACCAGCAGGGGGCTCACCCCGAGTGCGCTCATCATCAGGATCTGCAGTTGGCTCATGCCCTTGAGCGACTGCTTGCCCTCCACCATCGACGCGTGCACCGCCTCCAAGCGCTCCGCGGGATCGGCAAGGTGCGTGCCGAGATTGCACATGACGACCCCGATGTTGTTCCCGCCGTCCTTGTGTTCGGCGTCATCACCGTGCAGGGAGACCGGCACCATCGCGATCAGCGGCGTGTCCGGCAACGCGTCCAGGCTGAGCATGTAGGACCGCAACGCACCCGAGCACATCGCCAGCACTACGTCGTTCACCGTCGCGTCCGTCGCCTTCGACACCCGGCGGATCCGCTCCATCGGCCAGGACTGCGCCGCAAACCGCCTGGCGCCAGTGATCGGCACGTTGAACATGCTTCGCGGTGCGGACAGCGACATCGAGCCGCCCTGTTGGGTGATGCCCCGGCTCACCGTGCGCAGCAACGCCGGCACCACCCCTGCCGTCTCGCCCACCAGCTCCAGCACCGTGTGCACCGGGCTGCTCTGTGCGGCTCCCTTGTCCTTGCCCCGGCTCGCTCGTGGCGCCCACGGCGGTGGCATGTCGCGCTGGTCCGGATCCTCGCTGAGCACCCGCGACAGCATGCGCAGGGCGGACACACCGTCCAGCATCGCGTGGTGAACCTTGGTGTAGAGCGCGTAGCGGCCGTCCCTCAGGCCCTCGATCAGGTGGATCTCCCACAGCGGCCGGTGCCGGTCCAACAGCGTCGAGTGCAGGCGCGAGCACAACGCGAGCAATTCCAGCACCCGGCCCGGTTGCGGCAACGCGCTGCGACGAACGTGATGTTCGAGGTCGAACGCTTGATCCTGCTCCCAGCCCCACTGCCCGAGTGAGGTGATCCCGCGCCGCGCGCGCTTGGTGTAGAAGGAGCTGACCTCGTTGTTGGCCACCGCCTTGTCGAACAGGCTCCGGACGTCCAGGGCATCCATGCCGTCCGGGGGCTGGAACAGCTGCAAGCCACCCACGTGCATCGGATAGTCCCGGGACTCGGCGAGCAGGAACATCGAGTCGGTCGGCGACATCGGAAGCAGCATCGCTAGCCCCTTTTCAGCGCAAATCGCGGCGGCGCGAACCACGGTCTGCCCGAAGTCTTCCATCCAACCGCGGCCGCCGGTGCGCCGAATCGGACGAAGTCAGATCTCGGGCGAGAAATGGATCTCGCCGTGGGCGTCCACGCAATCCTCGGCGTGGTGCAGCGCCGAGTCCGCGTGGTCCGCTTGCAGCGTCACATGGCCGATGCCGTAATCGTCGGCGAGCACGTGTCGAAGCGTGTCGCTGACCTGGTGACAGTCATAGCTCGGTTCCACCAGCACGTGCGCGGACAGGGCAGACTCCCCCGGTCCGATCTGCCAGATGTGTAGGTCGTGCACTTGATTGACCCCGACCACCGCCGCCAGCCGAGCCCCCAGGGCGGCTGGGTCCACATCTCGCGGCGCGGCTTCCAGGAAGATCCGACCCGCGGCACGAACCAGCGAAAGGCCCGTCCAGGTCATCAGCGCAGCGATGACCAGCGAGGCGATGGGGTCGGCACGCTGCCAGCCAGCGGCGAGGATGACGATGCCGGCAACCAGAGCGGCTGCGAATGCCCACACGTCGGTGACCAGATGCGCCACCGCACCCTTGACGTTGAGGCTGCGGCGATCCGCGCGGCTCGCGAACGACGTCGCCAGCACATTCACCAGCACGCCGACTGCGGCAACCACAGTGACCACGCCCCCGTGCACGGTGCCCGGATGGATCAGCCGCCGGATCGCGAACACCGCGAACCAGGCGGCGAGTAGCAACAGCGTGATGCCGTTGGCCTGTCCGGAGATTGCATCGACACGGGCGAACCCGTAGGTGTAGGCGCCGCGTGCCGGCCGGCGGGCGATCCGGGCCGCGATCACCGCCAGCATCAGTGCGGCCGCGTCAGTCAGCATGTGCGCTGCGTCGCTGAGCAATGCCAGCGATCGCGCTGCGAAACCGGCCGCGATCTCGCCGGCCATGAACGCGAGCACGACGGCCAGAGCGGCGAGTAGCCAGCGCGCGTCCGTGCCCTGATCCTTGCCGGCGGCGCCGGCACCGGGTCGGTGATCGTGCATCACGTCATCCACTCTCACACGGATTGCCGCGGCGGGCTCACCATCCGGTGTAGATGGGACGCCCCTCGGCGTAACCCGAAGCGCTCTGCACCCCGATCAATGCCTTCTCGTGGAAGTCTGCGAGGTTCGCCGCACCGGCGTAGGTGCATGCCGAACGCACCCCGGCGGTGATCACGTCGATGAGGTCCTCCACCCCTGGCCGAGCCGGGTCCAGATATTGCCGCCCGGTCGAGATGCCCTCCTCGAAGAGGGCCTTTCGGGCCCGGTCGAACGGGCCCTCGCCGCTGGTTCGGCTGGCCACGGCCCGGGCCGATGCCATGCCGAAGCTCTCCTTGTACTGCCGACCGTCGGCATCGGTGCGCAGGTCCCCAGGTGATTCGTAGGTACCCGCGAACCACGACCCGATCATGACCGCGGACGCACCGGCCGCGAGCGCGAGGGCCACATCGCGTGGGTGCCGCACTCCCCCGTCGGCCCAGATGTGACGACCCATGCCGCGGGCCGCCTCCGCGCACTCGAGCACCGCAGAGAACTGCGGACGGCCCACACCGGTCATCATGCGCGTGGTGCACATCGCTCCTGGGCCGACGCCGACCTTGACGATGTCGGCGCCCGCGGCGATCAACTCCCGGGTGCCCTGCGCCGACACGACATTGCCGGCGGCGATCGGCACGGGTGGATCGAGCGCCCGGATCGCGGTGAGGGCGTCGATCATCCGCTGCTGATGTCCGTGCGCGGTGTCCACCACCAGCAAGTCCGCCCCGGCGTCGCACAGCGCGGCGACCCTGGCGGCCACATCGCCGTTCACGCCCAGCGCGGCCGCGACGCGAAGGCGGCCGGATCGGTCCACCGCCGGGTGGTAGATGGTCGCGCGCAGCGCCGCCGTCCGTGTCATCACGCCCATCAGCCGACCGCCGGCGTCGACCACCGGGGCGAGTCTGCGCCGGGCCGAGTCCAGCTCGGCGAAGGCCTTTTCCGGGTCGACCGGGTCGGTCAGCGTCAGCGGGTCGGAGGTCATCACCTCGTGCAACTGGGCGAACCTGTCCGACCCGGCGCAATCTGCTTCGGTCACCACACCGACCGGCCGTCCATCCGAGACCACGATCACCGCGCCGTGTGCGCGCTTGGACAGCAAGGCGAGCGCGTCACCAGTGGTGTTGTCCGGCGCCAGCGTCAGCGCCGTGTCGACAACCAGGTCACGTGATTTGACCCAGGACACGACATCGCGGACGACGGATGCGGGAATATCCTGCGGCAGTACCGCGACGCCGCCGCGGCGGGCCACCGTCTCGGCCATCCGCCGGCCGGCCACCGCGGTCATGTTCGCCACGATGATCGGAATGGTGGCACCGCTGCCGTCCACGGTGGCCAGGTCGACGTCGAATCGCGACCCGACGTCGGAGCGCGCCGGGACCATGAAGACGTCGTCGTAGGTGAGCTCGAATGGCGGGACCGGGTCGATGAAGCGCACGAACACGTGATTCTACTCGCGACGTCGTGGGCGGTGAGTTCATCCACGCTCGCATAGGGTTGACCGGTGCTGGCGGTCTTCGACATCGACGGTGTCGTCGCCGATGTCCGGCACCGGTTGCACCACCTGGATTCGCCGCGGTCCTGGCACCGTTTCTTCGGCGCGGCGGGTGCGGACACACTGCTTGCCGAAGGCGCGCGACTGGCCGCCGAAATGGCTACCCAGCATGAGGTCGTCTGGCTCACCGGCCGCCCGGAGTGGTTGCGCGAGATCACCGTCGACTGGCTGGCGCGGCACGGCCTGCCGGGCAGCGAGCTGCATCTGCGCCCGCCCCGCGATTACCGCCCGGCTCCGCTGTACAAGCGGGAGGCGCTAGGACAGATGGCTGCCCGGGGCATCGCCGCGTTCGTCGACGATGACGACGAGGTCGTGCAGACCGCGCTCCAGGCCGGATACCCGGCAGTACTCGCCGATTGGCTGCCCCGAGCCGCAGCGCTGCGCGACGCGCAGGATCGTCTCGGCCGCACCTGAGGGATCGATCAGACCGCCGCGGGGCGCGTTCAGATCGCGACCGGCGTCACGGGACCATAACAATTTCACGCTTACTTAACATTGATGTCCGGTTATCGCCCGATTCCGGGCAACAGGGCTCAGCGCGGCGACTGGACAATTTGTCAGCGGCGAGCACAATTGCCAAGGACGCACAACTGGAAGCGATTACAGGACACCGCTCATGAGCCAGCACTATGCGCACGAGACGCCGACGCGCGCGTGCGAACACACGCCGCACTGCCCGACCGCCGAAGCCGCCGATCGCGATGCGGCACACGTCATCTCGGCGCACCCGGAGCAAGGGTGGAGCCTGCTCTGCAACGGGGTCGTGGTGTTCGAGGACTTCGGCGAGTTGCTGCCCAACGGGGAGAGCTGCGCCGCGCGCCGGAGCGAGCTGCTGATGGCCTCGCCACACCGCGTCGCGAGCTAATCGCCGCACTTCCTGCCCCGCCCGCCTTCGGCGATCGACTAACCGACCACCGCAGCCCTAGCCAGAATCTGTGCAGTGTCGGTACCCGCGCCGAGCGTGCCGAAGGCCATGCCCCAATCCCCCGCGAGCCGGGACGCCACGAACGCGTTCGCGACAGCCGCGTCGCCGTAGCGCAATAGCAGCGACGCCTGCAGCAGCATCGCCATGTGTTCGACCACCCGGCGGGCGCGGAATTGCATGTCGTCGACGTCGGACAGTTCCTTGCCTAGCCGATCGAGCGAGTCGTCGTAGCGCGAATCCGCACCGGCGGCCAGGCCCAACTCGGCGAAGAACGCCTCCAGCGCCTGCGGCTCCTTGGCCATCGCCCGCAGCGTGTCCAGGGCGGCGACATTGCCCGATCCCTCCCAGATGGAGACCAGCGGCGCTTCCCGATACAGGCGCGGCATGCCCGACTCCTCGATGTAGCCGTTCCCGCCGAGACATTCCAGCGCTTCCACCACATGCGGTGAGAGCCGCTTGCACAACCAGTATTTGGTCACCGATAGCCCCACGCGACGGACCGCGGCTTCATATTCGTCGCCGGCCGCGGCACGGTCCACGGCACCGGCCAACCGCATCACCACGGTCGTCGCCGCCTCGGACTCGACGGCAAGGTCGGTCAGCACGTTGACCATCGCCGGCGCCTCGATGAGCGCCTTGCCGAACGCGTGCCGGTGGGTGGCGTGGTGCACCGCAGCGGCTACCGCGGTACGCATCCCGCCCGCCGCCATGATCGCGCAGTCCAGGCGGGTCATGTTCACCATCTCGATGATGGTTCGCACGCCCCGGCCTTGTTCACCGACCAGCCAGCCGGCGGCATCGGAGTACTCGATCTCGGCCGAGGCGTTCGATTTGTTGCCCAACTTGTCCTTGAGCCGCTGCAGGCACATCTCATTGCGCGTGCCGTCGGGCAGCACCCGCGGCACCAGGAAGCAGGACAGTCCGCCCGGTGCTTGGGCCAGCGTCAGGAACAGATCTGACATCGGCGCCGAGGTGAACCACTTGTGCCCGGTGAGCCGGAACGTGCCGTCGCCAGCCGGCACCGCACGCGTCGTGTTCGCACGCACGTCCGAGCCGCCTTGCTTCTCCGTCATCGACATGCCCGCGATCAGGCCGTGCTTGGTCAGCGGCGCGCGCAGCCCCGGGTCGTAGGAGAGGTTGGTCAGCAGCGGTTCGTACTGCGCGGCCAGCTCCGGCGTGGTGCGCAGTGCCGGCACCACCGCGTAGGTCATCGACACCGGGCAGAGGTGACCGGCATCGGCGCTCCCCCAGGCCAGCATCTTGGCCGCGCGTGCCACGTGGGCTCCGGTCCGGCCGTCAACCCAGGGCGCGCCGTGCAGCCCCTCGCCGACAGCGGTGCGCATGAGCTCGTGATATTCGGGCAGGTATTCGACCTCGTCGATCCTGTTCCCATACCGGTCGTGGGTGCGCAGCACCGGCGGGTGCTCGTTGGCCAACCGGCCCCATTCCTGCGCCGGTTCGCTGGCTCCGAGCAGGCCGAGTCGGCGCACATCGGGCTCGGCCCACCCGGCGCCCTCGCGGTGCAGGCCTTCGAGCAGGGCGGGATGGGTCATGGTGTCGTGTCCGGTGAGCGGGGGCACCTGGTTGGTGACCTCATGCGTAGACGGCATGGACGGCTCCAATCGCGCGGAGGGCGAGGGTGATGACGCTGGAAACGGTGTCCGGATCGCCAGGCTCGACACCGGCGAGCGGACCGACGAGGGATTCGCCGATGGCGCCGACGAGCGCGGCGGCAACGACGGTCGGGTCCTGTCTGGGCAGCTCACCGGAGGCGATCCCGGCAGTGATGATCTCGGCGATCGCGGCGCGGAACCGGCACCGGTAGTCGAGACGGAGCTGATCCACGACCGGATCAACCGGCTCGGCAAGCAGCGCGTAGGCGAGACGGGGTGACCTGAGCGCGCGGCCGGCAAAGGTTTCGACCAGCGCTTGGACCCGGCCGGCCGCGGACTCCTCTGTGGCGATCGCCGCCTGAACGGCACCGACTTCGTGATCGACGACGGCCCGGAACACCTCTGCCGCGAGTGCGGTCTTGCTGTCGAAATGGCGATACACCGTGCCTGCGGCGACGCCGGCGCGCGCGGCCACGGCCGCTATCGTGCAGGCCGCATATCCCCCCTCCGCGAGCAGCCGGGTCGCCGCGTCGACGAGCGTGACGCGCTGAGCGTCGAGTCGAGCTTGCACGGCGGGAGTGCGGCGATACGGCACGAAACAAATGAATCACGATTCATTGCTTCCCCGCAAGGGCACAACCGGGACAACGGGTTCGGTGCTACCGCGCGCAATCGGCGCAGGTGCCGAACAGTTCGACGGTGTGGTCGACCTCGCGGTACCCGTGTTTGGCCGCCACCGACTGCGCCCAGCGTTCGATCGCCGGCCCCTCGATCTCCTCGGCACGCCCGCACGACCGGCACACCAGGTGGTGATGATGCCCCGCACCGGGCTCGCCGCAGTAGCGGTAGGTCGTTTCACCCTCGGGAGTGTGGATGACGTCCACCGATCCGTCATCGGCGAAGGACTGCAAGTGGCGATAGACGGTGGACAGCCCCACCGCCGCACCGTCCGCACGCAATGCCGCGTACACGTCCTGCGCGCTGCGGAAACCACCGGCAGCCCGCAGCGCGTCGCGCACCGCACCACCCTGCCGGGTCGATCGGTGCCGCACCGCAGCCATGTTTGCGAGGGTACCGGCGTCGCTTATGCGTACTCGGCGACCGGCGGGCAAGCGCAGATCAGGTTGCGATCGCCGAACGCTCCGTCGATCCGTCGCACCGGCGGCCAGTACTTCGCGCCCGGATCGACGCCGGGCGGAAAAGCCGCCAACTCGCGCGGGTAGGGGTGCGACCAGTCACCCGCGATGATGCGCGCGGTATGCGGCGCATTGGCCAGCGGGTTGTCCTCGGCCGGCCACTCCCCCGCGCCGACTCGGTCGATCTCAGCCTTGATCGCGATCATCGCGGCGACGAAGCGGTCCAGTTCGGCGAGATCTTCGGACTCGGTCGGTTCGACCATCAGCGTGCCTGCAACCGGGAACGACATAGTCGGCGCATGGAATCCGTAGTCGATCAGGCGCTTGGCCACGTCGTCCACGCTCACGCCGGTGTCCCTAGTAACCGGGCGCAGATCCAGGATGCACTCGTGGGCCACCAGGGCGTTGGCGCCGGTGTAGAGCACCGGGTAGTGCTCACGAAGGCGCGCGGCCAGGTAGTTGGCGGACAGGATCGCGGTGCCAGTGGCGGCCGTCAGACCGTCTGGGCCCATCATCCGGATGTAGGCCCAGGTGATCGGCAGGATCGACGCGGACCCCCACGGCGCGCCGGCGATCGCGCCCGCGCCGCTCGGCGGGCCGGCCTGCGGTTGCAGCGGATGGTTGGGCAGGTACGGGGCCAGGTGCGCGCGCACCCCGATCGGACCAACGCCCGGACCGCCGCCGCCGTGCGGGATGCAGAAGGTCTTGTGCAGGTTGAGGTGGGACACGTCGGCCCCGAACTTGCCCGGACGGGCCAGCCCCACCATCGCGTTCAGGTTCGCGCCGTCGACGTAGACCTGCCCGCCGGCGTCGTGCACGAGCGCGCACACCTCGCCGATGTGCTCCTCGAACACACCGTGCGTGGACGG
Organism: uncultured Actinomycetota bacterium; assembly: GCA_963708625.1. Classification (GTDB taxonomy): domain Bacteria; phylum Actinomycetota; class Actinomycetes; order Mycobacteriales; family Jatrophihabitantaceae; genus DASXIF01. The sequence continues at coordinate 671,544 of CAVPSV010000002.1, forward strand.
ATAGGTGACCATCACCGCGGCGAGTTCGCCCGCGTGCTGCGCGATCTTGTCCCGCAGGTCGGGGAGGTCGATCTCGCCCTGCTCGCCACCGGTACGCACCACCACCACCCGCATCCCCGCCATCACCGCGCTGGCTGCGTTGGTGCCGTGCGCGCTGGCCGGGATCAGGCAGACGGTGCGGTTGTGCTCGCCGTTGGCCCGGTGGTAGGCGCGGATGGCGAGCAGCCCGGCGAGTTCGCCCTGCGAGCCGGCATTCGGCTGCAGCGACACGGCGTCATATCCGGTGATGTCCGCCAGCCACTCCTGCAGGTCGGTGAACAACGCCGAGTAGCCGTCGAACTGGTCCGCCGGTGCGAAGGGGTGGATGTCCGCGAAGCCGGGGTTGGTGACCGGCTCCATCTCGGTGGTGGCGTTGAGCTTCATGGTGCACGAGCCGAGCGGAATCATGCCGCGGTCCAGTGCGTAGTCGCGATCCGCGAGACGGCGCAGGTACCGCAGCATCTGCGTCTCCGAGTGATGCGCGGAGAAGACCGGGTGGGTCAGGAAGGGTGACGTGCGGCGCAGCGCCTGCGGTAGCGGGTACGCGTCATCCAGACGCGCCACGTCGTCCGTACCCAGTCCGACGGCGAAGGACGCCCAGACCGCCGCTACGTGCTCGCGCGTGGTCAGCTCGTCGCAGGAGACGGCGACGGTGTCACCATCGACCTGGCGCAGGTTGATGCCGCGCTGCGCGGCGGCTGCGACAACGATCGCGGCGCGACCGGGAACCGATGCGGTGACGGTGTCGAAGAACGGCAGATCGGGCGTCCCCACGCCGCCTTCGCGCAGCCCGGCTGCCAAGATGCTGGCCAGGCGGTGCACGCGGGCGGCGATGCCACGGATGCCGTCCGGACCGTGGTAGACGGCGTACATTCCCGCCAGCACGGCAAGAAGCACCTGTGCAGTGCAGATGTTGCTGGTCGCTTTCTCGCGGCGAATGTGCTGCTCCCTGGTCTGCAGGGCTAGCCGGTATGCGGGCGCACCATCGGCGTCCACCGAAACGCCCACCAGGCGGCCGGGCAGCTGGCGCTCGAGACCGCTGCGGACCGCGAGGTAGCCGGCGTGCGGGCCACCGAAACCAAGCGGGACGCCGAAGCGCTGGGTCGTGCCGGCCGCGATGTCCGCCCCGGCGTCACCCGGAGAGGGCAACAGTGCCAGCGACAGCAGATCCGCGGCGACGACGACAAGTGCGCCGCGCGCGTGCGCCTGCTCGACGACCGGTCCGAGCTCGCGGATCGCACCCGAGGCGCCCGGATACTGCACCGCCACGCCGAACACGTCGCCGTCCGGCAGCGGTTCGGACAGATCGGCAACCACGACTCGCAGGCCGAGCGGCGTGGCTCGGGTCCGCACGACGTCGATCGTCTGCGGCAGCAGGTCGGCGTCGAGCACGAAGGTGTCACCGGTGCGCGCGACGCGGTGCGCCAGCGCCATCGCCTCGGCGACCGCAGTGGACTCGTCGAGCATGGATGCGCCGGCCACCGGCAGCCCGGTGAGCTCTTCGATCATGGTCTGGAAGTTGAGCAGTGCCTCCAGCCTGCCTTGGCTGATCTCGGGCTGGTACGGGGTGTACGCGGTGTACCAGGCCGGGTTCTCCAGCACGTTGCGCTTGATGACCGCCGGCGTGATCGTGCCGTAGTACCCCAAGCCGATCATCGACGTGAGCACATCGTTGCGCGCGGCCAGCGCACGCAGCTCGGCGGCCGCCTGGGCCTCGGTGGCCGCGGGCGGCAGCGACAGGGCGAGCTTCTCCCGGATGCTGGCCGGCACGGCATCTGCAAGCAGGTCATCCAGCGACGCATAGCCGAGCGCGTCCAGCATTCGCTGCTGATCGGCTGGGTTGGGGCCGATATGGCGTGCGGCGAACGGCGTACCACGTTCCAGATCCGTCAACGCGGGCGCGGCCAAGCCGCCGGCGATGCCGGCGTGGTTCTGGTCGATCATCTCGGCGAGTGCACCTCTCGGGGAGAAGCGACAGCGTGTGCCGCGGCACCGATCCACGGTGCCGGTGGCACGTGCTCCCCCTCTGTCGGACCTCGCCCTTCAGAGCGGCCCCGCTCGTGCGGTTCGGTGGCCTGAGAGGTTCCGGGGAAGTTGCCCCTTCGGCGCTGCCGGTGTTGCGACAGACTCTCCCGCACGAGCGAAATGGCCGACATAGACGCTACCAGCCAACCCACGCGCGGGCCGGTCAGCGGGGCGTTCCGGGGTGAGAGAAAGCTGTCAATTCAGCTCCCCGCCCGGCCGGTGGATCAGGCCGACGCGATGCGGCGCCGACGCCGCTCGGAGAGTTCGTCGTCGGCAGTGATCGGCGTGTCCTCGATGACCGCGCCGTCGGCGCGCTCCCCGGGCAGATGAGCCAGTGACCCGACCAACTCGCGCAAGGCCCCGCTGACTGCGATGCCGAACACGCCCTGGCCGCCACGGAGCAGGTCGACGACCTCCTCCGAGGAGGTGCACTCATACACCGTCGTGCCGTCCGAGAGCAGGGTAATGCGCGCGAGGTCTTCCACCCCGCGAGTCCGCAGCGCGTCGACCGCGATGCGGATGTTCTGTAGCGAGACTCCGGTGTCCAGCAGTCGCTTGACCACCTTGAGCACCAGGATGTCCTTGAAGGAGTAGAGGCGCTGCGTCCCCGACCCGGCGGCCGAACGGATCGTGGGCGCGACCAAGCCGGTGCGCGCCCAGTAGTCGAGCTGCCGGTAGGTGATACCGGCTGCGTTGCAGGCGGTCGGCCCGCGGTAGCCGATCATGTCGTCGGTGGGGACGGCATCGGGCAGCATTCCGGCGGCGAACAGGCTGCCCTGCTCCGGGTGCAGGTGTTCGTCCATGTACCGCCTCCTCGTGCCTCGCCCGACCATCCCGCCCGCACCGGCTGCGGGCGAAAGTGCACCCCGAATTGCATCGTGGTGATTCGCCGGACACCCGACGGTAGGACGGCCTGCGGACCGGGTCAATGCGACGCGCCGACTCCGGTAACCCTCACCTCGAGGTTGACGGTGAAACGGTCACCCATCCGAGGCGAAATCGTCCGGCGAGATCTGGTCCAGGAATTCCCGGAACCGCTCGACCTCGTCCTCCTGCTCGTCCGGAATCTCTATCCCGGCGGCGTCCAGGACGGCGTCCGCGCCCAGGATCGCCGCGTCGCAACGCAACGCAAGCGCGATGGCGTCTGACGGCCGAGCGCTGACCGTCACACCCCCGGTCAGGCGCAACTCGGCGTAGTACACGTCGTCGCGGAGTTCGGTGATGTGCACCGCTTCGAGCCGTGCACCCAGGGCCGTGATCAGGTCGCGGAGCAGATCGTGTGTCAGCGGCCGCAGCGTCTGTACGCCCTGCTGCTGGAACGCGATGGCCGAAGCCTCCACCGCGCCGATCCAGATCGGCAGGTAGCGGACGCCGTCTTCCTCGCGCAGCAGGACGACCGGCTGGTTCGCCGGGAGCTCGACCCGGACCCCGACGACTCGCATCGGATGCACGGTCATCCTCCGTCTGTTCCTCGAGCCGACCGGTGTCGACTCAACCGTGTCTCGATACTCGCTGGCTCCCCGCACGCCGCCGACCCCGAGATTGTGCGGTTCCGACGCTACACGCTCACGCAGGCCCCGCAGTCGGTCACGACCCGCTGATGAGCTCCCGCAGGCCGATCTGCACGAGGGCCGCGTGCAGTCGCACGGACGCCGCCGCGAGCTCGCGCACGGTCTCTTCCGCACGGACCCGCGCATCGGCGCTGCGCTGACGGTTCATCGGCCCGACGACCTGGGAGAACAAGCCGACCTCACGCTCGGCGGCGGTGCGGAACGCACGCAGGTGCCGTCCCTCCAGCCCGAATCGGGCCAGGTCGGAGACGATCTTGGCAACGGCCAGCGCGTCGTCGTCGTAATGGCCGGCCGGCTTGCGCGAGATCAAGCCGAACTGCTCCAGCTCGGCAAGCTGGTCCCGTCGAAGACCCGCCGCGTTGAGCAACTCATCCTGCGTCAGCCGCAGCGCGGCCGGCGCCGGCCGGAAATGTTCGGCGGTCGGCGCGTTGTCTTCAATTGCCGCGATCGCAACGTGCGGCACGCGCGGGCTACCCGAGTTGGACCCGGGCGGCACCAGACCGCGGTCGATCGCGTCGAGCTGGTCCTTGATCACTCGCAGCGGCAGGTAGTGATCCTTCTGCTGAGACAGCACGTAGCGCAGTCGCGCGACATCGGCTGAGGAGAACTTCCGGTAGCCGGACGGCGTTCGTTCCGGGCGCACCAGTCCCTGGTCCTCCAGGAACCGGATCTTGCTGATGGTCAGGTCCGGGAAATCGACCTTGAGGGTCGCTAACACGTCCCCGATCGTCAGCGTGTTCTTCTGGCCCCCCCGGGCGGCGTTGACGGCCGTCATTCGGCTCCCGCCCCGACGCGTGCAGCCGCGGTGAGGTAGACGAGCCGGAACTTGCCGATCTGTACCTCGTCGCCGCCGGACAGTGGAGTCGCCTCGATGCGTTCCCGGTTGACGTACGTGCCGTTCAAGGAGCCGACGTCGTGCACGGTGTAGCCGCTGCCTTCGCGGCGGAATTCGGCGTGACGCCGGGACACAGTGACATCGTCGAGGAAGATGTCACTGTCCGGGTGACGACCCGCCGTCGTGACGTCCTGATCGAGCAAAAATCTGGAGCCAGCGTTCGGCCCGCGCTTGACCACCAGCAGCGCGGAACCGGGGGCGAGCGCATCGACGGCACCCTGGTGCGCCTCGGTGGAGAAGTCCCCGTCGCCGTCCGCCGTGGGTGTCATGGAGGTGATCACACTGGTGACATCGGCACCAGGTGCGACCACTGGTAGCGCGGCGCCGCAACTCGCGCAGAAGCGGCTACCTGCTGGGTTCTCCGTGCCACATGCAGTGCAGAACACTCGTGTCTCGCCCTTCGATCTCGTCACACCGTCAGCGGGGGAAGGCACTCGCGAACACGCGGTCCGGCCGGTTCGCCGAGCCTAGGCCCGGCCCCGGTGAAGGGTCAATCGAAGGTGGACGTTCAGCGATTTCTTCACATCGACCACTGCAAAACCCCGCTCTTTCCAGCCGCGGACATGCCATCCAGACCGGCTCAGGTGGCGAGGGCGCCGTACGCGGCGGCGTCGAGCAGTTCGCCTGCCGACGCGGCGTCCGACAGTTCCACCTCGACGATCCACCCGTCGCCGTACGGGTCGGTGTTGATCAACTCCGGTGTCTGTTCGAGTGCTTCGTTGCGAGCGGTGACGGTGCCGTCCAGCGGTGCGAACAGATCCGACACGCTCTTCGTCGACTCGACTTCGCCGAACGCCTCACCCTTGGTGAGCGCCGCACCGACGGCGGGCAGCGACACGTAGACGACGTCGCCAAGAGCGCCCTGCGCGTAGTCGGTGATACCGACCCGGACGGTGTTGCTGCCGTCGACCGATCGCACCCACTCGTGGTCGGCGGTGTACTTCAACTCATCGGGGATGTTGGACATGGTGCCTACGCTAGCGAGCTGGCTTGGCGTACTTCGTCGCAGGGAGGCCGCGCAGGGCGGTGGTCGTTACCGAGGTCCGCTCGCTCACCGTCAGCTCCGCACCCTCGGTGCGGATGACGCCGGCGACACCGCCCGGGATGTTCAGCGCGGTATCGAGCGTCTTCGGCTCGCCTATCGCGAGTACCACGTACGGCGAACTCAGCGCGAGCCCGTCCACCTGTATCGCACCCGGCGCACCGGTAAAGGCGGTGGCGGTACTGACACGGTCCGGGCCGAACTGGATCGCCTCTGCCCCGGCGCCCCGCAATTCCTCGACCACGTCGAGCAGATCCTCCGGCTGTAGCTTGCCGTCCGGGTCCGCGATGGTGACCACCACGCCGGGGCCGGTAGCCGCCACGGTGCCGAGCAACACCTCGAGGGCGGACAGCTCCTGCTGGGCTTGCTGTTGCGCCGCCTCGGCACGGTTGCCGCTGCCCTCAAGCTGGTCGAGCGTCTGTTGCAGGCTGGCCACCTGCTGGCGCAACCGGTCGGCCCGCGCACTCTGGTTGTCCAGGATGCCGATGAGGTCGTCCTCGCGCAGGGTCGACAGGGTGTCCGATTGCGAGTGGGCGTGCACCTGAACCGCGATTGCGAAACCGAGTACAGCGGTCAGCACCCCGATCAGCGCGGCGGCACGGTGGTGGCGCCCCCGTAACCGGGCACGAAATTGAGCGCGGAAGCGGCCTCGCCGCGGTTCGTCGTCGGTCACGCTCACGCCCGGAACAGGTGTCGTCGGATAGCTGCGGCATTGCCGAAGATGCGGATACCGAGTACGACCACGACCGCGGTGGACAGCTGACTGCCGACGCCGAGCTTGTCGCCGAGGAACACGATCAGCGCCGCTACCAACACGTTCGAGATGAACGAGACGACGAACACCTTCGAGTCGAAGATGCCGTCCAGTCGGGCGCGCACGCCGCCGAACACGGCGTCCAACGCGGCCACAACCGCGATCGGCAGGTAGGGCTCCAACCACGTCGGAACCGTCGGGCGCAGCACGAAACCCAGCACGATGCCGGCGGCGAGCGCAAGTGCGGCGATCATCGGCTGGACCCGCTCGGTGACGGGGTGGGCGCAGCGCTGGCGTAGCGCGGGTTCACCGCGGCGCTCGCCGGCAACGAGAGCTTCGCCTGCTGGGTGAAGTCGAATCCGATCCCATCCGCACTGGACAGCGTGTGATACCGGCTGGCGACCTCACTTGCCGCGAAGCCGACGTCGAGTTGGTCGGAGTTGCCGATCGCGCGAATGGTGTAGGGCGCGCTGATCGGCTGGAAATCGACGAGCACCGCCTCGCCCGCGAAGCGGATCGCCGAGGTCGGTGTCAACCGGATGTCGTTCACCGAGATCGCCTCCGCGCCGTCGGCCCAAAGCTCGTTGACCACGCTGCGCACGTCACGGTCGGTGAGGATATTCGCTGCACCGATGCTTGCGGCGTCGCCTCGCCCGACGCTCGGACTCGCTGTGGGCGCCGCAGGTTCGCGCAGCACGACCTGCAGTCCCGGACCGGTCACGGCCACCTGCCCGGCGAGCACCTGGTCGTGCTCAACCACACCATTCGCGGCCCCGGCGCCGGCTTGCGCCCGAGCGCGGGCCAGCGCGTTGTTCAATGCCTGCACCTGGGCGTCGAGCGCGTTGTTGTCACGTTCGGCGGCGCGCACTCGGGTGACCAGCCCGGCGTGCACCTTCGCCGCCTGCGGCGCGCCGCGGTGCGTGTGCACGTAGGCGACCACGACCGTGAACCCGATGAGCAGGCAGCCGAGGGCGACGGCGGGGCGGTCGTACCAGCGCCGGGATCGGTCATCGCCCCGTCGGGAGGCGGCCGCCGCGTAGCCGGGGTCGAGCGTGTCGGTCACCAGATCGATCAGGTACTTCGCCGATGCCGGTGCAGTGGCCAGGCCTGCTGTGCGTCGAGGCTCGGTCATGCCGACACCGGCGCCGAGGTGCGGATCAGCCGACGGGCCTGAGCGAGGTAGACCACGCCCGCGTAGAGATAGAGCGCGGTGCCCCAGACAGTGAAGGCCCACGCGGTGGGACGGGCGATATCGGCGACGGTGCCGTGGTAGGTGCCGAGCAGCAGCAGCGGAAAGGCGTAGAGCAGGCAGAAGGTGGCGGCTTTGCCCAGATAGTGCACCGCGAATGGTGCGTAGCCGTGCCGTCGCAGGACAGCGACCGCGCCGGTGAGCACGACGTCACGCCCAACGATGACCAACGCCAGCCACAGTGGAATCACGTGCCGCAGCACCAGGCCGACGAGGGTGGCCAAGATGTAGAGCCGGTCGGCGAGCGGATCCAGCAGCGCCCCGATGCGGCTCAGCTGGCCGAGCTTGCGGGCCAGCGCGCCGTCGGCCCAGTCGGTGAAGCCGGACGCGGCGAGGACGCCGAGGGCCCAGCCGTCCTGGTGCGGGCCGAGCAGCAGCCAGAGGAACAGCGGCACCCCGAGCAACCGCAGCCCGCTGAGCAGGTTCGGGACGGTGAGCCACCGGTCCGTCTCGACGACCGGATCGGCACCGGGTACCCCCACCGTGCCTCCTGCGCCTGCGTGCATGCACCGCCATGTACTTCATCGTTGGCGTACTGGTGACGGACTGATTGTCGGGACGGCGGGATTTGAACCCACGACCCCCTGACCCCCAGTCAGGTGCGCTACCAAACTGCGCCACGTCCCGTCGTTGACACGCCACCCTATCGCAGCCGGGCGCGGCGGCCGGGCGCACGCACCGGCTCATGCACCTGCTAGCGGCCTCGCGCTTGGCCGCCGGAGCGCCGTTCACGCACCCGCACCGAGACCTCGATCGGTGTGCCGGTGAAGTCGAAGTCCTCACGCAGTCGCCGTTCCAGGAACCGCCGGTAGCCGGCCTCGAGAAATCCGGTGGTGAACAGCACGAATCGTGGCGGCCGGGTGTCGGCCTGGGTCGCGAACAGAATCCGCGGCACTCGGCCGCCTCGACCGGGCGGTGGCGTGGCCGCAACGACATCGGCCAACCAAGCGTTGAGGGCGCCGGTCGGGATGCGCCGGTCCCACGACGCCAGGCTGGTCCGCAACGCCGGCGCGAGCTTGTCGACGGCGCGCCCCGTCTGCGCAGAGACGTTGACCCGCAGCGCCCAGGCGACCCTGGCCAGGTCGCGGTCCACCTCGCGTTCCAACTGCAGCCGACGGTCCTCGTCGACCAGATCCCACTTGTTGAAGGCCAGCACGAGCGCACGGCCCGCATCGATCACCTCGGCGATGACCCGCTGGTCCTGTTCAGTGACGGTCTCACTGGCATCCAGCAGCACTACGGCCACCTCGGCGGCTTCGATGGCGGCCGCGGTCCGCAGGCTGGCGTAGTACTCCATGCCACTGGCCTGGCGCACCCGCCGCCGCAGCCCGGCGGTATCGACGAAGCGCCACGTCTGCCCGCCGAGTTCCACCAGGCTGTCGACCGGGTCGATGGTCGTGCCGGCCACCTCGTCCACCACCGCGCGCTGCTCGCCGGTGAGCCGGTTCAGCAGGCTGGACTTGCCCACGTTCGGACGGCCTACCAGCGCGACCCGACGCGGGCCGTCGGTGGACTCGTCCACCGCGGGCATCTCCGGCAGCGCCGCCAGGACCGCGTCGAGCAGGTCGCCACTACCGCGGCCGTGCAATCCACTGACCGGATAGGGCTGGCCCAGGCCGAGCGACCAAAGCGCAGCGGTGTCCGGCTCGGTGCGCTCGTCGTCCACCTTTGTCGCGGCGAGGATCACCGGGCGGGCGCCGCGGCGCAGCGTGCGGGCCACCACCAGATCGGTACCGGTGGCACCGATCTGGGCGTCCACCACGAACAGCACCAGGTCCGCCGTCTGCACGGCCTGCTCGGCCTGGGCCGACACCCGTGCCTGCAGCCCCCTGGCATCGGGTTCCCAGCCGCCGGTGTCGACCAGCGTGAACTGACGCCCGGACCACACGGCGTCATAGGCAACGCGATCCCTGGTGACGCCCGGAACGTCCTGCACGACCGCCTCTCGCCGGCCGAGAATCCGATTCACCAGCGTCGACTTGCCGACGTTCGGCCGCCCGACCACGGCAACCACCGGCACCGCTGCCGGGCTCTGTTCGGCGTCGGTCATGCGGGCGGCCCGGTGGCCAACTGCACCAAGCGGTCCACCACGTCATCGACATCCAGGTCGGTGGTGTCCAGTTCCTGTGCATCGGCCGCCCGACGCAGCGGGCTCACTGCCCTGGTGGAGTCGAACTCGTCGCGCCGCGCAATGTCGACGGCGACGGCAGCCACGTCCGCGCCAGGCCCGAGTTCGCCGGCCCGGCGCCGCGCGCGCGCCGCCGGGCTCGCGGTCAGATAGACCTTGGGCTGCGCTTGCGGCCACACCACCGAGCCGATGTCGCGGCCCTCCATGACGACCCCGCCCGGCGCCGCCAGCGCTCGTTGGATGTCGACGAGTTGCGCGCGCACCTCGGGCACGGCGGACACCGCGCTCACCGCGGCCGTGACCGGCGCTGAACGGATCTCGACGTCGACCGGTTCACCGTCGAGGGTGACACCGGGGTGATGCGGATCGGTGGATACCTCGATGGCACTGGCACGGACAGTGGCTATCACCGCAGCCGTGTCGGCGAGATCGACGCCCTTGCGCAACACCGCCAGCGTCGCAGCGCGGTACATCGCGCCGGTGTCCACGTATCTGGCGTCCAGGCGAATGGCGAGCCGGCGCGCGACGGTGGACTTGCCGGTACCGGACGGACCGTCGACGGCAACGACGCCGGTGAACCGGGTCATCGGTGCCTCCTCAGGCCAGCGACGGGCCTCGCCCGCCGAAGTAAGGGTATTCGCCGCTAACGCGGCAGGTCGGTGCGCAGTGCCGCTGCGCCCCGCAAGTACACATGACGGATCTGTGCTCGGGGTGCGTCCGATTCGACGTGTGCCAGCAGGCGAAGCACCCTGGGCATCGCGCCCGGCACCGCCATCTCGGTGGCGCACAACAACGGCACATCGGTGAGACCGAGCAGTCGGGCGGCATATGCCGGAAACTCGGCCCGCAGGTCCGGTGTCGCCGTGAACACGATGCTGATCAGGTCGGCGCTGTCGATCTGGTTGCGCGTGAGTACCTCGGTGACGAGTTCAGACGTTCCATCCAGGATTGCGTCACGTTCGTCGGCGTCGACCTGGATGGCCCCGCGAATGGCGCGCACCGCCATGGCACCTCATCTCTGGCAACGGAATCTCTCGCAACGACCCGGCGACCGATGCGTCCCCTCCGATAAGCACGGTAAGCACGGTAAGCATCTCGCGGCCGGGACGAGGCCGATCAGCCGCCCGGCCCGTCGGCGTCGGGATCGCCGTCAGCATCGACATCGACGTCCGTATCTGGATCGCCGTCAGCATCGACGTCGCCGCCGGCTGGGCCCTCCGCATCGACCAGGCGATACAACTCACCGAGTTCCTCGGCGGTGAGCTGGCGCAGCGTGCCGGGACGCTGGTTGTTCAGCTGTACCGGTCCCATCCTGGTCCGGACCAGGCGCTGGACCGGATGACCGACCGCGGACAGCATCCGCCGCACCACTCGGTTGCGGCCTTCGTGCACGACGACCTCGACGATCGTGCGATCGCCCGCCGTCTGCACGATCCGGAAACTGTCCGCCGCGACCGGCCCGTCGTCCAGCTCGACGCCGGCGCGCAGCCTGCGGCCGACGCCCTTGCCGACCAACCCGTCCACCGTGGCGAGGTAGGTCTTCTCGACGGCGAACGCCGGGTGCATCAGACGGTGGGCCAGCTCGCCGTCGTTGGTAAGCAGCAACAGCCCCTCGGTGTCGCGGTCCAGCCGGCCGACGTGGAACAGCCGCTCCGGGCGGTCCCGGACGTAGTCGCCCACCGTGGGCAGGCCGCGTGCGTCGGTCATCGCGCTGAGCACCCCGCGCGGCTTGTTCAGGGCGAGGTACACCAGATCGGGCCGGACATTGATTCGCACGCCGTCCACCCGGATCACGGCCCGCGCCGGGTCGACGCGGACGCCGAGCCGCTCCACCACAGTGCCGTCGATGGACACCCGACCCTCGCTGATCAGGATCTCCGAACGTCGCCGGGACCCGACACCCGCCGCGGCCAGCACCTTCTGCAGCCGGATGCCCGGCTCGTCCTCGTTCGTTGCAGTGCTCACAGCTCGTCGGTGTCGATGCCGTCCAAGCCATCCAGGTCGGGCAGCAGCGGTGCCAGCGACGGCAATTCCGCCAGCGAGGTCATGCCCATCTTCTCTAGGAACAGCTCGGTCGTGCGCAGCAGGCCACCGCCCGTATCCGGATCCGAACCGAGCTCGACCACCAGGCCGCGACTGAGCAGCGTGCGGATGACACCGTCGACGTTGACGCCGCGAATCGCTGACACCCGTGCCCGGGTGACCGGCTGGCGGTATGCGACGACGGCAAGGGTCTCCAGCGCAGCTTGGGTGAGCCGGCTGCGCTGCCCGTCCTGCAGGAACACCTCGACCTGCGGCGACACCTCGGCGCGCGTGTAGAACCGGAACCCACCGGCCACGTCTCGCAGCTCGATACCGGCTCCGCGTTCGTCGTACTGTCCGCGCAGGTTCGCCAGCGACGCGGCGACCTCGCGCTCCGGCCGTTTCAGGGCGGATGCGATCGCGGCCGCGCTCACCGGGGCCTCGACCACGAACAGGATGGCCTCGACCGCGGCAGTGAGTAGCGCCGGATCGCCCAGCGGCGCAGTGCTGGGGCGTGCAGGCGCCTCGGGTTCCACCTCTGTCGCCGTGTCCTGCGCGATCGCGTCGGCTGGATTCACTCGTACTCCTCGTCCAGGTTCCGCCCGTCGTCGGGCGAGGCTTCGTCGAGTTCGGCTTCGCCGGCACCGTCTGCTTCGGCGTCAGCGCCGTCCGTGCCGGGCGTCGCGATCCAGCGCACCCTCAGCTCGGACAGTGCCGCGGCCTGATCGAAGGCGACGACACCATCGCGGTACAGCTCGAGCAGTCCAAGGAACCGGGCCACCACCTCGAGCGTGGAGGTGCAGTCCGACGTCAGCGCGCGGAAGGTGAGCGCGCCGGCGCGGCGCAGGCGGTCGCGCACGATCGCCATGTGCTCGCGCACGCTCACGCGCGGGACGTGCACGTGATCGATCGCCACTACCGGCATCCGGTCGTGGCGTGAGCGAGGCCGCAGCCATGGCCGCGAATCGTGCTGGTGAGACATCGAGGAAGACCTCAGGCAACAGCGCGGCGAATCGTTCCTCGAGTTCTACCGCCCGACCGTGCCGTCTGCTCTGTGCGCGGTCCAGCTCGGCCAGGTAAGCCGCGGCGAGTTTGTATGCGCGATATTGCAACAGCCGGGCGAAGAGCAGATCACGAGCCTCGAGCAGCGCGAGGTCCTCGTCGTCCTCGACATCCGCGGCCGGCAGCAGCCGCGCCGCTTTGAGATCGAGCAGCGTCGAGGCGACGACGAGGAACTCCGTCGCCTGGCCGAGGTCCCACTCCTCCATCGCGCTCAGGTGGGCGATGAATTCGTCGGTCACCTGGGAGAGCGCAACCTCGGTGACGTCGAGTTGCCGCCGCGTGATCAGGCTGAGCAAGAGATCGAACGGGCCTTCGAAGTTCTCCAGTCGAACCCGGAACGAGCGATCCGTCGAGACGTCGTCAGCTGTCAGCGACTCGATCTCGACGGCGTCTTCGGCCGACAGGCTCACGCGGTGAGCGCGCGAGCGAGCACCTCGCGCGCGAGGTTGCGATACGCCGTCGCGCCCCCGGACGTCGGCGCCCAGGACGTGATCGGCTCGCCGGCCACCGTCGTCTCCGGGAAGCGGACGGTGCGCGCGATGACGGTGTCGAACACCAGGTCGCCGAATGCCTCCACGACCCGCGCGAACACCTCGCCGGCCGTGCAGGGTGCGGCCGTCGTACATGGTGGCCAGGATGCCGTCGAGCTTGAGGTCGGGGTTCAGCCGCTCCTGCACCTTCTCCACCGTGTCGATCAGCAACGCGACGCCGCGCAGGCTGAAGAACTCGCACTCGAGCGGGATGATCACGCCGTGCGCGGCGGTCAGCGCGTTCACCGTCAGCAGGCCGAGCGAGGGTTGGCAGTCGATGAGGATGTAGTCGTAGTCGGCGACGACCGGCGCGATGACCCGGGCCAGTGTCTGCTCGCGGGCCACCTCGCCGACCAGCTGCACCTCGGCCGCGGACAGGTCGATGTTGCTGGGCAGCAGATCCATGCCCGCGACGCTCGTCTTGAGCAGCACATCGTCGATGGCGGTACTGCGTTCCATCAGCAGGTTGTACGCGGTGCGTTCGAGCTGGTGCGGGGCGACACCCAGTCCCACCGACAACGCACCTTGCGGGTCGAAGTCGACCAGCAGCACGCGTCTGCCGAGTTCGGCCAGCGCTGCACCCAGGTTGATCGTGGTGGTGGTCTTGCCGACGCCACCCTTCTGGTTGCACAGCGCGATGATGTGCGCCGGTCCGTGCCGTTCCAGCACGGTCGGGTCGGGAATCACCCGCTTGGGCCGGGTGACCGCAGGATCGGCAGACTTCGCCGCGGGCGAGGCGAACAGGCTGGCGCGCTCAGCACCCGTGCTTGGTTCTAGCGGGGATTCCGCCTCGCCGCCGCGCTCATCGGGTGCTTCGGACGGCTGCGCCTCGGGCTCCGCGTAGTCGTGGGCGGGGTCGGCCTCGGTCGGTACCGCGACTGGTCCGGACAGCGACGCGTACTCCTCGCCACTCTCGGAACCCGTCGGCATGCTCATCAAGCGCTGCGCCCTTCCAGCGGTTCGTCCACGCTCGTCGCGAGGCTACCGCAGCGGTGCGGGCCTGACGACGACGCGCGCGGCGCGGCGCGCGATAGGGGCGGCGCGAGCTGGCGACCGTTGTCGAGGATCATCCGAGTGCCCGAGGATGCGCGCTGGCGTAGACCTCGCGCAACCGGTCCACGGTAACCAGAGTGTAGATCTGGGTCGTCGTCACAGAAGCGTGCCCAAGTAACTCCTGCACCACCCGCACGTCCGCGCCGCCCTCCATCAGGTGCGTCGCGAACGAGTGGCGCAGGGTGTGCGGGGAGATGCCGCCCGCCAGCCCGGCACGCTCCGCCGCGGCGTTGAGGATCGTCCACGCCGACTGCCGCGACAGCGGCCCGCCGCGCGAGTTCAGGAACAGCGTCGGCGTGCCCCGGCCTGCCGCGGACAGCGCCGGTCGCGCCTGCACCAGGTAGGCATCGACCGCCCGGGCCGCGTAGGAACCGAGCGGAACCCGCCGCTGTTTGCCGCCCTTGCCGGACAGCAGCACGCTGCGGTCGTCCAGATCCAGGTCGTCGACGGCCAGACCCACTGCCTCGGAGATGCGCGCTCCGGTCCCGTAGAGCACCTCGAGTAGCGCGCGGTCCCGGACCGCGAGCGCGGTTCCGGGGGCACCGGCGGCATCGAGCAGCCGTTCTACGTCGCTGACACCGATCGCCTTCGGCAGGCGCCGCGGCGGCGCCGGCGGTCGAACCTCGTGGGCGACGTCGACCGGCACCAGGCCATCGCGCAGGGCGAATCGATGCAGTCCGCGTACCGCCACCACCGCCCGCGCAGCCGACGTCGCGGACAGTGGCGGGTGCTCCCCGTCGCCTTCCCGCAGATGGGCGAGGAAGCCGCTCACCGTCGGCGCGTCGACCGCTACCAGGTCGCCGATGCCGCGACCGTCGAGATAACCGGCGTATCGGTCCAGGTCGCGACGGTAGGAGGCCAGTGTGTTGCCCGCGACGCCGCGCTCGACCGCCAGGTGGTCGAGATAGGTGCCCACCACCGTGCTGATAGCGGCGGTCCGGGCCGGGGCGGCGGTCACCGTCAGATCCCCGGGTCGGGCCGGCCACGGCGCGTCCGCCGGGCGAAGGCCGCGCCAGCCGGATTCGCGCGCCTGCGCGACTGCCAGCACACCCGCGACCGCAGCGGCATTGGTAATCGCGCCGGACATGGCTCGCCGCACCGCTTCCGGCACCGGAACGCGATGCACGGTCATCGTGATTTCCTCGTGCTCGAGGGTGAAGTCGTCATTCTGGCTCGCCGCGGACAGCTCACGCGCCAGGAACACGCGGATCGCCTCGGTGCTGAAACCCGGCGACGGGTACAGGTCCAGCAGCGTGTGCCACTGCGCTGCCTGCAGGTTGGCCTCCTCGGCGAGTTCGCGCTGCGCGGCGTGCAACGCCGGCTCCCCCGCCACGTCGAGCAGCCCGGCAGGCAACTCCTGCAGCCACTCCCGCACCGGATGCCGGTACTGCCGCACGAGCACCAGTTGGTCGTCGGCGTCCAGCGCGGCGATCGCCACGGCGCCGGGATGCTGCACGACTTCCCGGTCGGCCACTGTGCCGTCGCTCATGCGCACGTGGTCGCGCCGCACGGAGATGATGCGACCCCGAAAGAGCGACTCGCTGTCGAGGACCGGATACGCCGGCGCCTCGCTCACCGGAGCGTCGACGCGGCGCCGACCGCCACCCCGTTGGCCACGGCGGTTGGCACGCTCTCGGTGTGCGGCGCCCGACCGTCCGGCGCGTCTTCCGGGATCTCGACCGGTAGCCGTTCGGCGTCGTTGTAGTCCAGCGCAGCGCCCAGGAAAGCGCGGAAAAGCGGGTGTGCTCGGGTCGGGCGGGACTTGAGCTCGGGATGAGCCTGGGTCGCGGCGAAGAATGGGTGCGTCTGTCGGGGAAGCTCGATGAACTCCACCAACCGGCCGTCCGGGGACGTCCCGGAGATCACCAATCCGGCCGCCTCGAGACGGTCCCGATAGGCGTTGTTCACCTCGTACCGATGCCGGTGGCGCTCGGACACCGAGGTGCTTTCGTAGGCCTGCGCGACCAGCGTGCCGGGCACCAGCGTGGCCGGGTACGCACCCAGGCGCATGGTGCCACCGAGGTCGGCATCACCGGCGACCGCAGCAACCTGCTCGGCCATTGTCGCGATCACCGGATCCGGTGAGTCCGGCGCGAACTCCGCGGAATTCGCCGCCTCGATGCCCGCCAGATGCCTTGCCGTCTCGATCACCATGCACTGCAGGCCGAGGCACAGTCCGAGCGTCGGGACGCCCCGTTCGCGTGCGAAGCGCACCGCGCCCACCTTGCCTTCGATGCCACGCACGCCGAATCCGCCGGGAATCACGACGCCGTCGACATCGGCGAGTTGTGCGGCCGCACCGGCCGGCGTCTCGCAGGTATCGGACGCGACCCACTTGATGCGCACCGTGGCGCGATGTGCGAACGCGGCCGCTCGCAGCGCCTCGACCACGGACAGGTACGCGTCCGGCAGGTCGATGTACTTGCCCACCAGCGCCACTGTGACCTCGTGCCGGGGATGGTGCACCCGGTCGAGCAAGTCGCCCCACACGGTCCAGTCCACGTCCCGGAACGGCAGACCGAGACGTCGCACCACGTATGCGTCCAGCCCCTCCGAGTGCAGCACCTTGGGAATCTCGTAGATGCTCGGCGCGTCCATCGCCGACACCACGGCCTCGGCGTCGACGTCGCACATCAACGAGATCTTGCGTTTGACGTTGTCGGGAATCTCGCGGTCGGACCGGCACACGATTGCGTCCGGGGTGATACCGATGCTGCGCAGCGCAGCTACGGAGTGCTGCGTCGGCTTGGTCTTCAGCTCCCCGGATGGGGCGAGGTAGGGCACCAGCGAGACGTGCAGGAAGAAGCAATTCTCCCGCCCGACGTCGTGGCGCACCTGGCGGGCCGCCTCCAGGAACGGTTGCGACTCGATGTCGCCGACCGTGCCGCCGATCTCGGTGATGACCACATGCGGAGACAAGCCGTCCGGGCCGGGCGCGGACATGGCACGGATTCGGTTCTTGATCTCGTTGGTGATGTGCGGGATGACTTGAACCGTGTCGCCCAGATACTCCCCGCGCCGTTCCTTGGCGATCACGGTCGAATAGACCTGACCGGTGGTGACGTTGGCGGATCCGACCAGGTCGGTGTCCAGGAATCGCTCGTAGTGACCGATGTCGAGATCGGTCTCGGCGCCGTCCTCGGTGACGAACACCTCGCCGTGCTGGAACGGATTCATGGTGCCGGGATCGACGTTGAGGTACGGATCGAGCTTCTGCATGGTCACGCGCAAGCCACGCGATTTGAGCAGAGAACCGAGGCTGGAGGCTGTCAAACCTTTGCCCAGCGAGGAGGCAACGCCTCCGGTGACGAACAAATGTCGTGTGCGCTGAGGCGTCCGATCCACGGAAGTCCACGCTAACACGGCGATGCGATGTGCATCGAATTCAGCCCGCGACGCGCCGCAGGCCCGACGCTCAGTTCAGCGGCCCGCGGTGATGGCCGCGATCGCGCGGTCCGCCTCCGCCTCGCTGAGCAGCCCCGCGATCTGCGCCCGGCGCAGCATTCCGCTGGCGTGTGCCTGGCGCAGCAGCCGCGCCCGTGCGTGCGAATTCGGCGCGAACGGCCCCGCCGCAGTGATAATCAACGACGCAAGCTGCCGGGTGAAATCCGCCGGGGCGTGCCCGTCCGCGTCATGGCGCGCTCGCGCGGGCAATACCTCGACCCGCTCGGTGCGGGTGATCAGGGGTGCGAAGGTGCCCCCGACCTCAGCCAGCCGCGCGCGGACGAAAGTCGCGAATGCGACCAGCGCATGGCCCGGCGTGGGTACGTCCATAGATGCGCCTCACTTTGCCGGGAGCGGGAACAACGCGTCCGCGCCCTTGCCGGTGCCGTAGCCGCCGAAGTTGGCGTTGATCGCGTCGGCCAGCGCGAGGGTGGTGGTCACCTGACCGATTGCGCCGTCGGCGTTGTCCACCGACGACACCGAGGTGCGCGTCCCGGCCCCGTTGCGAACCTCCGCGACGATACCGGCCTGCGTGTCCGACGCCGCGTCACCGGCCACCACCACGTGCGCACCGGCCTTCTGCAGAGCGATGACCAAGGAGTTCTCGGACTTGGCACCGTAGTCACCGTTGGGCAGCGCCCCGGTGCCCACCACCACCACCGTCGTCGACGGGGTGATGCTGCCGCTCACCGAGATCATGTGTAACTCGGAGAAGGCTCCGATCACCTGGCTCAGATCGGTCGGCTGGCCCTTGCCGAGCAGCACGTAGGCCAGCAGTGCGCCGCCGAGTTGGCCCGGATCGTTCACCTGCGGCAGCGTCAAGCCGAGCGGGCGGACATTGCCGGTGGCCAAGGAGAAGATGTCGCTGCCGCGGCGTTGGTCAACGTAGGCCGCGGTCAGCTGCACCTGCCCGCTGACCCGGCCGCCGGCCGCGGCGATCTGCTTCGCGATGCCGTCCTGCACGCTGCCGACCGCCCCGGGCAGGCCGATCATGAGCACGTTCTGCTTCGTGAGCGTGCCGCTGACGATCTGGGAGCCGAAGGACGACGCGAACTGGCCGGCGTCGCTGAGCTGGCCCTGCAGCGTCTTCACCTGCTGCGCGAGCGAGGACCGATCGCTCTTGAGGGTGTTCACCTGCTTGCGCAGGTCAGTGGTGATCGGTCCGTTCAGCGCCGTCGTCCCGATCACGATGCCCAGTGCCAGTGCGAGGAAGACGCCGATGATCGAGACGAGGTGGTACCGGAAAGAGATCACGAGAACAGGCCCTGTACCCAACTGGCGAAGTGATGCCATCCGGAGTCGAAGTTGTCGAGATAGCCACGACCGGCGTCCGCGACGGCCAGCGCAGCCACGATCGCGATCAGCGCCGCGAGCACGAGCAACAGCAGCGCTGCCGCGGAGATTCGGTTGTGATAGCAGGCGGGTCACGCTCTTCGCGTCGACCAACTTGCTGCCCAGCCGCAGCCGGGTCAGGAACGTCGAGGCCATCCCGGCTCGGCCCTTGTCGAGGAACTCGGCGAGGTTGGCGTGAGCCCCGACCGCCACGATCAGTTCTGCGCCCTTCTCGTCGGCCAGCAGCATCGCCGCGTCCTCGCTGGCGCCCGAGGTCGGGAAGGTGACCGCGTCGATACCCAGGTCCTGCACGCGTGACAGGCCGGGCGCGCGGCCATCCGGGTAGGCGTGCACCACCACCTCCGCACCGGTGGCCAGCGCTGCATCGGACACGGCGTCCATGTCGCCGACGATCACATGTGCCTTGTATCCGGCTTCCAGCAACGCATCCGCCCCACCGTCTACGCCGATCAGGACGGGCTGGTACTCACGGATGTAGTCCTTGAGCGACTTCAACTCGGCGGCATGGTCGAATCCGCGCACCACCACGACCACGTGCTTGCCCTCGAACTTCGTGCGCACCTCGGGCACACCCACGCCTTCGAGCAGTAACTGCCGCTCGCGGCCCATGAACTCCGAGGTGTTCACCGCGAACGCTTCGAGCTGTGCGGACAAGCCGGACTTCGCCTCGCCCATCAGAGCCGCGATCGACTCGACGCTCTGCGCGGTGCCGGTTGCCACCGGAACCTCGCCGACGCAGACGGTGTCACCCTCGATACGGATCTTGGTGCCTTCCTTGACCGCGGCGAAGACGTCCGCGCCGACGTTGTCCAGCAGCACGATCCCGCTCGCGACGATCAGGTCCGGACCCAGGTTCGGATAGCGTCCGGAGACGCTGGGTTGCGCGTTGATCACGGCGGCGACCTTGGCTGCCACCAGCGCCTCCGCGGAGACCCGGTCCAAGTCGACATGGTCGATCACCGCGATATCGCCGGGGTTGAGCCGGCCGACCAATCGGTTCGTGCGCCGGTCCAGGCGCGCCACCCCGCTCACGCCGGGCAGCGCGTCGGGGCGGTTGCGCATCGTTGCAAGCTTCATGGCCACTCATCGTGCCATCTGCTACCTGGCGGCCGAGACTGCGCCACGCGGGCTCAGCGACCCGGTTTGCCCGATTCCTTGCTGATCCTCAGCAGCGCTGGCCAGCAACTCCTCGGCGTGGCGCAACGCAGTTGGGGAGTCGCTGCCCGCGAGCATCCGGGCCAACTCGGCCACCCGCGCGTGATCGGAGACCACCCGCACGTCGCTCGCGGTGACCGAACCGTCCTGGCCACCGCTGTCGCTCGCTGTCTTGTCGACCACGACGTGCCGGTCGGCATAGGCGGCCACCTGCGCCAGGTGGGTGACAACGATCACCTGGTGGTCGCGTGCGAGTCGCGCCAGTCGCCGGCCGACCTCGACCGCGGCGCGCCCGCCGACACCCGCGTCGACCTCGTCGAAGACCATCGTGGGCACCGGGTCGGTACCGGCCAGGCACACTTCCAGGGCGAGCATCACCCGGGACAGTTCGCCGCCGGAGGCACCGCGGGCCACCGGCACTGGTGGGGCCCCGGCATGTGGGCGCAACAGGAACTCCACGTCATCGGCACCGTCAGTGCCGACCAGAATCGGACCGTCGGTGCCTTCGCCGCCCCGCTGGGACCCGTCACCGAGTTGCACCGTGCCTTGGCCGCGCGCTCGCGGCCGCACCACGGCCTGAAACGCCGCACCGGACATCGCCAGTCCCTCGAGTTCCGCGGTCACGGCCGCGTCGAGACGCTGCGCGACCTCGCGCCGCGCTGCGCTGAGCGTGTCGGCCGCGCGTACGGTCTGCACGGCGGCGGCGTCGCGGGCCGCGGTGAGATCCGCGAGAGCCTGGTCCGAGACGTCGATCTCGCCGAGCCGATCCTTGGCGTGCGCCGCCCATGCCAATACCGCGACAACGTCGGCACGCGCGTCGGCATACTTGCGCACCAATCCGGTCACCCGGGCGCGCCGTTCCTCGATGTGCGCCAGCCGGGCCGGATCGGTGTCCAGCCCGTCGGCGTAGTCGCGCAGGTCGGCCGGCCAGGTCCGCGGCCAGCGTGCCGAGCTCGGCTGCCCGCGCCGCCAATGCGGCGAGGTGCGGATCGGCCGCGCTCTGTTGCTCCAGTGCGTTTCGGGCCACACCGAGCAGCGCACCGACATCAGGTACATCCGATGCCGGGTCGTCCGGATCCCCCGCCAGCGCATCGTGCGCGGTCTCGTGCCGCGAGTCGAAGCGCGTCGGCGTGCGCGAGGCGCTCGGCGGTCGCGGCGAGTTCGACGTCTTCTCCTGGTGCGGGCGCGACAGCCTCGATCTCAGCGAGACCGTAGGCGAGCATGTCCGCCTCCCGCCGCAGCTCACCCGTACGCGCGAGGCGATCTTCGAGCTCGCCGGCGGCACGTCTCCAGTGCTGGAATGCCTCGGTGAATGTGGCCGTGTCGATATCGCCGAACCGATCGAGTGCCTGTACCTGCTCGGCCCGCCGGGTTAGCCGTAGCTGGTCGGACTGACCGTGCACGGTCACCAGGTTCTCGGCGAGTTCGCCCAGCACCGCCACCGGTGCGGGTGCGCCACCGACGTAAGCGCGGGACCGCCCGGCGGCCGCGACGACCCGGCGCAGTACCACGCCGTCGTCCGGATCCACCGTGCCGCCGACGGCGCGCACCCGGTCCAGTACCTCGGCATCGTTGACGTAGACGATCCCGTCGACGCTGGCCTGGGTGGCGCCGTCACGAACCCGGGCAGCGTCGGCGCGTCCGCCGAACAGCAGCAGCAGCCCGGTCACGACCATGGTCTTGCCGGCGCCGGTCTCGCCGGTGACGACGGTCAGGCCCGAGCCCAAGCGGCAGGACCGCGTCCTCGATCACGCCGAGGCTCTGGATCCGCAACTCCTCGAGCACGACACGCAGGTTAAGGCAGGGGGACGTCGTCGGCGCGCGGGGCCATGCCCTCGCGCAGGCTCCGTACCGGCAGTTGGAACTTGTGCACGAGCCGATCGGCGAAACTGACCGTGCCCAGCCGCGCTACCAGCACCGGACGGTCGGAGGTGCGCACTCGTACCCGGGCGCCACTCGGGACGTCCACCGAACGGCGGCCGTCGCAGCTCAGGGTGGCAGCCATTTCCGGGCTGATCATGTCGATGTCGACCACCGAGCCGGGTGCGACCACGAGCGGCCGCGCGAAGGTCGCGTGCGCGGCATTCGGCACCACGATGAGCGCGTCGACATTCGGCCACACGATCGGGCCGCCGACGGAGAACGCGTATGCAGTCGAGCCGGTGGGGGTCGCGCACAGCACACCGTCGCACCCGAACCGCAGCACCGCCCGGCCGTCGACGGCGACCGCCAACTCCAGCATCCGCTCGCGGTTCAGCCGCTCCAGGGACACCTCGTTGAGCGCCCAAGCCCTGCCATGGACGACACCGTCCACGCTCACCTCGGCGTCGACAGTGACCCGCTCCTCCACGGTGTAGGCGCAACTGACGATGGCGTCGACGGTGCCGGCGAGGTTCTCCGGCTCCGCTTCGGCCAGGAATCCGACATGGCCCAGGTTCACGCCGAGCAGCGGTACGCCTGCTGGCCGAGCCAGTTCCGTCGCCCGCAGGAACGTGCCGTCGCCGCCGAGGACGAGCACGAGTTCAGCTCCCTCGGCCGCGCGTGATCGAGTCGACGACGCGGATCAGCCGCTGATCCGGACCGCGGTCGTCGTCGGTGCACGCCGCGGCCTCCTCCGGCAGCATCCAAACCTCGAAGCCGGCCGCGACCAACCGCTGGCTGGTCTCGGTGGCGAGGTCTCGGATCCGGTGACGCGAGGTGTGTGCCACGAGCAGGACGGACCTCATGTCACCTCCTCGTTGGTCACGATCGCCGCGATCTCGTCCGCGCTGACCGGCTCGCACCCCGAGCGGCGCAGCCACACAAAGAATTCCACGTTTCCCGCCGGGCCGGGCAGCCGCGATCTGCTTACCCCGCAGGTGAGCAGTCCGAGGGCTGCCGCGGCCCGCGAGACGTCCAGTACCGCATCCACCCGCGCCTGCGGATCCCGCACCACGCCGCCCGCGCCGAGTCGGGCCTTGCCGACCTCGAACTGCGGCTTCACCATCGGCAGCAGGTCAGCGTCGGGCGCCGCACACGCGGCCAGCGCCGGCAGCACGACCCGCAGCGAGATGAAGGAGAGGTCGGCGACGACCAGGTCCACCTGGCCGCCGATACGTTCCGGTGCGAGCGATCGCACGTTGGTGCGGTCCAGCACCCGCACTCGCGGATCGGTTCGCAATGCCCATGCCAGCTGGCCGTAGCCGACGTCCACAGCGATCACCTCGGCGGCGCCGCGTCGCAACAGCACGTCGGTGAATCCACCGGTGGATGCGCCGGCATCCAGGCAACGACGACCGACGACCGTAATCGAAGCGAAGTCCTCGAGTGCACCAGCGAGCTTGTGGCCGCCGCGCGAGGCGTAGTCCGGATCTGCGTCGTCAGCGCGGACCCGGACCGGGGTGTCCGGGTGAACGCCCGTGGCAGGTTTGCGTGCCAGCACGCCGCCGACCTCCACCCGGTCCGCGTGGATCAGGGCCACGGCCTGCTCGCGGGAGCGCGCAAGTCCGCGACGTACCAGCTCCGCGTCCAAGCGCCGGATCTGACCGGCCACGACTCGCGCTTCGCGGCCGTCAGACGCCGGCGATCTCGGCGAGCTCAGCCTGCAGCGCCGCATGCAGCCGCTGGTAGCGCTCGGCATGCTCGCCCAACGGAAGCTCGCTCACCGATTCCACCTGCGCGGCGGCGGCGGCGATGCGGCCGAGTGCTGTGTCGCCGCTCGTGTCGCCGCTCGTGTCGCCGGCGTCGCCCGTCTCGCGGAGGTCTGCTGCGTCTATTGCCGGGGCCTCTGCGGGTACGTCCACCGTGGGCACCTCCGCTGCCGGTGCGCCGATTGCGTCCGCGTACTCGTCGTGCTCGGTCACCTGGGCTCCTCCGACTCGCGGCACGTGTCCGGGTCACGCTTGTCGCACCGACCGTACCCGGTACACCGGTGCGGTACCGTCGGCGCGATGGCGAGTGTCGCGGAGTGTGACGAGGCATTGCACCGGCTCGCCGACCGGCTCGCCGCGGCCAGCGAAGATGCCCGGAAGCGGGCCTCGCTCGATCGCACCATGACCTGCACCCTGCGCGATCTGGGCGTCACCTTCGCTGGACGCCTGCTCGACGGCCAGTTGCTCGACATCCGGCAGGTCCAGGGCGTGACCCCGGCGAAGGTTCGGATGACCCTGTCCAGCGACGACCTCCTGGCGCTGGTCGACGGCAAGCTCAATATGGGGTCGGCGTTCGCCACCGGTCGGGTCAAGATCGACGCCAGCGTCCTGGACCTGGTGAAGCTTCGCTCAATCTTCTGATAGCGGCACCGCGCAGTCGACCGAGTTCAACCCGGGCCGCATCATCAGCGGCGTGGACGCCGGAACCGCTGTCGCTGTCCTCGTGCCAGGCCGCCGCACACAGCGCACGGAGCGCGTCCAACCCGTCGGTGGCTTCGGCATCGGATCCGCTCGCGGCGGCTTCGTCGGCCGCCAGCTCGAGCCGGCCCGTGCTTGACCGGGCGCGCCATCCTCGGCACGTCCACCACTCGCCGGCTGGACCCGGACCTGGGTGCGTCCTGAGCAGGCCGGTCAGATCCGGCGCCACATACGTGGGACGCAACTGTGCGGGCGCTGCGATGAGATGCGCCGGGTCGGTGACTCCGCTGAGTACGAGCAAGCTGGGGCAACCCACTGCGTTCGCGCCCTCGATGTCGGTGTCCAGGCGATCGCCGACCACGATCGGTGCGCGCGCGTTGGTGCGGATGAGCGTCTCCTGGTGCATCGTGGGCTGGGGCTTGCCGGTGACCGTCGGCTGGGCGCCGGTGGCACAACGCAGCGCGGCGACCAGTGCCCCGTTGCCGGGCAGCGGTCCGCGGGCCGAGGGCACGGTGGGATCGACATTCGTAGCCACCCACGGCACGCCGCGGCCGATGGCCACGGCGCCTTCGGCGAGCTGGTGCCAGCTCAGATCGGGCGAGTAACCCTGCACCACTGCCGCGACGTCCTCATCGGCGGTGAACGTCGGGCGCAGCCCTCGCTCGCGCAGCGCCTCCTGCAACCCGACCGTGCCGACCACGAGTACGGCGGCACCGGGCGCCAGCAGGTCTGCGAGGTAATGGGCGGCGGCCTGTGCGGAGGTGATCACCTCGGCGGGGTCGGCGGGGATACCGAGTTCGCGCAGATGCGCGGCTACCGCGGCCGGAGTGCGGGCCGCGTTGTTGGTGACGAAGGCGAGCCGCATCCCGTTCTCGCGGGCCGCATGCAGGGCGTCCCGGGCGTGCGGCACGGCGTGTGCGCCGATGTAGACGACCCCGTCGAGATCCAGCAGGGCGACGTCATACAGCTCTGCCAGGGGCCGGGCAGCCGCGGCGAGTGTGACCGAGTCCGCGGCAGCCATATGGCCAATGCTCGCATGCAGGCACATCTGCGTAGCATCGGCAGCCGTGACCGAGCCTGGCTCGAGCGACCTGTCCGCCGGACTGTCGCTGGCCCCATTCCGCGCAGTCCGGCCACGGGTGGACGCCGCCCGCCTGGGAAGGTTGCTCTGCCCGCCGTACGACGTGATCTCTGCGGCCGACAGAGCGCAGTTGCTGGCGGCTGACCCGGACAATGCGGTCGCGGTGGTACTGCCGGCCGACGGTGACGAGCCGGGCGCGCCCGATCGCTACACCGGCGCGGCGCGGCGGCTGGACCGTGAGCTGGCACAGGGTTTGCTGGCGGTGGACCGCGATCCGGCCCTGTACGTCTACGAGATGCGCGACGGAGCGGGTTCGGTGACCCGCGGTCTGCTCGGTGCGGTGGAGCTACGCGACCCGGCAGACGGCGTCATCCTGCCGCACGAGAACACGATGGCCGGACCGGTGAGCGACCGGCTCGCGCTGATGACGGCAACTGAGGCCAATGTGGAGCCGATCTACCTCGTCTACGACGGCGGCGGCGCGGCCTCGGACCTGGTCGCCGCGGTGGACGGCACCGATCCGATTGCCGAGGCGAGTACTCCGGACGGCGTACGGCACCGGTTGTGGGCGGTCACCGACCCAGTGCAGCACCGCGCGGTCGAGGCGGACCTGAACACCCGGCGCGCCTTGATCGCCGATGGGCATCATCGCTACGCCACCTATCGGGAGCTGCAACGCAGCTACGACGCCGAACGCGGGCCCGGGCCATGGGATCGCGGCCTGACGCTGCTGGTGGACTCCAGCTCATACGGGCCGCAGGTGCATGCGATTCACCGGGTGCTGGTCGGCGCGCCACTGGACGCGGTGCTCGCCTCGTTGACCGGCAGGTTGACGCTGGCACCGTACGACGATCTACGCGCAGCGATGGCGGCACTCGATGTCGCGCCGGGGTTTGCCGTGGTGCTCACCGACGGTGGCCGTGCGGTGTTGGCGACCGATCCCGCGGGCACGCTGCGAGCCGATGCGGGGCGCCCCGACGAGCCGCAAGCCATCGCCGAACTGGACGTGGTGGTGTTGCACCGCGTGGTGGTGGAGAAGTTGCTCGGCATCGCCGACACGGTCGAGGATGTCGGATACGCGCACAGCGTGAATGAGGCGATCGATGACGCGCAGCGAACGGGCGGGACGGCTGTGCTGATGCGGCCGACGCCGGTGGCAGCGGTGGCGGCAGTAGCCGCGGCGGGCGCGCGGATGCCGCGTAAATCGACGCTGTTCACGCCGAAACCCGCCTCCGGCCTGGTGATGCGGCGTTTCGCCGACGAGACCTGAGCCTCGCCGGTCGCAGTGAGGCCGGGCCGAATCAGAGCAACGCGGCTGCACGCTCGGCAGCGTCGGTGTCACCGTCCGGGTCGAGACCGGCCGACGCGGCGAACCAGGCCGCAGCTTCCTCGGTACGGCCAAGCTCGGCCAGGGCATCGGCATAGGCGTACCACAGACGCACCGCCCCGGGGCGGGGCCGGTCGCGGTCCAGCCCGCCGCGGGCAAGCACGGTCAACGCCGCGTCGACCTGGCCGAGATCCCGGCGCGCGCCGGCAGCCACGATCAACAGCTCCGCGCGGGTTTCCGGGTCCAGCCGTGGCACCGCCGGGTCGTCCAGGGCTCGCAGGGCGCGGTCCGGTCTGCCCAGTGCCCGCTCGGCATCGGCGATCATCGGCAGCACAGTGGCATTTCCGGAGATGCGCCGAGCAGCACGCAACTCGGCGAGCGCTTCGGCCCATTCCTGCGCGTGATACGCGGCGATGCCGACCGCCTCGCGGACGGCAGCCACCCGTGCGCCGCGGGAACGGGCAGCGTGGGCGTGCGCTAGGGCGAGCTGTGGGTCCGAATCGAGCACCGTTCCTGCCATCACCAGATGGGCCGCGATGAAATCCGCGCTGGCCTTGGGCAGGCTGCGCAGCTCGGCACGCACTGATCGATCCAGGACGGAGATATCGACACGGTCCGGCAGCGCTGGCGCCGGCGGGTGATCGCGGGACGCACGCTCGTGACTTGACCGGCCCTCGCCGGTGGCCGCCCGACTGCCGGCGCCATGCGGCCGCCGCCCTGAGGCCTGACTGCGGCTCTCAGACTTGCCGCGATACCGCGGCGGCTCAGCACGCGGCGCCGACGTCCTGCCGCGCTCGGCCCCGCCCTTGCCGCCGCGGGCCACGCTGGCGCCCTTGCCGGTGCCAGTGCCTCCGCCCTTGCCGGCGCGAGCCGCGCCAGCTGCGCCGCCCCGACCCGCGCCGGCGGTACGGCGATGCTCCCCGTGGCCCGGTGTGCGTGCCATGCATCCATCCCGTCAAAAGCACAAATAAGTCTCAAAAGCACAAATAGTCGACAGCGCAAAAACGACGAGGGCCGTCTGGTGAAACCAGACGACCCTCGTAAACGTTGTGTCCGGCGACGTCCTACTCTCCCACGCAGTGGCCCGCGCAGTACCATCGGCGCTGAGAGGCTTAGCTTCCGGGTTCGGGATGGGACCGGGCGTTTCCCTCTCGCTATGGTCGCCGAAACTCTATGGAGATGTCGGTCCGCACCGTACGCCGCAGCTTTGCTGCAGCGCACGGGGACCGTACCTCGGGAACCGCACAGTGGACGCGTAGCTACCGACGGGCGAACCCGACAGCAAGTTAGGTATGTGGCAAGTCCTCGGCCTATTAGTACCGGTCAGCTGCACGTGTTACCACGCTTCCACTTCCGGCCTATCAACCCGGTGGTCTAGCCGGGGGCCTTACTCCATAAAGGATGGGAGATCTCATCTTGAAGCGAGCTTCCCGCTTAGATGCTTTCAGCGGTTATCCCTTCCGAACGTAGCCAACCAGCAGTGCTCCTGGTGGAACAACTGGCACACCAGAGGTTCGTCCGTCCCGGTCCTCTCGTACTAGGGACAGCCCTTCTCAAATCTCCTGCGCGCGCGGCGGATAGGGACCGAACTGTCTCACGACGTTCTAAACCCAGCTCGCGTACCGCTTTAATGGGCGAACAGCCCAACCCTTGGGAGCGACTCCACCCCCAGGATGCGACGAGCCGACATCGAGGTGCCAAACCATCCCGTCGATATGGACTCTTGGGGAAGATCAGCCTGTTATCCCCGGGGTACCTTTTATCCGTTGAGCGACACCGCTTCCACTTGCCGGTGCCGGATCACTAGTCCCAGCTTTCGCTCCTGCTCGACATGTCTGTCTCACAGTCAAGCTCCCTTGTGCACTTGCACTCGACACCTGATTGCCAACCAGGCTGAGGGAACCTTTGGGCGCCTCCGTTACATTTTGGGAGGCGACCGCCCCAGTCAAACTACCCATCTGACACTGTCCCTGATCCGGATTACGGACCGAGGTTAGACACCCAATTCGACCAGAGTGGTATTTCAACGTTGACTCCACCGACACTGGCGTGCCGACTTCACAGTCTCCCACCTATCCTACACAAGCCGAACCGAGCACCAATATCAAACTATAGTAAAGGTCCCGGGGTCTTTCCGTCCTGCCGCGCGTAACGAGCATCTTTACTCGTAGTGCAATTTCGCCGAGTCCATGGTTGAGACAGTCGAGAAGTCGTTACGCCATTCGTGCAGGTCGGAACTTACCCGACAAGGAATTTCGCTACCTTAGGATGGTTATAGTTACCACCGCCGTTTACTGGCGCTTAAGTTCTGAGCTTCGCACCGAAGTACTAACCCGTCCCCTTAACGTTCCAGCACCGGGCAGGCGTCAGTCCGTATACATCGTTTTGCAACTTCGCACGGACCTGTGTTTTTAGTAAACAGTCGCTTCTCGCTGGTCTCTGCGGCCTGCCAACGCTCAGGAAGCAAGTTCCGTCACGTCAACGGGCCCCCCTTCTCCCGAAGTTACGGGGGTATTTTGCCGAGTTCCTTAACCATGGTTCACTCGATCGCCTTGGTATTCTCTACCTGACCACCTGTGTCGGTTTGGGGTACGGGCCGCTAAGAGCTCGCTAGAGGCTTTTCTCGGCAGCATAGGATCATCGAATTCGCCGCAATCGGCTATGCGTCACGTCTCAGGCATATGTTGAGCGGATTTACCTACTCAACGCCCTACACGCTTGCTCCAGTGTTACCACTGACTGGTACGACTACCTTCCTGCGTCACCCCATCGCTTGCCTACTACTAGTCCGGGTCGCGCGATCCACCGATTCCGCCCGAAGGCAGTCTCGGCTTCTGGCGCTTAGCATCGCTAGGTTCGGCATGGGCGCTCTTTTGCGGGTACGGGAATATCAACCCGTTGTCCATCGACTACGCCTGTCGGCCTCGCCTTAGGTCCCGACTTACCCTGGGCGGATTAGCCTGGCCCAGGAACCCTTGGTCATTCGGCGGAGGAGTTTCTCACTCCTCTTTCGCTACTCATGCCTGCATTCTCACTCGTATGCCGTCCACGGCTGGGTTACCCCGCCGCTTCTTTCGGCATACGACGCTCCCCTACCCATCCGCACACCTGGCCGGCCATCCGTAGATGACCGACGGGCTATATGTGCGAATGCCACAGCTTCGGCGGTGTGCTTGAGCCCCGCTACATTGTCGGCGCAGAATCACTTGACCAGTGAGCTATTACGCACTCTTTAAAGGGTGGCTGCTTCTAAGCCAACCTCCTGGTTGTCTGTGCGACTCCACATCCTTTCCCACTTAGCACACGCTTAGGGGCCTTAGCTGGTGATCTGGGTTGTTTCCCTCTCGACTACGAAGCTTATCCCCCGCAGTCTCACTGCCGCGCTCTCACTTACCGGCATTCGGAGTTTGGCTGATTTCGGTAAGCTTGTAGGCCCCCTAGACCATCCAGTAGCTCTACCTCCGGCAAGAAACACGCGACGCTGCACCTATATGCATTTCGGGGAGAACCAGCTATCACGAAGTTTGATTGGCCTTTCACCCCTACCCACAGCTCATCCCCCAGGTTTTCAACCCTGGTGGGTTCGGTCCTCCACGCGGTCTTACCCGCGCTTCAACCTGGCCATGGGTAGATCACTTCGCTTCGGGTCTAGATCACGCGACTAATTCGCCCTATTCAGACTCGCTTTCGCTACGGCTACCCCACACGGGTTAACCTCGCCACGTAACGCTAACTCGCAGGCTCATTCTTCAAAAGGCACGCTGTCACGACTACGCTCAAGGCGTAGCGACGCTCCAACGGCTTGTAGGCGCGCGGTTTCAGGTACTATTTCACTCCCCTCCCGGGGTACTTTTCACCTTTCCCTCACGGTACTTGTCCGCTATCGGTCACCAGGGAGTATTTAGGCTTAGCGGGTGGTCCCGCCAGATTCACAGCGAATTTCACGGGCTCGCTGCTACTTGGGGTTACGTTCAGGAGGCGTCGAGTTTTCGTCTACGGGGGTATCACCCTCTGTGCCGGACCTTCCCAAGTCCTTCGACTAACTACGACGCTTTCTGACTCCCTGCTGATTCGGCAGAACCAGCTAAACGGCCCCACAACCCCATATACGCAACGCCTGCCGGCTATCACGCGTATATGGTTTGGCCTCTTCCGCTTTCGCTCGCCACTACTAACGGAATCGCGGTTGCTTTCTCTTCCTGTGGGTACTGAGATGTTTCACTTCCCCACGTTCCCTCCACATGCCCTATGTGTTCAGGCATGGGTGACAGGACATGACTCCTGCCGGGTTTCCCCATTCGGAAATCCTCGGATCAAAGCTCAGTCGGCAGCTCCCCGAGGCTTATCGCAGCCCCTTACGTCCTTCTTCGGCTCCTGGTGCCAAGGCATCCACCGTGCGCCCTTATTAACTTGGCCACAAAGATGCTCGCGTCCACTGTGCAGTTCTCAAGGTACGGGCGGCGCACGGCGGTTGATCATCGCGTGTCCGGCGGACAGAAGCCGCCGAGCCGTTCGATGACCGGAGTGTCCGGACGTGTGCGTTGTCTCTCCGAAGTAAACGGAAAGACCTGAGGGCGGAAATCCGCTCCCTCAGGACTCAACAGCGTGCCTACGCGGTCTGCAACGACGGCTCGAGGTTCCGGCAATCACAAGGATTGCTGTACTGACGGCCGGCGTGTGCACCACGCGAACTAGTTAGTGTTCCACCCTTGAGCTACCTCCGCGAGACATTCGCTCGCGATGAGGCGTCTGGACCGCACGGTCGAACGGCCGGCCTAGTGCTCCTTAGAAAGGAGGTGATCCAGCCGCACCTTCCGGTACGGCTACCTTGTTACGACTTCGTCCCAATCGCCGATCCCACCTTCGACGGCTCCCTCCACAAGGGTTGGGCCACCGGCTTCGGGTGTTACCGACTTTCGTGACGTGACGGGCGGTGTGTACAAGGCCCGGGAACGTATTCACCGCAGCGTTGCTGATCTGCGATTACTAGCGACTCCGACTTCATGGGGTCGAGTTGCAGACCCCAATCCGAACTGAGACCGGCTTTATGAGATTCGCTCCACCTTGCGGTATCGCAGCTCTTTGTACCGGCCATTGTAGCATGTGTGCAGCCCTGGACATAAGGGGCATGATGACTTGACGTCATCCCCACCTTCCTCCGAGTTGACCCCGGCAGTCTCCTATGAGTCCCCGACATTACTCGCTGGCAACATAGGACGAGGGTTGCGCTCGTTGCGGGACTTAACCCAACATCTCACGACACGAGCTGACGACAGCCATGCACCACCTGTGCAAGGCCCTTGCGGACCCCATATCTCTATGAGATTTCCCTGCATGTCAAGCCCAGGTAAGGTTCTTCGCGTTGCATCGAATTAAGCCACATGCTCCGCCGCTTGTGCGGGCCCCCGTCAATTCCTTTGAGTTTTAGCCTTGCGGCCGTACTCCCCAGGCGGGGCGCTTAATGCGTTAGCTGCGGCACAGACCACGTGGAATGTGGCCCACACCTAGCGCCCAACGTTTACGGCGTGGACTACCAGGGTATCTAATCCTGTTCGCTCCCCACGCTTTCGCTCCTCAGCGTCAATATCGGCCCAGAGACCCGCCTTCGCCACCGGTGTTCCTCCTGATATCTGCGCATTTCACCGCTACACCAGGAATTCCAGTCTCCCCTACCGAATTCTAGTCTGCCCGTATCGGCTGCAGGCCCGGGGTTGAGCCCCAGGTTTTCACAGCCGACGCGACAGACCGCCTACGAGCTCTTTACGCCCAATAATTCCGGACAACGCTTGCACCCTACGTATTACCGCGGCTGCTGGCACGTAGTTGGCCGGTGCTTCTTCTGCAGGTACCGTCACTTTCGCTTCGTCCCTGCTGAAAGAGGTTTACAACCCGAAGGCCGTCATCCCTCACGCGGCGTCGCTGCATCAGGCTTTCGCCCATTGTGCAATATTCCCCACTGCTGCCTCCCGTAGGAGTCTGGGCCGTGTCTCAGTCCCAGTGTGGCCGGTCGCCCTCTCAGGCCGGCTACCCGTCGTCGCCTTGGTAGGCCATTACCCCACCAACAAGCTGATAGGCCGCGGGCCCATCCCTAGCCAGAATCCTTTCCACCACCAAGGATGCCCTCGGAGGTCATATCCGGTATTAGCCCCGGTTTCCCGGAGTTATCCCAGTGCTAGGGGCAGGTTGCCCACGTGTTACTCACCCGTTCGCCGCTAGGGCACCTTCCCGAAGGAAGGGCCTCGCTCGACTTGCATGTGTTAAGCACGCCGCCAGCGTTCGTCCTGAGCCAGGATCAAACTCTCCGTGAAGGTATATAGTGACAGCCGGACCGAGGTCCGGATCTGTCGACACAGAAAGTTACCGTCTTGGCGACGGGTTCAATCACTGGTTCATACGAGCTGGGCACACGCCGCTCCGAAGAACGGCATGTCTGCATCCGCTCCGAAGAGCGGAATGTGTTTGCTCGATGTACCAAAGGAATCTCTTCACGACCAGCCCGGCGAACCGACGATCGCAGACGAGAGTTAATACATGGCACTAACTTTCGGCACGCTGTTGAGTTCTCAAGGAGCGGACGCGCACCGTCACAGCCCTTTCGGGCGGATCGGGGGCAACCCTCGATACGTTACCCGGTCGGAAACGCCGGGTCAAACCTCTCCGGCACCGCCCGGCTTCCCGCTTGGTCGCCGCACACGGGCCGAAACTCGAAGTTTCGAACGCCGTGGCGCGTCGCGCTTGGGGGCTCGCGTCTCGGTCTCGCCCGACCTGACCCACCGGCTCGGTGGCTCGCTTGCGTCGGACGTTGTTCACAGTAGTCAGCGCCTTGCGGGCCCGTCAAATTCCCTGTGTGCGCAAGCGATTTCGCGCTCGGCCAGCTAGGCGACCGGGCCGTCCGCACCCGGGTCAGCGTCAACGAGCCGCACCGCGCGACGCTTGCCCGAGCTGACGATCTGGCCGGCGAGCATGCTGCGCGGCACGTCGTAGCTGCGGGGTGCGACGGGCTCGCCGGCGATGCGAACCGCCCCGGCGTCGATGTCGCGCCGGGCCGCACTGGTGCTCGCGGCGAGGCCGGCCGCCACCAGTAGCGCGGGCAGGTGCACCGGATCGCCCGCCGGCAACGGGGATTCGGGCACGTCGGCGGGGGTCTCCCCCCGCTTGAAGACCGCGTCGAAGCTGCTCCTCGGCCGCCCGGGCGGCGTCTGCGCCGTGGTACAGCGACGACCACCGCCGGGCCACCGCCGCTTGGCGCGGTTGGCCGCCGCGCCCCCGGCGGCCGACGTCCGCTTCGATCTGCTCGACCTCGCGCGGGTGCAGCGCGGTGCACAGCCGGGCGTACATGCCGACCACCTGTCGGGGATGCTCATCAGCTTGCCGAACTGCTCGTGCGGCGGGCTCGGCGATCGCGATGTAGTTGTCCAGCGACTTGCCCATCTTCTCCACGCCGTCGGTACCGACCAGCAGGGGCACGGTCAGCACGACCTGCGGCGGCTGGCCCGCCGCCCGCTGCAGCTCGCGGCCGACCAGGTTGTTGAAGGTCTGGTCGGTGCCACCGAGCTCGATGTCGGCGTGGACCTCGACCGAATCGATGCCCTGCAGCAACGGGTAGAAGAACTCCGACAGCGTGATCGGCTGCTTGGCCGCGAACCGGCGTGCGAAGTCGTCGCGCTCGAGCAGCTGGGCCACGGTGATCTGGCGCGTGTAGCCGAGCAACTCGGCCAGCTGCATCGGGCCGAGCCAGTCGGCGTTGTTGACCACCTCGGTCCGCGTCCGGGTCCAGGATGCGCATCAGCTGGTCGAAGTAGCCCTGCGCGTTCGCGATCACGTCCTCGGCGCTCTGCGCGATGCGGGTCGCCGTGCGGCCCGACGGGTCGCCGACCTGGCCGGTGAATCCGCCCACGACCAGCACCGCGGTGTGCCCGAGGTCCTGGAACTGCCGCAGCTTGCGCAGCACCACCGCGTGCCCGAGCGTCAGGCTCGTGCCCGGAGGGATCGATGCCGAGCTTGACCCGCAGCGGCCGCTGCTCCCGCCGCGCGGCGAGCAAGCCGCTCGGCCAGGCCGTCCGCGGGCAGGATCTGTGCGGCGCCCGACGCGAGCACCTCGTAGGCGTCGCGCAGGTCAGCGGGCAGGGCGTCGACGGCCGTCAGTCACGCCCGTCAGTCTGCCGGTCGCGCCGCGGCACGCGCGTCGCCCACCCGGCCGGAACGCCGACACCGACGGCTGCATCGGCGAGCCAGAACCGCCAGGGCTGTTCGACCGCGACGCTGATGCCGACCCGCGGGCCGTGTGCGGTGCCGCGCAGCCGCGCGCCGGCATGCGATTCGAGCCCACCGTGCGAGGCGGGTCGCACAGGTCGACACCGTTCGTGGCGCGGTCGAGCCCGAGGCAGCTGGCCAACCGGGCCGGCCCGCTGGCCAGCTCGCGTGTCGCGGCGCGCCGCCGGGCGCCGCGCTCGAGCCGCGCCGCAGCCCTCGACGACCTCGCCGGCCCGCAGCAGCACCGCCGACGCCACGCCCGTCCTCGCCGCAGACGATGTTCGCGCACCAGTGCATGCCGTAGGTGAAGTAGCAGTACAGGTGGCCGGCCGGGCCGAACATGACCGCGGTGCGCGCGGTGCTGCCGCG
This sequence comes from uncultured Actinomycetota bacterium, assembly GCA_963708625.1. Classification (GTDB taxonomy): domain Bacteria; phylum Actinomycetota; class Actinomycetes; order Mycobacteriales; family Jatrophihabitantaceae; genus DASXIF01. Next base: position 707,224 of record CAVPSV010000002.1, read on the forward strand.
AAAGGCATGCGACGCCGGGTCGTCGGCGCCCTCGTACGCCTCGACCTCGGTCAGCCGCACCGCGACCTCGCGCGCCGCCCACGCGCGGAACGCAGGACGCTGCCGAGCAGCCGCGGGGCGAGCCGCACGCGCCGGCACGCGCCAGCCGCTCACGCGCCACCGGCACTGCTCAGCTCGTCGCCGAGACGGGCGTTGGCCCAGGCCACCTGGTCGTGCACGACGTCGGCCAGCGTCGCTGACTGCTCGGCCACCCGGGCCGGGGCCGTGCCGCCGACCGCCGAGCGAGCCGCGAATCGCGCCGGCGACCGTGAGCACCGTCGCGGACGTCGCGGGGTGAGCCGCGGGTCGAGCTCGGCCAGTTCGGCGTCAGCTGAGCTCGTCGAGTTCGACGGCCGCGTTGCTCGCAGTACCGCGACGAACCGCGCCGGTGATCTCGTGCGCCTCCCGGAACGGCACGCCCTGTCGCACCAGCCACTCGGCGACATCGGTGGCCAGGGCGAAACCCGCCGGCGCCGCCGCCTCGAGCCGTTCACGGTGCGAACATGCAGGGTCGCCACCATGCCGGTGACCGCCGGCAGCAGCACGAGCAGCTGATCGACGGTGTCGAACACCGGCTCCTTGTCCTCCTGCAGATCGCGGTCGTAGGCCAGCGGCAGCGCCTTGAGCGTGGCCAGCAGACCGGTCAGGTTGCCGATGAAGCGGCCGGACTTGCCCCGGGCCAGCTCGGCGATGTCGGGGTTCTTCTTCTGCGGCATGATCGACGACCCGGTCGACCAGGCGTCATCGAGACCGACCCAGCCGAACTCCGGCGTGGCCCAGAGGACGATCTCCTCGCCGATCCGCGACAGATGAATCCCCGAGCAGCGCGGCGACGAACAGGAATTCCGCGGCGAAATCCCGGTCGGACACCGCGTCGATCGAATTCTGTGCCGGGGCGTCGAAACCCAGCTCCGCGGCTACCGCGGCCGGGTCCAGCGGCAGCGAGGATCCGGCCAGCGCGCCGGCGCCGAGCGGCGAGATCGCAGCCCGCCGATCCCAGTCCCGCAGCCGGTCCACGTCGCGCGCGAACGCCTGCACATGGGCGAGCACATGGTGGGCGAACAACACCGGCTGTGCATGCTGCAGATGTGTCATGCCGGGCATCGTCACGTCACGGTTCCGCTCGGCCAGGGCGATCAGAGCGGTCTCCAGATCGGCGACGGCGAGCACGATGCGACGCACCTGGTCACGCAGGTACATCCGCAGGTCGGTTGCCACCTGGTCGTTGCGGCTGCGGCCCGCGCGTAACTTGCCGCCGAGCGCGCCGAGCCGCTCGAGCAGGCCGCGCTCCAGCGCGGTGTGCACGTCCTCGTCCTCGAGCCGCGGCCGGAATCACCGGAGCGCACCGCATCGGCGAGCTCATCCAGCGCGAGAAGCATCCGCGTCGCCTCGTCGTCGGTGAGCAGACCCGCCCGGTGCAGCACCCGGGCGTGTGCCTTGGACGCGCGCAGGTCATACGGCGCCAACCGCCAGTCGAAGTGCACCGATAGCGAGAGCTTCGCCAGCGCATCAGCCGGGCCGCCGGTGAACCTGCCACCCCAGAGCTGATGACCGCGCTCTTCGCCCACTGCCTCGGTACTCATCTGCTCCTCAGTCAACCCCGGACTCCATCGCTGCGCTGTCGAGCACCGTGTCATCGACACCGGGTCGGACCGTCGCCGCCGGGTTCGCCGCGATCTGCTCGGCGCCACCGGCGTCGAGACCGCCGGATTCCAGCTCACCGAGCAGGTACGTCCGATCCAGGACCACCCCGGACCGCGCCGCGTACTGCTCCAACTTGGCCCGCGAATCGGCGATGTCGAGGTTGCGCATGGTCAGCTGGCCGATGCGATCCACCGGACCGAAGGCGGCATTGCTCACGCGCTCCATCGACAGCTTGTCGGGGTGATAGGACAGCGCCGGGCCGCGAGTGTCCAGCACCGAGTAGTCCTCGCCGCGGCGCAGCCGCAATGTCACCTCACCGGTGACCAGCGCCGCGACCCATCGCTGAATGGACTCGCGCAGCATCAACGATTGCGGATCGAGCCAACGGCCCTCGTAGAGCAACCGGCCCAGCCGGCGACCCTCGGCGTGATAGTTGGCGATGGTGTCCTCGTTGTGGATGGCGTTGAGCAGGCGCTCGTAGGCGATCCACAGCAGCGCCATGCCCGGGGCCTCGTAGATGCCACGCGACTTCGCCTCGATGATCCGGTTCTCGATCTGGTCGGACATGCCCAGACCGTGCCGGCCACCGATCGCATTGGCCTCGTGCACCAGCGCGACCGGGTCGGCGAAATCGGTGCCGTTGATGGCGACCGGTCGGCCTTCGGCGAAGCGAATCGTGACGTCCTCGCCAGCGATTGGAACCCCGGGATCCCAGAACCGGACGCCCATGATCGGTTGCACCGTCTCCATGGATACGTGCAGCTGCTCCAGCGTCTTCGCCTCGTGCGTAGCGCCCCAGATGTTCGCGTCGGTGGAGTACGCCTTGTCCTTGCTGTCGCGATATGGCAGGTGGTGCTCGAGCAGCCACTGGCTCATCTCGTCGCGACCGCCGAGCTCGCCGACGAAGTCGGCGTCCAGCCACGGCTTGTAGATGCGCAACGCGGGGTTGGCGAGCAGGCCGTAGCGGTAGAAGCGCTCGATGTCGTTGCCCTTGAATGTCGAGCCGTCACCCCAGATGTGCACGTCGTCGGACTGCATGGCGCGCACCAGCAGGGTCCCGGTGACGGCGCGGCCCAGCGGCGTGGTGTTGAAATACGCCCGTCCGGCCGAGCGGACGTGGAACGCCCCACAGGCAAGCGCGGCGAGACCCTCCTCCACCAGCTCGCGGCGGCAGTCGATCGCGCGGGCGATCTCCGCTCCGTACTCGCGGGCGCGCGCCGGCACACCGGAGACGTCCAGCTCGTCGTACTGGCCCAGATCCGCGGTGTACGCGCACGGCACGGCGCCCTTGGCACGCATCCACGCCACGGCGACGGAGGTGTCCAGGCCACCTGAGAACGCGATGCCGACCCGTTCGCCGACCGGCAGGGACGTCAGAACCTTGCTCACCGGGCGGTCTCTCCTGCCTCCGCGGACGAGGATTGGCTCGACGTGCGCGACAGCTCGCGCAACTCATCGGCCAGGGCCTCGCCGCCGTCGGGGTCGCGACTGATCACAAGAATGGTGTCATCACCGCCGACGGTGCCGAGCACGCCCGGTAGCCCGGCGCGGTCGATGGCGGCGGCGAGGAACATCGATGCACCGGGTGGAGTGCGCAGCACCACCAGATTCGCGCTCGCTTCAGCGCTGATCAACAGCTCGGCGAGCAGACGTGCCAGCCTGGTGGGCGGATCGTCACCGACGTGCCGAGCCGCGATCGGCGCGCCGTCCGCCGGCACCACGTATGCGGGCTGACCGCCGTCCGGCGTGCGCAGCTTCACCGCGCCGAGTTCCTCGAGGTCTCGCGACAACGTCGCCTGGGTCACCTGCACACCGGCGCGCTGCAGGGCCGCGGCCAGCTCCGCTTGGGAGCGCACCGGCGCGGCGCCAAGGACCTCGACGATGCGCGCGTGCCGGGCAGCCTTGCTGACGGTCGCCAACGGCGTGGCCATCAGCTGTGCTCCAGTAGCCAGGTGAGCAGCGCCTTCTGCGCATGCAGGCGGTTCTCTGCCTCGTCCCACACCACGCTCTGCGGTCCGTCGATGACCTCGGCCGCGATCTCCTTGCCGCGATAGGCCGGCAGGCAGTGCAGCACGATCGCATGTGGCGCCGCACCGGCCATCGCAGTGCCGTCGACGGTGTACGGCGCAAACAGCTGCGCCGACCGTTCTTCGCCCTCCTGGCCCATCGAGATCCAGGTGTCCGTCGCGACCACGTCCGCGCCGTCGAAGGCGGCGGCCGCCTCGGTGGTGACCAGTACCGAGCCTCCGGTCGTTGCCGCGATCTGCTCCGCCCGCTGTACCACGCCGACGTCCGGCAGGTGGCTCTCCGGCCCGGCCACGCGTACATGCATGCCCGCGCCGGCACCGCTGAGCAGGTAGGAATGCGCCATGTTATTCGCCGCGTCGCCGACGTAACACAGGGCAAGGCCAGCCAGTTGCGTCTTGTGCTCGCGGACGGTCTGCAGGTCTGCGAGCAGCTGGCACGGGTGGAACTCGTCGGTCAGCGCGTTGATGACCGGAACGCGACTGACCGCCGCCATCTGCTCCAACCGGCTCTGCTCGAAGGTCCGCCACACGATCGCGGAGACCTGCCGATCCAGCACCCGGGTGGTATCGGCCACGGGCTCGCCCCGGCCGAGTTGGCTGGTGCCGGCATCGATCACCAGCGGGTAGCCACCCAGCTCGGCGATGCCGACGCTGAACGAGACGCGGGTGCGGGTCGACGGCTTGTCGAAGATGACCGCGACGGCCTGGGGTCCGGTCAGTGGCCGGTGCCGGTGCCGGTCTGCCTTCATGGCATCGGCCAGGTCGAGCACCTCGATCAGCTCGGTCGGGCTCAGATCGTCATCGCGGGTGAAGTGCCTGATCACGGCGCCACCGCCTCGATGGCCGCATGGAGCCGCTGCACCGCGACGTCCACCTCGGGCTCGGTGACGATCAGAGCCGGCGCCAACCGAATAGCGGCCGGTTTGACCGCGTTGACCAGCAGTCCGCGTTCGCGAGCCGCTGACTCCACCTCGGCCGCCCGCGGTGCGGTCAGGGCCAGCGCGCGCCACAAGCCGCTGCCGCGAACCCCGTCGACCAGCGGGCTGTTGATGCGAGCCAGTCCTTCGGCAAGGTGCTCGCCGACACGCTTCACGTCGTCCAGCAGGTTCTCCGCACGAATCGTGCTGAGCACCGCGAGGGCAGCTGCACACGCCACCGGGTTGCCGCCGAAGGTGCTGCCGTGCTCACCCGGGGCAAACAGCTCACCGGCGGCTCCGACACCGATGCACGCGCCGATGGGTAGTCCGCCGCCGAGGCCTTTTGCAAGCGTGATGACGTCCGGGCGGACCCCCTCGGCCAGGCTGGCGAACCAGTGGCCGGTGCGCCCGATGCCGCTCTGCACCTCGTCGACGATCAGCAACGCGCCGGTCTCGTCGCAGGCCGCCCGCGCCGCGGCCAGGTAGCCCGGCGGCGGCGGCACGACACCGCCCTCGCCGAGCGTCGGTTCGACGATCACCGCGGCCGTGCGGTCGGTGACCGCGGCGCGCAGGGCCGCCGCATCGCCGTAGTCGACGAAACGCACCGGCCCGGGCAGCGGCGCGAACGGGTCTCTCTTGGCAGCATTGCCGGTCACGGCCAGCGCGCCGAACGTCCGGCCGTGAAAGCTGTCGTTCGCGGCGACGACCTCCAGCCGGCCGCCGTCCGCGTCGAGCCGCCGACCGTGCTTGCGCGCCAGCTTGAGCGCACATTCATTGGCCTCGGCGCCGCTGTTCGCGAAGAACACCCGTGCCGGCACGCCGAGCAGTTCAACCAGTCGTTCGGCGAGCTGCACACCGGGCTCGTGCACGGCCAGGTTGGACGTGTGCGCGAGCCGGCTGACCTGCTGCTGCACCGCGTGCACGATGGCCGGGTGCGCGTGTCCGAGCGAGGACACCGCGATCCCGCCGACGAAGTCCAGGTATTCGACGCCGTGCACGTCCCACACCCGGACACCGTCGCCATGGTCCAGCTCCAACGGCGGCGTGCCGTAGTTGCCCATCATGACCGCGTCCCACCGTTCGGTGAGGCTCATGACTTCTCCTGTCCGGCATCGTCCGGCTGCACACCGGCCGGCACCACCATGGTGCCGATGCCCTCGGTCGTGAAGATCTCCAGCAGCAGCGCGTGCGGAACCCGGCCGTCCAGTACGTGCGCGCGGGCCACCCCGGCCTCGACGGCGCGCAGGCACGCCTCCATCTTCGGGATCATCCCGGTGGCCAGTTGCGGCAGCATCGCCCGTAACTGATCCGCGGCGATGCTGCTGACCAGATCCGAGCGGGTCGCCCAATCGCCGTAGAGGCCCTCGACGTCGGTCAGCATGACCAGCTTCTCCGCTTCGAGCCCGATCGCGACCGCCGCGGCGGCCGTGTCGGCGTTGACGTTGTAGGTCATGCCGTCGTTGCCGCGCGCCACCGACGCGATTACCGGGATGTGGCCGGTGTGCAACAGGGCGAGCACGGTGGACGGGTCGACGGCGGTGATATCGCCGACCTGACCCAGGTCCACCGGTTCGCCGTCCACGATTGCCTGCCGCCGCTCGGCGGTCAGCAGCCCGCCGTCCTCGCCGGACAGCCCGACCGCGAACGCGCCGTGATCGTTGATGAGATTGACGATGTCGCCGTTGACCTGGCCGACCAGCACCATGCGCACCACGGTCATCGCCTCGGGCGAGGTGACGCGAAGTCCGCCGCGGAACTCGCTCGCCATGCCGAGCCGATCGAGGTGTTCGGTGATCTGCGGGCCGCCGCCGTGCACCACCACTGGTTTCAGACCGGCATAGCGCAGGAACACGACGTCCTCGGCGAAGGCGCGTTGCAGCTCAGGGCTGGTCATCGCGTGGCCGCCGTACTTGATGACGACCACCTTGCCGTGTAACCGCTCCAGCCACGGCAGTGCGTCGATCAGCACCGCCGCTTTCGCGAGTGCGGCGCTCACGCCGTCGCCGGGAACCGCGGTCATGTCGAGTACGCCGAGTTCTCTTCGACGTATGCGTGCGACAGATCGTTCGTCCAGACCGTCGCCTCCTGCTCGCCGGAGTGCAGATTTACCTCGATGCGGACCTGCCGCGCGCTGAGATCGACCTCGTCCCGCGGCTCGCCGGCCTGCCCGTCCCGGCACACCTGCACACCGTTGATCGCGACGGCCAGCTGATCCGGCTCGAACTGTGCGGATGTGGTGCCGATGGCAGCCAGCACCCGGCCCCAGTTCGGGTCGTTGCCGAACAGCGCGCACTTGAGCAGGTTGTTACGCGCGATGGAGCGGCCCACCTCGACGGCCTCGGCTTCGCTGGCGGCGCCGACGATGTCGATGGTGATCTCCTTGGTCGCCCCCTCGGCGTCGGCCAGCAGTTGCTGCGTGAGTTGCCCGCATACCTGCTCGAGGGCCGCGGCGAGATCGGCCGGCAGGGCGCGGTGCCCGGACGCACCGTTGGCCAGCAGCAGCACGGTGTCGTTGGTGGACATGCAACCGTCGGAGTCGATGCGGTCGAAGGTGCGGCCGGTCGCACCTCGCAGTGCGCTCGCCGCCGCGGCCTGATCGGTCAGCGCATCGGTGCTAAGCACGCACAGCATGGTGGCCAAGCCCGGTGCAAGCATGCCGGCGCCTTTGGCCATGCCGCCGAGCGTCCAGCCGTCCGGATGGCTGAAGGTTGCCGTCTTTGTCACCGTGTCGGTGGTCAGGATCGCGGTCGCGGCCGCGGTACCGCCGTCGCTCGACAGCGCGCCGACTGCCGCGTCGACGCCGGACAGCAGCGCCGGCATGGGCAGTCGCTCGCCGATCAGACCGGTCGAGCACACCGCCACCTCGCCGGCCCCGAGTGCGAGGACCTCGGCCACCCGTTCCGCGGTGCGATGGGTATCAGCGAATCCGTCCGGGCCGGTGCATGCGTTGGCTCCCCCGGAGTTCAGCACTACCGCGCGCAGTCGGCCGTCGGCGAGCACCTGCCTGGTCCACAGCACCGGGGCAGCCTGCACCCGGTTGCTGGTGAAGACCGCCGCGGCGACGTCTTCGGGACCGTCGTTGACCACGAGCGCCACATCGGGACTGCCATCGGACTTCAGCCCGGCGGCCACGCCGGCGGCCCGGAACCCCTTCGCTGATGTCACGCTCACGGGTAGACACCCTCGGCGGTCAGTCCGGCGCACTCGTCCAGGCCGAGGGCCAGGTTGGCGTTCTGCACCGCCTGTCCCGCAGCGCCCTTGCCGAGGTTGTCGATGGCGCAGGTCACGATGATGCGTCCGGAATCGCGATCCAGGACCGCCTGCAGGTGCGCGGCGTTCGTACGGGCGACCGCCGCGGTGTGCGGCTGCTCCCCCTCGTCGAGCAACTGCACGAACGGCTCGTCCGCGTAGGCCTCGGCCAGCACGTCGCGGACGTCGACCGCGCGCAGCGAGCCGCTCGGGCGCGCGGTCACGACGGAGAGAATGCCGCGCGGCATCGGCGCCAGCATCGGCGTCAGCGACAGCGACCTTGCGCCGCTGGCTTGCAGGATCTCCGGCACGTGCTGGTGCGCGCCGACCCGATACGGGCTGACGTCGCCCAACACCTCGCTGGCCAGCAGGTGCGGTTTCGGGCTGCGGCCCGCGCCGGACGTGCCGCTGGCCGCGACCACCACAACGTCCTCGGCCTCGGCGACACCGGCGGCGATCAGCGGAGCCAGCGCCAGGATGGTGGCCACCGCGTAGCAGCCGGTGTTGGCGACGCGGGTGGCGCCGGCGATTCGCTCGCGTTGACCTGGCAGCTCCGGCAGCCCGTAGGTCCACGGGGCGTGAAACTTGCCGGTGTAGTACTGGGCGTAGGTGTCCGCGTCGGTCAGCCGGTGATCGGCGCCGAGGTCTATCACCCGTTGACCGGCCGGCAGTTGCTCGGCGAAGTCGCCGGAAGCCCCGTGCGGCAGGGCAAGGAACACCAGGTCGGCATCGGCGCAGGACGCCGGCGTTGTCGGCGCGAAGGTGAGGCCGGCGACCGAACGCAATCCGGGCAGCACGGTCGACACCGGCCGACCGGCGTTGTCGTGCGCAGTGACAACGACGACGTCCAGGTCGGGGTGGCCGCTGACCAGCCGCACCAGTTCGGCCCCGGCGTACCCGCTGGCACCGGCGATCGCTACTCGGTAACCCATATGCACGATTATGCATGGTCACGCAAGTTCATGCGAGACCGGGCTACCCGCGCAAGCGTGCACCGACCTCGGACACCGCCCGCGCCACGGCCTCGTCCCGGAACGTCATGGCCTCCGCGACCGTCAGCGTTCGGTCGGGTGCACGGAAGGTGAGCGCAAAGGCCATGGAGCGATACCCCTCGCCGACCCGCGTGGCGTCCGCGTAGACATCGAAAAGGCGCAGGCTTTCCAGCAGCGGACCGGCTCCGGCGCGCAGCGCCGCGCTGACGTCTGCTGCAGGTACGCCATCGGGCACCACCAGCGCGACGTCCAGCAACACCGGCGGGAACGTCGACAGCACCGGTGCCTGCGCCGGCGGTGGCGGCTGCAAGGCGTCCAGGTCGAGTTCCATGGCGCAGGTGCGATCGGGTAATCCCAGCGCCGCGACGGTCCGCGGGTGCAACTCGCCGGCGTGGCCGATCACTCGTCCGTCCAGGCGCAGTTCGGCACAGCGCCCCGGATGCCACGGCGGGTACACGGCATTGCGCACCTCGAGGTCGGCGCGGGCGGCCGCGGCCACGGCGCGTGCGGCGGCAACGGCGTCAGACCAATCGGCCACCCGGGCGCGACCCCACCAGCCGGCTGGTTCGACGTCGCCGCAGAGCACCGCGCCGGCGTGGCGAGGCTGGTCAGGCAGCGCAGCGTCGAGTCCCCGCGAATTCCTCCTCGCTCGGCCGCGACGTCACCGCCGGGCGAGGCATCGGCGGCGCGTCCGGCCGCGGCAGGTACACCGAACCCATCTCGAACAGCGCAACCGACCGATTCCCGCGCCCGACATTGCGGAGCAACGTCGCGAGCAGACCCGGCAGCAACGAGGTTCGCAACTCCGGTTCGGTATCCGAGAGCGGATTCGCCACCCGCGCCGCACGACGGCGCGGGTCATCCGCCGGCAAGCCGAACGCGTCATGCACCGTCGGCGAGACGAACACCGAACTGAGCACTTCCAGATAGCCCGCTGCGGCCAGCGCCCGCGAGACCGAACGGCGCAGCCGCTGCTCGCCGGTGAGCCCCCGGCCCGGTGGCGGCGTGGGTAGCTGGGACGGGATTCGCTCGTAGCCCTCCAGCCGGACGACTTCCTCGACGAGGTCGGCCGGGTCGGTCAGATCTGGGCGCCAGCTCGGTGGCCGGACCTGGAGCACATCCGCGCCGTCGACGGCACACCCAACCTGCTCCAGCCGGTGCACCACCGCATCGCGTCCGATGACCATCCCGGCCACGTCGGCAGGGCGGGTGGCCAGTAATGCGATCAAGGCCGGTACCGGCTGCTCGCCTACCACCGTGTACCCGTCCACCGCCCGCGCCCCGCCGTGCTCGACAAGGAGGTCGACGCATCGCTGCAGCGCGACACCGGCAATTGCCGGGTCGACGCCACGTTCGAAGCGCTTGGCCGCCTCGCTGGGCAGCTTGTGCCGGCGCACCGCCCTACTGATCGACGCCGGGTGCCAGTGCGCCGCCTCGAGCACGATGTCGGTGCTCGCCTCGTCGATGTCGGTGGAGGCGCCACCCATGACCCCGGCCAGCGCGATCGGTCCGGTGTCATCGGTCACGACCAGATCGTCCGGGTCCAGCGCTCGGGCCACGCCGTCGAGGGTGACCAGCTTCTCGCCCCGGGCAGCGCGGCGCACGCCGATGGCGCCGGTGAGCTTCGCTCGATCGAAGGTGTGCAGCGGTTGACCGGTTTCCAGCATCACATAGTTCGCGACATCCACGGCCAGCGAGATCGGGCGCATGCCACATTGCCGCAGCCGTTGCGCCATCCACGCCGGGGTGGCCGCTGCCGGGTCCAGACCGGCTACCGCACGCGCGGAGAACAGGTCACAGCCGCTCGGGTCGTCCACCGTGATCGGGTACGCCTGCCCGTCCACGGGCGGCAGCGGTGGCGCGATATCGGTGAACCGGCGGTCCAGCGCTGCTGCAGCTTCGCGGGCGATACCGCGCATGGACAGGCAATAGCCGCGATCCGGGGTGACCGCCATGTCCAGCACGCTCTCGCGCAGCCCCAGGGCATCGAGCGCGTCTGAGCCCGGCTCGCCAGACCCGGCAGGCAGCACCAGGATCCCCGCGTGATCATCGCCGATACCGAGCTCACGTGCCGAACAGATCATGCCGTCGGACACGTGGCCGTAGGTCTTACGTGCGGAGATGGCGAAACCCCCCGGCAGCACCGCGCCGGGCAGGGCGACGACCACGACGTCGCCCACCGCGAAGTTCTGCGCGCCGCAGACGATGCCGCGCGGCTGGGCCTCGCCGACATCGACGTCGCACCAGCGGATCACCTTGCCGTTGCGCTGTGGCTCGTCGACGAACGAGACGACCCGGCCCAGCACCAGCGGCCCGGTGATCGCGTCGGCGGCCGAGTCCACCCGCTCGATTTCCAGCCCGACCCGTACGAGGGCGTCGGCGACCAGCCGGGCGTCCGGCTGCGTGCCGGGTCCTGCCGAGGCGGGCAGCTCTACGAACTCGCCCAGCCACCTGATCGGTGCCCGCATCAGGCTTCCATCCCGAATGCCGCGGTGAACCGCACATCGCCTTCCACCATGTCGCGCATGTCGGTGGCGTTGTCGCGGAACATCACAGTGCGCTCGATACCCATGCCGAACGCGAACCCGCTGTAGATCTCGGGGTCGATGCCGCAGGCGATCAGCACTCGCGGATTCACCGCCCCGCAGCCGCCCCACTCGATCCAGCCCTCGCTGTTACACGTGCGGCAGGGCCGATCTGGATTGCCCACGGACTCGCCGTGGCAGACGAAACAGACGAGGTCGACCTCGGCACTGGGCTCGGTGAACGGGAAGTAGGAGGGGCGAAGCCGGGTGATCACCCCGTCGCCGAACATCGCTTCGGCAAGGTTGTCCAGCGTCCCGCGCAGATGCGCCATGGTGATACCGACATCGACGGCCAGTCCCTCCACCTGGTGGAACACCGGACTGTGGGTGGCGTCCAACTCGTCGGCGCGGAAGGTCTTACCCGGGCAGATCACGTAGATCGGCGGCTCACGCGTGAGCATCATTCGCGCCTGGACCGGGGAGGTCTGGGTGCGCAGCACGATGCCGGAGTCCTCGGTGCCGACGAACAGTGTGTCCATCGTGGAGCGGGCGGGATGGTCCGGCCCGATATTGAGGGCGTCGAAGTTGTACCACTCCGCCTCGACCTCCGGCCCCTCCGCCACCTCGTAACCCATCGCCACGAAGACGTCGCTGATCCGTTCCGCGACGGAGGTCAGCGGATGTCGCGCGCCACCTGGGCGCCGCGGGGTGGGCAGTGTGACATCGACTGCCTCCTCGACCAGGACCCGCTCGTCGCGCTCGGTCTCGAGGTGGACCTCGCGCGCGTCGTGCGCCGCCTTGACGGCGGTGCGGGCCACGCCCAGACGCTGCCCGGCGGCGGCCCGCGCCGCCGGCGGCAGGGCGCCGATCTCACGATTGGCCAGTGCGAGCGGCGAACGGTCGCCGATGTGCGCTAGCCGAGCCGCCTTCAACTCCTCCAGGCTCCGCGCGGCCTCGAACGCGGCCGTCGACGCCTCGACCTCGGCGGTGATCACCTCGGGCCGCAGCGCGTGCGGCTCGACCGGGTCGAAGGCTTGCGGGGACATGCGCGAGTGTCCTTCTTTCAGCTCGGATTGCATTCGGCAGGGATCCGCCGTCGAGTTTATGGGTCCCCGCTCGCCGAAATTGCGGCGGCGCCAGCCCGGACGAGACCGTTCGCCGTCAGGGCAGCCGCTGCGCGCGGGCACTGGCATACAGGCAGACGGCTGCGGCGGCGGCCACATTCAGACTCTCGGCGCGGCCATGGATCGGTACTCGCACCGACAGATCGGCGGCAGCCAGCACGTCGGCCGGCAACCCGTGTGCCTCGTTGCCGAACAGCCACAGCGTCGGGAGCCGCAGCACCGAGTCGGCTCCCGGATCGCGCAGGTCGTCCAGGTCGTCCAGGTCGTGCTCGCCCTCGGCCGAGGTGGCGAGCACCCGCAATCCCGCCGCACGGGCTGCGGGCAGCACCGCGCCGAGGGTGTCATCGGCACCGAGCCGCACCACATCGAGGTGACAGAGACTGCCTGCGCTGGCCCGGACCGCCTTGCCGTTGTAGACGTCGACGCCGCCGAGCACTACCACGGCGCCGGCGCCGGCGGCGTCGCTGGTGCGCACGATCGTGCCCAGGTTGCCGGGATCGCCGGGCTCGACGAGCGCCGCGACCAGGCGTGGTGCGCGGGACAGCGCGGTCGCCAGTGGCACGTCCACCTGTCGGCAGACGGCCACCAATCCCTGCGGTGTCGACGTCTCGGACAGGGCAGCCGCATCCTTGGCGCTGATCTGGGCGACCTCGACGCCTGCCAACAGGTCGTGGTTGCGGGCCATCGCCTCAGCGGTTGCGAAGAGTTCGACGACAATTCCAGCGCGCAACGCCTCGCGCACGGCCTGCGCGCCCTCGGCGAGGAAACGTCCGGTCTCGCGCCGATCCTTGCGGCTGGTGAGCCGCCGGGCCGACGCGAGCCGGGCGTTGGTTGAGCTGAGCAAGCCGCCTCAGGCGGCCGGCGTGCGGGCCGGAGCGCCGCCGGTGCCCTGCTCGGCCACGGCAGCACGGGCAACCTCGACCAGCGCGCTGAACGCTGCCGGGTCGGTGACCGCCAGGTCGGCAAGAACCTTGCGGTCGACGGTGACACCGGCCAATCGCAGGCCCTGCACGAATCGGTTGTAGGTGATGTCGTTCGCGCGAGCCGCCGCGTTGATCCGGGTGATCCAGAGCTGGCGGAAGTCGCCCTTGCGCTGCTTGCGGTCGCGGTAGGCGTAGGTGGCCGAGTGCAGCAGTTGTTCCTTGGCCTTGCGGTACAGGCGGGAGCGCTGTCCGCGGTAGCCGCTGGCGGCCTCGAGAGTGCTTCGGCGCTTCTTGTGGGCGTTAACCGCCCTCTTGACGCGTGCCACGGGGATTCCTTGGTGTTCAGGCCGTCCGGGTCAGGACGGGAATGGGCTGGACGAGGTCAGAGCCGTTCAGCGGCCGAGCAGCTTCTTGACGCGGGGAGCGTCGGCTGGGGCGACTTCGGTGGTACCGCTCAGCCGCCGGGTGAGCCGGGAGGACTTGCGCTCCAGCAGGTGGCGCTTGCCGGCACGTTGCGTGAGCAGCTTGCCGCCGCCGGTCACCTTGACCCGCTTCTTCATCCCGCTGTGCGTCTTGTTCTTCGGCATGGCAAATCCTGTTCGGTCGGTTTCGGGCGGTGCGGCTCAGGCCGCGCCGTCTGCTTCGGGTGCTACCTCTCGCGGCGCTCGAGTGATCTTCGTGCTGCGGTGCGGTGCCACCACCATGACCATGTTGCGGCCGTCCTGCTTAGGTGAGGACTCGACGAAGCCGAGTTCGACGATGTCATCGGCCAGGCGCTGCAGCAGCCGGAACCCCAACTCGGGGCGGGACTGCTCGCGACCGCGGAACATGATCGTCACCTTCACCTTGTCGCCCTGCCGCAGGAACCGCTCGACGTGACCCTTCTTGGTCTCGTAGTCGTGCGAGTCGATCTTCGGACGGAGCTTCATCTCTTTGATCACGGTCAGCGCTTGGTTGCGCCGCGCTTCCCGTGCCTTCTGTGCGCTCTCGTATTTGAACTTGCCGTAGTCCATGAGCTTGGCCACCGGCGGACGCGCCATCGGCGCGACCTCGACCAGATCCAGATCCGCATCTGCGGCTAGTTCGAGGGCCTTGCCGATCGGCACGATGCCGACCTGCTCACCCTCGGGACCCACGAGGCGCACCTCGGGCACCCGGATCCGGTCGTTGATCCTCGGTTCAGAACTGATGGGACCTCCCTGGTCGATGTCGTCACCGCTCGTCGCTGTGGCGTTCAGTACTGGTAGTCAGTCGTCTTTGGTGCAGCCGTTCGGTGGTGCTGCAGGTGGGCGGTGCTGGGGCGGTGCTGGGGTGGCGCGGTGCGGCCCGCCGGCACCACGATCGCTTCGCGTATGCGAAGGCCCCGCAGCGCTGACTTCGTGCGCACGGGGCCCGCCAACCAGATGCCGCGAGACCCGCCGGATACGGCGGCGCCGCCCGACGTGGCCGGGCATTCGCGGGACCGGACCCGGCACACCGAATGGTGGCACGGGTGGGAGGCTGGAGGGCTTCCGCTTGCACACCCCCGCCGTTGGCGAAGGCTGGTCGCAATGCCAGGGTAACAGCGTGCCGACGGGTGGACCAAAAGGCGCAACCGGTGCCTCGGACCGCCAACCCCGGCCCGGACCCGGCGGCGCCATTCGCGTCGGCATCTCCGGCTGGACCTACCCGCCGTGGCGCGGGGTGTTCTACCCCGCCGGCCTTGCCCACCGACTCGAGCTGCCCTACGTCGCCGAACACCTGAACTCTCTCGAGATCAACGGGACGTTCTATGCGCTGCAGCGCCCGCCCAGTTTCCAGGCCTGGCATGACGCCACCGGCCCGGATTTCGTGTTCTCGGTGAAGGCGCCGCGGTTCATCACGCACATGAAACGGCTGGCGGGCGTCGAGGTAGCGCTGGCCAACTTCTTCGCTTCCGGGGTGCTTGCATTGCGGGCCAAGCTCGGCCCGGTGCTGTGGCAATTGCCGCCGAACATGCGCTACGACCCCGGACGGCTGCGCGACTTCTTCGTCCAACTGCCCCGCAACACCACGGCTGCCGTGGCGCTGGCCGCCGGTCATGAGGAGCGTCTGAGCGGCCGGGCGTGGCTGCAGACCGACCTCGACCGGCCCGTGCGGCACGCCTTGGAGGTTCGACATGCCTCCTTCGCGGTGCCGGGTTTCCTCGACCTGCTCCGCGAGCACGACATTGCGGTAGTGGTCGCGGACACGGCGGGCCGCTGGCCGCTTATCCGCGAGGTCACCGCGGATTTCGTCTACGTGCGTTTGCACGGCGACAAGGAGCTTTACACCAGCGGCTATTCCGACGAGGCCCTCTCGCATTGGGCCGATGCCGCACGCGGCTGGGCCGAGCGGGGACGCGACGTGTTCGTGTATTTCGACAACGACGTCAAGGTGCGTGCTCCATTCGACGCGATGAAGTTGACGTCTTTGGTGCGCGGACAAGAAAGCTCGCGTCCATGAGTCAGCCGCGATGAAGTTGACGGCCCTCCTGGATCGAGATGCCGTCGCGGGGCTATAGCCGCGCGACAGCATCACGATCCATTCCGGCTTCACTCCTCCGCGGGCGCGCTCGGCAGCTTCTCGCTGATCAGGTCCATCACCGACGAGTCGGTGAGCGTAGTGACGTCACCGAGTTCGCGGTGTTCGGCGACGTCGCGCAGCAGCCGGCGCATGATCTTGCCCGACCTGGTCTTGGGCAGCTCGGTCACGATCATCACCTGACGCGGTTTCGCGATCGGCCCGATCTCCTTGGCGACGTGGTCGCGCAACGTCTTCACCAGCTGTTCGCCCTCCGCCTCGTCGGTGGGGCCGCCACCACGCAGGATGACGAAGGCGACGATGCCCTGCCCGGTGGTCGGATCGGTCGCGCCGACCACCGCGGCTTCGGCCACACGCGGGTGCGATACCAGCGCCGACTCCACCTCGGTGGTGGAGATGCGGTGCCCGGACACGTTCATCACGTCGTCCACCCGGCCGAGCAACCACAGGTCGCCGTCGTCGTCCTTCTTCGCGCCGTCGCCGGCGAAGTAGTAACCCTGCTTGGCGAACCGGGCCCAGTACGTTTCCCGGTACCGGTCCGGGTCGCCCCAGATACCGCGCGTCATCGATGGCCACGGCTCGGAGAGCACGAGCAGTCCGCCGCCACCGTTGGGCACCGGATTGCCCTCGTTGTCCACCACGTCCCCGCTGATGCCCGGCAGCGGGCGCATTGCCGAACCCGGCTTCGCGGCGGTGACGCCCGGCAGCGGGCTGATCATGATCGCGCCGGTCTCGGTTTGCCACCAGGTGTCGACCACCGGGGTGCGGTCGCCACCGATCACCCGGCGGTACCAGATCCAGGCCTCCGGGTTGATCGGCTCACCCACCGACCCGAGCAGCCGCAGCGAGGACAGGTCGTACTTGTTGGGAATGTCCTCGCCCCACTTCATGAACGTGCGGATCGTGGTCGGCGCCGTGTACAAGATGTTGATCTTGTACTGCTGGATCATCTGCCACCAACGACCCTCGTCCGGGGTGTTCGGCGTGCCCTCGTACATGAACGACGTGGCGCGGTTGGCCAGCGGGCCGTAGACGATGTAGCTGTGGCCGGTGACCCAGCCGATGTCCGCCCCACACCAGTAGATGTCCTGGTCGGGTTTGAGGTCGAACACCGCGTGGTGCGTCCAGGCAACCTGGGTCAGATAGCCGCCGGTGGTGTGCAGGATGCCCTTGGGCTTGCCGGTCGTGCCGGATGTGTACATCACGTAGAGCGGGTGCTCGGCGTCGAACGACTCCGGCGTGTGCTCGGTGGACTGCCGGTCCACCAGATCGTGCCACCAGAGGTCGCGATCGGCTGTCATCTCGGTGTCCTGGCCGGTACGCCGGACCACCAGCACCGAGCGGACGTCCGGGCACTTCTGCAGCGCTTCGTCGACGGCGGGCTTCAGCGCGGCCGGAGCGCCGCGCCGATACCCGCCGTCCGCGGTGACCACGACCCGCGCGTCGCAGTCGATGATGCGATCCGACAGCGCGGTCGAGGAGAAGCCGCCGAACACGACGGTGTGCGGCGCACCCAACCTCGCGCACGCCAGCATCGTCACCACCGTCTCCGGGATCATCGGCATGTAGATCGCCACCCGGTCGCCGGTCTGCACGCCCAGTTCGATCAGGGCGTTCGCCGCCTTGCAGACCTCGTCCTTCAGCTGGGCGTAGGTGATCGTCCGGGTGTCTCCCGGCTCACCTTCCCAGTGATAGGCGACCTGGTCGCCGTGGCCGACTCGACGTGCCTGTCCACGCAGTTGTAGGCGACATTGAGCCGGCCGCCGACGAACCACTTGGCGAACGGCGCGTCGGACCAGTCGAGCACCTGGGTCCATTGCTTGGCCCAGGTGAGCCGGCCGGCCGCTTCTCCCAGAACGCGAGACGATCCGCATCGGCCTCGTCGTACGCCTTCGCGCTGACATTGGCCTGGGCGGCGAATTCATCCGACGGTGGGAACCGCCGGTCTTCGTGGGAGAGGTTGGAGATCGTCTCGCTCATACCGTCGAACCTAACGCGGGAACGTCGGGAACACGACGCGCTTCGCGGTTGCGTTCATGACCCCCGCGAAGGACGCGTACCAGGCCACCAACGCGGTAGCCAGACCGACCCAGCCGCCGATGTGGATCCAGGCGTTGCTGTTCTTCGCGAACTCGGCGGGCCGTTCACTGAGGAAGCCGATGGCCAGGGCGACGAACGCGAGGGTCAGCAAGACGAACACCGCCAGGAGCGCACCGCTGGTCCGCGTCGCCGCGATCGTCATGTAGGCGGTGAAGATCGCCCAGACCAGCAGATAGACGCCCACGCCGTGCAACAGGTCCTTGGCGGCGGCGTCCTTGGGCAAGTGATTCAGCAGGTACCAGAACGACAGCCAGAACGCACCGAAGGACCCGAACGCCGTCGCGCCGAAGGTGTTGCCCTTCACGAACTCCCACATGCCGGCCAGCAACTGTGCCAACCCGCCGTAGAACAGCGCCAAGCCCAGCACGACCGTCTGCACCGATGCGCCGAGCATGTTCGTGTTGACGACCGACAAGAAGAACGTCGTCCCTGCGAAACCGGCCAGGCCGAGCGGGCCTGGATCGGCGAACCCCGACCCCCAGGCCGCCGACGTCTGCGTGCTGACGACCTTGTCCTGTTGCGGAGGCATGTTCTGTGCCATTCGCGCTCCTCTCCCGTGCGCGGACCGGCGACCACAATGGGCCGGTCCGGCTGCTGGCGCGCAGCGGCGGTCAGGATAGAGCGTGTCGCGGAGCCTGTCGCCGATGACCGCACTGCGCGTATTGCCCGATAAGAGGAACGTAGCTCCGCATCGGCGCAAGCGCCAGTAATCGCCGCTGAATCCCTATCGGCACGTTACCGGCCCTGGCCGGCTGGCAGCACGGTTGCGGGCATTGCCGTCAGGCGGGCGGCCGCGTGCAGTGCCCGCAGCCGGCGCATCGCGTCGACCGCCTGCTGCTTGTCCATCCGCTGCACGGCGTAGATGGCCAGCGTCTCGTCAGCCGGGAGCACCAGCCGCGCGAAGCGCACCTTGGCCGGGAACTCCACGGCGACGCACGATGTCCCACGGCACCGTGCGCCAGCCACCGAGGAAGTTGCGCAGACGCAGCCCACCGAGGTCGGCGTGCAGCCGCGGGCGGGTCGGCATCAACAGCAAGCCGGCCAGGATCACGCCGATCAGCCCCGTCGCGACTTGATCCTTCACGCCGAAGTGCGCGCCCGCAGACGGCATGCGGCATCACGATCGAGGTGACCACGAAGACGACGAGCACGACGCCGGCGCAGGCATAGCCGATGCGCGACATCATCTGCGGCCGCACGTCGAGCGACGTCGCTCGACCGCGCCCACCGGCGCGGCTCATCAGCCGGCACGCGTGGATGTCGGTGACGATGATGCCGCGGGCGCCGAGCTCCCACAGCTCGTCCATGACCGCGTTGCGTCTCCTTGCGCCGACCATCGAGCGCACCGCCGACCAGCCCTGCTCGTGCAGCGGCGACACGGTCGGCGACTCGATGCCGGGCGTGATCGCGACCGCCTGGTCGACCAGATCGTCGCTGATGTCGTAGTCCATCAGCACGTACTGCCGGGCGATGATCACGCCCTGCAGCCGGCGCACCAGCTGCTCGACCTTGGGCGACGGTTCGGCGCCCTCCGCTGGATCAGCACCGCTTGGCTGGTCAGCAACGGCTCGCCGAAGATCTCCAGCCCGGCGTTGCGCAGGGTGGTGCCGGTGGACACGACATCGGCGATGACGTCGGCGACGTCGAGGCGGACCGCGGTCTCGACCGCGCCGTCGAGCCGGATCACCTCTGCGGCGATGCCCTGTTCCGCGCAGGTAGGCGGCGACGACGCCCGGGTATGCGGTCGCGATGCGCCGACCGGCGAGACTCGGACGTGGATTCCATGGCACCGGCACGTGCGGCGCAGCGGAATGTCGAGGCGCCGAATCCCAGCTGCAGAATCGGCTCGGCCCGGGCACCGGAGTCCAGCAGCAGGTCCTCGCCGGTGATGCCGACGTCGAGCTGGCCGGAGCCGACGTACACGGCGATGTCGCGCGGGCGCAGGAAGAAGAACTCGGTGTCGTTGTCGGCGTCGAGCAGGACGAGTTCACGGTTGTCGGTGCGTTGGCGGTAGCCGGCCTCGGCGAGCATCTGGCTGGCCGGCTCGGACAGCGAGCCCTTGTTCGGAACTGCGATGCGGAGCATGTCCTACCCGTCTCGTGGGTCGATATCGGCGTTTGTCGACGTGTCTGGTGTGGCCGGGCCTGCAGGCAGGCGGGTACGACGTACGGCCGTCAACAGCGACCTAGAGATGTCGGTACACGTCGTCGAGCCCGATGCCCTTGCCCAGCATGAGCACCTGTACGCGGTAGAGCAGCTGGCTGATCTCCTCCGCGGTGCGCTCGGCCGACTCGTGTTCGGCCGCCATCCAGACCTCGGCGGCTTCCTCGACGACCTTCTTGCCCTGGGCGTGCACGCCGGCGTCGAGCGCCGCGACGGTCGCCGAACCGGCCGGCCGGCTGTCCCGGCGATCGGTGAGCTCGGCGAACAGCTCGTCGAAGGTCTTCATCTCGACGGCCAAGCCTACCGGCGGCTGCGTGCCGCTTTCGGCTCGGTGCGCCGTCCACCGGGCTGGCGTCCACCGCTCTCGTCGGCCCTGCGCAGTCGCCACTGCCGCAGATGGTGGTAGCCGCGCACCGACTCCGGTCGCCGAGGCTTCAGCACGAACCGCTCGTCCTCGCGCAGCTGCTCGGCCATTTCCCGATCGACGAGCACCCAGCCCGGGCGGCAGATCGAGGTGAGCCGGCTGGCGATGTTCACCGTCGAGCCGTATACGTCGCCGAGCCGGCTGACCACCGGTCCGGCGGCGACACCGATGCGCAACGCCGGCAGCAGCTCGTCGGCCTCGGCCGCCTCCTGCAGTTGCAAGCGCGATCTCGGCAGCGGCGTCGGCGCTGTCGGCCACGAACAGGACCTCGTCACCGATCGTCTTCACGATCCGGCCACCACATGCCCCGACGATCTCGGTGGCGATCGCCTCGAATGCCTCCAGCACCTGGCGCAGCTCGGCCTCGGTAGCCCGGCGCGTCAGGGTGGTGAATCCGGCCATGTCCGCGAAACCGACCGCGACCGTCTCCGCACCTGGTAGCTGCACCTCCGGGCCCGCGTGCGACGCGAAGCGGGAGAAGTAGGCGACCATCTGCCGTCGCCACACGAACGACTGCATCGACTCGATCAGCGGCACCACCATGTCCACGAACTCGATGACGCTGTCCTCGGACTCGAGCAGTTGCGGCCGGCTGGCCACCAGCTCGATGAGCAGTTGCCCTTGGAACGAGGCGAGTTGGGCGAACGTCCGGCCCAACAGCCGGGTGATGGCGGTGCGCAACTCGTTGTCCGCGCCGAGCCGCTCAGTGAGGTCGGCGGCGGTGCGCAGCGCCTCGACGTCGCCATCGGTGAAGACCACCTCGTCGTCACCGACGGTCGCGAAGCCGAGCGCCCGCCACAGCTCGTTCGCCTCGGCGCGCGAGATCCCCGCCTCGGCAGCTACCTGTGCGCGGGTGTAGCGACGCGGACCGCCGAGCAGCATCTGCTCGATCCGCTCGAACACCCCGGGGATGTCGAGGCCTTCGACGGCCACGGTAGGCACGGCCCGCGCATCGATCTCCTGGCCGAGCACCGGAGCGCGCGCCGAGGGGACCTGCTCGTCGAGCTGACCGACCTCGTTCACCACCGACCGCGCACGTCTCAGGTGGTGTGCACGATGAGCACGTCGATCAGTGCGTGCCGCGCGACGTCCAGCGGAACCGAGCCGATGATGCGCCCGGCCAGGGTGTTCAGGCCGCGGTTTCCGACGACGAGCAGATCGGCGCTGCGTTCCTTGGCCACCTTCTGCAGGCTGTCTGCCGGTTTGCCCTGGACCACGACGGTCTCGACCTTGGTCGCGCCCTGTGCCGCGGCGCGGTCGCGGGCCCGGCTCACCGTGTCCTCGGCCGGCGCGGAGCCGACCACCTGGTAGGCCTCCGCACCGAGCACATCCTGCTCGTGGGCCACATCGCGCTCGTTGACGGGCTCGAACGCGCAGGCGATCACGAGCAGGGCGCCGGCGTCGTGTGCCAGCGCGGCCGCACGGTCGACCGCGCGGAAGGAGGTCTCGGAGCCGTCGGTACCGACGACCACGGTGGTGTATCCACCCATGTCTGCCACCCCTCGTCGATCTGCTGCGACCCTATCGGGCAGCCCGGGAGGGCGCCTGTTCGGAACGTTGGCGGGTCAGTCGCGGCGCAATCCCTGCAACGTGATCGCGGTCTGGAGCGCGGCGACGGTCGCCTCGAAGCCCTTGTCCTCGGCCGAGCCGGGCAGCCCCGCCCGGTTGCGCGCCTGGTCCTCGTTGTCGCAGGTGAGCAAGCCGAAACCGACCGGCACACCGGTGCGCACGGATACCAGCGTCAGCCCGAGGGTGGTGCCCTGGCACACGTAGTCGAAGTGCGGCGTACCGCCGCGAATGACCACACCTAGCGCGACCACGACGTCGAGCGCCGGCCTGGGCAATCTGCGCCGCCGCCACCGGCAACTCGAACGCACCGGGTACTCGTATCTCGGTGACGTCCTGCACGTCGTTGGCTCGTAACGCGCGGCGGGCGCCGTCGAGTAGGCCGTCCATGATCTCGCCGTGCCAGCGGCTCGCCAGCACGGTCACGGACAGCCGGTCCGCGCCGGGTACCGGGCCTGTTTCCGGCGCCCCATATCCGCTCATGTACTACCCCCGCCCTCGCCCTCGCCATCGAAGACGAGGTCGTGGCCCATCCGATCGCGCTTGGTCTGCAGATAGCGGATGTTCTCCGGCGTCACGTGCACCGGCAGCGGCACCCGCCCGACGATCGACAAGCCGTAGCCCTCGAGCCCGGCGCGCTTGGCCGGGTTGTTCGTGAGCAGCCGCATCGAGTGGATGCCGAGATCCACCAGGATCTGCGCGCCAGTGCCGTAGTCGCGAGCGTCTGCCGGCAGGCCGAGCGCCAGGTTGGCGTCGAGGGTGTCCGAGCCGGCGTCCTGCAGCTGGTAGGCCTGCAGCTTGTGCAGCAGGCCGATGCCTCGGCCTTCATGGCCGCGGACGTAGAGCACCACGCCGCGGCCCTCTCGCGCGACCGCGGCGAGCGCGGCGTCGAGCTGCGGCCCGCAGTCACACCGCAATGAGCCGAAGACGTCGCCGGTGAGGCATTCCGAGTGCACCCGGACCAGGACGTTCTCGCCGTCGCCGATGTCACCGAAAACGAAGGCGACGTGCTCGCGGTCGTCGTAGCTGGACGCGTAGCCGACCGCGGTGAACTCGCCGTAGCGCAGCGGCACCCGTGCCGAGGCGACGCGTTCCACCAGCTTCTCCGAACGCCGGCGGAACGCAATCAGGTCCGCAATCGAGATCAGTGCCAGGTCGTGCTCGTCGGCGAACACACGCAACTCCTCGGCACGGGCCATGTCCGCCGGATTCTTCTCGCTCACCACCTCGCACAGCACGCCCGCCGGAGACAGCCCGGCAAGCACGGCAAGATCGACGGCGGCCTCGGTATGGCCGGGTCGGCGCAGCACGCCACCGTCCCGCGCCCGCAGCGGCACCACGTGCCCGGGACGGGAGAAGTCGGCGGCCGAGGAGGCCGGGTCGGCGAGCAGCGCAATCGTGTGTGCACGATCGCTGGCCGAGATGCCGGTGGTGACACCTTCCCGGGCATCGACGGTGACCGTGTATGCGGTGCCGCGGCGGTCCTGGTTGACGCGGAACATCGGCGGCAGATCCAACCGGTCGGCTTCCACCTCGGTGATCGGCACGCAGATGTAGCCCGAGGTGTAACGCACCATGAAGGCCACCAGCTCGGGGGTGGCCAGCTCGGCGGCAAAGATCAGGTCGCCCTCGTTCTCACGGTCCTCGTCGTCGATCACCACCACCGGCTTGCCGGCCTTGATGTCGGTGATCGCGCGTTCGATCGTGTCCAAGTTGATCGTCATGACCGAGTCTCCGTCAGTCGGGCGACGTACTTCGCAAGCACGTCGACCTCGATGTTCACCCGGTCACCCGGTCGCTTGGCGCCAAGCGTGGTCGCGCGCAACGTCTCCGGGATCAGGCCCACCTCGAACCAGTCGTCGCCGACGGCGGTGACGGTCAGCGAGACGCCGTCGACCGCGATCGAACCCTTCTCCGCCACGTAGCGCGCGAGCTCGGCAGGCAGGGCGAAACGCACCGCATCCCAGGCGTCGCCAGCGGTACGGGACACGATGACACCCGTGCCGTCCACGTGGCCCTGCACCACGTGCCCGCCAAGCCGGGCGTCCGCGCGCACTGCCCGCTCGAGATTCACCGGGTCACCGGGACCGATCGACGCCAGCCCGGACCGCTGCAGCGTCTCAGCCATCACATCGAACTGGATGTCTGTGTGACCGTCGGCGTCCTCCTCGTGCTGTTGCCAACCGGTGACGGTCAAGCAGACCCCGTTCACGGCGATCGAGGCGCCGCGTTGCACATCCTCGGCCACTGTTTGTGCCGCGCACGGTCAGCACGGCCGAATCGCCGATCTCGCGCACCGCGGCGACCTCGCCAAGTCTCCTCAACGATCCCGGTGAACATCGCTCAGGACTCCCCTGCGAACGGCACGCCCCACACCGGCCGGGCGATGACCTTCACATCCCGGCCGAGCGGGACGACGCTCTCGATGTCCAGCGTGACCGCCTCGCTGAGGGTGGTGATGCCGGCGTCGCCGAGCGCGGCAGGGCCGGCGCCGAGCAGCGTCGGCGCCAGATACGCGACCACCTCATCCACCAGGTGAGCTTCCACGAAGGCACCGGCGAGCGTCGGACCGCCCTCCAGCAGCAGGTGTCGGACGCCGCGGTCGTAGAGCGCCTTGAGCGCGAAGCGCGGAACCGCGGTATCCAGCAGCAACGTTTCCGCGGCGCTGTCGAGCACCTGCGCGTCCTGCGGCGTGCGGTGCCTGCGATCGAGGACGACTCGTAGCGGTTGCCGCTCGGCGAGCTCGTCGTCGGCGTCGCGGACGGTCAGGTGCGGATCGTCGGTGAGGATCGTGCCGCTGCCGACCACGATGGCGTCCACCACGGCACGGATCGCGTGCGCGTCGGCGCGCGACGCCGCCGAGGAGATCCAGCGGGCGGTGGCGTCGGCCGCGGCTGCCCGGCCGTCGAGCGTTGCCGCGTACTTCCAGGTGACGAACGGGCGACCGCTGCGTACCGCATGCAGCCAGGGACGCAGTGCGCCGGCCGCCGCCGGACCTGCCTCGACGCCCGAATGCACCTCGATGCCGGCCGCGCGCAGCCGCTGTGCGCCGCCGGTCGCCTGCGGGTTCGGATCGTCGACCGCGTAGATGACCTTCGCGATGCCGGCCTCGATGAGCGCCTCGGTGCACGGACCGGTGCGTCCGGTGTGCGCGCACGGCTCCAGGGTGATCACCGCGGTACCACCGCGGGCTGCTTCGCCGGCGGCGGCCAGCGCGACCACCTCGGCGTGCGGACCGCCGGCCGGCGCGGTAGCGCCCTCACCGGCCAGGCTGCCGTCAGCGGCCAGGATCACCGCGCCCACCGGCGGATTCGGGCTGGTGTTGCCGCGCACCAACTCGCCCTGGGCCAAGGCGCGGTGCATAGCGGCCTGTTCAGCGTCGCTGATCTGCACTATGCCCCCTCCCGGCCTGCCGCCGAGTCGCCGCCGGCCGAGCCACCGCCCGCCGAGCCGCCGGCCATGGCGGCTCGGGCTCTAACGCGCAGGGCCTCGACTGCCTTCCCGGGATCGTCCGCACCGTAGACCGCGGTGCCTGCGACGAACACATCGGCGCCGGCTGCGGCCGCCTGTTCGATGGTGTCCGCGTCGATGCCGCCGTCCACCTCCACGAACAGACGCAGATGCCCGGACGCCACCTGCTGACGGGCCAGCCGGACCTTGCCGAGCATGTCTGCCATGAACTCCTGGCCGCCGAAGCCGGGCTCGACTGTCATCACCAGCAGCGTGTCGAATTCGCGCAGCAGCTCCAGGTACGGCTCCAGCGGGGTGCCCGGCTTGACGCTCAGGCCGGCCAGCGCGCCCGCAGCCCGGATCGCGCGCGCCGTCTGCACCGCGTCGGTGGCTGCTTCGATGTGAAAGGTGACGTTCGCGGCTCCTGCCTCCGCGTAACCGGGCGCCCACCGGTCCGGGTCGTCGATCATCAGATGGCAGTCCAGCGGCAGCGAAGTGGCCCTATGCAGACTCGCCACGACCGGCCGGCCGATGGTCAGGTTCGGCACGAAATGGGCATCCATCACGTCGACGTGCAGCCAGTCGGCGTTCTCCACTGCCTGGGCCTGCTCGCCCAGACGCGCGAAATCGGCCGAAAGGATGCTCGGCGCGATCATCGGCTCGGCTGCCGACGCGCGTGCCGAGGACCCCATCGGCGGCATAGCGGCTCGTGACACGACAGAATTCTATTCGCGGCGGCGCTCGCGCCCGTGACACGCGAGCGTTGCGTCACACCCGTCACCGGCGGATCAGGGCGCAGAACATGGCGTCGGTGCCGTGCCGGTGCGGCCAGAGCTGAGCAGCTCGGCCGCCCGGCCCCACATGACAATCCGGCACCTGCAGCACCGCACCGGCATCCAGCAGCGCCTCCGGGTCGACGACGCGGGCGAGCACATCGACGGTCTCGGCCGGATGCGGCGAGCAGGTGACGTAGGCGACCACCCCACCGGGCCGCGTCAGCGCGAGGGCCGCGCGCAGCAACTCCTCTTGTAAGTCTGCGAGAACAGGCACGTCTGCCTCCGTCCGCCGCCAGCGCGCCTCGGGGCGGCGGCGCAGCGCACCGAGACCGGTACACGGCGCATCCAGGAGCACCCGGTCGTACCCGTCCCGCCCCGCCGCGTCCGGACCGCCGAACTGACGCGCGTCGCCGACATGCACCTCGACGTGCCACGGCGCCGTCGCCGCGCGTACCAGCTCGGCACGATGCGGCCGCAGCTCGTTCGCGGTCACGGTTGCCGCTCGGGTGGACCCGAGCGCGGCGAGCAGCGCCGTCTTGCCGCCCGGACCGGCGCAGAGATCAAGCCATCGGGAGTCCGTGCCCTGCAGCGGAGCATCGGCCAACGCGAGCGCGCACAACTGACTGCCCTCGTCCTGCACGGCAGCCCGGCGCTGGGCCACCGAGGCCACCGCGGCCGGATCACCGCCGGACATCCGTACCGCGTACGGGGAGTACGGCCCGGCTTGGCCGCCGGCCTCGGCCAGCAGCGTGTCCCGATCGACGCGCCCGGGCCACGCGACCAGGTGTGTCTGCGGACGCTGGTCGTCGGCGTCCAGCGCGGCGACGGTATCTGAGTGCGGCTCGGCCAGGTCGTCGCCGAGAGCTGCGGCGAACGCGGTGACGATCCACTCCGGGTGCGCGGTGCGCAGCGCGACGCGCCGCAGGTCCGACGAGCCCGCCGCGAGGTGGTCCACCCAGGAGTCCCAGCTGCGATCGGACACCCGGCGCAGGACGGCGTTGACCAAACCGCTCGCCCGGGCGGCGCCTTCGGTCCGGGCCAACTCCACCGTGGTCGCTACCGCGGCGTGGTCCGGAATTCGAGTGCGCAGCAACTGGTATGCACCCAGTCGCAGCAGCAGCAGTACATCGACGTCGAGTGCGGCCAGCGGACGGTCCAGACACGCTGCCAGCACCGCATCGAGGGTGCCGGTGGCGCGCAGCGTGCCGTAGCCGAGCTCGGTGGCCAGCGCGGCGTCGCGCCCGGACAGCCCCGCACCCGAGATCAGGCGAGGCAGGGTCAAGTTCGCGTATGCCTCGTCGTTGGCGACGGCGCGGAGCAGGTCCAGGGCGACGGCACGCGGCAGGTCGTGGCGGGTGGGCACGGCTAGTCGAACGACTCGTCCGGCGCCGGGCGGGCGCCTCGGGCCCAGTCCGGCGCGGACATCGGGCGGCGTCCCGGCGGCTGCACGGTGCCGAGTTCGACGTCCGCGGTGGCCGTGCCGGCCAGGACCGTCTTGCCGTCGGCGGCGATCCGACCCGGCGCCAGTGTGTGCTCGCTGCCCGGCCGAACCGGACCGAGCTTCAACCGTTCGCCGCGGAAGGTCGTCCATGCCCCTGGTTCGGGGGTGCAGGCGCGGATCACCCGGTCCACCCGCTGAGCCGCCGCGGTCCACGCCACCCGCGCATCGGCCGGGGTCAGTTTCCGCGCGAGCGACACGCCGTCCTCAGGTTGCGGGCGCGGCACCAACGTGCCGTCCTCGATCCCGTCCAGGGTGGCCGTCAGCAGGCCGGCGCCACTGGCCGCGAGGCGGTGCAGCAGCGAACCGGCGGTGTCGTCGGCATGCACCGTCTCGGTGACCACCCCGTACACCGGCCCGGTGTCCAGCCCCTCCTCGATGCGAAAGGTGGTCGCGCCGGTGATGTCGTCGCCGTGCAGGATCGCAGCCTGTACCGGAGCGGCGCCGCGCCAGGCCGGCAGCAGGGAGAAATGCAGGTTGATCCAGCCGTGCTGCGGCACTGCCAACGCCACCGGTGGCAGCAGCGCGCCGTAGGCGACGACGGCGCAGCACGACACGTCGAGTTCGCGCAGCTGGACCAGGAAATCCTCATCGCCCGGGCGACGCGGTGTCAGCACCGGTACCCCCGCCGCGGCTGCTACCTCGGCGACCGGCGACGTGCTCAGGTGCCGCCCGCGTCCGGCCGGAGCCGGCGGGCGGGTGATCACGGCGACGAGTTCGTGCTGCATCGAATCGAGCAGCGCACGCAGCGCGGGCACCGCGGCCTCAGGCGTGCCGGCGAAGGCGATCCTCACCCGGCCGTCACAACGCCAGGCCGCGGGTCTGGTGCGGGCTGACCTTCACCACCGGCGCCGACTCACCCCACCAGGTCGCCTCGAGCAGTGCGCGCAGGGCGTTCTTGCGCGCAGCCAGCTCGAGCCGGTCGATGAACAACACGCCGTCGAGGTGATCCGTCTCGTGTTCCAGGCACCTCGCCAATGTCGCGGTGCCCTCGACGGTGATCGGGTCGCCGAACATGTTCTGGCCGTGCGCAACCACGTTCGCGTGGCGCCGGCAGTCGAAGCTGAGACCCGGGATGGACAGGCACCCCTCCGGCCCGTCCTGTTCCTCGTCGGTCGGGAAGTGCAGCACCGGGTTCACCAGATGTCCGGACTGCGCGTCGTCGACATG
The DNA here is from genome assembly GCA_963708625.1 of uncultured Actinomycetota bacterium. Classification (GTDB taxonomy): domain Bacteria; phylum Actinomycetota; class Actinomycetes; order Mycobacteriales; family Jatrophihabitantaceae; genus DASXIF01. The sequence continues at coordinate 736,352 of CAVPSV010000002.1, forward strand.
GAAGGTGAACACGCGCAGGCCCACGCCGATCTGCGGCGCCGCCAGGCCGACACCCGGCGCGTCCAGCATCGTCTCGGCGAGGTCGGTGACCAGCGTCCGCAACTGTTTGTCGAAATCGGTGACGATATCGGCCGGCGTGCGCAGCACCGGATCGCCGAACAGGCGGATGCGCTGCACAGTCACCCGGTCAGTCTAGGGACGGTTGCGGCCGTGATCACGTTTGGTTGCGACGCCGGTGGGCCGATAGTTAGAGTGGCTAACGAAACAGCCGGAAGGAAATTTCGTGCCGCACCTCGCTGGAGCGCCCCACGCCGGGCAGCACAACTCCCCTACCTCAGCCCCGAACTCAGTCCCGAGCTCAGCACCGGCCGGCCCGGCACGTGCCGCGCACGAGCGCCGCATCGCGCTGTCGGTGACGACGGTCGGCATCCTGGCCGCCACGCTCAACTCGTCCATCCTGTTGATCTCGCTGCCCGCCATCTTCAACGGACTCGGCCTGGACCCGCTGGCGCCCTCGAACATCTCGTATCTGCTCTGGATGCTGATGGGCTACCTGCTCGTGACGGCCGTGCTGGTCGTCACCTTCGGCCGGCTCGGCGACCAGTACGGGCGGGCCCGGCTGTTCAACCTCGGCTTCCTGATCTTCACGCTCGCCTCGATCGCATGTGCCCTGGTGCCGAACAGCGGCCCCGCGGGCGCACTCGAACTGATCGCGCTGCGCCTCGTGCAAGGCGTTGGCGGCGCGATGCTCACCGCGAACTCCACCGCGATCATCACCGACGCCTTCCCGCCCGATCGCCGCGGGTTCGCACTCGGCGTCAACCAGGTCGCCGCGCTGGCCGGCTCCTTCCTCGGCCTGATCGCCGGCGGCCTGCTCTCGGAGTGGCACTGGCGCGCCGTGTTCTGGGTGAGCGTTCCGGTCGGTATCTGGGGCACCTGGATCGGCTACCGCACGCTGCACGACAAGCCACGCGAACGCGGGCAGCGTGTCGTCATCGACTGGTGGGGCAACGTGACCTTCGGGGTCGGCCTGATCGCGCTGCTCGTCGCGATCACCTACGGACTGCAGCCCTACGGCGGACACACCATGGGCTGGACGTCCCCGACCGTGCTGACCGGTCTGATCGGCGGCCTCGCACTGCTGGTCGTGTTCTGCTTCGTGGAGAACCGGGTCACCGACCCGATGATCAACCTGCGACTGTTCAAGGTGCGCGCGTTCGCAGCCGGGCAGTCGGTGAACCTGCTCGCGGCGATGTCCCGCGGCGGCCTGCAGTTCATGCTGATCATCTGGTTGCAAGGCATCTGGCTGCCGCTGCACGGTTACGCCTACGCGGACACGCCGCTGTGGGCCGGCATTTACATGCTGCCGCTCACGCTCGGATTCCTCATCGCCGGGCCGGTGTCCGGGGCTGTCTCCGACCGGTTCGGTGCCCGCGCATTCGCCACCGGCGGCCTGCTGCTCACCGCCGCAACATTCGCGGGACTCATCGCAATCCCCGCAAACTTCGACTACCGGCTGTTCGCGTTGCTGCTCGCCGTCAACGGGATCGGTATGGGCCTGATGGCCGCCCCCAACTCGGCGGCCATCATGAACGCAGTGCCGGCCGCGCAGCGCGGTGCCGCATCCGGCATCCGCGCCACCGGCATGAACGCCGGCATGGTGCTGTCCATGGGCGGATTCTTCACGCTGATGGCAATCGGGCTCGCCAGCCGGCTGCCGAACACGCTGTACAGCGGCCTGACCCAGGCCGGCGTCTCGCCGGGACCCGCGCACACGATCGCGCATGTGCCGCCGGTCGGCACGCTGTTCGCGGCCTTCCTCGGCGACAACCCGATCCGGCAGCTGATGCAGCAGGTCGACCCCGCCCAGCTTCAGCCCGGTTCAGGTGTGGACGTAGCCCGGCTCACCGGCAAGGCCTTCTTCCCGCATGTGATCTCCGCACCGTTCATGCACGGGCTGCTGATCGCATTCGGCGCGTCCATCGTGATGTTGCTGATCGCTGCGGGTGCCTCCCTGATGCGCGGTGCACGCTACGTGCATCAAGAGGCTGTGCCTGGCGGATCGGCGCACTCGATCGGGGCTTCGCTGGCCGAGGAGGGCGAAGCGATCTCGGTGCCCGCCATCTTGGAGACCGACCAGGATGCATTCACGGGCAACGCGGCTACAGCGTCGCCGGGTCCAATTCGATCTTGACGGCCTGCGGCTCCTTGCGGGCGCTGCGCAACGCGGCCGCCGTCTTCAGCGCCGAAGCCAGCTCCGCACCGGCGCCGCGGGGAGTGCGGATGAGTACCCGCTCCGTCCGCGCATCGGCCCGATCGGCTCCTGGCGCACCCGCGCCGCGCACCCGTCCTGGTATCGGGACCGGGCCGATCACCTCCGCGTCCGCGGGCAGGGCCACGGCAGCCAGCAGATCCGCGACGGCCGGGCCTGGACCTGTCAGTGACGCCATCCGTACCGCCGGCGGGAACCTGACCTCAGCCCGTTCGGCGAGTTCTCGCGCCGCAGCGCCGGCCGGATCCCATCGGATGAGTGCTTGCACCGACGGAATTCCGGCGTCGGCCACCACCACGACGCGACCGTCCGGGCGGACCAGCGCGCACGCATTCATCCAGCGCCGCCGCGTCTCCTCCCCGGCCCGCAAGTCGTTGCGCGACAGCAACGCCCAGGCGTCCAGCAGCAACGCGGCGCCGTATCCCTGCGCCGCGACCGGCTCCGCACCCGGTGTGGCGACGACCAGCGCGGGTGCGGCCGGGACCTCGGCGAGCACCCGTTCGCCCCCCGATGTCCGTACCGGCGACCCGGGGAAGGCTCGACCCAGTTCCTCGGCAGTACGGCCCGCGCCCACGGTGACCGCTCGCATGCGCCGCGCGCCACAGACCGGGCAGGACCAGTCCGCCGCCTGCCGCCCGCACCACGCACATGCCGGCACGGTCGAGGACGAGGGCACCTGCAGCGGTCCGCCGCAACTCGCACATCTGGCCGGCGTGCGGTCACGCTCGCACGCCAGCGCCGGCACATAGCCGCGCCGCGGCACCTGAACCAGCACCGGCCGTCCGGCCGCGAGGGCGTCATGGGCCACCCGCCAGGCCTGGCTGGGTAGCCGGGCGGCCCGAGCAGCGGGATCGCGGGCCAGCTCGGCGTCCTCGCCGGTGGCGGCGATACGCGGCATGGCGGCGCGGACCGCACTCCGATCTGCGGCGATCTCGTGCGCCCAGCCGGATTCGACGAGTTGTTGTGCCTCGGCGGTGCGTGCATAGCCACCGAGTAGCAGCGCGGTCCCGGACAGCGACGAACGCAGCACCAGCACGTCGCGCACGTGTGCGTACGGTGCGCGGGGTTCGGCGTGCAGGTCGTCACCGTCGTCCCACATCGCGACCAAACCCAGGTCGGCGACTGGCGCATACGCCGCAGACCGGGTGCCGATCACTGCGCGCACTGCCCCCCGGCGCACCGCCAGCCAGCGGGCGTATCGCTCGGCCGGACCGAGGTCGGCGGCCAGCACCACGTAGCGCTCCGATCCGCCGAGCACTGCCTGCATTGCCGCGTCGAGCCGCTCCAGGTCGCGCCCGTCCGGAACCACCAGTACCGCGCCGCGCCCGGCGTCGAGGGCAACCGCCGCGACCTCGGCGAAACGGCGTGCCCAGTCCTCGCCGGGCAGCGTGGACCAGACCGCGCGGGCCGCCTTGGCCGAGGCGAGGGCACTGAGAAACGCGGCCCCGGCCCGGTAGCTGCCAAATCCGCGCGTGTCCTCACCCACGACCGGGCGGGCCCGATCCACGTCCATCGGCGGCGGGACCGGGTAGGTGCGTGACTCCGCGCCGGCATGGCGTGCCGGGATGGCCAACCGGGCAACGTCCACGAACGACCCGGCCCACCTGTCCGCCACGGCCCGAAATAGCCGACTTGTGTCCGGGGTGAGCACCGGGTCAACACCGACGACGCGCTCCACGAACGCCAGCGACCCGTCGTGGTCGCTGACGGTGCGCCGTTCCAGGACGTAGGCATCCACCAGTCGACCGGAGAACCGCACCCGCACCCGCGAGCCGGAACTGACCGCGGAGTCCAGCTCGGCGGGCACCAGGTAGTCGAACGGGCGGTCCAGATGCGGCAACGCGACGTCGACCATGAGCCGGGCGACCGGATCGACGGCAGCCGCGGTGCGGCTCACGCGGGTGCCGCGGGCTCGGCTGGTGGACCGCGTCGGGGATCTGACGCCGGCGCTCACACCGCAGGTGTATCAGGTGCGCGTGACGGTTTCAGCGGACCGCGACGCGCATCATCGCGTCCCAGGCCCGCCCCGGCATCAGCTGCCGCACCCCGATGAGGCCGCGGGTCATGCTCGGCACCACGTATCTGGCTTGCGGGCGGCGGCTGCGCAGCGCCCTTTCGATGACCTTCGCAACTGCCTCGGGACCGACGGACAGCAGGCGGTTGGCATACATGTCACCGATCATCGAGTCCATCCGCGCGGCCCCGGGCGCATATGGCGACTGCTCGCCGGTGGTCGCGTCCAGCGTGCCGGAGACGGTGTTGCCGAACTCGGTCGCGATCAACCCGGGTTCGAAAAGGCTGACCGCGATGCCGAACGGGGCAACCTCGAACCGCAGCGCGTCCGACAATGCCTCCACTGCGTGCTTGGTGGCGTGGTAGTAGCCGCCGTACGGGAACGTCATCCGGCCGCCCATCGAGCCGATGTTCACGATCCGCCCGCGGCGAGCCTCCCGCATCGATGGCAGCGCGAGCTGGCACATGCGGGCCAGGCCGAACACGTTGGTCTCGAACTGCCGGCGCACTCGATCCATGTCGACGTCCTCGACCGAGCCGTACTCGCCGTCAGCCGGCGTTGTTCACCAGCGCGCCAACGCGTCCGTGCTCGGCGATGACGGCATCCACGGCCGCTGTCATCGACACCTCGTCGGTCACGTCCAGCGCGAGCGTGTGGCAGCCAGCGGCAGCGGCTGGCGCGAGCGTCTCCGGGCGCCGGGCGGTTGCGTACACGTCAAAGCCGTGCTGAGCGAGACGCTGCGCCGTCGCGGCACCGATGCCCGAGGAACACCCGGTGATCAGCACGGGCCCGAGATCTGTCGCCCTCATCGCGCCGTCACCTCGCGGATCGCCGTACGGACGAACTCAGCCGCGGGCGAGCTTGCCGAGTTGCTCGGCGCGGTCGGTGCGCTCCCAGGTGAAGTCGTCCAGTTCGCGGCCGAAATGACCGTATGCCGCGGTCTGCGCGTAGATCGGCCGCTTCAGGTCGAGATCGCGGATGATCGCCGCGGGACGCAGATCGAAGGTCTGCAGGACGGCGTCGCTGATCTTCTCGGCGTCGACGGTCTCCGTGCCGAACGTCTCCACGAACAGCCCGACCGGTTCCGCCTTGCCGATTGCGTAGGCCACCTGCACCTCGCACCTGGCGGCCAGCCCGGCGGCCACGACGTTCTTGGCAACCCAGCGCATCGCATACGCGGCGGAGCGGTCGACCTTGGACGGGTCCTTGCCGGAGAACGCTCCGCCGCCGTGGCGGGCGTACCCGCCGTAGGTGTCAACGATGATCTTGCGACCGGTCAGGCCGGCGTCGCCCATCGGGCCGCCGATCTCGAAGCGACCAGTCGGGTTGACGAGCAGCCGGTAGCCCGAGGTGTCGATGTCGAGCGCGGCCAGTACTGGGCGGACGACGTGCTCCTCGATGTCCGGGGTCAGCAGCGTGTCCAGATCGATGTCGGCGGCGTGCTGGGTGGAGACGACGACGGTGTCCAACCGGACCGGGCGCTCATCGACGTACTCGACGGTCACCTGGGTCTTGCCGTCCGGACGCAGGTAGGGCACGGTGCCGTCCTTGCGGACTGCACTCAGGCGCTCGGCGAGCCGGTGCGCGATCGCGATCGGCAACGGCATCAGCTCAGCAGTCTCGTCGCAGGCGAAGCCGAACATCAGGCCCTGGTCACCCGCGCCTTGGCGCTCCAGCGGATCTTCCACGTTCGCGCCGGTGCGCGCCTCGTAGGCGTTGTCCACGCCTTGCGCGATATCCGGGGATTGCGAGCCGATGGACACGCTGACGCCGCAGGACGCTCCGTCGAAGCCCTTGCGGGACGAGTCGTACCCGATCTCGAGGATCCGGTCGCGGACGATCGTCGGGATGTCCGCGTACGCCTCCGTGGTCACCTCGCCCGCCACATGTACCTGACCGGTTGTGATCAAGGTCTCGACCGCGACCCGGCTGGATGGGTCCTGGGCGAGCAGCGCATCCAGGATCGAGTCGCTGATCTGGTCGGCGATCTTGTCGGGATGACCCTCGGTCACGGACTCAGACGTGAAGAGACGGCGAGACACACGCACTCCGAAAGAGAATGTAGGGAATCGACCACGACCGGGACGGCGGGCCGCAAAGAGCATACCGGGGCAGCGGCGGCCGAGCGCGCCGACGGGCGTGGGCGCAATGGCTACGGCTGGTGCGGCAGGCGCGCGGCGACCGAGTCCCACACCGCGGCGGCGAGCAGCGCCTTCGGCCCGAACGGCACCGCGATCTGGCTACCGTCCGCGCCCAGGATCATGCCCGCGTTGTCGGGCTGGCCGAACGCCTTGCCTTCGCCCACTGCGTTGACCACCAGCAGGTCGCAACCCTTGCGGGCCAGCTTCGCGCGACCGTGCTCCAGCACGGTGCCGTCGGTGTCGCCGGTCTCGGCCGCAAAACCGACCAGCAGCTGGCCTGGCCGCCGCGCGGCGACCAGCTCGACCAGGATGTCCGGATTCTCGGCAAGGTCGATCGGCGCCGGCCCGGCGTCCGACTTCTTGATCTTGTGATCGGCGTAGCCGGTCGGACGGAAGTCCGCCACCGCGGCAGCCATGATCACCACCTCGGCGTCGTCGGCGGCCTTCACCACCGCGTCGCGCAACTCCGCCGCGGTCACCACCTTGACCAGATCGACGGCGGCGGGCTCGGGCAGATCGACGTTGGCGGCCACCAGGGTCACCCGCGCGCCGCGGGCCGCCGCGACGCTGGCCAGCGCGTAGCCCTGGCGTCCGGAGGAGCGGTTGCCGAGGAACCGCACCGGATCGATCGGTTCGCGGGTGCCGCCGGCGCTGATGACCACATGCCGCCCGGCGAGGTCGGCGGGCAGGGCGTCGGGGCGATGCAGCAACAGCTCGGCCAACTGGGCGATCTCGGCGACTTCGGCAAGCCGTCCCTTACCGGTGTCCTCGCCGGTGAGTCGGCCTGTCGCCGGTTCCAGCACCACCGCGCCGCGACGGCGCAACGTGGCGACGTTGTCCACGGTCGCGGGGTGCTCCCACATCTCGGTGTGCATGGCGGGGGCGTAGAGCACCGGGACTCGCGTGGTGAGCAGCGTATTGGTCAGTAGGTCGTCGGCGAGACCGTGTGCCGCACGCGCCAGCAGGTCGGCGGTGGCTGGGGCGACGACGACGAGTTCGGCGCTGCGTCCGACCTGGACGTGCGGAACGTCAGCGGCGTCGGTCCATACGTCTGTGCGCACCGGATGGTGTGACAGCGCTGCCCAGGTGGCGGCACCAACGAAGTTGAGCGCTGCGGCGGTCGGCACGACGGTGACGTCGTGACCGGATTCGGTCAGCTTGCGCAGCAGGTCGGCGGCTTTGTACGCGGCGATGCCGCCACCGACGCCGAGCACTACACGACTCACGCGTCCAATATCCCGCAGATCGGCCATACCGGCGATCCGGCGTGAGAAACCCTACGAACGCTCGGTCAGCCGGCCGCGGGTGGTTCGGAAGCTTTGAACTCGATCAGGTCGGAGTTGATCTCCCGGAGCGCGATCGAGAGCGGCTTCTCCTGGGGCGCGGTCTCGACCAGCGGGCCGACGTACTCGAGCAGGCCTTCGCCGAGCTGGCTGTAGTAGGCGTTGATCTGGCGAGCCCGCTTCGCGGCGATGATCACCAGCGCGTACTTCGACTGGGTGCGATCGAGCAGCTCGTCGATCGGCGGGTTGGTGATGCCTTCGGGGGTGCTCACAGGTGCAGACACGTCTGGGCTCTCTGTTGTCGGGCATTGTCGTCGAATGGGGCCGGGTGTGCCGGCGGATGCACCGGCCGTTCGAACGCACGCTCTGCTCATGCTCTGTGCAGACAGTGCTCACGCAAGCCGGTTCTGCTCGATCAATCGTACCAATTCCTCGACGGCGAGATCGACGTCGTCGTTCACCACCACCTCGTCGAACTCCGGTTCGGCCGCCATTTCCACCCGGGCGCGGGCCAGCCGCCGCTCGATGACGTCCGCGGGTTCGGTGCCCCGGACGGTGAGCCGCCGCTCCAGTTCCTGCCAGGACGGCGGGGCCAGGAACACCAGCTGGGCGTCCGGCAACGCCGCGCGGACCTGCCGCGCACCCTGCAACTCGATCTCCAGCAGGGCCGGCTCACCGGCCCCGATTCGCTCGAGCACCGGTCCGCGGGGGGTGCCGTACAGGTGGCCGGCGAACTCGGCATGTTCGAGGAACTCACCCGCGTCGATCATCGCGCGGAACTGTGCCGGGCTGACGAACCGGTATTCGATCCCGTCCCGCTCCCCCGGGCGCGGTGCGCGTGTGGTGTAGGAGACCGATACCCACACGTGCGGATGGCGTTTGCGCAGTGCGGCCACCACGGTGCCCTTGCCGACGCCCGACGGCCCGGACAGCACAGTCAGGCGGCTGGACATGGGCGCAACCTATCCGCCCCGGCGGACGGAGATGAGCTGGGACGCGGACATCCGCCGATGGTAGGGCGACGGCCTTGACATGTACCGCGCGACGCGGGCGTGCGGCAGTTCACAGCGGCTTCGTCCGGCCCATTGGTCCGGTTTGCATCCCTGATCGGTCGCCGAAGGACACCGCGGGCGGTGGGTGCCCGCTTGCCGCCCGCACCCGGCCCGACAGAATGCCTGGTACAACCGCTGCTGTGAACACCCCCTGAACGGAGTGCGCTGTGCCAAACGGACGGCTCATCGGCGTGGTACGGGAATCGCTCACGGGTGAGACGCGCGTCGCGGCCACACCGGTGACGGTGAAGCAGCTGGTCACCCTTGGTTACGACGTGGTGATCGAATCGGGCGCGGGCACCAAGGCGAACCTGACCGACGACGCCTTTGCCGAGGCCGGTGCGCGGGTGGGCAGTGCCGAGGACGCGTGGGGCGCCGACGTGGTGTTCAAGATAAACGCGCCGTCGACGGAAGAGATCGCCCGGTTGCGTGACGGTGCCACGCTCGTGTCGATGATCAGCCCGGCACTGAACCCGGAGCTGGTCGATGCCCTCGCCCAGCGGCCGATCACGGTGCTGGCGATGGATGCGGTGCCCCGGATGTCACGCTCGCAGTCCCTGGACGTGCTGAGCTCGATGGCGAACATTGCCGGCTATCGGGCGGTGATCGAGGCGGCGCACGTCTTCGGGCGGTTCTTCACCGGCCAGGTGACTGCGGCGGGCAAAGTGCCCCCGGCCAAAGTGCTCGTCGCTGGTGCCGGCGTGGCCGGGCTCGCCGCGATCGGCACCGCGGTCAGCCTGGGTGCCGTGGTGCGCGCTACCGACGCACGCGCTGAGGTCGGCGAGCAGGTGCGCTCGATGGGCGCCGAGTTCCTACCCGTCGAAGTCGAGCAGCAGGTGAGCGCCGATGGCTACGCGCGTGAGACTAGCGAGGCCTTCAACCGCCGCGCCGCCGAGATCTACACCGAGCAGGCCGCGGACGTGGACATCATCGTGACGACGGCACTTATCCCCGGAAAGCCCGCGCCGCGGCTGATCACCGAGGAGATGGTGGCCACCATGAACCCGGGCAGTGTCCTCGTCGACATGGCCGCGCAGCAGGGCGGCAACGTCGCCGGGTCGCGGCCGGGCGAGGTGGTGGTCACCGCCAATAACGTCTCCATCATCGGCTACACCGATCTTCCCGGGCGGTTGCCGACCCAGGCATCACAGCTGTTCGGCACCAACCTGGTGAACCTGATGAAGCTGCTCACGCCCGGCAAGGACGGGCAGTTGGTGCTCGATTTCGACGACGTCGTGCAGCGGTCGATGACCGTCGTGCGCAACGGGGAGAAGACCTGGCCGCCACCGCCGGTACAGGTCTCCGCGGCCCCGGCCGCCGCACCCGCCGCGCCACAGCCGAAGCGGGAGACGAAACCGCCGGCGTCGGCCGCGCGCAGGTACACGCTGATCGGTATCGGTGTGGCGGCGTTGTTCTTGCTGACCGCGTTCTCGCCGACGCAGCTGATCGGCAACTTCACGGTGTTCGTGCTCGCGATCGTCATCGGCTACTACGTCATCGGCAAGGTGCATCACGCGTTGCACACGCCGCTGATGTCGATCACCAACGCGATCTCGGGGATCATCATCGTCGGTGCGCTGCTGCAGATCGGCCACTCGGACACCACGATCACCGTCATCAGCTTCGTCGCGATCCTGCTCGCCAGCATCAACATCTTCGGTGGTTTCGCCGTGACTCGGCGCATGCTCGGAATGTTCACGAAATCATGACGGCCCGCCGTCAGATCGGCGCCGGATACGACGGGAAGCAGGCCGCATGACCGCGACCACCGCCGCGCAGGCTGCCTATATCGTCGCCGCGCTGCTGTTCATCATGGCGCTCGCCGGGCTGTCCCGGCACGAGACCTCGCGCCACGGCATCGTCTACGGCATCGCCGGCATGGCGATCGCCCTGGCCGCGACCATCGGCCTGGCCTCGCGCAGTATCGCCGCCACCGGGATCGCGCTGATCGTCATCGCGATGGTTGTGGGCGCCGTCGTCGGGTTGTTGCGCGCCCGCACCGTCGAGATGACGGCCATGCCGGAACTGATCGCGATGCTGCACAGCTTCGTCGGCCTGGCCGCGGTGCTGGTCGGCTGGGACGGCTACTACGCGGTCGAGGCCAAGGGGGCGGGACAGCACGAGATCGCGCATTCGCTGTTCCGCATCCACCATGCCGAGGTCTTCATCGGCGTCTTCATCGGCGCGGTGACCTTCACCGGTTCCATCGTCGCGTTCCTGAAGCTGTCGGCCCGGATCAAGTCTTCGCCGCTGATGCTGCCGGGGCGCAACCTGCTCAACCTCGGCGCGCTGGTGGCCTTCGTGGCGCTGACCATCGCGTTCGTGGACCAACCGCGGCTGGGGCTGCTGGTCGGGGTCACCGCCGTCGCACTCGCGCTGGGTTGGCACCTGGTGGCCTCCATCGGCGGCGGCGACATGCCGGTGGTGGTGTCGATGCTGAACAGCTATTCGGGTTGGGCAGCCGCGGCGTCGGGGTTCCTGCTGGACAACAATCTGCTCATCGTCACCGGTGCGTTGGTCGGCTCCTCCGGTGCGTACCTGTCCTACATCATGTGCAAGGCGATGAACCGCTCGTTCATCTCGGTGATCGCCGGCGGCTTCGGCATCGAGGCGGGTCCGGCCAGCGACGCCGACCTGGGCGAGTACCGGGAGATCAACGCGGAGGACACCGCGGATCTGCTCCGGGAGGCGTCCTCGGTGATCATCACGCCCGGATATGGCATGGCGGTTGCGCAGGCGCAGTACCCGGTGGCGGAGCTGACCAAGCGACTGCGCGAACGCGGGGTCCAGGTCCGGTTCGGTATCCATCCGGTCGCCGGTCGGTTGCCCGGGCACATGAACGTGCTGCTCGCCGAGGCGAAGGTGCCCTACGACATCGTGCTGGAGATGGACGAGATCAACGACGATTTCGCCGATACCTCGGTGGTGCTGGTCATCGGCGCGAACGACACCGTCAATCCGGCCGCCTTGGACGACCCCGGCTCTCCGATCGCCGGCATGCCGGTGCTGCACGTCTGGGAGTCGGGGAATGTGGTCGTGTTCAAGCGATCGATGAACACCGGCTATGCCGGCGTGCAGAATCCCCTGTTCTTCAAGGAGAACGCGCAGATGCTTTTCGGCGACGCCAAGGAGCGGGTGGAGGACATCCTGCGCGCGCTGGGAACGTCAGCCTGAGCAACGTTCCAGAGGGTCGTAGGGTCGAGGTATGCGGTTTCGTCGGCTCGGCAGCTCCGGGCTCGTGGTATCGGTGGTCGGGCTGGGGACCAACAATCTCGGCATCCGGCTGGATGACGAGCGAAGTCGCGAGGTGGTGCATGCGGCGTTGGACGAGGGCATCACGTTGTTCGATACAGCCGATTCGTACGGCCAGTCCGAGGAGCGTCTCGGCGCGTCCTTGGCGGGACAGCGGGACAACGTCATCATCGCGACGAAGTTCGGTAGTGACGTGCGGCGCCGTGGGCTGGACAACGGCGAGGACTGGGATGCGCGCGGTTCCCGGCGCTACGTGCGCCGGGCCGTGGAGAGTTCGTTGCGGCGGCTTCGCACCGATTGGATCGACCTGTACCAGCTGCATTTTCCGGATCCGCTGACGCCGATCGAGGAGACGTTGTCAGTGCTCACCGAGTTGGTGCGCGAGGGGAAGGTCCGTTACATCGGCAGCTCGAACCTCACCGGTTGGCAGGTCGCGGACGCGCAGTGGGTGGCCCGGGATCGGGGTCTGGAACGGTTCGTCAGCGCGCAGAACGAATACAGCTGGCTCAAGCGCGGGATCGAGAAGGACATCGTGCCGGCGCTGCTGCACTACGAGATCGGATTGCTGCCGTACTTCCCGCTCGCCAACGGTCTGCTCACGGGAAAGTACCGACGTGGCGAAGCGGCGCCGGCGGGCACGCGGCTGGCTGGACGCGACGACCAACTCAACGATGCCGCGTTCGACACGGTTGAGGCGCTGACGGCGTTCGCCGGATCGCGAGGTGCCTCGGTGCTCGACGTCGCGATCGGCGGTCTGGCTGCGCAACCGGCCGTCGCCAGCGTCATCGCCGGGGCTACCTCGCGCGAGCAGGTGCAGCAGAACGTGGCGGCGGGCGGCTGGACGCCGACGGAGGAGGACCTCGCCGAGTTGCGGCAGATCACCGCCTGAGCAGCGTGCGAGGCCGTTACCGGCCCTAGGTCAGGATTGCCGTCATGACGACCAGTGATCTGTGGGACGAGCAGACGGCGGCACGGTATGACAGCGATGCTGCGGACATGTACGCGCCGGACGTCCTCGAACCCACCGTCGAGTTTCTTTCCGGGTTCAGCCGGCTCGGGGGCGGCGCTGGAATTCGCGATTGGCACCGGTCGCGTCGCAATTCCGCTGCTCGCGCGTGGGGTACCGGTGACCGGAATCGAATTGTCCGAACCGATGATCGCCCAGCTACGGCGCAAGATCGACGAGTCGATGCTGCCTGTGGTGCTCGGCGATATGGCCACGACACGCGCGCGTGGCGAATACGCCCTCGTGTACCTGGTCTGGAACAGCATCTCAAATGTGCGCACCCAGCAGGGGCAGGTGGCCTGCTTCCGAAACGCCGCCCGCCACCTGAGCCCCGGTGGACGGTTCGTGATCGAGCTCTGGATTCCGCCGATCCGGCGACTGGCGCCCGGACAGCACGCAGCCCCGATGCACGTTGATGAGCGCCACCTCGTCCTCGACACCTACGACCTGGTCACGCAGCAGTGCATCTCCCACCACTACCGACATGAATCCGACGGGACGATCCGATACGAACAGGGCCACTTCCGCTACATCTGGCCAGCCGAATGCGACCTCATGGCGCAACTTGCCGGGATGGAGCTGGAACAGCGCGTGGCCGACTGGAGCGGCTCGGAGTTCACCTCCGACGCAGGCAGCCACGTATCCGTGTGGGTGAAGACCTAGCACCCGAATGCAGACGAGTTGCCCGAAGGGGCACGGTTGGCATCGATCGGCCCCAGTGCCGGGGAAGTCGTCGGAAGTTGTCGGCAGCCGTTCCTAGCGTTCAGTGCATGTTGGAGGTACTCGACGACGAGGCGCTGCGTCGGCTGACGCACGCCGAGCGATTGGGCTATCTGGTCGAGCAGGATCGGATCATCGCGGCCGCGCAGGCCGAGCAACTGCGTGTCCTGGCTTTGATGGACGCCGATCCGCCGGTCTCGGCGTTGCCCGAGTACCGGGACAAGGGTTGGCTGCACGAGGAGGTCGCGTGCGCGCTGCGAGTAGCGCCGAGCACGGCCGCGCGACGGTTGGGCGAGGCAGCGGTGTCAGTGCGGTTGCCGGGCGTGCTGGCCGGATTGAGCACCGGTTACCTCAGCGCGTATCACGTCCAGGCGTTGACTCGTGGTGTGCTCGGACTGGATGCCGAGCTGGCCGCGGCCGTCGCGGCACAGGTGTTGCCCGACGCGCCCGAGCAGAACTACGGCGCATTCTGTCGCTCCTTGGAGCGGGCAATGTTGAACCTGGCGCCGGCGGTCGAGGACGACCGGCGCGAACTCGCGCTGTCAGAGCGGCGGGTCACGTTTCGTCCGGAGCTGCCCGGCACGACCAGCATGTATGCGGTGCTGCCGGATGAGGACGCCGCGGCGATCCGCACGCTGCTCCGACAGGCCGCGGCGGCTGCGGAGACGACCGGCGACACCCGCACGGTCGAACAGCGCCAGGGGGACTCCCTGGTTGACCTGCTCCTACGCGCGGATTGTGGCAGCGGCCCGAGCAACACGCAGGTGTACGGCCCGGTGCTCCGGCATCCGCTCATCCAGGTCTCGGTTGCCCTGTCCACCCTGTTGGGCTTGGACGAACAGCCACGCGACCTAGCCGGCGTTGGACCGATCCCTGCCGAGTTGGCACGTCGCTTGGCGGACGACCCCACCGGCACCTGGCGACGACTGATCACCGATCCGACCGGGCAGTTGATCGACTACGGCCGCACCAGATACCGGCCGCCCGCCGCCCTGGCAGACTACGTCACTGCCCGTGATCGCACCTGCCGATTCCCCGGTTGTGCTCATCGCGCGGACACTGCGGAAATCGACCATCGCATCGCCTGGGCGGCCGGCGGCACAACGAATGCAGGAAATCTGCAGGTGCTCTGTCCACGGCACCACCACCTCAAGGACGAATCCCGCTGGGAGGTGCGGGCATTGGATAATCGAACGACCGATTGGACGAGCCCCGCCGGTGCGCATTACACAACCCCGCCACCCGAGCCCTATCCGGTCGACGCCACGCCCAGTGCGCGGTCGACGCTTGCGGTCCGCGTGCAAGATGCAGAATCCGATCCCGACCCACCGCCGTTCTGAGCGGCGTACTGGAGACGCCTCAGCAGGAGGTATAGCTCTCTGCCCGTCAGCTTCGATAGGTGTAGACGCCGGTGTATGAAATGTGCAGCGTTCCCCGTGTCTTGAAGCACGCGGTCGGATTCACGGCGACGTCGACGCCCGCATGGGTGAACGTCATTCCCTGGAACTCCCCGGCGACGAACGTGCCATGCGACTGGTTGACCCCGTAGACGATGTTCTCCGTGTAGTCGACGGTGCTGGTGCGGTGGTTGTTCCACGTGAGCGTGAACTGCCCGGTGAACGATCCGCCCAGGCTTGCGCAGTTGAGGGTTCCGGTCGCCGAGCCGTGCTCGACGCCTGAGTGCACCGAAGGATCGGGCATCGTGCACAGACTGTCGTGGGTCGTGTAGGTGTACGTGGCCGCGTCCGGCGTGAAGAATCCGCCGCCGACGAAACTCACCGGGCTGGAACCGGCGGCGACGCATGAGCCGGACATCCCACCCGCGGCGACGGCCGAGCTGGCTGGGACCAGAATCGTCCACGCCAATAGCAACACACCGATCACCACGGCTGCTCGAGTTCTTCGCGCCAACTCCATGGCCGCCTCCCCTTTCGCTGGCGTGCGCACTCCACGCCAGCGCTCAGAGCGACAGTTCACCGCCGAACGTCCCTCGACGCAACCGATCGGCACCACATTCGCCCGAAACCGGCCATTGATCCCTTCGCGTCGACCGCTAGCGTGGCTCACATGGCGGGCGAGCAGATCACGGAACGCAACGTGCCGATCGTTACCGAATTCCGGACGAACCAGGGAAATATCGGCGGCCCTTTTGCGGGGCACACGATGCTGTTGCTGCACAACCGCGGACGCCGCACCGGCGCCGACAACGTCAATCCGCTCGCCTATCTGCACGATCCCGATGACCCGGCCACCGTGTATGTCTTCGCATCCGCGGGTGGGCGTCCACACCATCCGCAGTGGTATCGCAACCTGATCGCCGCCGGCGATGCCGAAGTCGAGATCGGAACCGAACGATTCCCGGTCACCGTGCACGAGATCACCGGTGCCGAGCGCGATCGGATCTACGCGATGCAGGTCGAACGGATGCCGGGATTCGGGGAGTACGAACGCGGCCTGGATGGGGTCCGGACCATACCCGTAGTAGGTCTGCGCCGGGTCAGCTGACCGAGGCGGCGGTCTTGGGCCGAGCGAAGGCGAGCGTCAGGACGACCGCAAGTGGCCAGAGTGCCTCGACGCCGGCAACAGCGCGTTCGCTCAAGCCGAGCAGGTCACCGCCATGAATCTCGACGGCCAGCCAGCCGAGCAGCACCAACATCGCGGATGTGGCCACCCACGCCGCCCGGCGGGCCGGCAACGCAGCCATCGCCGGCCACAGCGCCAGTGCGACAAAGCCGATCGTCGCCGCCGGGACATGACCGGTCGAGGGCTGAGGCAACGAAGCAACCGCAATCGTGGCCAGGCCGCCGAGCGCAAGAAGCACGCGTGCGACGAACCGCGCCTCGACCAGACCGCTTGCCGTGATCAGATGGCAGACACCGAGCAGGGCGAGCGCGACAGTCATGATCCATCGGTCGGTCGCACCCCGTGCCGCCAACGCGCTGATCGTGTCCCGAGTCGAGCTGTATCCGGCCGGCTGGTCCGCCGCGGCCCACGTCCAGCCCCCGATCAGCACCACCGGGGCCGACGTCGCCGACACCAACGCATAACGACGCACGCTTGCAGTGTGACCGTCGCCCCCGCACCCGGGCGACTGCACCGAACCCGGGCCAGGGGTCAGGGACTGCCGCCCATCCGGTTCGTCAGACCGTCATGGGTGACGCCTCGGGCCTGCAGGATGTTCATCAGTTCGTCGCGATCGATCGGAAAGTCGATGTCTTCGAGGATCGCCTGGATCCGGTCCTTCGGCGCTCCGACGTGCGCTAGGACGGACTCCGCATGCTCCCGGCTGACCTTCGCGTCCATGGCGGCCACCTTCCTGACGGCTCGAGGTGCCCAATAACCGAGTAAATCAGACCCCGGCGGGCAGGTCAGCTGCGCAGGAACGAGAAATCGGCGACGAGGGCTTCCGCGGCGCCACGCATCGCCGCCACATCCGGGCCGTGCCGCAGCACTTCGCGCGAGACGCTGGGCAGCACGTAACGCGCCCCGTCGCCGAAGATGCGGCGCACATCGTCAGCGGTTCCGCCCTGTGCCCCCACCCCGGGCACCAGGAACGGCCCACGCACTGCAGAGAGATCCACCGGCACCGTGGCGTCATCGGCACTGCCGATCGTCGCGCCCACCACCAGCCCGAACGAACCGACCGGCGTCGCGCCGGCATTGCGCGCACCCACCTCGTCCGCAACCACCTGCGCCAACGCCCGGCCGTCAACCGCCCGCGCCCGCTGCATCTGCGGACCCTCCGGGTTCGACGTCAGCCCGAGCAGGAACAGGCCGGCACCGTGTTCATTGGCCGTGTCGAACGCCGGCTGCAACGACCCGACACCGAGATAGGGCGACACGGTGATCACATCAGCGGCGAGCGGAGACCTCGGGTCGAGATACGCCTGTGCGTACGCAGCCATGGTCGAGCCGATGTCGCCGCGCTTGACATCCAGGCACACCAACGCACCGGCCGACCGGCACGCAGCCAGCGTCCGCTCCAGCACCGCGATACCCGCCGCGCCGAACACCTCGAAGAAAGCTGACTGCGGCTTCACCACAGCCACCTGGCCGGCGAACGCGCGCACGCAGATCTCGGCGAAACGCGCGAGTCCGTCCGCGTCGACGGGCAGCCCCCACTGCTCGAGCAGCACGCTGTGCGGGTCGATCCCGACGCATAGCGAGCCGCGCGCGGAAAGCGCCGTGTCCAACCGCTGTCCGAAGGTGAGCACCTGGCTCATCGCGCCGCCGGCGCCGCCGCGGCCGGCACCAGCCGCTCGGCCGGCGGCCGGTGCGCGTAGCCGATCGCATCGGCCACCGACGCGAAGCCGCGCTCGTCCAGGGCTTGCTCCAACTCCGCGAGTATCCGCATCGGCGCGGACGGATCCCCGAACACCGCGGTGCCGACCGAAACCGCCGAGGCGCCCGCGAGAATGAATTGCAGCGCGTCCAAGCCGGACCTGATCCCACCCATGCCCAGGATGGGCAGGTGCGGCACGGCCTGCTTCACCTGCCACACGCAGCGCACTGCGACCGGCCGGATCGCCGGACCGGACAACCCGCCGGTGCCACCGCCCAGCGCCGGCGCAAGCGTGTCCGTGTCGATCACCATGCCCAGCAGCGTGTTGATCAGCGAGAAGCCATCGGCACCGGCATCGGCGCACGCACGCGCGATCAAGGTGATGTCGGTGACGTCGGGCGACAGCTTCGCGAGCACCGGTACCGCCGGGTCGGCGGCGCGACGCACCGCGCCGATCACCCGCGAGGACGCCACCACGTCGCATGCGAACACCTGACCGCGGTTCTCCACGTTCGGACAGGAGATGTTCACCTCGATCGCGTACACAGCCGGGTTGCCGCGCAGGCGTCGCGTGAGCTCCACGTACTCATCCGTGTGACCGCCGGCAATGGACACCACGGTCCGTGCGCCCTGCTTGGCCAGCCAGGCCAGATCGTTGTCGATGAACGCCTCGATACCCGGGCCCTGCAAGCCGATCGAATTCAGCATGCCGCTTGGCGTCTCGGCCATCCGCGGCGTCGCGCGTCCGGACCGAGGCCGGCTCATCACCGACTTGGTCACCACGCCACCCAGCTGCGCGACGTCGAAGAACTGGTGCAGCTCCCGCCCCGCGGCCGCGCAGCCGGACGCGGTGAGCACCGGGTTCGGCATCCGGAACCAGGCCAGGCTGGTGGACATGTCGGCCATCAGTGCCGCCCTTGCCCTGGCACCGACATCGCCTCCGCGCCGACCAGATCCGCCGGCAGCCGTCCCACGTCCTGCCAGCGGACCCGCGCGGCGTCGAACACCGGCCCGTCCACGCAAGAGCGGACGAAGCGCGACTGGCCGTCGGTACCGCGGACCGGCAGCACGCAGGTCATGCACACGCCGATCCCGCACGCCATCGACTCCTCCACCGCCACCTGCGCGGTGATGGCCGCCTCGCTGGCGATCTCGCCGACCGCGCGCAGCATCGCCATCGGACCGCACGCGTAGACGACCTCGGCGCCGACACGCTCGATGGCCCCGGGCAGCGCATCCGTCACCCGCCCGCGCTCTCCGGCCGTGCCGTCTTCGGTGAGCACGGTGACCGAGCCCACCGCACGCCGCGCGGCGAGTTCACCGAACAACCGCGCTGCCGTTGCCGCGCCGAGCACGAACTCGACCGACGAGCCGCCCTCGAGCAGCGCCGATGCGAGCGCAAGCAGTGGCGCCGATCCGTAGCCGCCACCGACCAGCACGGCTCGAGTCGGGGCCGACGGCAACGGGAACGGGTTGCCGAGCGGGCCGACCAGGTCCAGCATCTCGCCGGCGCTGCGCTGCACCAGCCAGCGCGTGCCCGGCCCGTGCGCGGCGACCACGAACTGCACGGTGCCCGCGAACGCGCCACCACGAGTGGCACCGGACAGGGCGAATGCCCGCCGCAGCACCATCGCACTGTTCTCGCCGCCGACCGCCACCGCGACGAACTGCCCCGGCCGGAATCCGGCAGCAACCCCGGGCGCCACCACCGTGAACTGCGTATACGCCCCGACGCGCTGCACGTCGAAGATCTCGCCCCGCTCCTGCACCGGGCCGACCACCTCCGGCTCGGACGTCACGATCCGGCTCCGCGCCAGCTGGCCAGCTGCTCGTGGCGCGCTTGCAGCGAGCACACCCCGATGTCGCCACGGATCAGCTCCTCGATGCCCTGGACCGCCGCGGCCGCGGCCTGCACTGTCGTCAGGCACGGGATCCCCATCGACACCGCGGCGGTACGGATCTCGTAGCCGTCCACGCGCGGCCCCGAGTTGCCCGGCGCACCCCACGGCGTGTTGAGCACCAGATCGACCTCGCCGGCCAAGATCTTCTCCACGATGTTGCCCGGCCCGTCGCTGAACTTGCCGACGACCTCGGCGGCGACGCCGTTGCGTCGCAGCACCTGCGCGGTGCCCTCCGTCGCCAGGATGCGAAAGCCGAAGTCCGACAGCCGTTTGATCGGGAAGATCGCCGCGCGCTTGTCCCGGTTCGCGATGCTGACGAACACGGTCCCCTCGATGGGCAGTGATCCGTAGGCGGCCGCCTGGCTCTTCGCGAACGCGGTGCCGAACGTGGCATCGAAGCCCATCACCTCCCCGGTGGACTTCATCTCCGGACCGAGCAGTGAATCGACATGGGAGCCGTCCGGGCTGCGGAACCGGTGGAACGGCAGCACCGCCTCCTTCACCGCGATCGGTGCATCCGCCGGCAGGTCGCCACCGTCGCCGCGACGAGGCAACATGCCCTCGGCCCGCAGCTCGGCGATGGTTGCCCCGAGCGCGATCCGCGCGGCCGCCTTGGCCAGCGGCACCGCCGTCGCCTTCGACACGAATGGCACGGTGCGGCTGGCCCGCGGGTTGGCTTCCAGCACGTACAGCACGTCGCCGCCGAGCGCGTACTGCACGTTGATCAGCCCGCGCACCCCGACGCCGTCGGCCAGGGCGAGCGTCGAGGACCGGATGCGGGCGATGTCCGCAGCGCCGAGAGTGATGGGCGGCAGCGCGCACGCCGAATCGCCGGAGTGGATGCCCGCCTCCTCGATGTGCTCCATGACCCCGCCGAGATACAGCTCGCTGCCGTCGTACAGGGCGTCCACATCGATCTCGATGGCGTCGTCCAGGAAGCGGTCCACAAGCACCGGATGATCAGCAGTGATCTCCGTGGCGCGAGAGATGTAATCCTCCAGGTGCGTCTCGTCGTAGACGATCTCCATGCCGCGCCCGCCCAGCACGTAGGACGGCCGCACCAGCACCGGGTAACCGATCTCGTCCGCGACGGCCTTGGCCTCGGCGAACGACGTCGCGGTGCCGTGCTTGGGTGCCGGCAACCCGGCCGCCGCCAGCACCCGGCCGAACGCGCCGCGGTGCTCGGCCAGGTCGATCGCCTCAGGCTGGGTGCCCAGCACCGGCACGCCGGCATCCTTGAGCCGCTGCGCAAGTCCGAGCGGGGTCTGCCCGCCAAGCGTGCAGATGACGCCCGCCACCGTGCCGGAGGACTGCTCGGCGCGCACCACCTCCAGCACGTCTTCGAACGTGAGCGGCTCGAAGTACAGGCGGTCCGCGGTGTCGTAGTCGGTGGAGACGGTCTCCGGGTTGCAATTCACCATCACCGTCTCGTAGCCGGCCTCGCGCAGTGCCATCACCGCATGCACGCACGAGTAGTCGAACTCGATGCCCTGCCCGATGCGGTTCGGCCCGCTGCCCAGAATGATCACCTTGGGCCGGTCCAGCTGCGCCGTGACCTCGGACTCGGAATCGTACGTCGAGTAGTGATAGGGCGTCTGCGCGGCGAACTCCGCGGCGCAGGTGTCCACCGTCTTGAACACCGGCCGGATACCGGCGCGCGCGCGCAGGCTGCGCACGCCGTCCTCGCCGGCGAGCTCCGGCCGCAGCGCGGCCAGCTGACGGTCGGACAGGCCGTGCCGCTTGGCCCGGCGCAACAGCTCGGGGGTGAGCGACGGCGCCGCCATGACTTGCGCACCCAGCTCGACCAGCGACGCGATCTGGTCGATGAACCACGCGTCGATCCCGCACGCGGCCGACACCTGCTCGACCGAGGCACCCGCGCGCAGCGCCTGCTCGACGTGGTACAGCCGCCCGTCGGTCGGCACCGCGGCGCGGGCCAGTAACTCGTCTACGGTCCCGGGCTCGTCCGGCACCGTCCAGAACCCGGCGGCCTTCGTCTCGATCGAGCGCAGCGCCTTGCCCAGCGCCTCGGTGAAGTTTCGGCCGATCGACATCGCCTCGCCCACGCTCTTCATGTGAGTGGTGAGCACCGGATCGGCCCCCGGGAACTTCTCGAAGGCGAAGCGCGGCACCTTGACGACGACGTAGTCCAGTGCCGGTTCGAATGCGG
This sequence comes from uncultured Actinomycetota bacterium, assembly GCA_963708625.1. Classification (GTDB taxonomy): domain Bacteria; phylum Actinomycetota; class Actinomycetes; order Mycobacteriales; family Jatrophihabitantaceae; genus DASXIF01. The sequence goes on from CAVPSV010000002.1 coordinate 758,445, forward strand.
CGGGCGTCTTGCGGGTGATGTCGTTCGGAATCTCGTCCAGCGTGTAGCCCACCGCAAGCTTCGCCGCGATCTTGGCGATGGGGAACCCGGTGGCCTTGCTCGCCAGTGCCGACGAGCGGGACACCCGCGGGTTCATCTCGATGACGACCATCCGGCCGGTGACCGGATCGATCGCGAACTGGATGTTGCAGCCGCCGGTGTCCACGCCGACCTCGCGCAGCACCGCGATGCCGACGTCACGCATGTGCTGGTACTCGCGGTCGGTCAGTGTCATCGCCGGGGCGACGGTGATCGAGTCGCCGGTGTGCACGCCCATCGGGTCGACGTTCTCGATGGAGCAGACCACCACGACGTTGTCGTTGCGGTCCCGCATGAGTTCGAGCTCGAACTCCTTCCAGCCGAACACCGACTCCTCGACCAGCACCTCGTGCACCGGGCTCGCCGCCAGGCCACGGGCGACCATCGTGCGCACCTGCGCCGCGTCGGTCGCCAGGCCCGAGCCGAGGCCGCCCATGGTGAACGACGGCCGGATCACGACCTTGTTGCCGACGCTCTCGGCGAACCCGATTGCGTCGTCCAGGCTGTGGCAGACCAGCGAGACCGGCGTGTCCGCGCCCACCCGCCGCACGATCTCCTTGAACCGCTGCCGATCCTCGCCGCGGGAGATCGCCTCGATGTCCGCGCCGATCAGTTCCACGCCGTACTTCTCCAGTACGCCGCCTTCGTGCAGCGCGACCGCAAGGTTCAACGCGGTCTGACCGCCGAGGGTCGGTAGCAGCGCGTCCGGCTGCTCCACCGCGATGACCTTCTCCACGAAGTCGACCGTGAGCGGCTCGATGTAGGTGGCGTCGGCGAACTCCGGATCGGTCATGATCGTGGCCGGGTTGGAGTTGATCAGGCTGACCCGGAAACCCTCGCTGCGTAGCACGCGGCAGGCCTGGGTACCGGAGTAGTCGAATTCGCAGGCCTGCCCGATCACGATCGGACCGGAGCCGATGACGAGGATCGAGGAGATGTCGGTGCGCCTGGGCATCAGCGACCGCCCCGCTGCGCAATGCCCGGCTTGGAGATCAGCTCGACGAAGCGGTCGAACAGGTAGGCGGCATCATGCGGACCGGCCGCCGCTTCCGGGTGGTACTGCACGCTGAAGGCCGGCACGTCGTGCGCTTGCAGACCTTCCACCACGCCGTCGTTGAGGCAGACGTGACTGACTTCGACGGCCCCGAACGGCGTGTCCACCGCACCATCCGTCGGCGCGTCCACGGCGAAGCCGTGGTTGTGTGCGGTGATCTCCACCTTGCCGGTGCGCCGATCCTGCACCGGCTGGTTGATGCCGCGATGGCCGTAGGCCAGCTTGTAGGTACCGAAGCCGAACGCCCGGCCGAGCACCTGGTTGCCGAAGCAGATGCCGAAGATGGGCACCGCTCGGGTAAGCAGCGCTCGCACAGTCGCCACGGCCGCGTCGGCGGTGGCCGGGTCGCCCGGTCCGTTGGCCAGGAAGACGGCGTCCGCGCCGGTGGCCAGCACCTCGTCCGCGGTGCTGGTGCTCGGCAACACGTGCGTGGTGATGCCGCGCTCGGCCATCCGGTGCGGCGTCATGGACTTGATGCCGTAATCCAACGCGGCCACGCTGAACCGGCACTCGCCCAGTGCATCCACCCGATACGGCTGCGGCGTGGTGACCTCCGCGGACAGATCGGCACCGACCATCGGCGCCGACGCGAGCACCGCGGCCAGCACGGCATCGGTGTCAGCGGTCGTCGAGGAGATGCCGCACCTCATCGCCCCGCGCTCACGTAGGTGCCGGGTCAATGCCCTGGTGTCGATGTCGCTGATGCCCACCACACCGTGCGCGCGCAGCTCGTCGTCCAGCGACCGGCGCGAGCGCCAGTTCGACGGGCGCCGCGCCGGGTCGCGTACCACATAGCCGGACACCCAGATCCGCCGCGACTCCGCATCCTCGTCGTTCACACCGGTGTTGCCGATGTGCGGTGCGGTCTGCACGACCACCTGCCGGTGGTAGGACGGATCTGTCAGCGTTTCCTGGTATCCCGTCATGCCGGTTGCGAACACCGCCTCGCCGACCGTGTCGCCGATCGCCCCGTACGCCTGCCCGGAGAATGTCCGGCCGTCCTCCAACACCAAGATCGCGTCGGTCACGCGTGCGATACCTCTTTCTGGATGAGTTCGGAATCCCGGACCGTCGCCCGGCCGCGCAGGAACGTGGCCACCACACGCGCCGGCAGTGTCCGGCCGGCGAACGGCGTGTTGCGTGACAACGAGGCCAGCCGGTCCGCGTCCACCACCCACGACCCACGCGGGTCGAGCAGGGTGAGGTTCGCCGGCTGTCCCGCCTCGATCGGCCGACCGTGCCCACTGAGTCGCCCGATCAGCGCCGGGCGCACGCTCATCCGGTCGGCGACGCCGGCCCAGTCCAGCAGTCCGGTTCGGACCATCGCATCGGCCACGACACCGAGCGCGGTCTGCAACCCGAGCATGCCGAAGGCGGCGTCGGCGAACGCATGCTCCTTGTCATGCGCGGCATGCGGCGCATGGTCGGTGGCGACCGCGTCGATGGTGCCGTCGGCGAGCGCGGCGCGCAGCGCGGCGACGTCCTCGGCCGGGCGCAGCGGGGGGTTCACCTTGTACACGGGGTCGTAGCCGTCGAGCAGCGAGCAGTCCAGCGCCAAATGGTGCGGGGTCACTTCCGCGGTGACGTCGATGCCACGCCCCTTGGCCCAGCGCAGCACCTCGACGGTGCCCGCCGTGGAGACGTGGCAGACGTGCAGGCGCGAGCCGGTGTGCTGCGCCAGCATCACGTCGCGAGCCACCACGCTCTCCTCGGCCACCGCGGGCCAACCGGGCAGGCCGAGCTTGCCGGACACCACGCCTTCGTGCGCGCAGGCCGCGGTCCCAGCCAGGGCTGGGTCCTGCGCATGCTGGGCGATGACGGCGCCGAATGGCTTGACGTACTCCAGTGCCCGGCGCATCAGCTGCGCGTCCGCGACACAGCGCCCGTCGTCGCTGAAGACCCGCACCGCCGCCGCCGAGCGAGCCATGCCGGCTATCTCGGCCAGCCGCTCGCCGTCCAGGCCTCGGGAGACGGCGCCCACCGGCCGGACATCGACCAGCCCCGCAGCGGCACCGAGGCGGGCCACCTGTTCGACGATCTCGGCGGTATCGGCAACAGGCGTCGTGTTCGCCATCGCGTGCACGGCGGTGTAGCCACCGAGGGCGGCCGCAGCAGATCCGCTGCGCACCGTCTCCGCGTCCTCCCGCCCCGGCTCACGCAGGTGGGTGTGCAGGTCGACGAATCCGGGCAGCAGCACCAACCCGGCGGCGTCGATGACTTCGGCGCCGGCCGCGTCCGCGGCGCTGCCGACCGCGGCAATGACCTCGCCGCTGATCAGGACATCGGCTGGGCGGCCGCCCAACACAGACGCGCCGGCAAGCAGGACGTTGCTCACGCCGGCACCTGCTCGATCGCGGCGGCAGGATCGCCGGCGAGCAGCCGGTACAGCACGGCCATCCGTACCGCGACGCCGGCCTGCACCTGGTCGAGCACCACCGAGCGCAGGTTGTCGGCGGCAGCCGAGGAGATCTCCAGCCCCCGGTTCATCGGGCCCGGGTGCAGCACCGGCACATCCGGGCCGAGCAGCTCGAGCCGGAGCGGGCTCAGCCCGTAGCCGGTCGCGTACTCCCGCTCGGTCGGGAAGTAGTTGCTGCTCATCCGCTCCCGTTGCAGCCGCAGCATCATCAGCGCGTCCACGTCACCGAACTCCTTGCCGCTGAGCACCGCGTCGAGATCCCAGCTGGTGGCCGCAGTCCATTCGGCCACGCCCGCCGGCATCAGCGTCGGCGGCGCGACCAGGGTGACCCGGGCGCCGAGCGTGTGCAGCAGCAGCACGTTGGAGCGCGCCACCCGGCTGTGCGCGATGTCGCCGACGATGACGACGTGCCGGTCGGTGAAGTCTCCGAGTCGAGCCCGCAGCGCGTAGGCGTCCAGCAGGGCCTGAGTGGGGTGCTCATGGGTACCGTCGCCGGCATTGATGACGGCGCAGTCGACCCAGCCGGCGACGCGGGCCACCGCGCCGGACGCGTGATGACGCACTACCAGTGCGTCCACCCCCATCGCGGCCACGGTGAGCACGGTGTCGCGCAGGCTCTCGCCCTTGCTCGCGCTGGATCCCTTGGCGCTCACGTTGATCACATCGGCGGACAGCCACTTGCCGGCGATCTCGAACGAGGACCGGGTGCGGGTGGAGTCCTCGAAGAACAGGTTGACGATCGTCCGCCCGCGCAGCGGCGGCAGCTTCTTGACCTCGCGGGTCTGGATGGCATGCATTTGCGCTGCGGTATCGAGGATGGCGAGCGTCTGTGCGCGATCCAGGTCGGCGGCGGAGAGCAGGTTGTGGGTGCCGATGCTCATGCCGGCTCCCGCTCGGTGACGAACACCGCGTCATCGCCGTCGATCTCCCGCACATGCACCCGCACGGTCTGGCTGGCCGAGGTCGGCAGGTTCTTGCCCACGTAGTCGGCCCGGATCGGCAGTTCCCGATGGCCCCGGTCGACCAGCACCGCGAGTTGTACCGCGTATGGACGGCCCAGCTCGGTCAGGGCGTCCAACGCGGCTCGAACGGTGCGCCCGGAATACAGCACGTCGTCGACGAGGATCACCGTGCGGCCGGTGATCCCGCCGTCCGGTTCGACGGTTGCGGCCAGCGGGCGCACCCCGCGCAGGCGCAGGTCGTCGCGGTGCAGCGTGACGTCCAGGGAGCCGACTGCGGGCCGGGTGCCGGCGAAGGTCTCGATCCGTTCGGCGAGGCGGTGCGCGAGCGGGACTCCGCGGGAGGGGATGCCGAGCAGGCAGACCGCAAAGTCGATCTTGGCGGCGTGCTCGATGATCTGATGCGCCATGCGGTCGATGACGCGCGCCACGTCGGCTGGGCCGAGAACGGCCGTCGAATCCGGGCGGGCATGCAGAGAACCGGTCATGCTGACCTCCTTGTCCGCCTCGCGGGACGGGCCTTTAAAGGACGTCGGTACAACCGAGGTTATCAGTTGGCCGGAGCGATATCCGGACGTTCCCGCACGACGCGGCCGAGCACGCCGTTGACGAACCGGGGCGAGGACTCGGTGGACAGCGACTTGGCCAGCTCCACCGCCTCGTCGATGGCGACCGCGTCCGGCACGTCGTCGCGCCAGAGCAGCTCGAACACGGCCACCCGCAGCAGCGCGCGGTCCACGTCCGGCATCCGCGCCACCGTCCAGCCCTGGGCCACCTCGCCGAGAATCTCGTCGATGCGTGCCGCGTTGGCGCTGATGCCCTGCACCAGCTCGACCGTGTATTCGTTGACCGGCGGCTCGGCCAGTGACTGCCGCTCCGCGAGGGCGATGAGCGGGTCGATCCCCCGCGCACCCGCCTCGTACAGGATGTCTACGGCGCGTTTGCGTGCTTTGGTGCGGGCGGCCACCGACTTCTCAGCCGCTAACGCGGCCGAGGTAGCGGCCGTCGCGCGTGTCGACCTTGACCTTCTCGCCGGAGCTGACGAACAGCGGTACGGCAATCTCCGCGCCGGTCTCCAGCGTGGCGGGCTTGGTGCCGCCGGTCGATCGGTCGCCCTGCACGCCCGGGTCGGTGTGACTGATGACGAGTTCCACGCTGGTGGGCAGCTCGAGGTACAGCGGTACGCCTTCGTGCACCGCAACCGCCACCTCGGCGTTGTCGAGCAGGTAGTTCGAGGCGTCACCGACCGTCTCCGCCGGCACGTGCACCTGGTCGTAGGTCTCGCCGTCCATGAAGACGTAGTCGGTGCCTTCCTTGTACAGGTAGGTCATCGCGCGCTTGTCCACGGTGGCGGTGTCCACCTTGGTGCCGGCGTTGAAGGTGCGGTCCACGACCTTGCCCGAGAGCACGTTCTTGAGCGTGGTGCGGACGAAGGCACCGCCCTTGCCCGGCTTGACGTGCTGGAACTCGATCACGGTCCACAGCTGGCCGTCGATGTTGAGGACGAGTCCGTTCTTCAGGTCGTTGGTGGTTGCCACGACGGGACAGTCTAGTTGAGCCCGCCCGGACCCGGTGCCGTGAGCTTGGCCGTGAACGCGCGCACCAGCGGCAGGCCGACCGCCCGATAGATCGTCTCCATCCGATCGACCTCGAACCCGGCGCGGCGCAGCACCTCGGTCATCGCCTTCGGCGTGCGTGCCCGCCCAGCCTCGTGACTGCCGGACAGCCAGGCAGCGCACAGGTCCGCCAGCACGAACAGGCCGTCCGGGTGCAGCACCCGAGCCACCTCGTCCACCCCGCGCTGCTGGTCAACCCAGTGGTCGAACGAGCTGGTGCTGACAACCAGGTCGAAGTGTCCGTCGGCGAAGGGCAACTGCTCCGCGTTAGCCTGGATGAACTGCTCCACCCCCTCGGCGCGTTCCCGGGCCAGCCGGACCATCTCGACAGCCGGGTCGACCCCGATCAGCTCCAGCACGTTCGGCAGCCGAGCGTTCATCTGGCGCAGCAGCGCGCCGGTGCCACAGCCGACATCGAGCACGCGAAGCGGAACCTGGATCGCGCTCAGCGCGACATCCGCGCAGCGGTTCACGATGACGTTGTGCCATATCGCGCGCGGACCTGACTCGTAGTCCTGCGCCCGCTCGTTGAAGTCTGTCCGGCCGTCACGCGCCTTACCGGCCGGCGTCGCCTCAGTTGCCATGACCGACATCACCGCCGCCGCCCTCGGCGTCGAGCCTGGAGGAGATCCACGACAGCGCCAACACGTACCCGTCCACGCCCAGCCCGACGATGACACCGTCCGCGTGCGCGGAGACGTAGCTGTGCCGCCGGAACTCCTCGCGCCGGTGCACGTTGCTGATGTGAACCTCGACCAGTGCCGCGGTGCGCATGGCACAGGCGTCGCCGAGGGCGACGGAGGTGTGCGTCAGCGCGCCTGCGTTCAGCACGACGGGGGTCCCGTCGTCGGCCGCGGTATGCAGCCAGCCGAGCAGTTCGCCCTCGTGTTCGGTCTGCCGAACCTCGACATCGAGGCCGAGTTCTGCGCCACCGCCGACGCACAGCGCCGCCAGCTCGGCGTAGCTGGTGCTGCCGTACACATCCGGTTCGCGCGTGCCCAGCCGCCCCAGGTTCGGTCCGTTGAGGACGAGCACCCGCCGGGTCATCGCGGCTGCGCCGCGGTGGTCATGTGGACGTGGTCATGCGGCTCCGCCGCCGTGGTCATTGCGCAACCTCCTCGTACGCCGCTGCCAGGAGCGCGGGGTCGGGGTCCTCGGCCACCCCCGGTTCGGCAAGCCCGTCCAGCACGATGAACCGCAGCCGGTTGCCACGCGCCTTCTTGTCGATGCGCATGACGTCGAGCAGGCGGCCCAGTGCGTCCGCACGGTAGCGCGTCGGCAGGCCGACGGCGCCGAGGATCGCGGCGTGCCGGTCGGCGGTTGCCGGATCGAGACGTTGCAGCTGACGGCCGAGCGCCGCCGCGAAAACCAGGCCGACCGAGACCGCGTCACCATGGCGCCAGCGGTAGTCCTCCAGCCGCTCCACCGCATGGCCGAGGGTGTGTCCGTAGTTGAGGATCTCCCGCGGGCCGCTTTCGGTGAGGTCGCGGGACACGACGTCCGCCTTGACCTGCACCGAACGAGCCACCAGTTCCTGCTCCGCCGGGTTGCCGGGGCGGGTGGCGGCGACCGGATCGGCCTCGACGAGTTCGAGGATGCGCGGGTCGGCGATGAAGCCGCACTTGACCACCTCGGCCAGCCCGGCCCGGTAGTCCGCGACGGGCAGCGTGCGCAACAGCGAAAGGTCGCACACCACGCCGGCGGGCGGATGGAAAGCCCCGACGAGGTTCTTGCCGTGATGGGTATTGATGCCGGTCTTGCCGCCCACCGCGGCGTCGACCATGCCGGCCAAAGTGGTCGGCAGGTGCACGACCCGCACGCCACGCAGCCAGGCCGCGGCCACCCAACCGGCCAGGTCGGTGGTGGCGCCGCCGCCCACCCCGACGATCGCGTCGGTGCGGGTGAAGCCGAGTTCACCGAGCCGGTTCCAGCAGTCGCCGGCGACGGCGAGCGTCTTGGCCTGTTCGCCCTCCGGCACGTCCAGCAGCGAGGTTTGGTAGCCGGCTCTGACGAGGTGATCGCGGACGCCCTGCGCGACAGCGGTCAGCACCGGCGGGTACAGCACAGCCACGCGGCTGGCGCGGTCCAACAGCGGCGCCAGTTCACCGGCGACACCAGAGCCGATCAGCACGTCATACGGCTGCGGTCCGTCGACGGTAATGCGAATCGCGTCACTCATTGCGCCGCTGCCTGCGGCCGCAACTGCGCGGCGATCTGCGCCGCCACCTGGCCCGGGGTGCGCCGGTCGGTCAGCACCGTCCAGGTCGCGCACCGGGCATAGTCGGCCTCGCGGTCGGCCGCCAGCTCGGCCAGTCGGGTCTGCGGGTCGGCGCTGAGCAGCGGCCGGTGCTGCCCGTCCCCGACTCGGGCAAGCAGGGTCGGCACGCTCGCCTGCAACAACACCACCGGCACGCGCGCGTCGGCCAACGCACCCCGGACGCCGGCATCGGTGACTGCGCCGCCACCGAGAGCCAGCACGCCGGTGAAGTCGACCAGAGCGGCGCGGATGACGCCGGCCTCCAGCTCCCGAAACGCCGCCTCGCCCGCCTCGGCGAAGATCTCCGAAACGCTGCGCCCGGCCTGCCGCTCGACGAGCGTGTCGCTGTCCGCGAACGGCACGCCGAGAGTCCGGGCCAGGCGCCGGCCGGTCGTGCTCTTGCCGGTGCCGGGCATGCCGACCAGCACCACGCGCGGACTCACGCGCCCAGGCCTCGGTCATCAAGGCGCCGCAGGTACGCCTGCGCGTTACGGCGGGTCTCCGCGACCGAGTCGCCGCCGAACTTCTCCAGTACGGCGTCGGCGAGAACGAGGGCCACCATCGCTTCGGCGACCACGCCCGCGGCCGGCACTGCACATACGTCCGAGCGCTGGTTGATCGCGACGGCCTCATCGCCGGTCGCCGTGTCGACGGTGCGCAGGGCGCGCGGCACGGTGGAGATCGGTTTCATGGCGGCGCGGACCCGCAGCACCTCACCGGTGCTCATGCCGCCCTCGGTCCCCCCGGAGCGACCGGACAACCGCCTGATCACGCCGTCGTCGCTGACGATCTCGTCGTGTGCCTGGGAGCCGCGCACGCTCGCCAACTCGAAGCCGTCGCCGACCTCGACACCCTTGATCGCCTGGATGCTCATCAGCGCGCCGGCCAGTCGGGAATCCAGGCGCCGATCGCCCTGGACGTGGCTGCCCAGCCCCGGCGGCAGCCCGTAGGCAAGCACCTCCACCACGCCGCCCAGCGTGTCGCCGGCCCGCTTGGTGGCGTCGATCTCGGCGATCATCGCGGCCGAGGCCGCCGGGTCGAGACAGCGCACCGGGCTGCCGTCGACCTGTGCCGCGTCGGCCGGCTCCGGCACCACACCGCGCGGCGCCCGTACCGTGCCGATGGCCACCACGTGGCTGACGATGTCCACGCCGAGGGCCTGGTTCAGGAAGGCCCGCGCAATCGCACCGAGGGCGACCCGGGCGGCGGTCTCCCGGGCGCTGGCCCGTTCCAACACGGGCCGGGCGTCGTCCACGTCGTACTTCTGCATGCCGGCCAGGTCGGCGTGGCCGGGTCGCGGACGCGTCAGCGGGGCATTGCGGGCCTGGGCAGCGAGCACCTCGGCATCCACCGGGTCGGCGGACATCACCGTCTCCCACTTGGGCCACTCGCTGTTGTCCACCCGCACGGCGATGGGTCCGCCCATGGTGCAGCCGTGCCGAACTCCCCCGGTCAGCTCGACGACGTCCTGCTCGAAGCTCATTCGCGCGCCGCGCCCGTACCCCAGCCGCAGGCGCGCCAGCTGGACCGCAACGTCGCCGGTGCTGACCCGTACTCCGGCAGGCAGTCCATCGAGCACGGCGACCAGCGCCGGCCCATGCGATTCACCCGCCGTCATCCACCGCAGCACCGCTCCAGTCTCTCAGACCTCGGCGGTGCGACCGCGTTACCGGCGCTACGGTCGAGGCATGCCCGGTGCTGCCTTCGATGCGCTGATCCTGGCCGGCGTGGGCGCCGTTCGCCTCGGCGGCGTGGACAAGCCGGCGCTGCTGGTGGGCACCCGCACCCTGCTGCAACGCGTGCTCGACGCGGTCGAGGACGCGCGGCGCGTCGTCATCGTCGGCCCGCCGCGACCCGGGCTCGGGCGGACGGCGGACCGCGCGCTGATGTGGCGGCAGGAGCAGCCACCCGGGGGTGGCCCGGTAGCGGCGCTGGCCGCGGGATTGTCCGCCACCGATGCCGATGTCGTGCTGCTGCTCGCGGCCGACCTGCCCTGGATCGGTGCGGCGGTGCCGGAGTTGGTGTCGGCACTGGCCACAGCGCCGACAGTGGCGGCCGCGGTGCTCACCGATGCCGGTGGGCGGCGCAACCATCTGGCCGCCGCATGGCGTCGGCACGCGCTCACCGGCGCCCTGGCCCGGATCGGGTCACCGGCCGGGGCCCCGGCGCGAGCGTTGTACGCCGACGTTGCGGTTGTTGAGGTCGATGATCCCGGCGGTGCGGCCGAGGACTGCGACACGTGGCCCGACGTGGCGCGCGCTCGCGCCCGAGCAGAGAGGGAGTTGCGGTGAGCCGAATCGAGGATTGGACCACCCGGCTGGCGCGGGAGCTGGGTGTCGACGCCGCCGCGGTCGATGTCGACCTGCTGCTGGCCGTCGCCCGCGACGCGGCCCACCAGGTAGCACGACCGGCGGCGCCGCTGACCACCTTCCTGGTCGGTCTGGCGGCCGGCCGAGCCGGCGGCGGGGCGGACGCGGTACGGCAGGCCGCGCAGACCGCCCAGCGGCTGGCCGCTACCGAACAGCCCGAGCCACCGCAGGCCTAGAGCGCGGCAAGCGCCTCGGCCGCCGCGCGCTCGCCGGAGCGCACCGCGCCGTCCATGTAGCCCTGCCAGAAGTCCGAGGTCTCCGTGCCGGCCCAATGCAGCCGGCCCACCGGCGCCCGCAGCGCCGGCCCGTACGTGGTGAGCACGCCCGGGCCGAACAGCGCGGTCGGACCGCCCCGGCTCCACTGCTCGGTGCTCCAGTCCATGTCGAAGTACTCGGTCGGGGTCAGGAACCGGTTGTCCTTGAACACCGCTGCGTACTGATTGAGCACCGCGGTCCGGCGCTGGGCCGTCGTCTTCGGCGCATAGGTGGCGTGCTGGGTCCCGCCGACGAAACCGGCGAGCACGCCAACGGAACCATCGGGCGGTGAGTTGTCGAACGCGTAGCCCACCGGACCGGTATTCGTGAGGAACTGGCCAGTCAGGTTGTTCGCCCGCCAGAACGGTGTCGAGTACACCGCCTCGACCTTCATCAGCGCGCCCATCGGCAGGCGCTGCAACAGCTGGGCACGTGCCGAGGGCAGCACCGGGTCGTAACCGATCTGCGCGGCCAGTGGCGGCGGCACCGCGACGATCACCTGTGCGGCGTTGACGGTCATCGCGTCGGAGCTGACCACGACACCGGTGTTGGTCTGCGAGATGGACCGAACCGGCGAGGAGAGCACCACGCGCGCGCCCAGGTCGGCTGCCACCCGTTCGGAAATGATCTGTGAGCCGCCGACGATGCGGCTCTGCTGCGCGCCACCGCGCACGTTGAACAAGCGCTCGAAGGTGCCGGCGTGCGTCTGGTCACCGGCCGCAGCGACATAGGCCACGGTGAACAGGAAGGACACGTCGCGCGGTTCGCCGCCGAAGAGCGCCTCGGCGAACGGCGACAGGATCTTCATGATCCCGTCGTGGTTCAGCGAGTTGTTCCGGACCCAGGTCTCCAGCGTCATCGCGTCCCACTGCGCGGCTTGCGGCGCGGTCCATGGCGCGGCCGGGTTCACCTTGGCCGCGATGGCGTCGATCCGCTGGGAAAGCGTCACGATGTCCAGCACCAGCGCAGGATCCGGCGGGGCGGTGCCCAACACACCCTTGTCGCTGTACTTCAGGTACGTCGAGCCGTTCTGGTAGATGTCCTTTCCGGTGTCGTACTCGTCGAAGGTCCCCACGCCCACTGCGGTGGCCAGCGCCAGGATCCGGTCCTGCGTCGGCCCGACGAATTCGCCGCCTGCCTCGGCGATATGGCCGCCGCCGATGTCGTGGTTGAACGTGCGGCCGCCCACCCGATCGCGTGCCTCGAGCACGAGCACCGACCGGCCGGCCGCGACCAGTGCCCGGGCCGCGGTAAGCCCGGCCAGCCCGGCACCGACCACGGCGACGTCGACGGTCTGCGTCGGCGTGGGGGCCGCGCCCGCGCGCAATTCTCCGCCGGCCAATGCGGCCGCGGCCGCGGCGGCACTGCCGACCGCGCCGGCTAGGAAGGTGCGACGGCTCGGGGTGATGCGGGTGGCGGCGTGGCGAGCCGGCATGGACGCTCCTGTCGACGGTGAGGGCAGGTATTAGAACCTGTTCTCTTCGACGACGATCTTGCCGGACTGTGCCGCCGGGCGCAGCCTGAGACGCTCAGAGGGCCGGCACCAATGGCGGTTGCCACCACACGCGTCGCGGCCTGCGGTCAGGTCAGGTCAGGTACTGCTCGCCCGCGTAGACGTTCATCCGCCCGCCGCGAACCATGCCCGCGAGCAACATGTCGTACTCGCGGGCCAGGTCGACCGCCAGGCTCGACGGCGCGGAGACGGCGACGATGCCTGCGGCGCCCGCGGCCACGGCCTTCTGCACGATCTCGAACGAGACCCGACCGCTGACCACCAGCAACTGGTCGGTCGCCGGGATCAGCGCGGGGCTACGCGCGGACAGCAGCGCCCAGCCGAACACCTTGTCCACCGCGTTGTGCCGCCCTACGTCTTCCCGAACCACCGCCAGCGTGCCGTCCGGCGCGGCCAGGGCAGCGGCATGCACCGCGCCGGTGCGGGAGAAGGCGCGTTGCCGCGGCCGCATCGCCTCGGGCAGGCCGGCCACCACGTCGGACCGGACCTGCCAGCCGGTGCGGTGCGGTGCGGTGTGCGCGAGCATCGCCAGGTCGAGCACGTCCGCACTGCACACCCCGCACGCCGCGGAGGTGAGGTAAGCGCGGGGCTGGGGCGGGCGGACCTGCGGCGCGAGCGTGATGTGCACGCGGTCCAGCTCGTCCTGCCAGCACTGGCGCAACCGCACCACGTCCTCGGCCGCGCGCACCCCGGACTCGACGAGCAACCACCCGGCGGTGAGTTCCAGATCGTGCCCGGGCGTGCGCATCAGCGTCGCGATCACGGTGCCGCCGAGCGAGAGCAACAGCGGCGCCTCGACGGCCAGGTCGTCCGGAACCCGGTGCGCCGTCGTTTCGCGCTCGGCGAGCCGGACGACCGAACGCCGTGTCGTCGTTCCCGCCATGATCACCCCTGCCACCGGTGCTGCGCCGAGCCTACAGTCGTGCCATGGCTACCGAGGTTCGCGCAGTCGTGAGCATGGCCAAGAACGAGCCGGTCACGACGACGACGGTGTTGGTCCCCGACCCCGGGCCGGGCGAGGCGCTGGTGCGGGTGCAGGCGTGCGGCGTGTGCCATACCGACCTGCATTACCGCGAGGGCGCGATCACCGACGAGTTCCCCTTCCTGCTCGGGCACGAGGCCGCCGGCATCGTCGAACAGGTCGGCGACGGCGTCACCGAGGTGGCCCCGGGCGACTTCGTGATCCTGAACTGGCGCGCGGTCTGCGGGCACTGTCGAGCCTGCCGTCGCGGTGAACCGTGGTTCTGCTTCGACACGTTCAACGCCGCCCAGCAGATGACGCTCGCCGACGGCACCCCGCTGCGCCCGGCGCTGGGGATCGGTGCTTTCGCCGAGCGGACGCTGGTGCACGCGGGACAGTGCACCAAGGTGAATCCCGCTGCCGCGCCGGCAGTCGCCGGGTTGCTCGGCTGCGGCGTGATGGCCGGCCTCGGTGCCGCGCTGAACACCGCGCCGGTGCGCCGCGGGCAGAGCGTCGCGGTGATCGGTTGTGGCGGCGTCGGCTGCGCCGCCATCGCCGGAGCGGTGCTGGCCGGGGCCGAGCGCGTCATCGGCGTCGACGTGGACGCCCGAAAGTTGGACCTGGCGCGCCGGCTCGGCGCCACGCACACAGTGGACGCCACGGCCCACGACCCGATCGAGGCCGTCCGTGACCTGACCGGGGGTTTCGGCGCGGACGTCGTCATCGACGCCGTCGGACGCCCGGAGACCTATCGGCAGGCGTTCTACGCGCGTGACCTGGCCGGCACCGTCGTACTTGTCGGGGTGCCGACGCCGCAGATGCGATTGGAGCTGCCGCTGCTCGACTTCTTCGCCCGCGGCGGCGCGCTGAAGTCGTCCTGGTACGGCGACTGCCTGCCCTCGCGCGATTTCGGCATGCTTATCGACCTGTACCTGCAGGGTCGGTTGCCGCTGGCGGAGTTCGTCACCGAGACCATCACGCTGGATCAGGTCGAGGATGCCTTCGCCGCGATGACGCGCGGCGACGTGCTGCGCTCCGTCGTCGTCTTCTGAGTCGTCGTCTTCTGAGTCGTCGTCTTCTGAGTCGTCGTCTTCTGAGTCGTCGTCCTCTGAGTCGTCAGAATCCGGCGTCCGGCACCGCTGCCCGCAACGCCAACCGCATCGCGCTGGTCGGGGCAGGCCGACCAGTCATCAGCTCGACCTGCGCGGCCGCCTGGTGCAGCAACATCGCCGCGCCGCTGACCACCGTGGCACCGGCTGCCTGCGCGCCGGCCGCCAGCGCGCTGGGCCACGGGTCGTAGACGACATCGAGCAGCGCCTGCCGCGGCTGCCAACGCCAGCCCGCCAGCGTGTCGGCGGCGCCCGCCGGCACCGTCGAGATCACCAGGTCGGCATCCAGTGCAGCGGTGTCGCGTCCCCACTGCCCGACCCGCAAGTCGAGTCCGGCACGCCGGGCCACCTGGCGAGCCACGTCGCTGCGGCTGCGATCGCGCACCAGCAGCGTGCACTGCGAGACCCCGAGCTCGCGGGTGGCCACCAGCGCTGCCTGGGCGGTGGCGCCGGCACCGAGCACCGTCACCGACCCGGGACGAACCGCACGCTCAGCCAGTGCCGCCAACATCCCGTGCACGTCGGTGTTGTCAGCGCGCCAGCCGCCTGCACCGTCGGGCAGCAGCGTGTTCGCCGCACCCACCTGCGTGGCGCGCGGCGTCACTGCCGACGCCACCTGCAGGGCAACATGCTTCAGCGGCATGGTGCAGGAGAATCCGGCCCAGTCGCCGCGCTCGGCCAGCACACCGGCGAACTCGTCCGCCCCGCACTCGATCGCCTCGTACTGCCAATCCAGATCCAGCTCGGCATAGGCCGTGCGATGCAGCAGCGGCGATAGCGAGTGGGCCACCGGGCGGCCGAGCACCGCCGCACGCTGCGGGCTAGCCACAACCCCAGTGATTGTCCCGGCAGCGCTGCACCGCCTGCTCGAACGCCGCGTCACTGTTGGTGAAGAAGAGATCGCCTGCCGCGTCACTGTTCACGTAGTAGAGCCAGTCTCCGGCGGCCGGGTGCACGGCCGCATTCATCGCGACGCCGCCTGGGTTGGAGATCGGCGTCGGGGGCAGGCCGTCGTGGGTGTAGGTGTTGTACGGCGAGTCGATCGTCGCGTAGATCACCTTGGTGGGATCGAGGTTTGCGAGTTTGGCTGCGTACGCGCTGGTCGCGTCGATCTGCAGCGGCATGTGCGCGGCGATCCGATTGAGGATGACTCGCGCGACCTTCGGGTAGTCCGCGACCATCTTCGCCTCCTTCACGCCGATGGACGCGATGATCAGCGCGTTGTACGGCGTCAGG
The DNA here is from genome assembly GCA_963708625.1 of uncultured Actinomycetota bacterium. Classification (GTDB taxonomy): domain Bacteria; phylum Actinomycetota; class Actinomycetes; order Mycobacteriales; family Jatrophihabitantaceae; genus DASXIF01. Next base: position 774,268 of record CAVPSV010000002.1, read on the forward strand.
TGCGTCGCCTCGGCTTGTGCCGCGAAGTGCGAGGACCTGTCCTTGGCGATGAAGTTCGTGATCATCTGGGTGAGCGCGTCGCTCGGCGTGGTGCCCGCGTCGAAGTTGTAGGTCGCGGGGTACAGGAAGCCCTCGACCGACGTCGGCGCACCAGATGGGCCGGTATACCCGGCCGGCAGGTTGAGCGCAGCCACGTTCTTGATGGCGGCGTCGACCGCAGCCACGTTGACGTGCAGCGCTGCCGCCAGCTTCGGTTCCACGTCGAAGACGGTGGCACCCTCGAACACCGCCGCGTCGTTGGCGATGCGGGCGGACGGATCCAGCAGCGCGGCCAGAGCCGCTTGCGCCGAGAGGTGCTGATGGACCTGGTAGGTACCCGGCTGGATGTTCTGCGCTGCGGAATTGGCCTTGGCGGCGTTGGCGAACGCTCGCACGCTGGCCACCACCTTGGCCTTGACCAGCGTCTGCCCGATCGCATCGGCGCCGTCGCCGGTACCGACCTTGATCAGCGTGACCGGGCCAGGCGCACCGGAATAGTTCTTCGGGTGGTAGCGGTCCTGGTATTTGTTCCAGCCGACGTAGGCGACCACCGCGAGCACCACCACCACGACGATGACCATGACCAGATACGCGCGGCGGTGCATTCGCCGGCGAGCCTGGTGATGGCGATCGGCGCGGCGCGGGGTTCCGGGTGGGAGGTCCGGTGGGAGCCCCGACCCGAGCCCGGTCGCGGGCGCGTACGGATTTGGTTCGTCAGGCCTGCCGTATTCGACCGGTTCACCCACTGCGGGGTAGTCGGGATGCTCGCCGTGTTCCACCGCGTCGCTGTGCTCGGTGTACTCGTCGTCACCGAAGAGCAGCGAGTGCGGGTCCTCGCCGGTCAGCGGTTCCCGCTCCCCGTACGACACCGTCAACGACTCCGTCCGTCCAGCCAGTGCTGTAGCAGCTCCACCGCCGCTGCTTGATCGATCTTCGCGCGCTGGGCACGCCCCCGGACACCAACCTGACGGAGCTTACGCTGCGCGCTCACCGTGGTCAGGCGCTCGTCCAGGTGAACGACCGGCACCGGTCGGACGGCCTCGGCCAGGCGGGCCGCGTAGTCGCGGGCCATGACCGCGGACGCTCCCTCCTGGCCACGCAGCGTCCTCGGCAGGCCGACGACGACACCCACCGCGCCGGCGGAGCGGGTCAGCTCAGCCAGCTCAGCGATGTCACTGTTGCTCTTCACATCTCGCGCCAAGGTCACCCATGGAGATGCGAGCACGCCGCCGGGATCGCTACGCGCGACGCCGACGCGCACTGTGCCGACATCCACGGCGAGCCAGACTCCGGGGCTCACCGCGTCCACTAGGCCTGTGCCGCAAGTGTCACCACTGCGGCCCGTGCCGCGTCGAACGCGTCTGGGAGCTTGCCCGCGTCACCGCCCGCACCTTGGGCCAGGTCCGCCTTGCCGCCCCCGCGCGCCCCCAACGCCGGCGCGAATGCCCGCACGATCTCCGCCGCGGACAGTCCCCTGGCCTGCCCGGCGTCGTTGACGGACACCACGAACGCCGCGCCGCCGCCATCGGCCGGCGAAGCGAGCACGACTACGGCCGGCGCGTCCGCGGGCAGCCGGCCGCGCACATCCAGCGCAAGGGCCCGCAGGTCGTTTCCGCCGACCCCCGCGGGCGCGGCCACGACGAACTGCACCCCGCCGAGATTCTCGGCGGTCCTCGCCAGCGACCCCCCGCTGGCGAGCACGGCGCCCGAGCGCAGCTTGTCCAGCTGGCGCTCGGCGCCCCGCAAGCGCTCCAGCACGCCGTTGATCCGCTCCGGCAACTCCTCGGGCGCAGCCTTGAGCTCACCGGACAGTTGTGACACGAGCACATGCTCGCGTGCCAGGAACCGGAAGGCATCGAGTCCGACCAGCGCCTCTACCCGGCGCACACCGGCGCCGATCGAGGATTCACCCAGCAGCTTCACCATTCCGATCACCGAGCTGCGGGGCACGTGCGTGCCGCCGCACAGCTCACGTGAGTAGTCGCCGATCTCGACCACGCGTACCCGGTCGCCGTACTTCTCGCCGAACATGGCGATCGCGCCGAGCCGGTGCGCCTCGGCCTGATCGGTGACGAACCAGCGCACCTCCAGATCCCGCAGCAACACGTCGTTGATCTCGTCTTCGACGTCGGCGAGCACGGAGGCCGGGACGGCACCAGGCGTCTTGAAGTCGAAGCGCAACCGGCCCGGCGCATTCAGCGATCCCGCCTGGGACGCGGTCTGTCCCAATGCCCGGCGCAGCCCGGCATGCAACAGGTGCGTGCCACTGTGGCTGCGTGAGATCGACGCGCGCCGAGTGACATCCACTTCCGCCAATGCGACGTCGCCGGGGCGCACCTCGCCGGACAGCACGCTGACCCGGTGCGCGATCAGCCCCGGGATCGGCGACTGCACGTCGAGCACCGCCAGCACCGCCTCGCGGCCCGGCGCGCTCACGGTGATGCGGCCCTGGTCGGGCAACTGCCCACCGCCCTCGGCATAGAACGGCGTGGCGTCCAGCACCAGCTCGACCTCGTCGCCCTCCCCCGCCGCGGGCAGCAGTCCCGATTCGCCGATCAGGGCCTGTACCACGGCCTCGCGCGCGACCTCGAAGTATCCGGTGAACTCGACTTCGTGACCGGGATGGGTGGCCAGCGCAGAGTTGTACACCGATAGGTCGATGTGCGCGGTCTTCTTACCCTGCGCGTCTGCCTTGGCGCGGGCCCGTTGCTCGGCCATCAACGAGCGAAAGCCCACCTCGTCGACGCTGATGCCCTGCTCGGCCGCCATCTCCAGGGTGAGTTCGATCGGGAAGCCGTAGGTGTCGTGCAACTGGAAGGCCTTGTCACCGGCGAGCTGGGTCGACCCGAGCCGCTTGGTGTCGGCGACCGCGACGTCCAGGATGGTCGTGCCCGCGCGCAGCGTGGACAGGAACGACTCCTCCTCGGCGTAGGCGTAGGTGGAGATGCGGGCGAAATCCTCGGCCAGCTCCGGATAGGACGGCGCCATGCAGTCTCGGGCTACCGGCAACAGGTACGGCAGCGCGGGCTCTGCGAAGCCCAACAGGCGCATCGCTCGCACCGCGCGGCGCAGGATGCGGCGCAGCACGTACCCGCGCCCCTCGTTGCTCGGCGTCACTCCGTCGCCGATCAGCATGAGCCCGGTGCGCACGTGGTCGGCGATCACACGCAACCGCACGTCGTCGGGGTGCGACTCGGCGGCCGCGTGCCCCGAATGCGCACCGTAGACGCGCCCGGTGAGTTCCGCGGCCCGGGCGAGGATGGGACGGGTCTGATCGATCTCATAGAGGTTGTCGACGCCCTGCATGAGCGTCGCCATCCGCTCCATACCCATACCGGTATCGATGTTCTTCTTCGGCAGGTCGCCGAGGATCGGAAAGTCCTCCTTCGGGTTCGGCCCGTCGGTGGCGCCGCGCTGGTTCTGCATGAAAACGAGGTTCCAGAACTCCATGTAGCGGTCCTCGTCGACGTCCGGCCCGCCCTCGCGGCCGTAGTCGGGGCCGCGGTCGTAATACAGCTCGCTGCACGGACCGCACGGCCCCGGGATGCCCATGGACCAGAAGTTGTCGGACTTGCCGCGGTGCACGATGCGCTCCAGCGGCAGCCCGATGGACCGGTGCCAGATGTCGACGGCCTCGTCGTCGTCGAGGTACACGGTGGCCCAGATCCGGTCGCCGTCCAGGCCGAACCCGCCTTCGTCCACCGGCTTGGTGGACAGGTCCCAGGCCAGCCGGATCGCGACGTCCTTGAAATAGTCGCCGAAGCTGAAGTTGCCGTTCATCTGGAAGAACGTGCCGTGCCGAGTGGTCTTGCCGACCTCCTCGATGTCCTGGGTGCGGACGCATTTCTGGATGCTCGTCGCGCGCGGCCACGGCGGCGCTTGCTGACCGACGAAGTACGGCACGAACTGCACCATGCCGGCGTTGACGAACAGCAGGTTCGGATCGTCGAACGGCAGCGGCGCGCTGGGCACCACGACGTGCCCGTTCGCCTCGAAATGGCCGAGGAACCGGGCCCGGATCTCGGCGGTCTTCACTGCCGCGTCATTGGGCCCGGCCCCGCCCTTGCTGCAGCTGGTTCACCCGCCCGGTCTCTCCGTCCAGCCCGGTCGAGGTGCGCAACTGTTGTTCACGGTCGCTCATTGCGGCGCGCACGTCGGCGGCGAAGTCGCGTAGTGCCTCGGCCAGCTCACCCAAGCTCGCCGCCAGACCCTGCGCCATGCCGCTCGGGGTGAGTTTCGCGGCCGCCTTGGACAGCTTGCGCACCACCAGCGCACCGATGGTGACGCCCATAGCCAGCCAGAACAGGCGGCGCATCAGTCCGAACCCCGGCGAACCGAGGACCGGTCGGAGCGCCGCTTGCGGCGCGCGGTGCGGACCGCGTCGGCGTCGCGCCGGTCGTTGACGGCCTTGCGGACGCCGTAGGTGAACGCCGCGGCCTTGATCATGGGGCCGCCCAGGGTGCTGGACACGATCGCCGTCATCGCGGCGACGTTCGTGGTCATGGAATTGACGTTCTGCGCGATCTGCTCGACCTGCTCCAGTTGTGCGTTCACGGCGACGACCGTGGCGCGGACGTCAGTGAGCATCGGCGTGATGCCGTCGTTGGTCGCGCGGATCGCCAACGTCGTCTCATCCAGGGTGCGGCCGAGCTTCAGCAGCGGCACCGCGAGGAGCAGCACCAGCAGGACGAACGCGCATGCGGCGACAAGCGCGGCAATGGCCCCTCCGGACATCTCGGGGCACCTCCTCTCCGACCAACGAGAATTCAACGACCAGCCACGACACGTCAGCCGTATTCGGCCGCGCACTCGACCAGCCGAACCCTACCGGGTGGGCCGGGCCGGGCCGCCGCGCACGATTGCCCGCAACGTCGCGAGCCGATCCGAGGTGCCGCGCTCGGCACCGTGGCCGCCCGGGTGGTAGTAGTCCCGCCCGACGAGCTCGTCCGGCGGGTACTGCTGGGCCACCACGCCGTCCGCGTCGTCGTGCGGATACCGGTAACGGCGGCCGTGTTCGAGCCGCTCGGCGCCCGGGTTGTGACTGTCCCGCAGCGCCGGGGGCACGGTACCGGCCAACCCGTCGCGCACGTCCCGTGCCGCGGCCTCGATCGCCATGATCACCGCATTGGACTTCGGCGCGAGGGCCAGGTGGATGGTGGCTTGGGCCAGGTTGATCCGCGCCTCGGGCAACCCCACCAGCTGCACCGCTTGCGCGGCCGCGGTGGCCGCGAGAAGCGCGCTCGGATCGGCGAGACCGACGTCCTCGCTTGCGTGCACCACCAGCCGGCGGGCGATGAAGCGCGGATCCTCCCCTGCCTCGATCATCCGCGCCAGGTAGTGCAACGCGGCGTCCACGTCCGAGCCGCGGATCGACTTGATGAACGCGCTGGTCACGTCGTAGTGCTGGTCGCCATCTCGGTCGTAACGCACCGCCGCCACGTCGACGGCCTGCTCGAGGGTCGCCACGTCGACCGTGGTGCGCGCCGCGGCCAGTGCCGCGCCCGCGGCGGCCTCCAACGCGGTCAGCGCCCGGCGCGCGTCGCCGGCCGCCATCCGGATCAGGTGCGCGCGGGCATCGGCGTCCAGCGTCACCGCCCCGCCCAGCCCGCGTTCGTCGACCAGTGCGCGGTCGACCAGTTCGCCGACGGCCGCGTCGTCCAACGGTTGCAGGCTCAGCAACAGGCTGCGGGACAACAGCGGCGACACGATCGAGAAGAACGGGTTCTCCGTGGTCGCCGCGACCAGCGTGATGTGACGTGCCTCGACCGCGTTCAGCAGTGAGTCCTGCTGCGTCTTCGAGAACCGATGGATCTCGTCGATGAACAGGACGGTGGGCCGGCCGACCGCGGGCCAGCTCCCGCTTCGCCTCCTCGATCACCGCACGCACGTCCTTGACGCCGGCGTTGAGCGCGGACAGCTGTACGAATCTGCGGCTCGCCGCATCGGAGACGATCAGCGCGAGCGTCGTCTTGCCGGTGCCGGGCGGCCCGAACAGGATCAGCGACAGTGGCGCGTCGCCCTCCACCAACCGGCGCAGTGGTGAGCCGGGCGCGAGCAGCCGATCCTGACCGACCACCTCGTCGAGGGTGCGCGGTCGCATGCGGGCCGCGAGCGGTGCCGACGCGCTGGTCTGGGCCACAGCTGTCGGGTCCGGCACGGGGTCCGGTTCGAACAGGGTCACCGGGCCAGCGTACGAAGCCGGCCGCCGGGGGTCAGCCTTCGCCGACCGCGTCGATGCCCGCCTCGGCCCGCTGAGCCGGCGTGATCGGGGCCGGCGCACCGGTGAGCGGGTCGTATCCGCCGCCGGTCTTCGGGAACGCAATCACCTCGCGAATCGACTCGCTGCCGGACAGCAGTGCGCAGATGCGGTCCCAGCCGAACGCGATCCCGCCGTGTGGCGGCGCGCCGTAGCTGAACGCCTCCAGCAGGAAGCCGAACTTCTCCTGCACCTGCTCTGCATCAAGCCCCATCACCGCGAACACGCGCTCCTGCACGTCCCGGCGGTGGATTCGGATCGAGCCCCCACCGATCTCATTGCCGTTGCAGACGATGTCGTAGGCATAGGCCAGCGCCGCGCCGGGGTCGGCGTCGAACCGGTCCAGCCACTCCGGCTTGGGCGAGGTGAAGGCATGGTGCACAGCGGTCCACTGACCCGAACCGAGCGCCACGTCGCCGGCCGCCTGCGCGTCGCTGGCCGGCTCGAACAGCGGCGCGTCGACGATCCACACGAACGACCAGCGGGCCTCGTCGATGAGCTGCAGCCGATCGCCGATCTCCAGCCGCGCCGCGCCCAGCAGCGCCCGCGACGATTTCGGCGCACCCGCGGCGAAGAAGACGCAGTCGCCGGGTTCGGCACCCACCTGTGCGGCCAGGCCGGCACGCTCGTCGGCGGACAGGTTCTTCGCGACCGGACCGCCCAGCTCGCCGTCCGCGCCGACCAGGACGTAGGCCAGCCCACGCGCACCGCGCTGCTTGGCCCATTCCTGCCACGCGTCGAGCTGCTTGCGTGGCTGCCCGGCGCCACCGGGCATGACCACGGCGCCTACATACGGCGCCTGGAACACCCGGAAGTCGGTGGCGGCGAAGTAGTCGGTGCAATCGACGAGTTCCAGGCCAAAGCGCAGATCGGGCTTGTCGGTGCCGTAGCGGTGCATCGCTTCCGCGTACGTCATTCGCGGTATCGGCGTGCGGATGTCATGTCCGACCAGTCGCCACAACGCCACCAGTACCTGCTCGGCCACCGCGATGATGTCGTCCTGGTCGACGAAGCTCATCTCGAGGTCCAGCTGGGTGAACTCCGGTTGCCGGTCGGCGCGGAAGTCCTCGTCCCGGTAGCAGCGGGCGATCTGGAAGTACCGTTCCATGCCGGCCACCATCAGCAGCTGCTTGAACAGCTGCGGTGACTGCGGCAGCGCGTACCAGCTGCCCGGTCGCAGCCGCGCCGGCACGAGGAAGTCGCGCGCCCCCTCCGGTGTGGACCGGGTCAGCGTCGGTGTTTCGATCTCGATGAACCCGCGGTCCAGCAACACCTCGCGCGCTGCGTGGTTCACCTGGCTGCGCAGCCGAATCGCCGCGCCAGGACGCTGGCGGCGCAGGTCCAGGTAGCGGTATTTCAGCCGCACCTCTTCGCCCACACCGGTGTGCTCGTCCAGCTGGAACGGCAGTGGCGCGGCTTCGTTGAGCACCTGCAGCTCATTCGCCGCGACCTCGACCTCGCCGGTGGCGATGGCGGCGTTGACCATGCCCATCGGACGCAATCGAACCTCGCCGGTCACCGCGACGACCCACTCGTTGCGCAGCTCATGCGCTGCCTCCAGGCCAGGGTCCTCGCCCCGGAGCACGACCTGCACGGTGCCCGAGCTGTCCCGCAGGTCGATAAAGGTAACCCCACCGTGGTCGCGCCTGGTCGCGACCCAACCCGCCAGCGTCACCCTTCGGCCGGTGTCGGCGGCGCGCAGGCTGCCTGCGTCGTGCGTGCGAATACTCATGCTGGACTCATCGCCTGCTGGATCCTTCACCTTCGGTCGCCGCTCGCACGGTGTGCGGGCGCAGGTCCGCATCGGGCGGGCGCCACTGTTCGGGATCGGCCGCGACCTGCTCGCCGCTGCGAATGTCACGCACCTGTGACTGCCCGTCTGCGTCGGGGAACCAGACGAACGGGATGCCGCGTCGCTCAGCGACGCGGATCTGCCTGCCGTATTTCTGTGCCGCCTCGGCCACCTCGCAGGCGACGCCTCGCGCGCGCAACTGCTGCGCGATCCGCTCGCAACGGTCCCGGTCATCCTCGGTCGGCAGCGCGATCAGCACGGCGGATGGCACCTGCCGTGATCCGGCGAGGATGCCGCGCTGGAACAGCGGCATCAGCATGCGGGTGACCCCCAGGGAGATGCCGACCCCCGGGTAGCTGATCTTGCCGGCACTGGCCAGCGAGTCGTAGCGACCGCCGGAGCAGATGGAGCCGAGCTGTTCGAAGCCGGCCATCCGCGTCTCGAACACGGTTCCGGTGTAGTAATCCAGGCCCCGTGCGATGCGCAGGTCCGCGCACACCTCGAAGCGGTCCGTGCTCAGGCCGGCGCAGCCGTCCACCACAGCGCGCAACTCGGCGACGCCAGCGTCGAGCAGCTCATGGTGGACGCCGAGTTCGGCCACGGCAGTGGCGAACGAGGAATCCGCGGTATTGATCGCTGCCAGCGCCAGGCAGGCCTCGGCCTGTTCGGCGGACAGCCGCCCGTCCTCGCGCAGCATGGTTCGCACCACCTCGACGGGCACCTTGTCCAGCCGGTCAACCGTGCGCAGTACCGCGTCCACGTCCGGCACCCCGAGACCGAGGCAGAAACCCTCCATCAGCTTGCGGTTGTTGATCTGCAGTCGCAGCGGCGGCAGGAACTCCAGCGATGCCAGCGCCTGCGCCATCACCCGGGCGATCTGCACGTCGTGGTGAAACGGCAGTTCGTCGCGCGCGACCACGTCGATGTCGGCCTGGGTGAACTCGCGATAGCGCCCCTCCTGAGGGCGTTCACCCCGCCACACCTTCTGGATCTGGTAACGCCGAAACGGGAACTCCAGGCGGCCGGCGTGCTCGAGCACATATCGGGCGAAGGGCACGGTCAGGTCGAAGTGCAGACCGAGGCCGCTGTGCGCGTCCGGGTCGTCGCCAGCATGCAGCCGGCGCAGCACGTAGACCTCGTTGCCGATCTCGCCCTTGCGCAGCAGCGACTCCAGCGGCTCCGCCGCCCGCGTCTCCACCGACGCGAAGCCGTGCAGTTCGAACACCCGGCGCAGCCGGTCGAGCACGTCGAGTTCGACGGCACGCTCGGCGGGCAGCAGTTCCGGGAACCCCGACAGCGACGAGGTCACGCGAGCACCATGATCCGGCCTCGCCTACAGGTCCTGCAGGAACGGGTTGGCGCCCCGCTCGGCCTCGATGGTGGTGGACGGTCCATGGCCGGGGTGCACCACGGTCGCGTCCTCCATCGGCAGGATCACCGTGCGCAGCGTCTGCTGCATCTGCGTCATCGATCCGCCGGGCAGGTCGACCCGCCCAATCGAACCCGCGAACAGCACGTCGCCGGCGAAGACCACCGGCTCGTCGGACCCGGCGAGCGCGAACACCACCGAACCCCGGCTGTGCCCCGGCGCGTGGCGCACGGCCAGATCGAGGCCGGCCAAGGAGACCTTCTCGCCGTCCGCGAGCGGGCGAACGTCGTCCGGCTCGGCGAACGTGAGCGAACCGAACAGCGGCGTGCCGCCAGGCATGCCCACCCCGGACCACGGGTCGCGCAGCTGCGCGCGGTCGGCCGGGTGGATGTAGGCCGGGATGTCGCGCGCCTGGCACACCGGGAACACCGAGAAGGTGTGGTCGAAGTGCCCGTGCGTCAGCAGCACGGCGACCGGATGCAACCGGTACTCGGCGATCACATCGTCGAGCTGGGGTCCGACCCCGATGCCTGGGTCGATGACCACACATTGCTCGCCCGCGCCGGGTGCCGCGATCCAGCAGTTGGTGGCGGTCGCGGCCGAGGCGAAACCGGCGATGAGCACTGCTCGGCCACTCCCTGGTCGGACGGTCTCGGGTGGACACGCGATCCGGCTGTGGGGACCCCGTGCGGAACCTCCAGCTTACCGAGGGGCCGCCGACGGGCTCGCCGCCGTCGGTCCGGCTCATAGCTGGCGCTGCGATTAGGTTCCGTACACTGCCACGAGTCCCGTCCGCTTCGAGCCGTCTCCGCCGGAGGACGCACCCCGTGCCGACCAGCAAGCAGCGCCGTGAGGCCGCCCGCCGACACCTCGACCGCCAACTCCAGCGCAGGCAACAGCGCGAACAGGCGCGACGCCGGTTCACCCTGATCGCCTCCATCGTCGGCACCCTGGTGCTGGTCGCCGTGATCCTGGTGGTGGTGTTCATGGCCGGCAGCGACGACTCGAAGAAGAAGACCGCCGCCTCTGCGACCCCGTCGAACACCGCCTCCGGCACCATCACGCCGACGCCGACGCCGACCCCGTCCACCTCCTATCCGCCCGCCAAGGGCGCGGCAGTGAGCTTCGACGGGGTCACCGTCACCGGTGCGACCGATCTGGCCGGCGTGCCCGGGGTGACGTCCAAGTCGAGCACCACGCCGAAGACCCTTGCCTACAAGGACCTGGTCGTCGGCAAGGGCGCGGTCGCGACGCCGTCCTCGACGGTGACTGTGCAGTACGTCGGCGTGCTGTACCGCACCGGAGTGAAGTTCGACGCCTCGTGGAGCCGGGGCAGCCCGACGCAGTTCTCCCTCGCCCAAGTGGTGCCGGGGTTCACCCAGGGCATCGGTGGCACGACCGGTGTCCCGCCCATGCACGTCGGCGGCCGCCGCATCATCATCCTGCCGGCCGCGCTGGGCTACGGCAGCCAGGCCAACGGCAGCATCCCGGCCAACTCGCCGCTGGTATTCGTCGTCGATCTCACCCAGCTGGGCTGAGCCGACGATGGCCGGCGGCACTCAGCGCCGTGACGCCTCACGCCGCCGGCTCGAGCAGCAGTTGGCCATCCGGTCGCAACGCGGTGAGGGCAGCGGCCGGCGGCTGCGCATCGCGATGGTGGCCGGTGCGATCGCCCTGGTCGCCGCGATCTTCGTGATCGTGGTCGTGTTCGCGTCCGCGGGCAGTTCGACGCACCCGCCGACGGCGACGAACAGCACCAGCACCAGCGCCGCGCCGTTCACCGAGCGCAAGACGACCGGCCCGTGCGGGTTCGCCACCGCTGATGCGGGTACCAATCCGGCGCTGCGCGACGTCGGCCTGCCGCCGGACCCCAACCCGCCGCTGCAATCGATCGTCACCGTCGACTTCAACACCAACCGCGGGCTGATCGAAGCCACCCTGGACGGCAAGAACGCACCGTGCAACGTGCTGGCAGTCAGCTACTTGATCGAGAAAAAGTTCTATGACAACACGGCGTGCCCGCGCGTGGTCGACTCCGGCATCTTCGTGGTGCAGTGCGGCTCGGGCGGCAAGACGACCGCGGGCGGCCCCACCTTCACCGTGCCTGATGAGAACCTGACCAACGCCGACTACAGCGCCGGCGCGATCGCCATGGCGAACACCGGCCAACCGAACTCGGCCAGCAGCCAGTTCTTCTTCGTCACCAAGGACAGCAACAGCGGCCTCAATCAGAGCTACACCGTCGTCGGCCACGTCACCAAGGGACTCGACATCCTGCAGCAGGTGGCCGCGGGCGGCAATGACGGCTCGGCCGGGTCGGCCGGCGGCGGCGCGCCGAAGCTCTCGCTCGTGTTCACCACGGTGAAGATCGTCGCGGTGACCGGTGGCCCGACACCGGGCGTCGGACCGACGGCGACGCTCCGGGCGGTCAGCACCAACTAGTTGCATGCACCCGGTAGACGTCGTACACGCCGTCGACATTGCGGATCGCGCGCAGCAGGTGCCCCAAGTGCTTGGCCTCGGCCATCTCGAAGGTGAACTTGCTGACCGCGACCCGGTCCCGGTTCGTGCTCACCGTCGCGGACAGGATGCTCACCCGCTCGTCGGACAGCACTCGAGACACGTCCGACAGCAGCCGATGCCGGTCGAAAGCCTCCACCTGGATCGAGACGACGAAGGTCGAGTCGGCCGACGGCGCCCACTCCACCTCGACGATGCGCTCGGATTGGTCCATCAAGGCGCTGGCATTGGTGCACGCACGCCGATGCACCGAGACGCCGCCGCCGCGGGTGACGAACCCGAGGATCTCGTCACCCGGCACCGGGGTGCAGCAGCGGGCCAACTTCACCCAGACGTCGGCGACACCCTTGACGACAACGCCGGCGTCGCCGGTCGGCCGATGCGGGGTCGGCGTGGGGGAATCGAGGACTGGCGTCGTCGCCTCGGCGATGTCCTCGACCGAGCCCTCGGTGCCGCCGAGCTGGGTCACCAGCTTCTGCACGACCGACTGTGCCGAGACGTGTCCCTCCCCGATCGCCGCGTAGAGCGCGGCGATGTCGGCCAGGTGCATCTCGCGCGCCAGGGTCAGCAGTTGATCGCCGCCGAGTAGCCGCTGCATCGGTAGCGCCGCCTTGCGCATCGCGCGCGACAGCGATGCCTTGCCGGCGTCGATGGCGTCCTCGCGACGCTCCTTGGCGAACCACTGGCGGATCTTGGTGCGGGCCCGCGGGGAACGGACGAAGCCCAGCCAGTCGCGTGACGGGCCGGCGTTCTCCGCCTTGGACGTGAAGATCTCCACGGTGTCGCCGTTGTCCAACGGCGACTCCAGCGCGACGAGCTTGGAGTTCACCCGCGCGCCGATACAGCGATGCCCGACCTCGGTGTGCACCGCGTACGCGAAGTCGACCGGCGTCGAGCCGGTCGGCAACGCGATCACGTCACCCTTCGGGGTGAAGACGTACACCTCGCTCGCGCCGAGGTCGTAGCGCAGCGAGTCGAGGAACTCCTCCGGCTCCTGCGCCTCGCGCTGCCAATCGAGCAGCTGCCGCAGCCAGCCCATCTCGTCGGAGACGGCGCTCGGCTCGGCGACCGCGGTGTCCTTGAGCTCCTTGTACTTCCAGTGCGCGGCGATGCCGTACTCGGCGGTGCGGTGCATCGCCTGGGTCCGGATCTGCAACTCCACCGGTTTGCCACCTGGCCCGATCACGGTGGTGTGCAGCGACTGGTACATGTTGAACTTCGGCATCGCGATGTAGTCCTTGAACCGGCCCGGCACCGGCTGCCAGTTCGCGTGGATGACGCCGAGGGTGGCGTAGCAGTCGCGCTCGCTGTCCACGAGCACGCGGATGCCGACGAGGTCGTAGATGTCGGTGAAGTCGCGACCGCGCACGATCATCTTCTGGTAGATCGAGTAGTAGTGCTTCGGCCGCCCAGTGATCTGCGCGCGCACCCCGCCGTCGCGCAGGTCGGAGTTGATGCGATCGATGACCTCGCCGAGGTAGGTGTCGCGCGAGGGCGCACGCTCGGCGACCAGACGCACGATCTCGTCGTACCGCTTCGGGTACAGCGTGGCGAACGCGAGGTCCTCGAGCTCCCACTTGACCGTGTTCATGCCGAGGCGGTGCGCCAGTGGTGCGAGCACCTCGAGCGTCTCGCGGGCCTTGCGCTCCTGCTTCTCCGGCGGCAGGAACCGCAACGTGCGCATGTTGTGCAGCCGGTCGGCCAGCTTGATGACCAGGACGCGCGGATCGCGTGCCATCGCGACCACCATCTTGCGGATCGTCTCCGCCTCGGCCGCCGCGCCGAACTTGACCTTGTCCAGCTTGGTGACGCCGTCGACCAGGTGCGCGACCTCGGAACCGAACTCGGCCGTGATGTCGTCGAGGGTCAGGCCGGTGTCCTCGACGGTGTCGTGCAGCAGCGCCGCGACCAGGGTGGTGGTGTCCATGCCCAGCTCGGCCAGGATGGTCGCCACGGCGAGCGGGTGGGTGATGTAAGGGTCACCGGATTTGCGCAGCTGGCCGCGGTGGCATTGCTCGGCCAGGTCATAGCCGCGCTGCAGCAGGCGGGCATCGACCTTCGGGTGCGCGCCGCGGTGGATGGCCAGCAGCGGCTCGAGCACCGGCTTGATGCCCGATTGACGCGGCGACGTGGTGAGCCGGCGGGCGAGCCGATCCCGGACCCGGCGGCGATGCGCGCCGGAGTCCGCGCCGCGCTCGGCCACTGCGTCGGTGTCGGTCGCCGGGATGTGCGGCGCCGGCAGTGGCGGAGCGGGTGGAGCAGGCGGGGCAGGAACGGGCACGACGGAAGCAGGCGCGGCGCTGCTGGCCACATCGGTCCCGGCCTGCGCCTGGGCGACGCCTGCGGACCTGGCCGTGGAGTCCGTCAGTTCGGCTCCTTCGTATCGTTGCTGCACCGTCAAGTCTACGGGCGCCCCGGTTATTCGGTCGCGCTGTGCCTCAGACCCGTAACAGCGAATGCAGGGGTGCGACCGGGTCGAGCACCGCCCGGCCCGACAGGAAACCGAGTTCGAGCAACACGGCCAGGCCGGCCACGGTCCCGCCCGCCTCGTCGACCAGTTCGACCGCGGCACGCATGGTGCCACCGGTCGCGAGCACATCGTCGACGACCAGCACGCGGGTGCCGTCGAGCACGTGCGTCGGCACCTCGATCTCGGCGGTGCCGTACTCGAGCGCATACGCGCGCCGGATCGTCGGCGGCGGCAGCTTGCCCGCCTTGCGCACCGGGACCAGCGCGCATCCGAGTTCGCATGCCAGCGCCCCGGCGACCAGGAAGCCGCGCGCCTCGATGCCGGCCACCACCTCCACCGAACCGAGCGAGGTGGCAAAGGTGGCGAAGGCCGCTATCGCCTCGCCGAACACATCGGGATCGGCGAGCAGAGCAGTGATGTCCTTGAAGACGATGCCTGGCTTCGGGAAGTCGGGCACGTCGCGCAACCGAGCCGCGATACGACCGGCGAGCGTGGGCCCGGCGTCACCGGTGACGGGGTCGCCGGCGCCGGTCATCGACGACGGTTGCGCTGCGGGCGAGCCCCCGGTCGAGGAGCCGGTGCTGGGCCCCCGCCGCGCCGCGCCGAGCCGCCCGACTGCTGCGCCGCAGGCGCGGTCTGGCCCGCGGCCGAGACAGTGGCCGGAGCTGCCGCTGCCGCTTGTGCGACGGCCGCGGCGCGGGCCGCGTCGCTGGATCGCTTGGCCACCACGCGTTTCGTGAGTGCCTTGTACTCCGGTGCCATCTCGGTGAGGTCCACCACGATGGGCGTGGCCAGGAACAGCGACGAGTACGCACCCGAGGCCAGCCCGACGAACAGGATCAGGGCAAGGTCCTTGATCGTGCCGACGCCGAGCACGCCGGCGCCGACGAACAACAATCCCGCCACCGGCAGCAACGCGATCAATGAGGTGTTGATGGAGCGCATCAACGTCTGGTTGACCGCCAGGTTGGCGGCCTGGGAGAACGTCATCCTCGAACCGGCCAGGATGTCCTTGGAGTTCTCCGCGACCTTGTCGTAGACCACGACGGTGTCATACAGCGAGAAGCCGAGGATGGTCAGCAGCCCGACCACGGTAGACGGCGTCACCTCGAAGCCGACGATCGAGTACACACCTGCGGCCAGCAACAGGTCGTGCAGCAGCGCGAGGATGCCGCCGACGGCCATCCGCCAGTGGAACCGCAGCGAGATGTAGATCGACACGGCGATGAGGAACACGATCAGGCCCTCGACCGCCTTGACGGTGATGTCGTGACCCCAGCTGGAACTCACCGACTGGGTGGTGATGCTGTTCTCCGGTACGTGCAGCTCGGTCCCGACCTTGCTCTTGACCTGCGCAAGCTGGTCCGGATCCAGCGAATTGGTCTTGACCACGATCTGGTTGGTCGAGCCCGAACCCACCTTCTGCGACGGTTCGGAGGAGGCCCCGGCGTCGGTGAACGCCGTGTTCACCTCGTTGGTGGTGATGGAGGTGCCGGTGACCGGGATCTGGAACTGCGTGCCGCCCTTGAACTCGATGCCGTAGTTGAA
Source organism: uncultured Actinomycetota bacterium (assembly GCA_963708625.1). GTDB lineage: Bacteria > Actinomycetota > Actinomycetes > Mycobacteriales > Jatrophihabitantaceae > DASXIF01. The sequence goes on from CAVPSV010000002.1 coordinate 790,262, forward strand.
CCCACGCACGCTGATGCTGGCGATGCAGATCAGGATGAGCACCAGCGAGACGAAGTACCAGCGTTCGCGGTTGCCGATGAACTCGATACGGGTTTCGCCCCGGTAGAGCCTGCTGATGACCGACATCACTGGTCGCCCTTCTGCTCGCGCAGGCGCGCACGCCTGGCGGCCGCCCGTTCCGCGGCACTGCCCGGTGCCGGGTCGGCCTGCCGCCGTGGCTCGGTTTGCGCCGGTTCCTGCGCCGGCGCTGCCTCATCCGGTTGGTTCGGGTCGGCCACCGCGACGGAGCTGGAACGTCGCGACGGCGCGGCGCGGTCCACTGGCGCGTTGCGGTCGAGTTCGCGTGCTTCGAGCCGGCGGTTCGTCCGGCAATGCCGGTCCGCCGCGGATGGCGTCCAGGCCGGTGAAACGGCGCGAGCCGAACGAGCGCAGCCGCGACAGCATCGAGACCAGCGGGTGGGTGAACAGGAACACCACGACCAGGTCGAGGATGGTGGACAGCCCCAACGTGAACGCGAAGCCCTTCACGTCGCCGGCGGCGAAGTAGTAGAGGGTGGCCGCGGCCAGGAACGACACGGTATCCGCGGACAGGATGGTGCGCCGGGCCCGCACCCACGCGCGCGGGATAGCCACGCGGGCCGAGCGCCCTTCGTGTACTTCGTCCTTGATGCGTTCGAAGAAGACCACGAACGAGTCGGCGGTGATACCGACCGCGACGATGAAGCCGGCGATACCGGCCAGGCTCAGGGTGAACCCGATCTGTGTCGCCAGCATTACCAGCGACCCGTAGGTCAGCGCACCGGAGACCAGCAACGAGGCGATGGTGACGAATCCCAGCGCGCGGTAGTAGATCAGCGAGTACAGCACCACCAGGATCAGGCCGATGCCACCGGCGAGCAGGCCCGCCTTCAACTGCGACGTGCCCAGTGAGGCCGAGACTGTCTGCGCATCCTGCGCGGTGAAGCTCAGCGGCAGCGCACCGTACTTCAGTTCGTCGGCGAGCTGATTCGCCGACTTCTGCGTGAAGCTACCGGAGATCTGCGTGGTCTGGCCGTTGATCGCGCTCTCGTTCACCGGTGCCGAGATCACACTGCCGTCCAGCACGAAGCCGACGTAGTCCGCGCACGGCGTGCCCGACGTGCTGCACTGGGTCACCGACGCGGCCTGCGCGCTGCTGCCGCCGATGTTGTGCGCGCTGGTGTAGCTGGACCAGGCGGCCTGACCGCTGTTCTTGAGGTTCAGGTTGACCGTCCACTGGAACTGGCCCTGGGTGGTGTTCGGTGCCTGCGACGAGGCGCTGGAAATTTGCGTGCCGTGCACGATCGCCGGGCCGAGCAGGTAGGCCAATCCGCTCGCCGGCTCACACGCGATGAAGTACTTGGCGGTGTCGGACTGGTTCGCCGTGTCGTTGCAGTTGACCGTGGACAACGCGGCCGCCATCGCTTGCTGCTGCGTGCTGCTCAGCTTGTCGAAGTCGGCCTCGGTGGTCGGCACGGCGAAGCCGAGCGAGGTGAGCGGGTCGTCCACGCAGTGCACCGCACTCGCACCGGAACTGGTGGCGCTGCCGCTCGGGGACCCACTGCCGGATCCGCTGGACGACGCTGCCGGGGTGCTCGACGCGGCACTCGATCCACTGGCCTTCGCGGCCGAGTTGGTCGGGGCGGCCACGTGTACGCCGCCCACCAACGAGTGGATGTCGGCTGCCGGGGAGCTGCTCACACTGCTCGTCGCACCCGAAGGACCGCTCGACGGATTCGGCGACGCGCTGCCGGATCCCGACGGGGTCGGCGACGGGGTGGGGGTCGTCGCCGAGGCTCCGGAGGCCGACGGGCACAGTGCCTGCACCGCGGGCATCACGTTGCCGCGCATGCTCAGCACGGCCGCCTTGCCCAGTTGCTTGACGGTGTCCGCGCTGGTCACGCCCGGAATGGTGACCACGATCTGATTGCTGCCCTGCACCACCACGGTCGACTGGGTGACACCGGTGCCGTTGACCCGGTTCTCCATGATCTGTTTGGCCTGGCTCATCTGCGAGCTGCTTGGCGAGTGGCCGGTCGGAGTCTTCGCGGTGAAGATCACCTGCGTGCCGCCGACGAGGTCCAGACCGAGCTTGGGCGTGTGCCGCTGGCCCGGCCAGAACACGATGCCGTACAGCACGGCGACAATTGCCAGCAATGCCAGGAAATAGCGCCCGACGCGAAGCGTTCCGGCTGGTGGGGCCACGGACTTGCTCTCCTGACTCGCTCGATTGTCCAGATCGGCTCGATCCGGTGCGACCACAGTCGCAGCGGGCACGCCAGGGCACAGTCCCGCCCCGACGACGGCCCAGTATGACCGACGTTACTGGGCGGTGTGGCCAGCGCCCCCGCCGTCGTCCTCGGCGCCGCCGTCCTCCCCCATGATCGGCCGCCGGTACTCGACCGGCAGGGATTCCGGGTCGCGCAAGGCCGCCAGCGCCCACTTGACCTCGACGCCGGGCGCGATCGCGAGCTGAACCGTGCCGTCGTCGTTCTTGGCCACGACGGTGCCGTACAAGCCGGAGGTCGTCATCACCTCGCTGCCGAAGCCGATCTGGCTCATCCGGACCATCTGTTCGGCAAGCTGGTTACGCCGCTTGCGCTGGCTGAACAACAGCAGCCCACCCAAGATGACGACGAGGACGAGGTAGGGCCACCACATGGCCCGAAGTCTATGTGCGTGCCCGCGCACCGCGGATCGTCTCAGCTGTCGAACAGGCTTGGCCCCGTGCGCGGCAGCCCACCCGCGGATGAGCCCGGCGCCGGCAGGCCGAGGTGCGCCCACGCCGCGGGGGTGGCCACCCGCCCGCGCGGGGTGCGCGCGAGGAGTCCGGCGCGCACCAGGAACGGCTCGGCCACCTCCTCGACCGTCTCGCTCTCCTCGCCGACGGCCACCGCGAGGGTGCCGACCCCCACCGGCCCGCCGCCGAAGCGACGCACCAGCGCATCGAGCACCGCGCGATCGAGCCGATCCAAACCGAGCTGGTCCACGTCGTACACCGCCAGCGCCGCGCGCGCGATCGGCTCGGTGACGGCGCCGTCCGCGCGGACTTCGGCATAGTCGCGCACGCGGCGCAGCAGCCGATTGGCGATGCGCGGCGTACCCCGAGAGCGCCCGGCGATCTCTGCTGCGCCGTCGGCACGCAAGTCGACGCCGAGCAGCTGGGCCGAGCGGGTCAGCACCTGCTCCAGCTCAGCCGCGTCGTAGAAGTCCATGTGGCCGGTGAACCCGAACCGGTCGCGCAACGGGCCGGTGAGCAGCCCCGCGCGCGTCGTGGCGCCGACCAGCGTGAACGGGGCGATGTCCAGCGGGATCGCGGTGGCCCCGGGCCCCTTGCCCACGATGACATCGACGCGGAAATCCTCCATCGCGAGATAGAGCATCTCCTCCGCGGGCCGAGCGATGCGGTGGATCTCGTCGATGAAGAGCACCTCCCCCGCGGTCAGGCTGGTGAGCAGCGCGGCGAGATCACCGGCTCGTTCGATCGCCGGACCGCTGGTCACCCGGATCGGCGTGGCCAGCTCCGCGGCGATGATCATCGCGAGACTGGTCTTGCCCAGTCCGGGCGGACCCGAGAGCAGCACGTGGTCCGGCGGCTTGCCGCGGCGCACCGCGCTCTGCAGCACCAATTGCAGTTGCTCGCGCACCTTCGGCTGGCCGATGAACTCCGACAGCACCCGCGGGCGCAGACTGGCTTCGAGTTCCCGTTCGTCAACGGCCGGCAGCGGCGAGACGAGATCCTCGGTTTCCTCGCTCACCGCGCACGTCCGAGCAACTGGATCGCTCTGCGGAGCAGGGCCGAAACCTCGGGCGCGGTACCCGGTTCGGTATCCGCGGCAACCACGTCGATCGCGTCCGCGGCCTCCCGGCCGGTGAAGCCCAGCCCGGACAGCGCATGAGCAAGCTGGTCGCGCCAGGGCGCGACCGCGGTGATCCGCCCGCCGTCGCTACCCGCATCCCCGGCTGCCGTCGTGCCGATGCGATCGCGCAACTCCACCACGATCCGCTCCGCACCCTTGCGGCCGATACCGGGCACCGCGGTGAGCGCATTGAGATCGCTGGTGGCGATGATGCGGCGCAGCTCCCGCGGGGGATGCACCGCCAGCATGGTCTGCGCCAGTTTCGGCCCGATTCCGTTGGCCGTCTGCAGCAGCTCGAACAGCGCGCGCTCGTCGTCGTCGGCGAAGCCGTACAGCGTCAGCGAGTCCTCACGCACCACCAGGCTCGTGGCCAGCCGAGCCTGTTCGCCCAGGCGCAGGCGCGCCAGCGTGCCGGGTGAGCAGGAAACGGCCAGCCCCACCCCGCCGACCTCGACCACCGCGCCGTCCGGCCCGAGCGCGGCGACGGTGCCGCGCACGCTCGCGATCATCGCGCGGCCCGCGCCGCGGCCAGCGCCACTGCTTGGGACAGCCGCTGTTGGGCGGCACCGCGCCACAGGTGGCAGATCGCCAGTGCGAGCGCGTCGGTGGCGTCAGCCGGTCGTGGCGCCGCGTCCAGCCGCAGCAACCGAGCCACCATCGCCGCGACCTGGTCCTTGTCCGCGTTGCCTGAGCCGGTGACTGCGGCCTTGACCTCACTCGGCGTGTGCGTCGCCACCCGGCAGCCGGCTCGGGCCGCGGCGGTCAGCGCCAGCCCGGACACCTGCGCGGTGCCGATCACCGTGCGCAGGTTGTGCTGGCTGAATACCCGCTCCACCGCCACGACGTCCGGCTCGTGCTCGGCGATGACCGCGGCCAGCGCGTCCGCGAGAGTGAGCAGACGCTGCCCGATGTCGGTCTCGGCGGGGGTACGCACCACGGCGACGTGCACCAGTTCGACGCGATGCCCGGGAGCACCGTCCACCACGCCGAGGCCGCACCGAGTCAGTCCGGGATCGACGCCGAGCACGCGCACACTTGCCTCCTAGCCGGTCCGGCCCGCTCGGCGGCGCGGCCTACATCGAACGGTCGTTCGACAGCGTAGGCCCGCGCCGGCGGGGCTTCCGGGCACGACACGCGACCAGGCGGCGACGGCTCAGCCTCGCGACGGACAGCGAGTGCGTAGCGTGTCGACGTGTCCGCATCCCCGCAGCGCCGGCAGCGGCGGCGCGCGGTTCGGCCCAGCCCGATTTTTCTCGCGTTCGTGGCGCTGGCCGCACTCGGCGGCTGGCTGAGCTGGCGGGAGACGTCGGCGGGTTCGCGGCTCGGGGATCTCGGCGTGTTCCTGCTGGTGACCGGCGCGTGGGTGATGACGCTGTGCCTGCACGAGTTCGCACACGCCTACGCCGCGTACCGGGCCGGTGACCGCAGCGTCGAGGCCGCGGGCTACCTCACGCTCAACCCGCTGAAGTACGCCCACCCGGTGCTGTCCCTAGTGATCCCGCTGCTGTTCATCGTGCAGGGCGGCATCGGCTTGCCCGGCGGGGCCGTGTACCTGCATCGGCACAGCTTCCGCAGCAAGGCCGCGCAGAGCTGGACCGCCGCGGCCGGCCCCCTCGTCAACGCAGTATTCGCGACGGTGCTGCTGCTCTGCGTCCGCGGGCAGCACGCCAGCAACCACCCGCGCCTGTGGGCCGGGCTGGCATTCCTCGGATTCCTGCAGCTCACCGCGGCGATCCTCAACCTGCTGCCGGTGCCCGGTCTGGACGGCTGGGCGATCATCGAGCCGTACGTCGATCCGGTCACGGCGCGCGGCGCGGAGCAGGTGAAGCCGTGGGGCATGATCGGCGTGATAGTGCTGCTGCAGGTGCACGCCTTGAACACCTGGTTCTTCGACCGGGTGAACGGGCTGTACGACCTGCTCGACCCGCCGTCGGTGCTGCCGTTCCGGCTGGCCGAACTAGGGCACAGCTTCTTCCGCTTCTGGGCGAAGATGCCGCTGTGATGTCGAGCCGCGCAGCAGGAAAGTCTCACCCGCTGAGTTCGACGGCCTCCAGGATCTCGTCGGTCACGTCGAAGTTCGCATAGACGTTCTGCACGTCGTCGAGATCCTCCAGCGCGTCGACGAGGCGCAGCACCTTGCGCGCACCGTCCTCGTCCAGTTGCACCTGAACGGACGGCACGAACGACATGTCGGCCGATTCGTAGTCGATGCCGGCGTCCTGCAATGCGGTGCGGGCCGGCACCAGGTCACTGGGTTCGGTGACCACCTCGAACGAGTCGCCGAGATCGTTGACCTCCTCGGCGCCGGCGTCCAGTACCGCCGTCAGCACGTCGTCCTCGGTACGCCCGTCGCGCGGCACGATGATGACGCCCTTGCGGTTGAACAGGTACGAGACCGAGCCGGGGTCGGCCATCGAACCGTTGTTGCGCGTCATCGCCGTGCGCACCTCCATGGCCGCCCGATTGCGGTTGTCGGTGAGACATTCGATGAGGATGGCGACGCCGCTGGGCCCATAACCCTCGTACATGATCGTCTGCCAATCGGAACCACCGGCCTCGGCGCCGGAACCCCTCTTGATCGCACGCTCGATGTTGTCCAGCGGCACGGACGTCTTGCGCGCCTTCTGGATCGCGTCGTACAGCGTCGGGTTCCCGTCCGGATCACCGCCGCCGGTGCGCGCGGCAACCTCGATGTTTTTGATGAGCTTGGCGAACAGCTTGCCGCGCTTGGCGTCGATGACCGCCTTCTTGTGCTTGGTCGTCGCCCACTTGGAGTGCCCGCTCACCGATTCCTCACTTCGTCAGCTACTGACCGCGCGACTGCACCATGCGGCAGAAATACGCGTGGATCCGCCCATCCCCGGTCAACTCCGGGTGGAAGGACGTGGCCAGCAGATGTTGCTGGCGGACCACCACGATTCTACCGGCGGCGGCGCCGGTGCTGACCCGGCCGAGCGCGGTAGCCGCCGGGCCGACCGATTCGACCCAGGGCGCGCGGATGAACACCGCCCGTACCTGGCCGACGCCGTCAACCGCGACCTCTTCCTCGAAGGAGTCGATTTGCCGCCCGAACGCGTTGCGGCGCACCGTCATGTCGATGCCGCCGATGGTCTCGGCCAGCCCCGCGCCGGCGTCGGCCGAGTCGTCGACGCGGTCGGCCAGCAGGATCATTCCCGCACACGAGCCGTAGGCCGCCATGCCGCCGGCGATGCGCTTTCGCAACGGCTCGAGCAGGTCGAAGGCCCGGGCCAGTTTGATCATGGTGGTGGACTCGCCGCCGGGCAGCACGAGGGCGTCGACGGACTCGAGTTCGGCGGGCCGGCGCACCGGCACGGCGCGCGCCCCCGCCGCCGCCAGCGCTGCCAGGTGTTCACGCACGTCGCCCTGCAGGGCGAGCACGCCGATCTCGGGAGCGCTCACCAGCCCCGGTCGGCGAGCCGGTGCGGCGCTGCGATCTGTTCGACGTTGATCCCGACCATGGCCTCACCGAGCCCGCGGGAGACCTTGGCGATCACGTCCGGGTCGTCGTGGAACGTGGTGGCCTTGACGATGGCCTCGGCGCGCTGCGCGGGATTGCCGGACTTGAAGATGCCCGAGCCGACGAAGACGCCCTCCGCGCCGAGCTGCATCATCATCGCCGCATCGGCCGGCGTGGCGATGCCGCCGGCGGTGAACAGCACCACCGGCAGCCTGCCGAGTTCGGCCACCTCACGCACCAGTTCGTACGGCGCCTGCAGGTCCTTTGCGGCCAGGTACAGCTCGTCGGCGGGCAGGTTCTGCAGGCGACGGATCTCGTCCCGGATCTGCCGCATGTGTGTGGTGGCGTTGGAGACGTCGCCGGTGCCGGCCTCGCCCTTGGACCGGATCATCGCCGCGCCTTCGGTGATGCGCCGCAGCGCCTCGCCGAGGTTGGTCGCGCCACACACGAACGGGACGGTGAACTGCCACTTGTCGATGTGATGTGCGTAGTCGGCCGGGGTGAGCACCTCGGACTCGTCGACGTAGTCCACGCCCAGGGACTGCAGCACCTGCGCCTCGACGAAGTGACCGATGCGCGCCTTGGCCATCACCGGCACCGACACCGCATCGATGATCTGCCCGATCATGTCCGGATCGCTCATCCGGGCGACCCCGCCCTGGGCGCGGATGTCTGCCGGCACCCGCTCGAGTGCCATCACCGCGACGGCGCCCGCGTCCTCGGCGATCTTCGCCTGCTCGGCGGTGACCACATCCATGATCACGCCGCCCTTGAGCATCTCGGCCATGCCGCGCTTGACCCGCGCGGTACCCACGAGGTGGCCGCCGGGCTCGCTCGTGGCTCCTCGCTGCGCGGCCGGGTGGCCGGCAGCATCGTGCGCGACAGCAGGGATCAGCGGTTCGGACATAGCTCGATTCTACGGGCGCGGCGGGACTGCTCGGCCCGGCCAACCGCCGAAAATGGCCTGCCTCAGCCAGCGGAGGAGTTCAGCGGCGCGCCGGTCGCGACCAGGATGATCCACGCGCCACCGGGCGCGAGCGTGATCGGTGCCCCGTGACCGTCCTTGAGGGTGGTGCCGGAGGTGACCGCCGGCCGCGACCAGGTGCCGTCGACCCTGCGTCCGTTGCGGAAGACGGCGACCTTGCCGGAACCGACGCTGTGCGTGTACTGCGACGGGTTGCCATCGACGTCCACGTCCTGCGGATACACCGTCACCTTGCAGAACTCGACGATCACGTTCGGGGTGCTGATGGGCACGCCCGCGGCGGTGAACTGGCGCGCGCCGTCGATATAGCGGTCGAACTTGCCGAGGTGTGCGTCCCATTGGAACGAGACCGGCGTGCCTCCTACCACCGTGGACACGCTGTGCGCGGCCGGGTCAGAGCGCAGTGCGGGCACCGACCCCGCCCAGGTGAAGCCGATGCTGTGCGCGGTGGGGGGCTTGAGCGCACTGACGACGGCCGAGAGGTTGGACTGCAGGTTGTAGGGCGCGGGCCGACCCGGATCCCGGGAGAAGCCCGGGCCGCCCCGGTCGTTGATCGTCGTCTTGAGGTTGGAGTGGTCCATCACCTCCAGCGGGTTCCCACCGCCACCGGATGCGACATAGGCGATGGGGCCGAACTGACCCAGCAGCTCCGGATCACTGGCCCGGGTACTGCGCACCGCTTCCACGGTCGGCAGGTTGGCGTCGTAGACGGCGAGCAGCCGGGTCAGGCCGCCCTCCACCTGCTCGACGAAGACCAGGTCGGCTTGGTTGATATTCACCTGCGGCCGCCCGTTCTCGGTGTCGTCGATCTTGACGGCCACCACGCCGTGGTTCGACGGCTTCAGCCCGGTGAACGGGTTGACCGCCGGCGCCGCCACGTGGGTCGTGCTCGGTGTCGGCGTCGGTGTCGGTGTCGGGCTGGTCGAGGTCGCCGCGGGCTGGTGGTGCCCGCCGCTGCATGCAGCCAGGGCAACAGTGGCGACGGCGACGCAGGCCGGGACGATGGCGCGGCCGCGGGAGAAGATCATGGAACGTCCTTTGCGGGTCGGTGCGCTGCGGTTGGGGCGGATGCTGCGGTTGGGGCGGATGCTGCGGTTGGGGCGGATGCTGCGGGTTGCTCGGGGGCTGCGGGTGGATCGGGTGGCTCGGGGACTGAAGGCGTGGCCGTGAATGCCGGCACGGTGTCGTCGATGTCGAAGAACTGCGGGACGGACCGGTGCCCGGCCAGGCGCAACAGCCGCGGCATGCGCCGCGCCCGCAGAGTACGTGTGTCGCGCACCGCGTCGTTGTAGAACCGCCGGGCGATGAGTACGCGCGAGGCCGCCTCGGCGAGTTCGTCCACGCCTGCCTGGCTGAGCGGGACCGCGGTGTCGGTGACTTCGACCAGCGCGCGGCCGACTGCGTTCTCAGCAGCTTCGCGCCGCCCGTCGACCGCGGTCAGGGCGTCCAGCGCGACTCGCTCGTACCGAGTGCGCAGGGCAGTGGGCATGGGCGGGTTGCCGGATTCGGCGACGTGCTGCAACGCGGCCGCGCGCCGAACCAGCTGCGCATCCAGCGCCGCCTGGGCCGCGTCCACGCGGGCGTGCAAGCGGTCCAGTCGGGTGAGCGTGAACGTCACCCAGGTCGTGAGCAGGACGGCCACGACCACGGCGAGAACGAGCCAGCCTGCGGGCAACACCGCTACGACTTTAACGAGAGGTCTCCGCGGCCCGGCACGGCACGCCGCCGACCGCACCGGAACGCGGCACAGAGCGTCCTCAGGGTGGCATCCAGGCAGTCACGTCCAGACAGTCACTTCCAGACGGTGGCGTCCAGACGGTGGCGGCCTCAGCGCGGGGTCATGCTGGCGCCGGCGATGGCCAGCTCGTACACGCGCACCACCTGCCCGACGATCACCGACCAGTCGAACGGCGCCACTGCCTTGGCCCCGGCGCGGCTGAGGCGAGCACGCAGTCCCCCGTCGTCCAGCACCGTGCCCAGCGTCGCGGCCATCCCGGCCGCATCCCCGGTTGGGAACAGTGCGCCCGCCGAGCCGCCGTCCAGCACCCGGCGAAACGCCTCCAGGTCGCTGGCCACCACGGCCGTGCGCGCCGCCATCGCCTCCAACAGAACGATCCCGAAGCTCTCCTGGCCGGTGTTGGGGGCGCAGTAGACGTCCACGCTGCGCAACAGCCTCGCCTTGTCCGGCTCGCTCACCTGGCCGAGCATGTCGAAGCGCTGGGCCACCTTGCCCGGCACGCTAGCCAGGAACTCCTCGGACTCGCCCCGTCCGGCGACCAGTACCCGCAGCTGCGGCCTGTCCTCGATCATCATGCCGAGCGCGTCGACGAGCACGTCCATACCCTTGCGCGGCTCGTCGTAGCGGCCGACGAAACCGATCGTGCCGCCCTCGCGCGGATAACCGTCGAAGGGCTTTGCGCGGGCGTAGTGGGACACCGCCACGCCGTTCGGGATCACCACCGCATCCGCGCCGAGATGCTCGACGATCACTTTCCGCGCCGCCGGCGAGACGGCGATGCGCCCGGAAAGCTTCTCCAGGAACGGCTGTAGCACGGTGTCGAACATCGACAGGAACCGCGAGCGCACGGTGGCGGCATGGAAGGTGGCGACCAGCGGACCGTCGTGGATCATGCAGGCCAGCAGCGACAGGCTCGGCGGCGCCGGTTCGTGCACGTGCACCACGTCGAAGGAGCCGTCGCGCAGCCATCGACGCACCCGCGCCGCCGACACGACCCCGAACTGCACCCTGGCCACCGAGCCGTTGTACGGAATCGGCACCGATCGCCCCGCGGCCACGACGTAGCTCGCCAAGCCCGGCATGTCCTCGTCCGCCGGGGCCAGCACGGAGACGGTGTGGCCCAGTTCGATCAGCTTCTCGGCAAGATCGCGTACGTGCGCTTGCACGCCGCCGGGGATGTCCCAGGAGTAGGGGCAGACGATGCCGATACGCATCAGCCGCTCGCCGTCTGCGCCGGGGACGGCTGAGCCGGATCGCGCCGGCAGGTCGCGCAGCCAGAGCCTCTGCAGCATGTGCCAGTCCGTGGGGTGGGCGGCGATCTCGCGTTCGAAGGAGCTCGCGAGCGCCTGCGTACCGCGGGTCACCCGCTCAGCCAAGCTGCCCTCGCCGAGTTCGACCGGGGCGCTGATGCGCTGACCCCACCCGCCGTCCGGGGTGAACCACAGGCTCACTGGCAGCAGCGTGGAATCGGCCCGTGCAGCCAGCAACGCCGGTCCGCCCGGCATCCGCGTCGCTTCGCCGAAGAACTGCACCTCGATACCGGATCGGGACAGGTCGCGGTCGGCGACCAGGCACACACCCCGGCCCGATCGCAACCGCTCAATCAGGATGTCCGCGGGTGGGCGCTGCCCACCGGTGAGCGGCAGCACCTCCATGCCCAGGCTCTCGCGATAGGCCACGAATCGGTCGAACAGCGACTCCGGCTTGAGCCGCTCCGCGACGGTGGTGAACGGGTAGCCACGGCGAATCAGCCAGATCGCCGCGACGTCCCAGTTGCCCATGTGTGGCAGCGCGAGGATGAAACCGCGTCCGGTCGCCACGGCGGCGTCGATGTGTTCGGCGCCCTCGGTCCTGCGACCGGCGACCGCGGCGATCTTCGCGGCGATCCATCTTGGGCAAGCGGAACGTCTCCAGCCAGTACCGCGCGTAGGAGCGCAACGAGTCGCCGACGATCTGGTCCAGCCGTAACTCGGACACACTCGGGCCCGACCACTCGGCGCAGGTTCCTGCGCAGCTGTTGGGCGGCCGGTCCGTTGCGCACCGTCGCCGCGTCCGCGACTGCCCGGAAGGCGCGCTCGGACAGCGGACGCGGCACCGCCTTGAGCACGCCCCAGCCGGCACCGAAACCGAGGTCAACCGCGCGGCCGCGGGCCCGATCCATGATCATTGCGGCACCGTCGCCGTCGGCGCACGTGATTGCCGGTAAACGGTCGCGAAGCGCTGCGCCACAGTGATCGTCGACGCGCCGACCAGCCCCCACAGCGCGATCGCCTGCAGGTAGGGCACCTGCAGATGCTGGCCGGACAGACCCGTGCCGACCAGCACGATGATCAACCGGTCGGCGCGCTCGGCAATGCCGACAGTGGCGGTGAATCCGACCGATTCCGCACGCGCCCGGATGTAGGAGGTGAGCGAACCGAGCACCAGGCACAGCATCGCGGCTAGGAACATCCAACGTTGCCCGTGCTCAGCGAAGTACCACGCGATCGACCCGAACACCGCAGCGTCGGCGATTCGGTCGCAGACTGGAGTCGAGCACCGCGCCGAACTTCGAGGAACGGCCGCTGATGCGCGCTACCGCGCCGTCGAGGAGGTCGAGCATCACGAATCCCCACACCAACATCGTGCCGGTGAACCAGCCGCCCCTGGTGAAGAACACCAGCGCGCTGGTGACCGCGCCGACGGTGCCGAACACGGTGATCGCGTCGGGCGTCACGCCGGCGTTGGCCAGCCGAGTGGCCAGTGGGCGCACGAGGTTGCCGAAGAAGTCGCGTGCATGGATGTTGAGCACAGGACTTCTCTTCCGTTGAAGCGGGCGGGGGCAGCTGCGTGGGGACCGAGGGGTTCACATGCCGCTCTCACGATATCTGCCGTCGGGATTGATCTGCCCGATCGCTTGTCGCGAAGCGAACTTTGGGTGTCGAATGCCGTGATCCCCTGTTTTCTCCAAAGTGACCAACTCGACACCTGGAGGCGGACGGCGATGTCGACGAAGAAGGCGGCCACCAGGACAGCGACGGCCACCCTCGACACCGCAGACCGACCGGAAAAGATCCGCAACGTGGCGCTGGTCGGGCACTCGGGCGCCGGCAAGACCACGCTGGTCGAGGCGCTGCTCAGCGCGACCGGCACGATCGGGCGCGCGGGCACCATCGCCGAGGGCAGCACCGTCAGCGACCACGATCCGGTCGAAGTCGCCCAGCAACGATCAGTCGCGCTGTCGGTGTGCCCGCTGCGGTGGGACAACGTGGTGGTGAATCTTCTCGACACACCCGGCTACCCCGACTTCACCGGTGAGTTGCGGGCCGGGCTGCGTGCCGCGGATGCCGCGCTGTTCGTCGTCTCCGCCTCCGACGACATCGACCCGATCACGGTGTCGCTGTGGGAGGAGTGCGCCGCGGTCGGCACCCCGCGCGCCGTCGTCGTCACCAAGCTGGACGCGCCGCAGGCGTCCTTCACCGCCACCGTCGCCGCCTGCCAACGGGTGTTCGGCGGCGCCGACGGACAGGCCGCGCTGCCGCTGTACCTGACCGTGGGCGGCGAGGCACCGGAAGCCCTCGTCGGTCTACTCACCCGCACGCTCTACGACTATTCCGCCGGATTCCCGCCGAAGGAGAGCCCGCTCGAGGACTCGATCAACGCGGACGGCGACGTCGAGACCGAACGCAACGCACTCATCGAGGCGATCATCAACAACAGCGAGGACGAGACGCTGCTGGAGCGTTACCTGGCCGGTGAGGACATCGGCCTGGACGTGCTCGTCGACGATCTGGAGACCGCGGTCCAGCGCGGCACGTTCTACCCCGTGCTGCCGGTATGCGCGAGCACGGGACTGGGGCTGGCCGAGCTGCTGGAGGTGCTCTCCGGCGGCTTCCCCTCGCCGACGGAACTCGATCCGCCGAACGCAACCACGCCGGACGGCAAGGCGGCCCCGGCGCTCAATTGCGATCCGGACGGCCCGCTGCTGGCCGAGGTGGTGCGCACCACGGTGGATCCGTACCTGGGTCGGCTGTCGCTGTTGCGAGTGTTCTCCGGCACCATCACGGCGGACACGGCGGTGCACATCTCCGGGCACGGCGGTGCCGAGCGCGGCCATCCCGATCACGACGTGGACGAGCGCGTGGGCCAGCTCCATTCGCCGCTCGGCGCGACGCTGCGGCCGATCGAGCGCGCGATCGCCGGTGACATCTGCGCCATCGGCCGTCTTGGTGTCGCCGAGACCGGCGACACCGTCTCCGGCAAGACGACGCCGCTGCTGATCGAGCCCTGGCCGATGCCCGAGCCGCTCCTGCCCGTCGCGGTGCAGGCGGCCACCCGGGCCGATGAGGACGCGCTGGCAAAGGCACTGGGACGGCTCACCGCCGGCGACCCGACGGTACGGGTCGAGCGCACCCACGACACCGGACAGCTCGTGCTGTGGTGCCTGGGTGAGGCGCATGCCGACGTGGTGCTGGAGCGCCTGCGCGCGACCGGCGCGCATGTGGACACCGTCGACCTGCGCATCGCCCTGCGCGAGACGTTCACCGCCGAGGCGCGCGGGCACGGCCGGCTGGTGAAGCAATCGGGCGGACACGGCCAGTACGCGGTGTGCGACGTCGTGGTGAGCCCGCTGCCCCGCGGGTCCGGGGTGCAGTTCGAGGAGAAGGTCGTCGGCGGCGCGGTGCCCTCGCAATTCATCTCATCGGTGGAAAAGGGTGTGCGGGCCCAGCTGGACAGCGGGCTCGACCAGGAGCACGTGCCGGTCGTGGACGTGCTGGTGACGCTCGTCGACGGCAAGGCGCACAGCGTGGACTCCTCCGACGCCGCGTTCCAGACCGCCGGCTCGCTGGCGGTCAAGGACGCGGCCACGGGCGGGCAGACCGCACTGCTGGAGCCGCTGGCACAGGTGGACGTCACGGTGCCGGACGCGCACGTCGGCGCGGTGTTGTCGGACCTGTCCGGGCGCCGCGGTCGCGTCACCGGCACCGAGCCGGACCCGAGCGCACCGACCGGGATGGAGCGCAGCGTGGTGCATGCCGAGGTGCCGGAGGCGGAGCTGGCGCGTTACCCGATAACGCTGCGCTCGCTGACCGCCGGCACCGGGCGGTTCACCCGCCGATTCTCTCGGCACGAGCTGGTGCCGGCACAGGTGGCCGCGTCGATGCGTCAGGCCAAATAGCCGCGGCAGCCCAGAACTCGCACCGCTCGCGATTGCCTATTCCTTGGGCAGGTTGAGCTTGCTCAGATCCGGCATGTTGGTGCCCGGCGGGAGCTGACCGAACCCAGCCGGGAAGTTGGCCGCCCCGGGGCCGGCAGGGCCGCCGAAGCCACCGCCACCGGGAAAGCCGGCCGGCAGCCGCGGCGGGGTCGGACCACGCCCGGCCGCGCGTCCCTTCTTGCCCTTCTTGCCCCGTGCCTGCTTCTTGGTCGAGCGCCGCATGCCGGGTAG
This sequence comes from uncultured Actinomycetota bacterium, assembly GCA_963708625.1. Classification (GTDB taxonomy): domain Bacteria; phylum Actinomycetota; class Actinomycetes; order Mycobacteriales; family Jatrophihabitantaceae; genus DASXIF01. Next base: position 805,769 of record CAVPSV010000002.1, read on the forward strand.
ACCCATGCTGCCGCCGAGCTGCCCCATCATCTTGCGTGCCTCGAAGAACCGGTCGACCAGCTGATTCACGTCGTTGACCTTGACCCCGGAGCCGTTGGCGATGCGCAGCCGCCGCGACCCGTTGATCATTTTGGGGTTCTCCCGCTCCGCGGGCGTCATCGACCGGATGATCGCCGCGGTGCGATCGAGGTCCTTGTCGTCGATCTGGCTGATCGCGTCCTTCATCTGCCCCATCCCGGGCAGCATGCCCAGGATGTTGCCGATCGGGCCCATCCGGCGGATGGCCATCAGCTGGTCCAGGAAGTCCTCCAGCGTGAACTGATTGCCGGCGGCGAGCTTGGCCGCCATCTTCTGCGCTTCGTCCTCGTCGAACGTCTTCTGCGCGTGCTCGATCAGCGTGAGCATGTCGCCCATGCCGAGGATGCGCGAAGCCATCCGGTCCGGATGGAAGACGTCGAAGTCCTCGAGCTTCTCGCCGTTGGACGCGAACATGATCGGGGTACCGGTCACCTCGCGCACGCTCAGCGCGGCACCGCCGCGGGCGTCGCCGTCGAGTTTGGTGAGCACAACGCCGGTGAATCCGACGCCGTCGCGGAACGCAGTCGCGGTGTTCACCGCGTCCTGGCCGACCATCGCGTCGACGACGAACAGGATCTCCTGGGGCTGCACGGCGTCGCGAATGTCCGCGGCCTGCTGCATCATCTCGGTGTCGATGCCCAGGCGCCCGGCGGTATCGACGATGACCATGTCGTGCTGCGCCCGCCGGGCGAACTCGATCGAATCACGCGCCACGTGGACCGGATCGCCCGTCCCGTTTCCCGGCTGCGGCGCGTAGACCGCGACCCCGGCGCGCTCCCCCACCACCTGCAGCTGGTTCACCGCATTGGGGCGCTGCAGATCGGCGGCGACCAGCACCGGGGTGTGTCCCTGTCCGGCCAGCCAGTGTCCGAGTTTGCCGGCCAGCGTGGTCTTGCCGGAGCCCTGCAGGCCCGCGAGCATGATCACCGTCGGCGGCTGCTTGGCGAACTGCAGCCGGCGGGTCTGGCCACCGAGGATGGTGACCAGCTCTTCGTTGACGATCTTGATCACTTGCTGCGCCGGGTTCAGCGCGCGCGAGACCTCCTCACCCCGCGCCCGCTCCTTGATCGCCGCGATGAACTGCCGGACTACCGGCAGCGCGACATCGGCCTCGAGCAGGGCGATCCGGATCTCGCGCGCCGTGGCGTCGATGTCGGCCTCGCTGAGCCGGCCCTTGCCGCGCAGGCCGGAGAACACCGCCGCGAGCCGGTCGGAGAGGGTGTCGAACACCTCACCAGCCTACGGTCCACCCGCCAGCATCAGAGCAGCCCGCGGCCACCATCCACATAGATCACCTGGCCGGTCACGTAGCCGGCCTCCTCGCCGGCGAAGAAGCGCACTGTGTTGGCGATGTCACTGGGCAGCCCGCCACGACGCACCGGCACGGCCGCAGCCACCGCCTCGCGCATCTGGTCGATGTTCGATCCCATCCGCTCCGCGGTCGCCGCGGTCATCGCGGTCTCGATGAAGCCCGGCGCGATCGCGTTCGCGGTGACCCCGAACGGGCCGAGTTCGATGGCGACCGTCCTGGTGAAGCCCTGCAGGCCGGCCTTCGCGGTCGAGTAGTTCGCCTGCCCCCGATTGCCCAGTGCCGAGGTCGAAGACATGCAGACCACCCGCCCGTACTTGGCCTGCACCATGTGCTTCTGCGCGATCTGGGTGCACAGGAACGCGCCACGCAGGTGCACCGACATCACCAACGACCAGTCCTCGTCGGTCATCTTGAACAGCATGTTGTCGCGGATGACACCGGCGTTGTTCACCAGGATGTGCAGGCCGCCGAATTCTCCGGCCAGCTGGTCCACCGCCGCCTGCACCTGCTCGCGGTCGGACACGTCCGCGGCCAGCCCGAGGGCGGTCCCGCCGGCTGAGGTGATGTCCGCGGCGACCGCCTGCGCCGCGGCGAGATCGAGATCGAGCACGCCGACCTTCGCCCCGTCGCTCGCCAGCCGCCGCGCTACCTCGGCACCGATCCCCTGCGCGCCGCCGGTGATCAGCGCGACCCGGTCCTGCACTCCTGGCATGTCGTTCGTCCCTTCGGTAGGTATCGCCATTCAGCCGATGTCGTCACGATGGGTCAGCCGGCGAACCCCGGCCAGCCAACGATCAGGGTCCGCAGCCTTCTGCGCCCAGAACGTACCGACCTGCCGGTGCGGCAGGATGAGGAACCTCTCCTCGGCCAAGCCTGCGATCACCGCATCGGCGACCTGCTCGGGCGTGATGATCTCCCCCGACGCGGCCACCACCTGCGCGGCGGCGTTGCCGCCGGACAGCGGATCCATCAGCAGCGGAGTGGCCACGCCGAGCGGGCAGAGCACGCTCACGCCGATGCCCTCGTCGCCGTAGGTGACTGCGAGCCATTCGGCGAAGGCGACCGCGCCGTGTTTGGTCACCGCGTACGGCGCGTCGCCCGGGGATGTCAGCAGACCGGCGGCCGACGCGGTATGCAGCAGGTAGCCGCGCCCGCGCGCCAGCATGGATGGCAGTACGGCGCGCGCGCTGTAGACCTGCGACATGGTGTTGACCTCGAACGCGCGGTGCCACGCGTCATCGTCATCGATGCCCACCCCGGTGGTCATGCCGGCGTTGGCGCAGAACAGGTCGATCCGGCCATGACGTGCCAGCACCTGTTCGACCAGCGCACCAACCGCGGCCGCATCGGCCACGTCGACGGCCTGCGCCTCGGCGGTCCCGCCGATCTGTGCGGCCACCTCGTGTGCAGCCTCGGCGCGCAGGTCCGCGACGACCACCGCGCGCGCCCCGTCCGCGGCGAAGCGCTGGGCGAGCGCGGCACCGATGCCGCTGCCGCCACCGGTGATCACCACGACCTGTCCGGCGATGTCCATCAGTGCTGCCCTGCAGGGCCGAGCCGCCGGACCAGCTCCAGCCGGGCCGCAGAGTCGCCCCACTCCGGCGTCGGCAACAACGCCAGCACCGGCGTGGTGACGCCCGCGTCGGCGTAGGCGGCCACCTGCTCGCGGCAGCGCTCGGGCGAACCGTGAACCACGAGTGCGTCCACTACGTCATCAGGCACCGCGGCCGCGGCACCGGCCCGGTCGCCGGCCGCCCACCGCTCGTGCATCGGCCGCAGCGCGGCACCCCGTCCGAGCCAGTCGTGGAACGCCGCGTAGGCGGGCACGGTCAGGTAGGTGGAGATCAGCAACCGGCCGAGGTTGCGGGCGTGCTGGTCGTCCTCGGTGGGGCAGACGAAGATTCGGGCGGCCACCTCGGCGCCATCTGCGCCGATCTCGGCGCGGCACTGGGCGACGTCCGTCGCGGCCAGCCAATTCAGGATCGCCCCGTCGGCCTCCCGCCCGGCCAGGCGCAGCATCTGCGGCCGAAGCGCACCGAGCAGGATCGGCGGCGGCTGGGCCGGCGGCTGCTCCAGGCGGAACCGGCGCACCGTGACGGTGTCGAATACGCCGTCGACACGCTCGCCGGCCAGCGCCGACCGCACGATCCGCAACACGTCGCGCACCCGCCGGTACGGCTCGTCGAAGGCAATGCCGTTCCAGTTCTGCACGATGACCGGGCTGGATGCGCCCAGCCCGAGCACGAATCGTCCCGGCGCGGCGTCGGCGAGCGCCGCGGCCGACATCGCGATGAGCGCGGGACCCCGGGTGAACACCGGCACCACCGCGGTACCCAGTCGAAGGGTCGGCTGCCACGCCGCGGCCAGCGCCAACGGGGTGAACGCGTCGGCGCCCGCCGTCTCGGCCGACCAGACGTCGGTGTAGCCGAAGCCGGGCAATGCCGCGACGAGGTCCTGGTGTTCGGGCAGGCGCACGCCGGTCAGTGGCACGGTCAGTCCCCAGCGGGCGCCGGCGCCGTCGGCGCTGAGGGTGCTCACAACGCGCCCAGACCGGCGAGCACGAAATCAGCGAGTTCGGCAGCGATCTCGGCCGGACGCTTGCGGCCCTGCGGGCGGTACCACAGCGGCAGCTCGTTGATCACCCCGAAGATGGTGAAGGTGACCGTCTCCGGCGAGGCGACGCCCGAGAACACACCGCCGTGCTGTCCCTGGCGCACCAGCTTGATCACCGCGTCGTGGTAGCGCCGACGCGCGGCTCGGTAGGCCGCGGTGCGTTCGTCGCCGAGGCGGTGCAGCTCACGCCAGAACACCAGCGCGCGTGCGCTGCTCGCGGCGGTGCTCTCGACAAGATCTCCGATGAGTGCCCGCAACGTGGTCGCGGGGTCGTTCTTGCGCGCCAGGATCTCGTCCATGGCCGCGAGCTGCCGGCTGATCAGGTCGCCGTACACCTCGTAGAGCAACGCTTCCTTGCTCGCGAAGTGGTGATAGAACCCGCCTTTGGCGACCTGGGCGCGCGCGATCACCTCGGCGACGCTGGTGCCGTCGTAGCCGCGCTCGGCGAACAGCTCGACGGCCGCGTCCAGCACCCGCCCGCGCGCACCGGTCGCCGCGACGGTCACCGGCCCACCGCGGCATCGGCTTCGCGGGGGCGGTGCGCACGGAGCTCCTCGCGGGCCACCGAGCGCAGGTGCACCTCGTCCGGTCCGTCCGCGAGGTGCAGGGTGCGCAGCTGCGCCCACGCCTCGGCCAGGCCGAAGTCGCCGGACACGCCCGCGGCGCCGTGCGCCTGGATGGCGCGGTCCAGCACGAACGACGCGGCCCGCGGCGCGGCCACCTTGATGGCCGCGATCTCGGTGCGGGCCTGCTGCGCGCCGACGTTGTCGATCAGCCACGCAGCCTTGAGCACCAACAGGCGTGCCTGTTCGATCGCCAGGCGGGATTCCGCGATCCACTCCCGCACCACGCCCTGCGTCGCGAGCGGGCCGCCGAACGCGGTGCGGGTGATCGCGCGGGCGCACATCAGTTCCAGCGCTCGCTCGGCCACGCCCAGGCACCGCATGCAGTGGTGGATGCGGCCCGGGCCCAATCGAGCCTGCGCCATCATGAAGCCACCGCCCTGCGGGCCGAGCAGGTTCTCGGCCGGCACTCGGACGCGGTCGTAGTGGATCACCCCGTGGCCGCCGTGCGGCCCGTCGTCGTAACCGAACACGGTGGTGGACCGCTCGATGTGCACGCCCGGTGCATCCAGCGGCACCAGGATCATCGAGTGGCGCTGGTACTTCGCCGCGTCCGGGTCGCTGACACCCATCACGATGGCCAGCCGGCATTCCGGGCGCATGGCTCCGGTCGACCACCACTTGCGGCCCTCGACGAGGTAGTCGCCACCGTCGCGGGTGATGGTGGTGGCGATGTTCGTCGCGTCCGAGGACGCCACGGCCGGCTCCGTCATCGAGAAGCAGGACCTGATCTCCGCCTCCAGCAACGGCCGCAGCCACTGCCGGTGCTGATCATCCGTGCCGAACATGGCGAGCAGTTCCATGTTGCCGGTGTCCGGAGCGGAGCAGTTCATCGCCTCGGGTGCGATCGCGGCCGAACGGCCGGACAGCTCGGCGATCGGCGCGTAGTCGAGCACGCTCAGTCCAGCGCCGAACCGATCGTCGGGCAGGAACAGGTTCCACAGCCCCTGCCGGCGCGCCTCCTGCTTCAGCTCGGCGAGCACCTCCGGCGTGCGAAACGGATCCCCCGCGGCACGATTGGCTGCCGCCTGCGCCTCGAAGGTGTGCTCGGCCGGGTAGATGTGGTTCTCCAGGAACCCCCGCACCCGTTGCTGCACCTCGACGGATTCCTCACTGTGCCCGAAGTCCATCCGAACCCCTTTCCGCCAGCATTGCCAGCGCGTGGTCGAGCAGTGCCGGCACGGCAGGGCCGAACGCATCGAAGCCGGCACCGACCGTCTTGCCCTGCAGGTACCGGTTGTGAATGCCCTCGGCCACAACGGCCAGCTTGAAGAAGCCGAACGCGACGTACCAGGGCAGGTGTGCCAGGTCGCGGTCGGTGCCGGCGGCGTAGCGCTGCACCATCTGCTCGGGGCTCCAGAACCCGTCGTCGGGGCGCATGCGTGGCATCACCAGCTCGTTGCGCTGCGACAGACCCTGGTAGACGACCAGCAGGCCGACGTCGGTGAGCGGGTCGCCGAGCGTGGCCATCTCCCAGTCCACGACCGCGGCGATGGACTGCAGGTCCGGCTGGAACATGACGTTGGTGAGGCGGTAGTCCCCGTGCACCACGCCTGGGCGCGACTGTGGCGGCAGGTCGGTGCCGAGCCGACGCACGAGTTCGTCAAGTTGCGGGCGCGCTTCGGTCTGCGACGCCTCCCACTGCGCGTGCCAGCGGCGCACCTGGCGTTCGAGAAATCCGTCCGGCCGGCCGAAGTCGCTCAGCCCGACCGCGTCCGGGTCGACGGCATGCAGTGCGACCAGCGTGTCGATCAGCTGCGCGCAGCAACGGTCCGCGGCAGCAACGTCCAACCCGGCGACGGTGTCCGGGTGGTCCAGCACCACGCCGTCGACGAAGTCCATCAGGTAGAACGGCGCACCCAACACCTGCGGGTCCGTACACAGCGCTACCGGGGTCGGCACCGGGACCGCGGTGCCGGCCAGCGCGCTGATCACTCGATGCTCGCGGACCATGTCGTGCGCGGTGGGCAGCACGTGGGCAAGCGGCGGGCGACGCAACGCCCAGGTCGTCACACCGTCGGTGACGCGGTAGGTGAGATTGGACTTGCCGCCCGCGATCACCGCACCGGACAGGGCACCCGCCCGCAAATCAGGCCGCTCGGCATCCAGCCAGCCGGCGAGGGCGTCGAGGTCGACGCCGGGTAGGTCGTCTGCGGGCACGTCTGCGGACCCTAGGAGACCGACCGGTCGGTCCGCAAGGGGCTAGTCAGTCGCTCAGCCAGTGGCGACGTGGAACAGATTGCCGACCCCGTAGGTGATTGCGGCGGCGATCATGCCCAGCACCAGCTGGCGGCTTCCGGCGAACAGCCAGCCCCGCGCGGTGAAGCGGGAGGCGACGGCACCGGCCACGAACAGTGCGAATACGGCCAGCAACGCGGAGACCCAGACGGTACGGGTGCCGGCCAGATACGGAAGCAACGGGATGAACGCACCGACGCTGAAGGACAGCAGCGAGGAGTAGGCAGCGGTCCATGGGCTGGGCAACTGGTTCGGGTCGACGCCCAGCTCCTCCTGCGCGTGGATCAACAGCGCCTGTTCCGGATCGCGGGACAGCTGCTGCGCAACGGCAGCGGCCAATTCCGGATCCACCCCCCGCGAGGTGTAGAGCTGGGTCAGCTCAGCCAGCTCGGACGCGGCGTTGTGGTGCAGTTCGTGCCGCTCGACCTCGACCTCGGCGCGGGTGGACTCGTTCTGGCTCTGCACCGAAACGTATTCACCGGCCGCCATCGAGCACGCCCCTCCGACCAGGCCGGCCCAACCGGCCAGCGAGACCGAGGTGCTGCTCGCGTGCGCGCCGGCCACGCCGGCGATCAGCGCGAAGTTGGAGACCAACCCGTCCATCATCCCGAACACCGTCGGGCGCAACCAGCCACCACTCACGTCACGGTGGTCGTGGTGTATCTCCGGGCTCGGTGCGGAGCCCAGCTCGGCATCAGTTGTCGCGTCGGACATGTCCCTGCAGATTCTCCTCCTCGTCCGCCATCGGTGGTTCCGCCGGCGGGGCCGCGCGGCCACGGATGTAGGGCGTGGGCTCACGAGCCGCGTGGAAGCCACCGTGGCGGACGAACCACGCCAGCCCGACCAGGAACAGGATGATCGCGGTCCAGTCGTTGATGCGCAGCCCCAGGAAGTGGTTCGCGTGATCGTGGCGCAACGCCTCGATCCACCCCCGGCCGGCGGTGTAGCCCATCACGTAGAGCGCCGCGACGTTGCCGCGGCCGAGCCGGAAGCGCCGGTCCAGGTAGATCAGCACGAGCGCCAATGCGATATCCCACAGCGATTCGTACAGGAACGTCGGCTGGAACAGTCCCGGCACCACCGAGCTGCCGTGGCACACCTGCCCGCCGTCAGCCACCCCGAACGGATTGGACTGCCCACTCGTGACGTCCAGGCAGTGCACCTGCAGTCCCCACGGCAGGCTCGTCGGACCACCGTAGAGCTCGTTGTTGAACCAGTTGCCCCACCGGCCGATGCCCTGGGCGAGCACCACCCCGGGCACCGCGGCGTCCGCGAAGACGATCAGCGACATGTTGTGTCGCCGGCAGCCGATCCACGCGCCGACCGCACCCAAGGCGATCGCGCCCCAGATGCCGAGCCCACCGTCCCAGATCTTGAGGGCGTCCACCGGGTGCCGGCCGGAGCCGAAGTACAGCTCCGGGTCGGTGATGACGTGATAGATCCGCCCGCCGGCGATGCCGAAGACGATGGCCCAGCCGGCCACGTCCCACACGTCGTCCTCGACGCCGCCACGTTCGCGCCATCGGCGCAGCAGCACCGCCAGGGCCACCACGATTCCGGCGATGATGCACAGCGCGTAGGCGCGCACCGGGATCGGCCCGAGGTGCCAGACGGCGCGGGACGGGCTGGGGATGGATGCGAGCACCGACACCCGACAACGGTAGCCGCAGCGCGCGGACAGGTTTCGACGCGGCCAGTCTCCGCACTCGACACGCAAGCACGGTCGGGCTCGCCCGCTTGGAACGTCACGTTGACGTTCGGGCGTCAGTGACCTGCTGCGTGCCGACAGGTTCCTGTCAGGTAGGTGTCAGCACTGCGGGTCGAATCCATACGAATTTGTCGTACCTATTTCGTAGCGTTCGTTTTGTGGTGGACGTGTTGGACGACGAGCAGCAGCGGGTGTTGCGTGGGATGTCGCCTGCCCAGCGGTTGGCGTATCTGGGTGAGCAGGAGCGGGTGATCGCGGCGGCGCAGGCGGAGCAGGTGCGGGTGTTGGCGGTGCTGGCGGCTGATCCGCCGGTGGTGGCGTTGCCGGGATACGTGGATAAGGACTGGCTGCATGAGGAGGTCGCCTGCGTGTTGCGGGTGGCGCCGGGGACCGCGGCGCTGCGGCTGGCGGAGGCCTCGGTTGCGGTGCGGCCGCCGGGGGTGGTGCAGCAGCTCGGTTGTGGTGCGGTGAGCGGGGTGCAGGTGCGGACGTTGGCCCGCGCGGTGATGGGCTTGGACCAGACGGCAGCGACGGCGGTCGCCGAGCGGGTGCTGCCCGATGCGCCGGGGCAGAGCTATGGCGCGTTCGCCCGATCGCTGCAGCGCGCCATGTTGTGTGTCGCGCCGGCGGTGGATGAGGCGAACCGGGAGTACGCGTTGAGTCAGCGGCGGGTGAGTTTCCGCCCGGAGCTGCCGGGCACCACCGGCATGTACGCGGTGCTGCCCGATGAGGACGCCGCCGCGATCACAACCATCCTGCGCCAAGCCGCGGCCGCCGCGGCCACTGACGCCGATGCTCGCACCGTGGCCCAGCGCCAAGCCGACACCCTCACCGACCTACTCCTCAGCACTGCAAACATCGGCACTGCAAACATCGGCACCACAAACATCGGCACCACGAGCATCGGAACCACGAGCATCGGCACGGCGGACCGAGGCAGACCGACGAACGGCGCCGCGCCCGCTGACCCCACCGGCGGCGGCGACACCGCGGTGGTGTTCGGGCCGTGTTCGCGCCAGCGGCGTCCGCTGATCCAGGTCAGCGTCGCGCTGTCCACCCTGCTCGGCATCGACGACCAGCCCGGTGAGTTGGCCGGTGTCGGCCCGATCCCCGCCGCGCTGGCCCGCCGCCTGGCCGATGACCCCTCCGGCACCTGGCGCCGCCTGATCACCGACCCACGCGGCCAACTGATCGACTACGGCCGCAGCACCTACCGCCCGCCCGCCGCCCTGGCCGATCACGTCAGCGCCCGCGACCGCACCTGCCGCTTCCCCGGCTGCCGCCAACCCGCCCACACCAGCGAGATCGACCACCGCATCGCCTGGGCCGACGGCGGCGACACCACACCAACCTGCACATCCTGTGCGCGCCACCACCGCCTAAGGACCAGCCCCACCGGTAAACTCACGACGCCGCCGGACCGCCCCACCGGCAACCACCAGACCCGTACTCCATCGACACCACGATCACTGCGCGGCAACACGCCGGGCACCAACAACCACCCACGCTTTCAGAACCCGTCATTGTCGGCGCACGAGAACACGGCGCCGGCTGGCGCCAGCAAGATCCAGAAACCGACCCCGACCCACCACCGTTCTGATCCTGATCGTCGACCATGCCGTATCAGCGACCGACATCGATCGCTGACGCGCTGCTGCCCGGTGATCCTCTTGGCGACCCCACACGAGCGGAGCCGAGCGCAATCCTCCGGACGAGCAGATCGAGGTCGTGTCGAAGCATTTCAGCGACCGAGGCAGCGGATGTGGCGCGAGCGGCGTCTTATAGGACCGTGGGAGAGATCAGGGCCGGGGACTTCGAAGCGTTCGCTGCGCGGGAAATCGAAGGCCTCGCTCGCTTCGCGGTCATGGTGACCGGTGACCGTGAGTTGGCCAGCGACCGGTCGGGGACCACGCGGCATCGGTCGTTGACCGGGACGACGTCTGGCGTCGTCTGGCAGGGCTGCCGCGGCAGCAAAGGGCGGTGTTTGCCTGGTTCCCCTCCTTTGTCGGATGGCTAGGTTCGAAGGCATGACACCGACACGGATGCGAGCCCTGGTCGTCACCGCGCACGGCGGCCGGGACGTGCTCGAGGTACAACAGCTGCCCGTCCCCGAACCCGGCCCGAACGAGCTGCTGGTCCAGGTCGCCGCATCGGGAGTGAACTTCAAGGACGTGTATCTGCGCGAGGCCATCTATCCGGGCACGCCGCCATTCGTGCTCGGCGACGAATGCGCCGGCCACGTCGTCGCGATGGGCCACGACGTCACCGACTTCAGCGTCGGCGACGAGGTGGCAACCGCGAGCGGCACCGGCACGCACGCCGAGTTCGCCCTCGTGCCTGCGGCCGAGGCCGTCGCGGTGCCCGCGGGCACCGCGTTGCAGACGGCGGCCGCGGTGATGTTGCAGGGCATGACCGCGCACTACCTGGTGAACTCGACATATCCGGTCAGCGCGGGCGACCACGCGCTGGTGCACGCGGCCGCCGGCGGTGTCGGCAACCTGCTGGTCCAGTTGGTACACGGCCGGCTCGGCTCCGTGGTGGCCACGGTGGGCAGCGCGGAGAAGGAACGGATCGCCGCAGACGCCGGTGCCGACGTGGTGCTGCGCTACGACCAGGTCGACGACCTGGCCGCCGCAGTGCGCGAGGTGTGCGAGGGCGGCGTGCACGTCGCCTACGACGGCGTGGGGCAGGCGACGTTCGACGCCTCCCTCGGCGCACTGCGCCGGCGCGGCTCGATGGTTCTGTACGGCGCCTCGAGCGGCCCGGTGCCACCGGTGGATCCGCAACGGCTCAACCGCGCCGGCTCGCTGTTCCTGACCCGTCCCACCCTGAAGGATTACGTCGCGACGCGCGAGGAATTGTTGTGGCGCGCGGGCGAGATCCTCGACGCCGTCCGCGACGGATCGCTGCACGTCAACGTGGGCGGACGGTATCCGCTGGAGTCGGCGGCCGACGCGTATCGGGACCTGGAAGGGCGCAAAACGATAGGCAAGCTGCTGATCGTGCCGTGAGGCCAGCCCGGCGCGGCGAGCGAATGGCGGCGCTATCGCCGACGGACGCCGGCGGCGAGTTCGCCCGCTAGCGCCCCGACCGCGGCCACGCCGGACGGGCCCTGCTCGTCGAGCAGGCGGCGCACGAACGCCGAGCCGACGATAACGCCGTCGGCGAAGCCGGCCACCTGCGCGGCCTGCGCGGCGTCGGACACGCCGAGCCCAACGCACACCGGCAGGTCTGCCACCGCGCGAACGCGGGCGACCAGCGCCGCCGCGGTGCCGCTCACCTGTTCCCGGGTTCCGGTGACACCCATGGTGGACGCGGCGTAGACGAATCCGCGTGAGGCAGCCACGGTGGACTGCAGTCGTGCCTGTGTCGAGGAGGGGGCGACGAGGAATACCCGGTCGAGCCGGTGCCGGTCGCTGGCGAACAGCCACTGCGCCGCCTCGTCCGGAATCAGGTCCGGCGTGATCGCGCCCGCACCTCCCGCAGCGGCCAGGTCCGCCGCGAATCGGTCCACGCCGTAGTGCTCGATCGGATTCCAGTACGACATGACCACGGCGGCAGCGCCCGCGTCAGCCACCGCCCGGGTGGCCAGAAAGACGTCGCGCATACCGACGCCGGCACGTACCGCCTGCTCCGCGGCGGCCTGGATCGTCGGGCCGTCCATCACCGGATCGCTGTACGGAACGCCGACCTCGACGACGTCGGCGCCGGCTGCGACCATGGCCACCATCGCGTCGATCGATGTGCCCACCGACGGATAGCCGACCGGCAGGTATCCGATGAGCGCAGCTCGGTCCTCAGCACGCGACTTGGCCAGCACGTCGGCGAGCGCGCTCACGCGTGTTGCTCCGCCGCGGCCAGACCGAAGTACGTGGCCGCGGTTTGCACGTCCTTGTCGCCGCGCCCGGACAGGTTCACCAAGATCACCGCATCCGGGCCGAGTTCGCGACCGAGTTGCAGTGCGCCGGCAAGCGCGTGCGCAGACTCGATGGCGGGGATGATCCCCTCGGTGCGCGAGAGCAGCGCGAACGCCGCCATCGCCTCGTCGTCGGTGACGGCGCGATATTCCGCCCGGCCGGTGTCGTGCAGCCAGGCGTGTTCCGGCCCGACGCCCGGATAGTCGAGCCCAGCCGAGATGGAGTGCGATTCGACGGTCTGCCCGTTCTCGTCCTGCAACAGATAGGATCGCGCGCCGTGCAGCACGCCCGGACTGCCACCGGTGATCGTGGCGGCATGGCGCCCCGAGTGCAGACCTTCGCCACCTGCCTCGAATCCGACCAGTCGCACGCCGGCGTCCGGCACGAATGCGGTGAAGATGCCGATGGCGTTCGAACCGCCGCCCACGCACGCAGCCACCGCGTCGGGCAGGCGACCGGTGCGCTCGAGCACCTGCACCCGCGCCTCGTCGCCGATGACGCGTTGGAACTCGCGCACCATCAACGGAAACGGGTGCGGCCCGGCCACCGTGCCGAACACGTAGTTGGTTGTCTCGACGTTGGTCACCCAGTCGCGCATCGCCTCGTTGATGGCGTCCTTGAGGGTGCGGGAGCCGGTGCCGACCGGCACCACGGTGGCACCGAGCAGCTGCATGCGCGAGACGTTCAGCGCTTGCCGGCGCGTGTCTTGCTCGCCCATGTACACGGTGCATTCCAGCCCCATCAGCGCGGCGGCGGTGGCCGTGGCCACGCCATGCTGACCGGCGCCGGTTTCGGCGATCACCCGATGCTTGCCGATGCGTTGCGTGAGCAGCGCCTGCCCCAGCACATTGTTGATCTTGTGTGAGCCGGTGTGGTTGAGGTCCTCACGCTTGAGCAGGATGCGCGCGCCGCCCGCGTGTTCGCCGAACTTGGCGGCGTCGGTGAGCGGCGACGGCCGGCCGGTGTAGTCGCGCAGGAGCCGGGCTAGTTCGGCGCGGAAGGCCGGGTCCTGCTGGGTGGCGTGGAACGCCGCGGTGAGTTCGTCGATGGCGGCGACCAGGGCTTCGGGGACGAATCGGCCCCCGTACCGGCCGAAGTGGCCGGATGCGTCGGGAACGACGGCAGAGGTCATGGACGGCTCCGAACGTGGCTCGGAAAAGCTCGGAAAAGGCAAGGTGGGCACGGCGGGATGGACGTGGCGAGGACCTACGTCAGCCGCGCCATCGCCCGCTCTGGTGACTCACCTGCATGACTGGAGCCTACCGGCGTGCGATGGTGCCGGGGTGAGTGCTCCGCACGATCCGCAGTACCCGCCGTACGAGCCGCCGCCCCGCACCGCCCCGCCGCCGCTCGCGCAACAGCACCCGCTGCGTGCGCCGCCGCCGTACCCGCCGCCGTCTTACCCACCGGCGTACGCACCCGCGCCGTACCCGCCGCCGCCCTATCCGCCGCCGTACGCATCGGCGCCCTATCCGCCAGCGCCGTACGCGACCGCGCGACCGCTTCGGCGCGGCCCGTTCCGCAACCGGCGCAACGGGTGGATCGCGGTGGTGATCGGCGTTGCCACACTGGTCGCCGTGCTGGTGATCGCCGGCCTGATCGGAGGCGTGTCGCGCGCACCGGCGCGCATCGTGCAGCTACCGGACACCGTCGACAACTACCAGGCGATGTACACGCCACAGGCGAGCACGATGACCGATCGGATGCGCATCGCAATGTCCACGACGAGCGGCACACACGCATTCGACGAGGCGCGCGTGCGGGTGTACCAGGACGGGTCCACCCCGACGCCGGCGCTCATCGTCATTGCCATCAATGCCAACGACAACTCGTCGGCGAACAACCTGCTTGCCGACGGCAGTCCACAGCAGATCGCCGACTCAGCCCTCTACGGCGCGTCGCCCGTATCCGCCCTGCAGCCGTCGCACTATCCGCCCGGGCCGTTCGGTGGCGTGATCGCATGTGCACCCATCGAGCTGGACACCACCGCCGGCACCGGCTGCGTGTGGAGCGACCGGGCGAGCCTCGGCATCCTGATCGAGATCACCGGCGCACCGTCGGACCAGCTGGCCAAGACCACCCTCGACCTGCGCACCGCGGCCGAGCACTGAACGTTCAGCGAGAGGCGCGCGGAGTAGCCGGATGTGCCCCGGCGGTCACCAGTTCCGCGACCGCGTGTCGCGGGTCGGTGGTGGTGACCAGTCCTTCGCCGACCAGCACCGCGTCCGCGCCGGCGGCGGCGTATTCGATCAGGTCCAGCGGGCCGCGCACGCCGGATTCGGCGATCTTCACGACGCCGCTGGGCAGTCCGGGCGCGATGCGCTCGAACGCCGAGCGGTCCACTTCGAGGGTGCGCAGGTCGCGCGCGTTCACACCGATCACCTGTGCGCCGGCGTCGAGCGCACGGGAGGCCTCGTCCTCCGTATGCACCTCTACCAGCGCCGTCATGCCGAGGGACTCCACCCGTTCCCGCAATCCGATCAGCGCATTCTGATCCAGCGCGGCGACGATCAGCAGCACGACGTCCGCGCCGTGCGCACGTGCCTCGTGCACCTGGTAGGAGCTAACGACGAAGTCCTTGCGTAACACCGGTACGCGCACCGCGGCGCGCACCTGGTCGAGATCGGCTAGCGAGCCACCGAAGCGTCGCCCCTCGGTGAGCACGCTGATCATCCGGGCACCCCCGGCTTCGTACTCGTGCGCCAGCAGGGCCGGGTCGGTGATGGCGGCCAACGCACCCCGGGACGGACTGCGGCGCTTCACCTCGGCGATGACACCGACACCCGGAGCGCGCAGCGCGACCAGACCGTCGAGTGCCGGACGAGCGGCGAGTGCCGTCTTCTTGATGTCCTCGAACGGAACCGCTGCCTGACGAGTCGCGACGTCCTCACGGACCCCCGCGACGATTTCGTCGAGGACGGTTGCCACCGAAGCGGTCCTTCCATTCGATCGGCCGGCCCGGCCGGATCTGGCCGAGCCTAGCCACTGCATCGTCGCACGCTCGGCCTGGGTCGGTGTCATCGCCACCTGGGTTGTTCGTCATTCGCCTTTCTCGATGCGCTCGGACGTCGGGTCGTCACCGCGTTCCAATGCCGACCACATGGACGCCTGCGCACGCGCTTCGGCGTCGCGGTCATCGACACGGTCGGCGCCGGTCGCCGTCGGTGCCGAGTAGCGAGCGGACATCGCTGCCCAGCGCCCGCCGCGCACGCACACGATCACCCCGGCAAGGGCGATCACGACGCCGGCCGCAACACTTCCCCAGGCCCATTGCGCGTGCACGCTCACCTGCCAGGTGCCGGGATTGCCGAGCGCGACGACGTTCCTGCTCTGGGCCAACGATCCGATGCGCGTCTTGGACAGCGCACTGGTCGCGCCCACCGCGGACGCGACCACGCCTGCACCCGCGGCCAGCAGCACCGCCCCGATCAGGCGCCGGGCCACCCCACGGCTGGCCAGCACAGCCACCACGCCTGCCAGTGCGACGAGTGCGAACGCCGTCGGCGCTGCGGTCACTGTGCGGCCCGAGACGTGCAGCACCTCGTCGCGCAGCGGTCGCGGACGCGGTAGCAACACGCTCTGCCAGACGCGCGTGGACAGCAGCAGCACCACCGCCGCGGCGGCGAGGTCGAGCACCACCGCGGCCGCGAACTCTGCTCGCGCGCGGGATCGCCCCGCGGTTCTCGGGCCGGTCAATGCCGGACCGGACGCAGCGTCTGTGCTGTCGCAATCGCCTGCAGCACGGCGCGCGCCTTGTTACGCGTCTCCTTCTCCTCGAGCTCCGGCACGCTGTCGGCGACGATGCCCGCGGAGGCCTGCACGTGCGCGACACCGTCGATCATCACCGCGGTACGAATCGCGATCGCCATGTCCAGATCGCCGGCGGCGTCCAGATAGCCGACCGCGCCACCGTAGATTCCGCGGCGCACCGGTTCGAACTCGTCGATGAGTTCCATCGCCCGCACCTTCGGCGCGCCGGTGAGCGTGCCGGCCGGAAAGCTCGCCAGCAGCACGTCGAACGCATCGCAGCCGTCTGCGACATCGCCCTGCACCGTGGAGACGATGTGCCAGACGTGGCTGTATCGCTCCACTGCGCCGAACTCGACCACTTCGACGCTGCCCGGCGTGCTCACCCGGCCCAGGTCGTTGCGCGCCAGGTCGACCAGCATCACGTGCTCGGCCTGCTCCTTCGGATCGCCGACCAGCTCGGCGGCCAGTGCCGCGTCGCGCTCGGCGCTCTCACCGCGCTTGCGCGTGCCGGCGATCGGATGCAGCACCGCGCGGCCGTCGGTGACGGTGACCAGAGCTTCCGGCGAGCAGCCGACCACGTCGACCTCGTCGGTGCGCAGGAAGTACATGTACGGCGACGGGTTCAGCGTGCGCAGCACGCGGTAGACGTCGAGTGGATCAGCCGTGGTCGGCAGCGAGAACCGCTGCCCGACCTGGATCTGGAACACCTCTCCGGCCCGCACCGCCTCCAGGGCGTCGCGCACCGACTGCTGGTACTCACCCGGCGGGGTGCGGGACGCGACGTCCGGCGGCGCCGCCGAGGCCACCGTCGCGACCGTAGGCGCGGCAGGTTCGGCCAGCGCCGCCTGCATCGCGTCCAGACGCGTCAGCGCGTCGGCGTATGCGGTGTCCAGTTCGGCATCGCTCATCTGCGCGTCCACGACCGCGTTGGCGATCAGCACGACCCGGCATTCGTCGTGGTCCACCGCGGCCAGATCGGTGACCAGCAGCATGGTGAGCTCGGGCAGGCCGAGCTCATCCGGTGCCGGCTTGGGCAGGCGCTCGATATAGCGCACCACGTCGTAGCCCAGGTAGCCCACGAACCCGCCGGTGAGGCGCGGCAACCCGGGCAGGCGGGGGCCCTTCACAGCGCGCCAGGCGGCACCGAGCACCTCGAGCGGATCGCCGGTGGTGGGCAGGCCGCGCGGCACCGAACCCGTCCACACCGCTGCTCCGTCGCGCACCGTCAGTGCGGCGATCGCATGGACCCCCACGAACGACCACCGCGAGAACGACGCGCCTGGCTCGGCGGACTCCAGCAGGAACGTGCCGGGCCGCCCGCCAGCGAGCTTTCGGTACACGCCGACCGGCGTCTCCGCATCGGCGAACAGGGTGCGCGTGATCGGCACCAGGCGGTGGGTAAGCGCCAGCGCACGCAGCTGCTCGCGGGTGATCACGGCTGCCCCGACTGCGCCACCAGCTGGCCGCCGGCGTCGAAACAGCTACGCGCGCCGGTGTGGCAGGCGGGCCCGACCTGGTCGACCTGCA
Source organism: uncultured Actinomycetota bacterium (assembly GCA_963708625.1). Classification (GTDB taxonomy): domain Bacteria; phylum Actinomycetota; class Actinomycetes; order Mycobacteriales; family Jatrophihabitantaceae; genus DASXIF01. The sequence continues at coordinate 823,535 of CAVPSV010000002.1, forward strand.
CCAGCAGCGCGTCGCCGTCGCAGTCGAGCGCAACCGACTTGACGTACTGGACGTGACCGGAGCCCTCGCCCTTCACCCAGTACTGCTGCCGCGAGCGGGACCAGTAGGTGGCCCGCCCGCTGGTCAGGGTGCGGTGCAGCGCCTCGTCGTCCATCCAGCCGACCATCAGCACCTCTCCGGTGTCGAATTGCTGGACCACGGCGGCGAGCAGACCTGCCGCGTCCCGCTTGAGGCGCGAGGCGACGGCCGGGTCTAGCTGCGACGGGACCGCGGACGGCTGCTCGGGCATGTGCTCGATTGTGCCGAACGGCCGCCAGTCGGTTACCTCGCCGCCCGCTACGCCGAGCCCAGCGGTAGTTGCACCGTGACCGTGCTGCCGGTCTGCACCGAGCTGTCGAAGCGCACCGTGCCGCCGTGCGCGTGCACCAGCGCCGCGACGATGGGCAGCCCCAACCCGCTGCCGCCGCGCGCCCGGGTGCGGGATTTGTCCGCGCGCCAGAACCGCTCGAATACGTGCGCGGCCTCCTCAGCCGGCAGGCCCGGCCCCTGATCGGCGACCTGCAGCACCAGCCACGGGCCCTCTCGCACCGCGGACACGCCGATCATGCCGTCGGCGCGGGTGTGTACCGCCGCGTTGGTGACCAGGTTGCGCACCACCCGCACCAGCTGGTCCGGGTCGCCGATGACGTGCAGCCCGGCCGGCACCGACAGCTCGATGCGCCGGTCGGGGTGTGCCGCGCGGACGCCACCCACCGCTTCCTCGAGCAGCTCTGTGACGTCGATCCACTCCCGCCGCGGCACCGCGCCGCCGTCACTGCGCGCGAGCGTGAGCAGGTCATCGACCAGGCGGGACATCCGGGTGCCCTCAGCCTCGATCCGGGCGATGTGGTCGGCGGTCGCGTCCGGTGCCTGCGCGTCAGCGCCCCCGGCCGACCCCCGCCGCAGCCGCTCCAGTTCCGCATAACCGCGGATCGAGGTCAGCGGCGTGCGCAACTCGTGCGAAGCATCGGCAAGGAATTGCCGCATCTGCTGCTCTCGCTCGACCCGCGCCGCGAACTGGGTCTCCACGGCCTCGAGCAATGTGTTCATCGACTGCGCGAGCCGGCCCACCTCGGTGGCGTCGGAGTCGTCCACCGGCACCCGGCGGTCCAGGCCGGCGCCCTCGGGTGACAGCTCCGCGGCCACGTCATGCGCGGTGCCGGTGACGGTGCGCAGCCGGCGCAGGCTGAACCGCACGCCGTAGCTGGTGGCGAGCAAGGCGACCAAGATTGCTATCGCACCGATAGCGGTCTCCAGGCCCAACAGCCGATGCAGTGTCCTGCTCACCTCGTCGGTCGAAAGCCCACTGACGACGACCAGTTGACTTCCATCGGGAGTGCTGATGCGCGCTGCGCTGACTCGCAACATAACGCCGTCGGGTGTGCGGACGGTACGCAGCTTCGACGGGTGTGCGTAGATGTCCTTCCCCTGATTGGTGCCGATGGACAGCGGCTGCAAAGCCGGTGACGCAACAACGCTGACCCCACTCGGCACGGACCCGGTGGCATCCAGCACTGTCATCCACTCGGTTTGAGGTGCCCGCAGTTGTGCGCCTCCGCTGAGTGAGCAGCTTCGCGATACCGGGAATGGGTTGTTCGCGCACCGCGTGACGTATGTCGCGTTGCTCGCCACGGTCTGGGTTACCTGCTGGTCGAGGCGGTTGAACAGAAACGAATGCAATGCGAAATACGTCCCGACGCCCGTGGCCAGGACGAGCACGACCACCAACGACACGACCCCGACGACCAGGCGCCCGGTGAGGCTGTGTGGCACCCAGCGCCACGCACGCCGCCGACGCTTGGCCGGTGGGGCGGGCGCGTCGTCGATGCCGTCCAGCACGTCCCAGGCCGGGGCGGTGCCGCCGCCGAACTCGGCCGCATCGGCCGGATCGACCGCGGCCGATGCCGTTCCCCCGCCCGCGCCGCCATGCCAGGCGTTCGGGTCGATCGGCTCATCCCCAGCAGCAGGGAACTGGCTCGATGTCGGCGGCAGGAACTCAGGCTGGTTGTCGGCCGTAGCTGCACCACTGGCCTCGTGCGGCCAGATCACGTCGGCATGGGGATCGGTACTCATACGCGTTGTTCAGCGTGGCACGAATGCCCGTGGCACGCCTGTGTAAGGGGCGGCCGCCGGCCCGTCAGCCGCGCGGCGCCTTGATCACGTAGCCGGCGCCGCGCACGGTGTGGATGAGCTTCGGCTCGACCGAATCGACCTTCTTGCGCAGGTAGCCGATGTAGAGCTCGACGATGTTGGACTGCCCTTGGAAGTCGTACTTCCACACCCGGTCCAGGATCTGGGCCTTGGACAGCACCACCCGCTCGTTGCGCATGAGGTAGCGCAGCAACTCGAACTCGGTGGCAGTCAGGTGTACGTCCACCCCGGCACGGGTGACCTCGTGGCTGTTCTCGTCCAGCTCCAGGTCGGCGACCTTCAGTACGCCCTCGCGCTCGCCCTCGGGCGCGACCCTGCGCAGCACCGCATGCACCCGCGCGAGCAGCTCCTCGATGCTGAACGGCTTGACTACATAATCGTCGGCGCCGGCCCGCAGGCCGCCGATGCGGTCGGTGGCGGCGTCACGGGCGGTCAGGAAGATGACCGGGATCTGCGAACCGGCCGAGCGCAGATTGTGCAGGACGCCCAATCCGTCCAGCCCGGGCATCATCACGTCCAGCACGATCAGATCCGGGTCGCTCTCCGCGACCGCGGCGAGCGCGGACGTGCCGTTGTCGGCGGTGACCGTCTCGAAACCGTCGAACCGCAAGGCAGAGGACACCAAGTGGGTGACGTTGTCCTCGTCATCGACGACGAGGACGCGCCGCTTCGTGCTGGGGTGGGTGGTCGCCGCTATCGTCATCGTGGTCCGCTCTCCCTGGACATCCGTGCTGTGCCGGCTGTGCGTTCAGCGTGAACCGGAACGCTGAGACAATTCCAGGGGTTGTCTGTGAAACACGTATGACGCTACGCCGTCGGCGCGCCCACCCGCTCCTCGCCGAGGTGCACGTCCAGGGGGGCCGCATCCCCGGGGGCCGGGCGCGGCCGCCGGGTCAGCAGCCCGAACGGCGTCCTGGACCCGACGTAGGCCGCCGAGGCCGGGTGCAGGGCAAACCCGAGCGCCACCGCCGAGGTCACCACCAGCGCGATCGGCACCGTGGGTGAGCCGGTTCGCGGGTTGGCGATGAAGGCGATGGTGGTGGCCAGCACGGCCGCCTGAGCCAGCACGAACGGCCAGCGGCGCGCTGCGCTCAGGAACCACCACAGTGTGAGCACGATGACCAGCGCGATCAGGACCGCGAGCAGGCCGGCGACAGCCTCGCCATGGCGGGTGCTGGTGATGTCCGGCGGTTCCACCGGCCAGAAAAACCCGTGCGCGATGAAGATCGACGAATACACCAGCAGGAACGGCAGCGGGGCGACCCCGGCGGCGATCGACGTGATCACCGGGTTGGGTGTGTCCGGCGCCGACTCGCGATCGCGACGGCGGGGAGTCGTCATGGCGTACTCCAGTCTCAGGGCTGCCGACCGGCCCCGCTCAGGCAGCGAGGGCAGAATACGCTTCTTCGGTGAAACATGACGCCGTCGACGAACGCCACGAGTTCAGCGCCACCCTTCGCGCCAGCGATCCGGACGCCCCGACGCTGTGTGGCGACTGGACCGCCGCGCTGCTGACCGCGCATCTGGTGCAGCGAGAGCGTTCGCTACGCGAGGGCCTCGGCCGCTTGCCGGTACCGGCATTTCAACGCCGCGCCCAGGAGGGACTCATCCACCTGGTGAGCACTCGCAGCTACCCGGAACTGGTGGACCGGTTCGAGGCCGGACCGCCGCCGTACTCGCCCTGGTCGGTGGGGCCGCTGCGGGAGGCGGTCAATCTGCTGGAGTACGCGATACATCACGAGGACGTCCGGCGCGTCGACCCGCACGCCGAACCACGGGCCATCCCGGTCGCGCGGCAGCGGGCGCTGTGGCAGAAGCTGCGCCACTCCGCCCCGTTTCTGATGCGCCGCGTCGGCGTGCCGGTACGGCTGGTCGCCGCGCCCTTCGGCGAAGCGCGCGTGCGCGCACGAGCCGAGGGCGCGCCGGTCGTCGTCACCGGTGACCCGCTCGAACTCGCACTGGTCGCATTCGGCCGCCAACGCGTTGCCCGAGTCGACTACGACGGGCCGCCGGACGCAGTGGCCGCGCTGCGCGAGGCGCGCATCGCGGTCTGAGCCGCCCGATCACCGGACCGTGATGCCGCACCGGCGCAGCTCGTCCTTCACTGCCCCGACGGTGAGCGTGCCGAAGTGGAAGACGCTCGCGGCCAGCACCGCGTCCGCACCCGCGGCGACCGCGGGCGGGAAGTGCTGCACCGCGCCCGCTCCCCGCTCGCGATCACCGGCACAGTGACCGCCGCGCGCGCGAGGCGGATCAGTTCCAGGTCGTAGCCGTCCTTGGTGCCGTCGGCGTCCATCGAGTTGAGCAGGATCTCGCCGGCACCGAGATCGGTCGCCTCGCGCATCCACTGCACCGCGTCGATGCCGGTGCCCCGTCGGCCACCATGCGTGGTCACCTCGAAGCCGCTCGCGGTCTGCGCCGCCGAGCCGGTGCGCCGCGCATCGACCGAGAGCACCAGCACCTGCCGGCCGAAGCGCTGCGCGATCTCTGCGATTAGCTCCGGACGGGCGATCGCGGCGGTGTTCACGCCCACCTTGTCCGCGCCGGCCCGCAGCAGCGCGTCGACGTCGGCCATGCTGCGCACCCCGCCACCCACAGTGAGCGGGATGAAGACCTGTTCCGCCGTGCGCCGGACCACCTCGTACGTCGTCTCCCGGCCGGTCGAGGACGCGGTGATATCCAGGAAGGTGAGTTCGTCCGCGCCCTGCTCGTCATAGCGGCGGGCCAGTTCGACCGGATCTCCGGCATCACGCAGTCCGGTGAAGTTGACGCCCTTGACCACCCGCCCGGCGTCCACGTCCAGACACGGGATGACGCGCACGGCCAGCGTCATGGGAGTTGCCCGGCGACCGCCGTCAACGCCTCGGGCAGCGTGAACGCGCCGGCATAGAGCGCCTTGCCCACGATCGCACCCTCCACGCCCAGCGGCGCCAGCGCCGCGATCGCGCGCAGATCCTCCAGCGAGGACACCCCGCCGCTGGCCACCACGGCGGCGGCGGTACGCGCACACACCTCGCGCAGCAGCGCGAGGTTGGGTCCGGTCAACGTGCCGTCTCGGCGCACGTCGGTGACCACGTAGCGCGCACACCCGTCGGAGTCCAGGCGGGCCATCGTCTGCCACAGGTCGCCGCCGTCCTGGGTCCAGCCGCGCGCGGCCAGCGTGCTGCCGCGCACGTCCAGCCCGACCGCGATCCGCTCGCCGTGTTCCGCGATCGCGGCGCGGACCCAGTCCGGCGACTCCAGCGCCGCCGTGCCGAGGTTGACCCGCACGGCGCCGGTGGCCAGCGCAGCCCGCAACGATTCGTCATCGCGGATGCCGCCGGACAGTTCCACCGCCACATCCACCCGGGCCACGACCTCGCGCAACAGGTCCCGGTTGTCGCCGCGGCCGAAGGCGGCGTCCAGATCCACCAGATGGATCCACTGCGCGCCGTCTCGCTGCCAGGCCAGTGCCGCCGCGATCGGATCGCCGTAGCCGGTCTCGGTCCCGGCTTCACCCTGCACCAGGCGGACCGCGGCGCCGGCGGCGACATCCACGGCGGGCAAGAGATCGATCATGCCGCGCGTCCGAGGGTGCCCACCCAGTTGCGCAGCAGCGTTGCGCCGGCCGCGCCGGATTTCTCCGGGTGGAACTGGGTGGCGCTGATGGCACCGCGCTCCACGGCCGCGACGAACCGTTCGCCGTGCGTCGTCGTCGCCACCATCGGGTCGGCCTCGTGGGCGGCATAGGAATGCACGAAGTAGTAGCGCGTGTCCGGCTCGGCGCCGGCAAAGAGCGTGGAACCCGGCGGTGCCTGCACGGTGTTCCACCCCATGTGCGGCAGCACGGGGGCACGCACCAGTTCGACGCGCCCGCGCAGCACGCCCAGGCCCGTGGTCTCGACGCCGTGCTCCACGCCGGCGTCGAACAGGACCTGCATCCCCACGCAAATGCCGAACACCGGAGCCTCGCGGGCCAGCCGCTCGGCGATGATCTCTGCACCGCCGACGGCGGCCAGCCCGGACATGCACGCGGCGAACGCGCCCACGCCCGGCACGACCAACCCGTCGGCGGCTACCGCGGCCGAGCGATCGGCGGTGACGGTGACGGCAGCGCCGGCGCGCGCCAGGGCACGTTCGGCCGAGCGGAGATTGCCCGACCCGTAATCGAGCACGACGACGAGCGGACTCACCGGGCTGTGCTCACCGGCCTGCACCTGCTCATCGGCTACAACCTGCCCTTGGTCGACGGCACGCCCACCACTCGCGGGTCCAGCTCGACCGCCTCGCGCAGCGCACGCGCGAGCGCCTTGTACTGAGCCTCGGTGACGTGATGCCAGTCGCGCCCGGACAGCACCAGCACGTGCGCGCCGATCGCGGCGTGCATGGTGAACGATTCGAAGACGTGCCGGGTCAGCGTGGTGCTGTAGTCGGGGCCGAGGCTCGGGGGCGCACCGTCGGGTTCGCGGTGCACCAGGTAGGGGCGCCCGGACAGGTCGACCGCCACCTGTACCAGCGCCTCGTCCATCGGAATCAGCGCCGAACCGAAACGACGGGTCCCGCTCTTGTCGCCGGCGGCCTGGGCGAACGCCTGCCCCAGCGCGATCGCGGTGTCCTCGACGGTGTGATGCGCGTCGACGTGCAGATCGCCGTCCACCTGCACGGTGAGGTCGAACAGACCGTGCTTGCCGAAGGAGGCGAGCATGTGGTCGAAGAAGCCGACGCCGGTGGAAACCCGGGCCGCCCCGGTGCCGTCGAGGTCGATCTCGACGAGCACCTTGGTCTCATTGGTCTGACGCTCCACGCGTCCCGACCGTCGAGTGCCGTTCACTTGATCGCCTCCTGCAGCGCGATCCGAAACGCGCTCATCTCCTGCGCCGTGCCGATCGACACGCGCAACCAACCCTGCGGCCCAGTCTCCCGGATGAGCACGCCCCGATCGAGCACATTCCGCCATACCGCGTGGCGGTCGGCGAAGGTACCGAACAGGACGAAGTTCGCATCCGAATCCGCCGCCTGCAGCCCGAGGGCGCGGATCCACTCGACTGTCGCGTCCCGTTCGGTACGCAATGTGCCGACGGTGGCCAGCAATTCGTCGGCGTGCGCGAGAGCCGCGCGGGCAACGGCCTGCGAGACCGCAGACAGGTGGTAGGGCAGCCGGACGATGCGCAAGGCGTCGACCACGGCCGGTGTCGCGGCCAGATAGCCCAGCCGCACACCAGCCAGGGCGAACGCCTTGCTCATGGTGCGCGTGACCACCAGCCGTGGGTGACGGCTGAGCAGCGACACCGCACTGCCGACGCCGGCGCGGCGAAACTCCGCGTATGCCTCGTCCACCACGACCATGCCGGGCGCGGCGGCACAGATCCGGTCCAGGTCGGCCAACCCGGTCGCGGTTCCGGTCGGATTGTTGGGGGATGCGATCAGCACCACCGATGGCGAGTACTGCCGAATCTGGGCCAACCCATCCTCGACGTCGACGCTGAAGTCTGCGGCGCGAGTTCCGGCCACCCACTCGGTGGCGGTGTCACGCGCATACTCCGGGTACATCGAGTAGGTCGGCGCGAACGACAACGCGACGCGCCCTGGTCCACCGAAAGCCTGCAGCAACTGCAGCATGATCTCGTTCGACCCGTTGGCGGCCCACACGTTGTCCACGGTGAGCCCATGGCCGGTGTCAGCGGTGAGGTAGGACGCCAGGTCAGCGCGCAGCGCCACGGCGTCCCGGTCCGGGTAGCGGTTGAGCGTGCGGGCCGCGTCCGCGACCGCCGCGGTGATGTCGGCGATGACCGCCGCACTCGGCGGGTACGGATTCTCGTTGACGTTCAGCCGGACCGGCACGTCCAGCTGCGGTGCGCCGTACGGCTGCACCCCGCGCAGCTCCTCACGAAGCGGCAGGTCCTCCAGTGAGATGTCCATGGTCGCGGGTGTGCTCGCCTGGGTGCTGGTCGAAGGGTTCGTCGCAGCCGTCCTCGGGGTGGTCACGGCAACCGAGCCGACACGGCTGCACCGTGCGCCGGCAGGTCCTCGGCCTCGGCCAGGGCGAGCACCTGCGGTGCCACCTCGACCAGCGCCGCCTTGTTGTACTCGACCAGGTGCACGCCCTTGAGGAATGTCTGTACCGACAACCCGGACGCGTGACGCGCGGTTCCCCCGGTCGGCAGCACGTGGTTGGACCCGGCACAGTAATCGCCGAGCGAGACCGGCGCGTGCGGGCCGACGAAGATGCAGCCGGCGTTGCGGACCCGCTCGGCCCAGCCGCGGGCGTCGCGCGTGATCACTTCCAGGTGCTCGGCGGCGTAGGCGTCGACCACCTCCAGCCCGTGCGTCAGATCGCGCACCAGCACCGTCGCAGACTGGCGGCCGCGCAGTGCGGCGCGGATCCGCTCGACGTGCTTGGTGAGACCGACCTGCCGCTCCACCTCGGCGTCGACAGCATCGGCCAGCGCCGGCGAATCGGTGACCAGGACGGACGCGGCGGCGGTGTCGTGCTCGGCCTGGCTGATCAGGTCGGCGGCCACGTACGCCGCCGGCGCACTGTCGTCGGCCAGTACCGCGATCTCGGTGGGACCGGCCTCGGCATCAATGCCCACCACACCGCGCACCAGCCGCTTGGCCGCCGCGACGTAGGCGTTGCCCGGGCCGGTGACCAGGTCAACCGGTTCGATGCCGAGCGAGCGATCGCCATAGGCGGCGAGCGCCACCGCCTGGGCGCCCCCCAGTGCGTACACCTCGTCGACGCCGAGCAGCGCGCACGCAGCCAGGATTGCCGGGTGCGGGGCGCCGCCGAACTCGCGCTGGGCCGGGGAGAAGACGGCAATCGAGCGCACCCCGGCGACCTGCGCGGGCACCACGTTCATCACCACGCTGGACGGGTAGACGGCCAGCCCGCCGGGCACGTACAGCCCGACCCGGCGTACCGGCACCCACCGCTCGGACACCGTGCCGCCAGGCACCACCCGCACGTTGCCGTCGGTGCGGCGCTGCGCCTCATGCACGATGCGGACCCGTCGGATCGCCTCGATGAGCGCGTCACGCACTGACGGCTCGAGGTCCGCCAGCGCCGTCGCGAGCGCTGCCGCGGGCACCAGCGGCACTGGCACGTCCACGCCGTCGAATCGCAGCGTGGCCTCGCGAGCAGCGGCATAGCCACGCTCTGCGACCGCGGCGACCAGCGGCGCCACTGCGGCCGCGGCCGCGGTGACATCGAGCTCGGCACGTGGCAGCAGCCGCGCCAGCCCGACCGCCGAAACGGCCTCGGGCTCGAACCTCAGGTCGATGCGGCGCAGCACCGGATCAGTCTACGGACGGCACCGGCTCGGGATATTGGCCGGCGGCGTCGGTTCCGGTGCCGGAATCCTCGTCATCGGTGGCATCGGGGCGACCGAGATCGTCGCTGCCCGCGAACGCCACACAGAGCCCATAGACGAGCAGCGCGGCGGCTGATTCGACAAAGAGCAAGCCGGTGGCGTGCAGAGACAGCGGCAGGTGCTCCACGATCATGCCGGGCGGTGCGGAAGCGCTGCCGCCGCGGATCAGGTGCCCGACGCCCTCGGTGAGCAGGGCGCCGCCGACCCCACCGAGGGCGAGAGCAAGCGCAAGCACCGGGCCACGGCGTTCGCGCCACTGCCACGCCAGCGTGCCGGCCAGTAACCCCACCACCGCGGTGATCAGCGCGAAGCGCCCGTCACCGGCGACGAACGCCTCCGTGTCGTTCGGCTGGATGGCGCCAGGAGCGATCACCAGCCCGATCGGGCCGGGTGGACTCCACCACTGCCACAGTGCGCCCAGCGCGGCACCGAGCGCGAACAGCACCAGCGCGACGACTAGACCGGCCCGGACGTCCTCGGCTGGTGGTCGGCGCACGAATCCAGTCTGTCAGGCGCGGGTAATGAATCGGCTCAGCAGTTCCCCGCTCAGCGCGGCGGCTGACCTCGGATGATCAGGTGCAACTCGTCGATGCGTGCCGGTGGTACGACCCGGTCGACCTGGAAACCGCGCAGCCGCTCCAGCGTCTCCCCGCGCCGGGATCGGCGCAGCAACCGCAGCGCGAGCAGCGGCAACGTCCAGGTCCGGCCGGGCAACCCGAGCCGTCGCAGTTCGGCCAGGACATCGCCGCGGGTGTCGGCAACCAGCGCGCGCAACCGGGCCTCGAGCGGACCGACCCGGTCCGTCGCCGTCAGCCGCCGCAACACCGCTCGCAACAGCCCGCGCAGCGCCAGCACCGCCAACGCCACCACCGCGACGAGCACCGCCCAGAACGTCTGGTGCGCGCCCCACTCGATCAGCGCGGCCAGACCCAGAACCACCAGCGCGACCAGGAGCAGGGCGGAGCTGACCGACTGGCCGATGGCGCGGCCGACGAGGTATCGCGCCAACGCCCACCGGCTGACAGGGCTGCCCTGCCGGAACTCGCCCACCTCAGGTCCAGCGGGTTCACTACCGCCCAGGTGGCCCGGGTCGCCCGGTATCGCCGGCTGGTCGCCGTAGCTCACGCCGATACCGCGGCCGGTCCCAGCAGCGCTTTGAGATCACCCATCAGGGCTGCGGACGGGGTGACCCGGTACCGGTCGCCCAGGCGTAGCACCGTCTCCTTCGCCCCGCCCTGCAACCGGAGGTGGACGTCGGTGGCCCCCGGATGGGCGGCGAGGACGTCGCGCAGCCGGTCGACCAACGGCTGGGTGCACCGTGCCGGGGCCATGCGCACCACGACCGGACCGCGGGCCACGTCGCTGGTATCCAGCTGCACGATGTCGCTGGCGATCAGCTTGACCGCGTCCTCGCGCAGATCGGTCCGGCCCTTGATGGCCACGATGGAATCCTCGGCGAGCGTCAACGCGACCTGTGCGTAGGTGGCCGGGAAGAACATCACCTCGATGGAGCCGTCCAGATCCTCCAGCACAGCTTGCGCCCACGGGGCGCCGGCCTTCGTCACGCGGCGGTTGACCGAGGACACGATGCCGGCCAGCGTTACGGTGCGTGGCTCGTCGCCCGGCTCGGCGTGCACGCCGGCGATGGTGTTGTCCGCGGCCAGGCCGACGACGTGCTCCAGCCCGAGTAACGGGTGGTCGGAGACGTAGAGCCCGAGCATCTCCCGCTCGAACTGGAGCAGCACCTTCTTGTCCCACTCGCCGTCGGGCACCCGGATCGCGAAGACGTCGTCCACGGCCGGCTCGCCGGTGCCGCTGGTGGCATCGCCCAAGCTGGCGAACAAGTCGAACTGGCCGATGGCCTCCGCGCGTTTGGTGTCGAGCACCGCGTCTATGGACGCCTCGTAAACGTTGATCAATCCCCGTCGGGAGTGGTTCAGCGCGTCGAACGCACCGCCCTTGATCAACGCCTCGACGGTGCGCTTATTGCACACCCCGGCGTCGACCTTGCGCAGGAAATCGCCGAAGTCGGTGAACGCGTCCTTGCTCTCGCGCGCGGCGACGATCGAGCCGACCACGTGCGAGCCCACATTGCGCACCGCGGTCAGGCCGAAGCGGATGTCGGTACCGGTAGGTGTGAAGTCGGCATCGGAGGCGTTCACGCACGGTGGCAGTACCCGGATGCCCATGCGCCGGCACTCAGCCAGGTACACCGCGGACTTGTCCTTGTCGTCGCGGACCGAGGTGAGCAGTGCGGCCATGTATTCGGCCGGATAGTTCGCCTTGAGGTAGGCCGTCCAGTACGACACCACCGCATAGCCGGCACCGTGGCTCTTGTTGAAGCCGTAGTCGCAGAACGGCAGTAGCACGTCCCACAGCGCCTTGACCGCAGCCGGCGAGAATCCACGCTCGGCCATGCCGGCCGAGAACGTCTCGTACTGCTCCTCCAGCTCCTTCTTCTTCTTCTTGCCCATCGCCCGGCGCAGCAGGTCGGCGCTGGCCAGCGAGTAGCCGGCGACCTGCCTGGCGATGGCCATGACCTGTTCCTGGTAGACGACCAGCCCGTACGTTTCGCCGAGGACCTCGTGCAGCGGTTCGTCGAGCTCGCGGTGAATCGGCACCACCGGTTTGCGGCCGTTCTTGCGGTCGGCGTAGTCGTTGTGTGCGTTCGCGCCCATCGGCCCGGGCCGGTACAGCGCGATGACCGCGGTGATGTCGTCGAAGGAGTCCGGGCGCAGCGAGCGCAGCAGGGCGCGCATCGGGCCACCGTCGAGCTGAAACACCCCGAGTGTGTCGCCGCGGGCCAGCAGCGCGTAGGTGGCGGGGTCCTCGAAGCCGGTGTCCTCGATCACCACGGTTTCGCCGCGGTTGCGCGCGATGTTGGCGAGCGTGTCGTCGATGACGGTGAGGTTGCGCAGCCCGAGGAAGTCCATCTTCAGCAGGCCGAGCGACTCGCAGGTCGGGTAGTCGAACTGCGTGATGATGGCGCCGTCCTGCTCGCGTTTCATGATCGGAATCGTGTCGATGAGCGGCTCGCTGGACATGATCACCGCGCAGGCGTGCACGCCCCACTGCCGCTTGAGGCCTTCCAGCCCTTTCGCGGTCTCGACCACCCGCTTGACCTCGGGATCGGTCTCGCAGAGGGTGCGGAACTCACCGCCCTCGCCATAGCGCTCATGCTTCGGGTCGAAGATGTAGGCGAGCGGCACGTCCTTGCCCATGACCGGTGCCGGCATCGCCTTGGTGATCCGCTCGCCCATCGAGAACGGGTAGCCGAGCACGCGGGCAGAGTCCTTGACCGCCTGCTTCGCCTTGATGGTGCCGTAGGTGACGACCTGCGCGACCCGGTCGGCGCCGTATTTCTCGGTGACGTAAGCCATCACCTCGCTGCGCCGGCGCTCGTCGAAATCGATGTCGATGTCGGGCATGGAGACCCGTTCGGGGTTCAGGAAGCGTTCGAAGAGCAGGCCGTGGCGCAACGGGTCGAGTTCGGTGATGCCCAGCGCGTAGGCGACGAGCGAGCCGGCCGCGGACCCGCGACCCGGACCGACGCGGATGTCGTGCGCCCGGGCCCAGGTGATGAGATCGGCGACGACGAGGAAGTAGGCCGGGAATCCCATCTGCAGGATCATCGAGACCTCGTAGTCGGCACGGGCGCGTACCTCGGCGGGCACGCCGTCCGGATAGCGCACGTTCAGCCCGCGTTCGACCTCCGTGACGAACCACGAGTTCTCGTCCTCGCCCTCGGGCACCGGGAAGCGCGGCATCAGGTCCGCGCCCTCGGTGAAGGACACCTCGCACCGCTCGGCGATGAGCAGGGTGTTGTCGCACGCCTCGCGCAGCTCGTACTTGTCCGCCCACAGCGAGCGCATCTCCGCCGGCGACTTCAGGTAGAAGTCCTTGGTATCGAACTTGAACCGCTTCGGGTCGGCCATCGTCTTGCCGGACTGCACGCACAACAGCACCTCGTGCGCGTCCGCGTCCTCGGCATGGGTGTAGTGCAGGTCGTTCGTGGCGATCACCGGCAGGGCCAGGTCACGGGCCAGGCGCAGCAAGTCCTCGCGCACCCGTCGTTCGATGTCCAGCCCGTGGTCCATCAGTTCGAGGAAGAAGTTGCCGGCACCGAAGATGTCCCGGAACTCCGCCGCACTGGCCCGAGCCTTCGGGTAGTCACCGATCCGCAGCCAGGTCTGCACCTCACCGGACGGGCAGCCGGTCGTGCCGATCAGGCCGCCGGCGTACTGGGCGAGCAGTTCGCGGTCGGCGCGAGGCCGGTAGAAGAAGCCCTCCAGGCTCGATCGGGATGCGAGCCGGAACAGGTTGTGCATGCCTGCCGTGGTCTCGGCGAGCAACGTCATGTGGGTGAACGCGCCACCGCCGGACACGTCGTCGTCACCACCGCCGGCCCAGCGCACCCGAGTCCGTTCGAAGCGGGAGGTGTTCGGCGTGACGTAGGCCTCCATGCCGATGATGGGCTTCACGCCGGCCGCGGTCGTCTGCTTGTAGAAGTCGTAGGCGCCGAAGACGTTGCCGTGATCGGTCATGGCCAGCGCCGGCATCTTCATCCGGGCGGTTTCGGCGATGAGCTCCCCCAGCCGGGCCGCTCCGTCGAGCATCGAGTACTCGGTGTGCACGTGCAGGTGCACGAAGGAGTCCGCGCTGCTGTCCGGCGTGCTGCGCACCGGCCCGCTGTTCGAGGTCACGGCAGCCTTCTACCTCCTTCAGCGGTGGATCGGCGGCCCTCCGGCCGGCTGGACGCCGAACCGTCCGGCGCACCGCCATCATCACACCCGCCTACGACCACGTGCGCCATCTACACCGGGCGTGTCTGTGCACCTCATGTCGAGCCCCAGCGTTTCGCTTGGCACGATGGCGTGGTGGCGGCAACGACGATCGATGACATCGTGGCAGCGTTGCGCGATCGCCTGCCGCAGGTGTTGGTCGCGGTGGATTTCGACGGCACGCTCGCCCCCATCGTTCCGGACCCGACCCAGTCCCAGCCGGTATCAGGCGCGATCGCGGCGCTGGCCGAGCTCGCCCGGCATGGCGCCGCGGTCGCGGTGATCACCGGGCGAGACGCCGAGACCGCGGTCCGGCTGGGCGGCCTCGACCGCGTGCCCGGCATCCGGGTGGCCGGCCTGTACGGCATCGAGACCTGGTACGACGGCCGGCTGAGCACCGTCGACGAGCCACCGCAACTGAACGCCCTGCGCGAACGCCTGCCCGCCGTCGTCGCCGCAGCGGCGACCGACCCCCAGGTGTGGATCGAGGACAAACGGTTGTCCCTGGTCGTGCACGCACGCAAGGCTGCGAACCCGGCGCAGCAGTTGGCGCTGGTCCGCGAGCCGGTGGTTCGGCTGGCCGGCGAACTCGGGCTGGAGCCGCACCCCGGCCGGGGGGTGCTGGAGATCCGCATCCCGGGCCACGACAAGGGACGCGCGCTACGCCAGCTGGTCACCGAGACCGGCCGCGCTGCGGTGTTGTTCGCCGGTGACGACGTCGGCGACCTGCCCGCGATCGAAGAGGTTCGCCGGATGGCTGCCGCCGGGGCAGCAGCGTTCGCGGTGGCAATCGGTACCGCGGACGGCACCGAACTCGCCGACGCCGCCGACGCCACCGTCGCCGACCCCGAGGCGATGGCCGCGCTTCTGCACAGCCTTGCCGGTGCTTGACGAGCCGGGACGGGCGCCGGTACGGGAGGTCAGGCGCGCTCGGCGTCGAGCGCGGCGAGCTGCGCGGCGAACCATTGCGCGGGTGGCAACCGGACCGCTGCGGCCCGCATCCGCTCGGCGCGTTCGGCTCGCTCCTCGACCGACATCAGCAACGCCGCGTGCAGTGCCTCGGCAGTAGCCGTGACGTCGAACGGATTGACCGTGATCGCGTCCTGGCCGAGGACCTCCGCCGCGCCGGTCTCGGCGGACAGCACGACCGCCGGCTCGCGTTCGGAGAGCACCAGGCCCTCCAGCACCACCAGGTTCATCCCGTCGCGAATCGAGTTGACGAAGACCACGTCGGCACGTCGCAGCACCGCCAGCGCCGCCGGATAGTCGTCGGCGATCTCAAGGATCAGCGGCTCCCAGGAGTCGGTGCCGAACTCGTCATGGATGTCCTCGGCGAGGCGGGCGATCGAAGCGGTGTACTCCCGATAGGAGGGCAGGTCCTCGCGCGAGGGGTTGTTGTAGACCGCATGCACGACCTTGCCGAGCCACTCCGGGTGGGTGCGGAGCAGTTCCCGATAGGCCAGCAGACCGCGCCAGACATTCTTGGACAGCTCGGTGCGGTCCACCCGGCCGATCACGGTGCGCTCGCCCACCGAGTCCTCGAGCACGCGCAATTCGCTCTCCACGTCGCGCCGCCAGGCCCGTTTGCGTAGCTCGTCCGGATCGGTGCCGAGCGGAAACACCCGCACCCCGTCCGGCTCGCGGCCCATCACCGCGCGGCACGAGTCGCGGAACAGGTCGGCCCACCGTTGGGTGTGAAAGCCGATCACGTCTGCGGCGAGCAGGCCGTCGATGATCGCGTGCGCGACGTCGTCCGGAAGCATGCTGAAGTACTCGCCCGGCACCCAGGGGGTATGCGTGAAGTGACCGATACGCACGTCCGGTCGCATGGTGCGTAGCATCCGCGGTGCGAGGAACAGGTGGTAGTCCTGGATCATCACCCGGGCGTCCGGCGCCGCCTCCTCGGCCAGCGCCATGGCGAAGGCCTGGTTGTAACGCACGTATGACGTCCATTGCCGTCGCCAGGCGCTGTCGAAGATCGGCGACTTGGGCGGGTCGAAGAGCATGTGCAGGACGAACCACAGCGTGGAGTTCGCCACCGCGTTGTACGCGTTGCGGAAGGTGAGGCCGTCGATCGGCAGCATCCGCACATCGAAGTCGCCCTTGAGTGCGGCGGCGGACAGTTCGAGGCCGCCGAGGCGGCCGTCCGGCGCCCGGCGCGCGATGGCGCGTTCCCGCTCGTTCATCGCCGCACACACCCACACCGCACCGGGCGTGGCCTGCAGCGCACTCTGCATGCCGCTGACCAGCCCACCGCCGCCACGACGTACCTCGTCGTCGCCGTCCTCGGCCGGCACGACGCTCAACGGGCCGCGGTTCGACGCCACGAGCAGCGGCGACGCTCCGGACGTCATCGGCGGGTTCATCGCAGGCTCATCGACTCATCGGAGCGCGGCAGGTCATGGCGTCGTTGTACCCCAGCCTGATGTGCGACCCGACATCGGTGCAGGACGTCACTCTGCGCCGAGCACATCGAGCGCGTGCTGCAGGTCAGCCGGGAACGGCGAGACCACCTCGAGCCACTCCCCCGTGCCCGGGTGGGCGAACCCGAGCGCGCGCGCGTGCAGCCACTGCCGGGCCAGACCGAGTCGCCGGGCGAGCACCGGGTCCGCGCCGTAGGCGAGGTCACCGACGCACGGGTGGCGCAAGGCAGCCATGTGCACCCGGATCTGGTGCGTGCGCCCGGTCTCCAGGTGGATGTCGAGCAGTGTTGCGGCGCGAAACGCCTCGACCGTTTCGTAGTGCGTGACGCTGTCGCGGCCGCCCGCAACAACCGCGAACCGGTAGTCGGCCGTGGGATGGCGATCGATCGGCGCATCGACGGTGCCGCTGGTCGGATCGGGGTGGCCCTGCACCAGCGCCGCGTAGCGCTTGTCGACGGTGCGGTCCCGGAACGCTCGCTTGAGCGCCGAGTACGCCCGCTCGCTCTTGGCGACCACCATGACGCCGGTGGTGCCGGCGTCCAGGCGATGCACCACGCCCTGCCGTTCGGCGGCACCGGAGGTGGCGATGCGGAACCCCATTGCCGCCAGGGCGCCGGTGACCGTGGGCCCATCCCAGCCCGGGCTGGGATGGGCGGCCACCCCGACCGGCTTGTCCACCATCACGAGATCGTCGTCGTCATAGAGCACCGTCAGGCCGGGCACCGGCGCAGCCTGTTCCGCGGCGCCAGCACCGTCCGGTGCGGGCAGGGTGACCTCGAGCAGCGCACCGGCACTGACCCGGGTCGATCGCGGCGATACCGCACCGTCGAGCAGCACCCGGCCGTTGTCGACGAGGTCCGCCGCACCGGTGCGCGAGATACCGAGCAGGCGGGACAGCGCAACATCGAGCCGCAGACCGTCGAGTCCGTCCGGGACCGGCAGCAGCCGCGGCGAGCTCACGTGGCGCGGTGCCGCCGCGCTCGGGCTGGGCGACCGTCGATGTCGATCCCGGCCAGGGCCAGGATCGCGCACAGCACGGCGCCGCAGACGATCGCCGAGTCGGCCAAATTGAAGATCGGCCAGATGTGTCCGTCGCGGCTGAAGAGGCTGATCCAGTCCACGACGTGCCCTCGACCGACGCCGGGATCGCGGAACAACCGGTCGCCGAGGTTGCCCAACGCGCCGCCCAGGACGAGACCGAGTGCAATCGCCCAACCGGTGGAGCGCATCCGACCGGCCGTGCGCAGGATGAACCCAACGACCAGCACGGCCACCGCCGTCAACAGGACCGTGAAACCCGTGCCGAGGGAGAATGCAGCGCCGGAGTTGCGCGTCTCGACGACGTAGATCGCCCCGCCGAGCACCCGGATCGGCGGATGCGCCGTGAAGCCGTCGTGGGTGTCGAAGTGCGCGACGACCAGGACCTTGGACACGGCGTCCAGCGCCACCACCACGGTTGCGACTGCGGCGAACAGCAGCCCGCGCGGGTAACGGCGCCCCGGCGCATCGTCCACTGCCGGCGACGACGGGAGCTCCTGATCATCGGCGGCCACCTGGACATTCTCCCGTACGCTCGCGGCCGCGCGGTCGCCAGCGTGTCGCGAGCTGGCAGCGTCGCTGCCGCCGTTCGCGTCAGCGTCGCTCGCGTCGCCGCCGTTCGCGAGGGTCAGCGCCGTTCCTCGCGCTGCTTGCACGCCACATCGAGCGTTGCGCTCGGGAATGCCCGCAACCGTGCTTTGGGGATCGGCTTGCCACAGCTCTCGCAGAAGCCGTACGTGCCGGCTTCGATTCGCTCGATCGCGCGCTGGATCTGGGTGATCAGATCCAGGCGGTTCGCCGCGATCGATTGCTCCTGCTCGCGCTCGAACGTCTTGCTGCCCGCGTCGGCCTGATCGTCGCCGGCGCCGTCGGTGCTCGCCTGTTGCAGGTCGCTGAGGTCGCGCAGTGATCGGTCATACGCGTCGCCCAGCTCGGTGAGTTCGGCGACGAGCTCCTTGCGAATCTCGGCCAGCTCGGCAGCGGTCCATTCCGACACGGGGGGCGTCGTCGGCGCTGAGTTGGCGGGCTTGGCGGGAGGCTGGGCAGCCGACACTGGTGCGACCTTCTTCGCTGGAACTGGACTGGAACCTGCGTCGGACTCGTCGGCCGACTCTTCTGCCGACTCTTCTGCCGACTCCGCTGCCGACTCTGTGGCTGACTGCGTAGCCGAGCCCGTAGCCGGTGTGACAGGGGCGGCAGGGTTCTGCGCGGTCTGGACCACCGCGGTGTCTGCGGCGGCGGTATCGGCCGGACGCTCTGCCGGCACCGGCACCGGCACCGGCACCGACGCCACCGGAGCCGGTCCCGTCTGCGCGGCAGCAGCCGGCGTGCTGGCCGGCTTGGTGGCCGTCGCAGCCGGCGCGGTGCCCGCCAGGGCCTTTCCGGCGGTCACCCTCTTGGCCACGGCTTTCTTGGCCACGGCTTTCTTGGCCACGGCCTTCTTGGCGGCAGTCGGCTGCACCACGGCCTTGCTTGCCACGGCCTTCGTGGCGGCTGATTTTTTCGCTACTGATTTTCTCGCGACGGCCTTCTTCGCCACCGACTTTTTCGCTACTGATTTTTTCGCTACTGATTTTTTCGCTACTGATTTTTTCGCTACTGACTTCTTCGCTACTGACTTCTTCGCGGCCGGTCGGCTGGCCGTCGCCTTCTTCGCGGCCGTCCGCTTCACCGCGGTCCGTCTCGCCGTGGTCGACTTTGCGGCCGTCTTCTTCGCCGTCGTCTTCTTCGCGACGGTTTTTCTGCCTGCGATTTTCTTTGCGGCAGTTTTCCTGGCGGTGGTTTTCTTCGCCGCCGTTTTCTTGGCGGTGGTCCGCTTCGCCGCGGTCTTGCTTGCGGCGGTCTTGCGGGCCGACGCCCGGTTGGCTGTCACCTTCGTCGCTGGTGCCTTCCTGGCCGCCTTCTTCGTCGCCGTCCGTTTCGCCGGAGCCCGTTTCGCGGCCTTCTTAGCCACCTTGGCAGCGGTCTTCCGGGCTGCCGTCTTCGTGGCCGCCGGCTTCTGGGCTGGCTTCCGGGCCGGCCTACTGACGGCCTTGCGGGTCGGCGCCTTCTTGGCCGCCTTCTTCGCGACAGGTTTCCTGGTCGGCGCGGCACCCGAACCGGCTGCCTTTACCGCGCCGCGACCGCGGCGTAGCGCCCGTCCGATGCGCCCCACCGTGGCCATGATTTCCCCTCTCGTGGGCGACGAGCGCCTCCGGCGAGGCGTCGACATCCTCCGCAGGGAGCGGCGGTGCACAGCACTGCCCCGCAAAGGCGGCCCAATATACGAGCCCGTGGCCCATCGCCGCCAGTGGCCACGCCGTGAGGAGGCCAAAACCCGGGCAAACAGCCTCGGCGACACCGGCCCAAGCCCACTACCATTGCTGGTGCGACGACGAGGACAAGTAGCCGCCGGCGCCCAGCGGGAGCGAATCGGGGTTGGTGCGAGCCCGACAGCATGGGCCGGGGAGTGAAATCACCTCTGAGCATCGGCAGAACGGGTGCCCGGCCGGGCGGGCAGCTCAGTAGATCCGAACCGCAACGAAGTGGGCGTCCGCCTGGTGCGGGCGCCAACGAGGGTGGTACCGCGGCCATGTGTCGTCCCTCGAGCCCGCCGGATGCCGGCCCGAGGAGAAGGAGCGCACTGGCGCCATGAGTGGTTACTCCCCGCTGCCCCCGCACGTCGACCTCGTTGCCCTCGATCACGAGGTCATCGAGACGTGGCGACGCGACGCCGTGTTCGCGCGCACCCTCGACGCGACCAAGGACGGCGCCCATTGGACCTTCTACGAGGGTCCACCGACCGCGAACGGCATGCCCGGCACGCACCACGTCGAGGCCCGGGTATTCAAGGACGTGTTCCCGCGGTTCAAGACGATGAAGGGCTTCCACGTCCCACGGATGGCCGGCTGGGACTGCCACGGCCTGCCGGTCGAACTGGCGGTCGAGAAGGAACTCGGCTTTACCGGCAAGCCGGACATCGAGGCCTACGGGATAGCCGAGTTCAATGCCCGCTGCCGGGAGAACGTGCAGCGGCACGTGGACGCGTTCGAGGCGATGAGCGAACGCATGGGCTACTGGGCGGACTACGAGAACGCGTACTGGACGATGAACGCCGACTACGTCGAATCCGTCTGGTGGGCGCTGAAGCAGATCTTCGACAAGGGACTGCTGGTCGAGGACTACCGGGTGGCCCCGTACTGCCCGCGATGCGGCACCACCCTGTCCGATCACGAGGTCGCACAGGGATACGAGGAGGTCACCGACCCATCGGTGTATGTCCGGTTTCCGCTGACCTCCGGGCCGTGGGCCGGCCAGGCCGACCTGCTGGTCTGGACGACGACGCCGTGGACGCTGGTGTCCAACGTCGCCGTCGCAGTGAACCCGAACGTCGATTACCAGGTCGTGCGCGCGGACGCCGACACGCTGGTGGTGGCCGCCCCGCTGGTGGCGGCGCTGCTGGGCGAGGACGTAGAAGTGCTGGCCACGGTGCCCGCACGCGACATGGAGCGCTGGCGGTACCGGCGGCCGTTCGACTACGTGTCGCTGCCGGCTGACGGCGACCACCCGGCAGATGCGAACTTCGTCGTCCTCGCCGAGTACGTGACCACCCAGGACGGAACCGGCCTGGTGCATCAGGCCCCCGCCTTCGGTGCGGACGACCTGGCTACCGGCCGCGCCTACGGCCTGCCGGTGCTCAACCCGATCGGGCCGGACGGGCATTTCGACGCAGCCGTGCCCGCCGTAGGCGGCACGTTCTTCAAGGATGCGGACGCTGCGCTCGTCGCCGATCTGCGCGAGCGGGGTCTGCTCTGGCGACACATGCCGTACACGCACACCTACCCGCACTGCTGGCGGTGCCACACGCCGCTGATGTACTACGCGCTGCCGTCGTGGTACATCCGCACGACCGCGATCAAGGACCGGTTGCTCGAGGAGAACGAGAAGACCAACTGGTACCCGCCGACGATCAAGCACGGCCGCTACGGCGACTGGCTGGTCAACAACATCGACTGGGCGCTCTCGCGCGACCGGTTCTGGGGCACGCCGCTGCCGGTATGGCGTAACGACGCCGACCCGAGCCGCATGATCTGTGTCGGCTCGCTCGCCGAACTGCGTGAACTGTCCGGCGTCGAGCTGGACGACCCGCACCGGCCTTACGTCGACGATGTCACGTTCACCCGGGCCGGCGAACCGGGCACCTACCGCCGGGTGCCGGCCGTCATCGACGCCTGGTTCGACTCTGGCTCGATGCCGTTCGCCCAATTCGGCGCGCCGCAGCACAACGGGGACCGCGCGCGTGAGTCCTACCCAGCCGATTTCATCTGCGAGGCGATCGACCAGACGCGCGGCTGGTTCTACACGCTGATGGCGGTCGGCACGCTCGTATTCGACCGGAGCAGCTACCGCAACGTGCTCTGCCTGGGCCACATCCTGGCTGAGGACGGTCGCAAGATGAGCAAGCATCTCGGCAACATCCTCGAGCCCATCTCGCTGATGGACGCCCACGGTGCGGACGCGCTGCGTTGGTTCATGCTGTGCGCCGGCTCGCCGTGGTCCGCTCGCCGGGTCGGGCACAAGGTGCTGGACGAGATCGCCTCGAAGGTGCTGCGCACGTACTGGTCGCTGGCGTCGTTCCAATCGCTGTATGCGCGAGCGAACGACTGGGCCCCCGCGACGCCGGCGGGCACCGGAGGCTCGGCGGAACGCACCGTGCTGGATCGGTGGGCGCTCTCGCGCACGCACAGCGTGGCGGCCGAGGTCGACGATGCGCTCGAGAATTTCGACACGGCACGTGCCGGCAAGCACCTCGGCGAGCTGATCGACGATCTGTCCAACTGGTACGTACGCCGATCCCGGCGGCGGTTCTGGGACGGTGAGCCCGGCCGCGCTGGCCACCCTGCACGAGTGCCTGGAGATCTTGACGAGGCTGCTCGCCCCGTTCGTACCGTTCGTCACCGAGAAGGTGTGGCAGGCGCTGTTCGCCGAGGTGAGCGCCCTCGATTCGGTGCATCTGGCGAGCTGGCCCACGGCAGAGGAGAGCCTGCGGCAACCGGAACTCGACGAGCAGGTCGCGCTGGTGCGACGGCTCGTCGAACTCGGTCGTGCCGCGCGGGCGGAGTCGAAGGTGAAGACCCGCCAGCCGCTCGCTCAGGCGCTGATTTCCGCACCCGGGTGGACGGCGCTGCCCACCGAGTTACGCGATCAGGTGCGTGAAGAACTCAACGTGGCCGTACTTGCCCGGCTGGCCGAGGCGGACGAGCTGGTCGAGTTGTCGGTCAAGCCGAACTTCCGTGAACTCGGTCGCCGCTTCGGCAAGCGCACCCAGCAGGTCGCGAGCGCGATCAGCGCCGCCGACCCGGCGCAGTTCGTCGCGTCCTACCGCGCAGGCAACGCGAGCGTCGAGGTGGCCGGCGAGCAGTTTGCGATCGGCGGCGACGAGGTGGTGATCACGGAGACACCCCGGTCGGGGTGGGCGGTGGCCGGCGCCGGCGCGGAGACGGTGGCGCTCGACCTCGAACTGACCCATGAGCTGCGCTTGCTCGGCCTTCTGCGCGACATCGTACGGGCCGTGCAGGAGGCACGAAAGACGGCCGGCCTGGATGTCACCGACCGGATCGAATTGTGGTGGCGAGTCGGCGGCTCACCCGAGCCGGCCGAGGCGCTGCGCGTGCACGGCGACCAACTCGCCGCGGAGGTGCTCGCGGTTGCGGTGCATGAGGGGAGCCCGCCGCCGGGACGGGAGCTGCACGAGGCGAGCGACACCGAACTCGGGCTGCACGTCTGGTTCGCCAGGAGCGGCGGCGAGGCGCGCGAGCCGTCCTGAGGTATCGCCGGTGCGCCGCGTGGGTTGGGGCAGTGCTCAGCCGGTGCTGCGCGTGGCAGCTCGGACCAGCTGGGGCTCGCACAAGCTGCAGGGCATGAAGCCGTCCTCGATCGCCTGATCGAACGGAATCGGTTCGGCGTCCTGTCCCTGAATGATCACGCACTGTGGCAGGTGGTAGCGCGGACGACCGTCGATGACCCACACATCGTCGGGTCCGGCGACGTAGTCCGTGCCTGCTACGGCGGACCCAGCTGAGAGGGGTTCAGCCGCGGTCCGCTGCCCGCCGATGTCGTCCCCGGCACCGGGCCTGGAACCGACATGTGCCGACCCGTCCTGCTGGAGTCCGGCGTGGTCAGAGCCGGCGGGCCCGTCGCGCGTGTCGTCGGCGATCCGGGGCAAGATGGCGGTCGCCTCAGCCGAGCCCGCGTCAGCGGCGCCGTCGCCTGCACCGGCCGCAGACGGCGGCGCGAGGATGGTCGAGCGAGCCTTGAGGAGCAGGTACCCGGCCCCCGCGGTCGCGATGAGCGAGGCGATCAGCCAGGCGACGCTGGGCAGCACCAGACCCACCGCCAGGCACACCAAGGCGATGATCAGCAGGCCGACCAGCAACACGGCGCGTTACCTCCCCCGACGAAGCGTCAGCCTTGCTTCACCTCGGCGTACTCGGGCTTGGAGTTCGCAGCCGGTTCGGCCCGGCCGCTGGCGTCCAGATCACGCAGCTGGGACTCCAGGTAGCTCTTGAGCCGGGTGCGGTACTCCCGCTCGAAGGTACGCAGCTCCTCGACGCGACGTTCGAGCGCATTCTTGCGCTGCTCGAACTGCGCGGTGATCGTGGCGGCACGTTGCTCAGCGTCCTGGACGGCCTGCGTCGCACGCTCGTGTGACTCCTGCTCCAGCTGACGGGCGCGGGCCTCGGACTCGCCGAGATGGCGGTCGGAACGCTGCTTGGCCTCGGCGACGGACGCGTCCGCGTTCGCCTTGGCTTCGCCGAGCAGTCGCTCTGCCTCTGCCTTGGCCTGGGCCAAGTGCTGGTCGGCGGTCTGCTGGGCCAGGGCAAGCACCTGCACGGCCTTGGCGTGGCTCTCCGGCCCGGTGGCCGCCGCTGCCGCCGGCTCGCTGGCGGGACGCTGCGCGGCCTGCCTGCGGGCTTCCTCGGCCTGAGCCCGAGCCTGCTCCGCGGCGGCGCGCGACTGCTCCAGGCCGGCGCGTGCCTCATCCAGCTGCCGCCGCGTTTCGGTCAGGTTCTGCTCGGTGCGGGCGAGCTGCTGCTGCAGCTGCACGATCTGCTGCTGCGCTCCACCCTTGCCCTGGGTCAACGCTCGCTCCAGCTCGGCGACCTGGCCCTTGAGCCGGTTGTTGTCCTCCCGGGACGCGGCGAGTTCCGAGGCGCTGGCGCCACCACCGATGCCGCCACCGGAACGGGACCGGAGGTCGTTGTTCTCCTCGATGAGCCGCGACAGCTCCACCTCGACGATGTCGAGGAACGCGTCGACTTCCTCTTCGTCGTACCCCCGCTTGCCGATCGGGGGTTTCTTGAACGCGACGTTATGTACCTCTGCGGGCGTCAACGGCATGGTTCACCTCGTGTGCTCGCCGCTGGCCGGTGGTTCCGGCGCGGTGGCTGCGGCCTGTCCTGGAGTGCGTGAGGATCGATCCTAGGTGCGCGCCGCTTCATCGGAGCGTCAAGGCGACCCACTGCAGAACCAGGATAGTCAACAGCAGAAGAATGATGCTCAGGTCGAGGCTCACACTACCCAACCGGATGGGCGGCACCAGCCTGCGAAACAGCCGAATTGGGGGGTCCGTTGCCAGGTAGACCGCCTCCAAGCCCACCGCGGCGATGCCGCTCGGTCGCCAGGACCGTGCGAACTGCCGGGTGAATTCGATGACGAACCGAGCCAGCACGACGAGCAGGTAGACGTAGAGAACGTAGGCGACGACGCCCCAGAACAGGGTCATCGGCCTGCTCCCGTCCTCTCTTCGGCCCCGCCGCCGGCAAGCCGAACCTCAGCTCGCCCCGGATCGCGTCGACCCGGCGTGCAGCGCGTGCGCAGGATGCCCAGCATGCCAGGGACAACGCTGTTTACTGCCCGAAAGTCCCCGACTCGGGCCGCTACGGCCGACGGTCCCCCTAGCCGATCCCGGGCCGGTGGCTCAGCTCTGGTTGAAGAATCCCGTCTCGGCGATGCGCGCCTTGTCCTGTGCGGTCACCGTGACGTTGTGCGGGCTGAGCAGGAAGACCTTGGCGGTTACCCGCTCGATGCGGCCGTGCAGCCCGAAGGTGAGCCCCGCCGCGAAGTCCACCAACCGCTTGGCGTCGGCGTCCTCCATCTCGGTCAGGTTCATGATCACCGGGGTGTTCTTTCGGAAGTGCTCCCCGATCGTGCGCGCCTCGTTGTAGGTGCGCGGGTGCAGCGTGGTGATCTGGTAGGCCGGGAACGATTCCGACCGAGGCGCGCCCACGCTCTCGACATCGGCGTAGCCCTCGTAGTCGTCATAGCTCTCGTAGCCACCACGGGGCTGGTGCCGACTGCTCGACGACGCACCGGCATGCGCGAGCTCGGTTCGTCGTGAGCGGGACGAGCTGTGCCCGGAGGAGTGCGCCGCTGCGTGCGCCTGCTCGCGGGGGAAGTGCGCCTCGGCGTACTCGTCGCGGTTCGAGGACGACCGCTCGTAGCCGGGCGCGTCGGAGTAAGCGTCGCCGTAGTCGTCGTCCTCGACCAAGCCGAGGTAGACGCCCATCTTGCGCATCGCTCCGGGCATTTCGTCCTCCTGACGTGCGGTGCACTCGTGACGCGTGCGGCCTCGTTTGCGCGGGGTCGCACCTCGCCGTTGAGCCGACGCTAGCCGAAAACAGGCCCTCGACGGCCGAGCAACGCCGAACCGACACGCACGTGTGTCGAGCCGTGTTCGATGGCCTGTTCCAGGTCCACGCTCATCCCCGCGGAGATCATCGAGGCCGTGGGGTGGTTCTGCCGAAGCTCGCCCGATATCTCCGCCAATCGGGCGAAGGCCCGATCGGGGTCGACGCCGAGCGGCGCGACCGCCATCACGCCGCGCAGCCGCAGGTCCCCCTGTGCTGCCAGGGCCGCGCCGAGTGCGACCACGGCGTCCGGGTGCGCCCCGCCGCGGGCCGGATCGCCGTCCAGGCTGACCTGGATGAAGACGTCCAGGGGCGGGCGTCCGGTTTCCCCCGCAATCGCGGCGACCGCCGCGCCGAGTCGGGCGGCCAGCTCTGAACGGTCCACCGAGTGCACAGCGGCGGCGTAGCCGGCCACACTCCGGGCCTTGCGGGTTTGCAACTGCCCCACGAAGTGCCAACGCAGCTCCGGTCCGGCTGGCTGGCCGGACAGCAACTGCTCGACCTCGGCCACCTTGGCACGCGCCTCCTGGTCGCGGTTCTCGCCGATGTCGGCGACCCCCAGCTCGGCGAGTGCGAGCACGTCCGCGGCGGGATAGGTCTTGGTGACGGCGATGAGCGTGATCTCGCGCGGGTCGCGCCCGACCGCGGCAGCCGCCTGCGCCACCCTCGCCCGGACGTCGGCCAGGCCGGTGCCCAGTTGCCGCCGGCGCGCTTCGGTGTCGCGCGCCGGTTCGCCCTCGATCAATTCACGACGTGGTGAGTCAGGACTTGAGGAAGTCGGGGACATCCAGTTCATCATCCAGGTCCAGGACGGATCGCTGCCCTGCGGACGAACCGTTGCTAGCGCCCGCTGACGTTGTCGTAGTCGGGGTCGAGAAGCCGGCACCACCCGACGCCCGCGCCGGTTCCGGCCGGTACGCCGACGCGTCGGCAACCGGGGCCGCCGGCGCGGGCGCGGATGGTGCCGGAGTCGATGATTGGACCCGCGCCGCGGAATCGCGGCGGATCTCCACCTTCTTGTACGGCAACTGGCCGCTGTCGAAGCCGGCCGCGATCACGGTCACCTTCACCTCGTCGCCGAGCGTGTCGTCGATGACGGCCCCGAAAATGATGTTCGCGTCCGGGTGCGCGGCTTCGGCGACGAGCGAGGCCGCCTCGTTGATCTCGAACAGACCCAGGTCGGAGCCGCCGTAGATGGACAGCAGCACGCCGTGCGCGCCCTCCATGCTGGCTTCGAGCAACGGGCTGGCGATCGCGATCTCCGCGGCCTGCCGGGCCCGGTTGTCGCCGCGGGCCGAGCCGATGCCCATCAGCGCCGAACCGGCGCCGCTCATGACGCTCTTCACGTCGGCGAAGTCGAGGTTGATCAGGCCCGGCGTGGTGATCAGATCGGTGATGCCCTGCACACCGGAGAGCAGCACCTGGTCGGCAGCGCGGAATGCGTCCATGACGCTCACGTTCCGCTCGGAGATCTGCAGCAACCGGTCGTTCGGAATGACGATGAGGGTGTCGCACTCGGCCCGCAGGGCCTCGATGCCGTCCTCCGCCTGGGTGGCCCGCTTCTTGCCCTCGAACGAGAACGGGCGGGTGACCACCCCGATGGTGAGCGCGCCGAGCTTGCGGGAGATGCTGGCGACCACGGGCGCGCCGCCGGTGCCGGTGCCACCGCCCTCGCCCGCCGTGACGAAGACCATGTCGGCGCCTTTGAGCACCTCTTCTATCTCGTCGCGGTGATCCTCCGTCGCCTTGCGGCCGACCTCGGGCTGCGCGCCGGCGCCGAGTCCGCGGGTGAGTTCACGTCCCACGTCGAGCTTGACGTCGGCATCGCTCATCAGCAGCGCCTGCGCGTCGGTGTTGACCGCGATGAACTCGACGCCTTTGAGGCCGACCTCGATCATGCGGTTCACCGCGTTCACGCCACCGCCGCCGACACCGACGACCTTGATGACCGCGAGGTAGTTGTGCGGTGCTGTCATGGCTTTGGCTCCTGTTTCGGTCGTGAGTCGGGCGGTGCCTGCCGCTACTCCCGCGTCTGCCGGACGGTTCGGCATAAACTCTCAGCCTCAAGTAGACGTTTAACGTTATGTCAACCTGTGCTGTTGGACCGAAGCTAGAACGAGTGCGCGCGCAACCGGCGCAGGCGCGCCGCGCGACACGCCGCTTTCTCTCGGCGCCCGTGGCGCTGGGTCGACGCTCGCTGGCACGTCATCGGACGACGACCTGGTCCGGATCGGTGATGTCGAACTGGGTGCCCGGCTGGGTGAGTAATGCAGGCAGGATCCGGGCCTTGTCCGCATTGCGGTCATCGCTGCCCCAGCGAACGACCCGCGAGTCCGTCAGCAGCAACGTGATCGAGCCCGGATCGAGCGCTTGAATCGAGGTGAGCCGTCGGCGGATCGAATCCGGGAGGGCCGCGGCCACGTCTGCCACGGCGCGGGCGGTGGCGATGCCGGCAGGCCCGGCCGGCACCTGGAGCAGCGGCAGGCCGGGCGGGCGGGCGGTCACGGTCCGGAACTGTTCGCCGGTGCGATCGAGGAGCGCGAACCCTGAGCCGCTCGGCAGGTATCCGACGGCGACACGCTCGATCACCGAGATCACCACGGTGCCCGGATAGGACACTCGAACCGATGCCGAGGCAACCTCCGGCAGGCGCTGCACGCGGTGCGCCACCGCCGAGGTGTCCAGCCGGATCAACGGCGCGCCGTGGTGCACGTCGGCCGCGGCACGCACGTCCGCCGCGGAGAGCTGGTGCGTACCGCGCACCGTTAACGTCCGCACCCCGAGCACCGGGCTGAAACCGACCATCCAGATTGCGATGACACACAGCAGCACCGCCCCGGCCGCCGTCCATGCCACGGTCCGGCGGTGCCAGCCGGGCCAGCGCCCGTACCAACCCGGCCGGGGGTCCGACGGGGGCACCTTGCCCGCGCCCACAGCGCTCCCCCGTGCCGGTGACGTCGGCCGGTCGGTCGTCGTCACGCCCGTGCCGATCGCTCGACCTGTCGCGCGGCACAGGCGTCACGGATCTCCGGGCACAACAGGTGCACATTGCCGATGCCCATGGTGAGTACAAGGTCGCCGGGCTGGGCCACGTCGGCGATCCGGCGCGGCACGGCAGCGAATCGCGGCTCGTACAGCACGCGCTCGGCCGGAAGCGGGATGCGCGTGCTGATCGTGGCACCGTTGATCCCGGGGATCGGCTCCTCCCGGGCCGGAAACACGTCCATCACCACCGCGATGTCGGCCAACGCCATCGCCTCCGCGAATTCATCGGCAAAGGTCTGCGTGCGGCTGTATGTACCGGGCTGGAACACCGCAATCAGGCGTCCGCCGATCGGCACCGCCGCACGCGCCGCGGTCAGCGAAGCGGCGATCTCGGTCGGGTGATGCGCGTAGTCGTCGTACACCTGCACCCCGCCGCCGGTGCCGTGCGCCTCGAACCGCCGGTGCACGCCGCCGAAGGTCGCCCATGCCTGCGCGACTTTGTCGAGGTCGAGCCCGAGTTCAGCGGCCATCGCCAGGGCGGCAGCGGCGTTCAGCGCCATGTGCCGCCCGACCAGCGAGGCCACCATCACCTGGCGAGTGCCCATATCCGTCGCCCGCACGGTGAACTCGACCGCGTGCGCGTGCTCGACGATGTCGCTCACGGTGACGTCGGCGCCCGCCGCGGTGCCGTAGGTGCGCACCCGGTGACCGGTGCTGCGCGCGTACTCACCAATCCGCACGGCGCCCGGGTCGTCCGCGCAGACCAGGAACAGCCCGCCGCGCTCCACCCGGTCCGCGAACGCCTCGAACGCGCGGAAGATCCCCGCCAGATCGCCGTGATTCTCCAGATGGTCCGCCTCGACGTTGGTGACCACGGCGGCGATCGGCCGCGTGAGCAGGAACGAGCCGTCGCTCTCGTCCGCCTCGACGATGGCCAGCTCCCCGGTGCCGAGATGCGCGTTGCGGCCCGTCTCGTACAAGTTGCCGCCGATGGCGAAAGACGGGTCGACCCCGCAGGCCTGCGCTCCGACGGTGAGCAGCGAGGTCGTCGTGGTCTTGCCGTGCGTGCCGGCAATGGCCACACAGCGGCGATCCTCCAGGGCGGAGGCAAGTGCCGCCGCCCGGCGCAACACGGGCTTGCCACTGCGCCGGGCCGCGGCGAACTCCTCGGCGTCCGGATTGATCGCGGTGGTGTAGACGAAGGTGTCCGCGTCGTCGAGATGCGCCGGCGAGTGCCCGATCAGCACGGTGGCGCCGAGTGCCCGCAGGCCGGTGACGGTCAGCGAGTCCCTCGCCTCGCAGCCGCTCACCGGCACGCCACGCTCGATCAGGATGCGGGCGAGCGCGCTCATGCCCGAGCCGGCGATGCCCATGATGTGCACCCGACCGAGTTCGCGCAGCGGCGGAATGGCATCGACGGCAGCGCTGCGCACCAGGGCGGCACCGGGTGCGGTCCAGTCCACCGGACGCCCTTGGCTGGCGTCGTGCGTGGGGCGGCCGCTGCTGTTCGACGGGCTGTTCATGTCTCCGATCCAGGGTGGCTCGAGCCAGGTCGCCGCGGCGGCCGGGCGCCTGCCGACAGGTGGCGATGCTCCGCGGCGACCATCAGTACATGACGAGCCAGCACCTCGGCAGCGTCACGGGATCCAGCATGCGCCGCCGCCGTCGACATCTGCGCGAGCGCGCGTGGATCGGTGATTCGGGGCACCACCTCGGCCAGGACCAGCTCCGGAGTCAGCGCAGCGTCATCGACGAGCAGACCGCCACCGACCTGCACGATCGGCTCGGCGTTGAGCCGCTGCTCGCCGTTGCCGACCGGGTACGGCACGTACAACGCCGGCAGGCCGACGGCGGCGAGTTCGGCGCACGTCATAGCCCCGCACCGGCACAGAGCGAAATCGGCCGCGGCGTAGGCGTATTGCATCTGCTCGATGAACGGCACCACCACATACGGCGGGGCGCCCGGTTGCGACGGCACCTCGAGCACGTTCTTCGGGCCGATCACATGCAGCACCTGCACCCCCGCGGCGCGCAACCCGTCCGCGGCCCCGGACGCCGCCCAGTTCAGCGAGCGGGCACCCTGCGAGCCGCCGGTTACCAGCAGGGTGGGCAGGTCGGGGGCCAGCCCGAACCGCTCGCGCGCCGATGCGCGCAGCGTGTCCCGGTCCAGCCCGGAGATCTCCGGACGCAGCGGGATGCCGATCACCGTGGCATGCGGCAAGCGCGCCCGCGCGACCGCGGTGAACACATGCGTCGTCATCCGCGCGGCGGCCCGATTCGCCAGCCCGGGGCGGGCGTTGGCCTCGTGCACCACGATCGGCAGGTTGAGCTGGCGGGCGGCGAGGTAGGCGGGCACGGCGACATACCCGCCGAAGCCCACCACCACCTCCGCCTCAACTCGGGTGAGGATCTCGGCGGCGACCGCGACGGCAGCTCGAACGCGACCCGGCGTGGCGAAAAGATCGCGGCCGAGCCGACGCGGCATCGGCACCGGCGGCACCATCTCCAAGGGATATCCGCGGGCCGGAATGAGCCTGGCGTCCAAGCCCTTCGGCGTGCCCAAGGCTGTGATCGCGGCGTCCGGCTCAAGGCGCCGGATGGCGTCGGCCAGGTTCATCGCCGGTTCGATGTGCCCGGCCGTGCCGCCGCCGGCGACAACGATCCGCGGCGGGGACTTGGCGAGCGTCACCGGCGGGTCCGGTCGAGGCGTCCGGCGCCGCCGACGTCATCGGTACCGGTCGGGCGCAGCGGTTGACCGGCCCGCGGGCGGCGCACCTGCTGGCCGGGGCGCGGGGCCGGCATGCGCACCACCCGGCCGGGACCCTCGGGGCGGGCGGATCCGCCCTGGCGGCGCGGCGCCGGTGCGCGTCGCTTCGGTGCGGCATACGGCTTGGCCACGGGGATCCGCAGCAGCCGTTCGGTGCGGCTGCGTCGCCCGAACCGCTCGGCCTTGCGGCCGGCGGCGACGGCGGGCGTCTCATGGCGAGCGAAGGACAGCATCATGCCTAGGACGAAGAACGAGGCGAGCAGTGACGTGCCGCCAGCTGAAATGAACGGCAACGGGATACCGGTCACCGGCAGCAGGCCGGTCACATATCCGATATTGATCACCGCCTGGCCGCACAGCCAGACCGTCGCCGCGCCGGCGACGACCCGCACGAACGGGTCGGCGTTGCGGCGGGCGATGCGCATGCCGGTGTAGGCGAGCAGGCCGAACAGCGCCAACACCGCGACGCAGCCGATCAGGCCGAGTTCCTCACCGACGACGGCGAAGACGTAGTCGGAGTTCGCGTTCGGCACCCAGCCGTACTTCGACGTTCCCTGCCCCAGGCCGACACCGAAGATGCCGCCGGAGGCGAGCGCGTAGAGCCCTTCGACGGTGTGGAAGCCGGTGTTCTTCGCGTCCTTGAACGGGTGCAGGAAGGTGATCAGCCGCTCCCACCGGTACGGCGCGGCGAAAGCCAGCGCGGCGATGACACCGGCCAGCGCGCAGACCACGGCCACGAAGTAGCGGATGGGCATGCCCACCATCCACAGCAGGCCCAGCAGGATGAGCATGAAACAGCACGTGGTGCCCAGATCCGGTTCGAGCATGACCAGCCCGGCCACCAGCACGAATGCGGGCACGAGCGGCACGAACAGGTGCCTGGCCCGGCGCAGCGTGCCGAACTGCTGCTTGCGGGCGAGCAGGTCGCCACCCCACAACAGGATGGCCACCTTGGCGAACTCCGAGGGCTGCAGCTGCAACGGGCCGAGGTCGATCCACCGACGGGCGCCGTACACACCCACGCCGATACCAGGAATCAGGACGGCGACGAGTGTCACCAGGGCCAGGGCGAGCATCGGGTAGGCCAGGAAGCGGTAGGCCCGTGGCGGCAGCCGTACCGCGAACCAGAACAGCGGCAGCCCGATGGCGACGAACTCCGCCTCCTTGACCACCTGGGTCCACATCGATGTGGTGGCTCCGTCCGCGCTGTGCGACGCGGCGATGGTGGTGGACACCGCCATCAGAATCCCGAAACCCAACAACCCGAGCGCGGACAGCAGCAACAGCTGAACCGAGGCGTAGGGCCGATCGGTGAACCGCTCGGCCGCCCGGTCGCGGTGCAACCGCATCCGCAGCTGGGCGGCAAGCTGGCCGCGCAGCCCGTTGAGCGCACCGGTTGCCGATCCGGCGCCCAGCTGGGCGGCGGTGAGTTCGTCACTCGCGGCGAGGCGGGTCATGCCGGCAGTTCCCGAGCAGCGGTCGCGAATGCCTCCCCGCGCGCGGCATAGCCGCGGAACATGTCATACGAGGCGGCCGCGGGTGCGAGCAGCACCGTGTCGCCGGGACGCGCGAGCCCGGCCGCGGCGGCAACCACCTCGGTCATCGCCCCATCGTCGGTCCTGATCACCTCCACGACGCGGACATCCGGCGCGTGTCGCCGCAGGGCCTGCGCGATCGCCTCTCGGTCTTCTCCCAGCAATACGACGCCACGCAGCCGGCCGGCCACGCTCGCCACCAACTCATCCACCACGGTGCCCTTGAGCTGACCGCCGCCGATCCACACCACCGGCTGGTACGCGGTGAGCGAGGCGAGCGCGGCGTGCGCATTCGTCGCCTTGCTGTCATCGACGTAGTCCACCCCGGCGCGGGTCGCCACGAACTCGTTGCGGTGCGGGTCTGGCCGAAACGCCTGCAAGCCGGCGGCCACCACCTCGGCGCTGACCCCGTGCGCGCGAGCCAGGGCCGCCGCGGCGAGTGCGTTGGCAACGTTGTGCGCACCCGGCGGCCGAATACTCGCCGCGGCCACCAGTGGCAACGGACGCTCCGCGGCGCCGCCGAACGCGCGGTCGGTGAGCATGCCGTCGACGACGCCGAGCTGGCCCGGCCCGGGCGGTCCGAGGGTGAACGTCACCTTCGTCGGCGTTTCGGCCGAGCGCAGCAGCTCCGCCACCCGCGGGTCATCGGCGTTACCGATGGCGAGCCAACCTGCCCAGATCCTGGTCTTGGCCGCGGCGTAGGCCTCCATCGAGCCGTGCCAGTCCAGGTGATCCGGGGCCAGATTGAGCAGCGCACCGGCCGCCGGCGTGATGCTGGACGACCAGTACAGCTGAAAGCTGGACACCTCGACGGCGAGCACGTCGTACGGCGGTTCGGTCACGACCGCATCGATGATCGGGACACCGACGTTGCCCACTGCGAGCGCACGCGCCCCGGAGACCTGCAGGATCGACTCGAGCATGCGTGCCGTCGTCGTTTTGCCGTTGGTGCCGGTGACCGCCAGCCACGGCGGCGCGGCGGGCCCACGCAGCCGCCAGGCGAACTCCACTTCACCCAGCACCTCGATGCCGCGCGCCAGCGCGTCGATCAGCAGCGGGTGGTCCGGCCGCCAGCCCGGCGACGTCACGACAAGATCCACACCGGCCGGCATCTGCTGCGGCGAGCCGATATAGACCGCGCCGGCGCGCACCAGATCGGCCACGGCGGTGGAGGTGTCCCGATCCGCGAGCAGCACCCGCGCCCGGCGCGCGAGCAGCACCCGCGTAGCAGAGGTCCCGGCGACGCCGGCGCCGCAGACCAGCACCGTCCGATCGGCGAAGTCCATGGCGCCGGCGCCCCGCGGGCGCGGCGATCGATCAGCCATTGCCGGTGAAGTCGGCGTAGAACAGCCCCATCCCGAACGCCACGGCCAGGCCGGCGACGATCCAGAACCGGACGATGATCGTCACTTCCTGCCAGCCCCCGAGTTCGAAATGGTGGTGCAACGGCGCCATTCGGAAGACGCGCCGCCCAGTCCCCGTCCTGATGCGGGTGTACTTGAACCAGCCGGTCTGGATGATGCCGGACAGGGTCACCATGGCGAACAACCCGCCGAGCACGACGAGCAGCAACTCGGTCCGGGACAGGATCGCCAACCCGGCCATCAGGCCGCCAAGGGCCATGGACCCGGTGTCGCCCATGAAGATTTGCGCGGGCGAGGCGTTCCACCACAGGAATCCGAAACAGGCGCCGAGTGCGGCGGCCGCGACGAGTGCCAGATCGAGCGGGTCGCGAACCGTGTAGCAACCGTGGTGGAAGGCGGGATAGCACGGGTTGCGGTACTGCAGGAACGTGATCAGCGCGAAAGCGCCGAACACCATCGCCGCCGCGCCGGCCGCCAGACCGTCCAGGCCGTCGGTGAGGTTCACCGCGTTGGACGTCGCCGAGATGATCAAGTACGCGATCGCCACGAAGCCGACCGAAGTGAGTCCGATCTGGCTGATGTCGCGGACATAGGACAGGTGCGTCGAGGCCGGTGTCACGCCGTGGCGGTCGTGGAAGCCCAACGCCAGCACCGCGAAGGTGACCGCGACGAAAAACTGGCCGGCGAACTTGGCTCGTGCGCGCAGGCCGAGGTTGCGCTGGCGGCGGATCTTGATGAAGTCGTCCAGGAAGCCGACCACGCCCAGGCCAACCATCAGGAACAACGCCAGCAGCCCGTCAGCGGCGGGACCGCCACCACCGTTGATCGCGACGATGGCATGCGCCACGGCGTAACCGGTAACCGTGGAACCGATGATGGCGACGCCGCCCATGGTCGGGGTGCCGCGCTTGACCAGATGGCTCTGCGGCCCATCGCTGCGTATCTCCTGGCCGAAGCCGCGGCGGCGGAAATACGCGACCAGCATCGGCGTGCACAGGATCGAGGTCAGCAGCGAGACGACCGCAGCGATAAGGATGGTCCTCACGCCGCAACTGCCTCCCGTCCCGTCCGTCGGGTCCATCTCCGCGGCTGTGCGCGCATCGTCGGCGATGGCGAGGGCCACGCGTTCCAGGCTCGCCGCCCGGGAGGCCTTGACCAGCACGACGTCGCCGGGGCGCAGCTCTGCCCGCAGTTCGGCGATGGCCGTGTCGGTGTCAGCCACCCAACTGGCCGAACCTCGCCATGAGCCTTCCAGAACCGCAGCCCGCTCGATGGGCCGGGCACCCTCGCCCACCGCGATCAGCCTCGCTACGCCGAGTTCGGCGACCAGCCGGCCCACCGCCTCATGCGCGTCGGTCTCCGCACTGCCCAGCTCAGCCATCGCACCGAGGACGGCGACCCCGCGGGCACCGCGCCGCCCGGCCAGTTCGGCCAGCGTTGCAACGCAGCCGCCATCGACTCCGGGTTCGCGTTGTACGCGTCATTGACGATCAGCACGCCGTCGTTGCGCTCGGTCAACTCCATCCGCCACGGCGATACCGGCCGTGCCTCGTCGATCCCAGCCGCGGCCTCGGCCAGCGACAGGCCACAGGCGAGCGCGGCGGCGACAGCGGCGAGCGCGTTGCCCACCGAATGCCGCCCTGGGTAGTTGAGGTGTACCTGGGCGGTATCGCCGCCGGCCCGAATGGTGAACCGGGGCCGGCCCAATTCGTCGTGGTGCACGTCCGCGGCATGCACGTCCGCACTCGGCGACTCGCCGAAGGTCACGATCCGCGCAGCGGTGCGGCCGGCCATGGCGAGCACCAGCGGGTCGTCGGCATTGAGCACCGCAACCCCGCCGTCACGCCCGGCCGGCAACGCCTCGACGAGTTCGCCCTTGGCCTGCGCGATCGCCTCGCGCGAACCGAATTCACCGAGGTGGGCCGAGCCGACGTTGAGTTCGACACCGACGAGCGGCGGGGCGATCTCGGTGAGGTACCGGATGTGTCCGATCCCGCGGGCGCTGTTCTCCAGCACCAGGAAGCGCGTTGCTGCTCGGCCCGCAGCACCGTGTAGGGATGGCCGAGTTCGTTGTTGAACGAGCCGGGTGGCGCCACGGTCGGCCCGGCCGCACTCAGGATCTGGGCGAGCATGTCCTTGGTCGTCGTCTTGCCGGAGGAGCCGGTGATGCCGACCACGATCAGCGCCGGGCAGCTGGCGTACCACGTACGCCGCGAGGGCGGCGAGTGCGGCGAAGCCGTCTGCGGTCAGGATGCATGGCCCATCGACCGGGCGGGTGACCAGCGCCGCGACGGCCCCGTTGCCGATCGCGTCGGCGACGTAGTCGTGACCGTCGACATGCTCGCCTGCCAGCGCCAGGAAGAGTCCGCCCGGTCGGATCTTGCGGGAGTCGAACTCGACCTGGCCGCGCACGACGGTGGCTGGGTCGGCGCCGTGCAATCGGCCGCCGACGATGTCGGCGATCTCGCCGAGCCTCAGCGCGATCACAGCGCCGCCCGCAACGCGGCTCGCAATATCTCGCGGTCGTCGAACGGGTGTACCACACCGGCGACCTCCTGGCCGGGCTCGTGGCCCTTGCCGGCCACCAGCACGGTGTCCCCCGGCGCGGCCAGCGACACCGCGGTCGCGATCGCCTCCGCGCGGTCCGCGACCTCGCGGATCTCGGCACGCGTCGCCGCGGGCACCGCCAGCGCTCCTGCCAGCACTGCTGCGCGGATCTCGGCCGGGTCCTCGCTACGCGGGTTGTCGTCGGTGACGACCAGGACGTCCGCGGCGCGCGCGGCCACCTCCCCCATCAGTGGTCGCTTCGCGCGGTCCCGGTCACCGCCACTGCCGAGCACCACGATGAGCCGCCCGGCCGTGCGCGCCCGCAAGGCACGCAGGGCCGCGTCCACCGCCGCCGGCTTGTGGCTGTAGTCCACCACGGCCAGGAACGGCTGACCGGCGTCGACCCGCTCCATCCGCCCGGGCACCGGCGCGCTCGCCACGGCGTGGGCCACTGCCGCGTCGGGCGGGACCCCGACCCGCTCGAGCAGGGCGAGGGCCAGCAGTGCGTTCGCAACGTTGAACCGTCCCGGCAGCGCGCAGCCGGTGACCAGATCGACGCCGGGGCCCAGGACGCGGAACGTGCTGCCGCCGTCCGCGACGCTCGACGATGTCCCGGGCCACCCAACTGGCCCGTGCACCCTCCGCGGTGGCCACGGTGATCGGATCGTCGAGCGTGCGTGCCAGCCGGGCGCCCCACTCGTCGTCGATAACCACCACCGCGTCGGTCGCCGCGCCGAAGTCGGCACCGAACAGTCGGGATTTGGCGGCGAAGTAGTCGTCCATGTCGCGGTGGAAGTCCAGGTGATCCTGGGACAGGTTGGTGAATGCGGCGACCGCGGAAGTCGATGCCGTCCACCCGGTGCATCGCGAGCGCGTGGCTGGACACCTCCATCACCACGTCGGCAACACCGCGTTCGACGCAGGGCGGCCAGCAGCGCCTGCAGCTCCGGGGCCTCCGGCGTGGTGAATCCGGTCTTGACGAGATCGCTCGCCGATGAAGGTGCCGACGGTGCCGATCAAGCCCGGCCGGACGTCCGGCCGCCCGCAGCCCGGCGCGTACCAGGAAGCCGGTGGTGGTCTTGCCGCTGGTGCCGGTAATGCCGATGACGCGCAGGCGTGCACTCGGCTCGCCGTATACGACGGCGGCGACGGGACCGAGCACGGCCCGGACGTCGGGCACGACCAGCGTGCTAGTGCCCGCCGGGCACCAACGCGGCGCCGGCCGGCGTCGGTGAGTACCGCGACTGCTCCGGCTGCGATCGCCTCGGCCGCGTAGCGGGCACCGTGGGCGTGCGGCCGGGCACGCCGGCGAACAGGTCGCCGGTCGTGTACCCGGGCGCTGGCGGCGGTGACTCCGGTGACCGTGACGTCGGCGCCGTCGAGCGCGAGCCGCGCGAAACGGTCGGCCAGTTCGACAGCGAAAGCTGGCACGGCAGGCCTGTCGGGCCGGGGCACGGTACTCCGGATTCCCGGTACCCGTCGCGATACCAGTGCGCGGCACGTCAGCACACGGTACTTGGTGAATCCAGCCGGGTGACCGCGTCGCAGCACCTGCAGCGGCACGTGCTTGGACAGCGAGCCGGTCGGCGGGATGTGCGCGTGCTCGAGCTCGTAGGAGGCGATCTGGTTGAACAGCGGCGCGGCGACGTCGCCGCCCTCGACCCCGTGCGCGGGGTTGTCCACCATGATCGCGACGACGAACTGCGGGTCGTCGGCGGGCGCCACGCCGGCGAAGGTGTCCCAGTTCATCCAGCTCGAGTAGGCGCCGCCGTGGGCCGGGTCGGGTTGCTGGGCGGTGCCGGTCTTGCCCGCGATGCGGTAGCCGGGGATGGCGGCCTTCACGCCGGTCCCGCCAGGCTGGGTCACCGACTCGAGCATGGTGCGCAGCGTCAGCGCGGTCTGCGGAGTGATCACAGTGATGCCGGCCGGGCTCGGCGGCGTGCTGACCTGGCCGTCCGCGGCCGTGATCGACTTCACGATGCGTGGCGGTACCCGGACGCCGTGATTGGCGATGGTCTGGTAGATCGAGGCGAGCTGCAGCACCGTCATGCTCTCGCCCTGCCCGAACGGCAGGTTGGCGAACGTCGACGCGGACCAGGTGTTCAGCGGCGGCAGGTACCCGGAACTCTCGCCGGGCAGCTCGATGCCGGTCGGCTGACCGACGCCGAACTTCTGCTCGTAGCTGTCCCACATCGTCGGGCCGAGTCGCTGTGCGATCTCGAGGGTGCCCACGTTCGAGGACTCGGCCAGCACGCCGGTCGCGGTGAACTGCTCGGTGGGATGCCACCACGCGTCGTTGATCGTGACGCCACCCATGGTGATGCTGTCCGGCACGCTGATCACCTGCGACGGCGTGATGGTGTGCTGCTGCAGCGCGGCGGCGAAAGTGATCGCCTTCTGCACCGAGCCGGGTTCGAATGCCGACATCACCGGCGGGTTGATCGGCGCGTTGGGGTTGATGGTGTTGGGATCGGCCGCGTCGAACGTGCCGGAGGCCGCCATGGTGAGCACCTGGCCGGTGTGTGCGTCGAGCACCACGGCCTCGGCACCGCGCGCGCCAGAGGCCGGTACCGCCTGGTCGAGGAACTGCTGGGTCATGTACTGCAGGTTCTGGTCGATCGTCAGCGCGATGGTGTCACCGTTGTTCGCCGCGTCCCGTACGGTCCGGCTGCTCGGGTTGATGTTGCCGACGTTGTCGACGGTGTAGGTGAGGCTGCCGTCCTTGCCCGCGAGTTGTTTGTTGAAGAGGTACTCGATGCCGGCGGCGCCGGTGCCGTCGGAGTGCACCGTGCCGATGACGTTCGCGCCGACCGTGTGGTCCGGGTACTCGACGTTGCGTGGTCGGCCTGCGTGTAGACGCCGGTCAGCTTCAGGTCCAGCACGCGCTGGGCGACCACCGTCGACATCGCCGGCGCGAGCACCGCGTACTGGCCCGGCTTTGCCAGTGCGACGGTGACCTCGGCTGCTGCTCATGCCGAGCAGCGGGCCGAGCTGCTGTGCGTACTGGGCGCGTGCGGCGGCCGGGATCTGCTGCGGATCGACGGTGATGTCCTGCGCGTCGGAGGTGTAGGCGAGCACCGTGCCGCTGCGATCGACGATGGAGCCGCGCAACGCGTGCAGCGCGATGGTGTCGACGCGCTGCGCTGTGCCGCGTCGGCATAGTTGCCGTGATTGAGGCCCTGCAGTTGGACGAGTCGGCCACCGATGACCAGCAGTAGCGTGCAGACGGCGGCGAAGCCGTAGCGCAGGCGCGGGTGCAGCGCGCCCAGCCGAAGCGCCCGGCGGCGGCGGTAGCTGCGCACGGGCCCGGTATTGCGGCCGGCGCGGCGGTTCGCGGCGCGGCGGTTCGCGGCGCGGCGGTTCACGGCGGGGTCGCGCGCCACGGCGGTTGGCGCCGGGGCGGCCGCCGGGGCGGCCGTCGCGGCGTCATCGGGTGCCGCCGAGCGTGGTGGTCGGTGTGGGCGTGGGCTGCGGCTTGGGTGTGGCGCGGCCGTGGCCGGGTCGTCTCGCGCCGGCGTCGCGCCATGGCCGTCGACTTGCGGGCGTCGGCGGGTTTTGCGCTGCTGCGGGACGCGTTGTGGCCGGCTGTGCCGGCGCGGCGCGGGGGCGGCGCAACCGCGGCGCTGGCCGGCGCGGGGCTGCCCAGCACCCGGACGCTGCCGTTCGGCCCGATCTCCAGGAAGGCCGGGTTGCCGGCGGGGACCATGCCCAGCTGCGCCGCCGCACTGCCGAGTGCGCCGGGAGCGGCGCTGGCGGCGACCTGGTTCTGCAATTGCTGCACTTGCGCCGCGACGCCGGCGTCCTTGGCGGCGAAATCGTGGCGGCGCACCTCGTTGGCCGCCGATGCCGTGTTGAGCAGCAGCAGCAGGCACATGCCGCCGACCACCAGGCCGAGCAGCAACAGCGCGAACGGCACCCGCGGGGCGTGCGTCGGTCCGCGGGGCTGCGCTGTCCGGTCGGTCATGCGGGCATCCGGATGCGTTCGGCAGCGCGCAGCCGCACCGACGCCGAGCGCGGGTTGGCCGCTATTTCCGTCGGCGCGGCGCAGCGTCGCCACGGACCAGCAGCCGCAGCTGCGGACCCCGCTCGGCGAGTGCTCACCGGCAGCCCGGGTGGCGTGGTGTCGGTGGCAAGCGCGGCGAGCGCCTGCTTGACGATGCGGTCCTCCAGCGAGTGGTAGGCGAGCACGACGATGCGGCCGCCGACGAGCAGGGTGCCGACGGCGGCCGGTATTGCCGTGCGCACGGTGTCGAGCTCGCCGTTGACCTCGATCCGCAGCGCCTGGAACGTTCGCTTGGCCGGGTTGCCGCCGGTACGGCGCGCGGCGCGCCGGGATGGCGTCACGGACGAGTTCGGCAAGCCGGGCCGATGACGTGAGCGGCGCGCGACGGCGTTCCCGATCGATGGCCTGTGCCACCCGAAGCGCAAACCGCTCCTCGCCGTATTCGCGCAGGATGCGGGCGAGATCCGTGACCGGGTAGGTGTTCACCACGATCTGCGCGGTGAGTTCGGAGCCGGGGTCCATGCGCATGTCCAGCGGCGCGTCCTGGGCGTAGGCGAAGCCCCGCTCGGCGACGTCGAGCTGCATGGAGGAGACGCCGAGGTCGAACAGCACGCCGTGCACCCCCGGCACGCCGAGCTCGTCGAGCACCTCGGGCATGCGGTCATAGACGGCGTGCACCAGCTGCACCCGGCGGCCGAACCGGGCGAGCCGTTCCCGCTGATCGACAGGGCGTCCGGGTCGCGGTCCAGTCCGACCAGTGTGAGCTGCGGATGCGCGGCAAGCAGCGCCTCCGCGTGACCGCCGAGGCCGAGCGTGGCGTCGACGACGGTGGCGGGCCGGTCCGCGATCGCCGGTGCGAGCAGCGCCAGTACCCGCTCCAGCAGCACCGGCACGTGCTGGGGTGGCGCTGGCGGTACCGGTTGCGCAGGTGGTCCATCGCCCGCACCGACCTCGCCACCGGCGGCGGGGTTGTCCGGTCCGTCCATCGAGTCCTCTTCCGGTGACTGGCGCTGCGGCGTGTGGCGGTGGTTTGTCGGTGGCTGTCGCGGTGGGTTCTGTCGGTCCGGCGAGGTGGGCGGCTGGTCTGCGTGTCGTCCGGTCTGGTCTCCGCCCGTCCGACGCCTGGCACCGGGGAAGGTGTGCCAGGTGAAGGGCGGGGGGAGGCCGGGCCGGACGCGTGGCGCTGCTGATGTCAGCGGCTCAGGCAGCCCAGTGGCTCAGAGCACTCCGGGCAGCACCTCCTCGGCGATGTCGGCGAAGGCCTGCTCGGTGCCGTCCAGGTAGGTCTGCCACGCCTG
Organism: uncultured Actinomycetota bacterium; assembly: GCA_963708625.1. Taxonomy (GTDB): domain Bacteria; phylum Actinomycetota; class Actinomycetes; order Mycobacteriales; family Jatrophihabitantaceae; genus DASXIF01. Next base: position 866,484 of record CAVPSV010000002.1, read on the forward strand.
CGGCGTCCCACACCTCGATACGTGTGTTGGCGCCGATGACCACGCAGTCCTTGCTCAGTCCGGCGTAGTCGCGCAGCGGCGCGGGAACGGTGATGCGGCCCTGAGCGTCCGGCGTCTCGTGAGACGCGGAGGCGAACAGCACGCGCCCGTAGTCGCGCACCCGCCGGTCGGTGACCGGAGCACTGCGCAGCGCGTCGGTGAATCGGGCGAACTCGGTGACGGGGAAGACGAACAGGCAGCGGTCCTGTCCTTTGCAGATCACCAGACCACCTTCCAGTTCGGGCCGAAACCGGGCCGGAAGCGCGAGCCGGCCCTTGTCGTCGAGCCGCGGCGTGTGGGTGCCGAGGAACATCGACACCACCTCCGAACCGCGTCGACCACCGAATTCAGCGCTTCCCCCACCGTTCCCCACTTTACCCCACCGCGCGTCTTCGTCAACGCGAAACTGCGGCGTGTCCGCACCTGTGCGCGCACCGTTTCGGCGCCTGACGCGCGCCCCAACATGGCGTCGGGTCATCGCGAGTTGATCGAGGATCGAACTTCCGCCCGTACCGGCCCGTGACAAATCTCGGCAATACTCGACGTGCGCGCGCAGCGGAGCGAGCGCGGATTGAACGAGGACGAGACGTGGACGATGTGTATCGCGAAGCAAACAGTGCGGCTCACGCTGCGCCGACGATCGGCACCCCGGCGCCGGCTGCGCCCGCCTCGGTCCGCGAGGCCACCGCACGGATCTCGGCCAACATCGAGCGGGTGATCGAGGGCAAGCGCACGGCGATCGAGCTTGGCCTGGCCGTCCTGTTCGCCGAGGGACACCTGCTCATCGAGGACGTCCCGGGCGTGGGCAAGACCAAGTACGCCAAGGCACTGGCGCGATCGATCGACTGCTCGGTACGGCGGATTCAGTTCACGCCGGACCTGCTGCCCAGCGACATCACCGGCGTCAGCGTCTACAACGCCGAGGATCGCGACTTCGAGTTCAAGCCGGGACCGGTATTCGCCAACCTGGTCGTCGGCGACGAGATCAACCGGGCCGCACCAAAGACCCAGGCCGCGCTGCTGGAGTGCATGGAGGAGCGCCAGGTCACCGTGGACGGCGTCACCTACGGCCTCGAAGCGCCGTTCATGGTGCTCGCCACGCAGAACCCCATCGACATGGAGGGCACGTACCCGCTGCCGGAGGCCCAGCGAGACAGGTTCACCGCGCGGATCTCCATGGGCTACCCGGACCACGCGGCGGAGATCGCGATGCTCGAGGAGCACGCCTCGATCGATCCGCTCGACTCGCTGCGGCCCGTCTCGGACGCCACCGAGGTGCGTTCGCTGATCGAAGGGGTGCGCCGCGTGCACGTCGCCGACGCGGTCAAGGCCTATGCGGTCGATCTCGCCGAAGCGACTCGCCGTACCGCGGACGTCCGCCTCGGCGCCTCACCCCGCGCCACCCTGCAACTCGTGCGCATGTCCAAGGCGTGGGCAGCGGTCCAGGGCCGCGACTACGTCATTCCGGACGACCTGCAGCTGCTGCTCGCACGCGTGTTCGCCCACCGCATCCTGCTGACGCCGGACGCCCACGTCGCGGGACGCACCGCCGAACACGTGCTCGGCCGCGTCGTGGACGCGGTCCCGATTCCCGGCGAGCCGAGGCCGGGACAGCCGCGGGAGGTCTATGCGCGCGGCGGCCGGCAGGACATGCCCACCGGCCGGGTGCGCTGAGCGTTGGCCCGGATCCGCGCCGGGCTTCACCACACGCGCCACCTGCTTGCTCGCCGCCGGAGCGACAGCAGTCCTGTGCGGGCTCGTCCTCGGCGAGATCGACCTCGTCCGTGCCGGTGTCTTCGCCGCCGCAATTCCGCTGCTCGCCGCGCTCGTCGTGCACCGCTCCCGGGTGCGGATCGCCAACCGGCGCAGCGTGGAACCGACACAGGCCGAGGCCGGTGGGGCGGTGACCATGCACCTCAGCATCAGCAACCGGTCCGCGCTGGCGACCGGATCGCTGCTGCTCGAGGACACGCTGCCGGCGCAGCTGGCCGGCCACGCGCGGTTCGTGATTCCCGGGCTCGCCGGCCGCGAGGCGCGCACAGTCTCCTATCGAATGCCGCGACTCTCGCGCGGTAGGTACCGGGCCGGCCCGCTGCGCATCCGTCTCACCGATCCGTTCCACATGATCGATCTGGTCCGTTCGTTCAGCGCCACCACCGACTTCGTGGTTGCCCCCGTCGTGGACGCGCTGCCCGCACTGGAACCGCCGCGCTCACACGACATCGGCGACAACGCCGGCAGCCACTCCATCGGCACCCGCGGTGCCGACGATGCCTCGACCCGCGAGTACCGCACCGGTGACGACCTGCGCAAGATCCACTGGCGCTCGTCGGCGCATACCGGGGCGCTCATGGTGCGCCAGGAGGAGCGGCCGTGGCAGGGCCGGACCACGCTGCTGCTCGACTTGCGCGCCGATGCCCACGTGGCGCAACTGCGCGGCGCGATCGGGCCGGACACCGAGTCTGGCGTGGCCCCGGACGACGTGCGCATGCGCGACAGTGCCGAGTGGGCCATCAGTGCCGCGGCGAGCATCGCGACTCACCTCCTGCACGCCGGGCGCGAGGTCGGCATGGTCAGTGATCTCGACGACGCGAAGCGCGAGCACTATGCCACCGCCCGCGACCTGGTCGCGTATCTGGCCGGCGCACGTACCTCCCGCCGTCCTGACCTGACCCCGGTCGCCGGGGCCGTCCGCGCCGCGGCCCGCGACTCGGCCGTGATCGCCGTGCTGGGCCGGCTGGACGCCGCGAGCCTGCGCGCACTCGCCGACGCCCATCCCCGCGGTTCGGCAGTGCCCGCGCTGGCGATGCTGCTGGACACCGCGACGTGGGCGGGCGACGGGCGCGATATCGAGCACGGCAGCGGCAGCGGCGTGGGCAGCGGCAACATCGACGGCAACGGACGCGGCAATGCCGGCGAGGACCGCCTCGCCGATCACTGCGCAGCCACCGGCCGGGTACTCACCGCGGCCGGGTGGCGTGTGGTCGTGGTTCGCCGCGGTGACCGGGTTGCCGACTCCTGGCGATTGCTGCTGCGTGGCCGCAGCGCCACCATGGTGACGTCCGGCGCCGGCACGGCCATCGGTGGAGCACCGCGATGACCTCGACCCGGACCGAGCCGGTCCCACCGCCCGCGCCGCCGTCGGCCGCGCACTCGCCGGCCCGAACCGTGTCGCGACGGATCAGCCGACGGGCAAGCGGACCGTCGGGCTGGGAGCGCACGGTGCGCAGCATGCTCGCCGTCGCGCTCGGCGTGTTGCCACTGGTGGATTTGTTCACCGAGGCGCGGTGGTTGTTCGATGCCTACGCCGCCATTGCCATCGTCGGCGGCACCGCGGCCCTGCTCCGGCTTCGCTACCAACCCAGGGTCTGGCACACCTGGGCGGGTGTGGCCCTGCTCGCCCTTTTCCTCACCTGGCGGTTCGTGCCGGAGCACGCGATCGCCGGCTTCATCCCCACCGCCGGGACCGGCACCGACATTTCACACCTGCTCCACCAGGTCCGGTCGACGATCAACGACGGCGTCGCGCCGGTACCCGCCGATCGCCCCATCACCGCGCTGCTGGCTCTCGTCGCCGGTCTGCTCACCGCGTTCGTCGATCTGGTCGCGGTGATGGCACGTCGTCCCGCGATCGCGGGCATACCGCTACTCATCGTGTTCACCGTCGCCGGCGCGGTCACCCGCCGGCCGGTCGGCTGGCTGTTCTTCGCCGCCGGCGCCGTCGGTTTCCTGCTGTTGCTCTCCATCGACGCACGTGACGAGGTGCGCACGTGGGGACGGCTGATCCCGCGGGCCGGCGAACCTCGGCCCACCGCCGCGCTGGGTGTGTCCGGCCCGCGCATTGCCGCCGTAGCGGCGCTGCTTGCCATCGCCATCCCGTATCTGGTGCCGACGCGCGGTTCGAACGTGCTCGCCAACGCGCTGCACAACAGCAGCAGCTCCGCCGGCGGCGCGGGCATCGGCACCGGCGGTGTGTCACTCGACCCGATGGCCAGCCTGAAAGGAGAGTTGCTTCGCACCAAGCCGGTGACGCTGTTCCGGGTGACGGTCACTCCATCCAACGTCGATCCGTTCTACGTGCGCGCGAATGTGCTCTCCACGTTCACCCTCGCCGGCTGGCAGGCGGCTTCGCACGAACCGAAGGAGAGCATCGGCGCCACCCAGTTCAACGTGAACCCACCTGTAGCCGACCCGACCGGCCCGGCTTACCAGGCGCGGCTCAACATCGTGGGGCTGTCGGACAACCCGCCGGTGTTCGCCCGCCCGCAGAGTGTGAACGGGGCGCCGGGGGACGCGTCATGGAGCCAGAGCGACCAACTGCTGGTGGACACGCACGTGAGCAACGGTGACCAGATGGTGCAGACCGTTGTCGAGCCGGCGCCGTCCATCGCAGATCTGGGGCAAACGGGCACGGACTACCCGCCCTCGGTCCGCGACGAACTCGACGTGCCCTCGGGCATCCCGGCGATGGTCGGCCGACTAGTGAACCAGATCGTGGCCGGCAAGACGTCGCCGTACGCGAAAGCCAAGGCACTGAGCGACTTCTTCACCGACCCCGCCAACGGGTTCAACTACTCGCTGCAGACGAAGGCCGGCGACTCCGGCAACGCGCTCGTCGACTTCCTCACCAATCGCAGCGGCTTCTGCCAGCAGTTCGCCGCAGCGATGGGCATCATGCTGCGCATGGCCGGCATTCCGGCGCGCGTCGTGCTCGGCTACACGCACGGCCGTCCGGATCGAGGCGGCACGTTCACGGTCACCACGGACAACGCACACGCGTGGGTGGAGGCCTTCTTCCCCGGTATCGGCTGGGTGCCCTTCGATCCCACGCCGCTGAGCGCCTCGCCGGGTGCGGCGACGACAAACCTGGTGTGGGCACCACATCCGGCTGGCGTGGCCCCGTCGAACGACGTCATCCCCACGCCGAAGAACAGCGCAGGCCGGGCCCCGCAGGCCAACCAGTCGAACGGACCGTCCGGCGGCACCGCCAGGACACACACCGCGACCCAGGTGGCCTGGCCGGTGCTGTGGACGGTGGTCGCGCTGTCCGTCCTCGCGTGCCTGACGGCGCTGCCCGCCGCGGTCCGGCGACAGCGACGGCGCCGGCGGTTGCACGCATCCCGGGCGGGCCCGCCCGACCCGCTGTGGGCCGAACTCAGCGATACCGCGACGGATCTCGGCTACGTCTGGTCACCGACGCGAAGTCCGCGCCAGGTGGCCGACTGGCTGGGGCCGGACGTAGGCCCGACCGCGGCCCGGTCCTTGCAGACGCTGGCCGCCGCGGTCGAACGCTCGCGCTACGCCGACCTGCGATCGAGTGGCTCGATGGACGACGGCACGGACACCTCGACGGCGTCGCTGCTGCCCGAACTGAAGGATGTGGAGGCGGGCCTGCGCCGGCACCGCAGCCGACGGACCCGGATCCGGTCTCGGCTCTGGCCTGCCTCGCTCGGATGGCTGCGCAGACCCAACCGCCGCTAGGCCTTCGCTCGATGCACGCGGACTACAGAAGACGTCTCACGATTCATCAAAGCGGCGGCGGAGGCGGTCCTCCATGCGCGTGCGCAAGCCGGTGTTCTTCGTGGCCTTGCCCGGGTGCGGATTCTCGATACCGGGCGCCGCCTTGCCGCGCAGCGTTTGTACTGCCCATCCGCATGCGGCGACGACCAGTACGAAGCCAACCACGCTGAGCACGATGATGTTCGCGATGAGTCCGACGAGTACCAGGCCGAGGCCGACGATCACGCCGAGCACGCCCAGGATGAGGGAGCGGCGCAGCCGCGAACGTCTGCGGGCGGAGCGGACCACCGAGGCGAACTTGGGATCCTCGGCGTAGAGAGCCTGCTCGATCTGATCGAGAAGTCTCTGCTCGTGATCGGAGAGCGGCACGGTGCCCTCCTTCGCTGCCACGGCATCGCGGCATTGCTCGCTAATGACAGTACTGCCTTCGGCTCGCGCGTCGCCGGACGGCGCACCAACCGCGTAGTTCGAGCATACGAGCCGATTCGCAGGATCGAAAGCTGACACCGCTGCTAACTCTTGCGCGCACCAGGGTTGTCATCGCGAGACAACAGCGTGCCGTAGCCGATGGCCCCGGTGCCGAAGCGAGCCCGGGCCTGTTCCAGCACCTGGTCCGCGGCACGGTGCAGCCCTCGATTCCCCAGCTCGAGGGTCAGTTGCTGCGGGGTCCGGGCGGCCGGCTGCAGGTTCTCCGCCTTGACGCCCACCAGTCGCACCCGCGGCTGATCGAGGTCCAAGGCCCGGTACAGCTCGCACGCGGTGTCATAGACCTCGTTGGTGGCATCTGTCGCCGCGGGCAGCGTGCGCACCCGGGTCACGGTGCGAAAATCCGCGAAGCGGATCTTGATGCCTACGGTGCGGGCCAGCAGGGCACGCTCGCGCAGCCGATGACCGACATCTGCGGCCAGGCCCAGCAATTGTTGCCGCACCTGTGTCTCGTGCACCAGGTCGACGTCCAGCGTGTGCTCCGAGCTGATCGACTTCTCGATCTCGCCGGGTTCCACCGCGCGCGGGTCGAGACCGTGCGCAAGGTGCTGCAGGTGTTCGGCGACGGCGGCACCTACACCGCGACGCAGGGTGTCCAGTGGGGTGTCGGCGAGATCGGCGACGGTGCGCACCCCCAGCCGGTGCAGGCGCTCGGCGGTTCTGGACCCGACGCCGGGCAATACGGTCACCGGCAACGGGCGGACGAAGTCGAGCACGGCCGGTGCCGGGACGACCAGCAGGCCATCGGGTTTGCATCGCGCCGAGGCCAGCTTGGCAACGAACTTGGTCGGCGCCACGCCCACCGAGCAGCTCAGCTGCAGCCGTTCGGCCACCGCGCCGCGGATCCATTGCGCGATCGCCGTCGGCGTGCCGTGGCTGCGCAGCGCCCCGGATACGTCCAGGAATGCCTCGTCCAGTGACATCGGCTCGACCAGCGGCGTGATTTCGCCGAGCAGGGCCATCACTTCGGCGGAGACGGCGGAGTACGTACCGCGGTCCGGCGGCAGCACGACAAGTCGGGCACAAAGCCGCCGCGCCTGGCTCATCGGCATCGCGCTACGGATGCCGAACCGGCGGGCTTCGTAGGACGCGGCGGCGACGACGCCACGCACGTCACCGCCGACGACGACCGGGCGCCCTCGCAATTCTGGCCGGCGGCGGATCTCCACGCTGGCGAAGAACGCATCCATATCGACGTGCAGGATCGTGCATCCGGCGTCGTCACCGTCCAGCACGACGGGGGCGCGGGGTACGTCGGCACTTCGGCCCATGCCTGCGCCTCAGTCCGGGCGGCGGGCGAGGGTATGGATGCGGCCGGCGATGTCGGCGAACGGCGCCCGGCCGGCGACCGTCGCCTCGAGTTCGGCCAGCGAATCCGCGGCACCCGGCGCGTCGAGGGCGGCGCCGGGGACGAGTTCGGCGAAGACCCCGACCCCGTGCTGGCTCTCGATCCGCAGGCCGGCGCTGGCGCACAACCGAGAGATGTCACCGGCGGGGGCCTGCGCGTGGGCGACGAGCAACCGCGCGTCGCGCAGCGCGCCCACCAGGTCGCCGGCGAGCGCGCGGGAGAGGACGGTCGCGGCGGGGTTGACGGTGAGCACGCTGAGCAGCCCGCCAGGCCGTACGGCCCCGGCCATCGCAGCGAACACCGGTTCGATCCCGTCTACGGCCTCGAGGATCCCGTGCGCCAGGACCAGGTCGAACGACGCCGGTGCGACCAGGTTGGCAAGGACCTCCACGTCACCCTGGACCGGGTGTACGTCCTCGGCAACGCCCGCTTCCTCGGCGCGGCGGCGCAGCGTGGCCAGCGCGTCGGCGCTGGTATCGACGACGGTGACGATGGCGCCGACACCGGCGAGAGGCACCGCGATGCGCCCGCTGCCGCCGCCGCAGTCGAGCACCCGGACGCGGCCTTGCCGTCCGGTCACCGACGGCAGTACCGCGAGCAGCGATTGCCACACCAAACGCTGCCGCACCGGCACGATGCCGTCTCTGCCCAGGACGCCGTGCGTCCCACTGTCGTGTCGCGCGTCGGCGTGCACCAGACGACCCTAACGCGCCGCCATGACAATCACCGGCCGTGCACGATGCGACCCGAGCGACCCGCAGCGGGCTACGAGGCAGCCAAAGCTGGCGATAGGAGTCCGAGGGAACCCTCGACAACGTGCAGGAATTCGGTCGCGGCACGCACCTGGTCATCGGCCTGACGCGTGGACACCGCGCTCAGTGCTCCCGCCTCAACCGCGGCCCGGGCAGCCGCGCCTGCGGCGAAGTACTCACTCCACTCCGCGAGTTCCGGCGCCACTGTCCGTAGCAGCACCCAGGCGCTGATCAGCCGGCGCCGCGTGCCCGCCGGCCGTCCCCGTTCGGCGAATACGCCGGCGCTGATTCGCAGCGCGGCCAGGTGCGCGACCCGGAATCGGTCCCCCGCGCGACGCTCACCGGCCGCCTCGGCCAACATCGCCCGTGCCTGCGCCAGCAATGCGATCGCATCGGGCCGGCCCGGCGTGGCCAGCGCCACCGGCGGACGTAGCGGAGCCATCTGGCCGATCGGTGCCGCGTCCGTCACTGGGTGTGCTCGCCTGCTCCGCATCGCGATGTCGGTCATCGTTGCCTCCGGCGTCGGACCTGTCCGGGCCGCACGACCCAGACAAGCGCTATTTCGAATCTCAGTTCGAATAGTACGCCAGGTGAGCCGCTACGGCAACGGATCCGCCGACGTGTCGCGGGAAAGCACGTCCACCACATCCCCCACCACGACGACGGCCGGCGCACCGATCCCCGCCTCCGCGGCGGCCTTTGGCAGCTGGTCCAGCCGCGCTCGGAGCACGACCTGACCGGCAAGAGTGGCCCGGTAGACCGCGGCGGCCGGGGTCGCGGGGTCACGGCCGTTGGCCACCAGTTCAGCCACGATCAGCTCGAGCCGTTCCATCGCCATCAACAGCACCAGCGTGCCCGGGCTCGCCGCCACGCCGGGCCAGTCGATCCCGGATTCGGCGGGCCGACCTGGATCCAGATGGCCGGACAGCACCGTGAATTCCGCCGCCACGCCCCGGTGGGTAAGCGGAATGCCCGCGGCGGCCGGTGCGGCCAGCGCCGAGCTGATCCCCGGGACCACGTGCACCGGCACCCCCGCGGCCACACAGGCCTGCACCTCCTCGGCGCCACGGCCGAACACGAAGGGGTCCCCGCCTTTGAGGCGGACGACCCGCAGCCCCCTGCGAGCACGGTCGATCAGGATGGCGTTGATCTCGTCCTGAGAGAGGTTGTGCCGGTGCGCGGATTTCCCGCAGTCGATCACTTCGACCGCGGCCGGCAGGTCGTCCAGCAGTTCCCGCGGCGCCAGCCGGTCCACCACCACCACGTCAGCGGCCGCGACCAGCCGCCGGCCCCGCACGGTGATCAGCTCGGGGTCACCCGGTCCCCCGCCGACCAGCGCCACCGAGCCGCCGGACATCGCGGGCCGGGCCGGCCGCGACGGCAGCTCACCGACGTCCAGCGCCACCGAGATCGCGTCCCGCAGCGCAATCGCCCGCCGCGGATCGTCGCCCCCCGAGACCGCGACGACGATGTCGTCCCGGCGCAGCACGGCTGTGGTTCGGGCACTGCCCAGGCGCCGGCGTCGGCGCGGACGCAGAAGATCCGCCGCGCGTGGGCCGCTTGCACGGCAGCTTCATTGACGGCCGGATCATCAGTGCAGGCCATGACCAGCCACGCGCCGTCGGTGTCGGCACCCTCGAACCCGCGGCGCAGCACCGTCAGCCGCGCATCGGCCACGGTGCGGTCTGTCCCGGTACCGGCGATATCGGCACTGACCTCGGGCGCGACCACTACCACCTCCGCGCCCGCGGCCAGCAGCGCGCTAACCCGCCGCGCGGCAACGGCCCCGCCGCCCACCACCAGCACCCGGCGGCCGGTGAGGTCGAGCAGCAACGGCAGCGGCGCTGCGTGCCCCGATGCTTGCCCCGAGAAATCGGACATTGGTGCATTCTCCCCCGGCCGCGGCGCCGGGTGTGGCTGTGCACCGCGCCACGGATTTTCACCCCCGCCCCGCGGCTGTGGAATCCTGGGTAGGTGGACCGACCTGCCGGCAGCGTTTGCGCACCCCTCGTGGGCGCCGAACTCACGATGCGCCGCCACGTCGACCTGCTGCGCGTGATCGCCGCGGCATGTCGCATGTCCGGCTGACCCGCACCGCCCGAGCGCAGTCGAGTCAGTCTCGCCGAACCAGTCAGGTCGAGCCGGAAGGAACCGCGCCATGCCAGCGCGTAAGGGTCAGGGTCAGTGGGCCCTCGGGTACCACGAGCCGCTCAACCCCAACGAGCGGTCCAAGCGCGACAACGACGGCCTGAAGGTTCGTCAGCGCATCGAGGACATCTACCAGCACACCGGTTTCGCCGGCATCGATCCGGCCGACCTGCGCGGTCGCTTCCGCTGGTACGGCCTGTACACCCAGCGTCGCCAGGGCATCCCCGGCGGCAAGACCGCGACACTGGAACCGGAGGAGCTCGAGGACGAGTTCTTCATGATGCGGATTCGGATCGACGGGGGTGCACTGACCGGCGAGCAGCTGCGGGTCGTCGCCGACATCGCCACCACCTACGGGCGCGACCTGGCCGACATCACCGACCGGCAGAACGTGCAGTTGCATTGGATCCGAATCGAGGACGTGCCGAAGATCTGGGCGAAGCTGGAAGCGGTGGGGCTGTCCACCACCGAGGCGTGCGGGGACACCCCGCGCGTGATGCTCGGCTGCCCGGTCGAGGGCGTCGCAGCCGACTCGGTGCTGGACGCAAGCGCGGCGCTGCGCATCACGGTGGACAGGTTCCTCGGCGATCCGGCGTTCTCCAACCTGCCGCGCAAGTACAAGACATCGATCTCCGGGTGCGCCAGCCACTGCACCAACCACGAGATAAACGACATTTCCTTCGTCGGTGTCCTCGGCCCGGACGGGACAGCCGGTTTCGACCTGTGGGTCGGCGGCGGGCTGTCCACCAACCCGAGGTTTGCCGAGCGGCTCGGTGCCTTCGTGCGCCCGGACGAGGTGCCCGAGGTGTGGGCGGGCGTCACGTCGGTGTTCCGCGACTACGGCTACCGGCGTCAGCGCAACCACGCCCGGCTGAAGTTCCTGATGGCCGACTGGGGGCCGGTGAAGTTCCGTGAGGTGCTGGAATCGGAATATCTGCACCGCGCCCTACCCGACGGCCCACCGCCGCCGGCCTCCCCCGCGCACCGTGACCACACCGGGCTGATCCCGCAGGCGGACGGTCGCATCGCCGTCGGCGCGACCACCCGCTCCGGCCGCACCAGTGGCACCGTGCTGGCCGAGCTGGCGACACTGGCCGATCGTTACGGCAGCGGCCGAATCCGGCTCACCACACAACAGGGCCTCGTCGTGCTCGACGTTGCGGCCGAGCAGGCGGATCGACTCGCCGACGAGCTCGCATTGCACGATCTCTTCGTCCGCCCATCCGCCTTCCTGCGCGGCACCATCGCCTGCACCGGGATCGAGTTCTGCAAGCTCGCGCTGGTGGAGACCAAGCTGCGCGCCGACACGATCCGGCTGGAACTGGAGAAGCGCCTGCCGGACTTCGACACCCCGATCACCCTCAACGTCAACGGCTGCCCCAACTCGTGCGCGCGGTTCCAGGTCGCCGACATCGGCTTCAAAGGGATGGTGCAGAAGGGCCCGAACGGCGACGAAGACGCGTTCCAGGTCCATCTGGGGGGCCAGATGGGCACCGAGGCGGAATTCGGGCGCAAGTTCCGGGGTTTGAAGGTGACAGCAGAACAGGCCCCGGACTACGCCGAGCGGGTGCTGCGCGGGTTCCTGGCGCGGCGCACGGATGGCGAATCGTTCGCGGCGTACGTGAGCCGGGCGGAGGAAGAGTGGTTGCTATAGCCACCCAGGAGCGCATCGACGGGGGACAGCGGGCCGAGCCGGCGCCGCGCACCGAGCAGGAGTTGCGCCTGCTCGCAGAGCGCGCGGGCGACGAACTTCACGACGCCTCCGCGCTGGAGATCCTGACCTGGGCCGATGGGCAGTTCGGCTCCTCATGGTGCGTCGCGTCGTCGATGGGCGACGCCGTGATGGCCCATCTCGCCTCGCGGGTGCGCCCCGGCGTCGACGTGCTGTTCCTGGACACCGGCTACCACTTCGCCGAGACCATCGGCACCCGTGATGCGGTCGCCGCCACCATGCCGGTGACGTTGCGGACGATCACACCGCGGCGCACCGTGGCGCAGCAGGACGAGAGCTTCGGTGCGCGGCTGTTCGAACGCAACCCGGACCAGTGCTGCGCGATGCGCAAGGTGTTGCCACTGCGCGAGGCGCTCACCGGCTACACGGCGTGGGCGACCGGCCTGCGCCGCGACGAGGCGGCCACGCGCGCCGACGCGAACGTCGTGGAGTGGGACGCGCGTCGCAAGATGGTCAAGCTCAACCCGATAGCGGCGTGGACCCAGGACACGGTCGACGCCTATATCGCCGAGCACAACGTGCTGGTCAACCCGCTCATGTCCGACGGTTACGCATCGATCGGATGCGCTCCGTGCACCCGGCGCATCGCGGCCGGCGAGAATGCGCGGGCCGGCCGCTGGTCGGGCACCAACAAAACCGAATGTGGGTTGCACTGACCGAACGCGCCCGAATTTCAGTCATGCTGGCGACACCGGGCATGGCCTAGGCGCCAAGAAACGGACAGGCGGCGTGAATTAGTCGTGTGCGACCGGGTGGTCGTGGGTGCGCTCCACCTCGCTGATACGGCACGATCAAGGTGTGCGCTCCACGCAACCCCGGGAGGTCGAGGTCGATCTCCAGGCCTGGACGGCCCGCCAGTTCGCCGCACAGGTGGACGGGGCAATGGATATCTATGTCCAGGCTATGGACTATCCGGAGCACACCGGAGCGCAGCGAGCAGTCACCGCACGCCGACACACGCGCAATGCCGGATTTGCGTGCCGTGCGGCCGTTACCGACGACGAAAGGTTCGTCGGGTTCGGCTACGGCTACACCGCCACCGAAGGGCAGTGGTGGCACGACCTGGTACGGCGGGCATTGACTGCGGACATGGCCGCCGAATGGCTCACCGACGCGTTCGAACTGTCCGAACTGCACGTGCTGCCCGAATACCAGGGTTTCGGCATCGGCCGGGCACTGCTGGAGGACCTCGCCTCGGAATTGCCACACGAGGTGATGCTGCTGTCCACCCCGGACGCGGACACGCGAGCGTTTCGCATGTATCGATCCACGGGGTTCGTCGACCTGGCCAGGCACTACCTCTTCCCGGGCGACTCGCGGCCGTTCGCGGTGCTCGGGGTGCGGCTTCCGCTCCAGCCGCCTCGTCCGCAATAGTGCCGGGTTGCCGCCGAGTTAGACCCGGGCGGGCAGCGACACCTGCGCCATCACCTCGCGGGTGGCCTTCGCGAAGTTCATGGTGATGAAGTGCAGCCCAGGCGCGCCTTCGTCCAGTAGCCGCTGGGCCAGCCGGATTGCCTCGGTGATGCCGAGTTCGCGGACCGCCGTTGCATCCTCGGCCACGGCGTCGAACCTCGCACCCAAAGCTGGCGGGAAAGGTGCACCGGATAGCTGCTCGGACCGAGCGATCGTTGCCATGTTCGTGACCGGCATGATGCCGGGGATGATCGGCACATCGCACCCGGCCGCACTCACCCGATCGCGCAGTCGTAGGTAGTCCTCCGCGTCGAAGAACATCTGCGTGATGGCGTACTCCGCACCGGCGCGGCACTTCGCGATGAACCACTCCGTATCGGACTCGACGCTCGCCGAGCGGGGATGCTTGTACGGGAATGCGGCGACACCGATGCAGAAGTCGCCATGCGCGCGCAGCAGCGTCACCAGGTCGCAGGCGTAGTCGACGCCCTCGGGGTGCTTGCGCCACTGCGCGTTGGGATCGCCGGGCGGGTCACCGCGCAGCGCGAGCATGTTGATGATGCCTGCGTCGGCGAACCGGCCGATGATCGCGCGCAGCTCAGCCACCGAGTGGTTGACGGCAGTCAGATGTGCCACCGGCATCATGGTGGTGTCCGCGAAGATCCGCTCGGTGATCTCGATGGTGCGGTCGCGGGTGGAGCCGCCGGCGCCGTAGGTGACCGACACGAACGACGGTTGCAGCGACTCCAACTCGCGAATGGTGCGCCACAGCCGTTGCTCGTCCTCAGGCTTCTTCGGCGGGAAGAACTCGAACGACAGCGTGGGACGGCCCTCGGCAAGGCAGTCGCGGACGGTGCGCATGCCCCGGGCGATGTTCTTCGCCGTCATGACCCGCTCGCCCGCTCCACCCTCATGACGATCAGCGTAATGTCCGCCGGTGAACTGGCCCCGTCAGCCACGCACGGCGTAGCGGTCACCTATCCTCGATCCGATGCGCACGGTGCCCGGCCCGACCAGCTCGGTGATCGTGGTGGGCGCTGGCCTCGGCGGCCTTTCGGCAGCGCTGCATCTGGCCGGCGCCGGGCGCAATGTGACCGTGGTGGAGCGCGAGGCGATCGTCGGCGGACGCTGTGGCTTGCTGCGTGATCACGGCTACCTGTTCGACACCGGTCCGGCGGTGTTGACGATGCCGGAGCTGATGGCGGAGACGTTCGCGGCAGTCGGCGAGCAGATGTCGGACTGGCTCACGCTGACGCGCCTGGACCCGGCCTATCGTGCCCGTTTCGCAGACGGCAGCACGATTGGCGTGCACGCCGACGTTGACGCCATGACCGAGGAGATCACCGCCACCTGCGGCGCGCACGATGCCGCCGCGTACCGGCGCTACGTCGCGTGGCTGCGCCGGCTCTACGACGTGCAGATGCCCAACTTCATCGGGCGCAATCTCGATACGCCGCTGTCGCTGCTCAGCCCGGCACTCGCGCGGCTGGCATTGCTCGGTGGCTTCGGTCGGCTCGGCCGGCGTGTTGCGCGCACGTTCGGCGACGAGCGTCTGCAGCGGTTGTTCTCGTTCCAGGCGATGTACGCCGGGCTCGCACCCAGCGAGGCCCTCGCGCTCTACGCGGTGATCAGCTACATGGATTGCGTCGGCGGCGTCTATTTCCCCGCCGGCGGTATGCACGCGCTGCCACAAGCGCTCGCCGCGGCCGCGACAGCACACGGCGTCACCTTTCGGCTCGGCACCGACGTGCAGCGGATCGAGGTGTCCGGCGGCCGCGCCCGTGCGGTGCTGACCGCCGACGGCGAGCGGATCCCGGCCGACGTGGTGGTGGTGAACGCCGATCTGCCCACCGCATACGAACGCCTGCTCGCGCCGGGTTATCGGCCGCGGCGGGTGTCGCGGCTGCGGTATTCCCCGTCGGCGGTGCTACTGCTGGCCGGGTCGCGACAGGCCTATCCCGGGCTCACCCACCACACCATCGACTTCGGCGCGGGTTGGCACGACACCTTCGACGAGATCATCGGTCGCGGTGAACCGATGTCGGATCCGTCCCTGTTCCTGACCAACGCGACCCGCACCGACTCCTCGCTCGCGCCGACGGGACGGCAGACCTACGCCGTGCTGTTCCCGACGCCGAACCTCGACCACCGCCGCCCGATCGACTGGACCGCGGACGGCAAGCGGTACCGCGACCATATGGTGCAGACGATGGAGCGACGCGGTTACCACGGGTTCGGCGACAGCATCGAAACCGAGCACCTGATCACGCCGGCGGACTGGCAGGCCCAGGGCATCGCCGCGGGCGCGCCGTTCGCGGCCGCACATACCTTCGGCCAGACCGGACCGTTTCGCGCACCGACGCTCGATCGCACGGTGCAGAACCTGGTGTTCTGCGGCTCGAACACCCAGCCCGGGGTCGGCGTACCGATGGTGTTGATCTCCGGCCGTCTCGCGGCCGAGCGGGTGGTCGGCCGGTCGTGATGGGCCGCTTCGAACTCGACGCCGCCGGCATTACCGATCCAGGGCTGCGCGCGGCCTATCAGCTGTGCCGTCGGCTCAACTACGAACACGGCAAGACCTACTTCCTTGCCACCATGCTGTTGCCACCGGCCAAGCGTCCGTACGTGCACGCGCTGTACGGCTTTGCCCGCCACGTGGACGACATCGTCGACGACCTCGATGCCGCAGTGACCGAGGACCGCGTGCAGCAGTTGCGGCTGTGGACGTCGGATCTGCTCACCGATCTGGACTGGCAGAGCAGCGGTGACCTGGTGGTGCGGGCACTCATCGACGCCGTCGCCACCTGGGGCATCCCGGTCAGTTACTTCGCAGACTTCCTCGAATCCATGCGGATGGACCTCACCGTGCATAGCTACGCGAACCACGAGGAACTCTCGCGCTACATGTGGGGCTCCGCGGCCGTGATCGGCTTGCAGATGTTGCCCATACTCGGACGCGCCGGCGACGACGTGCCGTGGGAGGACCTGGAACTGCGCGCCATCGACCTCGGCACGGCCTTTCAGCTCACCAACTTCATCCGCGACGTCGGCGAGGACCTCAGTCGCGGGCGCGTCTACCTACCGCAAGAGTCGATGGACCTGTTCGGCGTCGATCGCGAGCGGCTCGCACGGCGGCGGGTCGACGAGCCGATCCGCAACCTGCTGGCGTGGGAGATCGAGCAGGCACGCGGCCTGTACCGCAGTGCCGAGCCCGGGCTCGCCCTGGTGCATCCCACCTCGCGCGACTGTCTGCAGGTGGCGTTCACGCTCTACCGCGAGATCCTGGACGCGGTCGAGGAGGCGGACTACGACGTGTTCAGCGGTCGCGTTGCGGTTGCGCTGCGGCGGCGCGCCCAGGTTGCACTGCCAGGGCTTCGGCGCGCGTGGCTGCAGCGCCACGACGGCCGAGTAGCACCCAGGTGGCCAGCGTGACGAGCACCATGGCGAACCCGAACATGAGGTCCTCGACCGGTGCGTAGACCAGCCGCACCCCGATGATCCGGCGCGGGTCGTAGCGGACCACGGGCACGCCCGTCAGCACGCCGTTCACGATCAGTTGGCACCCCAGCATGATCGCGTAGGCGGTCCAGAACGCGCGCCGGCGAACCAGCCGTGTGCGCGCGAGCAGCAGGTCGTAGGCGAGGGCCGCGAGCACGGCGATCACACCGGCGACGGTGTACGTCACGGCTGGTTCCGAACGTGCGTCCCGGAGACCTCGGCCGGCGCCGTGCCGTCGGCCGGATCGCCGGCGTCGTCGCCGGGTCCGATGTCCGCTTCGTCGCCGTAGCTCCAACGCGGCCGCCGCACCCGTACGGCCTCGTAGGTGAGCACGGCGCAGGTCGGCACGACGAGGAAGAACAGCAACTCCTCGACCGGCAGCCGTCCGGGCAGCCGCAGCCCGAGCAGGTAGGCGCTGTCGTAGGTCCACGTGCGGTGTCGCGGAACCCACCAGGTCCCAAGCACCGAACAGCACCAGTACCGGCAGCACCGCACCGAGCAGGCGACGCCACCGCGCGTACACGCGCACGTGCAGGAACAGTTCCAGCGGCGCGGTACCGACCAGGCACGCGGCGAGCAGATCCGAGGTAGAGCAGGTGAGCCACGTCAGTAGCCGGCGACCTGGGCGCGGCGCTTGACCTCCGAGCCCCGATTGGCGCGCAGCGCGTCGATCGGCGATCCGGGCAGCGAGTCGTCGTCGCGGAACAGCCAGGCCACGATCTCGTCGTCGGCGTAGCGCGCGTCGCGCAACTGCGTGATCACCGACGGCAAGTGCTTGACGATCGGCCCGTCCTGCACGAGCAGGGCGGGCAGCGGCGCACGCCGCGTCGTCGCGGATGCACACCAGGTGGCCGTCGCGCAAGGTACTGATGCACGCGGGTGACCGGGATACGCCGAGCGCCTCGGCGGCGTCGGGCAGGGTCATCAGCTCCATACGGTCGAGCCTGCCACGGTCGGTCACGGGCTCGGTACATGGGCGAAGACGGCGTGGGTGCGTACCGGCGTGCAGCATCTGTCCGCCGTTGGCATCGATCACGTCGGCGACGTCGGCGACCACCGCGGCACGCACCTTGGCGTCGAGGGTGACGTGGTCGCTGTGGGTCTGCACCATCTGCACCCAGTGCTCGGTCGGAGTACGTCTGCTCCCACTCGTAGTCGCGCACGAACGCCGGCGTCGAACAGCCCGCTCGAGTTCGAGGTCGTGCGCGTACGGCGGCTCGGTGTCCTGGCGCTCGTCGTTGCCGTGCAACAACTGCGGGCGCCCGGATACCGGTACACCCCGTCCAGCTGGGTCTCAACGGCTCCTCGATGCTGCCGATGTTCCAGAACACGGCGATCGTCGCCGCCGGGCCGCAGCACCGTCGCGGCCTTCGGCACCGCCACGCGCCGGGTCGACCCAGTGCCACGCCTGGCCGGCAGACGACCAGGTCGAACCGGCGGCCGCCGGCGTCCCACTCCTCGAACGAGGTGACCTCGACTGTCCAGGCCGTGCCGGCGCGCCACCTCGGCCATCTCCGGATCGATCTCGACACCGAGCACCGACAGCCCGCGCGTCGGCGAGCAGCCGACCGGCCTTGCCGGTGCCGCAGCCGACGTCGAGCACCTCGCGCCGCCCAGCGCGACAGATCGTCGATCAGCGCGGCCGGGTAGGACGGCCGGAACCGGTCGTATGCTCGGCGACGCTGCCGAACGACTCGGCCCGCTCGCGCTCGCGCGTGCATCCGGTGATACCGCATAGCGGCGGTTCGATCGGGCACGCGGCCGATCATGCCCGATCCGCCATCGCCCGAGCGCGACACGCCAGATCTCCTCCGGAGGTTCCGGCGAACCATCGAGTCGGAGTCGGTGAGCGGCCGCGCCGAGGCGACGGAGCGGGCCAGCGGCGCTCCGGCGAGTACGCGGCGGGGCAACGGTCGCGCGGGCTGCCGCGCTGCTCGATCTCCAGCGACCGGCAGCGATCGCGCGGCGCCGCCGCGATCACGACGTTGCCGAATCGCCGCATCTTGAGCACGACGCCGGATCGCCGATCACGGCAGCGTCGCGGAAGACCCGTGCGCACCGGGCCAGCGACCCGGCGCAGATAGAACGTCGCCGGTGGCCCATCGGCGACGTTGGCGAGCAGGACGCCGTCCGTGCCGCAGCACCCGGGCCGACGTCGGAGAGAACTCCACAGTGGTCAGCTCGGCCGGGAGCGGCCGCCGTCGAACGCGTCCAGCACGACGACCAGGTCGGCGCTGGCGGATGGCCAGGTCGCGCACGCCGGTGCGGCCGTCAACCGGCCGGATCCGCAGCCGGATCCCCTTGCGGGAACGGCGCAATCTCCCGCCGCACCAGCGCGGTCAGCCGCACGTTCGGCTCCAGCATGATCTGCGGCGAGCCCGGCCGGGTGTGATGCACGTAGCGGGCGAGCGCAGCCCGCGCCGCCGCCGACGTGGGTCACGGCCAGACGGCCCGCCGGCAGCGACGTCGACGACGTCGGCCGATGGCCCGCGCGTACTCGAAGTCCAGGTAGCCCGGGTCGTCCAGATCGACGTAGGACTGCCGGACCCGATCGAGCAGCAAGCAGCCGGCCGCCGCCGCCGATCGAGCGTCGGCGAGCAGTCTCGATGCGACCGCGGCGCGGCTGTGCACTGGCGGCCGCACCGCTCAGTGTCGCCCTCAGCGTCGGACGTGACATCTCCCTCATCGGCATCCATCCCGCCACGATTATGCGGACCTCGAGCAGTTTTCGCCGGGACTCAGCGCGGTGCGTCACCCGGGCACGGGCCGAGGTTCGTCCGTAGAATCGCTGCGTGCAGACGACGGCGGCTGATCCACTCGTCGGTCGCACGCTCGAAGGCCGCTACCGCATCCTGGACCGGATCGCGCGCGGCGGGATGTCGACGGTGTACTCCGCGATCGACGAGCGGCTCGACCGGCTCGTCGCGGTGAAGGTCATGTCCGCGGCGCTATCCGCCGACCCCGCGTTCAGCGATCGCTTCACCCGGGAGGCGCGGGCCGCGGCCCGGCTCACCCACCTGAACACGGTCGCGGTCTACGACCAGGGCATGGATTCCGGCGACGCCGGGCCAGCACGTCTTCCTGGTGATGGAGCTGGTCAGCGGCCGCACGCTGCGTGACCTGCTGCGCGAGCGGGGCCGGCTGGAGCCCGCCGAGGCGGTCTCGATCATGGAGCCGGTGCTCAGCGCGCTGTCGGCGGCGCACCGCGCGGGCCTGGTGCACCGCGACGTCAAGCCGGAGAACATCCTGCTCTCCGACGACGGCATCGTGAAGGTCGCCGACTTCGGCCTGGCCCGCGCGGTCGAATCCGACCCGACCGCCACGCGTACCGGCCTGATGATGGGCACCGTCGCGTACTGCGCGCCGGAGCAGCTCAGCAAGGGCCGCGCCGACCAGCGCTCGGACGTCTACTCCGCCGGCGTCGTGCTGTTCGAGCTGCTCACCGGCTCGCCGCCCTACCGCGGTGACACCGCGATGAACATCGCCTACCAGCACGTGCACAGCCGGGTGCCCGCGCCGTCCTCGCGGGTCAAGGGCATCCCGTCCGAGATCGACGAACTCGTCATCGACGCCACCGACAGCGACCCGGACGGCCGCCCCGCCGGATGCCGAGTGCCTTCCTGGCCGACCTTGGCGATCTGCGGCAAGGAGCTGGCGCTGCCGGTGGTGGCGGTGCCGCAGCGCCCTCGCGGCCAGAACGAGCGCCGCCCGCCTCGGCCGCCGGGGGTCGGACTCGCCCAGTGCCGTCACCGATGTGCTGCGCGGGGCAGACGCGGCCGCTACGGCCCGCACGACACCTCCGTCGTCGGCCAGGAGGGCCACGCCCGCCGCCTGCCGGCCCACCCGCCGGTAGTCCACCCGCCGGCGGTCTGGGCCGGCAGGCGGCGGCCGACGGGTGCGGCGGCGGCGCCGGCGGCGCCGTTCGCTGCACGCGCGCTGATCGTCGATCCTGGTCGGCATCGCGGCCGGTTACACCGGCTGGTGGTTCGCCACCGGGCGTTACGGCAAGGTTCCGAACGTCGTCGGTGACAGCCAGTCGTCCGCGATCACCGCGTTGCGCCAGGCCGGTTACCAGGTGTCTGGCACGACGGCGTACCGCGTTCAGCGAGACAGTCGCCGACTGGCTCGGTGGTGAGCCACCTCGCCGTACTGTCGGCAGCCGGCTGCCGCACGGGCGGACGGTCTCGCTCGTGCTATCCAAGGGCAAGGAACGGTTCACGTTGCCGTCGGTGGTCGAACACGACGGTCAGCGCTGCGCGGCATGCGTTGTCCGTGATCCCGGTGGAGGTCGCCGCGCAGACCGTGCAGCCAAGCCGAACGACACGGTGCCCAAGGGCAAGGTCTCCGGCACGCAGCCCGGCCGCGCGGACTCTGGTCAAGCGCAGCCAGAGCATCACAGTCGTGGTCTCCTCCGGGCCGCCGATCGTGACCATCCCGTCGGTTGTCCCCCAACACGTCACTCGGCGACGAGACGAAGGTGCTGCAGGCATTCGGTTTCAAGACGGCGACGACGGACACGTACAGCACGTCGGTGCCCGCCGGTGACGTCATCTCGATCAAGCCGACCGGCTCGGCGCCGAAATTCAGCACAATCACGATCACGGTGTCCAAAGGACCGCCGACCGTCGTGATCCCGAGCGACCTGAACAACCTTCCCACCGTCGACGCGGCCCGCAAGGAACTGGAGCGACTCGGTCTGAAGGTGAAGGTGCAGACCGCGTTCGGCGGTTCCCACGGCGTGGTGGTAGGCCTCGATCCGCCGGCAGGCACCGTGGTTCCGGTCGGCTCGACGGTCACCATCACCAGCATCTGAGCCAGCTCAGCTGTTGCCCCGCGCCCCTTTCGATGCCATGACACGCGGCGGTTCGTCGAGGCACCCGCGCAGCTAGGCTCGCGCGCATGGTCATCGTCATGTCGCCGGAGGCGTCCGAGGCGGAGATCTCCGGCGTAGTCACGCACATCGAGACACACGGTGGCCAGGCGTTCGTCAGCCGCGGGCGTGATGCGCACCATCGTCGGCGTCGTCGGTACCGAAGAGGTGCTGGAGACCCTGGACGCCGGCGGGCTGCCCGGCGTCGCGGAGACCATGCGCATCACTGCGCCGTACAAGCTGGTATCCGCGCAGAACCATGCCAAGCGAACGACGGTTCGCGTCGGCGGGGTACCGATCGGGCCGGACACGTTCACGCTGATCGCGGGCCCGTGTGCGGTGGAGACGGCGGAGCAGACGCATGAGTCCGCACTGATGGCCAAGCGCGCCGGCGCCACCTTGCTGCGCGGCGGCGCGTACAAGCCGCGCACCTCGCCGTATGCGTTCCAGGGGTTGGGCGAGGCAGGGCTGCGCATCCTGGCCGAGGTTCGCGACGTGGTGCAGCTGCCGATCGTCACCGAGGTGACCGACGCAGCAGACGTCGCGGTGGTGGCCGAATACGCGGACATGTTGCAGATCGGTACGCGCAACATGCAGAACTTCGGGCTGCTGCAGGCCGTCGGCGCGGCCGGTAAGCCGGTCATGCTCAAGCGCGGACTGACCGCGACCTACGAGGAATGGTTGATGGCCGCGGAGTACATCGCCCAGCGCGGCAATCTCGACATCGTGTTGTGCGAACGCGGGGTGCGCTCGTTCGAACCTGCCATCCGCAACATGCTCGACGCCTCCGCGGTGCCGATGATGCAGCGTCTGTCGCATCTACCGGTGATCATCGATCCGTCCCACGCGGCCGGCCGGCGCGACCTGGTGGTGCCGCTGGCACGCGCCGGCATCGCCGTCGGCGCGGACGGTGTGATGGTGGACGTCCATCCCAACCCGGAGACCGCGCTATGTGACGGCGCACAGGCGCTGTTCGGCGATCTGCTCGACGAACTGGCCCGCGCCGTCGCGACGATCCCGCCGCTGCTCGGCC
Organism: uncultured Actinomycetota bacterium; assembly: GCA_963708625.1. Taxonomy (GTDB): domain Bacteria; phylum Actinomycetota; class Actinomycetes; order Mycobacteriales; family Jatrophihabitantaceae; genus DASXIF01. The sequence continues at coordinate 889,323 of CAVPSV010000002.1, forward strand.
GCACCTCTGCCGCGCACCTGGCCGGCTGAGCTGCACTCGGCATCACGTCACCACCGAACGGGGTGAATGAATGCGGCGGCCGGTTGGCCGACCCATTGCGTGACGCGCATGGTCAGGTTCATGTCCGCCAGGCGCGCGGTTCGCAGGTTGGTCAGTCGGTTAGGCGTGCACTCGATCACCTCGGCGAGCCCCGCCCAGGTGAGCCGATTCTCCTGTCGACGTTGATTCAGCACCGCGTGCAGTTCACTCAGATCCCACCGCAGGCGGCGGTCAGGTCCCGCGCTCGGCAGTCGTACGTCACCCACATCGACCCTTGGAGGAGTCAAGAAGTCCTCGGGCGCGCGATGGATCCATCGCAGGATGATCAGGGCGTACTGACACGACATGGTTGCCCGCTTGGCTGTGCGCACGAGCGCGCCCTGGCACAGGCAATGATCGCCCAGCTCCGCGTTGAGTTCGCTGGACTCCTGCCACAGGTCGTCGGCGAGTTCAGTCCAGTCCAGGCCACGCTCGGCACGCTGCGCGTCGAGCGCGCGGATCAAGGCGGTGCCGTCGAAAGCGGGCAAGCCTCGCATGCACATGAGCTAAGCACGGCGCACCGACAACGCCCACGGCGCTGCCCTTCGCTCAGCGGTAGCTTGGTGCGGTGAGTGACCTCTCCGACGCGGATCGGGCCGATCTGTCCCGGGCCGCGAACCACCTGATCCGCTACAGCGGCGCCGGCGACTTCGTCCCGTTCGTCGCGCAACGGGCAGCGGGTTCATACGTGTACGACGCGTCCGGTCGCGCGGTACTGGACTTCACCAGCGGCCAGATGAGTTCCATTCTGGGGCACTCTCATCCGGCCATCGTCGAGGTCGTCCGGGAGATGATCGGCCAACTCGATCATCTGTTCTCCGGCATGCTGTCCCGGCCCGTCATCGATCTGGCCGAGGCGCTGGGTTCGTTGGCTCCCGGCCTGGACCGGGTGCTGCTGTTGACGACCGGGGCCGAGGCCAACGAAGCCGCATTACGGATGGCGCGCCTGGTCACCGGCGGGTGGGAAGTGGTCGGCTTCAGCCAGTCCTGGCACGGCATGACCGGGGCCGCGGCGTCGGCCACCTACTCGGCGGGACGTCGCGGTTACGGCCCGGCGGCGGTCGGCTCGATGGCGATCCCGGCGCCGAATGCCTACCGCCCGCGATTCACCACAACGGCCGGCGAGCTGGACTGGCAACGCGAGCTGGACGACGGGTTCGATCTCATCGATCGCCAGAGCGCCGGCGGTCTCGCCGCGTTCATTGCCGAGCCGATTCTGTCCTCTGGCGGCGTGATCGATCTGCCTGCCGGCTATCTGGCCGCACTACGGCAGCGCTGCCACGAACGCGACATGCTCCTCGTGCTCGATGAGGCGCAGACGGGCATCGGCCGCACCGGGCGAATGTTCGCCCACGAACGCGATGCCATGACGCCGGATCTGCTGACGCTGTCGAAGACGCTCGGTGCCGGACTCCCCCTTGCCGCCGTGCTCACTACCCCAGAGATCGAGGAACGGGCACACGAGCGCGGCTTCCTCTTCTATACGACGCATGTGTCCGATCCCCTGCCCGCGGCGGTTGGCCTGGCCGTGCTCGACGTGCTGGCGCGCGAGCGTCTTGCCGAGCGCGCAGTGCAGGCGGGTGAGCGACTACGCAGCGGTTTGCTGGAGCTGCAGCAGCGCCACGAGTGCATCGGCGACGTGCGCGGCCGAGGACTGCTGCTCGGCGTGGAGATCGTGGCCGACCGTGCGTCGCGCAAGCCGGCACCCGAGACGGGCGCCGCCATCAGCCGCCGTTGCTTCGAACTCGGGCTATCCATGAATATCGTGCAACTGCCGGCGATGGGCGGCGTCTTCCGCATCGCGCCACCGCTCACCGTCAGCGACGCCGAACTGGACCTCGGCCTGGACATGCTCGATCGCGCCATCAGCGACGTCACTGGCTGACCCGTGGCAGGCCTGGTTCATCGAAAACTCGCTGTATCGCGTCGCTAGGTTGGGTTTGTGCTGACCGTCGAGGCGCCCACCGGCCTGCGGTACCTGGACGCGGTCACGGGCCTGTTGCAACAACGGCGGTTGGCCAATCCGGATGGCGAGGTTTGGGAGGCCGCGGACCTGCAGTGGTGGTGGCCGCGGCACCGCCATGGCGATCCGGCGGATGCGCGGGTGTGGCACGACGGCGGTGCACCGATCGCCGCGGTCGTGTTCACCCGCTGGCGACCAGACCGCATGGGGTGCGATGTGTTCGCCGCGGCCGACTTTCAGCCGGCCTGGACATTCGTCACCCAACGTTGCGCGCAGCTCGAGGACGTACGCATCGAGATGGCGCTGCCGAGCACTGACACAGCGGCCCAACAGGCCGCGCAGCATGCCGGCTTCGCGCCGTCGCAAGAGTGCTACGCGGTCTCATGGCTCGACCCCGCGGCCCGGCAAGAGCCACGGCGCCCCCTGCCGCCGGGCTATCGAATCGTCGCGCGCAGCGACGACGGGACGCGTCCCCATCCGATGATCGGGCGCAACGGTCGGCAGGTTGAGGACGGCCTGCGTCAATGCTCTCTCTACGACCCTGAACTCGATCTCGCCGTGATCGCTCCGGATAGCTCGGTGGCCGGCTACGCGCTGTTCTGGCCCGACCTGGTGACCGGGGTGGGCCTGGTCGAGCCGATGCGGGTGCAGGACGCACACGCCGGCCAGGGTCTCGCGGCGCAACTTCTCGACGTCGGCCTGCGCGAACTCACCGAGCGCGGCTGTACCCGGCTCAAGGTCAGTGTCTTACCGGCGAACACTGCCGCGGTCCGCGTGTATACCGGCGCCGGATTCGTGCGGACCGGGCTCGACCGCACCTGGTTGTACGAGCAAGCCCGCTGCCCGGGGACCTAGCGGTCGTGCTGCTAGTGGCGTCGCTTGCTCTTGGTGGCGGGCCCGCGCGGTGTCGCCGCTGGGCCGGTGACCGGTCCGCATCGGGTGGACGTGGCGTCGCACGCGCCGACGTCGCGGTCAAGAACCGCTTGGGTCCAGCCGTTGATGACATCGACGTGCATGGTGTCGGTCGAGCCGGCCATGGTGGGCGTCATGCTCAGCGTCAGCCCGGCCGCTGATGATGTCGGCCAGCTGACGTGGAAGACGACCTGTGGAATCTGCACCGGGTGCGAGGCCGGGCACCCGCTGGCGGTCCGGTAGACGGCGTTGGTCTGTCCGCGTCCGATCAAGGAGTGACCGTCCCAGCACGACGGGAACGTGACGGTGACGCGGAGGTCCGTTCCGGCGGGACAGTCATGTGGTGTCGTGGTGCGGCGTTGCTGCTGCGCTCCGGTGCACGTCCATGCCACGACGTCGAGCGATTGCGGCGCCGTCGCTGTTTCGTCGCCCGCGATCAGTTGCATGCCTGCCGGGAACGTCTGCACCGCGTCGGTGTCCTTTGCCGGCCTGCGCCAGTAGATCAATGCGGTGTTCGGCGTCAGGGCGCGGCCATTCTGGTACATGACCGGCGTCCAGTACGCCGACGCATCGGCCGAGGTGGAGCATGTCGTCGCCGCGCCGAGCAGCGACGCTGCTGTCGAAGCGGCACTCGTCTTCGTGTTGCCGTAGAAGTTGTGGTGCATCGCGGCACCCGGGTCGTTGGGCGCGAGGATCGGGTCGTCGGCAGCCTCGTGGCTGTAGGCGCATCGGTCGGTGAAGATGCCGGGCTGGCCGGCGCCGGATGGGAATCCAGCGGTTGAGGGCGGTGGCAACGCCGTCGCGACGGGCGAGCCGGGCGTCTGCGTGTCGCCGGCCGTCGCGAAGACGATCGACGTGATGGTCGCGGCAATCACCGCTGCGCCCGCCAGGATGATCAACGTCGGGCGGCGATGCAGCCGCAGCCGCGTCCGGCTGGACGGGTTTGGTTGCGAAGTCGTCGCCGGTTCGGGGAACTCGGTCATCGAGCGCCGCCTTCCATCGATTCGGCTGCGCCCAGCCTCCCCCGGCCCGGTTCACGTTGTGTCAATCGAATGTCAGAGGACCGTTCGGGCCGACGTGGCGTCCGAATCTGACCAGCGTGTCGCGGCGCTAGTCGCAGATCTCCAGGAAGTTGGTCGCCCCTGGCCGCACATGGAAGGACACAACGTGCCCGGCGCTGTCTCGAAATATGGCCACCGAAGGCGACGGTGTGGTCACGGTGCCCTGCTGGAATGGGTTTGCCCAGCCCGCGGGCGGATTGCCGTTGCCATCGTCGAGCGGATGGTCGGCCAGATAATAGCTAGCCCCGATCCGCATCTCCCTGATGCCGCAGTGCGTGGAGAGCGCGAACGGCACACCGTCCGGCGACTGCTGAGCCGCCTGCTGATGCGGTGTCGACTCGGCCGGGCCTGCGCCGGGGGTTGACCCGTGCCCGGAGCAGGCAGACAGCACGACCGCGATAGACAGGAGCGAGGCGGCGAGTGACGACGTTCTCCTCATGCTGAACAGACGACGTGGCGACCGCGGACGTTCCCAACCCGTTCACACCGGCCAGCGGCGCAACAGCGCTAGGTCTGCTCCGCGCGCAGGATCCCCATCAGCACGATGTCCTCATACGCGCCGCGGACCCATGCATGCTGGCGCTGCCGTCCCTCGACCACGAAACCCGCCTTCTCGTACGCCCGAATCGCGCCGACGTTCGACGCGATCGCTTGCAGATGGATTCGGCGTAGGTTGCGGCGTACGAACCCGAATTCGACGAGTTGGGCGATCGCTGCCGTCCCGATGCCGCGGCCCCGAGCGTCTGGCACCAAGCTGATCCCCGCCTCGGCATGACGCGCGAACCAGTCGACGTTGAACAGCGACGTGGTTCCGACCGCCGCGCCGTCGACGTCGACCACGAAGGTCACCGCCTGCTCAGCTGCATCGCCATCGGCACGCGCGAGCCGGGCGTCGAACGCTGCCCTCGTCAGCGGGGTAGGGGCCCCTGGGTTTCGCTCCTCCCAGGTATCCAGATCCGCGGCGAGGCTGAACAACACATCCAGGTCGTCGTCGGTGCGCGTTCGCAACAACACGATGGGCGGGACGGGCATAGCTAGCACGGTAACTTCGACCGCCGCGATCAGCACACCGATTGCCCGCTCTTCACCATGATCAGCCCGGCGAGAATCCAGAGGGCTAGCTTCATGGATCGCGTTGCTCGGCGCTGCTGACCACGATCAATGCAGACCACGATCAATGCTGACCAGGATCAGTGCTCACCAGGATCAGTTGCGGTGGCGAACTGCTGGTTGAATCGTGCTTCATCGTTAGGCCGGTGAAATCCGATCTCGGCGCGATCGATGTGTCGCAGTGTCAGCAAGCTGGTCAGGTCGGCAAGGCTGGCATCACGCGGCAGTGTGAGGCCGGTGCCGATGTGCCACACGCCGTCAGCCGTTGGCCATGCCATGTACTGACTCACGCCAAGGACGGTACGCCGCGGCGGCGCCTTATTCGAGGCTCGCCCTGGCGATTGGCGAGCCTGCGCGCTAGGTGCGCTCCGCGCGCAGGAGTGGGCGTGACCGGCATAGCTAGCACCGTAACTTTCGACCGCCGCGATCAGCACACCGATTGGCAGCTCTCGGTATGCCGACGGACCGCCCACCGGCGCTGAGGGGATGCCAGTGGTCTGCCGGTTCAGGATCCGGTAGCCACCTGGTTGTAACTATCGGCCTCGGCGACGTCCTTCGCGAATCGGCGCGCGATCCAGACCCGCTGGCCCAGTTGATCGCACCGGTACCACATGCCGGTGTGGGGCCCGATGCGCGTAGCACGGGGCACCTCGTGCAACACCTCGTTCACCTGCGTGACAGTGAAACGCCCGGCACGGCACACGAGTATCCGCCGGTCCGTCACCACGATCACCCGGAAGGCATTGCTGAACAGGATGATCCAGTAGGAGATCACCGCGAGCCACGGATTCGCCGCTTGCGCCGGAATGACCGCCTGGATGACCTCGCCCGGCTGCAGGAGGTGCGCAGCGTTGGCGCGGATCTTGTCTCGTATCGCCATGCGGCGCATCCTCTCACTGGCAGACACGCAGTCAAGGGCACTACTCGCCACGTAGCGGCACCCACGCACAGTGCGCCGGCCACGCACAGAACGATCCGTGGCCTATCCGGTTGTTTGTCACCCCGTCAGCGCCGTTCATTCGGGGCGAATAATCACTCCTGACCCTTATGCCCTATGTGAAACGCGAATTCCCCTAGTCGCGTCGGGCGGGTAGCACCAGCGGGCGCAACACCGCAATCGCCTGGTCGATGCCTTCGTCGTTTACGTCAAGATGCGTCACCAGCCGCAGGAACCGCGGACCGAGCGCCGAGACGAGCACACCGCCGGCCGCAGCCTGCCGTGCCACGCTCGGCGCGTCCGCCACGTCGAGCACCACGATGTTCGTCGGCACCGTCGCGGGATCGGCACCGAGCGCGTCGGCGAGCCGGCGGGCATGCGCGTGGTCCTCGACCAGCCGCGCCACGTGATGATCCAGCGCGTATAGGCCGGCCGCGGCGAGAATCCCCACCTGGCGCATGCCCGCGCCGTAGCGCTTGCGCCATACCCGAGCCTGGGCGATGCGCTCGCTGGTGGACGCCAGCACCGAACCCACCGGCGCGCCCAGCCCCTTCGACAGGCATACCGACACGGTGTCGAAGCCCGCCGCAAGCTCGGCCAGCGCAGTGCCCGTCGCCGCGTGGGCGTTCCACAACCGGGCGCCGTCCAGGTGCAACCGCAGCTGGTGCTCGGCAGCCAGCGCTCGGACCGCCTGCACCTGCTCGGCCGGCTGCACCGTACCGCCGCCGAAGTTGTGGGTGTTCTCCACGGCAATCGCGGCCGTAGACACGAGATACGGGCCGGCATCCGGCGCGATCAGCTCCCGAATCGCCTCGACATCCAACCGGCCACGTTCGGCGCGCCAGGTGCGGAACGTGATACCGGAGAACACCGCGGCGGCGCCGAACTCCGCACGCGCCAGGTGCGCGAGTTGATCGCACACCAACTCATAGCCCGGCGAGACCAGCAAGCGAATACCCAACTGGTTGCCGAGCGACCCGGATGGCACGAACAACCCAGCCTGTTGCCCGAGCAGCTCGGCCACCCGACGCTCGAGCTCGACCACGGTCGGGTCCTCGCCATAAACGTCGTCGCCGACCTCGGCCTGCACCATCGCGGCTCGCATTCCCGGCGTCGGACGGCTCACGGTGTCCGAGCGCAGATCAACGATCACGTGCGCTGCTCGCGGATACGACGTTCGGCAACCAGACGTTCCGCGACCCGGAACGCAAGTTCCAACGATTGCTCGATGTTCAGCCGCGGATCGCACGCCGTCTCATAGCGCCGAGAAAGATCGGCCGCAGTCAGTTCCGCGGTGCCACCCATGCACTCGGTCACGTCGTCGCCGGTCAGCTCGACATGCAACCCACCTGGATGCGTACCCAACTCGGTGTGCACGTCGAAGAACCCGTCCACCTCGTCCAGAATCCGATCCAAGTGCCTCGTCTTGACACCCTGCGCCGTCTCCTCCGTGTTGCCGTGCATCGGGTCGCAATGCCACACCACCAGATGCCCGGTCGAGGTCACCTTCTCCACGATCGCCGGCAACACATCGCGCACCCTCGTGTTGGACATACGGCTGATGAGCGTGAGCCGCCCAGGCACATTGTCGGGATCCAGCCGCTCCACCAGCTCCGCGGCGAACTCCGGCGTCGTCGTCGGACCGAGCTTGACGCCGATCGGATTTGCGATGCGCGAGACGAAGTCCAGGTGTGCACCGTCGAGCTGGCGGGTGCGCTCCCCCACCCAGACGAAGTGACCGGACAGGTCATAGGCGCGCCCGTCCTCGAGCCGGGTCAGCGCGCGTTCGTACTCCAGGATCAGCGCCTCGTGCGACGCATACAGTTCGACACCCTCCAGTGCCGCGTCGTGCACCCCGCAGGCGCGCATGAACCGCACCGCGCGGTCGATCTCCCCCGCCAGTCGCTCGTAGCGGGTGCCGGTCTCGGTGGTACGTGCGAACGCTGCGTTCCAGGCGTGCACCCGATCCAGCGCGGCCATGCCGCCGCCGGCGTAGGCGCGCAGCAGGTTCAGCGTGGACGCGGCGGTCGAGTACGCCTGCAGGATCCGCTGCGGGTCGGGTGTCCGGTCACCGGTCAGGTCATTGACCATGTCGCCGCGGTAGGACAGCCGGCCGGTCGCGTCGAGCACGGCAGAGCGCGGCTTGGCGTACTGCCCGGCGAGACGGCCCATCTTCACCACCGGCATCGACGCGCCGTAGGTCAGCACCACCGCCATCTGCAGCAGCACCCGGACCTTGCCGGCGATGTCGGCCTGCGAACTCGTCAGGAACGTCTCCGCGCAATCGCCGCCCTGCAGCAGGAACGCCTCGCCGCGCGCCACTGCCGCCAGCCGCTCACGCAGCTGCTCAACCTCGGGTGCGACGACCAGCGGCGGCAGCGCGGCCAGCTTGAGCGCCACCTCGCGCAGCTGCGCATCGTCGGGCCATTCCGGCTGCTGCGCCGCCGGCAGGGCCCGCCACGCGTCCAGCCCCAGGCCGTCGGAATCGGGCGGGCTGCCGACGGCATCTTCTCGCGCGCTCACCGGACCAGCGTATGCGGCGGCCACCAACGGCATTGGCCGGTGCTGACCGGTCAGCCGAAGAAGACCTCGGACTCCGCGTACAGCTCGGGCGTAACGGTCTTGAGGGTCTCGGTGGCGGCGGACAGCGGCACCCGCACGATCTGGGTGCCGCGCAGGGCGACCATCATGCCCCAGTCGCCGTCGTTGGCCGCGTCGATCGCGTGCAGACCGAAGCGCGTGGCCAGCACCCGGTCGAACGCCGACGGCGTGCCGCCGCGCTGGATGTGCCCCAACACCGTGGTGCGGGCCTCCTTGCCGGTCTGCTTCTCGATGTGTCCGGCCAACCACTCGCCGATACCACCGAGACGCACGTGCCCGAACGCGTCCAGCCCCTTGTCCAAGCCCTGGTTGACCGCTGCGTTCTCCCCGCCGTCCGGGGTGGCTCCCTCGGCCACCACGATGATCGGCGCGTAGTGCGACTGGAAGCGGCTCTCCACGTACGCGCAAACACGTTCCAGCGAGAACGGCTGCTCCGGGATGAGGATGACGTTGGCACCGCCGGCCAAACCGGCATGCAGCGCGATCCACCCGGCATGGCGGCCCATCACCTCGACGATGAGCGCGCGGTGGTGCGACTCGGCCGTCGTGTGCAGGCGGTCGATCGCCTCCATCGCGATATTCACCGCGGTGTCGAAGCCGAAGGTGTAATCGGTCGCGTTGAGATCGTTGTCGATCGTCTTCGGGACGCCGACAACGCTCACCCCGAGCCCGCCCAGCTTGGTCGCGACGCCGAGGGTGTCCTCGCCCCCGATGGCGATCAGCGCGTCCACGTTTAGGTTGTGCAGGTTCTCGCGAATGCGATCGACGCCGCCGTCGATCCCGAACGGGTTGGTGCGCGATGAACCCAGGATGGTGCCGCCTCGCGGCAGAATGCCGCGTACCTCAGGCACGCCGAGTGGCATCGTGATGTTCTCCAGCGGGCCCTTCCAGCCGTCGCGGAAGCCGACGAATTCATGCCCGTAGATACCGATGCCCTTGCGCACGATGGCCCGTATGACCGCGTTCAGCCCCGGGCAGTCGCCACCGCCCGTGAGTACCCCGATGCGCATCGCCGTCGTCCCTTCCACGCTTCCGCCAGCTCGACGAGCCAGCCGAACCCGACTCGCCAACCCTAGTGCGGCGCCTAGCTGCCGTTCGCCGACGGCATCGCATCGGTCAGCTGCGCGAGGGCCTGCCAGCGCGCCAGGTTGTGCCGCGCATCGGCCAGCGCGTCGTGCTGGTCCGGCGGTGCGGGTGGCAGCGGTGGCGAACCGGTGTCCTCCCAGCGTTGCCGCAGCTCGTGCGTGAAGCGTGGTATGGCGCGGGGCAGCTTGCGCATGTCACCCCACAGCTGACCGAGCGATACGTGGTCGTAGCCGGCCATCCAGGCCCACAACTCGACCGGCTCGTCCCGTTCGGTCAGGAACGCAAGCAGATCGGTGCGGATTTGTTCGAGTGAGCGCCACGCCCCGTCGCCAGGTGGCGGCAACTTGTCCAACACGTTGCGCCGGACCCAGTCGATCGCCTTGGCCGGATCGAACTCGGTGGAGACCGCGTAGAACTCGCGCCCGTCTTCGCCGACCACGCCGATGGACACGAGATCGATCGTGCGGCCGTCCTCGATGAACTCGCAGTCGTAGAAGTACCGCACCGGCTAGGACGCCCGGGTGTCCGGCACTCGATCGGAGAGCTCACGGACATCATCGGCGTCGCGCTCGCCGGTCGGTGCCTCGTGCGGCGCGCCGAACGCCTGTTGCTTGCCTTCGGACCTCTTCACCTTCGCGGCGTACTTGTCGACGTACTCCTGGCCGGAAAGCTCCATCAGTTCGTACATGATCTCGTCGGTCATCGACCGCTCGACGAACCGGTCACCGGCCATGCCCTCGTAGCGCGAGAAGTCCAGCGGCTTTCCGAACCGCACACCCGGACGGGGTCGCAGCTTGGGAAACATCCGCCCAGCAGGCTGGATCACGTCGGTATTCACCATGGCGCACGGGATCACCACCGCGCCGGATTCCAGCGCCATCCGGGCCACGCCGGTCTTGCCGCGGTAGAGCCGCCCATCCGGCGACCGCGTGCCCTCGGGGTAAATACCCAGCAGCTTGCCCTCGCGCAGCACGCGCACGCCGGTCGTCAGCGCCGCGCGGGAGGCGTCCGCGTCGGACCTGTCGATGGGCACCTGGCCCACTCCGGCGAAGAACATCCGGGAGAAGAACCCTTTGATGCCGGGCGTGGTGAAGTACTCGGACTTCGCCAGGAAGGTGACCTTCCGCGGCACCATCACCGGCATGAAGAAGGAGTCACAGAACGACAGGTGATTGCTGGCCAGAATCGCCGGCCCGTCGCTCGGGATGTTGTCGAGACCCTCGACCCGCGGCCGCCACAGCCCACGCAGGAACGGCCCGATGAGCACGAATTTCGCGAGCCAATAGAACACGCGGAGAATTCTCCCATTTCCTCGGCGGTCCTTCCGACAGTAGTGCCGGGCTCGCCACTGCGAAACCCCGCCGGCACGGTGGAGGATGATGGGGCGACGAAGATCGCAGCCGGGCTGAGAGGGACCAAGCCAGTGACCGTGCACGCTCCCGACGCCGAGCCGTTCGCCGCCGACGGTGGACCGGTCGGCGTCGTCCTCAGCCACGGCTTCACCGGGACACCGGCGAGCGTCCGTGCATGGGCACAGCACCTCGCCGACGCCGGCTACAGCGTCCGGTTGCCGCTGCTGCCCGGCCACGGCAGCACCTGGCGGGACACCAACCGCACCCGGTGGACGGACTGGTACGGCGCGGTGGAGCACGCTTATGACGAACTCGCGGCGCGCTGCAGCACCGTCTTCGCCGGCGGCTTGTCCATGGGTGCCACGCTGGTCACCCGGCTCGCCGAGGTAAAGGGCAATGGGATCACCGGCCTGATCCTGGTGAACCCCAGCTACGGCACGGAACGGCTCGACGCGAAGTTCGCGCCGTACATCTCCTGGCTGGTGAAGTCACGTCCGTCGATCGGCGGCGACGTGAAGAAGCCCGGCGTGGTCGAACCGGCCTACGACCGCACCCCGGTGGTGGCGTTCGCGTCGCTGCAGCGGTTGTGGAAAGTCACCGTCGCCGACATGGACCGGCTCCGCGCACCGGTGCTGATGTTCCGTAGTCGCGAAGATCACGTCGTCGAGCCGCTGTCGGCACGCCTGCTCACCGCGGGCGCCACCAGCGCCTCGGTGCGCGAAGTGATTCTCGAGAACAGCTATCACGTGGCCACGCTCGACAACGACGCGCCGGAAATTTTCGACGGGTCGGTGGCATTCATCAGCCAGCACATCCGCGCGAGCGAGGGCGAGGCCGCGACGCAGTGACCGGCGGGATCCGTCCCGACAGCGGAGCCGATGGCATCCGCCGGATCGACAACGGCCTGGTGGCTCCGACCTACGTCCCGCTCACGGATGTAGAGCCAGACCTCGGCCGCCAATTGCTGGACATGCTCGGCCGCGCACGTATCGCCGCCTATCTCGCCCCGCCGCCGGCCGCATCCGACGGGCGCCAGCGCCTGTTCGTCGCGGCCGAAGAGCGAGCCGACGCGCGGACCATCGTCGCCGCGGCCGTACGCGGTGCCGAGGACGTCGCCGCCTCGCGGTCGCAGGACGACCCGCTCGCCGGCGTGGACACCGACGCGGCCTTCTCGGAGCTGATCGCGGACTGGCACGTCGACACCGTGCGAGCCATTCGCGACGCCGAACGTGACCTGCGACGCGAGGACGCCGACTGGCGCGAGCGGCTGGTGCGGCCGGCGGCCGGGCCGGACTGGCTCGACGAAGACCACTACGTGCCGCCACCGCCACCGCCACTGCCTCGGCTTTCTGCGCCGACCATCGGCGCGATGCTGCTGATGGCGGCCTCGGTCTTCCTGCTGATCGCCGGCGGCGCGTTGGGCCTGGACACCCAGATTTCGATGCTGCTCGGTGTGGCCGGAGTGCTCACCGGGGGCTGGATCCTGTTCTCTCGCCTGCACGACCGTCCCGAGGACGACGACGACGACGGTGCGGTCATCTAGTCAGGCGTGCGCGCAACGGCAAGCAGTCGTGCAGGTGAACGACCGCGAATGTTCGCCGACACGACATGTAGTCGCGCCCGATTCGTCACTACTGCTGCGGAGCCTCGATAAGGACGGCGCAGCAGCGACGCCGGTCAGGAGACGCGAGCACATGTTGAACGCACACAGCCCGACCAGCCCGGAGACCGTCTTCTCGCTGTGGTGCCGGCTCACCGGCACCGAGCCCACCGAGTTCTCGACCGAGGAGAAGCACGCGTTCCTGGCCCGCCCACAGGTTCCCGAACTTGCCGCGCTGCCGTTCGAGGTGTTGCTCGACGCCGGCATCTCGGCCGCGAAGCACGCGACCCTGCCGCTGGAGCACTGGCTGAGCGCCGCGCAGGCCCTTCGCCCCGCGGTTACCTGAGCCGATCCATCGCAGGCACGTTCGGCGAACTCGGATTGCTTCGCTATGCCGCCGGCACGTCGACTTCCACCTCCACCAGCACCGGCAGATGATCGCTGGCGGCCGCCGCGTCCGGATGCTCGATGACCTCGATCGCATTGATGCGCAGCCGAGGGTCTACGAAGATGCCATCGATCGTCTGCCGCGGCTCGCGTGCCGGCGAGGTGAACGGCACCGGCGGTGGTCCTGCGGTATACGCGTCCACCCAGTGCTCGGCGAGCGCGGACCACACTGCCGAGCCCGGATGATCGTTGATATCACCGGCCACGATCACCGGGACGTCCGCCGGTACGTGCTGCTCGATCGCCGCATGCAACTCGGCAACGTGCCGCAGCCGCGGCTCCGGCTTGAGATCCAAATGCGTCCCGGCAACCGCGAACGGCGCCCCGCCGCGGCTGAGCACCGCGATGCTGGTGCCGCGGCGATGCATTCCCGGGTCCGCGCTGAACCGCACATCCGCGGTAGCGAGCACATCGACGGCCAAGGTGGACAGGATCAGATTCGCCCCGGCGGAACGGCCGCCGCCGACTACCACCAGGCCACTGGTGCGCGCCAGCGCAGCACACTTCGACCGCCACCGCAGCAACCGCGGCGCCTCCTGGATGCACACGACGTCCGGACGCGCGGAACGGATCACCCGCGCCACTGCGGCGCGATCGTCGCGCATGGACCGCACGTTGTACGAGAGCACGCGCACGACGATCGATCGCGGCGCGGGCGCAACGCCGTCGGTGCGCGGGTCGGTCACGGCTGATACCGCCGCGCGATGTCTGCTGCACCGACCATGCCGGCGTCTGCACCCAGCGCGGCGATGGACACCCGAGCCAGCGGCCGGAACCCGCGGCCGGTGAGTGAATGTGCGAACTCCTCACGAGCCGGGCGCACCAGCAATTCCCCGGCCGCGGACACACCCCCACCGATCACGAACACGGACGGATCCAGCACCGCCGCGATGTTTGCCAGCCCGAGGCCGAGCCAGCGCCCCATCGACGTACAGATCGACAGCGCCGCCGAGTCGCCTTCGGCTGCCGCCGCGGTGACCACCGGCCCGTCCAGCCCCTCCAACGTGCCGCCCGCGAGTTCGAGCATTCGCGCGCCGGCGACCGGCGACTCGGCCACCAGTTCACGCGCATCGCGCGCCAGGGCCCGCCCGGACGCGTACATCTCCAGGCAGCCGCGATTGCCGCACGCGCATTGCCTGCCGTCCGGGACCATCGTCATGTGGCCGTACTCGCAGGCGACGCCGTAGGCGCCCCGGTACACCTCCCCATCCACGACGAGCCCGCCGCCGATACCGGTGCCGAGCGTCACGCACACGACCACGCGTTCGCCGCGTGCCGCGCCGAATCGATACTCGGCCCACGCCGCCGCGTTCGCGTCGTTCTCCACCACGAGCGGTTGGGAGATGCGGTCGGCGAGGGCCGCGTGAAGCTCCTCATGTCGCCAGGCCAGGTGCGGGGAGAAGAGCACGGTGGCGCCATCGTCGGCGATCCAGCCAGCCGCGCCGATGCCCACCGCGACCACCTCGTGGCGTGCGGCGAGGGTATGCACGACATCGACGATCGTTGCTTCGGTCTGCCGCACATCCGAACCGGGAGTGTCACGCCGTTCGCGATCGAGCACGGCGCCGTTGCCGTCCACGACCCCAGCCGACACCTTCGTCCCACCGATGTCGACGCCGATCGTGAGACTCACGCCGGATGCTCGCCGGACAGGTCGATGCGCTGCACCCGCGGACGTGACTCGGGCGCCGCGTGATGGCCGCCCGCGGCCGAACCGGCCGCTGAACCAGCCGCGGAACCGGCCGCCGCCGCTGCCTCGAGCATCACCCGCATCGCCTGCAGCACCGCGGCGCCGGCCTCGGCGACACGTTCGGTCAGCTCGGGGCGCTCACCGCGCAGCACCGCCGCGAACTGGCACAGCGGGCACCACTGGCAGTCCTTCGGGTGATGTTCGCTCTCATCCGGGAGGTTGCGGCGTGCCCAGTCCTGGACGGATGAGGCGAGCCGCAGCGCTTCGCGAGCCAGCGGCTCGGCGGCGTCGAACTGAGCCCCGTCGGCTTGGGTGTCCTCGGCTTGGGTGTGGTCGAAGTGGCCGGTCACTGCGACGGACCACCATCATCGGCGGCTGCGGCGTGCCGCCCACCGGCCTGCGCGGCGGCGGTCGACCCGGACGGCCACTGCTGCAGGTCGGGGCGAAACCGCACGCGCAACTGCTCGCCGTCGAACTCGCCGCCGATCACCTCGCAGCGCCGCAGCACGCTCGGCAGGGTCAGCACGCGACGGTTCCCGCCGACCGTCAGCACCAGGTCATCGCCGGCCCGCACGGCATCGACGGCCGACCGCGGCGCGAGCGGCAACTCCAGGCTGAGCACGAAATCATCGCCGTCCGCGACAACCCGCAGCAGCTCACGTCGTTCACCCAGCTCGGCCGGGTCGTCACCCGGCATCGGGCCGTACAGCCCGTCGGCGACCTCGCGCAGCGCGGCGAAGCCGATCGGCTCGCTGGCCCGATACGGAATCTCTCGAACCGGCAAGCCCGCGAACGACTCCCGGATACCGCGCAGTTGCTCCTGCTGTGCGCGTGCCCAGCCTTGTCGCCACTCATCGTCACCACCGGCGAAGACCCTGTTCGCGACCACCAGGTCGACGCGGTATCCATACAGGGCCAGCGCGGTGAACGTGCGCCGAGCCTCCGCCGCGACCACGGATTCGGGAGTGAGCACCAGTCGCACCGAGGTCGTCGCCGGGTCGCCGAGCAGGTGGCGCACCCCGGCCAGGTCGTCGTTGAGCCGAAGCAGCGCCTCGAAGATGTTGTCCGGCGGGATGACGTCACCGCGCCCGAGCATGGTGGCGACCGGCCGGATGCCCTTGGCGATGCGTCGCTGGGCCGGGAACACGCGCTGCAGGTACCAGGACAACGCCTCCGGCAGAGACAGCAGGCGCAGCGTCTCCGCCGTCGGCGCGCAGTCGACCACCAGCACATCCCAATCGCCGGCGGCCGCCATCTCGCGCACCGCGAGCAGCGCGATCACCTCGTCCACGCCCGGCAGCACGGTGAGTTCGTCGGCGGTGATCGGATCGACGCCGCTGCGGCTGAGCATGTCGATGAGGAATTGCTGCACGTCGCGCCACGCCGCTTCGAACCGCAGCTGGGTATCGATCTGAACCGCCCACAACCCCGGTGTCACCTCGCTGGGTTCGCCGGACAACGGCTCGCCCAGTGCGTCGCTGAGCGAATGCGCGATGTCGGTCGACAGCAGCAGGGTTTTGACGCCGCGGTCGGCGAGGCGCATCGCGGTGGCCGACGCGACGGTGGTCTTGCCGACCCCGCCCTTGCCGGTGAACAGCACGACCCGTGTCATCCGAGCTCCGACTCAACGCGCTTCTTCAGTTCTCGCAACGCGGTGTCCATGACCACGCGCTCGGCCTTGCGCTTGAGCAGGCCGAGCATGGGGATGGCCAGATCGACGCTGAGGAAGTACGTGACCAAGGTGGCACCGTCAACCGCGGGTTCGAGCAGGTATGAACCGCGTTGCGCGCGCATCATCTGCCCCTTCACCAGCTCCCACTCGACCCGGCGGTCGCCATCCCAGTCGTAGACCAGCTCGTACTGGTCCCGGACCACGCCGGCGTCCAGCACGAACGCCACCCGGCGGGCTCGGCCGTCCGGACCGTCCTCGACAACCTCCGCCTTCTTCACCGATCCGGCCCAGGACGGGTAGTTCGGGAAGTCGGCGATGACGGCCATGATCGCGGCCGGCGGTGCTTCGACCACGATCGACTGCGTCGACTGGTCGGCCATTCCGCTGAGGCTACCGGGCTGGCACGAATTCGACCGCCGGGCCGCCGAGAGCAGTAGTGCGGCGCACAGCAGTCTTCCTCAGGCCCCAGGCGGTGCGGCGACACGCGCGATCCGGCCCGGGTCGAGTTCGTCGGCCACCCGCCACAGCGCCTGTTTCACGCGCCGCCGCTGCCGGTCCGCGACCCGGCGGGCCCGGGCGGCGCCGATGTGGGCGCCGTCAGCGGCGTCCAAGCGCAGGAAGTAGTGCGCGACCACGCCGTCGTGGGCCGGTTCCAGCCAGATCTCCATCGACCCGACGTGTCCGGCGGCGGTACGGCGCACCGTCCAGCGCACGCCCTTCTCGCCGCGCCATTCGTCCACCTGCAGGTCCAGGTCGGGCCACCAACGACGCCAGTTGGCCGGTTCCGACACCACCGCTGCGACCACGGCCGGGCGGGCTGCGATCCAGGTGGAGTCGACCACGTCGATGTCCGGCACGCTCGCGAGCCTGCCATGCCCGCGCCCATTCCCGCACCCGTCCGCACGGACCGCGGGCGGCCTGCCCGTGCGCCCAGGGCGATCACGAGCTACCGTTCCACCCAGATTTATCCGTTATCACAAGGGAGTAGCGGGTGCGGGAGCTAGCGGTCCCCAGCAACGTCTCACACATCGACGAATCGAACACGGCGGACTTCGTCTACTCCAGCGCCGCGAACCGGCCGCAGCACGTTGCGCTGCGCCGTCGGGTCAACGGCCGGTGGACCGACGTCACCGCCCAGGAGTTCGCCGATCAGGTCACGGCTGTCGCCAAGGGTCTGATCGCCGCCGGCGTGACGGCTGGCGACCGCGTCGCGGTGATGAGCAAGACGCGATACGAGTGGACCCTCGCGGACATGGCACTGTTCACGGTCGGCGCGGTGGTGGTACCGGTCTACGAAACCTCCAGTGCCGAGCAGGTGCAGTGGATCCTGTCCGACTCGGGCGCGATGGCGGCGTTCGTGGAGACGGATGAGCACCGCAAGATCGTCGAGGACGTGCGCCATTCGCTGGAGGCGCTCGACGAGGTGTGGGAGTTCGACGGCGACGGCATCGACGCGCTCACCGAGCGGGGCAAGGACGTGCCCGAGGACGAGGTCTCCAAACGCCGTAGCGAGGTGCAGCTGGACGACCTCGCCTCGATCATCTACACCTCCGGCACCACCGGCCGCCCGAAGGGATGTCAACTCACGCACCGTTGCTTCGTCACCGAAGTGGTGGAGCTGCGGGACGGGCTGCAGGCCTTCTTCAACGACGAGAGTTCGACGCTGCTGTTCCTGCCGATCGCGCACGTTTTCGGACGCGCGATCGAGATCGGCGCACTTGCCGCCGGCACCACCCTCGGGCACTCCCCCGACGTCAAGAACCTGCTGGGCGATCTCGCCGAGTTCAAACCGACCTTCATCCTCGCCGTCCCCCGAGTGTTCGAGAAGGTGTACAACAGCGCCAAGCAGCGCGCGCATGCCGACGGCAAAGGCAAGATCTTCGACCGCGCCGAGGCGGTCGCGATCGCATACTCCGAGGCCACGTCGTGGGGGCACGTCGCCGGGCCGTGGCTGCGCCTGCAGCATGCGATCTTCGACCGGCTCGTCTACGCGAAGTTGCGTGCCGCCCTGGGCGGCAACTGCAAAGCGGCGGTCTCCGGCGGCGCACCGCTGGGCGCACGACTCGGACATTTCTTCCGGGGTATGGGCGTCACCATCTACGAGGGCTACGGCCTGACCGAGACAACCGCCGGCATCACCATGAACCGGCCGGACGCACTCAAGATCGGCACGGTGGGCCGGCCGGTCGGCGGTGCCGCGGTGCGGATCGCCGACGACGGGGAGCTGCTGTTCCGCTCCCCGCTGGTGTTCACCGGGTACTGGAAGAACAAGGACGCGACGAAGGACACGCTCGACGCCGACGGCTGGTTCCACACCGGTGACATCGGCGAGATCGATGACGACGGGTACGTGCGCATCACCGGCCGAAAGAAGGAACTGATCGTCACCGCGGGCGGCAAGAACGTCGCGCCCGCGGTGCTGGAGGACCGGGTACGCGGCCACTGGCTGGTGAGTCAGGCCTTGGTGGTGGGCGACCAGCAGCCGTTCATCGCGGCGCTGATCACGATCGATCCCGAGGCGTTCCCGCGCTGGCTGTCCGAACAGGGCCGTCCCGCGGACACGAAGATGGCCGACGTGGTCGATGACGAGGCGCTGCATGCGGAGATCCAGAAGGCGATCGACGACGCGAACAAGGCGGTCTCGAAGGCAGAATCGATCCGCAAGTTCACCATCCTGCCCGAGGACTGGACCGAAGCCGGCGGACAGCTGACCCCGTCGATGAAGCTGAAGCGCAATGTGGTGCAGAAGGAGTACGCCGACCAGATCGCCGCGCTGTACAGCGGCGGGAAGTCGGACTGAGGTCTCAGCCCTGTAGCAGCTCGGTGAGGTGCTCGGCGAGGACGTCCCACTGCCACTCCGACTCCACCCACGCGCGCCCGGCCTTGCCCATCCGCTGGCGTAACTCGCCGTCGTCGAGCAGCTCGGCGAGCCGCACCGCGACCGCCTCCTCGTCGCCGCCGGGTACCACGTAACCGGTGACACCGTCGCGGACAGCGTCCGGGGCGCCGCCGGAATCGCCGGCCAGCACCGGCAGGCCGGTCGCCGATGCTTCCAGGTACACGATGCCGAGGCCTTCGGAGTCCAGGCCAAGTCGCCGGGTCCGGCACGGCATGGCGAAAACATCCCCGGCGGCGTAATGCGAGGGCAGGTCCGCGTAGCGCACCCCGCCGGTCAGCACGACGTGCTCGGCAACACCGGCCTCGCGCGCGATCCGGATCAGCTCGTCCTGGTACGGCCCGGCTCCGACGAGCAGCAGGGCAGCGCCCGGGATGCGCCGGCGCACCTGCGGTAGGGCGCGAATCAGCGTGTCCTGACCCTTGCGCTCGACCAATCGCGAGACACACACGATCACCGGCCGGTCACCGAGTCCATAGCGGGCGCGTACAACCGAGCCGTCCACGTCCGGCCGAAAAGTGTCGACGTCCACGCCAGGCGTGAGCCGCCGCAGCTGCGGGTGCGGCCCGATTGCACCTGCGATGCGCCGCCGCTGGTACTCGCCCAGATAGGTGATCACGTCGCAGCCGGCGCCGACGCGCCGCAGCGCGATCCGGCCGGCGGGCACCATCGCCCAGCCGACTTCATGGCCGTGGGTGGTGGCGACGATCCGCTCCGCGCCGGCTCGGCGCAGCGCCGGGGCGAGCAGCCCGAGCGGTGCGGACGCGCCGAACCAGACCGCCGTGCACTCGTGTTCGCGCAGCGCTCGAACGGCGCGTGCCCGGGCGGATGGTGTGGGCAAGAGCAGCCCGGTGCGATGGCGTAGCACCGGGAACGGTTGCGCGGAATCGAACGCCGCCGCCCCCGGATAGTCGGACGCGTACACCACAACCGCGTGCTCCGGTTGGCGCCGGGCAACCTCGTAGACGAAGGATTGGATACCACCTCGACGGGGCGGGAAGTCGTTGGTCACGACCAGCGTGCGCCTCACAGCTGCGCCCGCAGATATGCCCGCCACTGCACCACGAAGGCTGCCTCGGACTCGTGCACGAACGATGAGAACGCAGCCGTAACAGCTGCGTCCGCAGTCAGCGGGCTGTCGCCGACGAACGTGTAGAAGCGCACCAGCGCGGCTTGGCCGGCCCGCGCGGCGATGAGCCGGCAGGCAAGCCACGCCTCCTGGTACACCGCGGCCAGCCGGGTGGTCGATGCGAAGTCGGTGTCGCCCGGCAATGCGGTCGGCACCTCGCCGCGCGCCACCTCCGCATGCAGCTCCGCCGCCGCCGTCGCAACGCTCTGTCCCGTGCCGAGGTTCGCCACGTAGTCGGCGAATCCCTCGACCAACCAGCGCGGTGTCGCGATCGCGGTGACCGCCGCGGTCGCCACATGCGTGATCTCGTGCCGCAGCACGATCTCGCGACCCAGCGGCGTCAGCCGGTCCAGCGCACTCGGGTTGAGGATCACCCGCGCGCCGGTGTCGCCGCCGGTACTGGACGCCGACGACTCGAACACGGTCTCGGCGGAGGTGTCCGCGACGACGGATGGCGCCTGCTGTCCGGCGAGGGCGGCGAACTCGGTACTCGAACCGGGCACGATGACCGCCACCTGCCGGGACCAGTCCGTCCCCCACACCGCGGTGACCGCGGGTACCGCAGCGTCGACCTCGGCGCTGATCGCCGCGAGTTCGCTCTCATCCGACGGGTGACCGAGCACCAGGCTGGCGTTGCCGTGCTGCGCCACGATCGGGCCGAAATCCCACGGTCCCTTCCAGCTCGGGCCGCCGAGGCCGGCCATGTCGCCGTCCGCGGCCACGTATACGTGTCCGTGCCGCTGCACGAAGGTCCACCACAGGTCGTGGGTCACCGGTGAGCTGTCCACGTCGTCGAGCGCGTAGCTGAGCGTGACGTGCACGATCGACGCCGGCGCACCGAGACGGGTGGCCGCCGCGGTCACCACCGACGGGTCCGTCACGGGTGCGTCGATGCTGTACTGCCAGCTGTGCAGCGGCACCCCGCTCAGCCCCGCGATCGTCTGTTGCTGGGCGAGGTGGAACGAAGCGGAAACGGGCGCGGGATCGACATCGGCCAGGTACCGATCGGTGGCCCGCGCCAGCACCGCCGCGCTGTGTCGTTGGAGCAGCGCGGTGACTTCGGTCAGCGTCGGAGCGCCCGCCCCGGAGCCGAAGCTGGGCCCAGCGGGTTGAGCGTGCGCACCCGAGCAGGCGGGTACCGCCAGCGCCACGAACGCGATCACGGCGGCCAGTGCGCGCGGGCGGCGACGTATCCGGCGCCGACGAAGTACGTGCACGCCGTCAATGATCGTTGACCGGCCCGGACAGACGCGCGTCGATCTCAGCCGAAGGCTCTGCGCGGCGATCTGTGCCGGGAGTTGATGCGACGTGTCAGCCGATGTGCCGGGCGCCGACGAAGCTGTCGCTGTAGTCGGAGACCGCAACGAGCTTCACGTCCTCGCCCGGTTCCGGCGCCGAGACCATCTCGCCATTACCGACGTAGATGGTGACGTGGCCCGGCGGTGGTCCGTAGTAGAACAGCAGGTCGCCCGGCTTGAGGTCGGCGACGCTGACCGGAGTGCCGTAGCCGAACTGCTCCTCGGAGGAGTGCGGCAGGGACACGCCGGCCACCGCCCACGAGGCCATGGTCAGCCCGGAGCAGTCATACGTGCTCGGGCCAGCCGTCGCGAACACGTATGCCTTGCCGATCTGCGCCAACGCGAACGACGCCGCCTCGCGCTCCTTGGCATCGGCTGTCACGTAGGTTGGCCCGTATCGCTGCGATATCGGCATTGGCCACTACCGCGGCCACGGCGGGGGTGGTCTGTTGCTGGTACGTAGTACGGGCGCTGTACGACATCGTCATCAGCAGGTTCTTGTAGTTGTCGACTTGGCGCTGCACGTCCGCACGTTGCGAGATGAGCGAACGCACCTTTGCGTTGGCCTGGGCCAACAGCGCGTTCGCCGACTTGACCGCTTTGTCGGCCTTCGTCTTCGCCGCCGCCACCGAGGTAATCACCGCGGTGGTGTGGGTGGAGATCGCCTCGAGCGTCTGCAGTTGGTCGAGGTAACTCTGCCCGCTGTCGCTGGACAGCAGCGCTCCGGTCGTGCTGAACGCTCCGCCTTCGTACTCGGCGGTGGCGGTCACGCTGAGCAGGGAACCGGCACGGCCGTACTCCTGCAGCGCAAGGCTGGCCTGCTTCTGCGCGGCAACCGCGGCGGCCTGCTTGCGCTGGACGTCGACCTGAGCCTGGTCGAACTTCTCGATGAGCATCATGTTCTTCGTCGCCAGCTGCGTCAGTTGCTGCTCGACGGAACCGACCGTGGGGGCCTGCGGCGAGGCCGAGGCGCCGTTGGGGACCAGCCAGACAGCGCTGGACACAGCCGCTATCGCGGCTACACCGATCCGGACACGACGTGAGAGTCGAAACGCCACGGTTGGCGGAACTCCGTTCTTCCTCAATCCGCCTACCGAGTTAGCTGACGGGTTCGGGCCGGAAGTAGCCCTACAGGACGGGGAGCGCATTGATCGAACACGCTCCGCCGGCCCGATTCACCCCAGTTGAGCTGTGGGTCCCCGGTTCGCCTGGCGCCAGTCTGACAAAAGGGTGCAGACCGTTGCCAAGTGTTGCGATTCGGCGGTAACCCCCGGTGACTGCCCGTGCGGCGGTCAAGCCTGGCCGAAGGTCTCGGAAAGGTTACGACGCCGTGTGCAGCGACGCAACACCGGGTGGGGGGTCCGTGTGTCGGGACCGGACGGGCACCAGGCGCAGGGGCGGCAGCAGACCCGCCTCAGCCAGGCTGGCCACCGCCGCCTGCTCGTCGTCGTCGAGGTCGACCGGCTGCGGTGGATTGCTCAGGATGACGGTGACCACGCAGTCACGACAGGCCGCGCCGCGGACTGAACAGGTGTCGCAGTCGATAAGCATTGCGGGCCTCCCGGTCCGGCTCCAGGTCGCACGCCGGTGACGTCCTCGCTGGGTGTGGCTGGCTGTATCTAGGTGCATCGTGTGGTCGTGAGTGGGTCGAATTCCTCGGGCTGTGCCATCTCCGCCGACGCTAGGCCCGGGTACCGACAATTTCCGCGCGACGTTCAGCCGAGCAGATCCAGCAGCACCGCGGACGGCACCGCCCAGCCGCCCGCGGCCAGCACGTCAGTCACAATCTCCTCGTCCGAGGTCACCACGACGACCGGGCGCCCCGGCGGCTCCGCGGCGATGAGCCGGCGAATAAGGTCGTCCGCAATCTCATCCGCGGCGCTGAACAGCACCCGCACGCCGCGCGGTACCGGTGGCTGCGCCGGCGGACGTCGGCCGCCGTCGAAGGTCACCGTGGTCTCCGCACCGGATCGCGCCGCCAGCACCGCCAGCGCCGTGATCAGCCGGGTCCGCTGCTCGGCGAGCGACAGCGACGGGTAGCCGGTCTTCGTCACGTTGTATCCGTCGATGACGAGATGCACGTTGGGCAACGCGAGTAGCCGGTCCAGTTCGGTGGCATCGGCGACCCGCCGCCGTGCGCCGCCGCTGTGCGCCTCGCCCGAGACGTCGACGACCGCGTCGGCCGGGCGCACCGCGGTCGCGGGTAACGCCAGCTCACGCCGGATCCCCGCGGCAGCGTCGGTGAGCGTGTCGACCAGCAGCCACAGCCTCGCTTCATCGATGTCACGGGCGGCGCGCGCCTGCCCGCGCGCCGAACCAGCCGCGCGTTCGAGTTCGGCGATCCGGTTCCGCAGCCGCCGTGCCTCGGCCCCCGCTGCACTCGCCGCGCTCTCGGCCGCCGCGCGGGCCTCGGTGAGCGCGGCATCCAACTCGTCCCGGACCCGCTCGGTGCCGCGCGCCTCCGCGGTGCGGGTGCGCAGCATGCCGCGCAATTGCGCCACCTCGTCCGCGAGCTCACGTGTCGCGGCCGAGACCGCGGCACGTATCCGCGCCGGCTCCGCACGCGCGCGGGCCCGCAGCTCGGCCAGTTCGGTGCGCAGCTGATCCAGATCGCCGGTGTCGAGGGCGGATTCCCGTTCGGCCGCCGCGCGAGCGTTTGCCGCGGTAAGCACCTCTGCCCAACCGTCCGGGCGGGTGAGGTAGGCCACGACGGCAACGTCGACCGGATCCGACGCCGAGGTGGGCGTGCCGTCCCGGACGGCATCGACCAGCTGCGGGGTCGCCTCGGTCAGGACATCGGCGACCTTGGTGCGGAAATCCTCGTCGGCATCCAGTGCCGCCAACAGCCCCGCCGCGCCGAGCCGAGCACGCTTGGCCGGGGTGAACCGGGCCACCTGCCGCAGCGCCGGCGGCACCTGCTCGGCCGGCATCCGGCCGAGCACGTCGGCGGCGATGACGACCACCCGCTGCCGCGCATCCTCGGTCAGAGCGCTCACGTACCGAGGCTACGCATCGCCGAGGCGAGGGCGGAGTGACGCGGCGAGGCGAGGGCGGAGCGAGCATCGCAGGGCCCCCCGGGCCCGAGGAGCGCAGCGACCCCGAGTCGAGCAATAGGAATCGCAGGGCCCCCAGGGCCCGAGGAGCGGAGCGCCCCCGAGCCGAGCATGGGCATCGTGCTGGGTATTCCTGATCCGTTCCAGCTCCGGCGTGGGACAAGGAATTCGTCGGACCCGGCGCCTACGTTGCCGATCATGGCAGCGCCGCAACAGGCCCAGCAGTGGGTTCAGCCGAGTCTGGACGAACTCGGCGAGCCGCTGCGCGAGACCGCCTTCACCGTCGTCGACCTCGAGACGACGGGCGGATCGTCGGCCGCGGACGCAATCACGGAGGTCGGCGCGGTGCGGGTGCGCTGCGGCGAGGTCGAAGGCGAGTTCCAGACCCTGGTCAATCCGGGCATGGCCATCACGCCGTACGTCAGCGTGCTCACCGGTATCACCGACGCGATGGTGCAGGGCGCGCCGTCGGCCGCCGGGGTGCTGCCGGCATTCCTCGAATTCGCGCGCGGCAGCGTGCTGGTGGCACACAATGCGCCGTTCGACGTCGGGTTCCTGCGCAGCGCGTGCGCTCAGCACGGCATCGCCTGGCCACAGTTCGCAGTCCTCGACACGGCATTGCTGGCGCGGCGGGTGCTCACCCGGGACGAAGTGCCGAACTGCCGCCTGGCCACGCTGGCGACGTTCTTCCGGGCCGGCACCACACCGGATCACCGCGCCTTGCACGACGCCCGGGCGACCGTCGACGTGCTGCACGCTCTGATCGGGCGACTGGGCAATCTCGGCGTGCAGTCGCTGCCCGAACTGCGCGCATTCACCGCCCAGGTCTCTGACGCGCAACGACGCAAACGCCATCTCGCCGACCACCTGCCGTCGCGCCCGGGCGTGTACATCTTTCGGGACGAGCGCGGCGCGCCGCTCTACGTCGGCACCAGCCGCAACCTGCGCTCACGCGTGCGGCAGTACTTCGTGGCGAGCGAGACGCGCTCCCGCATGGGCGAGATGGTGGGACTGGCGAACCAGGTCGACCACATCGAGTGCGCGCACGCGCTGGAGGCCCACGTTCGCGAACTGCGGCTCATCGCCGCGCACAAGCCGCGGTACAACCGGCGGTCGAAATACCCGGAGCGATCGGTCTGGCTCAAACTGACGACCGAGCCGTTTCCGCGCCTGTCGATCGTGCGTGAACGCCGTGCCGATGCCGCGGCCTATCTGGGTCCACTGCGCTCCCAGCATCAGGCCGAGACGGTCCGCGACGCGATCCACGACGCCGTGCCGCTACGCCAGTGCAGCGATCGGCTCTCGGTGCGACGCGTGGTGCGCGCGGCATGTGTGCTCGCCGGCATCGGCAAGTGCGCGGCCCCGTGCGAAGGCGGCATCAGCCCCGAGCGTTATAGCGATTTGGTCGAGCGCGTCGCAGCCGCGTGGGCCGGCGACGTGCGGCCGCTGGTCGAGCCACTGCAGCCAAGCTCGCCGAACTGTCCGACGCACAGCGCTTCGAGCAGGCAGGCGCGGTGCGCGACCGGATCGCGGCCGTGGTGCGCGCTTGTGCGCGGATGCAGCGACTGGCCGCGCTGCGCGCCGGTGCACGAACTGGTGGCGGCTCGTCCGGACGGTGCCGGCGGCTGGGAGCTGTCCGTCGTCCGCCAGGGCCGGCTCGCCGCGGCCGGGACAGCGGCGCGTGGCGTGTCGCCGATGCCGGTCGTCGACGCGTTGGTCGCGACCGCTGACGCGCTGCTGCCGGAGGACTCGGCCCGCCCCGGCACGGCGCACTCGCTCACCGAGGAGAGCGAGGCGATCGTGCGCTGGCTGGAGGAGCCGGGGACGCGACTGGTTCGGGCCAGTCATCCGTGGGCGATGCCGGCGCACGGCGCCGGCGGGCTGCGCTCCTATCTGGCGGCGACGGACGGCGCCGGTCAACCCGTTCGCCGACCGGCGGCCGCGGCTGAGCGCCGACCGGTGCGGCGAGCGCCTGAGCGACCTGGCATCGCGGCCGCCAGCGACCCGCTGGGCGTGCCCGCTCCCCTACGATGAGCCGTGATTACCGCCATCGTGATGATCTCGGTAGAGACCGACAAGATTCCCGAGGTGGCCGAGCAGATCGCCGACCTCGACGGCGTCAGCGAGGTCTACTCGGTGGCCGGCGATGTCGACCTGGTCGCGATCGTGCGAGTGCGCGAGTTCGACCAGATCGCCGAGGTGATCGCCGGGCGGCTGTCAAAGGTGCCGGCGTGCTGCACACCGACACGCACATCGCGTTCCGGGCCTACTCGCGGCACGACCTCGAAGCGCGTTCTCGATCGGCTTCGACTCGGCCGACGTGCAGCGCTCGTGAGCTGTCCCGGCTGGCCGCCCGCGTTGAAGCGAGCCGAGCCTGCTCGTTGTAACTCGCCCACGGATCGCGTCGGTGTCGTCGCCGCGCCGTCGGCGCCTGGTTCGGCTCGCCCACCGCGAGTTGCGCGTGAACGCGCCCGGCGCGCCTGTTCCAGCCAGCCCGTCTCGCCACCGCGCTCGTCGGCTTGACGTAGCCAGCCACGACCAGCGTGACCATCACCGCGGCCATGATCGCGTCACCGCCGAACCACATGATCGCGCCGCCGGTGTGGGTGTCCGAGAGCGGATCGACGTGCAGGCCGGGCGCGGGCAGCATCGACACCGCGTGCGTGCCCTGCAGCAGCACCACGCCGGTGAACGTGTCGACGGCCATGGCCACCGCGAGCAACAGCCAGCGGGCCGGGGCGCCGAGCCGCCAGCGCAGCGGCTGGTCGCCGAGCACCAGCACGAAGAATTGACAGCCCACCAGCAGGTAGACCAGATGCTCGGCCTGCCCGGCCCACGAGTTGCGCATGATCGTGTCCATCAGCCCGGTGAGGTGGCTACCGACGATCACCGCGGTGTAGCAGGCCAGCGCCACCGGCGGCGCCGTGAGCAACGCCAGCGCGCGGCTGCCCAGCACCCGTTCGATCCGGCGTCGTCCGGCCGGCGCCGCGGCCTCGAGCGCCAGCCGCAGCGGCACACCGGCCATCAGCAGGGCGGGCGCGAGCATCACCAACGCGAGGTGGCCGACCATATGTGCGGTGAACAACGCCTGGTCGTAGACCGCGATGCTGCCGTTGGTCGCGAAGCCGGCCACCACCAGGCCGGCCAGGAAACTCGCGGTCCGCCGCCACGGCCACCGCGCGCCGGGCTTTCGCACCGGCACCAGTGCCACCGCGGTGACGTACCAGGCGGCGAGCAGCACCAGCACGGCCACCGCGACGGCGTCGAGTTGCCACCGGCGGATCAGTGCCGAGCCGAACAGCGGACCCAGCGGAGAGCCCCCGGCGCGGATCAGCGCGGTTGCGCCGTGCTCGTGCATGCCTGCCATCGCGTCGCCGTGCCCGCCTGCGCCCGGCGCGGTCTCGGACAGATAATGCGCGACGGCGAACCCGAGCGCGACGAAGATCGCGACCGCGACGAGCCACGCCGCCACCGCCAGACGCGGCAGGCGGGCACGTCGGGGCGAGCCGTCCGGTGTCACCGCTCCAGTGTCTCTCCCAGCCGACACCCAGCGCCGCAGCACCTCTGCGGCGGCTCCGCTGTCGATCGAGGACCGGGCCAGCGCCAGAGCGGCCGGCAGCACGTCGGCGAAGGTCGCGGCCGTGACCCCGTCATGCACGGCGATCGCAGCCGCTGCGTTGAGCACGACCGCGTCCCGAACGCCGCCGCCACCGCCGGCGAGCACCTCCCGCACCACCGCGGCGTTGCGGGTGCGGTCGCCGCCGCGCAACGCCGCCGGCGGGACCGGCGCGATGCCCAGGTGGGACGGGTCGAGCGACTGCTCGCTGACCTGGCCGTCGTGGACCACCCACACGCTCGAGGTGGTGGTGGTGGTCAACTCGTCCAGGCCGTCGTCGCCCCGGAAGACGACCGCACAGTCCCCCCGCCGCGCAAGCACCTCCGCCATCACCGGGGCCATCCGCCGGTCGGCGCAGCCGATGGCACTGGCACGTACCCGGGCGGGGTTGCTGAGCGGACCGAGGAAGTTGAACGCGGTCGGCACCCCGAGCTCACGCCGGGCGGCGCCGGCGTGGCGCATCCCGGCGTGGAACACCGGGGCGAAGCAGAACCCGATGCCGGCGGCGGCGACCGTCGCGGCGACCCCGTCGGCCGGCAGGTCGATGGCCACCCCGAGCTCTTCCAGCACGTCCGCGGTCCCGCACGCGGAGGTGGCGGCGCGGTTGCCGTGCTTGACGACGGTGCGACCGGACCCCGCGACCACGATCGCCGCCATGGTGGAGATGTTCACCGTCTGGGCGCGGTCCGCGCCGGTGCCCACCACGTCCACCGCATGGTCGCCGACGGCCACCCGAACGGCGCGGGCCAGCATCGTCGCGACCAGTCCTTCGATCTCCTCGGCCGTCTCGCCCTTCGCGCGCAGCAGTACCGCGAACGCCGCCAACTGAGCCTGGCTCGCCTCGCCGGCCATGATCTCGTCCATCGCCCACGCGGTGTCACCGGCCGACAGCGACCGGCCCTGCATGAGATCGCCGAGCAGGGCCGGCCAGGCCCGCTCGCCTGCCGTAGCGCTCACCCTCAGCTCAACGCACGATCGGTATCTCGAGCGCGCGACCCCGCAGCTGGGCGGCGACCACGTCAGCGGCCGTCACCGGGTCGATCGGGCGCAGCATCACCGCATCGGCCTGTGCCCACGAGGCGAGCCACGCGTCGTCCTTGCGGGCGATCAGGGCGACCAGGCGCGGACAATCGTCGTATTCGTATTTGAACTGCCGGGCCAGTCCGATGCCGCCGGTCGGCTGGGCCTCGCCGTCGAGGATGACCAGGTCCAGACCGCCCTCGTCCAGCTGCTCGACCAGCTCCGCGTTGGTGGCGCACTCCACCCAGTCGATGCGCGCCACGTCCGGGGCCGGGCGCCGTCCGACCGCCGTGCGCACCTCGGCCCGCAGGTCTGCGGAGTTGCTGTAGACGACCACGGTCGCCCGCTCGGAGTCGCTCTGCGCCGCGCCAGTCATGACCGAATCGTATCGGCGCCCCGGGCAGGCTTTCGGCGCCGGTTCGACACCCCCGCGGCGGGGCGCAACACGACCCCGACCCCGCGCGCAATCTGCGCGGTCCGGGCAGGACATAATGCGGTGGTGACCTCGACAGCCGCCGCGCCCACGGTTCGAGTCCAGCAAGGTGCACTCGCTGACGCGCCCGAACATCGTCAGCGTCGGCACGATCGTCTGGCTCTCCAGCGAGCTGATGTTCTTCGCGGGGCTGTTCGCGATGTACTTCACGATCCGTTCGGTACATCCCGGCGACTGGCCGATGCACCTGCCCATCGACGGCGAGGTGCACGCCGGCGAGGCATCAAGCTCAGCCTCGGCTACGCGACGCCGTTCACCGATCATCCTGGTGGCGTCGAGCTTCACCTGCCAGTGGGGCGTGTTCGCGGCCGAGAAGGGCGACGTCTTCAAGCTGCGCCGCTGGTTCACCCTGACGTTCCTCATGGGCCTGATCTTCGTGCTCGGCCAGGCGAACGAGTACCGGATGCAGGTCGCACGACGGCAACACGATCTCGCGCACCGGCTACGGCTCGGTGTTCTTCCTGACCACCGGCTTCCACGGGCTGCACGTCATCGGCGGCCTGATCGCCTTCATCTGTTCCTGATCCGCACCACGCTGGGGAAGTTCACGCCGGCCCAGGCCACCGCCGCCATCGTCGTGTCGTACTACTGGCACTTCGTCGACGTGGTCTGGATCGGTCTGTTCGCCACCATCTACATCATCCGATGATCCGCCGGGCTGCCTGAGCCGAACCGTTCCGCCGAGGAGTGAAGGGACTTTCGTGAAGGAAGACTTCGACGTCGAGGGCGAACTCGGCTTCGAGCCTGCCGTCTCGGTCACCGGTGCCGACCGGCGACCGGTCCGACGACGCGCAGGATCGACCCGAGCGCCGCCCGCGCGGACGGAAGTCGCGGTCGCCGCCGGCGCGTGCTCGCGGTCGGCGTGCTGCTCGGTGCGCTGGGCTCCATGGGCGCCGGGTACGCCGCCTTCGCGTCGTCGTCGGGCGCGTCCAGCGCCGAGGCCGCCGCGGACGACGTCGCCGCCGGCAAGCAGCTCTACGAGACCAGCTGCATCACCTGCCACGGCGCCAACCTGCAGGGCATCAAGGATCGCGGCGTCCCGCTGCTCGGCGTCGGTGGCGCGGCCGTGTACTTCCAGGTCAGCACCGGGCGCATGCCGCTCGCCGGACAGGGACCGGAGGCCGATCGCAAGACCGCCAAGTTCGACGAGCAGCAGATCGAGCAGCTGGCCGCCTACGTCGAGTCGATCGGCGGCGGGCCGGTGCTGCCGCAGGCCACCTGCGGCGGGCAGCGTCTCCGCCGGCGGCGACCTGTTCCGGCTGAACTGCGCGTCCTGCCACGGCACCACCTTCAGTGGCGCCCCGCTGTCGGCAGGCAAGGCGGCGCCGGGTCTGTACAGCGCGACCGACAGCCAGATCTATGCCGCGATGCTGTCCGGGCCGGAGAGCATGCCGGTGTTCAGCGACAACCAGCTCACGCCGCAGCAGAAGCAGGAGATCGTCAACTACATCCAGACGATGAAGGCCTCGAAGCGATCCGGGCGGTAACGGCATCGGCCGCATCGGCCCGGTGTCCGAGGCGATCGTGATCTGGGTCGCCGGCGTCGGCGCCCTGACCATCGCGATCCTGTGGATCGGAGCGAAGAACCAGTGATCGGGTCCGGCGATCGGGGACGACCGTGAGCACGGCGTCCGAAGGGCCGAGCGAGGACGAACTCGGGCGATGACGCCGGAAGAGGCGATGCTCGCCGGCGCCGAGGCCGACGGCGTGCACATCGTGCATCGGCGCGATCGGTTCCCCATCCGCGGCACGAACGCCGAGAAGCGTGCCGAGCGCGGCGTAGCCCTGCGCGTTCACCATCTCGGCCCTGGCCGGCGTCGGGTTCATCGTCGCGTTCATCGCGCTGCCTTACCGCTGGCACTTGCCGGGCACCCCGCAGAACTTCCGCTTCTACACCCCCGCGCTCGGCGGCCTGCTCGCCATCATGATGATCTTCATGGGCGTCGGCCTGGTGCTCTGGGCCAAGTGGCTGATGCCCGAGGAAGAGGTCATCCAGGACCGGCACGACGAACCCTCCACCGAAGAGGACAAGCTGATGACGCAGGCCACCCTCGCGGTGGGCCTGCAGGACACCGGCCTGCCCCGCCGCTCGCTGATCCTGCGCTCGCTCGGCCTGGCCGGCGGAGCCATCGCCACCGTGCCGCTGGTCGCGCTGGTCGGCGGCATGATCAAGAAGCCGGGCAAGCAGCTCGACCACACGCTCTTCGCAGCCAACCCCTCGCTGTTCCCGCCGGACGGGCGCGTGCCGATCGTCGTACTCCGACTGGCGGCGGGTCAGCCCGGACGACCTGCTGCCCGGCGGCATCGCCACCGTGTTCCCCGGCGTGCGTCAGGTCGGCTCGGACGGCAAGGACGGCGTCAGCTCGGCCAGCTCGCCCACGCTGCTCATCCGGCTGCGTCCGGGCCAGACAGGTCAAGGCGCGCAAGGGTCAGGCCGGCTTCGGCTGGCCGGCGACAACCCGGAGTACCTGGCGTTCTCGAAGATCTGCACGCATGCCGGCTGCCCGGCCTCGCTCTACGAGCAGCAGACCTCGCGCCTGCTGTGCCCGTGCCACCAGTCGCAGTTCGAGGTGCTGGAAGACGCCAAGCCGGTGTTCGGCCCGGCCACCCGCAGCCTGCCCAAGCTGCCGCTCGACGTCGAGGTCGGCGACGACGGCCGGCAGTACTTCGTGGCCAGGTCCGACTTCCGTAGAGCCGATCGGCCCCGGCTTCTGGGAGCGCTCATGAGCACCACCACGACCACCAAGGCGCCGCCGCGCCGCTCGCGAGCCGCGCACGCCGCAGGGCAAGGCTCGCCAAGTTCGTCGACGACCGGCTCAACGTCGCCGGGCCGATGCGCAACCAGCTGAACAAGGTCTTCCCGGACCACTGGTCGTTCATGATGGGCGAGATCGCGCTGTACTCGTTCATCATCCTGCTGCTCACCGGCACGTACCTGACGTTCTTCTTCGACCCGTCGATGGCCGAGACGGTCTACCACGGCCGGTACGTGCCGATGCAGGGCATCACCATGTCGCGGGCGTACGAGTCGACGCTGAACATCAGCTTCGACGTCCGCGGCGGCCTGATCATCCGCCAGATCCACCACTGGGCCGCGCTGCTGTTCCTCGCGGCGATGCTGATCCACATGTTCCGGGTGTTCTTCACCGGCGCGTTCCGCAAGCCGCGTGAGCTCAACTGGCTGATCGGCCTCGGGCTGATCATGCTCGGCATCATCGAAGGCTTCGCCGGCTACTCGCTGCCCGACGACCTGCTGTCCGGCACCGGCCTGCGCATCGCCGACGCGATCATGCTGTCGATCCCGGTGGTCGGCACCTGGGTCTCCTTCCTGGTCTTCGGCGGCCCGTTCCCCGGCGCACGTGATCATCGGCCGGTTCTACATCGCCCACGTGCTGCTGATCCCGGCGATCCTGGCCGCGCCTGATCGGCGCGCACCTGGCCCTGGTCGTGCGGCAGAAACACACCCAGTTCCCCGGCCCCGGGCCGCAGCGAGAGACCGGTCAGCGGCGAGCGGGTGTTCCCGATCTACGCGGCCAAGGCCGGCGGGTTCTTCTTCATCGTCTTCGGCGTCTGCGCTGCGCCTGGGCGGGCTGGCCCAGATCAACCCGATGTGGCTGTTCGGCCCGTACAACCCGGCCCAGGTGTCCTCGGGCTCGCAGCCGGACTGGTACATGATGTTCCTGGACGGCTCGACCCGTCTGTTCCCGTCCTGGGAGATCAGACTGTGGGGCATACGACTTCCGCCGCTGTTCTGGCCGACGGTGGTGCTGCCCGGCATCCTGTTCACCCTGGCCGCGGCTGTATCCGTTCATCGAAGCCAAGATGACCAAGGACACCAAGTCGCACAACCTGCTGCAGCGCCCGCGTGACGTGCCGGTCCGCACGTCGCTCGGCGCGATGGCGATCACGTTCTACCTGGTGCTGTTCCTGTCCGGCGGCAACGACCTGATCGCGCAAGGCGTTCGACATCTCGCTGAACGCGATGACGTGGGGCGGGCGCATCCTGCTGCTGATCCTGCCGCCGCTGGCCTACCTGCTCACCTACCGCGATCTGCCTCGGCCTGCAGCGCCACGACCGCGAGGTGCTCGAGCACGGCGTCGAGACCGGCATCATCAAGATGCTGCCCACCGGTGAGTTCATCGAGGTGCACCAGCCGCTCGGCCCGGTCGACGAGCACGGCCACGGCACGCTCTCCTACGCCGGCACGCCGGTGCCGAAGCGGATGGGCCAGCTCGGTGCCGCGTCGCCGCTGCGCCACGTCCGCGGGTTCTTCTACCCGGTGATGGAGAAGCCGGAGATCCAGGCAGCCTCGACGACTGGAGGCCAGCGAGCCGAGCGGACGAGCTCGACGGACACGCACGACCTGTAGCACCGACCAGCTCACCGAGCCGGAGCCCGTCACGGCGCGGTCGCGGCCAGCTCGCCGCCGTGGCCCACTCGCGTCGGCGGCGGTCGAGCACTGGCCGCGCCGTGCCCCGGCGGCTCCTGGCGGCAGCCGACGCGCGCTGGCGATCACCAGGCCGCGAGGGTCGCCAGGCGGCTGGACCCTGCTGTCACGAGGCGCGACGACCGCGGCGACGTGGCCACCGCGCGATCGCAGCGTGGCCGCCGAGTGCGCCACGTGGCGCAGCGCTCGTCGGAGCGTGGCGGCGGCCGCCGATGTAGTACTCGAACAGCAGGCCGCCGACGGTGAACAGGATCGCCAGCACGCCGACGATGACCAGCCAGACCTGGACGAACGCCAGCCCGGCGCCGATCACAGTGGCCGCGCCGGCGATGCCGATCGGCCAGTAGCTACCCGGGCTGAAGAAGCCCAGCTCGCCCGCGGCCTCGGCGATCTCGGCGTCGCCGCGGTCCTCCGGGCGGGCATCGATGCGCCGCGACACGAACCAGAAGAACGACCCGGAGATGCCCAGCAGACCGCCGGACAGGATCAGCGCCGGCGAAGCCGGCGACCTCGACGTGACCCTGGTCTGGTCGGTCCAGATGCCGTAGAGATCGCGGCGAGCCAGCAGAACCCGGCGATCACCGAGGAAGACGCGCGCTTCGGTCTTCATGTCAGCTCCCCGCTGCCTGGGTGCGTCGAGCGCCTTCCGGTGCGACGCGGTCGGTGTCGAACGGGTGGGTGGTGGTGGCGTACGGCGTCATGACCGGCCTCTGCAGCGCCTTGGACTGGCGCGCCGGGTCGTTCGGCCCGATCTGCGCCAGCGCGGCGAGGTAGGCGATGAACACGTGGGGCGGCACGACGCGCACCTCGAAGTTCATCTGCGAGTGGTACGTGCCGCACAGCTCGGCGCAGCGGCCCGACGAAGCTGCCGGTCGAGGTGGCGGTGAACTCGAAGTGGTTGTCCCGCGCCGGTGTTGCGTCGGTGCCGTACGGGATGACGTCGCGCTTGAACAGGAACTCCGGCACCCAGAACGAGTGGATGACGTCGTCGGAGTGCTCGATCGATCTGCATGGTCTCGCCGACCGGGATGACCAGCACCGGGATCTCGTCGTCGGTGCCGACGGTGGAGAGGTAGTACGGCATCGGCGTCGTGCCGGCCGCTCTCGGAGCGCGTTCGAGGTGTCCAGGTGACGCCGGGCGGGACGTCCTGTTCCTGGCGTTCCGGCGCTGGTCTGGCGGTCCCGGGTAGGCGTGACCGCGCCGTGTCGTAGGAGTGGTACTCGAACTGCCAGTTCCACTTGAACGCGTCGACCTGGATCGTGCACGTCGGGGTTCTTGGCTAGCTGCGTCGACGTTGTCCTCGACCACCACGGTGCGCCAGAACAAGCCGGCGATGATCAGGAACGGGACGATCGTGTACGACGATCTCGAACGGCAGGTTGTACTTGGTCTGCCGCGGCAGCTCGTCGTCTCTGCTTGCGGTAGCGGATGCAGCACCAGAAGATCAGGCCCCAGACGAGCACGCCGACGACGAGCGCGGCGACGCCGGACCAGGTCCACAGGACCCGCATCTCGCTCGGCCTGCTTGGTGACGCCGGTGGGCCAGCCGAAGCGCAGGTCGCGCTCGGCGTCGTGAGCCGAGCAGCCGGTCGAGCAGCAGGGCGAGCGAACCGGCGAGCAGCGCCAGCCGGACCGCCACGGGCCCATCGTCTACGACGCACCGAAACCGCCTCTCGGCCTGTCCGACTGAACGTCTCGGAGCCTACTGGACCGGTCGCGCGCACCGTCTCAGGGGTGCCGGCGCCGTCGCGGCTCGCGGCGGCCCGCCGCGCTGGCTACCGTGCGCCTATGGGCGCCTACCTCGACGCTGCTTCCGGGGCGCCGCTGCACCCGGTCGCCCGCGAGGCGTTGCTGGCCGCGCTCGACGACGGCTGGGCCGATCCCGCCCGCTTGTACGCGGCCGGCCGTCGGGCCGCGACTGCTGCTGGACGCCGCCCGCGAGTCGCTGGCCGAGCAGATCGGCGCTCGGCCGGACGAGATGAGTTTCGTCAGCAACGGCACCCGGCGCTGCACGCCGCGGTGCTGGGCGCGCTGGCCGGCAACCGGCGTCGCCCACGCTGGTGCACAGCGCGGTCGAGCACTCGGCGGTGCTGCACGCGGCAGCGCACTACGTGGCCGCGGGCGGGAGCGCCGTGGTCCGTCGACGCGAGGACGGCCGGGTCGAGGAGCACGCGTTCGCTCGGCGGCAACGGACGCGGCGGCGGCCGTCGCCGCGCTGCAGGCGGCCAATCACGAGGTCGGCACCTGCCAGCCCGTCACCGCCATCGCGCAGCGGCTGCCCGGGCTGCCCGCTCGATCGTCGATGCGACGCAGGCCATCGGCCACGGCCATGCACCGTCCGGCTGGTCGGTGCTGACCGGCGATGCGCGGATGTGGGGCGCGCCCACCCTCGGGGTCCTTGCGGTGCGCACCGGGCATGCGGTGGCGCTCGCCCTACCCCGCTGACGAGCGCGAGTACCGGCGCATCCCAGGCATCCCGCTGGTGCCCGTCGCGGTGGCGGCGGCGGCGACGTTGCGCGCGGTCGCGCATGGACGTGCCGAGCGGGCAGCCCGCCTGTTCGCGCTCGTCGATCGCATCAGAGCGACCGTGGCGAACACGGTCCCCGACGTCGAGATCCTCGGCGACCCCGTCGACCGACTGCCGCACATCGTCACGTTCTCGTGTCTGTACGTCGATGGTGAGGCACTGCTGACCGGCCTGGACCGGCACGGCTTCGCCGTCTCCTCGGGCTCGTCGTGCACCTCGTCCACGCTGGCCCCGTCGCACGTGCTGGTGGCGATGGGCGCGCTCACGTCGGGCAACATCCGCGTCTCGCTGCACGACGGCAGCACCGACGCCGACGTCGACCATTTCCTGGCCGTGCTGCCCGGCGTGGTGGGCGCAGGTACGCGCCGAGCTCGGCGCGGCGGGGCTGTGAACGCGACTCGTGCTGGACTGCCGCGGACGGCGCTGCCCGCTGCCGATCCTCGACGTGGCACGGCGGATCACGGAGGTCCCGGTCGGTGCGGTGGTGGCGGTGGAGGCCGACGACCCCGCCGCGGGGCCGGATGTGCGCGCGTGGTGCCGGATGCGCGGCCACGAATTCGTGGCGTCGGCGATGGCCGCAGACGGCACGCCTAGCGTACACCGTGCGCCGCCTGCACTAACGATCCGGGCCATTCGGGATACTGAGGGTGTGTGCGGTCTCATCGGGTTCCTGTCGGCCAGTTCCGACGCGGAATCGGTGGCACCGGCGCTGGAGGGCTCGCTGCGTGACATGCGCCACCGCGGACCCGACGAGGGCGGCGTGTGGACGGACGCCGACGTGGCCATCGGCTTCCGGCGCCTGTCGATCATCGACATCGACCATTCGCACCAACCACTGCCCTGGCTCGACGGTCGCTATCACCTGATCTTCAACGGCGAGATCTACAACTACCTGGAACTGCGCGACCGGCTGACTCGCGACTTCGGCGCCAGCTTCTGCACCGACGGCGACAGCGAGGCGATCGTCGCCGGCTACCACTACCTCGGTGAGAAGGTCGTCCGCGAGCTACGCGGCATGTTCTCGTTTCTGATCTGGGACGCGCACGAGCAGGTGCTGTTCGGTGCACGGGACTGGTTCGGCATCAAGCCGCTATACACGTACTCCGACGAGCGCGGCACGTTCTTCGCGAGTGAAAAGAAGTCCCTGCTCGACGTTGCGCGACCCGATGTGCACACTCGCGTCGACGAGGTCGCGCTGCAGCAGTACCTGAGCTTGCAATACGTGCCCGAGCCGGCGTCGATGCACACCGCAATTCGCCGAGTCGAGTCCGGCACGTACTTCACGTTGCGCCCGGGCGAGACGCTTCGACCGCGGCGGTACTTCCATCCCGACTTCGCCATCCGCCCGGTGGCCGACGCGGACAAGCTGTACCGGCAAATCGCCGAAGCCCTCGAGGATTCCGTCGCCAAGCACATGCGCGCCGATGTCACCGTCGGCGCGTTCCTGTCCGGCGGTATCGACTCCACCGCGATCGCGGCGCTGGCTCGGCGGCACAACCCGAACCTGCTCACCTTCACCACCGGCTTCGAACGGTCCGGGTACAGCGAGATCGATGTCGCCGCGGAGTCCGCGCAGGCGATCGGCGTGCAGCACATCACCAAGGTCGTCAGTGCCGAGGAGATGATGTCCACGCTGCCGCTGATCGTCTGGTACCTGGACGATCCGGTGGCGGACCCAGCGCTGGTGCCGCTGTATTTCATCGCCCGCGAGGCGCGCAAGCACGTCAAGGTGGTGCTCTCCGGCGAGGGCGCCGATGAGCTGTTCGGCGGCTACACGATCTACCGCGAGCCGATCTCGCTGCGTGCGTTCGAGCAGCTGCCGCGCGCCGTGCGTCGCGGGCTCGGCCGCGTGTCGGCGCGGATCCCCGACGGCACCCGGGGCAAGGACCTGCTGCGGCGCGGTTCGATCTCGATCGAGGAGCGCTATTACGGCAACGCGCGCATCTTCCGGCCTGAGGAGATGGATTTCTACCGGCGCTTCGATCCATCCGTGTCCTACATGGACGTGACGCGGTCGCTCTACGCGGCCACGCCACATCTGGACGGGCCCACCCGGATGCAGTACGTCGACCTGTTCACCTGGCTGCGCGGCGACATCCTGGTCAAGGCCGACAAGATGACGATGGCGAACTCGCTGGAGTTGCGGGTGCCGTTCCTGGACACCGAGGTGTTCCGAGTGGCCTCGTCGATCCCCACCGACCTCAAGATCACGAAAGACACGACCAAGTACGCGCTGCGGCGGGCGCTCGAACAGATCGTTCCAGCACATGTGCTGCACCGAGCCAAGCTGGGATTTCCGGTCCCCATTCGGCATTGGCTCAAGGATGAGATGTACGACTGGGCGCGGGGCATCGTGGCGGATTCGCACGCCGACGACCTGATCGACAAGGCGGCGGTACTCGCGTTGCTCGAGGCGCACCGAGCCGGACCGCTGGACTACTCCCGCAAGATCTGGACCCTGCTCGTGTTTCTGATCTGGCACGGCATCTTCGTCGAGCAGCGGATCCGTCCCGAGGTGCCGGAGCCGGTCTACCCGGTCCGGCTCTGAGCCGCCCTCAGCCGAGGTATGGCAACACGTCGGCTGCGCACTGTTCGCCATAGGACTCAGCGAGCCGGTCGGCGAAGTCCGGCTTCTTCACGACGTACTCCTGCGTGCCGACGGTCTCCAGCACCAGCGTCGCGAGCAGGCTGCCGACCTCGGCCGCACGCTGCCACGACAGGCCCCAGGCGCGCGCGGACAGGAAACCGGCACGGAAGCCGTCGCCGACACCGGTCGGGTCGACCTTCGCGTACTCCTTCGCGACCGGCACGTGCACTCGCTCGACGTCCCGCCCGACGATCTCCACGCCACCCGAGCCGAGCGTCGTGACGCGCAGACCCACCCGGGCCATCACCTCGGCCTCGGACAGGCCTGTCTTGGACTCGAGCAGGTTCTTCTCGTAGTCGTTGGTGAACAGCAGGTCCGCGCCGTCGATCAGCTCGAGCAACTCCGGGCCGGACATGCGGGCTATCTGTTGTGACGGATCGGCAGCGAAGCGGAACCCGCGCTCGCGACATTCCACGCTGTGCCGGACCATCGCCGCCGGGTCATCCGCGCTGATGACGACAAGGTCGGCCTCGGTCTGACTCCAGGCCGGTTCCAGCTCGATGTTGCGGGCCTCGCTCATCGCCCCGGCGTAGAACGACGCGATCTGGCACATCTCCTCGTCGGTGGTGCAGACGAAGCGAGCGGTGTGATGGATCGGCGAGATGTGCACGAACCGGCAGTCGACGCCGTTGCGGTCCAGCCAGGCGCGGTATTCGTCGAAGTCGGCACCCACGGCGCCGACCAGCACCGGGGACTCGCCGAGCTGAGCCATGCCGAAGGCGATGTTCGCCGCGACGCCGCCACGGCGCACGACCAGGTCATCCACCAGGAACGACAAGGACACCTTGTGCAGGTGTTCGGCGAGAAGCTGCTCGCTGAACTTCCCGGGGAAATGCATCAGGTGATCGGTGGCGATCGAACCGGCGACGAGAACGGGCATGGCGGGCACGCTACCCAAAGGTTGTTTCGGGGTCCCGGCGAAACGCGCCGATGCCCGTGGCGGGGCTAATCGTGGGGCGGGTCAGCCGCAGAAGGAGTTGCCGCAGGCGCAGCCGCCGGAGGCGTTCGGGTTGTCGATGGTGAAGCCCTGCTGCTCGATCGTGTCGGTGAAGTCGATGGTCGCGCCGCCCAGGTACGGACCACTCATCCGGTCGACCACCACCGGCACACCGCTCAGGTCGAGTTCCAGATCACCGTCGAGGCTGCGCTCGTCGAAGAACAGCTGGTACTGCAGGCCCGAGCAGCCACCCGGCTGGACGGCAACGCGCAGGCGGAGGTCGTCGCGGCCCTCTTGGTCGAGCAGCGCGCGAACCTTGACGGCCGCGCCCTCGGTCAGCTGCAGGCCGACCGTGGTTGCCGGTGCGCCCAGTTCGACGGAAGTCGTCTCTACGGCGGTCATCGTGCTCCTCGATGTCGATTCAAGCTCAATGTCGATTCAGGCGCTCTGGTCGATCGCTCTGCACCGGGTAACCCAGCTCACCCGACGGCCTATTCCATCCTAACCCGCGGATACGCTCGAATGGTGACGTTCACCGAGCCGGCGCCGACCTCGACCGCGCTGCTCCTGCTCGGCCGGGGCCGCGACGCCGGTTCCGAGCGCGGCGTGGACTGCCCCGGCGAGCTGCCGGCGGCGTCCGATCCCAGCTTGGTGGAGCGCGCCCGGGCCGCCAAGTCGGCGCTCGGCGACCGGCTGTTCGTACTGGGCCACCACTATCAGCGCGACGAGGTCATCCAGTTCGCCGATGTCACCGGCGACTCGTTCAAGCTTGCCCGCGAGGCCGCCGCCCGTCCCGGCGCGGACTACATCGTGTTCTGCGGCGTGCACTTCATGGCCGAGTCCGCCGACATCCTGACCACCGATCAGCAGCAGGTGATCTTGCCGGACCTCGCAGCCGGTTGCTCCATGGCCGACATGGCCGACTACCAACAGGTGCTGGCCGCATGGGACGTGTTGGCCGAGGCCGGCGTCGCCGACGTCACCGTCCCGGTGACCTACATGAACTCCTCTGCCGCGATCAAAGCCTTCACCGGAGCGCACGGCGGCACGGTGTGCACCTCGTCCAATGCCGAGCGGGCACTGCGCTGGGCGTTCGCCCAGCACGACGGCAACACCAGCGCTGGTGCCGGCAAGGTGCTGTTCATGCCCGACCAGCACCTCGGCCGCAACACCGCAGTGCGGCAGCTCGGGCTGGCGCTGGATGACTGCGTGGTGTTCGACCCGCACCGTCCGGGTGGCGGCCTGGGCAGGCAGCAGTTGCGCGACGCTCGCGTGATCCTGTGGCGCGGCCATTGCTCGGTGCACGGCCGGTTCACGGTGGCAAACGTGCACGCGATCCGCGAGCGGGTGCCCGGCGTCACCGTCCTGGTGCATCCGGAATGCCAGCACGAGGTGGTGCTGGCCGCGGATCTGGTCGGCTCCACCGAATACATCATCTCGACGCTGGCGGCGGCCCCGCCGGGTTCGTCCTGGGCGATCGGCACCGAACTCAACCTGGTGCGCCGATTGGCCGCCGCACACCCGGACAAGCAGATCTCGTTCCTGGAGCAGACCGTCTGTTACTGCTCCACCATGAACCGGATCGACCTGCCGCATCTGGTGCACGCGCTCGAGTCCCTGCAGCGCGGCACCGTGGTGAATCGCATCTCCGTGGAGCCCACCATGGCCCGGCACGCACGGCGGGCCCTGGACCAGATGCTCGCCCTGCCGTAACCGCAGCTACCCTCGACACCGTGAAGTTGCTGCCCAGACGCCCGGACCAGCCCGCGGCTGCGGACGTCCCCACCGAAGCGCCCTCGGCGTTGAGTGGCAAGGGCCGGCCCACTCCCAAGCGGCGCGAAGCGGCCCCCACCCGCGGCCCGGTCACCGCGCCGAAGACGCGCAAAGAGGCGTACGCGCGGCAGAAGCAACAGACTCGGCAGACGCGTACCGCCCGGCGCACGCCGAGCGAGAGCCTCAGCCCGCAGCAGCGCCGCGCATTGCTGCGTTCGGGTGACGAATCGGTGCTGCCCCGGCGCGATCAGGGCCAGACGCGCAAACTCGCCCGGGACTGGGTCGACTCGCACCGGATGGCCAGCAACTACCTACTGCTGCTGTTCCCGCTGATGATCCTCAGCTACGTGCTGCCCTACGCGCAGTTCCTGGTGCTCGGCGCATTCGCGCTGCTGATCCTGGAGTGGAACATCACCGGGCGGCGGATCCGCAAACTCGCCATCGAACGCTTCGGCAAGGCCGACGGCGGACCGATGACGATCGGGTTCTATGCCGGCAGCCGGGCCTACCTGCCGCGTCGCTGGCGCCTGCCATCGCCGCAGGTGCAGCGCGGCGACCAGATCTAGAGCGCGTCACCGAGCGCGCGTCGAGCCTCAGCCGCCTAGCTCACTCCTCGGCCAGCGACATCGGCCCGTAGACCTCGCGACTGCCCTCGAGCAGCGTCACCCCGGCCACGCCCCGTTCGGCCAGCTCGCGCCAGTGCTCCCCGAGCCAGCTCTCGGCGTCGGACTGGTTCGGATGGGCCGGGGTGGACATCGACAGCACCGATCCGTCGGCTGCCTCCAACCGCCACGTCCAGCTCATCGCCACCCCTTCACCAGCGCGGCGGCTTCCCGCCTCGACGCCGCGACCCTACCCAGCAACGCTCGGCGGGCGTCGTCGGCATACTGGCCAGCATGCCCGCGGTGAACGCCGAGTCATGACCAGCCTCACCGAACTCGGTCGCGACATCGAGCCGCTGCCCGGGTCGACCGCGTCAGCCGGCGAGGCCCCCCCGCAGCCGAACCAGGGCGCCGGGACCGGACCGCTGGCACAGCTGCGTCGCTGGCTTGCCCTAACACAGGCTGCCCCGGCCGCCACTGAGCCCCGGCGCGCCCGGATGGTGCACCTGGGCCCCGGCGAGGGCTGCGCGCTGCCCCTGGCGGAGCTGGCTCAGCTGGGCGTGCGGACGGTGCCGGCGACTATTCGCGCGTCGGAGCCGGGCCAGACGGGAGCGGACGCCGGGGTCGCCGGGGT
This sequence comes from uncultured Actinomycetota bacterium, assembly GCA_963708625.1. Lineage (GTDB taxonomy): Bacteria > Actinomycetota > Actinomycetes > Mycobacteriales > Jatrophihabitantaceae > DASXIF01. Next base: position 932,906 of record CAVPSV010000002.1, read on the forward strand.
CGCCGACCAGCTAGCGGCCGGCGGCGCGCTGGCCGACGCGGAGGTCGACTCCGGCGCCGACCTCGTCGTGCTGTCGCTGCCGGGGGCCGAGATTCTCGGCCCGGTGCTGGTCTGCGTCCTCACCGGCATCGAGCCGGTGAAAGTGCTCCCCCGTGGTGCCCGCTTGGCCGCGGCGGAGTGGACGCGCCGGGCCGTCGCCGTGCGCGACGCGCGCCGGTCGTTGATGCCGGTGCGCGACGATCCCGACGCGCTGCTGGCAGCGGCCTGCCGGGTCGCGGCCGAGCTCGCCGACCTGCCCGGCGGCGCGGTGTGCAGCCTTGCCGCGGCATGCGGGCTGCTGTTGCGGGCAACCGCACGGCGCACGCCGGTGCTGCTCGACGGCGTCGGCGCCGCGGCCGCCGCCCTGCTGTGCGCCGAGGTCGCGGCTGATGCCGCCCCGTGGTGGCGCGCGGCCGACCTGGGCACCGACCCCGCGCACGACGCCGCCATCGCACACCTGGCGAGCGAGGCGGTCTTGCCCGTCCCGGTCGACGGCGACGGCGGCAGCGCCGCAGCGCTGGCAGTGCTGACGCTGCGGGTCGCGGTGCGCAGCGCGGCCTGAGCGCGGGCAGATGTCGGATCATCGCAACCTCCACGGCGGTTGCACAGCTGGCAGCTAGGGTCGACAAAGGGCTGGCGCGGGTAAGCCGCTTGGCAACGTCCCGGCCGCCGGCAAGGACGACGAGACGCCCACCACGACGACAGGACCTGGCGTGCAGCCACCCGAGGCTCCCCCGCAGCCGACGACACCGGCGCTGTCGGATACTCGCCACGACGCGATCGAGGCCGTCACCTGGCAGGTGCGGGTCGCCGCCGCCTGGGTCTGGCGGCTCCTGCTCATCGGCGCCGGGCTGTACATCCTCGCGAAGATTCTGCATCGCATCGAACTGGTGGCGCTGGCGTTCGCTATCTCGTTGTTCCTCACCGCGGTGCTGCTGCCCCTCAAGCGCCTGCTGCGGCGAGTGATGCCCGGTCCGCCGACGCTGCCGGCGCTTCTGACGCTGCTCGTCGGCGTCGCGGTACTCGTCGGCATCGGTTGGTTCGTGGTCTGGCAGATCAGCAGCCACTCCAGCGAACTGGCCAACAAGGTGTCCGGGTCGATCGACAAGATCCGCAACTGGCTGCACACCGGGCCTCTGCACATCAAGTCGCAGGATCTGGACAAGGTCACGACGAACATCACCAACACGATCAAGTCACACCAGGGCCAGTTGATCAGCGGTGCCATCACCGCCGTCCGTACCGTGGCCGAGGTACTGGCCGGCATCCTGCTGACGATCTTCATCACCTTCTTCCTGCTCCGCGATGGCGAGGTCGTCTGGGGCTGGGTGCTCAGACTGTTCCCGTCACGGGCGCAGCAACGCGTCGACGTCGCCGGCAGGGCGGGCTGGGGCAGCTTCGGCGGTTACATGCGCGGACAGGTGTTCATCGCCCTGTTCCACGGCATCTCGATCATGATTTTGCTATTCGTGCTCCGGGTGCCGTTGTTCGCCGCGCTCGGGGTGCTGATCTTCCTCGGCTCGTTCATCCCGTTGATCGGACTCACCATCACCGGCGCGGTGTGTGTCGCCGTCGCGCTGATCGAGCACGGCGTGACGGCAGCGATCGTGGTCACCATCGGCATCATCGTGCTGCTCCAGCTGGAGGGGCACGTGCTGCAGCCGGTGATCATGAGCCGCAGCGTCGATCTGCACCCGCTGGCAATTGCCCTAGGTGTGAGCACCGCGACGATCGTCGCCGGCATCGCTGGAGCGCTGGTGGCCGTGCCGCTGCTGTCGTTTCTCAACACGACGATCCGCGCCCTGCGCGCGCCGCTACCCGAAGCGGTCGCCATCGAGACCGCGACCGGTGAGCCATCTCCGCCCGGCACAAAACCCGGCGCCGCCGACGCGGCGCCCGAAGCTGCCGGTCCGTGAGCCGGCTAACGCACGTGCGACGGCACGAACGGCGGCTTGACCACCCGCACCGCGCTGGTGCGCCCGCGTAGGTCCAATTCGAGTTCGTCGCCCTCGCTCACCCCGGTCGCGGTGTCCAGCAAGGCAAGGCCGATGCCGCGCCGCAACGTCGGCGAGAACGTACCGCTGGTCACCTCGCCCACGTTGTCACCGGCACCCCCGCGCAGCGCCATATGCGCACGTGGGATGCCTCGGTCGAGCGAATCCACGCCCCAAAGCAGCCGTCGCGCCCCGGCCTCCCGCTCGGCGAGCAGCGCGTCCCTGCCCCAGAACGCGTCCTTCTTCCAGCCGACCGCCCACCCCGAGCGAGCCTGCACCGGCGAGATATCGAGCGATAGATCCTGGCCGTGCAGCGGATAGCCCATCTCGGTGCGCAGCGTGTCACGCGCGCCCAGCCCGGCGGGCAGGCCACCGGCAGCGCGCACCTGCGACAGCAGCGCGTCCCAGAGCTCCACGGTGGCGTCCCACCCGGAGATCAGCTCGTATCCGTGCTCACCGGTATAGCCGGTGCGGCACACCCGCACCGGACCCGCCGCGAACGTCGCGTCCACGTATGCCATGTACGGCAGATCGTGCGGCAGCCCGAGCGCGCCGAGCACGTCGGCACAGCGCGGGCCCTGCACCGCGAGCACGCCGAAACCTGCGTGCTGCTCGACGACCTCCACGCCGGCCGGGGCGGCGTCCGACAGCCGCCGCACCACCTCAGCGGTGTTGGCCGCGTTCGGCACCAGGAACACCTCATCGTCGGAAACGAGGTACGCGATCAGGTCGTCCACCACGCCACCCGACGCCGCACAGCACAGCGTGTACTGCGCCTGGCCCGGCCCGATGCGGCCGAGGTCGTTGGTCAGGCATTCATTGACGAATTGCCGCGCGCCGGAACCGCGCACGGTGGCCTTGCCGAGATGTGAGACGTCGAAGATGCCCACCGCAGTCCGGACGGCGCCGTGCTCCTTGAGCACCCCGCCGCCGCTCGCCGGGTATTCGATCGGCATCTCCCACCCGCCGAAGTCGGCCAGCTTGGCGCCGAGTTCGACGTGCCGGTGATACAGCGGTGAATGACGTGGCTCAGACATGTGCGCCACCGTATCGAGCCACGCACCGGCCGATGTCCACCCCTCGATACCCATTTGGCCTGCCCGTCTGGCAATGCCCATTGCTCGGCTCGGGGTCGCTCCGCTCCTCGGGCCGCGGGCGGCCCTGCGATATCTATCGCTCGGCTCGGGTCGCTCCGCTCCTCGGGCCGCGGGCGCCCCTGCGATGCTCACTCCGCCCTCGCCTCGCCGCGTCACTCCGCCCTCGCCTCGCATAGCATCGCGCCGTGCACGTCGCCGACACACCTGCTCCGCCCGTCCGGCTGGTGGAGCGCGGTACGCCACCGGCGTGCGATGCGGTGGTCGTCGGTGTGCTGAGCGGTCCGAACGGTTCGCTGCGGTTGGCGCCCGGCGCGCGCGAGGTCGACGCGGTGTTGGGCCGCCGACTGCTGGACGCACTGCAGGCAGCCGGCGCGACCGGCCGTGGCGACGAGGTCATCAAGATCCCGACGCTGGGCCGGGCCCCGTTCGGCCTGGTGCTCGCCGCCGGTGTCGGCGACACGCTGCACGCCGAGTCGGCGCGGCGCGCCGTCGGTGCCGCGCTGCGATCGGCGAAGGCCCAGGCAAGCGTGCACGTGTCCATCGACGCGCCGGTCGACGCGCTGGTCGAAGGGGCGCTGCTGGGTAGCTATGCCTTTACCGCATACAAGTCGAACGGGCCCGCGCGCCAGCTGCGCCGGGTCAGCATCGCCGGCGACATCGACACCGACGCACGCGCGGCGTTGCGACGGGCCCGGATCGTCGCGACGGCGGTCAACCGCGCCCGCGATCTGGTCAACACCGCACCGAACGATCTGTACCCGGAGACGTTCGCGACACAGGCCGTGGAACTCGCCGACGCCGCAGGCCTGCAGAGCGAGGTGCTCGATACAAAGGCACTTGCCCGGGGCGGGTACGGCGGCATCCTGGCGGTGGGCGGCGGATCCGCGCGAGCACCTCGGTTGGTGCGGATCGCCTACACGCCCCGCCGGGCGCTGGCATCGGTGGCCCTGGTCGGCAAGGGCATCACCTACGACTCCGGCGGACTGAACCTCAAGACCGCCAATCTGAGCTGGATGAAAAGCGATATGGGCGGTGCCGCGGCGGTGCTCAGCGCGACGCTAGCGGCGGCTGCGCTGCGCCTGCCGATAGCCGTGACGGCGACGATTCCGATGGCGGAGAACATGCCGTCCGGTTCGGCATACCGGCCATCGGACGTGCTCACCATGCGCAGCGGCCGCACGGTGGAGGTCGCGGATACCGATGCCGAAGGCCGGCTGGTGCTCGCCGACGCGATGAGCCGGGCGCTTGAGGACGAGCCGGACCACCTCATCGAGATATCGACCCTCACCGGCGCGCAGCTGGTCGCTCTGGGCCCGCGGGTGATCGGCGCCATGGGCGAGGTGGGACTGCGTGACCGCGTGGTCCGGACCGCTTCGGCCGCCGGCGAGTCGGTATGGGCCATGCCGCTCACCGACGACTTGCGCACCACCCTCGACTCCCCCGTCGCCGACGTCGTGAATGTGGCGGGCGAGCGGTGGGGCGCCATGCTCGTCGCCGGCCACTTCCTCGCCGGATTCGTCCCGAATGGGCAGTCCTGGGTGCACCTGGACATCGCCGGGCCGGCGTGGAACGCAGCCGGTGCGAGGGACTACACGCCGAAGGGCGGTACCGGCGCGGGGGTGCGCGCGATTCTCGCGACGCTGGTCGACCTGGCCGGTCCGGACCGGCGCCGGGGCTAGGCCATATCCGGGTGCGGAACGCCCTCGTCCAGCTGCCGGTCTGCGCCGGCGCGCTTGCGCTGCTCGTTCCACTCCCGCATTCGCTTCGGATACCCGACGGTGGCGACCTCGTACAGCGGGATCGCGTGCTTGCGCGCGAAAGCGGTGGCGGCATCAGGGCCGTCCACCCGGCGCCGGGTCCATTCGCCGGTGTCGGCGACCAGCAGCAACGTCGTCTCGGTGACAGCGGTCCTCGGCTCGAGATAGCCCTCCACGCCGGAACGGCTGGCGACAAAGCCGGCCAGGTGCGCCGTGTCGGCGGACGACGCGGTTCGCAGCGTCCCCGGTCGCCCCTTGCCCATGCGCCGCAGCAGTCCCACCGCTACGCCTCCTCGTGCCCGCTCCAGCCCGGCCGCGTTCGACCCGGGGCGTCGCTGTGATGATCCCACCGGCGCCCCGGTACCGGACGCCTTGACGTCAAAGTTGCCCCGTGTCCCTGTGTGCTGGCGATGATGCCAAGATGGAGGCCCGTATCCAGCTCAGCACCGTCCGACACCGCGGCCTTCGCACACCGCAACCTTCGACCCAGCAGCCTTCGACAGCGCAGGAGTAGCCAGTGACCGACAACCAGTCCGACGTCGTGATCCTGGGTGGGGGCAGTGGCGGGTACGCGGCGGCGCTACGGGCAGCGGAGCTGGGCCGGTCGGTCGTGCTGATCGAGCGCGACAAGGTGGGCGGCACCTGCCTGCATCGGGGCTGCATCCCCACCAAGGCGCTGCTGCACGCCGGTGAGATCGCGGACCAGGCCCGGGAGAGCGCGCACTTCGGCGTGAATGCCACCTTCGAGGGCATCGACATGGCAGGCGTCCACAAGTACAAGGACGGCGTCATCGGCAAGAACCACAAGGGGCTGGTCGGGCTCATCAAGAGCCGCGGCATCCAGATCGTGGAAGGCGAAGGCCGGCTGGTCGGGCCGCGGACCGTCGCCGTCGACGGCGACAGCTACACCGGCACGAACGTGGTGCTGGCCACCGGCTCCTACTCCCGCACCCTGCCCGGACTGGACCTGGACGGGCAGCGGGTGATCGCCAGCGAACAGGCACTGCAGCTGGATCACGTGCCGAGTAGCGCACTGGTGCTCGGTGGCGGGGTGATCGGTTGCGAGTTCGCCAGCGCGTGGACCTCCTTCGGCACCACCGTCACCATCATCGAGGCGCTGCCGCATCTGGTCCCGACGGAGGACGAAGCGAACTCGAAGTTGCTGGAGCGCGCATTTCGGCGTCGCAACATCGGGTTCAAGCTGGGTGTCCGTTTCGAGCGTGTCGAGCACACCGAGACCGGTGTGCGGGTGTTCCTGGAGGGCGGCGAGACGCTGGAGGCCGAGCTGCTGCTGGTCGCGGTCGGCCGCGGGCCGACGTCCCAGGGGCTCGGGTACGAGGAGAACGGCATCCGGCTGGACCGCGGCTTCGTCGTCGTGGACGAGTACTGCCGGACCGGCGTCGAGGGCGTGTACGCGGTCGGCGACCTGATCCCCACGCCACAGCTCGCGCACGTCGGGTTCGCCGAAGGCATCCTGGTTGCCGAGCACCTGGCCGGTCTGCATGTCGCCCCGATCGACTATGCCGGCGCGCCGCGTATCACCTATTCGGCGCCGGAGGTCGCGTCGGTCGGCCTCACCGAGGTGCAGGCGGTCGAACGCCTCGGCGCTGATCGGGTCCGCACGGTCACCTACGACTTCTCCGGTAACGGCCGCAGTGCCATCCTGAACACACGCGGCGCGGTCAAACTGGTCGCCGAGGTCGACGGCCCGGTGCTGGGCGTGCACATCGTCGGCGACCGGGTCGGCGAGCTCATCGCCGAAGCTCAACTCATCTACAACTGGGAGGCGCTGCCCGCCGAAGTCGCCCAGCTGATCCATCCGCATCCGACCCAGTCCGAGGCGATCGGCGAGGCGCACCTGCTGCTCGCCGGCAAGCCACTGCACGTGCACGAGTGACCGTCCGCCCCCATCAGCCCGACTAGCCCAAAGCCCGTCTAGCCCAGTAGAAGGAGTTCACCTGCCATGCCGGTCTCGGTGACCATGCCCCGCCTCGGTGAGAGCGTCACCGAGGGCACCGTGACGCGCTGGCTCAAGCAGGAGGGCGAGCACGTCGACGCCGACGAGCCGCTGCTCGAGGTCTCCACCGACAAGGTCGACACCGAGGTTCCCTCGCCGGCCTCCGGCACGGTGCTCTCGATCAAGGTCGGCGAGGACGAGACGGTAGAGATCGGCGTCGAACTGGCCGTGATCGGCGATGCCGCCGACGCTGGCCAGCCCGCCGTGGAGCAGCCGCCCGCCGACCAGCCCGTCGCGGCACAGCCGCCCGCCGACCAGCCCGTCGCGGCACAGCCGCCTGCCGACGCGTCCGCAAGCGCCGCGCCACCGCCCTTCGCCGCGCAGCCTGTCGGCGGAGCAGGTGCCTACCGAGTCCTACCCGGCGCCCGCGGCAGCGCAGGCGGCGCAGCCACCCCCTGCCGAGCCGTCCTGGGATCGTCCCGGCGTGGCGTCCGGCCACCCCAGTCCCGCACAGTCCGGCGACAGCACGCAACCGTTCGCGCCGGCGCCCGTCGTCGCCCCGGCCGCCATGCCGAGCGGCGAAGACGACGGGGCCGGACCGTACGTCACGCCCACTGGTACGCAAGCTCGCCAGCGAGCGCGGGGTTGACCTCGCCGCCGTGCGCGGCACCGGCATCGGCGGCCGCATCCGTAAATCCGACGTGCTCGCGGCCGCCGGCGCGGCGGCGCAGGCCCCGCTGCACCCGACCGAAGGCGCCCCGCCGGCGCACGCAGCCCCGATCCCCGCAGCCCCAATCCCCACCCCGAGCCCGGTCACGCCGCCGGCGGCCGCACCTGCCGCCGCGCCGCCGTTCATCCCGGCTGGGCTCACTGCCGCCGCACCTGCGGCTGCGGAGACGGCCACCGCGCCCCGGGTGGCATCGGCCACCGGGGGCGCAACGGAAGGCCTGCGCGGGCGCGTGGTGCCGATGTCGCGAATGCGGCAGGTGATCGCGGCCCGCATGGTCGAGTCGCTGCAGACCGCCGCGCAGCTGACCACGGTTGTCGAGGTGGACGTCACCAAGATCTGCGCGGCTGCGTGACGCAAGCGAAGGCCGGTTTCGAAGCTCGCGAAGGCGTCAAGCTCACGTTCTTGCCGTTCTTCGCCGTCGCGGCCATCGAGGCACTGAAGGCACACCCCGTGGTGAACGCCTCGATCGACGTCGAGGCGAAGACGATCACCTATCACGACGCCGAGCACCTGGGTATCGCCGTCGATACCGAACGCGGCCTGGCCGTACCGGTGATCCACAACGCCGGCGACCTCAACCTCGCCGGGCATCGCCCGGAAGATCGCGGACCTGGCCGAGCGGACCCGAGCCAATCGCGTCAGCCCGGACGAACTCGGCGGCGGGACGTTCACGCTGACGAACACCGGAAGCCGCGGCGCGCTGTTCGACACACCGATCATCAACCAGCCGCAGGTGGCGATCCTGGGCACCGGCGCAGTCGTCCGCCGGCCGATGGTCGTCGCCGACGGGGAGCTCGGCGAGACGATCTCGATTCGGTCGATGGTGTACCTGGCGCTGTCCTACGATCATCGCATCGTCGATGGCGCCGACGCCGCACGCTTCCTCGGCACGATCAAGGAACGGCTGGAAGCGGGCGCCTTCGAACGCGCGCTCGGCCTCGGGTAGCCCAGGGTGCGAGTGGTCCTCGCCGGCGCATCCGGCCTGATCGGAACGGCGCTCCGGGAGTCGTTGCTGCGTTCCGGGCACGATGTCGCCCGGCTCGTCCGGCGCGCCCCTGCGGCGGTCGACGAGAAGCAATGGGACCCGGACCGGCACCACGTGCAGGTGGGCACGCTGGCCGGCGCCGACGTGGTGGTTTGCCTGTCCGGAGCGGGCGTCGGTGACCGGCGCCGGACATCGGCGTACAAGAAGACGCTGATTCGCAGCCGCACCGGGCCCGTCTCGACCCTTGCCCGCGCGCTCGCTGACGGCGCCGGCCCGCGTGTGCTGGTGTGCGCCTCGGCAGTCGGCTACTACGGCGACACCGGCGATGCCGAGGTGGACGAGACCGCGCCGGCAGGCACCGGATTCCTGGCCGAGTTGTGCCAGGAGTGGGAAGGCGCTGCGCAGCCGGCCCGGACGCCGGCATCCGGGTGGCCCAGCTGCGTACCGGGATCGTGCTGAGCCGGCACAGCCCGCTGCTGGAGCGGCTGGTACCGATCGTGCGGCTCGGGCTGGCCGGGCGCACCAGCACCGGACGTCAGTTCTTGCCGTGGATCACCCTCGCCGACGAGGTGGCCGCCATCAGCCACGTGATGGCCCACGACATCGCCGGGCCGGTGAATCTGACCGCGCCGCAGCCCGCCCGCAACGCGCAGTTCATGAAGACACTGGCCAGGCTGTTGCACCGGCGTGCGCTCATCCCCACGCCGGCATTCGCGCTGCGGCTGGCGATCGGCGAACTCGCTGAGGACGCGCTGGGTGGCCAGCGCGCGCTGCCGGCGGTACTGGCACGCACCGGCTTCGAGCACCGGCACACCGAGCTGCGCGAAGCGCTGGCGTGGGCTCTCACGCACTGACCTTTAGCGGTCGGCGGTGGGACGCAGCTCGATGATCTGCTAGCTGGTGACGCCGCTGATGAGCCAGCCGGTGTGCGCGTGTTGCAGCGTGATGTGTACCGCGCTCGGACCGGCCCCGGGCGCCTTGGCCTTGGCCACGCCGTTACAGAACAGGACGGACTGGGCCAGGGTGGCGGTCGCCGTCAGGTTGAGCGTGCTTGCTGTCTGCGAGCCGATCTTGACGTTCGTGTACGTGGTGTGCACGCCCTCGAGCCCGCAGCCATCGGGGACGATCCGCTGCAGCGCCGCGGTGTCCTCGTCGAGCAGCGCCCCCGGCTCGTACACACCGGTGAGCAGCAGCGGTGCGCGACGGGCGAAGGCGCCCTCGCGCAACGAATCGAGCTGAACCAGGATCGTCGCGGCCGCGGCGTTCGTCACCGAGGGCGCCGAACTCGACGTCGCCGCGCTGCCATCACTCGGCGGCGGGGCGCTGGCCAGGGACTCCACCGTGCCGTCCACCGCAAACGGAGCATTGCCGATGGTTGACGCGACCGCCGCGCCCGGACCCGCGCTGCGCGCGGCGTGATGGCCGCTCCCGCCGGTCACGCCGAACGCCACGCCGGCGCCGACCGCCAGTACCGCCACCGCGGCGAGGATCGCGAGCACGAGGCGGCGATGCAGATCCCACCAACTCACCCGGCGGCGCCTGCCCCCGGCTCGACCGGCTCGCTGCCGGGTGTCTCGACGTGGGCGGGGCGCCGCCTGCACCGCTCTCGTCTGCGCCGGGTTCTGCGTCTCGGCCGGCCCGGCGATGACCGGGAGCGGGCCGGTGTCGGCATCGAGGCGATACCCGGCGTCATCCGCGTGCTGTTCGATGCGCGGTTCGGCGTGCTCGTCGGCCTCATCGGGCGCGACCGCTGCCACGTCGAGCGGTGCCCACGGGGCCGCGTAGTCCGGGATGGACTGCACGAGCGGGTCGGCAATCGCGTTCGTCACGGGCCTCGAAACCCCGTCCGCGACGGGTTCCGGGGCGACGTCGGCCGGCGGTTCGGCCGCCAACGCCTCGGCGGGACGTGCCCGGCCGGCCCCTAGTTCAACCGCCACCGGATCGCCGGCGTGGCGGAAGTCCAATGCGAACTCGGCCGCGCTGCCCCGGCGAGCCGGTTCTATCGACAGCGCCCGCTGCACCACCGCACTCAACGCCGGCGGCACGGCAGCAGCCCGTAATCGAGCCTCGATGTCGGACAGGTCGGCGATGAGCGCCGCGAGCAGCATCGCGTCGGCGGTGTCGCCGCGCCAGAGCGGGGCGCCGGTCAGCACGTGCACTGCGACGGCCGCGAGCATGAACACGTCGCTGTGCGGTGACGGCACGTACCCCGCTGCGACGCCGGGATCGACGTAGCCAGGTGTGGTGTGTGCCGCACGACGATCGCCGAGCATCCGCGACACGCCCAGGTCGGCCAGCATCGGGGTGCCACGGTCGCTGAACAGCACGTTCGCCGGCGACACATCGCCGTGCACAACGCCGGCGTCGTGCACGTGGGCCAGCGCGGTGCCGATCGGTGCCAGTGCCGAGATCGCCTCCCCCGGGCTGAGGCGTCCGCGGGCCGCGAGCAGTTGGGCCAGCGACCCGCCGGCGGCGAGATCGAGCACGAGCACGAATCCGCCGGGAACGGGCACGAACTCGTGCAGCCGAATCAGGTTCGGGTGATCGAGCACGGACAGCAGCCCGGCCTCGAGGGCGGCCGCGTGGGTGAGCTCGTCGGAGCCGGCGGATTGCGCACCTCGACGAACTTCAGCGCAACCGGATCGCCGGTGCCGGCGGTCCGGCCGCGCCACACCCGGGAACTCGCGCCACTGCCCAGCAGCGACTCGGCGACGTAGCCGGGCACCCTGATCCAGGTGGGCCCGATTCCTTCGCTGTGCGCGCTCACGCCCGGAGAGCCTAGGCGAGCGCGTCGACCCCCTGCGCACCGTCCACAGCCCGCCAGTTGCGCCGCGATCGGCACTTAGCACCGGCGTAACCTGAGCGCGTGGGCGAGTTGCGGGTGGTGCGTGCCGACCTGGTTCCATACGTTTCGGCGTGGGCCGAGCAGCGTCGCATCCACGACGAGGTGGTTGCCGGGCGCGCCCCGGACACCGTGTTGTTGCTCGAGCACCCCGCTGTCTACACCGCCGGGCGTCGCACCGAGGCCTGGGAGCGCCCGATCGACGGCACCGAGGTGATCGACGTCGACCGCGGCGGCAAGATCACCTGGCACGGGCCGGGCCAGCTCGTCGGCTATCCGATCCTGCGACTGCACGACCCGATCGATGTCGTCGCCTACGTACGCCGCCTGGAACAGCTCCTCATCGACGTCTGCGCCGAGGTGGGCCTGACCGCTGCGACGTGCGTCGCCGGCCGCAGTGGCGTCTGGGTGCCGGCCGACGCCGACGGACCGGAGCGCAAGGTCGCCGCGATCGGCATTCGCGTCGCCCGCGGCGTGACGCTGCACGGGTTCGCGCTCAACTGCAATCCCGACCTCAGTGCCTTCGACCGGATCGTGCCCTGCGGCATCACCGACGCGGGTGTCACCTCGCTGTCGCGTGAACTCGGCCGCGAGGTCACGGTCGCCGAGCTGCTGCCGGTCGCCGAAGCCCAGCTGGGACGGCTCGTCGAGTCAGCGGTCACGGCATGAGCGACGAACACCCCGCTCCGCCCGGGCCGCGACGACTGCTTCGGATCGAGGCACGCAACGCCGAGGTGCCGATCGAGCGGAAGCCCGAATGGATCAAGACCCGGGCGCGAATGGGCCCGGAGTACACCGCGCTGCGCCACTTGGTCGAACGCGAGGGTCTGCACACCGTGTGCCAGGCGGCCGGCTGCCCGAACATCTACGAATGCTGGGAGGACCGCGAGGCGACGTTCCTGATCGGCGGCGACCAGTGCACCCGGCGCTGCGACTTCTGCCAGATCGACACCGGCAAGCCGGCTGCCCTCGACCGGGACGAACCGCGCCGGGTCGCCGAGAGCGTGCGGACGATGGGGCTGCGGTACGCGACGGTCACCGGAGTGGCCCGCGACGACCTCGACGACGGCGGCGCCTGGCTGTACGCCGAGACGGTCCGGCAGATCCACGAGCACAACCCCGGTACCGGTGTGGAGCTGCTGGCGCCGGACTTCAACGGCGAGGCTGAGTTGCTCGGCGAGGTGTTCAGCAGTCGGCCGGAGGTCTTCGCACACAACCTGGAAACGGTGCCGCGCATCTTCCGGGCCATCCGGCCCGGCCTTCGACTACGACCGGTCGTTGGGCGTGCTGCGCGGCGCGCACGAACGCCGGGCTGGTCACCAAGTCGAACCTGATCCTGGGCATGGGTGAACACCGCGAGGAGATCTCTCAGGCGCTGGGCGACCTGCGCGCCGCGCACTGCGACCTGGTGACCATCACCCAGTACCTGCGCCCCTCGCCACGGCACCACCCAGTCAGCCGCTGGGTGCACCCCGAGGAGTTCGTCGAGCTGAGCGCCGAGGCCGAGGAACTCGGTTTCGCCGGCGTCATGAGCGGGCCGCTGGTGCGCTCGTCCTATCGCGCCGGCGCGCTGTACCGGCAGGCCACGGCGGCGCTGGCGGCCAGTCGGGCCTAGCCGAGGCGCCGGCCAGGGCGGCGCGGCGCACGCCTTAGACTCGTCGTCATGCCAGCGGGAGCCAAGCCGAGCCGTGCCGACCGCAAGACCGCGCGCGCGGCGAAGCGCCAGTCCCGTCGCGACACCTGGCGCAATCTGCGTCAGGCGTTCACGCTGACCAGGCAGAACGACCCGCGCTTCATCCCCCTATTGGCCATCAGCGTTGCGGTGGTCGCGGCCGCGGTCTATGTGATCGTCTTCGTGATCAGCGGCTCGCCGTACCTGCCCATCCCGCTGGCGGTGATCGCTGCGGTGGTGGCCGCGATGCTGGTGTTCAGCCGCCGGGCACAGCACTCGATGTTCAGCCCAGGCGGAGGGGCAACCCGGCGCCGTCGGCTGGATGCTGCAGCAGCAATTGCGCGGCGACTGGCGACTGACCCAGGCGGTGGCCGGCACGACTCAGCTCGACGCGGTGCACCGGATGGTCGGCCGGCCGGGCGTGGTGCTCGTCGGCGAGGGCGCGCCGCACCGGGTCCGCGGACTGATCGCGCAGGAGAAGAAGAAGATCGCGCGGGTGACCGGTGACACCCCGATCTACGACGTGATCGTCGGCACCGACGAGGGCGATCTGCGCCTGGCCAAGCTCAGCCGCTACCTGCTCAAATTGCCGCGCAACCTCAGCCGCGACCAGGTGGCCGCACTGGACAAGCGGCTCTCGGCGCTCGGCGGGGCGCGCAGCCCGCTGCCCCAAGGCCCGATTCCGCAGGGGGCGAAGCTGCGCAACGTGCAGCGCACGGTCCGCCGCCGGTCCTGACCGCGGCGACATGACGGCGCCGCAGGCCTACCGGGGTCAGCAGCTCGGCCTGCCCGAGGCAGGGCCAGGCGCTCTGGCCGGGACTGGGCCGCGATTGGGCGCATTCGTCGTCGATGCTCTGGCCAGCGCCATCATCGCTGGGCTGATCGTCCAGACTCGTGGCGGCAGTGCCGCTGATCGGCTGCCCGGCTCGTGGAGCCTGATCCCGTTCGCGATCGACTACGTGCTCGGGGTGCTGATCGCCGGTCGCACGCTCGGGATGTATCTGTTCGGCCTGCGCCTGGTGCGGGTCGACCGCAACGACGCGGTCGGGCCGGTTCGGGCGGTAGTACGCACGGTGCTGCTGTTGTTGCTGGTGCCCGCAGTGATCTTCGACAAGGACGGCCGGGGCCTGCACGACCGCATCACCGAAACCGCGGTGGTGCGAGGATGAGCAGAGCGAACGGCGTGCCGGACAGTCGGGACGTCGCAGGGCGGCAGAGCGCGTAACACCGGCGAAACACTCGAGATACCGACCAGGCAACTGCCATTTCCTAGATTAGAAACATCACCACAGCAACGGAGGATGGATGTTCACAAGCTCCGAAGAGGTCCTCGCCTTCATCAAGAAGGAGAACGTCGAATTCGTCGACGTCCGGTTCACCGACCTACCGGGACAGCAGCAACACTTCAACGTTCCGGCGGGCATCGTCGACGCGGACTTCTTCACCGAGGGCGTCATGTTCGACGGCTCGTCGATTCGCGGCTTCGCCGCGATCCACAAGTCGGACATGAAGCTGATCCCCGACCCGGCGACGTCGTATGTCGATCCGTTCCGGGCGGCGAAGACGTTGAACATTGCGTTCTCCATCGTGGAGCCGCGTACCGGTGAACCGTACGGGCGCGACCCGCGGCAGGTTGCCACCAAGGCCGAGGACTATCTGCGCTCCACCGGCATCGCCGACACCGTCTACTTCGGTCCCGAGGCCGAGTTCTACGTCTTCGACGACGTGCGCTTCCAGACCAGCCAGAACGAGGGTTTTTACCACATCGACTCCATCGAGGGTGCGTGGAACACCGGCCGCGTCGAGGAGGGCGGCAACCGCGGCTACAAGACGCGGTACAAGGGCGGCTACTTCCCACTGCCCCCGGTCGATCACTACGCCGACCTGCGTGACCAGATCACCTCCGCGCTGCTGTCGGCAGGGCTGCCGGTCGAAAGGGCACATCACGAGGTCGGCACTGCCGGCCAGGCGGAGATCAACTACAAATTCGACACGCTGACCCACGCCGGCGACGACGTGCTGAAGTTCAAGTACATCGTCAAGAACGTCGCCTGGGCGAACGGCAAGACCGCGACCTTCATGCCGAAGCCGCTGTTCGGCGACAACGGTTCGGGGATGCACTGCCACCAGTCCTTGTGGAAGGACGGTGTACCGCTGTTCTACGACGAGCTGGGTTACGCCGGATTGTCGGACACGGCGCGGTTCTACATCGGTGGGCTGCTGCACCATGCACCGTCGCTGCTGGCGTTCACCAACCCGACCGTGAACAGCTATCACCGGCTGGTCCCAGGCTTCGAGGCTCCGGTCAACCTGGTGTACAGCTCGGGCAACCGGTCCGCGTGCATCCGCGTGCCGATCACCGGCAGCAACCCGAAAGCCAAGCGCATCGAGTTCCGTATCCCGGACCCGTCGTGCAACCCCTATCTGGCGTTCTCGGCCATGTTGCTCGCCGGCGTCGACGGCATCAAGAACAAGATCGAGCCGCCGGCACCGGTGGACAAGGACCTGTACGAGCTGCCGCCGGACGAGGCTGCCGCGATCACCCAGGTGCCCGGATCGCTCAACGAGGTACTCAACGCGCTGGAGCGCGACAACGAGTACTTGCAGGAGGGCGGCGTCTTCACCGAGGACATCCTCAGCGCCTGGATCGACTACAAGCGCACCAATGAGATCGACCCGATCCGGCTGCGTCCGCACCCGCACGAGTTCGAGCTCTACTACGACGTCTGATCGTCCCCGCTTGCAGAGGCCCCGGTTCGCCGGGGCCTCTGTGCATTCCGGCCGGTGGCAGGTGCGGTTGGTATGAACTCACGACAGCCATTTCCGCGGCAGCAATCTAGACCTATGCTCGGGCGGCCCCCTCGGGGCGATGCACCCACGAGAGTCAATGCGTAAGGGGACAAAAGTGCCTCCACCCACGATTACCGACGTCCAACTCGCGGCAATTCAGAAGAAGAACAGAGAGAACATCAAGTCGATGCACGAGGGCGACTCGATCGCCTACGTCTGCTCCGAAAACGTGCTGCTTATCGGCGACCGGCACCTGCCGCTGGTGGAGCGCATCGTCCGCGCGAGCCCGGTCGACCACGGCATCATCACCATCAAGAAGGGCAGTGCGTTCAACAGCGGCCAGCTGACCGTGTCCGGCAGCCGCCACCACCCTTGGTTCGAACACGCCATCGCCGCGTTCTCGAGCAAGAAGGTCACCTGGGTCTAGCACCGAGCATCAAGGCGCCACATCCAGCCAGAGTCAGCTCCCCATCGCGACCGGCCTGGGTACGTCGCCCCCGTATTCAGCCCCGCCGACACCGGCTACCGTCTCGGACGTGGCTGTCGTGGACAACGCCGTGTACGTGCAGGGCGAGCGCCTGGCGATGCCGCACAACCTCGACGAGACCTATCGGGTCCTGCGCGATTGTGGCGGCATGGCATGGATCGGCCTGTACCGGCCCGAACTGGCGGAGATTCAATCGCTGGCCAAGGAGTTCGGACTCCATCCGTTGGCTGTCGAGGACGCCGTATCGGCGCACCAGCGACCGAAACTGGAGCGCTACGGCGACGTGCTCTTCACCGTTTTGCGCCCGGCGCGCTACGTCGACGAGACCGAGGACGTCGAGTTCGGCGAGCTACACGTCTTCACCGGGCCCGATTTCGTGCTCACGATCAGGCATGCCGAGACACCGGATCTGCATAAGGTGCGAAAGCGGCTGGAGAACACCCCGGCGCTGCTGTGCCGCGGGCCGGAGACCGTGCTGTACGCGATCTTGGACCAGGTCGTCGACGAGTACCTGCCGGTGCTCGCGGGTCTGGAGAATGACATCGACGAGATCGAGGACGAGCTGTTCCGCGGCGAGTCCGGAACGCCCCGCCGCATCTATGAGCTCGGACGTGAAGTGATCGCGTTGCAACGGGCTACGCGGCCGTTGCTGGGCGTCGTGCACGCACTGGAGATGGGATTCGACAAGTACGAGGTGGACGTCGAACTGCGCCGCAACCTGCGTGACGTGCAGGACCATGCCATCACGATCGTCGAGCGCGCCGACAGCTACCGGGCATTGCTGCAGAACACGCTGGCCTTGCAGTCCACGCTGATCGCACAACAACAGAACGAGGACGTGCGAGCGATGACGGAGACGAGCCTGGCTCAGAACGAGGAGGTCAAGAAGATCTCTGCGTGGGCTGCCATCTTCTTCGCGCCGACGCTCGTCGCATCGATCTACGGCATGAACTTTCACGTCATGCCGGAACTCCGCTGGCGGCTCGGCTACCTGTATGCCATCGGGCTGATGGTCATCCTGTCCGTGGCGCTCTACCTCGCGTTCCGGCGTCGCAACTGGCTCTGAGGCCTGAATGGTCCTACCGGTTATGTGAGCTGTGTGTTTACGCCTCCCGGCTTCGCGGGCAGAACAACAACAGCGCGGCACAACGAAGGCCGCCCCCGCAACGCAAGGAGCGCGACATGATCGTTCTCGGAGTGGTATTGCTGCTGATCGGCTTCCTCGCCAAGGTTGCCATCATCTGGACCCTGGGCATCGTCGCCGTCGTCGTCGGCGCGGTACTGGCTATCGCGGGCGTGGCTGGTCACGAAATCGGCGGCCGCAGGCACTACTGGTAAGTAACCCCTGGCATGGCTCGGCCTGCCGGTGCGACATTCGCGCCCGGCAGGCCGAGCTGACGTTGGCGGGCTGTGCCGCCTGGGGCACACGATTGTTTGTCGGCGAACCAGATGCCCGGTGGCGGTTTAGCCGGCCGGTAACGACACGCGTGCCGGCAGACCGAGCGCGCGGATGGCTTCGTCCACCGCCGCCGATATCTGAGCCGCCGCTCGCCGGGCGACGTCCGTGGCTCCGCCGAACGGGTCGCCGATGTCGTCCACAGCGCCCCCGCCATTCGCCCGCGCCACGCCCCGTTGCGCCGAGATCTCGGCGACCCGATTACGCAGGCCGTCCGGATCGTGAATCTCGGCGATCAACGGCACCTGCTCGGCCAATCGGCCGAACTCACGAATCGTGAACGTGCGCCACGAGGTAGATTGCGCCATCCGGACCACGGCGCTGCGATGCGCTCGCTCCGCGGTGAGCACCAGATCGGAATCCTCGACGATCTCCCGCGTCAGTCGCCGCCCCGCGTGCCCCTCGGGTGCTACCCCGAGTTCCCGCAGCGCCACCGCGGAGGGGTGATCGATACCCCAGCCTTCGAGCGCGCCAGTGCCCGCGCTGCTCACCGAGACGTCGGCGTCCAGGCTGACGCGAGACTGGAACAGTCGCTCGGCCATCGGCGATCGACAGATGTTGCCGGTGCACACGAACAACACCGCGAACGTCATGACCCACATGGTGACAGAACGCAGGCCCTGCCGCGGGTCGGCGCACCGCGGTGCCGCCGGGCACCGGGGGCCGAGCGGCTCGCCTCTGCCGGACACCACGTCGCCTTTGAGGACAAATCGGTTAACCCGCCAGCCCGCGCACCTTTACCATGTCCGAGGTGCTGCAACCTGGCCGATCGAGCACAGCCGACGGCAGGGGATTCGGCCCGGGGAACTGACCGAAGCTGAGCGTCGCAGCCAACTGCGTCACAGCCGGATGAGAAGATGTAGGCCATGGTCGCGGGGGCACAGTTGCAGCACAGTGATGCTGCCCAGCCACCCAACGCGCGCCGATTCACCGGCCTGTTCCCCAACCGCCTGCTGCGCTGGCGACGGCCGGTGTGGTGGCAGGAGCTCGCGATCATCGGGCTGGGCTACTGGCTCTACTCCATCGGCCGAAACGCCGTCCCGGAGCAGGAGTCCATCGCCATGCGACACGGGCGCGGCGTACAGCACCTGCAGGACTACCTGCACCTGAACTGGGAACTGTCGATCAACCACTTCGTCGCGCGCAACGAGTGGTTGGCCCAGATCATGGACTACTACTACGCCACCCTGCACTTCGTCATCACCATCGCGGTGATGGTGTGGTTGTTCGTCAAGCGCCCGCACCTGTACCGGGGTGCGCGGACCGTGCTGTTCACCACGACGCTGCTCGGACTGCTCGGCTTCTACCTGTATCCGCTGGCACCGCCGCGCCTGCTCCCCCAGTACGACTACGTCGACACCCTGCTCAAGTTCCACACCTGGGGCTCGCTGGCCGACCCCCACGTCGCCCAGCACTCCAACCAGTTCGCGGCCATGCCCAGCCTGCACATCGCCTGGGCGACCTGGTGCGGCCTCGCGTTGTGGAACTGCGCCCGACACCAGTGGATCCGCATCGCCGGGTTGATCTACCCCTTCTTCACTCTCGTCGTCATCGTGGGCACGGCCAACCACTTCGTATTGGACGCGGTCGGTGGCGTCGTGGTGCTGACGGCGGGGTTCGCGATCCAATGGCTGTTCTCCGGCCACGGTGCCTACCAACCACCGGTCGATGCACCGGACTTCGGCCTGCCCAATCCGCCGCTTGCCGAGCATGCCGCAGAAGCATCGCTGATCGCCCGCGCTCATGGTTTTCTCGGTCGTCGTTCTCACGCTGCTGCTACCGCGGCCGCGTGGTGCCTGCTCACTCGAGACCGGATCGCCGCCGTTTGCCTGGTGATCGTCTCGGCGGTGTGGTTCCCCGCGAACAACAGACACCTCGAGGGGCGGACGCTGCTGGTCGTCAGCAGCGCCCACGGCATCACCGTCGCGGACGTGATCGGCCTGGCGGGCTGGTTGCTGGGCACGACGATCCTGGTCGTGGCCGAACTGCCGGATCGTTACCGCACTCGGGGCAGCGGTGACCGTGCAATGTTGGCGTTCGGCGGCTGTGTCGCCGCGCTGGCCGTCGGGGGCGCGCTCGCCTACGCCACCGGATGAGCCGCGTAGAACACCTCTTCCACTACCCGCCGCGCGCGTCGCGCCGTGCGCCGGTAGTCGTCGACGAGCTGTCCCGGGTCGAACCCGGGCGGGTAGCCGAGCACCAGCCCCACCGCCTGCAATGCGGTGCCCTGGCTCGGCAACTGGTCCTCGGCGCGGTCCTGCACCAAAGTGAGCGCGTTGCGGACCCTGGTCGCCAGCCGCCATGCGTCGGTCAGCGCGCCGGCCTGTGCGGCATCAACCAAGCCCGCCGCCACCGCAGCAGCCAACGCCTCGACCGTCCGGGTGGTGCGCAGCGATGCGACGGCGCTGCCGTGAGCCAGCTGTAACAGCTGCACCGTCCACTCCACGTCGGCCAGCCCGCCCCGACCAAGCTTCGTGTGCGTACTGGCATCTGCACCGCGAGGCAGCCGCTCGGTATCGACGCGCGCCTTGATGCGCCTGATCTCCACCAAATCGGCGCGGCTCAGCCCGCCGGCCGGATAGCGCACCGGATCGATGAGCGCGATGAACCGCTGACCCAGCTCGGCGTCACCGGCCACCACGCGCGCCCGCAGCAGTGCTTGCGCCTCCCACGGCGCCGACCAACGCGCGTAGTACTGCCGATAGCTCGCCAGCGAGCGGGCCAGCGGCCCGTCGCGCCCTTCGGGCCGCAGGTCCGCGTCGATACCCAGCGGCGGGTCACCGGATGACGGCGCACCAAGCACCTGACGCAGCCGGACCGCGACCTGCTGTGCGAGGCGGGTTGCATCCAAGGTTTCGTGCGACCCGTTCGCCGAGTCCGCGACACCCGCCGCGTCAACCGGATCGAAGACGAACATGACGTCCGCATCCGAGCCGTACCCGGTCTCGGCTCCGCCGAGGCGGCCCATCGCGACAACCGTGAACGCGAACGGCAGCGCGGTCAGGCCGTGCTCGGCACGAATCTCCTGCTGCACGGCCTCGAGGGCCGCCGAGAGAGTCGCCTCGGTTATTTCGCTGATCGCCTGACAGGTCTGCCCGACGTCGAGTCGTCCGAGCAGATCGGCGAACGCGATACGCAACAACTCCTGCCGACGCACGCCACGTATCGCGGCAGCCGCGGCCATCGCGTCGGACTGGCGGGCCGCGGATTCGGCCATCTCCGACTCCACCTCGGCGCGCTGGCGCGGTTGCAGCGCCGCGTCATCGGCAAGCATCTGCAACGCCTCTGGTGCGCGCTCGAGCATGCGCGCGACGTAACGGCTGGTGCCCAGCAGGTGAGCCAGACGCGAGGCGACCGCACCCTCGTCGCGTAGCAGACGCAGATACCAGGGCGTCGAACCGAGGGCGTCGGAGACGCGGCGATAGGCAAGCAGGCCCCGGTCCGGGTCGGGCACATCGGCGAAGTCCGACAGCAGTACCGGCAGCAACGTTCGCTGCAGGATGGCACGCCGCGACAACCCTGCGGTCAGCGACTCGATGTGCCGCAGGGCGGCGTCGGGATCGGCGAAGCCCAGCGCCGCGAGCCGATGCCGTGCCTGTTCGGGCGTCAGCCGCAGGTCCTCGGTGGGGACGCGCGCAACCGCCTCGAGCAACGGGCCGGTAGAAGAGCTTCTCGTGCAGCCGCCGCACTTCGCGCGAGTGCAGCATCCACTCGTGCGCGAACACCGCGCCCGCGTCCCCGCGTCGGTCCGACCGGTACCCCATCGCGCGACCGAGCCAGCGCAGATCCGCCGGGTCCGTCGGCAGCAGCGAGGTGCGCCGCAGCCGTCGCAACTGCAGCCGATGTTCGACCGAGCGCAGGAACCGGTACGCGTCGATGAGTGTGCCGGCGTCCTCGCGTCCGACGTAGCCGCCGTCGCGCAGCGCGGCCAGTGCCGGCAGCGTGCCGGCCACCCGCAGCTGCTCGTCCGCGCGACCGTGCACCAACTGCAGCAACTGGACCGCGAACTCGATATCGCGCAGTCCGCCAGGCCCGAGTTTCACCTCGCGCGTCACGTGCTCGGCCGGAATGTGCTCGATCACGCGCCGCCTCATCGCACGCACCTCGGCGACGAAATCTGGCCGTTCGGCGGCCGCCCACACCAGCGGAGTAGTGGCCTCGCGATATCGACGCCCGAGATCGAGGTCACCGGCGAGGGGGCGCGCCTTGAGCAATGCCTGGAACTCCCAGGTGCTGGCCCAGCGCCGGTAGTACGCCTCGTGGCTGGCCAGCGTTCGGACGAGTGGACCGTCCGCACCCTCCGGGCGTAGTCCGGCGTCGAGTTCCCAGGCCACCTGCCGGCAGAGGTGCATCGTCTCCGACGCCAGCTTGGTAGCGGCCGCCAGCGCCGCGGTGACGGCACCCGTCGCGGCGCCCTGGGCATCGGCCGTGCCGTCGGCGTCGAGCGCGTCCGCCGGCCCGGCCGGTGCCGCAGCGTCGCGATCGGCCGGCTCCGCGACGAAGATCACGTCGACGTCAGAGACGTAGTTGAGCTCTCGTGCGCCCGCCTTGCCCATCGCCACGACCGCGAGCCGAAACGGCGCGCTGTGCTCGGGCAGCGCCGCGGCACCGACGGCGAGCGCGGCGCACACCGCCGCGGCGGCGAGGTCGGACAGGTGCTCGGTCACCTCGTGCAGGTCCAGATCGGCGTTCAAATCCCGCCCCGCGATCGCCACCAGCTCGCGGCGATACGCAGCGCGAAGGGCGCTGATCGCCGCAGCGCCGGACAAGGTGGCGCGGGTACCCGCCGACCCGGTTACTGGGTCGGCCGCATCGGCACCAACTGCAGCCGCGAGGCGGGCGGGCATCCCGGCCGGATCGAACTCGCCGATCAGCGCCCGCCAGTGTTCGGGATAGGCAGCCAGATGTGCGGACAGTTCGCGTGAGACCGCGAGCAGAGTGAGCAGGCGAGCACGCAGGGTGGCGTTGCGCATGATCTCGGTGCGCAGCTCGTCCGTGTCGGACGCCGCGATGATCTCGGCAAGGGCAGCCAGCGCCGCGTCCGGATCGGCAGTACGTCCGAGGGCAGCGACCACGGCAGCAGCGCCGTCGTCCACCGGAGCGTTGCGCGTCGTGTCCCACCAGCGCAGCGCGGGTCCGGACAGCAGATCCGCGGCTCGGGCGCCGTCGACGAACGAAAGCCTGGCCAGCCGCAACGCGGGCCGGGACGGGGCCGCGGGCTCGATCACCCGCCGTGCTCGCCGGTCTGCGGCGTACCCGGCACGTCGTCGCCCGCCGGCGCATCGGGACCGGTCAACCGCGGTGCGGGCATCGGCAGCTGGACCGCCGCACCGTGCGGAGCGACATCAGCGTGCGGGACACGCGCCGCGCTCAGCTCGGCCGCGAGCGCCGCGCGGATGGCCGCGGGATCGGTCAGCGGTTGCGCCGTGCTCACTGCGACGGTGCGCCCGGCGGCGACGCGACTCGGGTCGTGCACGATGGCCGCGAATGACTCGACCACCGGTCGCCACGCCTCGGCGACATCGGCATCGGTGTCGTCGACGCGCGCGAGCAACGCGGCCACGTCGTAGCCGTCGAGGTACGCCGCATCCTCGGCAGCCCACGCGCGGACCACCTCGGGCGACGTCTCGATGTGGAATTGGATGCCCCACGCGAGCCGGCCGAGCCGGAACGCCTGTACCTCGCACACCGGCGAGGCGAACAGCAGCTGGGCCCCCGGCGGCAACTGAGTGACGGCGTCGAAGTGCCACTGCACCACGTCGGGGGTGATCGGCAGATCACCGAACAACGGGTCGGTGGCGGCCGCGGCACGCTTGGCAATGAGCCCTGCGCCGAACTCCGGGCCTTCTGGGTTCGGCCCGACCCGCCCGCCATTTGCGATGGCGAGCAGTTGCGCGCCGAGACAGATCGCCAGGGTGGGCACCTCACGCTGGACCGCCACCCGCAGCAGCGCACGTACCGGAGCCAGCGACGTCTCGTGTGCCTCCTCGGTTGCGCCGGCAGCGCCGCCGAGCACCACGAAGGCCGCATAGCCGTCGAGGTCATCCGGTAACGAGGCGCCTTGGTCGATGGCGCGGATGTCGAGACGCGCGCCGCTCGCCCTCAGCCATTCGCCAACCCGACCGACCGGGTCGGATGCGTCCGGCTGCACGACCAGGACCATCGGCGGGGTAGCGGGTGGGACGGACGCAGGCACGTCGTCGATGCTAATGAAACCGCCGTCGGTGGGTGGGCGCTCGGCGATTCGGTGGGTCTACCGGTTCGGCGTCCACGGACGGCGCACCGGGGCCGGCGCCGTCCGGTCAGAGCGAGGGCAGGTACCGGCGCAACTCGAACGGGCTGACCTCGGCGCGGTACTCCACCCATTCCTGTCGCTTGTTGCGCAGGAAGAAGTCGAACACGTGCTCGCCGAGTGTCTCTGCCACCAGCTCGGATCGCTCCATCGCGCGCAGGGCATCGGCGAGGTTGTGTGGCATCTCGTCGTAGCCCAATGCCAAGCGCTCGGTGTCCGACAGTGCCCAGACGTCGTCCTCGGCGCCCGGCGGGCAGCTCGTAACCTTCCTCGATGCCCTTCATGCCGGCCGCGAGCAGTACGGCGAAGGCGAGGTACGGGTTGCACGCCGAGTCCGGCGAGCGAATCTCGACCCGGGTCGAGTTCGCCTTGCCGGGCTTGTACATCGGCACCCGGACCAGCGCGGATCGGTTGGCGTGGCCCCAGCACACGAACGTCGGCGCCTCGACCAATTGGCCCTGCGCGCCATAGCCGAACAACCGCTTGTACGAGTTCACCCATTGGTTCGTCGACGGCGGTGATCTCGCGGGCGTGTACGAGCAGACCGGCGATGAACGCAGCGAGCCGTCTTGGACAGGTTCAGCTCGTCGGACGGGTCGTGGAAGGCGTTGCGGTCGCCCTCGAACAGCGATAGGTGGGTGTGCATGCCGCTGCCCGGCTGGTGCCGGAACGGCTTGGGCATGAACGTGGCGTGCGCGCCGTGCGCGATCGCCACCTCCTTGATGACGTGCCGGAACGTCATGATGTTGTCGGCCATCGACAGCGCGTCGGCGTAGCGCAGGTCGATCTCCTGCTGGCCGGGCGCGACTTCGTGATGGCTGAACTCCACCGAGATCCCGAGCGCCTCCAAGGCGCTACGGCGGCTGCGCCGGAAGTCGTGCGCGGTGTCGTGGCTGGTCATGTCGAAGTAGCCGCCGTTGTCGACCGGATCGGGCTCGGTGCCGTCGATGGGCAGGTTCTTCAACAGGAAGAATTCGATCTCGGGGTGGGTGTAGAAGGTGAACCCGCGTTCGGCAGCACGCGACAGGGCCCGGCGCAGGACGTAACGCGGATCGGCCCAGGACGCGCGAGCCGTCCGGCATCTGGATGTCGCAGAACATGCGGGCCGAGTCGGCGGGCCGGCCGTCGGTCTCGGGCAGCACCTGGAACGTCGCGGGGTCGGGGCGGGCGATCATGTCGCTCTCGCTGGCCCGGGCGAAACCCTCGATGGCGGAGCCGTCGAAGCCGATGCCCTCTTCGAAGGCGCCGTCCAGCTCGGCCGGGGCCACCGCCACCGACTTCAGCGTGCCGAGGACATCGGTGAACCAGAGGCGCACAAATCGGATTTGCCGGTCCTCGATCGTGCGCAGCACGAACTCCTGTTGGCGGTCCACAACGCTCCAGTCTGGTCCAGGTCGATTACGCCCAAGTTACCGCGATCTCGAGATGGAGGACGTGCGCCGCAGGGGCAGATGGCTGCCCCGGTCTCACGGCTAGCGGCGCTGAGGTGCGCCAGATGCAAGGCGGAGGAGGGGCGCTACAGGCAGTTCTACGCGCCCCGAACGACAACGCAGCAGATGGTGTGCCTCGGCGTCGCTAGTTACAGGGCAGAGCCCTTGATCCAGGTCGCCCATGGCACCGTCCAGTCGCCGCCCTGCCATAGCTGTACCGGTACGGATTTCTGGCCGTCGACGGTGTGCACGTTCTTGACCTCGACCACGTCTCCGACGAGCGAGGTCTGGTAGTACCACTTCGCGTTGTCGAGGTTCAGGTTCAGGCACCCGTGCGAGACGTCGCTGTTGCCCTGCGCCCAGACCGTGGTGTCGAGTTCGTGCAGATAGATGCCATCGACGGTGATCTTGGTGGACCAGTACACGGGCTCCGGTGGGTAGCCGAGCGCCGAGTTCGCCGGCAACCCGTAGCTGTCCGACGACATGATGGCCGGGTTCTCGTGTGTGATCACCGTGTAGGTGCCCGGCATGGTCCATAGCGCGATCTGCTGGCCGTTGGAGCCGGTGGTGTACCCGCCCTGGCCCATCGAGGTCGGCATGCGGCGCTGCAGCTTGCCGCTGAAGTACACGCTGACCGTGTGCGTGGCGTCGTCGGCGATGGCGATGTGCGACGCACCGATCTTGAACGAGACGCTCTGGTCAGCCTGGCCGTAGAGCCCTTGCCCGACCTGCACGCCGTAGACGTTCGCAGCCACGGTCACCTTGGTGCCGGGCGCGAGGAACTTCTGCGGACGCCAGTGCGCGTCGGTGTCGCTGACCCAGTTCCATACGCCGGTCACCGCCGGGGAGGTGGTGACCGTCAGCGCGCGCTCGGCGGCGGCCTTATCGGTGATCGACTCGTCGAAATGGACGACGGGGACGATGCCGATGCCGTAGCTGGCCCCGTTCTGCAACGGGTCGCCGGCGATGGTGTTCAGGTACGGCATCGTCATGTTGTCCGGCGTGAGCGTGGTGAACGACTCGCTCTGGGTGGAGGTCTTCCCGTCCGCGTTGGCCGCGGTGGCCTCGAGTTTGTATGTCTTGCTGTAGCCGAGGTCTTCGCGTGTCTGCCAGGTGGTGCCGTCCGGCGACATGGCGCCGGTGACGGCGGCCCCGTCGGGGTTGACCAGCTTGACGGAGAGCAGGTGGCCCCCGGCGGCGGTGACGGTGATCGGCTCCGCGGGATCGAGGCCGGTCCGCGCGACCGGCGTGGTCGTGATCACGGCGTCCGGCGCGGCCGAGGTGCTCGGCGCGCTCGGGGAATCGCTCTGGCTGGAGTTCGCCGCGACCGGCGACGCACCGGAGGGATGCGCGCCCGAGGTGCACCCGGAGAGCAGCACCGCACCCGCGGTCAGGGTGGCGAGCGCGGCAAACATGCCGACACGGCGGGCACGCCGCCCCCTCGGCACGGGTCGGGCGGAGGACAAGCCGTCGGCCCCCTCGGTCATGGCATCCTCCGCAGACACTCGCAATCCCCCGAACTCGCCGTCCCCGCGGCTGGTCCGCAGCGGATCAGTTCTTCTCACCACTATTGTCGCGCATCGGCCGACAGGTTTCGGCCACCAACGCGGCCGCCGAGACGTTCCATATGTTCAGACGCACAACGATGCTCCAGGGTTGCCCTGCCCAGACAACGATTCGGCAACCAATCCGATAACTAGTTCGGCTCAGCGGCACCCCACTGTCGTGAATCCGACCGATCGACCGCCCTACCGAGAGGTAAGTTCCCGTTTTCAGCCGCCGGCAACCTGGTCGGGCAGGTCTGCCCCTATGGCCCGTGCGCGAGATCACGTCCGCGTTCCGAGCTCGGTCCGAGCACATGCATGGCCGGCCCGCGCACTCGGTGCATGCGACACACTGGATATGTGGTGGTGCTGCGGCTGGCCCTGGCCCAAGTCGATCAGACGGTCGGCGACCTGGACGGCAACGCCGCGACGGTGCTGGCGGCCAGCCGCACCGCGGCGCGAGCCGGCGCCGACCTGGTGGCCTTCCCCGAAATGATGCTCACCGGATACCCCCCGGAGGATCTGGTGCTGCGCGAGTCGTTCCGGGACGCCTCGCGCGCGGCGTTGATCGCGCTGGCCGCGCGACTGGACGCCGAGGGGCTGGGCGAACTCGCGGTCATCGTGGGCTACCTCGACGATGACTGCGGGGCGCGCAACGCGGCGGCGTTCCTGCACCGGGGCACGGTGATCGCGCGCTATTACAAGCACCACCTGCCCAACTACGGCGTCTTCGACGAGCGCCGGTACTTCACCCCAGGCACTGAGCTCGCCGTCGTCCGGCACCGCGGGGTGGACATTGCGCTGACCATCTGCGAGGACCTCTGGCAGGACGGCGGTCCGTTCACGGTTGCCGGCGTGGCCGGTGTCGGCCTGGTCCTGAACATCAACGGTTCGCCCTACGAGCGGCACAAGGACGACGTGCGGCGCACCCTGTTACACCGCCGCGCCGCCGAAGCCGGCGCTCCGGTGCTGTACGTCAACATGGTCGGCGGCCAGGACGAGCTGGTCTTCGACGGCGACTCCATGGTGGTCACCGCGGACGGGCGGGTGCTCATGCGCGCGCCGCAGTTCCAGGCCGGGGTGTACCTGGTCGACGTCGAGGTACCCGACGCCACCGACGAGTCGGGCGTGAGCGAGGCCGCGCAGATGACGGTCGCGCACTATCGAACCGACCTTGCCGACACCACCTCGCAGCACACCGAGGCACGCGAGGGAGAGTGCGCAGCGCCGCTGCCCGATGACGCCGAGGTCTGGCATGCGATCGTCACCGGCCTGCGTGACTACGTCCGCAAGAACGGCTTCACCTCGGTGGTGTTGGGCATGTCCGGCGGCATCGACTCCGCCGTCGTCGCGGCGCTCGCCGCGGACGCCATCGGCGGCGAGAACGTCCACGGCCTGTCCATGCCGAGCACGTACTCCTCCGCGCATTCCGGAACGGATGCAGCCGAGCTGGCCAAACGTATCGGCGCGGACTATCGCGTCGTGCCCATCGCCGCGATGACCGATGCGTTCGTGTCGTCGCTGTCGTTGACCGGTGTCGCCGAGGAGAACGTGCAAGCGCGGGTTCGCGGCACCATTCTGATGTCACTGTCCAACGCCGAAGGGCATCTGGTGCTGGCCACCGGCAACAAGAGCGAACTCGCGGTCGGCTACTCCACCATCTACGGCGACGCGGTCGGTGGGTTCGCGCCGATCAAGGACGTACCCAAGACGCTGGTCACCTCACTCGCGCGCTGGCGCAACCTCGAGGCGGAGCGCGCCGGTCAGGTGCCACCGATCCCGGAGAATTCCATCACCAAGCCGCCCTCGGCCGAGCTGCGGCCCGGCCAGCTGGACACCGACACGCTGCCGGACTACGCGCTGCTGGATGCGGTGCTGGAGTGGTACGTCGATCTCGACGCCGACATCGAGGCCATCGTCGCCGACGGGTACGACCGGGACCTGGTGTGCCGGATCGCGACGATGGTGGATCGGGCCGAGTGGAAACGGCGCCAGTACCCGCCTGGGCCGAAGATCAGTTTCAAGGCGTTCGGCCGGGATCGCCGGCTACCCATCACCAATGCCTGGCGCCCTCGCGCGGCCGCGCCGGAAGCGGGGACGTGAGGGTTGTCTCACCCGCGCGCGCCATAGAGACAAACTCGCGGATGTGGCGCACGATTGTGAGGTCCACACAACAGTGCCCGGGGACCGGCAGCGCCGGCCTCGAGGAGAAAAGTGAGGCAGCGCCACATGACCGAGACCTCCCTCTACGGCGGCGTACAGAATCGGCGCATCACCATCCGTGATCTGCAGACGGCCAAGGAGCGCGGCGAGCGCTGGCCGATGCTCACGGCCTACGACTACTCGACCGCGCGGGTCTTCGACGACGCCGGCATCCCGGTGCTGCTGGTCGGCGACTCGGCCGCCAACGTGGTCTACGGCTACGACACCACCGTGCCGGTGTCGGTCGACGAACTGCTGCCGCTCGTGCGCGGCGTGGTTCGCGGGACCCGGCGCGCACTCGTCGTCGCCGACCTGCCGTTCGGCAGCTACCAGGCCTCGGCGCAGCAGGCGCTGGAGACCGCCTCGCGCTTCATGAAGGAGGGCGGCGCGCAGGCGGTCAAGCTCGAAGGCGGGGTGCGCGTGGCCGCTCAGGTCGAAGCGCTGGTCAGCGCGGGCATCCCGGTGATGGCGCACATCGGTCTCACGCCGCAGTCGGTGAACGCGTTCGGCGGATACCGGGTGCAGGGACGCGGCGATGAAGGCGGCGCACCGACTGCTGCAGGACGCGAAGGCATTGCAGCACGCGGGTGCCTTTGCCATCGTCCTCGAGGTCGTGCCGTCGGAGGTCGCCGCGCGAGGTGACCCGCGTGCTCGATGTCCCGACGTCGGCATCGGCGCCGGGCCAGTCGTGTGATGCGCAGGTGCTGGTGTGGCAGGACATGGCCGGGCTGCGCGGCGAGGGCAACGGTCCGAAGTTCGTCAAGGAGTACGCCCACGTCGGCGACATTTTGCGCGACGCGGCGACCACGCTTCGGCGACGAAGTGCGCGCCGGCGTCTATCCCGCCCGGAGCACGAATACCACTGACGGACCTCCGAGCCCGACGGCGCGGTGCGCCCGGGAGGGCTCAGGCGCGTTCGAAGCGCACCTGACGCCGTCCGACGTCGGCGTCGACCAGACGGGCCGAGATCGCGTCGCCCGGCCGTCATCCCGGTGCCGGTGCACGGGCGCCCGCACCGCGATCGCCGTCGAGCACGATGGTCGCGGTTTCAGAGTCGGTCCCGGACACGTCGTCAGAGTCGGCGTCGATGACGGTGGCCGGGAACACCTCGCCGACGCGGTCCTGCAGCAGCCACGCCTCGGTGGCGTCCACCACGGCGCGGTCTGCGGTGTGTGCGAGCTGATCGCTGTGCGCCATCACCGCCGGCAGTAGCTCGAGGCGCTGTCGAACCCAGTCCGGAACCTGCTCCGCCCGCGTGTACTGCCAGGCAGATCTCGCCGGCAAAGCGATCCGCCAAGCCGACGCAGTGGTGCCGTGACGTGTGCGTACGGCGCACCGACGCCGGCGTGCACGGTGTGTGCTGGCGCACCGGCGTCGAACGCAACATAGGACGAGCCACGCAGCAAGGCGGCCGCGTGATCGATGAAGGCAGCCTGCATCGGCTGACGGCTCGGATCGAGGTCGGCGAGCACATCCCCGGGCAATCGCGTCATGGGGCCAGGGCACCTGCAGCGCGTGCGCCGCCCGCCGCAGAGCATGCACGGCACCGAGCGGCGGGCGTCGGCACGACCCGCAACACGCCGACACCGGCATCCAGCATCAGCTCGTGCTGCGGCCATCCCGGTGAGCAGCGAGATCTGCTCGTTGTACTTCTCCACGGGAGTGTGGTGCGAGTCTGCAGCGCCCACCCTCCGTCGGGGGCAGGCACCACACGCTGCTCCGGGAGGTCGAGCTCGATGGCGTGGCGCGCCCGCGCTGCCGCGATAAGCAGTCGTCCGACCTCGGGCAACAGCGCGACGGGCGCCGGTGCGGCACCCGCATCGACGTAGTTGCTGCAGCCCCGCGTAGTCGAGTTGTGCTCGGCTGCGCACGGCCGCGCGCGCGCACCTCGGTGCTGCGCAGACTCGCGTCGGCATCGAGGCGAAGGGTCCAGACGAGCGCCGGGCGCAGCTGCCCCGGCAGCAGAGCTCGCCGCGCCCTCGCTGATCACGGTGGATGCAGCGGCACCCGGGCATCCGGGAAGTAGAGCGTCTCACCGCGCCGGAACGGCTCCGCAGCGAGCGCCGAGTCCGGGCGCACGAACGCGGCGACGTCGGCGATCGCGTACCGCACGAGATAGCCACCCTGCGCCCCGGCGGCCCGCTCCACCTGCACGGCCTGGTCCAGATCCCGGCTACCGGGCGGGTCGATCGTGACGAACGGAATGTCGAGCAGGTCAGTTTCGGGCAATGTGACATCACGCGCAGACGCGTCGGCCTCGGCCAGCACCTCCACGCCAAAGTCGCCGGGCACCTCCAGCTCCGCGCGCAATGCGCTGAAGTCCAGAGGTGCACCGGCGACTCGGCGATAACTCATTCAGTTGTGACCGACGTGCGCCGGCCAGGTGAGATTCAGCCAGCGCTCTTGGCGGCCGTCTTGCGAGCGGTCGTCTTGCGAGCCGCCGGCTTGCGAGCGGCCGTCTTGCGAGCGGTCGTCTTGCGCGCCGTGGTCTTACGCGCCGTGGTGGTCTTGCGGGCGGTCGTCTTGCGCTTTGCCGGCGTGCGCTTCTTCGCGGCAGTCTTCTTGGCTGCCTTGCGCTTTGCCGGTGCCCGCTTCGCAGCGGTCTTCTTCGCTGCCTTGCGCACGGCCTTCTTCGCTGTGGTCTTCTTGGCGGCCTTGCGCACGGCCTTCTTCGCTGTGGTCTTGCGCGCGGCCGCCTTCTTGACGACCCTGCGCACGGCCTTCTTCGCTGTGGTCTTGCGCGCCGCAGTCTTCTTGGCGGCCTTGCGCACGCCCTTCTTCGCGGCAGCCTTCCGCTTGGCTGGTGCCCTCTTTCTCGGTGCAGTCATGCGTGTGCCTCCTAGGCGACTGTCAACGAATTGGTATTCGTTAGCAACAAGTGGACGATGCCGCGCATTGCTACGTCAACACGCCACGCCGATTGCGTTACACGCAGACTAAGGAGCGACAAACGCACGAAAAGCGGCACGTCGCCGCAACGCAACGGGAAACCCTTGTGTTGTAAGGATGTTCTTGATGCTCGCACGTCGTAGTGCACGACAACGCGTGCAACACGCGCTCGAAAAAAATTTTCCGTCAACACGTCGTGTCCACGCCTGATGTGCCCTCGGCGTCGCGCATATGCGCACTCGACGGTCATCGGCGCACGCTGCTGCCGGCCCGAACGAGCAGTCACGATCGCGCGATGTGAGTCGTTCGCGCTCGCGCTGATCCGCGCACCGCACGCGTTGTGCACGCGATGCACGACGACAGCGCACACGCGGTTGCGCACCACGCAACGGAGTCGGGTGACATCACGATGACGGCGTGAATCGGTGTCATGTGCGCAGGCTGTCGCGCGGCGATGGAGGCGGCGGACGAGTCGACCTGTAGGCCGGGTTCTGTCCTCACCGTTTCCGGCGAGGGACGGCCATCCATCTAGGCCTGCCGTTGCCGGCAGGCTCAAGCGGTCTACCCGCAGGCTCGGGCGGGCCGCCCTCGAACGCCTGCGCGGGCTGCGCCGTCGCCGGCGCAACCCTTCTCGACCTTGCTCCGGGTGGGGTTTACCTAGCCGCTCCGGTCACCCGGCACGCTGGTGGTCTCTTACACCGCCGTTTCACCCTTACCAGCGACAAGCGCTGGCGGTCTGTTTTCTGTGGCACTGTCCCGCGGGTCACCCCGGGTTGCCGTTAGCAACCACCCTGCCCTGTGGAGCCCGGACCTTCCTCGGCTGTACGGACCGGCGAACCGGTTGCACAGACGCGGCCGTCCGGTCGGCTCGTCCGCCGCGCTGGCCATGGTACTGCGCGGCGCGTCACTAGGCTCGACGCAGAAGGAGCTCGACGACCGTCGGCAGGGACGGACACCGGCCTGCCGGATCACCGCGGAGGTAGACATGCCACAACCGACCGGCGCCGAACTCGACGAGATTCGCGCGCATCGCGAGCAACTGCGCGCGAAGTACCTCACTGCGGCGAGCCAGCGCCGCCGAAGACGACAGCCCGGGGCGTGCACCACGCCGCGTTCATCTGCCGAGACGTCGAGGAGACCATCCGCTTCTACCAGGACTTCCTCGGCTTCCCGCTGGTCGAGCTGGTCGAGAACCGCGACTACGCCGGGCTCGAGCCACTTCTTCTTCGACATCGGCAACCGCAACCTGCTCGGGTTCTTCGACTTCCCCGGCCACGACCACCCGCCGTTCGCCGAGACGATCGGCGCGCTGCAGCACCTGGCCATCTCCGTGTCGAGCCGAGCCGTTCGCCGCGGCGAAGGCAGAAGCTCGACGACGCCGGCATCGACTACCTCGGTCCGGACCGCGGTGCCGACGACAGCCTGTACTTCCGCGACCCGAACGGTCTGGGCATCGAGCTGTACCGCGAGACAGCTCGGCGTGTTCGAGGGGACCCCGCTGCTGTCCGAGACCGGCGCGTAGCGAACAGCCGCGGTGCACGGCAGCCGCAGCCGAAGCGGTTGCCGTCACGCTTCTGCTGGCCTGACGCTCGGCGCTGCCGTACGTGCGACCGCGCGGGCTGAGCGAGGCCTTGGTCGCGGTTCCCGCCGGCAGTCCTGGTCGTCGTGCTCGGCGTCGTGCCGCGCGCACGACGCGCTGGACCGGCTGCGCGAGATCGGTCCGACCGTCGGCTTCCTGGCCGCGATCCTCGTGTTCGGACACCTGTGCGCCGACGCCGGCGTGTTCGACTACCTCGGCGCCCGCGCCGCAAGCGCCAGCCAGGGTCGAGCCGCGCCGGCTGCTGGTGCTGGTCGTGGCCCTGGCCGCGGCGGTCACCGCCGTCCTCACCCTGGACGCGACCGTCGTGCTGCTCACGCCGGTGGTGCTCGCGACCGTGCTCGACGCTGCGCATGCCCACACCGTGCCCCGCTGTACGCGTGCGCACGACTGGCGAACAGCGGTTCGCTGCTGTTGCCGGTGTCGAACCTGACCAACCTGCTCGCCTTCGGCGCCACCGGCCTATCCTTCGGCCGGTTCGCCGCGCTGATGGTCGCGCCGTGGTTGGTTGCGTGTGCCGGCGAGTGGGTCGCGCTGCGATTGTTCTTCGCCGCGGACCTGACGCGGACAGCGCGGCGCACGCCCGCTGCGGCGCCCGCGGCTCCCCGGTACGCGCTGACCGTTCTGCGCGGTGACCGTGGCGCTGTTCGTCATCACCTCGTCGGTGCACGTCTCCCCGGCCTGGGCGGCGCTCGCCGGCTGCGTCGCGCTGCTCGTGCCCCGTGTCGCCGACGCGACGTCAGGTCCGGCTGCGACGACTCGTCGGCGAGGCGAGCCCGGGGTTCTGCGCCTTCGTGCTCGCGCTGGCCGTCGTCGTGCAGGGGGTCACCCGACACGGGCTCGGACACGCGCTGGCACACCTGCTGCCGGACACATCAGGGCTGCTGCAACTGCTCGCGGTGGCCGCACTGGCCGCAGTGCTGGCGAACCTGGTCAACAACCTGCCGGCGACGCTCGCGCTGGTGCCGCTGCTCGCCGGCCACCCCGCTGCGTTGCTGGCGATGCTGGTCGGCGTCAACATCGGACCTAACGCCACCTATCCAGGCTCACTCGCAACGTTGTTGTGGCGCCGCATCCTGCCGCCGGAGGACCAGCCGCGCGCTCGCGAGTTCCATCGACTCGGCGTGCTTGCCACACCGGTCGATCGCTGGCGGCAACGACGGTGACGTTGTGGGCGGCGCTACGCCTCGTCGGAACGTGACTGCACGCCGTCACCGCGCCGGCTGAGGTGGCTGGTGTCGTTGACCAGCCGAACAGAGCAGTTGCCGTCACCGAAATAGTCGACGATCGAGACCGACGCGGTGTCCAGGTGAATGCGGAACAGGCTGATCGGTGGCGCCTGCAGCGCGTCGCGCAGCAGCACCTTGATCGGCGTCACGTGCGTGATGACGACCAGCGTGCTCGCGGGGTACTTCGCGAGCACGTCATCGCGGGCGCGCGAGGACGCGCAACCCGAGTTCCGCAAACGACTCGCCACCCGGCGGCACCGTCTCCGGCGAGGACAACCAGTTGCTCAGCTGCTTCGGGTAACGCTCGCCGACATCGGAGAACGTCAGCCCTTCCCACTCACCGAAGTCCACCTCGCGCAAGCCCGTCCACCACCTGCACCGACGTGCCGAGTGCGTCGGCGATCGGCTCTGCGGTCTGCCGCGCGCGCAGCAGCGGAGAGCTCAGCACCGCGGCGACCTCCGCTCCGGTGGCCATCCGTGCCGCGAGTTCGGCAGCCTGCCGCATGCCGAACTCGGTCAGCGGGAGGTCGTTGCGGCCGGAGAGGCGTCGATCGATCGAATGTTCCGTCGCGCCGTGCCGCAGCAGGATCAGCCGCGTCGCGGTGTCCGCCGGTGGCGTCCACAGCGCCTGCTGCGTCGGCGTCTCCTCGGTACTCCTCGGCGCCGACGGTGCGGTGCGTACCGAGCGGGTGATGCCCGCCGCTCGATCCATCGCCTCGTTCGCCAACCGGTCGGCACGGGTATTGCGCGCGCGGGGTATCCACTCGAACGTCACCTGGTCGAATGCCGCCCGCAACGCGTTCGCCTCACTCGCCAACGGCCGCAGGTGGGCTTTGCTTGACCCGCCAGTTGCCGGACATCTGCTCGACGACGAGCTTCGAATCCATCCGTACGTGCACCACCCGTGCACCGAGTTCCGCGGCGGCCTGCAACCCGGCGATGAGCCCGCGGTACTCGGCCACGTTGTTGGTGTCCACGCCGATGGCGTCACTGCGCTCGGCGAGCACCTGATCGTCGGTATCGAGGACGACCGCGCCGTAGCCGGCCGGTCCGGGGTTGCCCCGCGAACCGCCATCGGCCTCGACGACCACCTGCGTCAACGAGGCGGCTGATGCATTCACAGCCCGGATTCCGGCGTGCGTACCAGGATGCGCCGGCAGTTGTCGCAGCGCACCACCTCCTCCGGCGCCGCGGCGCGAACCGCAGTCAGCTCGCTGCCGGAAAGTTCGATGTGGCAGCCCTCGCAGCGCCGCTGCCGCAGCATCGCCGCGCCGACCCCGCCACTGTGCTCGCGCGCCCGCTCATAGATCGCGAGCAGGTCGGCGGGAATCTCTGCCGCGATCACGTCCCGCTGCGTCGTGCGTTCGGCGATCGCCGCGTCTATCTCGGTGAACGCGGCGTCCCGCGCGGCTTCCAGGTCGGCCCGTTCGGCCACGAGCGCGTCGCGGCGGCTGCTGAGCGAGGAGACGCTGGACTCGGACCCCTCGCGCCGTTCCATCACCTCGAGCAGCTCGTCCTCCAGCGTCGACTTGCGGCGAGCGAGGGTCGTGATCTCGTGCTGCAGCCCCTCCAGCTCCTTGGCCGGTAGGCCGCCCGACTGCAACCGCTGCTCGTCCCGGCCGGCCCTCGTCTGCACCGCATCGACATCGTTCTCCAGGCGTCGCTGCTCGTTCGCGATGTCGCCCAGCTGGGTCTGCGCCTCGACCAATGCGAGGTCCAGGTCAGCTGCCTGGGTAATCCGATCGGTGAGCGCCGCGAGTTCGGGCAACGTCGCGCGTCGATGCCGGAGCTGGGCCAGCGCGGTGTCGACCGCTTGCAGATCGAGCAGGCGCAGCTGCGGGGGCGAGCTGGTGGTCGGTGCGTTCACGGGGAGGCGGGCTCGCTTCCTGATGCCTTATGCATTGCCGGAGGGTGCGGGTGAGTTCGCGTGCAGCGTCCACGGGTCGGTGACCTGACGCGAGACTCGAACCTCCACCGTAGTGCCGAGTTCGGCCCGCAACCGATCGGCCACCGCGTCCAGCCACGGCGCCTCGGTGGCCCAATGTGCCGCGTCGAGCAAAGCGAGGCCACTTCCGCGTTCGGTCACCGCCTCCCCGGTGCGGTGGTGCTTGAGGTCCGACGTCAGGTACAGGTCCGCCCCGGCCCGACGCGCCGCATCGGTGTAGTCCTGTCCGGCGCCGCCGCACACCGCGACGGTCCGCACCGGGTGTTCCGGGTCACCGGCGCACCGCACGCCCCAGACCGTCGCCGGCAGCCGGCGCGCGGCGTGCTCGGTGAACTCGCGGACGGTCGTCGGGTTCGGCAGCCTGCCCACCCGACCGGTCCCGCGCCGCGTCGGCATCGGTACCTGTGGCAGCAGGTCGAACGCCGGCTCCTCGTACGGATGCGCGACGCGCAACGCGGCGACGATCTCGCTCCGGTGGCGCGACGGAGACACCATTTCCAACCGGGTCTCGGCGACGGACTCGATGCGACCCGGGGTACCCACGGCGGGACTCGCCGCCAGCCCGGGCCGGAACGTGCCCATGCCCTCCACCGTCCAGGCGCACCGGTCGTAGTCGCCGATCGTCCCGGCGCCGGCATGTGCCAACGCGTCGATCAGCGCCGCCGCGTCCGCGACCGGCACGTACACGACGAGCTTGTCCAGTGCCTCGTCCAGGTGCGGCACCAGCGGCTCGAGGTCGACCAATCCGAGGCGCTCGGCGAGTGCGTCGGAGACGCCGGGACGCGCGACGTCGGCATTGGTGTGTGCGACGAAGTGCGCGACGCCGCTGCGAATCATGTCGTGCACCAGGCGACCTTTCGGGTCGCTCGCCGGTACGCCGTGGACGCCGGTCAGCAGCAGCGGATGGTGGGTGAGCAGCATTGTCGCGCCCGAATCCCTGGCCTCGGCCACGGTCTGCGGCACCGCATCGACGGCGAGCAGTAGCTGATCGACCCGAGCCTCCGGATCGCCGCAGACGAGCCCGACCGCGTCCCAGGACTCCGCCCATGCCGGGTCGTACCAGGCATCGAGCAGGGCGATCAGGTCTGCGAGCCGCACCACGGCAGCGAACCTACGCGATTGGGTGAGAACGCCGCGACGGCGGCGCCGGCGCTGAGAATGCGGAACAATGGTGGCGTAGGGACCGGGGGGATCGGCCGGGCTGAGGAGGCGAACGCACCGTGGTGCTGTTCGACGGGGTCGTCGGGCTTGCCTTTCTGGCGCTGTGGATCTTCTGCATCGTCGACGTGATCACCACGCCGGAGGACCGGGTGCGCAACCTGCCGAAGTTGGTGTGGCTGCTGCTGGTCGTGTTGCTGGTCGATGCCGGCTCCATTGCCTGGCTCGTCGCCGGCCGCAGCTGGGGGGCCAGCAACGGGGCGCCCGCCCGGCGCCCGGATGGCGCGAGTTTCCGCTCGCCCTGGGGACCTCCCGGCGAGGCGCGGCCGTCTGCGCCGTCTGCCCCGCGGGCGACTCGGGCGCCGCGGGCGACAAACCCGGACGACGACGAGGAGTTCCTGGCAACGCTTCGCGCTCGAGCCGAGGAGCAACGGCGGCGGGCACGGGAGGCCGAGCGGGGGCCGGACGACTCGGCTCCCGGTTCGGACTGAACTGTCCGGTTCGTCACCCTGCTGCGCCGCCGGCCCCGCTCGGGCCTGAGACAACGGACGCGTGTCAACAGGCGAGATCGGCCCGCTCGCCTTACCGTTTTTGCTGTGACGCCTGCAGCAACTGTGGTCGCCGCGCGGATGGGTAGCCGCGCCGGCGAAGCATGGCGTACGGCTCGCGCGCCGGTACGTAACCCGTTCCGTCATCCCGCGCTGTACACCCTGGCCACGCAATGGCGGCAGGCATTCATTGCGGCGGCGTTGCTCGACCGATCCTCGCCGCGTCAGCGCGGCCGCTGATCTCCGACCGGCGACGCCGGATGAACCGGCACCGCAGCAACGTCATGTGCGCGGCGTCATTGCCTACGCTGGCGGGGTGCGGGTCGTGTCGATGTTGCCGTCGGCCACCGAGATCGTCTATGCCCTCGGGGTAGACGATCAACTCGTCGGGGTCACGTTCGAATGCAACGAACCGCCGCACGCCCGCGCCGAGAAGACGATCATCCCGACTTCGACGCCGCGTCCCGGATCTACCGCACGTGCCGTCGCGCCGGAGTCACACCGCGCGGCATGATCGACTGCATGATCGCCGCGGTGGCCTGGCGACGGGGAGCAGCCCTGCTGTCCCACGACGTCGATCTCGACCGAGTGGCTCAAGCCATCGGAATCGATCTGGACGACGCTTCGCTGAGCGCCTAAGGGAGTCGCATCGCAGAGAACCGGCAAACGACCACCTCGACGGTGGGCCTCACTTACCGCCATGCGAACCGCGTCATGAATGTTGCTGGCCGACGGTAGACGTCGGCAGCGGGAGGCTCTCCTCGCAGGCTCCTGGCTAGAGCGCCAGTCGCGGCAACCGCCGCCTACGTTGTGGCTGCGTCGTTCGATGAGGTCTTATCAGATGCCGTGTTGGTAACCCTTACGCCGTACCTACGACCGCCGGCAAACTATCCGTGGCGAGCGGGTACCCCGAGTTCATCGAGTAGGACGAGAATCCGACGCTCGATCTCGTCGCGAACGGGTCGGACCCCTTCGACGGCCCGACCGGCCGGGTCATCCAGCACCCATTCCTCGTACCGCTTGCCAGGGAAAACGGGGCATGCGTCGCCACATCCCATGGTGATCACGACGTCGGCCGCCTGAACGACCTCGTCGGTCCATGGCTTGGGGTACTCCGCCGAGATGTCGATCCCGCGTTCGGCCATCGCTCCGACGGCAGCCCGATTGACTTCTGCGCCAGGCTCAGATCCACCGGACCAGGCGATTGCTCGATCGCCCGCGTAGTGCTCGAAGAATCCCATCGCCATCTGCGATCGCCCTGCGTTGTGGACGCACAGGAACAGTACGACCGGCTTGCCATCGACGTGGTGGCCTTCGACGCGCGCTAGCGCCTGTAGGCGTTGCCGGGCGAACCGTTGCGCGATGAGCGGCAAGAAGGTAATGACCTTGGCGTCCTTGGCGAACTGATCGTAGGAGGAGAAGAGGAAGCGTTCGATCGTCTCAACGCCGAACACGCTGCCGAACTCGTCCACTAACCAGGTGGCGGCTGTCCTTAGTGCCAGTTGTTGGTCGAGCCGGATCTCGGGCGGTTTGTAGGTCTCAGTCATTTGACTCAATCCTTTGTCAGCCACCGATGAGCGATGATGCGAGGTCTTCGACACGTGGTCCGAGCAACT
Source organism: uncultured Actinomycetota bacterium (assembly GCA_963708625.1). Lineage (GTDB taxonomy): Bacteria > Actinomycetota > Actinomycetes > Mycobacteriales > Jatrophihabitantaceae > DASXIF01. Next base: position 973,162 of record CAVPSV010000002.1, read on the forward strand.
CGACGGCGTCGTCGAAGGCGGCATCCGTGCCGACCCGGACGGGGTCGGGGATCGACCAATGGAGGTCGGCGCGCGGGCCGAGCTCCTCGCGCGCCATGTCACAGACGGTGACGATGAGGTCGTCGTCGTTGTACACGTCGTCTAGCCCCTGGGGCGCTACCCGTCGAAGCGACAACTCGTACCGGTTAGCGGCGGCGAACGTCCGTGCGTCGATACGGTCGGCCGGGTGTGTCCCAGCGGAGGTTGCGGGTACATCGCTGGCGCGGCGCCACAACGCGACGGCGAGGTGGGAACGAGCGGTGTTGGCTGTACATACGAACACCACCCGGGCCGCGATCTTCGGCGGATTAAGTCCCAAGCTCGCGAGTAGGTCGCGGGACAACTGCACGTAGCTTCGTCGCCGATCACCCTCGGAGCGCTGGCGTGTGATTAGTCCCTGTGATTCGAGCACCTTCAGGTGATGCGCGAGCAAGTTGGTCGGCATCGGCAACGTGGTCGCAAGCTCGGACGGGGAGGCGTCGCCGAGTAACAAGGCATCCACGATCCGCAGCCGACCAACATCACCAAGTGCGGCGTGCAGAGCAGCGCGACGCTCGGTCGATGTGATTAGCTCAACGTTCATTGGTTCAATCTTGACTGAGGTATTTGGTTCGGTCAAGATGTCCGCGTGAATCAATCGACGAGCCTGGCCAAGCAGCGCGCCCGCCGTCTGCTCGCCGAATTCGTAGGCACAGGCTTGCTCGTCGCCGTCGTGGTTGGTTCAGGTATCGCAGCGCAGCAACTCTCGCCGAACGACGTGGGCATCGAGCTGCTCGAGAACAGCACTGCCACAGCCTTTGGCCTCGCCGTGCTGATCCTCATGTTCGGCCCCGTCTCCGGAGCACACTTCAATCCAGTCGTGTCCCTCGCCGACTGGGCGCTGGGTCGACGGAGAAGAAACGGACTTACCGCGCGCGAGCTCGGTACGTACATCGTCGCCCAGGTCGGCGGCGCGATCTGCGGCTCGCTGCTGGCGAACGTCATGTTCAGCGTCGGTCAGCACATTTCGACCAAGCATCGGGCGACCGGTGGACACCTCATTGGCGAGATCGTGGCTACGGCGGGCCTGATCGCCCTGATTTTCGCTCTCGCGCGCACCAATCGCACTGCCGTGGCAGCACCTGCGGTCGGGGCGTATATCGGCGCGGCGTACTGGTTCACGAGTTCGGCCTCGTTCGCCAATCCGGCGGTGACCATCGGCCGCATCTTTAGCGACACCTTCGCAGGGATTGCCCCCTCGTCCGTCGGCGGTTTCATCGCCATGCAGCTGATAGGTGCCGTGGTCGGAGTTCTGCTGATCCTTGCGCTGTATCCAGACGCTGCATCAGCTGCCGATGACGTCGTCGTCCCTCATCAAGCCGACTAACCAGACAAAGATCCCCATGCGCCTCGTAGCCATCGGCGGCAGCGACGCGGGCATTTCGGCCGCATTGCGCGCTCGCGAACTCGACCCCAGATCCGACGTGACGGTCGTGGTTGCCGACGCATACCCCAACTTCTCGATCTGCGGGATCCCGTATTACATCTCCGGCGAGGTCACGCACTGGCGCAACCTGGCCCACCGCACTCACGCCGATCTGGAAGCGACCGGGATGACACTGCGACTGAACACTGTCGCGACCGACATCGATGTCGCTGGCCAACGCTTGACGGTGCGTGATGAGCGCGGCGAGATCTCGGCCATTGACTACGACGAGTTGGTCGTCGGAACCGGGGCCGTTCCCGTCCGTCCATCCACCGATGGCCTCGACGCCTTGGGGGTCGACGACGGCGTCCATCTTCTGCACTCGATGGGTGACACTTTCGCACTGACCAAGACGCTCGACCGTCTACCAATTCCCAGCCACGCGCTCATCGTTGGTGCCGGCTACGTGGGACTTGAGATGGCCGAAGGGCTCTCCGGGCGGGGCATCCATGTCACGCAGCTCGAGATGCTGCCGGAGGTGCTGCCGACAGTCGATCCCGAACTCGGGGCACTCATTCATGCCGAGCTTGTGCGTCATGGCGTCGACGTGCACACCGGAACGACCGCGACCCGGTTGAGCAAGGTGGACGGTTCCAACCGGCTTCGCGTCGATGGGGTCGGACCCGATGCCAAGCCTCTGGGTTGGGAGGTTGACGTGGTGTTGGTTGTCGTCGGGGTGCGCCCGGACACCGACCTTCTCGTACGGGCAGGCGCCAAGACCGGGATCCGCGACGCTGTCGAAGTTGACGAAATGATGGCCACCGGCCTGCCTCACGTTTGGGCGGCTGGCGACTGCGTCGCCACGCACCACCGTCTCCTCGGCATGACTTATCTGCCACTCGGCACCACCGCCCACAAGCAGGGCCGAGTCGCCGGCGAGAACGCCATCGGCGGGTCGGCACGGTTCGCGGGCAGCCTGGGCACCCAGGTCGTCAAGGTATTCGACCTGGTCGCCGCACGCACTGGACTTCGCGAGCACGAAGCCATCGCCGCCGGATTCACGCCCGCCACCACCCAGTCGACACCGGACGACCACAAGGCCTACTACCCGGGTGCGCAGCCGATCTCGATCAGAATCACGGGTGATGCCACTACCGGCAAGCTCCTCGGCGCGCAGTTGGTTGGCGCGCGCGGCACGGAGACAGCCAAGCGGGTTGACACCTACGCCGCCGCGTTGTTCCAAGGACTGACCGTCGATGAAATGAGCCAACTCGACCTGTCATATACGCCACCGCTCGGCTCACCGTGGGACGCCGTGCAGATGGCCACCCAAGCATGGGTACGCGAACACCAGCTTGGGACCCAGCAGGCAGCACCTCGCCACTGATCGCTGCCATGTGCTCGATGCCATCCGATGAACCGGCAGGACAGCTGCTCCGGTGGGAAGGTCAGCTCGTTCCATGGGTAACCCGCTGGAGCGGCGAGGTCTTTCGCGAACCCGTGCAGGTCGAACTCCGCAATGGCCAGCCATACATCTGGTACGCCGGTGGCCTGGGTAAGCGAGACAAGTTCGGGATGCTGTGGCAAGCCGAAGGTGAGACTCGCGGCGGGAAACCCTTGTTCTCCGAGGTGTCCTGCTACCGCCAGCGAGCGTCGATGCTCGGCAAGATTTGCCAGGTCTGCGGCGGCAAGATCGACGTGTCCGCCGGCTACTTCGACTGGCTCGTGCCAAAGGCACTGCTCAATGTTTCCAATGGGGAGCTGATCACTACCTCACCACCCACCTGCGCGAAGTGCATCAAAATCGCGCTCGCAGTATGTCCGCACCTCAAGGCGAACGACTGGGAACTTGTACGGGTATCCGCCTACACGGTGTGGGGCGTCACCGGCGACATTATGGTGCGCCACAAGAAGGGCGTGCGGCGGCGAGAGGGCTGCACCTACCAGTACGGGCAAAGAAATCCGATAGCTCCACCGAGCGCCGTGATCGCCAAGCAGCAGGTGGTCGTCTGGCAGAGATACGACTTCATCGAGATGTCGAACGACTCGTAACGGCCCGTCGGCTTAGGCAGTTGTCCGCATCAGCGTCGCCAACCCATCGAGCGCATCGGCACTGATGCCGTAGTACACCCAGACGCCACGTTTTTCGCGAGTAATCAAGCCGGCGTCGTAGAGCACCTTCAGGTGGTGGCTGATCGTCGGTTGCGACAGGTCGAACTCCTCGTTCAAGTCGCAGACACAAGCCTCGCCGCCCTCGCACGACGCGATCAACGAAGTCAGACGCAGTCGCACCGGATCAGCCAATGCCTTGAGAATCGGAGCTATTCGCTCAGCGTCAGCGAGGCTCATGGGCTCGCGAGCCAACGGCGGGCAGCAGGCGACAGCTTCGACCGCAGTGAGCGTCAGAGACTTCGACATGAATCAATATTGACACTTGTCTATTTGATGTGGCAACCTCGTCCACGAAAGATATAGATGTCTGTCAATGTCCTGTCTTGAAGGAGGAATCATGGGCCGTGTCCAACTCGCCCTCAACGTGAACGATCTCGAGGAGTCGATCGCGTTCTACAGCAAGCTATTCAACACACAGCCAGCCAAAATTCGGCCGGGCTACGCCAACTTTGCTGTGGCAGAGCCTCCGTTGAAACTCATCCTCATGGAGAACCCTGGAGAGGGCGGCTCGATCAATCATCTCGGCGTCGAGGTCGAAGGCATCGACGTGGTCGACGCAGAACAGACCCGCCTGTCCGAATCGGGCCTGGCGTCGATCGACGAGCGCGGCACGACCTGCTGCTACGCCAAGCAGGACAAGTTCTGGGTCCAGGGCACGCCGAATGGCGAGCGCTGGGAGGTCTACACGGTTCTCGCCGACAGCGAGACATTCTCCGCCGAGGCCGCCGAGGGATCGACCTGCTGCGGCACCGAGGTGGGCGCTGAGCTTGAGGCCACGGGAACCCGCTGTTGCTGAAACGCGCGACCGAGCACGGGAAAGCGAATGCAGGTCACGCCGTCCGTTCGCAAAACTCAATGCAATCGTCAGGCCGGGGCTACTACGCCCGATCTGGTGGGCGCTACTGGGATCGAACCAGTGACCGCTCGGGTGTAAGCCGAGTGCTCTCCCGCTGAGCTAAGCGCCCGCACCACGCCATGCCCAGCAATACAGCGCGATCACCGGCACGGCCCGGCTCAGGGTACCGGCCAGCGCACGCGCCCCCGGGCCGTACCGTGATGTGGTGTTCCGGGAGTTGGGCCAGTTGCGCCAGCCGCGGTACGCGGCACTCGCCGTGGGGATGCTGATGCTCGCCCTCGGCTGCATCGGTGCGGGCACCTGGCAGATCTTCCGCTACCAACAGTCCGTCCACGGCAACCGTGCGTTACGCACCAATGCGCATGCCCCGGCGGCGCCGCTGACCACCGCACTCGTCCCGCTGACCAGTACCGGACCGTCACCGGCGCGAAATACCGTCCTGTTCCGCACCGTCACCGTCACCGGCAGCTACCTGAGCGCGCCGCCGCAATTCCTGCGCGGCGACTCCATGAACGGCCTGGACGGCTATGACGTGATCTCGGCATTTCGCACCGACACCGGCGTGCTGCTCGTCGCGCGCGGATTCGCCTCCGGCAACAGCGGTGCATCGCCGGGCAATGTGCCGTCGCCACCGGCCGGACGCATCCAGATCGTGGGGCGGCTGCAGACCGTCTCGACGTCCGACGACGGTGCGACGCAGCTCCCCGGCCGCCAACTCAGCTCGATCAATCCCACCCAGCAGGCGGGGCGGCTCGGCCTGCCCGTCTACCAGGCCTACCTGATTCTGGACGCCGGCCGCCTCGGCACCGCCGGGCTCCTCGCTCTGCCCGGACCAGACCTGTCCAACCCTGTCGGTGGCGCGTTTGAGGGGCAGCACCTTGCCTACGTCGTCCAGTGGTACATCTTCGCCCTCCTCGCCCTGGTCGCACCGTTCGCATACCGCAGGCACGAGATCCATGAAGCGCAGCGTTACTACCTGGGCATCGACCCGGGCATGGTCGAGATCGACGATGAACTGCCGGTCGCCGCGGACGTCGTCCGCCGGCAACTGACCGCCGGTACGCCCGCCTCCGCGGACGGTGCCGATGACACCGCACTGGCCGTGCGTGCAGCCGGCGAGCTGCTGCCCTACCGCACCGTTGATCCGGACCGGTTGCGCCAGGCGCGCCGCTTGGCCGACCGGTACGGCCGGTCACTCGGCGACCGCTACGACGGGCCGGTCGAGGCGGACCGGCCAGGACCGCCACGCGTCGCCCCGACAGGCGGGGCTGGCGCGCGGCCGGCCTACCGCACCCGGAACGCGGACAGCACGACTGCGGTGCACCGCAGCGAGGGCGACGAGCTGCACGGCGCCTACAACGACTACCTCTGGGAACTCGCGCTGCGCGACGGCAACCTGCCCGAGATTTCCGTGCCCGCGGACAGCGACGCTGCCGACGGTGCCGACGGCCAGCCGGCGCCGCGTCCGCAGATCCCCGACGGGCCGACGACGATCAACCCTCAGCCCAACGAACGCGAACGGTGACCTGGGCGGAGGTTGCGCCGATGTACGCGGCGGGTGGGTCGCAGCCCGGCTCGCCCGAGGGCCGAGCCAGGCACGTCACAGGGCCTTGATCGCCTCGCGCCAGTCCTGCGGCTCGCGTCCGTCTCCGGGTTGGCGCATCTCGGCAAAGGTGACGATGCCGTGGGAGTCGATGAGGAACGTGCCGCGGTTGGCGAATCCGACCTGATCGTTGAAAACGCCGTAGGCCTGCGCGACCGCCCCATGCGGCCAGAAGTCGGCCAGCAGCGGGAACTCGTAACCCTCGCGTTCGGCGAAGATCTTGTGCGAGTACACCGAGTCGACGCTGACACACAACACCTGCACGTCGTCGTTCTGGAACGTGGAAAGGTCGTCGCGCACCGCGCACAGCTCGCCGGTGCAGATTCCGGTGAACGCCAGCGGATAGAAGATGATCAACACCGCGCGCGTCCCGCGGAACTGGGACAACGTCACGTCCTCGTTGTTCTGGTCCCGCAACGTGAAGTCCGGTGCGACCTGCCCGACCTCGATCATCGGCGTGCGCCCGACTTACGCCCGACCAGCCGGGCGCCGGCCCATTCCGAACTCACCTGGGTGATCGACGTCTGCGACAGCCCGGCGACCGACGCGGCCTCGGCGATGTCCGAGGGCTCCACGTAACCGGAGCGGCCTCGCTTCGGCGTCAGCAACCAGATCACCCCGTTATCGGCGAGCGGAGCGATGGCGTCCACCAGCAGGTCGGTCAGGTCGCCGTCGCCGTCGCGGTACCAGACGAGCACGACGTCCACGACCTCGTCGGAGTCCTCCGGCACCAGAGCCTCGCCGGTGCGGTCCTCGATCACCTCACGCAGTTGTTCGTCGACGTCGTCGTCGAACCCCATCTCCATGACGATCATCCCGGCAGCAAGCCCCATCCGCTCGGCCACGCCGGGCCCGCCGCTGGCGGTCGAGCTCGTGCTCACGGCGTCATTCTCCTGACTCTCGGGGCCGGTCGCCGGGGCCGGCCGTACTCGCACCATTCATACCTACCAGGCGGTAGTTCCTGCCAGGACCCTATCGGCTTTCCAGGGTGTTCACTGGTCTGGTGACACGGGACAGGTACAGCATCATCACCGACGGTCTACCCAGCCAGGTGCCGGACATCGACCCGGACGAGACCCGCGAGTGGATCGAGTCGTTCGACGACGCAGTCGACTCCGAGGGCCGCCAGCGGGCCCGTTTCCTCATGCTGAAGCTGCTCGAGCGAGCCCGCGAGCGCCAGGTCGGCGTGCCGGCCCTGCGCAGCACCGACTACATCAACACCATCCCGCCGGAGCGCGAGCCCTGGTTCCCCGGCGACGAGGACATCGAGCGCCGGATCCGCGCCTACATCCGCTGGAACGCCGCGGTGATGGTCTCGCGCGCGAACAAGACGGTGGGCGTCGGCGGCCACATCGCCACCTATGCCAGCGCGGCCTCGCTCTACGAGGTGGGTTACAACCATTTCTTCCGGGGCAAGGACCTGGCCAGCGGCACCGGTGACCAGGTCTACTTCCAGGGGCACGCGGCCCCGGGCATCTATGCGCGCGCCTACCTCGAAGGCCGGCTCACCGAGCAGCACCTGGACGGGTTCCGGCAGGAACGCTCGCACGCGCCGTACGGACTCTCGTCCTATCCACATCCACGGCTGATGCCGGAGTTCTGGGAGTTCCCCACCGTCTCGATGGGGATCGGGCCGATCAGCGCGATCTACCAGGCCCGCTTCAATCGGTATCTGCATGCGCGCGGCATCGCCGACACGTCGAACTCGCACGTGTGGGCGTTCCTCGGCGACGGTGAGATGGACGAGGTGGAGTCGCTCGGCGCGATCGGCGTCGCCGCGCGCGAGGAGCTGGACAACCTCACCTTCGTCATCAACTGCAACCTGCAGCGCCTGGACGGTCCGGTCCGCGGCAACGGCAAGATCATCCAAGAGCTGGAGGCCTATTTCCGCGGCGCCGGCTGGAATGTGATCAAGGTGATCTGGGGCCGGGACTGGGACCGCCTGCTCGCCCGGGACGCCGACGGCGTGCTGGTGAACCAGATGAACACCACCCCCGACGGCCAGTTCCAGACGTACACCGTGGAGAGCGGCGCCTACATCCGCGAGCATTTCTTCGGTGGCGACCCGCGCCTGCGCCGCATGGTCGAGGAGATGTCCGACGACGACCTGCGCAAGCTGTCCCGCGGTGGGCACGACTACCGCAAGGTGTACGCCGCGTTCTCCGCCGCGCGCGAGCACGTGGGCCAGCCGACGGTGATCCTGGCCAAGACGATCAAGGGATGGACCCTCGAGTCGTTCGAGGGCCGCAACGCCACACACCAGATGAAGAAGCTCACCACCGCAGACCTGAAGGCCTTCCGCGACCGGCTGTACCTGCCCATCACGGACGAGGCCCTGGAAGCCGATCTGCCGCCGTACTACCACCCGGGCGAGCGCTCGGACGAGATCCAGTACATGCGCGAGCGTCGGGCCGCGCTCGGCGGCGCACTGCCGAAGCGGGTGGTCCGAGCCAAGCCACTGACACTGCCCGGCGAGTCCGCGTATGCGGAACTGCGTGCCGGCTCGGGTCGCCAGTCGATCGCCACCACGATGGCGGTGGTGCGCCTGTTCAAGGACCTGATCAAGGACAAGGAAATCGGCGCCAGGTTCGTGCCGATCATCCCGGACGAGGCCCGAACCTTCGGCCTGGACGCGATCTTCCCGACCGCAAAGATCTATTCGCCGCACGGGCAGGAGTACGAAGCGGTGGACCGCGACCTGCTGCTGTCCTACAAGGAGTCCACCACCGGACAGATCCTGCACGAAGGAATCAGCGAAGCCGGCTCGATGGCATCGCTCACCGCGGCCGGTACGGCGTATGCGACGCACGGCGTGCCGATGATCCCGTTCTACATCTTCTACTCGATGTTCGGCTTCCAGCGCACCGGCGACCAGTTCTGGGCGCTGGCCGACCAGCTCGGCCGCGGTTTCGTACTGGGCGCAACGGCCGGGCGCACCACGCTCACCGGCGAAGGGCTGCAGCACGCTGACGGGCATTCGCCGTTGCTCGCCGCGACGAACCCGGCCTGCGTCGCGTACGACCCCGCCTTCGCGTTCGAGATAGCGCACATCGTGCGTGCCGGGCTGGAGCGGATGTACGGCGTCGGCGCCTATGGTGCGCCGCGTTCGGACCGCGATGTGTTCTACTACCTCACCGTCTACAACGAGCCGTTCCCGCAGCCGGCGGAGCCGGACGGGCTTGATGTGGACGCTCTGCTGCGCGGCATCTACCGCTACTCCCCCTCGCTCGGCGTCGCCGGGCGGCCACGGGCGAATCTGCTCGCCTCCGGTGTGGGCGTGCCGTGGGCGCTCGACGCGCAGCGCATGCTCGGTGAGGACTGGAATGTCGACGCGGACGTGTGGTCGGTGACGTCGTGGAACGAGTTGCGCCGCGACGCGATCGAGTGCGAACGCCAGGCTCTGCTCGAGCCCGACGCCGAGCCTCGGGTGCCGTTCGTGACCAGCGCGCTGAGTGGCTACGAGGGACCGTTCGTCGCCGTGTCGGACTATATGCGGGCGGTGCCGGACCAGATCGCCCGCTGGGTTCCTGGCGACTACACCTCGCTCGGCACCGATGGGTTCGGTTTCGCGGACACCCGCGGTGCCGCCCGCCGCTTCTTCCACGTCGACGCGGAATCGATCGTGGTGGCGGTGCTCGAGCAACTTGCGCGCCGCGGCGAGGTGAAACGGGATGCACCACGCGATGCGATCGAGCGTTACCGGCTGCACGACGTGAACGCGGCCGGGCACGGCACCATCGGCGGGGACGCCTGAGAAGGCCGTAGACCGGACGAACCGAGGACGGACGCGACGATGGGCGGCACCAGGACGGCGGGGGGCCATTCGGCGATCGAATGGCTCCTCGACCCGGCACCGACTGTCGGTGACGCTGCGGCACCCGACACCGCGACCGGCGAGCGACTAGACCACGGCCCGACGTCGGCGGAGGCGCTGCGGCCGTGGCGGCGGCAGCACCTGCCAGCAGCGCCCGAGCGCTCACCGTGGCTCGCCCATTGGCGGCGAGGCTGGCACCGAGCCGGGCGGCGCACCCAGGTCGTGATCGTGGTCGTCGGCCTCGTGGCCGGCACCATCGCGATCTGGTACGCCGACCGGACGCCGGCGCTGCACCCAACGCTGGCCGGCGTCCGGGTCGAGGCACCCGCATCCGTCCTCGCGACCGCCGACCGCCAGCTGCGCGGTTACGCGCTGGGCCGCAGCGGTTCGGTCAGCCCGCAATCACGGTGCTATTTCGACCGAACCGGCACCCCTGCGCGCAGCGACGTGGCGAACACGCTGTACTGCGGCCCGGCGCTGTTCTACGACGGCTCGGCGAGCGCCGCGTATCTGCAATTCCCGCTCGCCGCGGCCAGGCACGGCGATCGGGTGACCCTGACCCCGGCACCGACGCCGGTTGACCCGGTGCCGGCGGCGCTGCCCGCCGAGGCCGTGCTCGAGCGCACCGATCACGCGCAACCACCGTCCGGCGCCGACGGACTCACGCCGCCAGTGCCACCGCCGGCAGCGCGCGACCTGTTCGTTGCCGTCGATGGCAGCGACGTGCCCGGAGTTCAGATCGCCTCGCCGCGGGCGATCATGGGCGGCCTCGGCCTCACCCTCACGCTGGAGGCGGTCGGGCCGATCGATCACTTCGGCCACAACAGCACGGAACGTTCCGCGCCCGCCGGCCAGCGCCTGATCGCATTCGAGATCGTGATGTCCGACGGCGAACAGGCCAGCCGCGTCGACGCTCCCGATATCGCGGTGGGCGTGCGCATCGACGGCGCGGCGGTGCGCGCACTGCCGCACGCCGTGCTGCCCTTCGCGCCATACGGACAGTGGTTCATCGTCGCGGTTCCGGCGGTGACGCGTGGCGTCAACCTGGTCTTCGGCGACGAGGGCATCACCCAGAGCGTCTCGCTGCTGACCGGCGAGCCGTCGCCCGGCAACATCGAGGTGCTGCAACGAACGGACCGCGTCGATTCGATCATCAACGCGTTCGACTCGAGCGCGGTGATCGACGACCATGGCCAGCGCCGACGCGTCGCGGTAACGATCGAGAAGGACCCGGCCTACCTCGAATACTTCGGACCGCAGGGCCAGCATCCGCCGCCCGATCACGCCTACGTCCAGGTCGCGCTGTGCTACCGGATCGCCGGCGCGGCCGAGTGCCCGCCGCTGTCCACCTCGGACATGCTGCTGACCCCCACCGGCGGGCGTCCGATCCGTGGCCGAAACGTGGGCACCGGGTCGCTGCCGTACGACGTGTTCGAGGTGCCGGCGTCGTACTCGACCGGCAACCTGACGCTGGCGAGCACCGTCACTATCGCGCCCGGTGTGACCATGTCCGGACTGACGTCGGTATCGGTTCCGATCCTGTTCGAGCCGCAATGACGGGTCGCACGTCGGCTACCCGCGAACGACAAGCAGCTCGCCGGCACCGTCGATGACCAGTGACTCGGCACGAGCCCGCACCGAGTCACCGGCGCTGAGGCGTTGCCCGTTCACGTCGAACGAACCGCTCGCCACGAATGCGTGCACGAGTGCACCGTCGAGCCATGCCAGCGACGTCACCACCTCGAACGCGGCGACCGTAGCTCGAACGGGAGCCGCACCGAGGAACCATCGCGGCGCGGCATCCGCGCCGAGCAGCGTGGTCTGCACGAACCGGACCGGATCGGTGCGCGAGGCGTTCCACTCGACGTGCCGGACGCCAGCGCCGGTGAGCTGAACCAGCACCTCACCGTGCCGCAGCACCACCTCGCCCTCGTCGTCGCGGTGACCAAGCTGCCCGTCGAGCACCCAGGTCATGATCTGCACGCCGCGGTGCGCGTGCTCGGCGAAGCCGGCACCCGGAGCCACCAGATGTTCGTCCACCCCGATCACCGGACCGAAGGCGAGGTTGTCGGGGTCGTAGTCCGCACCGGCGGAGAAGCAATGCCAGGAGCGAATACCCGGTTGTTCGCTCATGGCGCGCTGCGCGCCACGCCGAACCTCGATCACGGCCGGGCTCGCATCATGGTCGGGCTCGCATCATGGCCGGGCTCCCATCATGGGCGGGCATCGTGGTCCGCGGTCCACGCCAGCAGGTCGGCCATCGACCAGGTGTTCACCACCGTGGCGACATCGACGCCACACCGCACGGCGCGTGCACACCCGTTCGGTTGCCAATCCAGCTGGCCGGGGGCATGCGCGTCGGTGTCGATGGCGAACAGGCAGCCGGCCTCGACGGCCAGGCGCAGCAGCCGGGTGGGCGGGTCCAGCCGCTCCGGCCGAGAGTTGATCTCCACCGCGACGCCGAACCGGGCGCAGGCGGCGAAGACGAGTTCCGCGTCGAACTCCGACGGCGGCCGGGTGCCGCGCCCGCCGGTGATCAGCCGGCCGGTGCAGTGCCCGAGCACATCGGTGTGCGGATTGGAGATCGCGGCCACCATGCGCGGCGTCATCTCGGCGGCCGGCATCCGCAGCTTGCTGTGCACGCTCGCCACCACCAGGTCCAGCCGCGCCAGCAGCGACGGTTTCTGATCCAGCGACCCGTCCTCGAGGATGTCCACCTCGATACCGGTCAGGATGCGGAACGGGGCCAACCGCTCGTTGAGCTCGGCCACCACGTCCAGCTGCTGCTCCAGTCGCTGCGCGGTCAGGCCACGCGCCACCGTGAGCCGCGGCGAGTGGTCGGTGAGCACCACGTAGTCGTGGCCGAGTTCGCGCGCCGCCTCGGCCATCTCGTGGATGGGCGAACCGCCGTCGGACCAGTCCGAGTGGGCGTGGCAGTCACCGCGTAGCGCGGCCCGCAGCGCCGCCGTCGATTCGTCCAGCGGTGCCTGTTCGGTGTCCTCGAGCCGGCGCAGGTAGTCCGGCACCTCGCCGGCGAGGGACTCACTGATGCACCGGGCAGTGACATCGCCGACGCCGGCCAGTTTCGTCAGGGTGCCGGCGGCGGATCGTTCGGCGACCTCGCCGGCGGGCAGCGCCTCGATGGTGCGAGCTGCATTGCGGAACGCACGTACCCGGTACGTCGGTTCGCGCGCGCGTTCCAGCAGGAATGCGATGCGGTGCAGGTCGGCGACCGGATCGCGTGCGGGCACGCTCCAAAGCTAGCGTGCGCAATCCGCCCGCCCGGCATGCTTGCCTGTGGGACGCTCGTGGGGTGAGCGTGAGCTGCCCGAGCGGTGCGCGGTGAGGCCTCGGCTGGCCGAGCAGACCATCCGCCGCATCGAGCAGGCGGCCGGCCGGCTTGCCAATCAGAGCGTCGCGCGGATGGACGAGGAACTGCCTTGGTTCCGCGAGCTCCCAGCTGATCAGCGGTCGTGGGTCATGTTGGTCGCGCAGGCCGGCCTGCAGTCCTACGTCGACTGGCTCCGCTCCCCCGACGACGTGCTACGCCTGACCGGCGAGGTATTCGCCGCGGCACCCGCGGCGATGGCGCGATCGGTGACGCTGCAACAGACCGTCGAGCTGGTGCGCCAGACGATCGCCGTCGCCGAGGAGAACCTGCCGGCACTCGCCTCGGCCGATGACGTGGACATGGTTCGCGAGGAGTTGCTGCGATTCAGCCGGGAGATCGCGTTCGCGGCCGCCCGGGTGTATGCGCAGGCCGCGGAAACCCGTGGTTCCTGGGACGAGCGGTTGGAGGCGCTCATCATCGACAGCCTGGTGAGCGGGTCCGACATCGGCGACCCGTTGCCCAGCCAGCTCGCCGCGCTCGGCTGGCAGGCGTCCGGGCCGATCGGCGCGGTGGTGGGTACCGCGCCGGAGGGCCCGTCGGCAGAACGTCTGGGCAACGTGCACCGGTGGGTGCGACGGCTCGGGATTGACGCGATCGCCGGGGTGCACGGCTCCCGGCTCGTGATCGTCTTTGGCGGAGCCGCGGACCCGATGAGCATTGCCACCGCGCTGCTGCCGGCATTCGGCGACGGGCCGGTGGTGGTCGGCCCGGTGGCCAAGGAGGCAGGCGAGGCCGGCGCGATCACCCGGGCCGCGCTGAGCGGTTTGCGCGCCGCGCCGGGATGGCCGGCCGCGCCGCGTCCGGTCGCCGCCGACGCGCTCCTGCCCGAGCGCGCGCTGCTCGGCGACGCCCCGGCCCGGGACGAGCTGGTCCGGGCGGTGTACCGGCCGCTGATGAGCGCCGGCGATGTCCTGTGCGACACGTTGGCGACGTTCCTGGACACCGGCGGCGCGCTCGAATCGACCGCGCGGGCGCTGTTCGTGCACACCAACACGGTTCGGTACCGCCTGCGGCGGGTGGCCGAGATCTGCGGCGAAAGCCCCACCGATCCGCGGGGCGCATTCACCTTGCGGGTGGCGATGGTGCTCGGTCGGTTTGACCAGCCAGGTTGACAATTGAGTTAATCCGACAACGAGTCTCACCCAGAATCGGACATCTGCCCGCAACAATTGGAGGATTCCTCTAAATCCCGTCCGTGAACGCTGTGTGGGTCGCGCTCGCCGCGCGACCCGGCGGCGAGGGATGGTGGACAGGTGATCGCGCTCCTCGCCCCGGGACAGGGATCGCAGACGCCCGGAATGCTCGCCGGCTGGCTGGAGCTGCCGGATGTGGCCGCTCAGGTTGACCGGTTCTCCGAAGCTGCCGGAATGGACCTGGCTCGGCTCGGCACCACCGCGTCGGCCGACGAGATCAAGGACACCGCGGTCACCCAGCCGCTGCTCGTCGCCCTCGGCGTGATCGTGGCCGGCCAGCTGCAATTGGAGCCGACCGCCGAGCGGGTCGTGGCCGGGCACAGCGTCGGCGAACTGACCGCCGCGGCAATCTCCGGTGCCCTCACCGACGAGGCAGCGGTGAGTTTTGCCGCCCGTCGCGGCGCGGCGATGGCGGCCGCGTGCGCGCTCGCCCCGACCGGGATGTCGGCCGTGCTCGGCGGCGAGCAGAGCGTGGTGCTCGACGCGATCGCGGCAGCCGGCCTGACCGCCGCCAATCGCAACGCGGCCGGCCAGATCGTGGCCGCCGGCGCCCGCGACGCCTTGGACAAGTTCGCGGCCGAGCCGCCGGCCGGCGCCCGGGTGCGTCCGCTGCCCGTCGCCGGCGCCTTCCATACCCACTACATGGCCCCTGCCGAGGACGCCCTCGCTTCCTATGCCCGCTCGCTCACCGTGCGCGACCCGCGGCCGATCCTGCTCTCCAACGCCGACGGCCGTGCGGTGGAGCGGGCCGATGATCTGATTGCACGCCTGGTCCGCCAGGTGACGCTGCCGGTGCGGTGGGACCAGTGCATGGAGGCCTGCGCGGATCTCGGCGTTACCGCCGCGGTCGAGCTGGCGCCGGGCGGCACGCTCACCGGCATCGCCAAACGCGAGCTGCCCGGGGTGGACCTGGTCGCGATCAAGTCCCCCGCCGACCTGGCCGCCGCGCGCGAGTTGATCGCCAGCCGGGCCTCGCACGGCCAGGGCGAGCACGTCCTGGATTTCCGCGTGGTGGTCACTCCGGTCAAAGGCGTCTTCACCCGCGCCGACGGGCTGAACGAGGGGACGGCGCTGGCGCGCGGCACCCGGCTCGGCACGGTGCGTACCAACCGCGACGAGTACGCGATCGTCGCGCCGAACGCCGGCGTGCTGGTCGAGTGGCTGCGTTCGGACGAGGACATCGTGGCGGCGGGCCTACCGGTGGTCCGCATCGCAAATGGCGCCGACGTGGAAGGCGGGTCGTGGTGAATCTCGGCGGAGCGACCCAGTTGACCGGCGCGCGCATCCTTTCCCTCGGGCACTACCGTCCGGCGAACGTGGTCACCAACGACGACCTGGTCGCCAGCGGCCTGGACACCGACGACGCATGGATCCGGACCCGCGTCGGCATCGCCGAGCGGCGCTACGCCGACCCGGACGAGACCGTGGTGGACATGGCCGAGGCGGCGGCCAGCAAGGCATTGGCCGCCAGCGGCATCAGCACCGCTGAAATCGACCTCGTCGTGGTCGCTTCCTGCACGATGCCGACTCCCGTGCCCGCGGCCGCTCCGCAGCTGGCGACGAGGCTCGGCATCACCGCACCGGGCGCTTTCGACGTCAACAACGGCTGTTCCGGATTCGTGTACGCCCTGGAGGCCGTCGTCGGCGGCGGTGCGGCTGGGCCGTGCCCGCGCCGCGCTCGTGGTCGCGGCGGAGCGATTCTCCGGCTGGATGGACATGACCGACCGCAGCACCTGCATCATCCTCGGCGACGGTGCCGGTGCGGTGGTCGTCGGCGCCGCCGAGGAGAACGGCATCGGCCCCATCGTGTGGGGCAGCGACGGTTCTCAGTTCGACGCCGTGGCCATCGACGAGCACACCCGCACCTTCCGGCAGGAGGGCCAGGCGGTCTACCGCTGGGCCACGTCGCAGATGGTGCCGGTCGCGTTCGAGGCGTGCCGGCGTGCCGGCGTCGATCCCAGCGAGTTGGTCGCGTTCGTGCCGCATCAGGCGAATCTGCGCATCATCGACGCGATCGCCAAGAAGCTCGGCGTGCCCGATGCGATCGTGGCCCGCGACATCGTGACCTCCGGTAACACGTCCGCGGCGACGATCCCGATCGCGCTGTCCCGGATGGCCGAACACGGCGAGCTGCCGGCGGGGCCCGCGTTGCTGCTGGGCTTCGGCTCTGGGCTGGCCTATGCCGCGCAGGTCGTGCTCACCCCCTGATCCGATCCGGGCGCGACCACCGTCCGGTACCTGCCCCCGATCCCGTGACTGCACGGGCAACCGAAAGGAAGACACATGGCAAGCGATGAAGACATCCGCACCGGTCTCGCGACGATTCTCAACGAGGTCGCCGACGTGCAACCGGACGACATCACCGACGACAAGAGCTTCGTCGACGACTTGGACGTGGACTCGCTCTCGATGGTCGAGGTAGCGATGGCCGCGGAGGAGAAGTTCGGCGTGAAGATTCCCGACGACGAGTTGCCGAAGCTCAAGACTGTCGGCGACGCGGTGCGCTACATCGCCGCGGCAGCCTGACGTTCACGAGGCAAGCCCAGCTATCGAAGGACCTGCTCATGCCCGCACCCGCCTTCTCGCCGGACGAGGTCGTCGTCACCGGTCTCGGGGCGACCACCCCGCTGGCCGGCGACGTCGCCGGCTACTGGGAGGCGCTGCTCGCCGGCCGGTCCGGCGTCGTCGCGCTGACCCAGGACTGGGCCGCCGACCTCAGCGTGCGCATCGCGGCACCGATGGCGGTCGATCCGGGCGGGGAATTGCCGCGGGTGCAGGCCAGGCGCCTGGACCGCAGTGAGCAGGCAGCGATCGTGGCGGCGCGCCAGGCCTGGGCCGATGCCGGGTTCAGCGGGCGCTCGGACGAGAACGGCCTCGACCCCACCCGGGTCGCGGTGGTGATCGGCACCGGCATAGGCGGCGTGACCAGCCTGCTCACCCAGCACGACATCCTTCGGGAGAAGGGCCCGGGCCGGGTCTCGCCGCTGATGATCCCGATGAATATGCCCAACGGCTCCGCTGCGTACGTCGGGCCTGGAGATCGGCGCGCGCGCCGGCGTGCACACCACGGTGAGCGCGTGCGCGTCCGGGGCAGAGGCAATCGCGGCGGGGTTGGACCTGATCGCGCTGGACCGTGCCGACATCGTGGTCGTCGGTGGCACCGAGGCGTGCATCCATCCGCTCAACATCGCCGGCTTCGCGCAGATGCGCGCGATGTCCACGCGCAACGACGAGCCGCAGCGGGCCTCGCGGCCGTTCGACAAGAACCGGGACGGCTTCGTGCTGGGCGAAGGCGCCGGGGTGTTGGTACTGGAACGTGCGTCCTCGGCACAGGCGCGGGGCCGGACCCCGTACGCAGTGCTCGCCGGGGCGGGCATTGACGGCGGACTCCTACGACATCGTCGCGCCCGATCCGCAGCGGCAGTGGCCAGCGGCGGGCCGCGAAGCTCGCGATCGAACGCTGCCGCGGTCGGCGCTCGCCGATGTGGTGCACGTGAACGC
Organism: uncultured Actinomycetota bacterium; assembly: GCA_963708625.1. Lineage (GTDB taxonomy): Bacteria > Actinomycetota > Actinomycetes > Mycobacteriales > Jatrophihabitantaceae > DASXIF01. The sequence goes on from CAVPSV010000002.1 coordinate 991,136, forward strand.
GCACGCCACCTCGACCCCGACCGGCGACGGCGCCGAGGCGGTCTGGATCGCCGAGCTGTTCGGTGAGTCGACGGTCGTGACGGCGACGAAGTCGATGACCGGGCATCTGCTCGGCGCGGCCGGCGCGATCGAGGCGGTCGCGACCGTGCTGTCGGTGCGCGACGACGTCGTCCCGCCGACGATCAATCTGGACGACCCGGACGACGACGTCCGGGTGGACATGCCGCGCGAGGCACGGCGCATGCCGGTGCCGGCCGCGCTGAACGATTCGTTCGGATTCGGCGGGCACAACTGTGCGCTGCTGTTCCGCAAGGTTTGAGGAGACGACGGTGACTGCACTGGCACACGCGCTGGTCGTCGAGCGTGATCCGCGCGACCCGGAACTCAGGCTCGAACGGCTGCTCGACGAGGGATCGCTGCGGCCGGTGCACGAGCGTGACGACAGTGGCGTGCTGGCCGTCGCCGGCACGATCGAGCGGCGCGCGGGTGATGGCGTTCTGCACCGACGCGACGATCATGGGTGGGGCGATGGGCTCGGCCGGCTGCCGGCACATCGTGGACACCATCGACGCGGCGGTGCGCGAGCGGGTGCCGGTGCTGGGCTTGTGGCATTCGGGCGGTGCGCGACTGGCCGAGGGTGTGGAGGCGCTGCATGCGGTCGGCCTCGTCTTCCAGGCGATGATCCGTGCGTCCGGGCGGGTGCCGCAGATCTCGGTGGTGCTCGGTCCGGCGGCTGGCGGTGCGGCATACGGTCCGGCGCTGACTGACCTGGTGGTGATGTCCACCGGCGGTCGGGTCTTCGTCACCGGGCCGGACGTGGTCCGGTCGGTCACCGGTGAGAACGTGGACATGGAGTCACTCGGCGGTGCGGACACGCACGGTCGGCGTAGCGGCGTGGTGCACGTGGTGACGCCGAACGACGACGAGGCGATGTCGGTCGCGCGCCAGGCGGCGGTGCTGCTTGCGCGGCAGGGCGACTTCGATCTGTCGAAGGTCGGGCCGCCCCGCGACGTGCGTGCGCTACTGCCCGAGAATCCGAAACGCGCCTACGACGTCCACCCGGTCATCGCCGCGATCGTGGATGACGACGACTGGCTGGAGTTGCATGCGAAGTGGGCGCCGAACGTCGTCACCGGCCTGGGACGGCTGGCCGGGCGGACCGTCGGCGTGATCGCCAACAACCCGTTGCGCCTCGGCGGCTGCCTCGATTCGCCGTCGGCGGAGAAGGCGGCGCGCTTCGTGCGCATGTGCGACGCGTTCGGCGTGCCGCTGGTGGTGCTGGTCGATGTGCCCGGCTATCTGCCCGGTGTGGGTCAGGAGTGGGACGGCATCGTGCGGCGCGGCGCGAAGTTGCTGCACGCGTTCGGCGAGGCCGTTGTCCCGCGGGTGACGTTGGTGACCCGCAAGACCTACGGCGGCGCGTACATCGCGATGAACTCGCGCTCGCTCGGCGCGACCCGGGTGTTCGCGTGGCCGGAGGCCGAGGTGGCGGTGATGGGTGCATCCGCCGCGGTGGGCATCCTGCACCGGAAGAAATTGGCTGCGGCCTCACCCGGTGAGCGGGAAGCTCTGCATGCACGACTCGCCGAGGAGCACGCACGCCTCGCCGGCGGCGTCGCGCGTGCGATGGAGATCGGTGTCGTGGACGAGGTTATCGAGCCGGAGCGCACGCGTGCCGCACTGGCTGGCGCGCTCGAGGCCGCGCGCCCCGCACGGGGCGCGCACGGCAACATCCCGCTGTAGCGGGGGCCTTACACAACCTGGTGCATCAGGGTGACCGGTGCACCGTCGCCACCGAGGCGGTAGGGCTCGAGTTCTGCGTCCCACGCGGTGCCGAGCATCTCGGCGATGCCGTGCTCGAAGTCCTCGGCGCTGCGAGCCCGTTGTAGCAACCCGTGCAATCGCTCCTCGCCGACGACGACGTCCCCGTTGGCGGAGATCGCGCTGCGGTGGAAGCCTCGGCCCGGCACGTAGGCCAGTCGCTCGCCGTCACTGGCCGACGTCTGGTCCTCGGTGATCTCGAAGACCAGCATCGGCCACGCCCGCAAGGACGCGGCCAGCCGCGCGCCGGTCCCGACCGGGCCGGTCCACGCCGCCTCGGCGCGCAGGTGCATCGGAGTGATCGGCTGACCGGTCCAGCGCAAGCGGACGGGACGGCCGAGCACGCCGGCGAGCGCCCATTCCACGTGCGGCGCGATCGCTGACGGGCAGCAGTGCACGAACACCACGCCCCGGGTGGTGGAGCGCGTGCCGTGTGCAGCCGACCGTGTCGACCCTGTGGTCCCCGTCGACCCTGTGGTCCCCGTGGTTCCTGCAGACCCTGTAGACATCGCACACCTCCGTTGTCTCGACGGCGACGCCTTCCCCGGCGGCCTCGGACCTGAGGTGTGTGCTGCGGTGTCATTGTTACCCATGTGTCCGCTGTTACGCCAGTGCCGCACCCAACTGGGGATGATTTGGACTGTTATGCGGCCCAAACCATTCCCCACATCGCGGGGTTTCAGGACTCGGCGGCGAGCCTGAGGGCGGCCCGTTAGGGCATAAGGGCGGGAGCGCGTTACTGGGTACCATCCCTGCGTTTCCGCGGTTCCTCGAGCAGGCGAAAGTAGGCAGACGATGCACCCCGGCCAGATGGACGATCTGAAGCTGGTCGTCCCATCCCGCTCGTGAACGCCGGGGGCAGCCGCGCCACCGGCGCTGCCGGGGACACCGGCGCTGCCGTGGTCAACGACGCCAGCGTCGCCACCGGTCCGGAGGTTGCCTCGGCCGAAGGGTCGCGTTCTGCTCGCACCCGAGGCTGGCACGGCGCGTCCAGGCGGTGGAGGTCGATTCGCTGGCCGGCCGGCGTGTTCGGTGTCGCGCTCGCAGGCGCATTCGCGATCTACGCACGGATCTGGGCCGACCCGTTCCGCTATGCACCCGGCGGCCGCGGTCACTACAACGACCCGATGCAGGCCATGTGGAACCTGAAATGGGTGCCATGGCAGCTCCTGCACGGCCACGACCCGTTCGGCACCGACGCGATCTACTACCCGCACGGGGTATCGCTGAGCTGGAACACGTTGATGCCGACGCTCGGCGTGCTCGCCGCGCCGCTCACGTTGACCCTCGGCGCCGCGTTCGCGTTCGCCGTGCTCCTTGTCCTCGGCCCCGCGACCGCGTCGCTGACCGGATTCCTGTGGCTGCGCCGGCACACCACTCATCCGTTGCCCGCGGCGGTCGGCGGACTGCTGATCGGGTTCAACCCGTTCATGACCGGGCACATCCAAGGCCAGATCAACCTCACCTGCGTCGCGCTCATTCCGCTGCTGCTGATGCTGGTCGAGGACTTGCTCTGGCGGCACCCGCGCACTGACCGGGCCAGTGCGATCTGGCTAGGTGTGTTCGGCGCGGCGCAGGCGGGCATCAGCGAAGAACTTCTGCTGATCACCGCGATAGCGGTGCTGGTGGCGCTGGGATGGGCCGTGCTGACCCAGCGAGTTGCGACGCTCGCCGCGCTCCGTCGCGCCGGCCCGCCGTTCGGGCTAGCCGTGCTGGTGTTCCTCGTTCTGGCCTCGCCACTGCTCGTGCACCAGCTGTTCGTCTCGCAGGACGTAGGCCTGCGCGCGACCCACTGGCGCGCGCTGATCGGTGACTACCTCGAACCGCTCGGCGGGCAGGCGATCACCGCGAAGTGGCCGCACCTGACCTATCTCGGCGGAGCCGAGGACGGCGTCTACCTCGGCCCGTTGATGCTGGCGGTGCTCGTCATCGGCCTGATCCTGACGGTTCGACGCGATCGCGGTGTCCGGCTGGCGGCCGCGGTGCTGGTCGTGATGGTGATCTTCACGTTCGGCGACGCACATCCGCTGGGCGTTCCGCTGCCGTGGCATTGGTTCGGCGAACTGCCGGTGCTCCGCTCGGTGCTGCCTGGTCGGTTCTCCTTCGCGAGCTGGCTGGCGATCGCCTGGTTGCTCGCGCATTGGCTGGATGCGCTGAGCATCGGTGCGCTGCGTCGCGAAACGCGCCGCCGGGTCGCGGCGGTGCCGGCGCTCATCGGCATCCTCGCCATAGTCGCGGCGCTGATCACGATCGTGCCGAGGAATGTTGCGGCCAGCCGGTTGCCCGATGCGCCGTTCTTCCACAGCCGGCGCGAGCTGACGGCGAACCTGCCCAACGAGTCGAGCGTGTACCTGCTCCCGTCGCCGACGTTCAACGACGCGTCGGGGATGTATTTCCAGCAGCTCGCGGACTTCCGCTTCGACCAGCCGGGCGGGTACGCATTGCGCCCGGACCGTGGCGGCGCCGCCTATGGACCACCGGACACGCCGCTCATCGCGCTGGCGAAGCTCGCCGGCCTCAACGCGCCGCTGCCGGCCGAACTGGTCAAGGACGCGCGGGCGCAGTTGCGGGCCGAGCATTTTCGAGCCGTGGTGGTGGTGCTGGCCAGCTACCGGGCCGGCGAGTTCGAACACCTGGCCCGCGCCCTCACCGGCCATGGTCCGGATCGCGTCACCGGCGGGGTTGAGCTCTGGTTCCTGCACCCGTGATCTCGCTCAGGCGAGGTAGCGCTCGCGGTAGCCGTCGAATGCGGCGTCCACGTCAGCCTCGGTGAGGCCGAAGTCGGCGAGTGAATACGTGTGCGACGGTCGTGCGCCGCTGGCGCGGGTCTGCTCGTGCACCGACGTCATGGCTGCCCTTGCCTCGTCCGCGAATGGCACCTCGAGCCGGTCGTAGACCCGCTGCACCACGCCGATCGGATCGGCGACGAAGTCCTCATAACGGACGTCGAGGAAGTGTGCGGCGTCATGCCGCTCGCGCGCTTCGGTACACAGCCGTGCCCCTCGTGCCCACAGGTCCAGCTGGTCGCGGCCGATCACCGGGCCTAAGAAAACCTCGGACTGATCCCGCGTCGCGTGCGCGCTCAGGCTGGAACTCGACGCCACGATGGTGCGCGGATCGCGGTGGCACTGCACCACCAGCGCGTCGGGATACACCTCGAGCAGGGCGTCGACCGCGAACAGGTGGCTCGGGTTCTTCAGCACCCAGCGCTTGTCCGGCTCGTTCAGCCCGATCAGCTGCAGGTTGCGCCGATGCCGCGCGTAGGCATGGGTCCAGTCCTGCTCGGCCAGCCAGGCCGAGTAGGTCGGCAGGTGCGCGAGACTCTCGTAGGCGACCGACAACATCGACTGGCGCAGCAACTGCCAGCACTCCTCCACCATGTCGGCGGAGATGTAGTGCACGCCCATGAAGTCCGGGTTCTCCACGTGATGCTGCTCGAAGCCGGCCTGCATGCGTGCGAACAGCGGGTTGTCCGCCCACGTCTCCCGCGGCGGGCGCGGCTGCGGAACCTGGGTCAGCCACAGTCTCCAGACCCTGGTGCGCCGGGTCCTCGCACAGCAGCCGGTGCAGCGCCGTCGTGCCGGTGCGCGGCAGCCCGGTGACGAAGACGGGGCGGGTGATCGACACGTCCGCGTGCTGCGGGTACTGCTGCCACGCCGCCTCGCTGAGCAGGCGCGCCACCAGCGCGTCGCGCAGCGCGGCGCGGTGCACCTTGTTTCCCCAGCGGCGTGAGCTTCTCGTCCTGCGCGTAGGACGCGAGCAGCACCTGCAGCCCGGCGAGGTAGTCCTCGCCGCCGAAGTCGTCCAGGCCGGTGATCTTCGTGGCCGACGCGTGCAGATCGTCGACAGTGCCGATGTCCGCGCGCCCGGCACGCGTGGAACTGGTCATCAGTGGTGGAACTCGCCGCAGTTGACGTCGAGGCAGTGCCCGGTGATGGCCCGCGCCATGTCGCGAGGCCATGAACACCACCGCGTCGGCGATCTGGTCCGGTTCCGGCAGCCGGCGCAGGTCCATGTTCGCGGCCGTCTCGTCGTAGATCACCTGTGCGTCCACGCCGCGCTTGCGGGCCAGGTAGGCGAAGTAGTTCTGCAGGGTGTCGGCCCAGATGTAGCCCGGCGCGACCGAGTTGACCCGGATGCCCTGCGGTCCGAGTTCGGTGGCGAGGCTGCGCGCCAGCGCGAGCAGGGCGTGCTTGGACATCTTGTACGCGCCGTAGGGCTGGCTCGAGTGGCGCAGCACCGATGAGTTGATCATCACGACCGCGCCCTTGCTCTCGCCGCAGCGCTGGCACGAACAGCCGGGTCAGCCGCAGCGCGCCGAGCACGTTCGTCTCGAAGCCGGCCCGGGTCTGTTCGAAGTCGACCGTGACCAGGTCACCCAGCGGCGGGATCGCGAAGGCGTTGTTCACCAGTGCGTCGATGCGGCCGTACTCGGCGAGCGTCGACCTCGACGAGGTTCTGCGCGGAGGCGTCGTCGTTGACGTCGGTGCGCACCGTGATCACGCGCCGGCCCAGGTCCTTCACCTCGGCCGCCACCTCGTCCAGGCGCGACTCGGTGCGCGCGGCGAGCACCAGGTCTGCGCCGGCCTTGGCCGACTGCACCGCGATCGAGCGGCCCAGGCCCGGGCCCGACGCCGGAGACGACGACCACCTTGTTCTCGAGCACCAACGGGACCATCGCGCTCATCCCAGCATCCGGTTCGCCACGGCAGCCTGCCGTGCCGCGATGCGCTGCGGCCCACTGCTCGGCATGATCTTGTGTCTGGTCGTAGTACGGCAGCTCGGTCGGGCAGCTCGTCGAACGCGACGAGCTCGCACGCTCGGGCCGTCGGCGGCGGTGAACTCGCCGCGACGTGCGCTGCCAGCGGATCTGCAGGTAGCCGCGGCGGTGCCCGGTGCACTCCAGCCAGTTGGCCACGCCGGGGTCGCGCTCGCTGACCACGAACCGCATCAGGCCGTCCGGGTCGTGCTGCGCCTGCGCGGCGGTGAGGCTGGTCTGGTGGTTGACGAAGTCCATGGACAGGTACCACATCGTGCCGAGCTGGAAGCCCTGGTACGGCGCGTCCGAGACCGGCACGGTGATGATCGAGCGCCTGGTCGTCGGCGAGTTCGTAGTGACCGGCCGAGGAGTACTGCGTGGCCAGGCCGCCGGGCGTCAGCCGCGGCTCGGTCATCGTGTTCACCGGCAGCTTCAGGTAGAACCACTCCGGGAACGCCAGGAACGTCTTGAGCTGCTGCACCAGCGTCTTGCCGGCGACCTGGTAGCGCCGCGCGATGCAGGTCGCGGTCCGGCAGCGGCGGCGCGGCGCCGATGCGGTCGACGCGCTGGATGCGGATCTCGCCCGGCGCGCTCGGTGGTCCAGTCGCTGAACACCTCGCGGACCAGCAGCATCGACGCCTTCGGGCCCAGCGCGAAGTAGTTCGGCGCCGGCGTCGGCCCGCGGCGGCCCGAAGCGCAGTTCGAACGATGCCGTCCGGCGTCGATCTCGATGTCGCGGTCGTCGAAGGCGTTGAGGCTGTCCGGGCACGTCGGCCGGCGAGTAGTCACCGTTGAGGATCTGGAAGCTCAGGTCCGACGTGGTGCCGCGCCGGCCGGTGACGACGTATTCGGCGTCGTCGCGGATGCGCGCGCTGAAATACAGCGTGTCCGGGTTGTCCAGGCCGACCTTCGTGTACGGGGTCGCCGATCGGATGAAGTACGGAAAGTCGCGTTCGAAGGCCCACGCCGACGCGATGGCGGCGCGCAGCGTGCCGGCCAGGTAGTCGTAGCCCTCGAGCAGGTCCTGCTCGTTCTGGACGTGCGGCGCCTCGGTGATGATCTTCTCGGCGGCCGCGATGGCCTCGGCCAGGGACTCGGTGAGCACCCGGACTCCCCTTTCCATGCTGAGCCGGACGCCGCGGCATCCGGCGCATTCGTGGTACAAATATGTACCGATGTGGTCCATTTCGGCTTTCGCCAGACTAGAACTTGTTCTAGGCTGCGGTCAATGACCTCGCTGCGCAGATCTCCGCCCACCGAGCGCGTCGTCTCCGTGCTCGACTACTTCGCTGCGCGCCCCGATGTCCGGTTCGGGCCTGTCGGACCTGGCCCGGGCCCTGGAGCTGAGCAAGCCGACCTGCCTGGGCATCCTCAGCACACTCGTCGATCGGGCCTACCTCACCTGTGACCCGGACGACGAAGACCTACCGCCTGGGCCCGGCGCTGGTCGCGCGTCGGGCAGAGCGCGCAGACGCGCTTCGCCGCTGCCGAGGCCGCCCGGCCGGTGCTGGCCCGGCTCAGCGAGCGCTACCGCACGAACTGCACGGCGTCCGCCGTCATCGGCGGTCGCCATCGTCATCCTGGCCAGCACGGACATCGCTGACCGTGAGCCGTTCGTCCCGGTCGGCCAGCGCTACCCGTTCGCACCGCCGATGGGGCTGATGCACGTGGCGTGGTGCGCCGACGACGCGTTCGAGCAGTGGCTCGAGCTGCCGCTCGACGTGCCCGGCGCGCCTGGACGACGGCCAACTGCGGGCCATCGTCGCGGACTCGCGCCGGCGCGGCTTCCTGGTCGAGGCGCTCACTCCGGCCGGGCGGCAGCTGCACTCGCTGGTGGCCGGCGTCGCCGCCTACGACCTGCCGGACGAGCTGCGCGAACTCGTCGGCGAGATGGTGGCCAACCTCGGCGAGCGGGTGTACCTGGGCAGCGACGTGCCGGCTCGGACGCAGGCACGCAGTGAGCGTTCTCGCAGCACCGACCTTCGACGAGACGGGAGACCAGGAGCTCGTGCTTTCCTTGTACGTCGGCCACTCCATCACCGGTGCGGAAATCAGCCGCCGGGGCGCGGCGTTGGTGCAAGCAGCAGACAGCGTGACGCGGGCAGTCGGCGGGCTGCCGCCGGGAGCACAGCTCCCGGCTGGGGCATCGCCGGGCCTAGTCCGGAACGGCAGGAAGGGATCCGTGTGACCGCGACCACCTATGAGCTCTCCGACCTCGACAAGCTCGAGGCCGAGGCCGTGCACATCTTCCGCGAGGTCGCGGCGACCATCGAGAAGCCGGCGCTGCTGTTCTCCGGCGGCAAGGACTCGGTCGTCATGCTGCACGTGGCGGCCAAGGCGTTCTGGCCGGCCCCGCTGCCGTTCCCGGTGATGCACGTCGACACCGGCCAGAACTTCGACGAGGTGCATCGAGTTCCGGGACCGCACCGTCGAGCGAGCTGGGCGTGCGCCTGATCGTCGCCAGCGTGCAGGACGACATCGACGCCGGCCGGTCGGTCGAGGAGACCGGGCCCCGAGCCAGCCGCAACCGGCTGCAGACCACGACCCTGCTGCGCGGGATCGCGGAGAACCAGCTTCGGCGCGGTGTTCGGCGGCGCCCGGCGCGACGAGGAGAAGGCCCGGGCCAAGGAGCGGGTGTTCAGCTTCCGCGACGAGTTCGGCCAGTGGGACCCGCGCAACCAGCGGCCCGAGCTGTGGAACCTCTACAACGGCCGCCACCGCAAGGGCGAGAACATCCGGGTCTTCCCGCTGTCGAACTGGACCGAGCTCGACATCTGGTCCTACATCCGCGACGAGGGCATCGAGCTGCCGCCGCTGTACTACGCCCACCGGCGCCAGGTGTTCGAGCGCGACGGCATGCTGCTGGCCGCGGTCACCCGGTTCATCACGCCCGAGCCGCACGAGCAGGCGTTCGAGGCGACGGTGCGCTTCCGGACCATCGGCGACGCGACCTGCACCGGCTGCGTGGAGTCGGACGCGGCCAACGCCGACGAGGTCGTGGCCGAGGTGGCGGCCGCCCGCCTGACCGAGCGCGGCGCCACCCGCGCCGACGACCGGATCTCCGAGGCCGGCATGGAAGACCGCAAGAAAGAGGGCTACTTCTGACATGTCCCGATCGCAGCTGCTGCGCATCGCCACCGCCGGCAGCGTCGACGACGGCAAGTCGACGCTGATCGGGCGGCTGCTCTACGACTCGAAGGCGATCTTCGAGGACCAGCTGTCCGCGGTCGAGGCGACCAGTCACGCCCGCGGGCAGGACCGGCCCGACCTGGCGCTGCTGACCGACGGCCTGCGCGCCGAGCGCGAGCAGGGCATCACCATCGACGTCGCCTACCGGTACTTCGCCACGCCCCGGCGGAAGTTCATCATCGCCGACACCCCGGGCCACATCCAGTACACCCGCAACATGGTCACCGGCGCGTCGACCGCCGACGTCGCGCTGATCCTGCATCGACGCCCGCAACGGCGTGCTCGAGCAGTCCCGCCGGCACGCCTTCCTGGCCAGCCTGCTCGGCATCCCGCACCTGGTCGTGTGCATCAACAAGATGGACCTCGTCGACTACTCGCAGGAGCGCTTCGAGGAGATCCGCGACGAGTTCCGCGACTTCGCCATGAAGCTCGAGGTCCACGACCTGACCTTCGTCCCGATCGTCGGCGCTGACCGGCGACAACGTCGTCACCCGCAGCGACGCCATGCCCTGGTACGAGGGGCCCTCGCTGCTGCACCACCTCGAGGAGGTGCACATCGCCTCCGACCGCAACCTGATCGACGCCCGCTTCCCGGTGCAGTACGTGATCCGGCCGCAGCAGGACGACGCGACCTGCACGACTACCGCGGCTACGCCGGCACCGTCGCCGGCGGCGTGTTCAAGGCCGGCGACGAGGTCGACGGTGCTGCCGTCGGGCTTCACCACCCGCGTGTCGAAGGATCGGCGGCCCGGGCGGCAGGCCGCTCGACGAGGCGTTCGCCGGCGCAGGCGGTCACCATCCAGCTCGACCGACGACATCGACATCGGCCGCGGCGACATGATCTGCCGGCCCGCACAACCGGCCGCACGTCGGCCAGGACATCGACGCCATGGTCTGCTGGATGTCCGGCGAGTCGGCGCTGACGCCCGGGCGCGCGGTACACGCATCCAGCACACCACCCGCTCGACGCCGCGCGGTGGTCGAGCAGCTCGACTACCGCCTGGACATCAACACCCTGCACCGCGACGAGACGGCCGACCGCCTGACGCTCAACGAGATCGGCCGGGTCCGGCTGCGCACCCAGGCGCCGTTGCATGTTCGACGCCGTACCGCCGCAACCGCGACACCGGCAGCTTCATCCTGGTCGACGAGGCCACCAACAACACCGTCGCCGCCGGCATGATCACCGGCGCCGAGCCGGCAACGAGTCGCAACGTGGTGTGGCACGCCAGCGCGGTCGCGCGCGAGCGAGCGGGCCACGCCACGGGCTCGACCGTCTGGCTCACCGGCCTGTCCGGCTCGGGCAAGTCGAGCGTCGGCCGTCGAGCTCGAGCGGCGACTGGTCGCCTCCGGCCGGCCGGCCTACCTGCTCGACGGCGACAACCTGCGCCACGGCCTCAACGCCGACCTCGGCTTCAGCGCCGCCGGACCGGGCCGAGAACGTCCGGCGGGTCGGCGAGGTGGCCCAGCTGTTCGCCGACGCCGGGGTGGTCGCGGTCGTCTCGCTGGTCAGCCCGTACCGCGCCGACCGCGACCGGGTCCGGGCCGCGCACGAGGCGGCCGGCCTGCCGTTCGTCGAGGTGTTCGTCGACACCCCGCTCGAGGTGTGCGAGGCCCGCGACCCCAAGGGCATGTACGCCAAGGCCCGAGCCGGCGAGATCACCGGCTTCACCGGCGTCGACGACCCCTACGAGGCCCCCGCTCGACCGGAGCTGCGGCTGCGCCCGGCCGGACGGTGACGCGGCCGCGCAGGCGCTGGCCGTCCTGGCGTTGCTCGACCAGATCACTCCGTGAGCGAACACAGCGCGACCCGCCAGCGACGACGACGGCCTGGCGGCCGAGCTCGCGGCCGACAGGCCGGCGAGCTGCTGCTGGCGCTGCGGCGCGGATCGGGACTGACGCGGCAAGGAGCTCGGCGACCGGGGCGACCGCGAGTCCAACGAGCTGCTGCTGCGCCGGCTGGCCGCGGCGCGGCCGGGCGACGCGGTGCTGTCGGAGGAGTCCGCGGACACCGCCGCGCGGCTGCGACGCCGACCGGGTGTGGATCATCGACCCGCTCGACGGGACCCGCGAGTACGGCATGCCGGGACGGGCCGACTGGGCCGTGCACGTCGCGCTGTGGCAGCGCGCGTCTCGGACATCACCGCCGCCGCCGTGGCCCAGCCCGCCCTCGACGAGGTGTACGCGACCGGCACGGTCGCCGCCGGTGCGCCGGCGCGCCGGGCGACCGGTGATCCTGGTCAGCGACAGCCGGCCGCCCGCGTTCGCGGACGCGGTCGCCGCCGAGTCGGCGCCGACGCTGGCGCCGATGGGCTCGGCCGGGGCCAAGGCGATGGCCGTGGTGCGCGGCGACGCCGACGCCTACCTGCACGCCGGCGGCCAGTGGGAATGGGACTCCGCCGCGCCGGTCGGGGTGGCGCTGGCCGCCGGACTGCACGCATCCCGCATCGACGGCAGCGCCCTCGTCTACAACCAGCCCCACCCGTACCTGCCCGACCTGCTGATCTGCCGAGCCGATCTCGCCGGCGCGCTGCTGGCGGCCATCGCCGCCCACTCCTGACCGACGTGGGGAGTGTTCTTCACGGAATCCGGGCAAAAAGCTCCCCACGTACGGACGTAGGGGGCTAGCTCGGCACCGACCAGCGCGTCGGCCAGTCACGTGCCCGCAGCAACGCGTCGGTGCCGGCGTCGGCGTAGACGACGCTGCCGCACAACAGGGCCGCATCCGGGCTGAGCAAGAAGTCGATCAGTGCGGCGACTTCGGCGGGATGTCCGGGCCGTCCACGCGGGATCGGGAACGCGGCGAGGGCCGGGCCGAGCACCGGGTCTTCTCGCTGGCCTGCGGTCAGCGCCGTCTCGATCAGCCCGGGGGCGACGGCGTTGAGGCGGATGCCCGCGCCGGCCCACTCCGGCGTGGGCGCGTGTCGCCCGCACGTACCAGGCGATTGCGGCCTTTGTTGCCGGGTAGGCCTGGAACGAGAGGTGCTGCTCGCCGACCTGCCGGGCAGCAGTCCTCGTCGCCGGCCAGGCAGGCATCGGCGATCTCCACCGGCCAATTCGGCTGGCAACTGGCGGCGTTGGAGCCGAGGCACACCGCGGCCGCGTCACTGCCCGCCGATGCCGGCGCACCGCCGCGAGCACCGGACGCAGCAACTCCAGCAGCCGCACCGTGCCGAAGTAGTTGACCGACACCAATGCGCCGCCTTGCCGGCGGGTGGAGCCGCCGGTTCCGGCGCTGGTGACGAGGCCGTCGAGCCGACCAGCGCACGTCCGCGCGATCTCGGCCGCGGCTCGGTCTCGGTCATCCGGCACGCCCAGGTCTGCCTGGATGTCACTGTCGTGGAGGTCGACGGTGATCACGCGGCAATCGCGATCAGCCAGCCGCGCCGCCGTCGCTGCGCCGATGCCAGAGGCGGCGCCGGTGATCGCAATCGTCCGCACCGCGGCACCGTATCGCGCGGCGCTGAGGCAGGCACAGTGCTCGCGCAGCCACAGTGCTCAGGCCACCACGCGCAGGGTGGACGAGCCGTCCGGCAGGCGCCGGACCTCAACCCGTTCGGTGATCAGCTCCTTCAGCTCGGCCAAGTGGCTCACGATGCCGACCACGCGGCCGTGTTCACGCAGTTCCTCGATCACCGCCATCACCTCGTCCAGGGTCTGCGCGTCCAGGCCACCGAATCCCTCGTCGATGAACAGCGTGTCCAGGTCGACGCCCCCGGCTTCGGCGCGGACCACATCGGCCAGGCCGAGCGCGAGCGACAGGGAGGTGTAGAACGTCTCGCCGCCGGACAGCGAGCGCGTGCTGCGCGCTTCCCCGGTGTGCCGGTCCAGCACCTCCACCGTGAGGCCGGCTCGCTCGGCCTTCGCTCCGGTCTCATCGACGCGCACAAGTTCGTAACGGCCCGACGACATCGCGGCCAGGCGCACATTGGCCGCCTGCACCACCTGTTCGAACCAGTGCCGCAACACGAACGTCGTCAGTGCGACGCGTCGCTGCCCGGCCATCCCCCGGGTGACCTTGGACAGATAGACCACCGGCTCGGCGCCGGCCGCCAGCCGAGCCTGCTCGGCCTGCGCCGCCGCAAGCTCGGTGAGCGCGGCGCCGAATCGTTCGCAGGCCAGGCGGGCCTGTCCACGTGCCTCGGCAGCATCGGTGGCCGCAGCGATGGCGAGAGCTTCCGTGTGCTCGGCTGCGTCCACCTCGTGCTCAGCCGCGGCCAATCCGGCGAGGTCGAGGCCGTCGAATTCGGCCAGCGCGGCAGCCGCGACGCGACGCTCGTGCTCTCGCCGCCAAGCCTGGGTGCGGCGCTCCAGGTCGGCCAACTCTGCGGCGTCGAGCACAGATTCGCGAGCCTGCGCCAGGGAATCGAAGCCCGGCGGCCCCGGCTTCGTCGCGTGCACGTTCGACCGCGAGCGCGTGGACCTGCCGAGCCGCGGCCCAGTCGCGAAGAGCGGGCAGCATCCGGGCCGAACGCTCGCCCACCTCGACGACCTCCCCCAGACGCACGAGTTCCGCGTCGATGGCGTGGGTGTCCTCGTCGCCGGCCGATCTCCGCGCGTCGGCCAGCTCCTGCTCGGTGCTCGCCGCCGTGACCTCGGCCGACCTGAGCGCCGCCTCGTCCGCTTCGCGCCGCTGCTTCGCGGTGCTGACGTGCGCTGCGGTGACCTCCTGCGCTGCCGACGCCGCCGGGTGCGGATGTTCGGTGGCCCCGCAGACCGCGCAGGGCTGCCCGTCCACTAGCGCCGCAGCCAAGGTCGCCGGCCATGCCGGCCAGCCGAGCGTCGAGCAGGCGTTGATGATCGTCAACGGCCCGGTGATACCGGTCCCGCGCCTGCACCGCGGTGGCCGCCTCGACTTCCAATCGCTGCTCGAGCTCGGTGACCCGATGCAGGGCGCGTCGTCGCCGCCGCAACTCGTCGCTGTTCAGGCGAGCCGGCTCTGCTGCCGCGGCCGCCATGATCGCGGCGCCCACCAGGTCGTCGGCGTCATCGACCTCGCGGGTCTCGGCATCGATGAGAGCTGCCGCGCTCGCTCGCGCCAACGCGTCTTCGGCGTCGCCGACAGCGTCGAGCAACGGCCGCATCGCCGCGCTCCGGCGTGCCCGATCCAGGCGCTGGATCCCCCGCTCATGGGCCGGCCGGGTCGCGTCGTGCTGGTCGATCGCGGCACGCGCATCGGCGACGCGGAGCAACCGAGTCACCCGCTCGCGGGCTGCGCGCGCATGCTCCCGCGCCGACTCGGCCGCCTGGACCGCGAGCCGTTGCGCCTCGTCGGCGGCGTCGGCGCGTCGGCGCAGCGACCCTCCGATGGCCGTCAACCGCTGCTCGCGGGCCTGGGTGCGAGCCCGGCAAGCTCCTCGCGGTGGGTGCCGGACAGCCCGGCCGCCTCCGCCGCTGCCGATACGCAC
This sequence comes from uncultured Actinomycetota bacterium, assembly GCA_963708625.1. Lineage (GTDB taxonomy): Bacteria > Actinomycetota > Actinomycetes > Mycobacteriales > Jatrophihabitantaceae > DASXIF01. The sequence goes on from CAVPSV010000002.1 coordinate 1,006,313, forward strand.
GAAGCCACCCGCCGCGCCGCGGTGTCGAGATCGCGTGCGGCGTGCTGACCTTGCCGTTCCAGTTCGGCGGTGATCCGGTCGTAGAGCTGCGTGCCGAACAACTTGGACAGCACGCCGCGACGCTCGTCGTCGCTGGCACGCAGGAACCGCGCGAAATCGCCCTGCTGCAGCAGCACCACCTGGGTGAACTGCTCGCGGGTAAGCCCGAGGTCGTCCGCGAGCATCAGCGCGACCTCCGCCTTGTTCGACGATCGGCTGAGCCAAGCGCCGTTCTCCCAGCGCTCCAGGTGGGCGCGCGCGGGCTGCCGGGTGAGACCGTCGCCGCGACGTTTGGGCCGGACGTGTTCCGGCGTCCGCGACACCCGGTGCCGCACGCCGCGGACCGAGAAGTCGAGCACGACGCCTGGTTCGGTCTCGCGCCCCGCGAAATCGGAGTGCAGCCGGCCGTCGCCGCGCGCGCTCGCCGGGGCCATAGAGGGCGAAGGTGATGGCGTCGAGGATCGTGGTCTTCCCGGCCCCGGTCGGGCCGTCGAGCAGGAACAGCCCGCCGGCGCCGAGCTGGTCGAAGTCCACGACCTGGCGCGGCGGCGAACGGACCGATGGCGACGAGTTCGAGCCGGTGCAGCCGCATCAGGCGCTCAGCTCCGCGGCGGGCCACCGCGTCGATCGCCGACTCGAGCGCGCCGCGCTGCTGCGCGCTCGGCCGGGTGCTGTCGACCCATTCCACGAACGCCGCGCAGATCTCCAGCGGCTCGCTGTTCTCGCTGACCCGGATCAGGGCCGCCGCCGGCGGCGGTGCCGGCGCCCGCCGGCTGGAAGTCGAGCACGAGCGTGTGCGGCCATACCTCGCGCAGGCGTTCCATCGGCGCACGCGGCCGTTGCGGGTCGGTGAGCACCACCTTCACCCAGCCGGTCCGCGACACCGAGCAGATCCGTGCGGGCCCGTGCCAGCAGGTCCTCCAGGCGGCCGCGTACCTCGGCCAGACCCCGGTGCACCGGCACCGGCACGGCCTCGACCTCGATCCCCCCGGCACCGTCGATCTGCACGATGGAGACGGACTTGGTATGTCCGACCTCGGAGAAGGAGAAAGCGAGCGGCGAACCGCTGTAGCCGACGCGATCGGTCAGCCGCTGTGGGCCGTGCAGGTGCCCGAGCGCGGTATAGGTGATCCCGTCGAAGACGGCTGCGGGCGCGTCGCCGATGCCGCCGACACAGATGTCGCGTTCGGACTCACTCGGGCGCGCCCCGGTCACGAAGGCGTGCGCGGCCACCACGGTCCGATCCACGCCCCGCCGGCTTGCGTCCGCCCGGATCCGGGTGGCCGCGGCACCGAGCACTGCCGCGTGCGAGCGGCCCGCGTCCAGCTCAGCCATCACGGCGTCGGGCAACAGGTACGGAATCCCGTAGAGCCCGACCGGTCCGTCCGCGTCATGCAGGACGACCGGATCGGCCAGGTCGGCGACGCGGGTGCGCAGATGCGACGCCGGCCAATTCATGCAAGGCGCGGCCGAAGCCCAGGCGGATCGCCGAATCGTGATTCCCACTGGTGACCAGGACCGGGATCTGCGACCGCGACAACTCGACCAGGACCTCGTCCAGCAGGCTTACCGCATCGGTCGGTGGCACGGCCCGGTCGTAGACGTCCCCGGCGACCACCACTGCGTCGACCTGCCGGGCCACGGCGAGGCCACACATCCAGTGCAGGAAATCGCGCTGCGCCACGAGCAGCGACGCGCCGTGCAGGGTGCGCCCCAGATGCCAGTCGGAGGTGTGCAGCAGGCGCATGGCGCGAGTATCGCCCGGCGCGGCGACAGTTTTCCGGCGCCACGCACTGGGTAGATTGGGACAACCTTGGTAGGTGACCGTCGGTCTCCGGGCGGCGGTCCCGAGCCGCGCTCGGGCCACGAGAGGTCGACGGACGGAAACGGCGAGTCGGTGGAGTTCGAAAGCACGTACCCGTGCCGCCCCACCGCACCGCGGCAGGCGCGCGCATGGTCGCAGCAGCGGCTGCGCGACGCCTCGCTGGACCACCCCGGCGCCACCGTGGTCGCCGATGATGCCGCGGTCGTGGTCAGCGAACTCATCACGAATGCGGTACAGGCCGGCTGCGGCGCAGCGGTACTCAGCCTGGAGGTCGACGGCGCTCGGGTCCGCATCGCGGTCAGCGACGACGTCGGCGGCCAGCCGCAGGTGGCCCATTCCGGGCCGTCCGACGTCCGGGGCCGTGGGCTGGCGATTGTCGCGGCCCTGGCCGACACCTGGGGGGTCGAGCGGCGCGGCACAGGTAAAGAGGTATGGGTGGAGTTGACCTACTGATCAGCGGAGGGTCGTCGATGCAGGATCTCGCGTCGTTGCTGGACGGCCATGTCTGTGACGTGCACTGCTCGCGCACCACGCACAGCCAGGCGGTGTCGGTGCACGCCGCCGACGTCACGCCGGTTGCCGCGGAGATTGCCACGCTCTGCGCGGTGCGCGACCTGCTGGCCGCCCGCGGCCTGGCGATGCTGGAGGGCGATCCCACGCCCCGCTTCGGGCCGGACGAGCTGGACGTCCCGAAACAGTGGTCGGTGCGCTACGAACCGCTGACCCCGACGCATCAGCGGCCGACGTCGCGGCTCAGGTCGCTGCTGGGCCGCTGATTCGCACTGTCCTGAATCGCACTGTCCTGAATCGCACTGTCCTGAATCGCACTGACCTGAATCGCACTGGCACGATCAGTCCTCAATCCGGCAGCACCGGCATGGCGATGCCCGGATCGCGCCCCACCAGCACCGCCCGGGTGACTGCACGTGCGCCGTACTTCTCACGGATCACGTCCAACACCGGGTCGATGCCGCCCGAGTGCGGGGGTGCCGCGCCGCCGCGGCCGAAGGGCAGTTCCGGTTGCAGCCAGTCGCTGTCGTCCAGGTTGGCCAGCGACACTCCGATCAGGGTCAGTCCGGACCGCTCGATGGTGGGCCACGCCGCGGCCAGCAACGCACGCAGCGCGGCGAGGATCTCGCCGGTGTCCGCGCTCGGTCTGGGCAGGGTGTGCGAGCGCGTCGCGCGGGTGAAGTCGTCGTAGCGCAGCCGGAGCACGACGGTGCGGCAGAGCCGCTCTCCGGAGCGCAGCCGGCGGGTGACCCGATCGACCAGCCCGGACAGCGTCGCGTCCGCGTCGGCGTGGTCCAGCCGGGTACGGCCCAGCGCGCGCTGTGAGCCGATCGAGCGGCGCCGGCGGCCGACGTGCACCGGCCGCGGATCGCGCAGGTGCGCGAGCGCGTAGAGGTGGTGCGCCGAGCCCGGGCCCAGCATCGCGATCAGCGAGCGCTCGGGCACCGCCGCCACCTCGCCGACGGTGCGGATGCCGCGCTCGCGCAGCTTCGCGGCCGTCACCGGTCCGACACCCCACAGCCGCTCCACCGGTAGCGGATGCAGGAACGCCAGCTCGGCATCGGTGCGCACCACCAGCAGGCCGTCCGGCTTGCCCAGCCCGCTGGCCACCTTTGCCAGGAACTTGGTGCGCGCCACCCCGACGGTGATCGCGAGGCCTACCCGTTCGCGCACCGCGTGGCGCAGTCCGGCCGCGATCTGCACCGGGGTGCCGGACACTCGGCGCAGGCCGCCGACGTCGAGAAACGCCTCGTCGATCGAGAGCGCCTCCACCAGCGGCGTGGTGTCGTCGAAGACCGCGAACACGTCCTTGCTCGCCTGCGAGTAGGCCTCCATCCGCGGCGGGACGACCAACGCGTACGGGCACAGCCGGCGCGCCTGGCGCCCGCCCATCCCAGAGCGGATGCCGAAGGCCTTGGCCTCATAGCTGGCGGCCAGCACCACCCCGCCGCCCACGATGAGGGGCCGGCCGCGCCAGGCCGGGCTCGTCGCGCTGTTCCACCGAGGCGAAGAACGAGTCCAGGTCCGCATGCAGGATGTGCCCCTGCAGCGACTCGGGCACCAGCACGGAATCGGGCGCGCGCGCCGCATCCGGGGTGAGCTGTGCCCGCGCCCGCTCGGGCCACCCTTCCGATGTCACGAACATACGTTCGCATATCATCCCCTTAGGGAAAAGGGGCACGGCAACCGTTGTGGACAACCGTGCCCGAACGTAAGGTGTGCGGGCCGTGGGTCTTATTGAGACGCGCAGAACGGGGTACGCATGGTGTGACCAGAGGCAGCACCGGGCATAGCCGCTCCGGTAATAAAGATCAACATCTTTCGGGGGGCCGCTACACTTCAGGACACTCGTGTCCGCGGCAGATTGACGGGCGGTGACCGTGTGACTCTGCGGGGACCGCTCGTCCTTGGTCTCGCTCTGGTCCTGTGTTTGACCGGCTGCAGTTGGTTCGGCGGGAACAAATCGAGCGGCAAGAAGATATCGGTCTTCACGGTCCAGCCTGGCCAGTGTTTCGACGCTCCGGGCACCGTCAAGGCCCAGCTCAGCTCCCTCACCAAGGTGTCGTGCACCTCGCCGCACAACGAGGAGTCCTACGCCGTCGTCCAGTACCAGCCCGCCAACGGGTCGGTGAGCACGTCCGGGGTGGCGGTGAGCTCCGCGTATCCCGGCGACGACGTCCTGACGACGTTCGCCCAGGGCGCCTGCGCCCAGCGGTTCACGTCCTACGTCGGCGTGGACTATCTCGACTCGAAACTGTTCTTCACCTACCTGCTGCCGTCGGCGCGTAGCTGGGAGCAGGACGCCGACCGCGCCATCACCTGTTTCGTCACCACCACTGGCAACAAGCTGACGTCCTCGGTCAAGGGCTCGAAGCAGTAAAGGGGAACCACCATGGCTTTGAACGCCTGCACCGGCGCGGCTCTGACCTGCACGTTCGGCATGGCACCGGGCGCACTCAATGTGTTGCCGACCGGACGGATCGCGGTGGAGGGACGACCGATGGCAAACGTCATGGACCACGTCCCGTTTGTGAATATCCCGCCGTTCGGAATGTGCACATCCCTGGCAAACCCGACAGTTGCGGCGGCTACCGCGGCGGCGCTGGGCGTCCTGACGCCGATGCCGTGTGTGCCCAGCATTCCCGCACCGTGGATCCCCCTCGCCCCCGAGACGATGGTCGCCGGTGCGCCGGCACTGGTCGCGGGTTCGACGTGCCAATGCATCTGGGGAGGTGTCATCCAGATGACGGTCCCAGGTGCAATGCGAACAGAGTCCAATTAGTCACGTGTAGCGAACAACTACCAAATTTCGGCACGGCCTAACCAAATTCCAGATCCCGGTATAGCCTTCGCGCAAAGATCACCTGTCACGGCGGCCCCACCGGCCTAAGAACGGAGCACCACATGCCCAACTACGCAGCCCCCGGTGTCTACGTAGAAGAGATCCCGTCGAGCGAGAAGGTGCTGACGGCCGCTCCCACCGCCGTCGCGGCTTTTGTCGGGTTCACCGAGACGTACCCGACTGACGACCCCAATGACCCGGACGGCATGGCTCCCCGTCTCGTGACGAGCTGGCTGCAGTACGAGGCCCTGTTCGGCGGGTTTGCCCCCGGTTGTGTACTCCCATTGTCCGTTTACGGCTATTTCGCCAACGGTGGGACTATTGCCTATATTTGCCGGATTCCCAATGCCAGCCCGTCCGGACAGCCATCTCGTCTTGCCCTGCCGGCCTCCGACCGCGCGCTCGGCACCCCGCTGCAGGTCGAGAGCATCGACCCGGACGCCAACATCACGGTCGACATCTCCACCGATGACCAGGGCACCGACGCCGCCGACGGCCCGTCACCGTTCACGCTGACCGTGCTCCTCGACGGGGAGCCGGTCGAACAGTTCCCGAGCCTCACCTTCGGCGGCGACCGCGACGCCAAGAAGGTTGTCAACGCGACCTCGAAGAAGATCAAGGTCGAGGTGAACCTGGAAAAGGGCGCGAACATCAAGTCGCAGCTCGAGCTCATGAAGCCGGGCGCCTTCCCGCTGCAGAAAGCCGACCCGGTGCCGGTACCGGTCACCGGACGGCAGTTCGCGGGCTCGGAATCTGCGCGCACCGGCATCAGCGGCCTCGCCGTTGCCGAGGACGTCACCATGGTTATCGTCCCCGACCTGATCACGGCCTGCACCAAGGACGACGGGTCGATCGACCTGAACCTGTGGAAGGCCGTGCAGACCTCGCTGATCTCGCACTGCGAGCAGTTCGGCAACCGGATGGCGATCCTGGACGCGCCGCCGAACATGACGCCGCAGCAGATCCGCGACTGGCGCTCGGACGTCGCCATGTACGACAGCCAGTACGCGGTGTTGTACTACCCGTGGATCAAGATCGAGAACCCGATCGGCAGCAATGGCAACGCCGAGGTGTTCGTGCCACCGTCCGGCCACGTCGCGGGCGTCTGGGCCCGCACCGACGACGAGCGCGGCGTGTGGAAGGCACCGGCCAACGACACCATCCGTGGCGTACTGGACCTCGAACGCACCATCACACAGAACGAGCAAGGGCTGCTGAACCCGATCGGTATCAACTGCATCCGACCGTTCGGCGTCCGCGGTATACGAATCTGGGGCGCACGCACGCTGTCGTCGGACACCGACTGGCGCTACATCAACGTCAGGCGTCTGTTCAACATGATCGAGACGACGATCCTCGAGGGCACCCAGTACGCGGTCTTCGAGCCGAACGACATGAATCTGTGGGAGGGCGTCAAGCGCACGCTGACTGCGTTCCTGCGCGGTCTGTGGTCCGCGGGTGCGCTATTCGGCCAGAGCGCGGACGAGGCGTTCTACGTCAAGTGCGACGCGGAGACCAACCCGCCGGAGTCGATCGACCAGGGCAAGCTCGTGGTCGAGGTCGGCATCGCACCGGTGAAGCCGGCGGAATTCGTGATCTTCCGGATCAGCCAGAAGAAGCAGATCGCCTCGTAGCCAGCACTGCCCTAACCCAGCCATAAAAAGAAGGAGCGAATAAGCATGGCAGCAACAATGCCCGACCTGATCGCGAATGACCCAATCGTCGCGCGCAGCTTCTACCTCGATATTCCAGGCGTCGACAAGTTGCTTATGAACAGCGTCTCCGGCATCGAGATCGAGCTCGAAGTGGTCTCGGTGTCCTCGAACGGCAAGGACGCCAAACAGCAGCACATCAAGGCCCTCGGTGGCACGCTCAAGGTCCCCGAGATCACCATGACGCGCATGGCACCGCCGCAGGCCACCTCGGATCCACTGTGGAAGTGGTTCCTGCAGATTCGCAATGCGGGCATGAAGATCAGCGCCCGGTCGGCGGAGCGGAAGAATGTCTCGCTCATCCTGTACGACACCGCGGGCACCGAGGTTGCACGCTACAACTTCACCAACGCCTGGCCGTCGAAGATCGCCATCGACCAGATGAGCACGGACTCCAACGACCCGATGAAGGAGACCATCACTCTTCAGGCCGAGCGAGTCGACCGGATTAAGTAGGGTAACTGTTCATGGGTGGTCTCAAGACCAGCTACGAGTTCACGCTCCCGCGCGGTTACGTCGACAACGACGGTCGGACGCACCGCGCGGGCACGATGCGGCTCGCTACTGCGCGGGACGAACTCGCACCACTGCGCGACCCGAGCGTGGCCGGCCCGGACGATCCACAGCTCACGATCCTTGTCCTGGCGCGCGTCATCGAGAGCCTCGGTGACCTGGACAGGGTGACCGAGCACGAGATCGAGGGCCTGTTCGCGGTCGACCTCGCCTTTCTCCAGGACTTCTACGGTGTCATCAATTTCGGCACCCAGGAGGAGTACGACGAGCTCGTCCGCTCGCAGCGCGAATCCGCCCTGATCGGCAGCTCGAGCCGTCCGGCCGGGGGGGCTGAAACGGCCGGCGCCGAGGGGGCAACGGATCCCACGGTGGATGAGGACGGCGTGCCGGACGGGTTCGGCGGACCGGAGACCGGCCGGTCGGCGCTGCACAGCGCCGTCGAGGAGCTCCCGCGTCAGGCGTTGTAGGTGAACCGCGATGATGCGCTACCCGGCCGACGCGATCTGGCAGGAGGTCGCGTACTTGGCGTATCACCTGCACTGGCCGCTCGAGGAGTTGCTCGACCTCGAGCATGCCGACCGTGTCCGGATGGTCCGCGCGGTGGTAGCACTCAACGAACGGGCGTGGCAGGCGGTGCGTGACTTTGGCCAGTGATATCGAGAGCAAGATTCTGCTCGGCGGCGAGCCGGCGCTCGCGAATCGCTTCATGATCGAACTCGGCGGCGGCATCGAGATCGGCATCTTCAAGGAGGTGCACGGACTTGAGGTCAAGGTCGCAACCGAGGACTTCAAGGAAGGCGGGCTGAACGGGTACGTGCACCGGGTTCCCGGCCGCCTGGAGTGGACGAACATCACGTTCAAGCGGGGCCTGACCCAAACAGACAACCTGTTCAAGTGGTTCGCAAAGACGTCCGGCGAAGGCTTCGCGAGCAATGGCAACAAGCTCACGCCAGTCACGGCCGCGATCACTGCGGTGAACCACACCGGGATCCGCCTGCGAACCTGGAACCTGACCGGGGTCTACCCGGTGCGCTGGAAAGGCCCTGACTTCACCGGCGAGTCCGCGTTCCTCGAAGAGGAACTCGAGATCGCGCACGCCGGATTCACCCCCGAGACATTCGGGCAGCCGTGACCGGCCCGGCCGCCGTGGACCCTGCTACCCGGCTGGGTCACCAAGTCGCGGGCCGGCTTCGAATGCCCGGACCGGGTCAGATACGCCGACGACCGGCCCGCATCGGCAGCATCGCGTCATCGTCGACCCGATTCGCCGGGTCGATCTTGCGTTCGGTGGCGATGCGCTCGGCACTCGAAGGACCGGACGAGGCGCGCGTGAACTCCTACCGGGACGCCGGGCTGCCGCCGCCGCGGTGGTGGGCATCGGCGTACCCCTCGATCCTTGCCAGGCGCGAGGCCGCCCGAGAGTTGCTCGACATTCCCGCACATGGTCCGGTGGCGGGATTGCCGGCACGAGCGTTGCCTCGCGCGGTGCGCCGAGTTCCGGACGAGCACACCTGGACCCCGGGCGGGATCGTGGACAGCCTGATCTCGGTGCCGGCGCCGGTCCGCCGCTACAACGATGTGGTTGCCGCCGGGCCGATGCTCATGCAGCACGACCGGGCCAAGCTGAACTCCTCCGCCGCCTTGATCTTCCGCCGCAAGACCGCGCCGACAGTCCAGGAGCCGGAGTTCCGCTCCTACTCGGGGCGAAAGCCCCCGCCGGGTGCGCCATCGGTGCGTCGCTCCCCCGTCTCACGCGGCGGCCCCGGCGCCAGCGCAGCGCCCACCTCGTCAACCCCGTCTGCCCGGTCGGCGCTCGGTCGGCCGGCCCCGGCGCGAACGCCCGCCGTACCGCCGGCACGGCCAGGGCCGGCCCAATCCCCGCGTGCTGAGCGACGCGGGCCACCGTCTGCGCGCACTCCCGGCCAGCCCGAGCCACCCGGTGGCGGCGCGTCGCCGAGTCGTCCCGGCTGGATGCCGAGCCGGGTGTTGCGCTTCCCGGCGACCGCCCTTGCACGTGGCTCTGCGCTGGCAGTCGCGAGTGAGACCGCCCAACGCCGCCCGGCTGCGGTGGCGGTGGCCGAGCGACCGTCCGGCGGGACACCGGCCGCGGTGGGCATCGAGACGACGACGCCTGCGCCCGCGCCGCCGCCCAGCATCACCAGGACCGCGAGTTCACCCGAATCCCCGGCGCCGCAGACATACGCGGACCCGGGAACAGAGCCGGGAGCGGATTCGGGCACGCCTGCGGCGGACGCCGGCGGCACCGTCGGCACATTGCTGCCCAGCGCGTTCAGCGCACATCTGCCCCGGGCTGTCGGCGCATCGTGGCAGCGGCCGCTCAGGGCACCGGCGCCGGCCCGGCAGAGCGTCTCCGCGCTGCGCCGGGTCGTGCATGGACCGCACGCGGTTCGTCCCCGGCTGAAGATGCCCGAGGCCACGCCCGGGGTGCGTGTGCTGCCACGCCGTCAGCCGGACGCCGAGCAGCAGACGTCTTCGTCCGCACCGTCCAGACTGGTGGCGCCGGCACCCCTCGACGCGAGGTCCGCACGTCGCGAGTCGATTGCGAGAACGAGTTCCTCAGCCACTACCCCGGTTGAGCCGTCCGCCGCACCTTGGGCAGCTATCTCGCGCACGCCGAGCGCACCGTCGACTGCCGCGTCGACCGCCGGGGCAAGCACTGCCGCCGGCACCGCCAGCGCCGGCTCGACGGCTACGTCCGGCGCACCGCAGGCCCCGGTCGAGGACCCGGCACGTCCCGGTCTGCCGACAACAGCCGGCATCGATGCCGGCGGCTCCGATGCCAGCCAGGGTGGTGGATCGAGCGGTAGCGGGGCGGCCCGGTCCCGAGCAGGCTCGCCTGCGGGACGCCTAGCGCGCCGCACGGGCTACTCACCCGGATCCATCGGCGACTACGCCGGTGGCCTCGGCTTTGCCAGCTTCAAGCTGCTGCGCAGCTCGGCCCAGCCGAGCTCGACCATCCGGCCGGGAACTGCCGTGCACCGGCTGCCGGCGCTCGGTGCTATCGGCGCGGCAGGCTTGTTCGCAGCAAGCGCTGGCCGCGGCTCGGGCCAGAGCGGCCTCGGCACGACCTCCCACCCTCAGCACAGTGCGACTGGTTCTCGCGGACCCCGCACCCGCACCGCTCTCGTCCCGCAAGGCGGCGTCGGGAGGGCGGGCCTGCAGGCCGGCCCCAGCGTTGCGTCGGTCGCTGGCTCCGCCTCGGTCGGCGGCCTCGCGTCGGTCGCCGGCGCACCCTCGAGCCCGGTCCGACGCACCGTGTCGCTACCGGCGCCGGTCACGGCCGCGACGCTGGCCGCCGCCGCGGCGCATACGGCGACGAGCGGACTACCGGACCTGGCCATGCTTGACCTATTGGTCACCCAGCGAGGCGCTAGTCACGGCGCGCCGCCGGCACGCGCGACATCGCTGGCCACCGGCTTCGGCGCGGCCGAGGTGATCCGCCCCCGGCCCGTTGGCGCTCACGGCGGCGGCACCGCGATGGCGCCGCCGATCACGTCCCCCAGCGCGTTCGCCGGGCGCGAAGGACCGGTACCGCTGTTACGCCGGCCCATTGCCGCCGACGCGGCGGGTACGGCTGCGGCCACCGGTATGCGCGGGTACCTCCCTGCCCCGCCGCCGGTCAGCTTCCGGCCCGCTGGGGTGGGCGGGCAGACCGGCAGCCAGCGGGATATCCGCCGCACGGCCGCCCTCTCGTCCGCAGCAGCAGCGGCCGCCGCCACCGCGACGGCTACCGCCGGTGGTAGATCGCTGCTGGAGGCAACGGCCCACCTCTTCGACGATGTGCCGGACAATGTAACCATCCGGCGTGCACCGCCCGGCACCGCCACCGCAGGAGGCACCATGGCCCAAGACACCACTCCGGCGCTGCGCGTCGTCCCCGGTATCGGTTCCGACTCCGACGAGGACCCGGAAGTCGAGATGCTGCAAGACCCGCGACGCATGGAGCGACTGGTCAATGCGGTGGTCGAGAAGATCGAGCGCCGCGTCATCGACGAACTAGAGCGGCGTGGTCGCCGCCACCGTCCGGGAGTGTTCTGATGGCCGAGCTCGAGAAGGCGTACTTCCAGGTCGAAACCAACAACAAGAAGATCGCGTTCTTGTTCAACCCGGAGACGCTGAAGCTCACGTTCAACAACAAGTGGGACGGCGACAAGCTGCTCGGCGGTGGCGACGACAGCCTCAACTTCACCGGTCAGCAGCCGGCGGACCTCGCCTTCACGTTGTGGTTCGACACCACGGACACCGGCAAGGACGTCACCCTGTACACCTCGCAGCTGATCGCGGCGATGCAACCGGATGCGAGCCTGCCCGGGACGAACGAGAAGAGCAACAACAAGCGACCGCGCTACGTGAAGTTCTTCTGGGGCTCGAGCCTCAAGTCCTTCCCGGCGGTGATCACCAGCGCCGGCATCGAGTTCACCTATTTCTCCTCCGCCGGCGTGCCGCTGCGCGCGAAGGTGGATCTCAGCCTGAAGCAGTTCCGCGACGACGGCTCCTTCGCCAAGCAGAACCCGACGTCGGGCACGCCGCGCCCGCACAAGGTGCACCGGGTGCAGCCGGGCGAGACGCTCGATCGCATCAGCGCCAGGTACTACGGCGACCCGACGCGCTGGCGTCCACTGGCCGTTGCCAATGGCATCGAAGACCCGCTGTCGGTGCGGCCCGGATCACTGCTGTCGATCCCGGAGATGGATTAGCTGTGGGCGGTCCCATCAAGCCGATCGGCCCGATCATCGTGAAGTCCGGCGCGCAGCTCGAGGAGAAGGTCGCCGCGAAGCTGCTGTCCATGCGCGTCGACCGCGAAGTGGGCCTGATCGGCCGGGCCACGCTGCGGTTCGCGGACAAGGGCTACACGCTCTCCAGCGGCACCGAGTTCGCGCTCGGCACCCTGATGACGATCAAGCATCCGAACGGCGGGCCGATGATCGACGGCACCATCACGGGCGTCAGCCTGGAGCAGGCCGCCGACAACGGGATACCGCACCTCGTCATCGTGGTCGACGACGCGGCCTACAAGCTCACCCGGGGCACGAACATCAAGGCACACCTGAACGGCACGTTCTCCTCGGTCGCCCAGGAGATCATCGGTAAGCATGGGCTGACTCCCATGGTGGACTCGAGTCCGGGCGCGATCGAGTACCAGCTGCAGGCCGGCACCGACCTCGACTATCTGAACGCCATCGCGGAGCGGACCGGCTTCGCCTGGTGGGTCGACGGACCCAAGACCATGCACGTCAAGAAGCTCAAGCTCGCCGGCCCGGCTGCCACGCTGAAACTGGGCGAGGATCTGGAGTCGTTCTCGGTGCGCGCCTCCGGTCTGCGCCCGAGCAAGCTGACGGTAAACGGCTGGAACCCGGACACCCAGCAAAAGGTGGAGGGCGTCAACACGGAGGCGCCGGCCGGCGTGTCCCCTGATCTGATCAAGAGCTACGTCGGGGGCGGCCCCACCGCCAAGCTGAAGCCGGCCGCAGGCGTCGGTCTCGGATCTGCCACCGCTCACTCCCGGCGAGGCGAAGGCTCTGGCCGAAGCGATGTACAGCGAATGGGAAGCCGCCGCGGTGATCGCAGAGGGGATCTGCGAAGCGACGGACAAGCTCAAGCCGGGCGTCACGGTCGAGGTCGAGGACGCCGGTCCGGCATCCGGGCAAGTACCTCGATCACCGCGGTCGAGCACAGTGTTCGACGGCACGGCAGTACGTCACGCGGTTCAGCCAGCGGGTCGCACCGTCCGTCCGGGCTGGTCGACACGCTCGGCGCCCCGCCGCCCGATCCCGGCTTCCTGATCTCGGGGCTGGTCGTCGCGGTGGTGACCGACAACGCCGACCCGGATCACGCCGGCCGGGTCAAGGTGAAGTACTCCGGCATCAACGGCGAGATCGAGAGCCCGTGGGCGCGCGTGGTGACGCCTCGGTGCCGGGCAGACGCGCGGCATCCTGTTCGAGCCGGAGGTGCACGACGAGGTACTGGTCGGCTTCGAGCGCGGCGACACCCGTCGTCCGGTGGTGCTCGGCGGGCTGCACAGCAAGAAGAACACGCTGCCGACCGGCAGCGGCACCGCAGGCGGTGGTCGCGCGGCAAGGTGAAGTATCGCCGGATCACCTCGCGCAAGGACCACTTCATCGAGTTCGCGGACGGGCACGGCGCCCACCGAGCAGCACATCCTGCTGCTGCTCGGCGGCACCAAGAAGCAGAAGCTGCGCCTCGGCGCGGACCGGTTCGACATCGAACTCGTCGCCGGCACGCCGGCCACCATCAAGGCGGGCGTGGCGAAGTTCGAGATCACCGAAGCCGGCGACATCAACATCGAGGCGAACAACATCAACATCAAGGCCAACATGCAGCTGACCATGCAGTCGGCGACGATCGCGAGCCTGAAGGGCGAGGCAGAGGTCAGCGTCGAAGCCAACGGTGTGCTCAACATCAAGTCGAGCGGCATGGCCACGATCCAGGCATCCGGCCCGCTGGCGGTCAAGGGCATGCCGGTCGGGATCAACTGATGACCGACTTCCTGCCCGTGCGCCCGGACGAGCCGGACCGCTACGACGTGACCTTCGTCGGCCGCGGGTTCAGCTGGCCGCTCACGGTGGATCACACCGGCGGGATCCGGCTGACCAATGGGGCGGACGACATCGACCGGTCGATCCGGATCGTGCTGATGACCGCGCCGGGTGAGCGGGTGATGCGTCCGCGCTTCGGCTGCGAGATCTGGGACCTCGTGTTCGAGCCGATCACACCGTCGCTGCTCGGCCTGATCATCGACGCGGTCGAGCGGGCCCTCGGGCAGTGGGAGCCGCGCATCGACGTCGAATCGGTGGACGTGAGCGACGACCCGGCCGACTCGGCGCTGGTGCGCGTACACATCACGTATCGGGTCAAGGCAACCAACGACGTCCGCAACCTGGTCTACCCGTTCTACGTCATCCCGCACGAAGAGGAATAGCAGCCGAGATGCCACTGCCAGCACCAGACCTCGACGACCGCAAGTTCCAGGACATCGTCGACGAGGCGAAGCGACTCATCCCGCGATACTGCCCGGAGTGGACGAACCACAACGTCTCCGACCCCGGCGTCGCGCTGATCGAATTGTTCGCCTGGATGAGCGAGATGGTGCTCTTCCGCGTCAACCAGGTACCGGAACGGCTCTACGTCCATTTCCTCAACATGGTCGGCATCGAACCGTTCCCGCCGTCGGTGGCTCGGGTCGACCTCACCTTCTGGCTCTCCGCCGTGCTGGAGACCTCGGTGATCGTGCCGACCGGCACCCAGGTGATGACCACGGTGGGGGCCAGCAGTGGCGGCGAGGAGCCGGTCGTGTTCGCCACGTCCGGCGAACTGGTGATCGCCCCGCCGGAGCTGTTCGCGGCGAAGACCACCACCGCGCTCGACGACCGGGTCAGCGACGTGTGGGACGACCTGCGGTTCAACGTGGTGGGCGTGCCGTGTTTCACCTCCCCCGATCTCACCCCCGGCGATGCCTTCTACCTCGGCTTCCAGCACAGCCTGGCCGGTTCCGTGTTGCGCCTGACCGATCAGCGCGCAGGCCGAGGGCATCGGCGTGGACCCGAAGAACCCGCCGTTGGTGTGGGAGGTCTGGAACGGCGAGGCGTGGCTCACCGCGCAGGTCACCGAGGACACCACCGGCGGCCTGAACCGGGCCGGCGAGATCGTGCTGCTGATCCCGATCGAGCACGAGCTGATGACCATCGGCAACACCGCCGCGTACTGGCTGCGGGCCCGGCTGCTCGCCCCCCAGCAGGGCCAGCCGACGTACCAGGCCAGCCCGCGGATGCGGTCGGTGGTCGCCGCGACGCTCGGTGGCACGGTGCGCGCCGAGCACGCGGAGAACGTCCCGCCCGAGATCCTCGGCCGCAGCGACGGCGGTGCGGGTCAGGCGTTCACCGTCTCGCGGGTCCCGGTGCTGCCCCGGCGCGACGGCGAGCACGTGGTGGTGACCGACTCCGACGGCGCCCAGGGCTGGGTCGAGGTGGAGGACTTCACCGCCTCGGAGCCCGAGGACAGGCACTACATCTGGGACAGCGGCAGCGGCATCATCCGATTCGGTCCGCGAGTGCGCTACCCGGACGGCAGCGTGCGCCAGCACGGCGCGATCCCGCGCGACAGTGCGCAGGTCTGCGTCACCCGCTACCGGCACGGTGGCGGCACGCAGGGGCAACGTCGGTGCCCGCACCCTCACCGTCATGCGCTCCACCGTCCCCTACGTCCGCGGCGCGATCAACCTCTCGCCGGCCACCGGCGGGGTGGACGCGGAGACGATCGCCGAGGCGAAGATCCGCGGGTCCGCTGACGTTGCGCACCGGACAGCGGGCGGTGACCGCGGGCGACTACGAGCGCCTCACGCTGGAGTCATCCACGCAGGTGGCCCGAGCGCGCTGCCTCACCACCGGGCGCGAGAACGGGTCGGTCCGGGTGCTGGTGGTGCCGCAGGTTCGCGGCACCGCGGACAAGCATCAGCTCGACGACTTCGCCATCGCCGCACCGTTGATGCGCGCATCACCGATCACCTGGACTGCGCACCGCCTCGTCGGTGCGCGGCTCGAGGTGGGCACGCCGTACTACCAGGGCGTCTCGGTGGTGGCGCTGGTGCACGTCGGCACCGGGCGTCCGGCGGGACTGGTGCGTCAGCGCGCGCTCGACGCGCTGACCCGTTACGTCAACCCGCTGACCGGCGGCCCGGACGGCACGGCTGGCCGTTCGACGCGGACATCAACGCCGCGGTGGTGACCCAGCTGCTGGAGGGCGTCGAGGGCGTGGACCGGGTCGACGAGGTGCTGCTGTACGAGTACGACCTGCGCACCGGGCTACGCCTGGGCACCGGCAAGGACGTCATCCGCCTCGACCGCCACTCGCTGTTCCTGTCTGCGGGGCACCAGGTAGTCGCCCGATGACCTCGATCGTTCCCCGCCAGAACCCGCTCCCGGACGGCGTCCGTATCGGGCAGCGCAGTCCGCACTGGATGCTCAACCAGCTGCCGGTGGGCATGCTCGACGGCGAGTTCTTCGTCCGCTTCGTCTCGATCTTCCAGGAGCTTGGCGCCACGCTGCTGGAGAACGCCGACAACATCCCGAACCTGGTCGACGTCGACGTCTCACCGGACGCGATGGTGCGTTGGCTGAACACCTGGATCGGCGGCGGCTGCGATCGACCCGTCCCTGCCGCACGAGTTGCAGCGGCGCATCGTGCGCGGTTCGGCGCCAGACGTTGGGACGGCGCGGCACGGTGGCGGGACTGAAGCGGTTCCTGGAGCTGACCAGCGGCGGGGTGGCCTACGTCAATGACGGCGGCGGGGTGTGGCGCGATGGCGACGCACCGGATGACACCGCGTGGGTGACAATGTCAGTGGAGTCGACCGGCTGGATGCCGGTGGGCGATTTCGTGACGTTCGTGCGCGACGAGGTCCCCGCGCACGTGCGGGCCGAGTTGTACGTCGGCTCGGCCCGCGTGTGGCGTTCGGACGGTGGACCGCTGAATGAGTGACACTTTGCCCATGAGTAATTCCCATCCGCCGCCGGACTCGGCCGCGGGCGGGGAAGGCGACTGGCCGCCGCAGGATGCGCACTGGGCTCCCCCGCCGCCGGCCGAAGCACGTCGGAGCACGAGGAAGGCTCCTGGCCGCCGCCGGCCGAGCGGTCGGCCGCTCCGACGGCGTCGCCGCACGCCGAAGAGGTCGTGCCCGCCGAGGGCCAATGGGCGGTGCACGCGCCGTACGGCTATCCGTCGCTGCCGGCGCCGGCGCTGTGGCCGGAGCGGGCGGCCTCGCCGGACGCACCGACCCAGCAGTGGCCCGCGCCCAACTACGACCAGGCGTACGGCGCCCGCGCCGCCGACGTCCTACACCGCTCCCCCGGCGCAGCCACGGTGGGGACTCGCGGTGCCAGTGCCGCAAAACCAGCCGCCGCCCGCCGCCTACACGTCGGCCCGCCGCCCGAGTTGTACCAGAGCCACCAGCCGCAGTACCAGCAGCCGCAGTACCAGCAACCGCAGTACCAGCAACCCCAATACCAGCGGCCACAAGGTTACGAGCAGCCGGACTACGACCCGTACCCGCCGCAGACCGACCCGACCCGCCGCAGACGAGAGGTACAACCCGCAGTACCCGCCCGGGCGGTTACGACGCGACCCAGTGGGTGACCGCCGCAGCCGCGCCAGTGGGAATCGCCGCGCGTGGCAGACGTACATGCCGGCCTACCCGACGCGCACGCGACGCTGCCACCGGGCGGCCAGGCGGAGACGATCACCTGCCCGGAGTGCGGCGCGGTGCAGACGATTGCGGTCAATCGCCGGGACGCCGAGGACTTCTGCATCAACTGCGACTACCCGCTGTTCTGGACGCCGTCCACGATCCGCTACGACCGCGGCGAGATGGGCGACCAATCATTGCGCCGATTGCCCGGCACGGTGGGCCGCGCGACGTTGGCGTCGGTGCCGTGTCCGCATTGCGCCGAGCCGAACACCGTGCACGCCGTGGTGTGCGTGCGCTGCGGCCTGCCGATGCACCCGTGCCGGCGCCGATCGTCTACGTGCCGCCGCCGATCCCACCGCCGGTGTACGTCGAGCCGAAGCCGGCGTCGCCTGGTGGGTGTGGCTGCTCATCGCGCTGACGTTCGTGGCCACCGTCGTGCTGATCGTGCTGGTGCTCACCCACAAGATCGGCTGAGCCCGCCCACACTGCTGCCCGTCCCCACTGCTGCCCGGTGCAACAGCCGGGACACGCCGCCGTCCGCGACCACAGCGCCGTTTTGGTCACAGGTGAGGCACAACGCGCACGGTCAGGGGGCCGTCGCCGTAACCGTGATCGTCTGAGATGCGGTGGAGTTCACCGTGATCGTCTGGGGCAGCGCTCCGGCGGGGATGGACCCGGTGACCTGATGCGTGGTGGTCGTGCGCCCCGGTCGTCGTGTCGTACGTGCCGCTCAGATCGAGGGTGTAGGTGCCGAACGGTACGTCGGTCAGAGCGTAGAAGCCGTGCCGTTGCCCGCGACGGCTTGGTTGACGTTGGTCGTGATGCCGGAAGTTGGGTCCGGCGTGAGCGTAAGCGTGGCGGTGCTATTGGGTAGTTGCCGGGTGGCCGGCCACCTTGAGCGTGAACGGCGCGCCCTGATTCAGTGATGACGATGTTCCCGCTGGAGGACTGCCGCTGCAGAACGAATTCGGCGTCAGCTGCCAGTTCGCCGGCAGTGCAGTCGTTCCGGCGCTCGGTGCCGATAGCGACCGTGTAGGTTTTGCCGGTGGCGACCCCAGAATGTGGCGGTTGCTGCGGTCGGCGACAGCCGCGAATGGGAACGCGTTGTTTGAATAGACGTCGTCGGTGCCGTCGTTGAGGACGATCGACGGACTCGGTGGGATGACATTCGGGTCGGTGAGTAGGTGGTGCGCCTCGCCTTCGAGCTGGACTTGGAACTCATCGAGCGTGTAGTCGAGGCTGATATCGCCGCCGGGCCCGGGCACCACTACCGGCGTCGCCGCGGGGCTGACGCACGAGCCCTGAGCGGTCACGCTCGTGGCGACTGTGCATGTTAGTGCCGGACCGGCCGACGCGCCGCCCGGGACGATCGTGCCGAGGTGCCCAGTCGGGAGCGTGACGGACAACTTCCAGTTGTGGCTATCGGCCGGCACCGCGTCGAACGTCCAACTGTTGATCTTCGTTGTGGAGTTGTACGCCCCGGTGGCCGAGAAGGTCCAGGAGCTGTCGTGGAAATTCGTGAGCGTCGCGGCGGCACCGGACACATCGTCACCGGCTGCGGTGGTAGCGATGTTCAGGGTCACGTTATGGGATGCCCGTTGCAAGGTCACCGGACTAAACTGGCCCGACTGACCGCCGACGACGGTGATCGATTGCGGCGTGACGCCGGCGGCCGCCGGGTCGACGGCGCTGTAATTCAGGTTGTTGCCGCTCGCCGCGAGGTTGATGCGCGCCACGTAGGTGCCGTCCGGCGCATTCGTGAAGACGAAAGAGCCGTTCACGTTGGCGGAGTTGATGGCTGTGGTCGTGATGAGGTCGCCACCCGTGACATTCTTCGAGATGACGAAATGCCCATCGGTGGGGTCGAGCGTGCCGAGCTCCACCGGGATGCCGTTCAGCCCAGTGGGGATTGTGGTGTTGCCCTGCAAGCCCAGGACGCTTCCGGAGATGGTGTTCTGGATCAGCGTTACCGGGACGTCCAGTGGTTGGGGCGGGTTGTTGCTCAACGGCACGGTGTATTGGATCGTGACCGGCCGTATCTGTGCCCCTTGGACCGTGATGGTGTAGGTCGCCGGGTTGAGGCCGGTGAACTCGAACCGATCAGCCGCCGTTTGGGTGGTGACCGTCCTAGCCGGCCTCCGAGGTGTCGACACGTTGCAGCGTGACACTCGCGCACGGTCCGGCGGTGGTTGTCGGGCAATGCAGCAATCCGCTACCCACGTTGATGCCGACGTCAAAGGTGACCGGCGCCTCAAACAACCAGTGGCGGCCCGTGTCCAGATTGCTGGTGATGTTGTTGGAGCCCGCGTTGATGGTGATCGTGGTGGTCCACGTCATGTATCCGGTCGCGCTGACCTGCACGGTCCACTGCCCAGGCGTCATGACCAGCGGATTGCTGGGACTGAGCGTGAAGTTGCCACCGCTGTCGGTGAATGCGCTCAGCCCCCCAGCCGGCACCGTAGTGCCGGTGATGGTGGGGCAGGTGGTGCCGCACGGAGCCGCGATCACCGTCGCACCCGGTAGGAGCTGCGTCGGATATGTACCCAAGGGAACGGCCGGGCTAGGCGGGTAGGTCAAATCTGGTCCACCGAGGATCGCGATGATCTGCCCGCTCAGACCGCCCTTCGCGGTCAGTTTCAGCGCGTCGGGGCCCCCGTCGAAGCTGCACTCGGCGGTGTTGAAGGTGCAGGTGACATTCGCGCTGACCTGCCCGTACCCGGTCAGGCTCGCCGTCACCGTGTAGGTGCCGGGCCAGGCCTCGTCGTTCTGGCGGATCTTGGCGTCGAGCCAGACCAGGGCGGCACTGCTCGTCGGCTCGGGCGCAGCCGGATCCACCGAGGCGGTCACCTGGCCGGATCCAGTGGCATGGATCGCGGTGACGGTGATGGTCGCGCCGGCCAGGTTGCCCGCTTGCGAAGCCTCGAGCTGGAGAGTCTGCGTCGAGATCGGGGTCGGGTTCGCCGTGAGCGGGATTCCGGACGCCGGGATCGTGACCGTCTGTGTCGGTACGCCGACGATGCCGGCGCCCGGAGGCACCGTCAGCGTTACCACTCGGGTCTTGAGCGCCAACGACGGAACGGTGACCGTGGTGCCGGTCCCCGCGTTGGGCGACACGTGCGACGTGCTGCACGGCGAGCTCGTCGGGATCGTGCCCGCTGCCGGGTCGTGCCCGTCCTTGGTGACGATGAAGCAGCCGTTGGCGTCAGTCAGGACATTGACCGTCTGCGTGATCGGATTGCTGCCGTCGAAGCCGGTGGTGCCGGTGATCGAGACGGTGGCACCGTCGACCGGGTTGCTGGCGTTGTCGAAGTACGGGCTCACGATCCGACCCCAGACCACGTCCACGCTCGTGGTCAGATTCAGCGTCGCCTGACTGTCGTTGTTGTTGTTGACCGTCAGGCTGACAGAGCCGGTGGCCGTGCCACCGGCGCCCGGGAGAGTCAACGTCACCGTGCACACGACCGGGCCAGCTGCCACGCCTTCGACGGTGAGCTTCCCACCCGTGCTGGCCGGGCTGACGGTTGTGATCTTGGTCGTATCCCCGAACGAGATGTTGGGCGCTGGGGGCGACGCGGTGCTGGCGCAGGTTGCCGAACCCGATCCCGGCAGAGCCAACGAGCTTGCGCCCGTAGCGGGATCGATAACGCTGACGGTGAGGATCACTCGGCCGAGGCGGGATATGGACGGGGAATACGTCGCGGTCTGGCCGTGCTGGACGGTTTCGACCTCTGGCGTGGTGGTTTCGACGTACCAGGGGTTGGTGACGACGAGATAGGCCTGGTACGAGCCGTCGCACAAGTTGTCGATCTTGTAGGTGCCGTCGGTGCCGATGACAGCCATCCGCACGTCGGGCAGGCCGCTGGTGTCACACCGCGCCGGCGGGATCGAGGTCAGCGGTGTCGGTGGCACCAGCGGTGCCGTGGACGAGGTGGGTTGGGTTGGACACGACGTCGGCGCCGACGTCGGTAGCTCGTCGGTCGGGAACACCCAGACACAGTTCGCGTACGGCGGGTGCAGCACGCCCGGCACGCTGGCTGGTGGCCCGTCATTCTGCAGGCCGCCGCTGGCGATGCCTGGACCGCCGATGGTGCCTGCGATGGTGTCCGCCGGGAACAGGTTGACCTGCGGTGCCGTGCCCACGCCGTCGAACGGCACCCGCACGTTGACGGTGGCGGTGAGGAAGCCGGTCGCGTGGATGGTGATGTGGTACAGGCCGGCCGGCAGCGGCGTGGCCGGGCTGGCCGGCGTGGATCCGGCGATCTCGCCGACGATGTCGTACTGCGTCGGGCCCCCGGTGGACGGTGTCAGCACACGCGCTATCGGCGTAGGTGGCGACCGTGTTCGACGCCGGCTTCTTGCGCTATCAGCACCGGGTTGCCGGCGTCGTCGGTCATGCTCAGCGTGATCGTGCACGGCCCGCTGGGGCCGAACTCGACGAACTGGACGGGCTGGCACTCGAACTCGAACTCGACGTCGCCACGTTGAAGCAGGTGACCGTGCCGCTCGGGCTTACCGCGCTCGCGATGAAGCCGGTGATCGAGTTGTTGCTGACGAAGCTCTGCGCCTGCAGCGTCATTGATGTGGTCGGCACGACAACGGTCTGGCCGGCCACCGCGACGACGTTGGCGTACACCGTGCCGAAGCCGAACAACGCAGCGCTGAGGGTGTAGGTGCCGGGCGTGACACCGTCGATGCGGAACTCGCCGTCGCTGCCGGTGATGGACTTGTAGGTGTTGGTCGAGGAACTCAGCACCAGTCCGGCGCCGTTCACCCCGGCAAGGGTGTTGTTCACGACCCGGCCGGTCACCGACGCGGTCGCGGACTGCAACGCGATGGTCGGCACGTGCACGCTGGACACGCCGGCCTTGATGGTCACCGACTGCGTCTGCGGCAGGTATCCGGTCTCGGCCGCGGTCAGCGTGTACTTGCCCGGCGGCAGGTCCGGCAGCGTGAAGTCGCCGGCGATGTTGCTGCGCGAGTTGGTCGGTGGCGTCACGCTGGACGCGGTGCGGGTGTTGGTGCCGTCGGTCGCGGTGATCTGCACGCCACCCAGGCCGCCGACCTCACCGAGGCTGTTCGGACCGATCACCCGGCCGAGCAGCGAACCCACGCCGGCCTTCAACGCCAGGTTCACCACCGAGGAGCCGCCGGCCGCGAGCGTCACGATCCTGGACTCGGTGCTCAGCCCGTTCTGGCCGGCGGTGACCACGTAACTGTCCGGCGTGGACAGACCCGTGACGGTCCAGCCGCCGATGTCACCCTTGCTGTTGCTGCTGGTGGTGATCGTGTTGGTGCCATCGGAGATGGAGATCTGGGCGGCGCCGACCTGCCCGCTCGGGCCGATGATGTGTCCGCTGAGCGTGCCCTGTCCGGGCACCAGGGTGACGGCCAGTGGCTGGGTCGCGGCCGAGGAGGAGGAGTCGACGATGTACTGCTGGGTCTGATAGCCGGGCTTGGCGAACACGAGCAGGTAGTAACCGGGCGCCTTCACGTTGCCGAACGACCAGGTGCCGTCGGTCTGGGACATGGTGGCGCGCGACTGCACGGCATTTGCCGGGCTGGTCAGCACCACAGCGCTCTGCGGGATCTTGCCGATCTCGGAGAAGCTGGACGCGTCGACGCCCACCGGGCTCGCCGCCTGCGCGGCCTCGTCCACCAGCGAGGTGGGGGTGATCCCGACATGGACTCCGCCGGGCTGTTGTCCGGCGATCGTGCCGGCCAGCTGGATGCTCGAGGCGCCGTTGGCGCCGGCCGCCGCACCGCCCGCACTGCCGGCTGCGCCGCCCGCACCGCCCGCGCCGTTCTTGCCGCCGCTCCCGCTGGCGCCACCGCTCGGCGTCGCCCCCTTGGCCTCGGCGCTGGCCTGCGCGGCCGCGACCTTGTCGCTCGCCTTGTTCTGATTGCCCTGGATCGTCGAGGCAAGCTTGGGGATGAAGATGATCGCCGCCGCGCCCCACATCACCACGATGGCGCACAGGACGATGAACTTCGTCGCGCTGTTGCCGAGGAACGCTTTGGTGGTGACCGCGCCCTCGACGCGCCGCGGTGAACCCGATCCGCGCGCGCTGATCGTGTAAGAGAAGCGCTGCGGCCTGCCGAAGGCGCGTCCGCGGACACGGATACGCCCGCGCACCGGCACCACGGCACCGGCCGGCACCTCGATCGTTTCGTAGTCGAGGGTGACCTCGGCCGCTTCGGTGGAGTGCACCTCGAGCCGGACGTACTCGTCCGCCGCGCCACTGTTGTTGACCAGCACGGTGATCCGCCGACGGAGGTAGGCCGACGATTCGGTCGGCCTGACCTGGACGTCGACCTGGCCGGGGGCATCGACGACCAGCGCCGTCTCCGCGATCGCGGTGGCCGACGTCGCGCGCTCGCCCACCGGGTCCAGAGCCTGGACCGCGACCGCCAGCGGATAGACCGCCGGAATGGTGCCGCTGGCCGGATCGAAGGTGAGGTCGGCGGCGACCGTCTCCCCCGGCATCAGCGGACGGCTGCGGCTCGGGCGCGGCAACCAGTCGGCGTCCACGCCCAGGGTGGTCACCGACATGACCCGTGGCTCGAGGGCCCGGTTCGTGATCAGGATGCGGGCGGTGACCGGGCTGCCGGCCGACGTGCGGATCTCCGGTTCGACAACGATCGTCGGCGGCAGTTCGCCGAAGCCGCGGCGGGGGGTGGTCATTGCGTCACCTTGATCACTACACCGGTGTGCTGGTCACTCGGCGTGACAGTGACCTGCAGGGTGTTGGTCGCGTTGGTGGGATCGGTGGTTGGCCCGGCGGCGAGGATGTAACGGCCCGCGTCAATTCCGGCGAAGGTGAAGTTGCCGTTGGCGTCGGTCGTTCTGGTCGCGGTGACCACGGTCGGGTATTGCGATTCAAGGTATAGGAATACCGTCCATTGCGCGCGTACGCCCTGGTTCGGCGCGGCCGGATTCACGCAGCAGCGGACCGTGCCGGACAGCGAGGCGCGTTGCGCCAGCACCATCGGCTCGACGAGTGTCTGCCCCGCCGCGACGGTGATCACCCTCGAAGTCGGGCTGGTGCCGGCGCCGGCGCTCGCCGTGATCGTGTACGTGCCGGGTGGAATCTGTTCCAACCGGAACTGCCCGCACGAGGCCAGCGGCACGCTCGCGCTGATCACCGTGTAGGTCGAGGAACCGGAGTTGAGCGAAACGGTCGCTTCGCCCAGGTTGTTGCCGACCCCGCACGGGGTCGCGCCGCTGGGCTGGGTCACGGTGCCGGTCACCACCGCGGTCGCCGATTGCAACGCGGTGGTGATGCCGGAAGAGGTGATCGTCGCGCCGAGCGAACCGGGCGTCACGTTGCCACCGGCGTCCAGCGCCACCGACACGGTCTGCGAGGCCAGGTCCGGTCTGGAGAAGGTGATCGTGTACTGCCCGGGCAACGGCAGCCCGCTGGCCCGCCAGGTGCCGATGGTGTTCGCGCTGGTCCCGGACTCCTGGCTGTCGGTCACCGTCTGCACGGTGAGCAGGCCGTTGGTCACCGTCACCGAAACTCCCGGTGCGCGCGCCCCGGTCGGCAGGGTGGTGACGATGCCGGTGAGCGTGCCGGACGAACCGGTCAAAGTGATCGCCACGCCGGTGAGTTTCTGCCCGGCGGCCAGCGATATCGACAGCGTCTGCGAGGCAAAGCCGTTCAAGCTCGCGACCACGGTGAAGGTCGCGGGCGTCGGCAGATCTCGCAACGTGAAGGAACCGACGTTGGTGTCGGTGAGTGACACGGTGTTTACCGTCGTCTGACCCGAGGTCGCAGTCAAGGTGACACCGCCGAGCGGCCCGGACTGTGAGGTAACGGTTCCGCTGATCAAGCCGTCGCCCTTGCTCAGCGTGATGATCACGCCGTTGCGGGTCTCGCCCGCGCCGATGTCGATGCGCTGGGTGGAGGTGGCGTAACCGGCCTTGGTCACCACCAGGTCGTAGACGCTCGGCGACGGCACATTCGCGATCGTGAATGACCCATCCGAGCCGATTGGCACGATTTTCACCACTGCGCCGCCGTTGTCCGGTGGCGTGATCACCCCGGGCGTGATGGTGGCCGGCTGCAGCGTGCTGGTCGGCACGATCGAGGCTCCGCTGCTGGGCACAGTCTCCAGGAACAACGTCGCGGCCGAGACGTCGTCGCCGACGACCTGGCCGGAGATCGACGCCGGCACGCCGCCCAGGCGCACGTTCAAGCCGGCCTGCTGCTGATTGGGACCGAGAGTGATGGTGGTGGCGTCGGCGGCCGACGTGGCGCCCGGGTACCAGAGCTGTACGAACCCGGCACCGCGGAAGCTGAGCTTGTACTGACCACCGGCCAGGTTCGTCAGCCGGTACGCGCCCTGCGCGTCGGTCGCGGTGGTGGCGAGGGCGGTATCGGTGTCGGTGGCGGAGAAGACGCTCACCGCGACACCGGCGACCGGCTTGCCGGAGGTGAGCTGGGTGACGGTGCCGGCCATGCCGGACGTGCCGGTCGCCCCGGTCGAGTTGCGCGCGGCGGCAACCTGCAGCGCCAGGTTCCGGTCCGCGGTGGTCTGCCCGACCAGCCGGGACAGCGCGATGGTGATCACGATGGCGAAGACGGTGATCGCCAGGAGCAGACCGATGAGCGACAGCACGCCGCGCGACATGACCGACTTCTGCAGGAACGTCGCCTTCGCCAACGCGTCGCGTTCGTTGCGCGGCTGCTGGAACTGGTCCGGGTCGTACCCGACGTAGCCGGGGTCATCCGGCGGGGTGTCCAGGTAGATGGACAGCATCCGCACGGCCAGCGTGCCGAAGAACCGGCGCCGGGCCTTGGCGCGCATGTCCACCACCGCGTGCTGCCCGGGCGCCAGCACGACACGTTCGGGTTCGAAGGCGAACTGCACCTGGGCCTGCTCATCATCGCCGTCGAGCTGGCCCTTGATGATGGTGTTGCCCTTGTTCTCGACCAGCAGGCTGAACGTCGCCGAACGACCGCCGGTCACCGCCATCGGGTCGACGCGCAACTGGACCCGGCTGTCCGGCGGCACGAACAGATCGACTTCGCTGATGGTGCTCGCCTGCGGCGGGGTCAGCTCGCGCACCTGGATCGCGATGCGGCGACTGCCCGCCGGGATGCCCTCCGGCGCGGTGATGATGGCGCGCAGGATGCGGGATTCGTTCGGGAACAGCGAGATCTGGTCGGTCTCGAGTTCTACCCAACCGGGGTCGGCACCGAGCACCCGAACGGTGTAGCCGCCGATGACGGTGCCGTCGTTGCTGACCCGGATCTGTACCTCCGCGGGCCGGCCCGGACGATCTCGGTCTGGCGAGGCGTGACGTCAACTCTCATGTCAGCTCGCCGGTCTCAGCTGCAGGTTCTGCGTGACGGTGCGTCCGGCAACGACACTGACGAGCGCCGTCTGCTGCTGCATGCCCGCGGCAGTGACGGTGACGCTGTAGCTGCCGGGCTGCAGGTTGCTGATCAGGTAGCTGCCGTCGATCGTGCTGGAGATGCCGGTGAAGGTCTGCCGGTCGTTCGTGGCGCTGACCGTCGCGCCGGGGAAGGCGTGATTCGAACCGTCGACGACGATCCCGCGGATGACGCCAAGTTGCGTCGACAACGTGATCGTGACGTTCGGTGCCCCGCCGTTGCTCGTCAGCGTCACCGGGACGCTGGCCGATGCGAACCCGGTGAGCGAGGCGGTCAGGGTGTACGCGCCGGGCACCGCGAGACCGTTCAGGGCGAACGAGCCCACGCTGCCGGCGGTGAGGCTGGTGGTGGACGGGGCGCTGGCACCCGTGGTGACGGCCGCGCCACCGACCGTGACGGTGGCCCCGCCGAGCAGATGGCCGGCGGAATCCACCACTCGTCCGGTGACGCTGCCGGTGCCGCTGGCGAGTACGACGTTGAGCCCGGCGCGGGTGGCACCGGCCTTGAGCTCCACGATCTGGGTGCTGGTGCCGTGCCCGGGCGCGGAGAACGTGACGACGTAGGTGGCCGGCGTGGTGAGGTTCGGCAGCACGAACATGCCGATCTGACCGACCGTCGGCGTGATGACGTTCAGCGGCTTGCCGCCGACGGTGGTGCTCACCATCGCGCCGCCCAGTGGGTGCACGCCGTCGGTCACCGTGCCGCTGATCGATCCGGTGCTGGCGCCGAGCAGCAGCGTCGGCTCCAGCCGGGTGTCACCGCCGGCGACGTCGTCGGTGATGGAGCTGGCGTTGTAGCCAGGGGTTTGGAACGTCAGCTGGTACGTCTCCGGCGCGGACAGGTTCTTCAGCGTGTACCGACCGGTCGCGTCTGTGGTCGCGACGCCGGCCACCTTGCCGGTGTTCGGCCCGAGTAACGGTCGCGCGGTGACGGTGGTGATCACCCGTTGCAACGTGTCGCCGGGGTTGACGGTGCCGGAGATGCTTGCCGGCAGACCGACGATGGTGGCGTTGACGCCCTGGGTGGTGCTCTGCGACAGCACGTTCACGGTCTGTGCCTGTACCGGGGTGGGCGTGTTCGGATACCACACGGAGGTGTATCCGCTGGCGCTGAACTGCAGGTAGTAGGTGGTCGGGAACAGCCCGGCGAGGCTGTACGTCCCGTCCGCCTGGGTGGCCGCCGAACTCATCTTCACCAGCCCGTTGTTACCCATCCGCCAGGCCTGGATGAGGATGCGCCCGACCGGTTGCTGGTCGTTGGCTGCGATCACTGTTCCGGTGATGGTGCCGCCGGTGCCCGGGGGGACGGTGCCGTTCTTCGGCAGCGCGCCGGCCGGTGCCGCGCCGGCGCCGTTCGCGCCAGTGCCGCCGGCCCCGCCGGTGCCGCCGGTGCCGTTCGCGCCGGTGCCGTTCGCCCCGGCGGCGCTCGCGGCGAAGAACGAGGCGGGTGCTTCCTTCGTCATCGGGTCGCCGGCGAAGACCTTGCCCAGGCCGAGCAGGAACGCCCCGGCCCACAGCGCGACGATGCTCATCAGGATCAGCGCGGTGAGCAGGCCGCGGCCGATGAGCGGTCGCTGCTTCAGGGTGACGTGGATGGTCCTGGTGACGACCGCTTCCGGTCTGGCGACCGGGTCGAGCAACAGTTGCACCTGTCGCGCCTGGGCCTCGACCATGACCGTGCGGTCCAGGTCGCTGCCGGTGAACATCCGCGGTCCGCGCAGCGTCAGCAGCACCGGCGCGATCGCGCCGGGCTCGATCCGGAACCGGTCCGGCGTGAAGATCGTCTGGACGGCGCGATCGGCGTCGATGGCGGTCAGCTCGACGTCGAGCGGGATGTTGCCGTCGTTGATCACTTCCAGTACGAACCGGGCCTGGCGCCGGGCCCGAATCAGCCGCGGGCGCGGGGTGACCTGCAGGCTCGGTTTGGCGTTGACGTCGAGATCGACGTCGAGGAACTGCGACGGCTTGCCGGTGCCGTGCGACATCACCTCGACGGTGAGCGGGTGGCGGCCGGCCGGGTGCGTCTGCGGTACCGCGAGGGCCAGCTTCACCTGGCCGCTGGCGTCGGGGAAAAGCGGCAGCAGGGACGGATAGGTGGTGACGGTGCCCGGAGGCATGCCGATGATCCGCGCGGTCACGCCGTCGATTACCTGGTCGTTGTTCACGACGTCGACGACGACCTCGGAGGTAGCCCCGGGCTCGACCTCTAGGAGGCGGGTATCGGACGCGACGCGCATAGGGAACCGCTCACAAAACTTTCACTGGATTGGCGCGTCGGAGGTGGCAGGCGGCCCACCGGTGCGAAGGCGCAATGCAGTTCCGCGTGATTCGCACGTCCAGCTCCCGCCGTGGCATCGACCGGGGCCGGTCGACGTCACCGCTACCCCCGAAGCGGTTGTCGAAATGGTGTCCAAATGATCGTTGATGCGTACCAGAATGTCCATCTGGGCACTTGAGGATTTGTCCGGGTTCGGGATGGTTCAGTACGTCTTCGGGCCGATGTGAAATGCATGGGACGGCACTAGGTAGAACAGTGCGGGCTCTGGCGGGACGCCGATGCCCGGTTTGTGTCGTCACATCGCGAGGCTGCCGAGAAGGACACAACGTCACTTCACGGGTGGAATTCGTATGATATATTCGTACGTATGTTCGATCAAGGACCAACGGACCACGGACACGCCGGGTGGCGCCGGCGCTCAGCTGGGCGCCGCCGTCGATGCGCTGGCCCGGGTGTGTCTGGATACTGCCGGGGACGAGACGCTGCTCGGGTTGCTGCGTGAGCTAGAGGTAGCCAAGCATCGGCTCGCCGCCCTGGATGCGGTCATTGTGGCGCAGGTGCACGCACGCGGCCTGGTGGCGGACGCGCTCTCGGCCGGCCGGATCTCCGCCCGCCACGCAGGCGTCATCACCCGCACCATCGACGCGCTGCCCGAGCCGGTCGCCGCCGCACAGGACCGGGCGGTGGAGCAATTCCTGGTCAGCGAAGCCGAGCGGTGCAACCCGGCCCAGCTCGCGGTGCTGGCCCGCCGCATCTCCGACACCCTGGACCCCGACGGCACGCTGACCGACGTGGAGCAGCGCCACCGACGCCGTTATCTGCACCTGACCCAACGGCCCGACGGCTCCGCCCACATCGAGGCCGAACTCGAACCGGTGTGCGCCGAAGCACTACTCACCGTCCTGGACACCCTGGCCCGACCCAACCCCGCCACCACCGGCGTCGATGCCGGAAGCACCAACGGCGCGGGCATCGACGCCGAACCCGGAAGCGACGCCGGCACGGGCAGCGGCGCGACGGTGGTGCAGCGGGATCTGCGCAGCCCGGGTCAGCGCCGCCACGACGGGCTCCGCGATGCGCTGCTCACCCTGATCCGCAGCGACCAGTTGCCCGAATGCGGCGGCATCAGCGCCACCATCGTGCTCACCCTCACTGCGGCTGACTTCGCCGCGGGCACCGGGCTGGCCCAGACCGGGCACAGCGCACTGATCCCCACCACCCAGGTACGACGCCTGGTCGGCGACGCGCAGTTGCTGCCCGTCCTGCTCTCGCGCACCAGACGCATCGAGGCCTATGGCCACACTCAGCGCTACTTCACCGCCGGTCAGCGCCTGGCCATGATCAGCCGCGACCACGGCTGCAGCTTCCCCGACTGCACGGCTCCCCCGGCCTGGTGCCAAGCACATCACGTCATCGCCTGGGCCGACGGCGGACCCACCAGCGTCGACAACGGCACCCTGCTGTGCGGATATCACCACCGTGAACACTCCGGCCTCGGCTGGAGCTGCGCCATGATCAACGGCACCCCGCACTGGAGCCCACCCAGCTGGATCGACCCCACCCGAACGCCCCGGATCAATACCGCACACCACACCGCCGCGGACCTCGGCTGGGCGAAGCTCACCGCCGCAGCCGACAACGCGACCAACGACGTGTTGAGTTCGAGCGGTTCGGACGACCGGCAGCTGGCGCCCGTCCGACGCGGACCGGACCGTCGCTAACTTGCGGTCGGCGTAAGGGCGGCGGTGACTGTGCCCGTGCTCGCGACGGCGACGGGAACGGAGCCGCCGAGGGTCTTGTCCACGCCGGCGACGGTGACCGACCCCGACAAGGTTGCCGTGTATTCGCCGGACGCCAGCGGCACGCCGGTGAAGGTCGCGGTGCCGCCGCTGATCACCGAGGCAGTTTGGCTGTAGCTGCCTCCGTCCGGGGCGGTGAGAGTGAGCGTCCCCGTGCCGGCGAATGCCGGGACGCGCGCGACCGAGATCTGGACGGTCGTGCCCACCTCGGTCAGCGCAAGGGCGGCATTTGGCTGTGCCGCGGAGTACGTCTGCACCTGCGGTTGCCAGTTCGGCGGCAGCCCGGTCAGGGCAACCGTCGCGGTGTAGGTACTGCCGGTGGCGCCCCAGAATGCGCCGGTGGCCGAACCGCCGTCGACCGCGAAGGTGCTGTTGGCGTACACGCTGCTCGTCCCGTCGCTCACGCTCAGCGCGACAGTGCCCGGCGGCGTGGCATTGGGGTCGCCGGCCAACTTCTTCGACGTCACCTCGAGTCCGACCTGATACTCGTCCGCGCTGTAGCGCGCGCTGACATCGGCAGTGCCCACCACGAGCGGGTTCGAGCTCGACGTGTTGCACTTCGCCGGCGCGGTGGCAGTACCGGCCGAGCACGTCAGCGCCGGGCCCGACTTCACCGCGAGCGACCCGAGATGCCCGGCCGGCAGGATGATCGCCAGCTGCCAGTTGCCGGCCGGCACGCCGGTGAACGACCAGGTGGCGACGCTGCCGTGCGCTGGTGCGGCGTTCGGTGTCGACGTCGCCGGATTCGGCGTGAGCACGGTGCCCGGCTTCGACGCAGATGTCAGTGACACGGTGCTGGCCGAGAGGTCGTCGCCGTCGGCCGTGGTGGCTACCGAGACAGAGACCGCGTGCGGTGACGCGCTCGGCGCGGGGGCGGCAGCCTTGGGCGCGGCAACCTGCACCGGGCTGACCGTCAACAAGAACGGCGGCGGCTCATGCGTGGCATCGCCGAGCGGGACGGTGTACTGCGCCGATGTCGTCCGCAGGCCCGCGCCCTGCACCGTGATCACGTACGTCGCCGGGTCGATGTTGGCAAACACATAGTCGTGGTTGCTGTCCTGCGTGTCCGAGGTCAGATCCGCCTGGTTGGTGTCGACGTGGTGCAGCGTGACGGTCGCGCAGTGCGGATTGGTTGCGGGGCAGGTCAGCAGTGCGCCACCACCGGTGTTGATACCGACCTTGAACGTCACCGGCGTCTGGGTGAGCGTGGCGGCGTGCGACGTGCTGCCGGCGCCGACCTTGATCGGCGCGGTCGTCCCCGTCGGCGCGCCGTAGATCTGCGTCGCGTACCCGAACGAGGCGACCTTCATCGTGTAGTAGCCGGGCTTGAGCGTGCTGCCGTTGCTGGTAACGAGCTGCCCGGCGCTGTTCGCGGTGGCCTTGACCGTGCCGGACGGCAATGCCGCCGCGTTCAGGCTCGGGCAGGTCGCCGCGGTCGAACCGGTGCAGGGTGCCGCGAGCACCGACGCGCCGGCGAGCGGCTGCGTCGGGTACGCCGTGGTCGTGCCATTGGTGCTCGCGAATTGTGTCGTCGTGCCCAGCGCCGCCTTCACCAGAGCCTGCGCCACTGGCTGCGCCGTTAACCTGAGTTGGTTGTTGAAGGCGCAGATTCCGTTGTTGCATAGTGCCGTCACGGTGGCCGTGGTTAGGCCCGGCGCCGATGCGGTGACGGTGTATGTGCCCGGCCATGCCGAATAGGGCTGACCGATGTTCGAGTCGTTCCAGTTCAGCGCGGCGCCAAGCTGTCCGCTAAGGGCGAGGGTGGGGCCCAACGCCACCGTGACCTGACCAGCACCGGCAGCTTGGACCGGGGTCGCGGTGACGCTGACCTTGCTCATATCTGTGCCAGCCGGAACCACGATGCCCAACGTTGAGGTGTCGATCGGCGCCGGGTCCACGACGATGGTGTTGCCTGCCGCGCTGACGGAAACCTTCTGCGTCGTCGTCTTGATGCCGGGCGCACTGATGACCACAGTTACTGTCCTGCTCGCGAGCGGCAATATGACAGTGGGGGGAAAGCCGAAAGGTGTGAAGCACGGTGAACTTGCCGGAATCGTCACGGGTCCGCCTGCCGTTGCGCTGAAACAACCTTTGTTATTCGGCGCGAACGTGTAGGTGAGGGTCTCGGGTGTGGTCGTCGCTGGTGGACCGGGAAAAAGTCGCCCGTGACGGTCATCGCTGCGTTTGGGACCGGATTCACCGCGCTGGCGCCATACGGACTGACGATCTGACCGAACCAGTCAAAGATGCCTTCGGTAATATCGACGGCCGCCCCGTTGTCCTGGTTGTTACTGACGTTCACCGTTACCGGATCGGCGCCGTAGGCAATCCCCCTGGTATCTGCGATATCGGCGGTGCACGTGACCGAACCGGCGGGGATCCCCTCAATCGTCAGCGTGTTGTTCTGCAGACTTGCCAGACTCGCCGTTCGGCCACCGCAATCGGCTGTTCCCGTCCACGCCGAAGTGACCCCTGGGGGAAAGGTCAACACGATGCGGCCGAGGCGCTGCACCGTAGGCGAATAGGTGAGCGTCTGGCCATGGGTGAACGTTTCGGTGGCGGGCGGCACATTGTTCAGGTACCACGGGTTTGTGACCACCACGTAGACCGTGTACGTGCCGTCACACAGGCCGCGAATGGTGTAGTTGCCACTGTCGTCGATGATCGCAAATCCGGTTTGCGGCTGGCCGCTGTCGGCGCACGCCGACGTCGCCGGGGATGTGTAATTGCAGGTAGTGGGCGGCGTTGCCGGCGCCTGAGGCGGCCGGGAACGCGTACACGCAGCTGGTGAAGTTTCCGCTTCCGGTCGGCGGCCCGTCGTGGTTCAGGCCGGTGCCGCCGCCGAGGGCGTTGATGGTGCCGGTGAGCGTGTTGGTCGGGAACAGGTTCGCCTGCGGCGCTTGCGCCTGCCCGGTGAACGGCACCTTCACGTTCAGCACGGTGGTGAGGAAGCCAGGTGCCTTGACGGTGATCGTGTACTGGCCCGCGCCCGTCGGCGCGCCCGCGCCGGTCTCGCCGTAGATCGTGTATCCACTCGGGCCGCTCACCGAGGGCTTGATGGTCAGTGTCGAGGAGTACGGCCCGATCTTGGTGGTCGAGATCAGGATCGGGTTTCCGCTGTTGTCGGCCAGGCTGATCGTGATCCGACAGGGGTTCGACGCGGACACGGCGGCTGCCGGGCAGATGAGCGTGCCGCTCGGGCTGACCGCGCTGGCCACGAAACCGGTGATCGAGTTGTCGGGTAGCTGTACGTCTGGCTTCAGCGTGAGCGCGCTCGCGGGCACCTCGACGGTCTGACCAGGATTGACGGTCACGGTCGCGAACACCGTGGTGTAGCCGGCCTCCTGCGCGCTGAGCGCGTACGTGCCCGGCGCGACGCCGTCGAGGCGGAAGCTGCCGTCACTGCCGCTGGTGACCTTGTAGGTATTGCTGGCGTTGCTCAGGATGATCCCGCCCCGTTGATTCCCGCGTTGTTAGGGTCGTGCACGCGCCCGCTCACCGACGACGTCGCGGACGTCAACGCGATCGTCGGGACGTGACACCGGATGCGCCGTTGGGGATCGTCACCGGCTGCGACTGCGATAGGTAGCCGCTGTCGGTGGTGGTCAGCGTGTACGTGCCCGGCGGCAGATCCGGCAGGGTGAAGTGACCCGCGACGTCGCTGTTCACCGTGGCGGCCGCGGTGATCGTCGACGCGGTGCGGGTGATCGTGCCGTTGGTCGCGGTCACCTGCGCACCGCCGAGCCCCACCACGGCACCCAGACTGTCCGGACCGATCACCCGACCGAGCAGCGAACCCACGCCGGACTTCAGCGTCAGGTTCACCACCGCCGAGCCACCGGCGGGCAGCGAGGTCAACGCCGTCTCCGTGCTCAGGCCGTCCTCGCTTGCGGTGACCACGTACGAGTCCGGTGTGGACAAGCCGGTGACCGCCCAGCCACCGACGTCGCCACGTGAGTTCTGCTCGTGGTGATGGAGTTGATGCCATCGGTAATGGTGATCTTCGATGCGCCGACCGGGCGACCACCGGGCCCGTAGATGTGGCCGGAGAACTCGCCCTGCCCGGGTACCAGGTCGACGGTGATCGGTTGCGTCGCCGCGTCGAGGAGGAGTCCACCACGTAACGCTGCGTCTGATAGCCGGGCTTGGCGAACACGAGCAGGTAGTAGCCCGGCGCCTTCACCCCGCCGATCGCCCACGAACCGTCGGTGCTGCGACATGGTCGCCCGCGTCTGTGCCGCCGCGCTGGGCGCGGACAGCTGAACGTCCTGCTGCGGGCTCTTGCCGAGCGTGTGAAACGCGGCGTCGTCCACGCCGACCGGGGTCGCCGCCTGCGCCGCCTCGTCCACGAGTGAGGTGGGTGAGATGCCGACGTGCACGTTGCCCGGCGCCTGACCGATCACGTTGCCGGCCAGCTGGATGCTCGTTGCCGACTGCGAACCCGCCGGCCGTGCTTGGCGTCGCACTCGTCGAGGCGGCCACCGCCCGTGCGGCTTTGTCGGCTGCCTTGTTGCCCGAGTTCTCGATCGCCGAGCCGATCTTCGGGATGAACGCGATGGCCAGGCCGCCCCACAGCGTGCACAGCAGGATGATCGTCCAGAACTTCGTCGCGTTGTGCCCGCAGAATGCCTTGGACGTGACCGCGGCCTCGGCGCGCCGTGGCGCCGCCGCGCCGCGGGCGGTGACGGTGTAGCCGTAACGCTCGCGGCGGCCGAACATGCGTGGAGTGATCCGGATGCGGCCGGGCACGCGCACCGACGCACCGGGCGGGACGTGCACGAGGTCCGTCGAGAGCGTGACGCGTGCAACCTCGACCGACCGCACGTCCAGGTGCACGTCTTCCGGAGCGATACCGGTGTTGTGCACCACCACCGCCACGCGCTGGGCGCGGTATGCGGTGGTCTCCGCCGGGCGTGATCTCCAACCCGATCTGCCCAGACGCATCGACCACCAGCGACGTTTCGGCGATGGCGGTCGATGCCGTTGGTGCACGCCGGAGCGGGTCGATCGCCTGCACCGCGATCGACAGCGGATAGTCAGCGGCGACGGTGCCGGGCGCGGGGACGAAGGTGAGCTCGACCGCAACGGTGTGGCCCGGCAACACGGGTCGCGTGCGAATCGGTCGCGGCATCCAGGCTGCGTCCAGGCCGACCGGCGTCACCGACATCACCCGCGGCGCCGCCGCCCGGTTCGTGACCAGGACCCGGGTGGTGACCGGCAGGCCCGCCGCGGCGCGCACCCGCGGTTCCGCGACCACCTGTGGCGGAAGCTCTGCGAATCCCCGGCGCGGCCCGCTCATCGTGCGCCGTTCATTGCGACGCCGTTCATTGCGACGCCGTTCATTGGGACGCCGTTCATTGGGACACCGTGATGACTTCGTTGGTGTCCTGCTGGCTCGGTGCGATGGTCACCGTCTTGGTGGCGATGGCGTTCGCCGGATCGTTCGTCGGTCCGGTCGACAACACGTAGGTGCCCGCCTGCACCGCGAAGAGAACCCGCCGTTGGGAGCGACCGTGGTGGTGGACGCCGTGACGAGGCCCGGGTATTGCGATTGCGGGTAGAGGAAGACGGTCCAGCCGGGCCGTGGTCCAGGGGTCGCCGTCGTCGTCCCGCTGGTGCAGCAGCGGACGAAGCCGCCGAGCGTCGCCGGCTGGGCCAGGGTCACGTTCTGCGTCACGGGCTGCCCGGCGGTCGCGGTGAACACTCGCGAGAACGTGCTGGTGCCGCCGCCCGCGCTGACCGTGATGGTGTACGTGCCGGCCGGCACCTGCTCGATCCGGAACTGCCCGCACCGGCTGGCCGGCACGCTGGCGGTGATCACCGTGTACGTCGAGGACCCGGAGCTGAGCGACACCGTCGCCTCACCCAGCCGGTTGCCGGAACCGCAGATGGTGGCACCGCCGGGCTGGGTGACGGTGCCGGTGACGACCGCGGTCCTGATTGCAATGCGGTGGTGATGCCGGCGGCGGTGATCGTCGCGCCGAGCGAGCCCGGCGTGACATGACCGCTCGCGTCCAGCGCGACCGACACCGTCTGCGACTGCAGGTCCGATCGCGCGAACGTGATCGTGTACGTCCCCGGCAGCGGGAGGCCGGCCGACTCGCCAGGTGCCGATGGTGTTGCGCGGACCGGGCTCCTGGCTGTTGGTGACGGTCTGCACGGTGAGCTGGCCGTTGGTAACGGTGACACTCACGCCGGGTGCAGGTGCACCTGAGGGCAACGTAGTGACCACACCATTCAGGGCGCCGGAGGATGCACTCAACGTGATCGCGACGCCCGACAGCTTCTGTCCTGCTGCCAATGACAGGGACAGTGTTTGGGATGCGAAACCAGTCATGCTGGCCGTGACGGTAAATGTCGCGGGGGTAGGAAGATCGCGCAGCGTAAAGGACCCGACAGTTCCGTCAGTGAGCGACACCGTCGCTGACGGCGGACTGGCCGGAGGTTGCGGTGATCGTCGCGCCACCGAGTGGACCGGCTGCGGAGGTGACCGTCCCGGTGATCACGCCGTCGCCCTTGCTGAGCGTGATGATCACGCCGGTGCGACTCTCCCCCGCGCCGATGTCGATGCGCTGCGTCGAGGTGGCGTAACCGGTCTTGGTGACGGCCAGGTCGTAGATGCTCGGCGACGGGACGTCGTTGATCGTGAACGATCCGTCCGAGCCGATCGGGACGACCTTACCACCGCGCCGCCGTTGTCGGGCGGGATCACCACGCCGGGTGGAATGCCCGACGGCAACGCCGAGCCGGTGACGCCGGTGCTGAGCCCGCCCGCGGGAACGGTCTCCAGGAACAGGGTGGCGCCGGAGATGTCGTCGCCCACCACGGTGCCCGCAATGGACGCGGGGATGCCGCCGAGGCGGACATTCAGGCCGGCCTGTCGCTGGTCGTTGGCAAGGGTGACGCGTGCTGGCGTCAGCTGCCGTCGCGGCACCGGGGAACCACTCCTGCACGAAGCCCGCGCCGCGGAAGCTGAGCTTGTACTGGCCCGCCGCGAGGTTGCTGATGTGCATAAGTGCCCTGCGCATCAGTGCCGGTCGTCGCAACGGCCTGGTCGGTGTTCGCGACGGTGAATGCACTCACCGTCACGCCGGGCACCGGCTTGCCGGAGGTGAGCAGCGTGACTGTGCCGGAGACCCCCGCCGTCGCCGGTGGCGGCGGAGTTTCGCGCCTCGGCGACCTGCAGCGCCAGGTTGCGGTCCGCGGTGCTCTGCCCGACCAACTGGGACAGCGCGATGGTGATCACGATGGCGAACACGGTGATGGCCGCGAGCAACCCGATCAGCGAGAGCACGCCGCGGCCGAACACCGATTTCTGGATGAAGGTGGCCCGCCCGTCCGCTGCCCGCTCGTCGCGCGGACCGGCGTCGCCGTCGGCTGGCTCGCGCCTGCCGGAGGCGCGAACCGGATACGGCTCGCTCGGTCGCGTGTCGAAGTAGATCGACAGCACCCGCACCGCCAGCGCGCCGAACACGCGCCGCCTGGCCCGGATGCGCATGTCCACCACGGCGTGTTCGCCCGGGGTCAGCACCACTCGCTCCGGGCTGAACTCGAACTCGACCTTGCTCTCCTCGTCGTCGCCGTCGAGGTAGCCGTCGACGACGGTGTTGCCCTTGTTCTCGACGATCACGCTGAACGCACCGGTGCGCCCGGCGGTCACCGCCGCCGGATCGACGCGTACCTGCACCTTGGCGGCCGCCGGCACGGTCAGGTCGACCTCGGCGATCGTGCTCGCATGCGGCGGCGTCTGCTCGCGGACCTGGACCGCGATGCGCCTGGTGCCGGCCGGGATGCCGGCCGGCGCGGTGATCAGCGCGCGGACGGTTCGCGTCTCGTCCGGGAACATCGAGATCTGGTCGCTGTCGAGATCCACCCACTCCGGATCGGCGCCGAGCACCCGCACCCGGTAGCCGGCGATCACCAGCGCGTCGTTGGTGATCGCGATGGTGATCTCGGTCGGACGGCCGGGCTGGATCTCCGCGTGGCGGGGCGTGACACGTACGCGCACGTCAACCGCCCACTGTCAGGTTCTGGGTGCTGGTCTGCCCGGCCACGACGGTCACCAGCGCGGTCTGCTGACGTTGTCCGGCAGCGGTGACCGTGACGCTGTAGCTGCCCGGTTGCAGGTCGGTGATCAGGTACCCGCCGCCGGCTGTGCTCGAGGTCGCGGTCCACGTTTGACGCCCGTCGGTGGCACTTATCGCCGCACCCGGGAACGCAGCACCCTGCGCATTGGTGACGATGCCGCTGATGCCGCCGGTCTGCACGGACAGCGTGATGGTGACGTTCGGCGCGACGCCGTTGCCGGACAGCGTCACCGGCACGCTCGCCGGCGCGTAGCCGGCCACCGTCGCGGTGAGCGTGTACGCACCCGGCGCGGCCAGTCCGTTGATCGCGAAGGTGCCGACACTGCCGGCGGTGAGCGTCGTCGTCGTCGGCGCGGTTGCGCCGGGGATCACCGCGGTGCCACCGACGGTGACGCTCGCGCCGCCGATGGCGTGCCCGGCAGCGTCCACCACCCGCCCGAACACGGTGCCGTTGCCGTTGGCCAGCTGGATGTCGAGGCCGGTGCGGCTGCCGCCGGCGGGCAGGTCGACGATCTTCGTCGTGCTGCCGTGCCCGGGCGCTGCGAAGGTGATCACGTAGGTGGCCGGGGTGGGCAGGTTCGGCAGCGCGAACCCACCGACCTGGCCCACCGTCGGGGTGAGCACGGTCAGCGGCTTACCGGCGACCGTGGTGCTGATGGTGGCGCCGCCGAGCGGGGTGGTTCCGTCCCGCACCGTGCCGCTGATCGTGCCGGTGCCCGCACCGAGCAGCAGTGTGGGTTCGAGTCGATTGCCCCCGCCGGCCACGCTGTCCACGACCGTGCTGCTTCGGTAGCCCACGGTGACGAAGGTCAGCTGGTACGTCATCGGCGCCGGCAGGTTCGTCAACGTGTAACGCCCCGCGGCGTTGGTCGTCGTGTGCGCGATCGACTTGCCGATGTTCGGCCCGAGCAGCGCTCGCGCGGTGACGACGGTGCTGACCGGCCCCAGCGCGTCACCGGGGTCCACGCTGCCGGAGATGGTCGCGGGCAGGCCGACGATCGAGACGTTGACGCCGTTGCTGCTGCCCTGCGCGGGCACGCTCACCTGCGCCGCGCTGGCCGACGGCGTCGGTGCATTCGGGTACCAGACGGTGCGGTAGCCGCTCGCGCTGAATTCGACGTAGTAGGAGATCGGGAACAGGCCGGCCATGCTGTAGGTGCCGTCGGCTTGCGTCGCCGCAGAACTCACCGCGACCAGACCGCTGCCGCTGCGCCGCCAGGCGCGGACCAGGATGCGGCCCACCGGTTGGGCATCGTTGGCGGCGACGACCTTGCCGTCGATCTCGCCACCGGTGCCGGCGGGCACCGTGCCGTTCTTGGGCAACGCGCCGCCCGGCGCGGCGCCCGATCCCGTCCGCGGCGAAGAACGATGCGGGCGCCGCTTTCGTCATCGGGTCGCCGCCGAACACCTTGCCCAGGCCGAGCAGGAATGCGCTGGCCCACAGCGCGACGATGCTCATCAGGATCAGCACGGTGAGCAGGCCGCGGCTGATCAGCGGTCGCTGCCGCAGCGTCACCCCCACGGTGCGGCTGACGAGCACCTCTGGCTCCGCAACCGGGTCGAGCAGGAGCCGGACGGTGCGCGCGGACGCCTCCACCATCACCTGCCGGTCCAGCTCGCTGCCGGTGAACATCCGCGGGCCACGGATCGTCAGGAACACCGGCGCGATCGCACCGGCCTCCACCCGCAGGCGGCTCGGACTGAATTCGACGCGCGAGCTGCGGTCGGCATCGAGCGCAGTGAGTTCGACGTCCAGGGTGACGTTGCCGTCGTTACGGATCTCG
The DNA here is from genome assembly GCA_963708625.1 of uncultured Actinomycetota bacterium. GTDB lineage: Bacteria > Actinomycetota > Actinomycetes > Mycobacteriales > Jatrophihabitantaceae > DASXIF01. The sequence continues at coordinate 1,047,321 of CAVPSV010000002.1, forward strand.
AGCAGGAAGCGGGCCGAGCGGCGGCTGCGCGCGGTACGTGGTTGTGGCGTCACGACCAGCCCGGGCCGGGCGCGGACGTCGAGGTCGACGTCGAGGAACTGCGGCGGCTGGGCCGCGGCGTGCGAGACAACCTCGACTGTGAGCGGATGCCGCCCGGCCGGATGCCACGTCGGCACGGCCAGGGCAACCCGAAGTTGTCCGGATGCGTCCGGGAACAGCGGCAGCAGGTCGGGCGCGGTGGTGACGTACTGGTCCGGCAGGCCAATCACGCGCGCGCTCACGCCGTCGATGACGGACTGGGTGTTGACGACGTCGACGACGACTTCCGGCGTGTCACCCGGGTCGACCTCAAGCAGTCGGGTGTCGGACGCGACCCGCATCAGGGGCCGATCACGAACACCCTGCCCCTGGCGCTTCGATGGTGGCGTAGCCGAGCGCGCGTTCGCGCACAGCACGCCCGCACAGTCCGCACGTCACTCCCGAGGTGGCATCACAGCTTCCGCTGTGGCGCCGACCATCGGGCCGACGTCACCGCCACCCCCGAAGCAGTTCGTCGAGCTAGTCCTTGAATGGAGCTAGTCATTCGATGGTCCGTGACGCTGGGCCGGACTGTCCATCGCCGGCGCAAACTCTGCCCAGACGGGCAAAACTCGCGTCCGGCATGGCCGGCGCAGCAGCGGATAGCGCTACCCGGATGAGGTGGGTAGCTCCTCGACGGCACCCCTCGCGACGCCCCGCGCTTTCGGGTCCCAGCTGCCTGCGCGCGACTCGATCATGGTCGGCATCGGAGGTTCGTCGGTCCAGCCGAAGCTGTCCGCGGCCACCGTGACCTTGATCGAGAACGACGCCTTCAGTGGCCCACCGGCACCGTTCCAGATGTCGCGCGTCTTGTGCCGCTCGTCCTCGACGAACAGCATCGTCACGGTGGACGAGAGCGATGCCGGCAAGTACTCCGACGGGAGCACGTCTACTGCGGCGACCCTCGCGAGCACGTCACCGAGCAGCTGGTGCTCGTCGCGCGAATTGCCGGCCCAGGCGCTGATCAGGTAGTTCAGCTCCACCATCGGCAGCGGCTTGCGGCGTTCGAACTTGCCGTTCTCGTCCACTCGGCGGATCGGCGCACGATTCGGTTGGTCGCTACGGTTGACGTCGTACAGGTACAGGTTCACGGTGATGCGGGACAGACTGGCCGACCAGGTACTGCTCGGGATATCGAAGCTGATGTCGCCCATGTCCTCCGGCAGCGGCAGCTCCGCGCGCAGCATGCGTTCCAGACCCTCGTCGATGACCCTGATGAACATGCGACCCCTTCGAGCCTCCGGCCGTCTTACCAGCGGGCGGCTCGCTGCGTACTGTGAGCGAATCCTGACGGCAATATCAGCGGAATTATCACACGCACCTTCGCCGATGTGACCTGATTCGGGTGACTTGACAGAAGTGAGGCAGTCCGTGGCCGGCCGTATGAGCACCCTGGTCGTCGCGCTGGAACGTGCTGCGCAGCGGCGCCCCGCACCGGCCGGTGGCGACGCCGCGCAGGGCGGCGCCCGGCGCCTGAGCACGGTGCTGAAGTTGCTGCACGACGAGTACCCGGCGGCCCGCCGGGGCAAAGCCGAGGAGCCGGACCCGGTGGCGGGCATCAGCGCGGTATTCGGCCTGGACGAGCTGGACGCGTCGCTGTTGTGGCTGGCCGCGGCGGCCGAGTTCGACGCGAATGTGGGCCTGGCCTACGGCCTGCTCCGCGGTGCCGATCAGGCGGCGCGGCCGTCGGTCGGCCTGGCGCTGGAGCTGGCCGAGATCGCCAGCACCGACCCGGCCGCCTTCGTGCGACTGGGGCCGCGTGGCGCCTTGCAGCGGCATCGGTTGGTCGAGGTCATCGGGAGCGAGCCGTGGGTGCAGCGCGAATTGCGCGTGCCCGACCCGGTCACTGCCGTACTCGCCGGCGCACCGGCGACCGATACGACCGTGGCACGATTGCGCACTACCGCGGTCTCGCTGGACCTGCCCGGGCGCGATGTCCTCACCCGCGCGATCGAACAGGGTGAACCGCTGATCTGGGTGCGCTCGGTACAGGGCGCGGCCGGCATCTCGCTGGCGGCGGGCGCCTTCGCGGCGCTGGGCATCACCCCGCTCGCGATCGATCTGCGGCTGCACCCCGCGGAGACGAGCCTGAGTGAGGTAGCCGCGGCGTCTGCCCGCGAGGCGGGACTGCACGGTTGGGGGCTGATCGTGGCCGGCGGCGACGTGCTCGCCGAGCACAACGACGTGGCTGCGCTGGAGACCCTGGAATCGGCCGCGGTGCCGGTGGTGCTGGTGGGCTCGAAGACGTGGAATCCGAACTGGCTGCGCCGGTTGCCGCTGCTGGTGGAGGCGCAGCGGCTGAGCGTGGCCGAGCGGGCGACGGTGTGGCAGGCGAACCTGGGCGAATTCGCGGACCAGGACAGCGCGTTGCGGCAGACCCTGCTCGGGCTGCGGATGACGCCGGAGTCCGTGACGGAAGCGGCGCGGTATGCGCGCGTGCTGTCCGCGGCGCGCGGTGTGCCGGTGTCATCGGCGATCGTGCAGGAGTCCGCCCGCCGGGTCAGCGGCTCCGGCAGCTCGACCGGCGAGGGACTGGCCAAGCCGGCTTCGACCGGGCCGCGGGTGAACTTCGATGATCTGGTCCTGCCGGACTCCGTGGCGTCCTCGTTGCGCCAGCTGGCGAATTGGGCCCGGCACCGCGACGAGCTGATGGCGCAGGGCACGTTACGGCGCAACGGCCGGGGTATCGCCGCGCTGTTCGCCGGCAATCCCGGCACCGGCAAGACGCTGGCCGCCAACGTCATTGCCGAGGAGCTATCCATCGACCTGTTCCAGGTGGAGATCTCCGCGGTGGTGGACAAGTACATCGGCGAGACGGAGAAGAACCTGGAGAAGGTGTTCCAGGCTGCCGAGGCGTTGGACGTGGTGTTGTTCTTCGACGAGGCCGATGCGCTGTTCGGTAGCCGGTCGGAGGTGAAGGACGCGCGGGACCGCTACGCCAACCAGGAGATCGCGTACCTGTTGCAGCGGATGGAGAGCTTCGACGGCATCACGATCCTGGCCACGAACCTGCGCGGGAATCTGGACCGCGCGTTCTCGCGCCGGATGAGCTTCATCATCCACTTCCCCGATCCGGACGCGCCGATCCGTCGGCGGCTGTGGACGCACCTTTTGCAGCAGCTGGACGGAACCGACGCGGCCGATCCGGTGGACGTGGAGTTTCTGGCCGACGTCGCCGAGGTGACCGGCGGCGATATCCGCAATATCGTGCTCGCGGCCGCATATGACGCGATCAGTGTCGGCGAGAAGGTGGGCATGCGGCACGTCGCGGAGGCGACGGTGCGCGAGTATCGCAAGCTGGGTCGGGTGATACCCGAGCACCGGTTCGTCGCGCCCAGCGGGCGCTGAGCGTCAGTTACTCGTCGTCGCTGGATTCGTCCGTGTCGTCCGAATCGGTGTCGTCCGAATCGGTGTCGTCCGAATCGGTGTCGTCCGAATCGGTGTCGGTGTCGTCTGAGTCCGTGGAATCCGAATCGCTGTCGGTATCGGAATCATCGCTGTCGAACGAGAAGTCGTCGCTCGAGTCGCTGGAGTCGTCACTTGAGTCGTCATCGTCGCCGCCGAAGGAGAAGTCGTCGTCGCCGCTGCTGTCCTCGTCCTCGTCCGGCTTCTTCGTGATCACCTCGACCTCGTTGTCGACGTGCACCGACATCCAGTTACCGGAGCCGTAGGTCGCGATCAGCTTCGGATCGGGAGTGAGGATCTCCAGGTTGCTGTCGGTGATCTTGTAACGGTTCGCCGCGGCATAGACCTCTTGTGTGGACGGGGCGCCGTTCTCGTCTCGCGCCGTGACGACTGTGATCGACATAGGCCGGATGCTACCGCGCGGATCCCCAGCCAGCGCCGGGCGTCTTCAATGCGTCTGAGGGGCGTCTGGGCGGCGTCTGTGTGGTCTCCGCGGGCCGTCTGCGGGGCGTCTTCGGCGTCGGGATCGCGTGCTGAGGCCGGCCAACCTAACGGAGCGGCGTGACCCAGGCATCCGGCTCTCGTTGAATCACCTAGGACACAATGTCCCCGGTTCTACCCCTGATTTCACCTGTGGTTCCGCCACTTGACAGCCCAGCCGGGCTCCGGTCCGGTCCATCCCTGTCGATCCCCGAGGAGATACTCGTGCGCAGACTTGCCGCCGCCGTCGCCGCCGTCACCGTGAGCGCTGCGACCCTGATCGCCGCGGTGGCCCTGCCCACCGGAGCAGGTGCGGCCGGGCTGAACTACGTCGCCATGGGCGACTCCTACAGCGCCGCGTCCGGCAACCTCCCGTTGGACCGCACCGCCGCGCCGGAGTGCCTGCGCTCGACCAAGAACTACCCGCACCTGATCGCGAAGGCGATCGGCGCACAGCTGACCGATGTGACCTGCGGCGGGGCCGAGACGAAGGACTACGCCACCGCGCAGTACAACGGCGTGCCGCCACAGCTCGACGCGCTGGGCACGGCGACGCAGCTGGTCACCATGACGATCGGTGGCAACGACAGTGGGCTGTTCATCAACGTGATCCTCGACTGCGGCTCGCTCGGCGTGGCGACGCTGGGCACCGGTGCGCCGTGCCAGAAGAAGTACGGCTCGTCCTTCGACGACACCATCAACAACGTCACGTACCCGGCGCTGGTGAACGCATTGCAGGCGGTCAAGGCGAAGGCGCCCAACGCCACGGTGGCGATCCTGGGCTACCCGTGGATCATGCCGCCGACAACGGGTTGCTACCCGCAGATGCCGTTGGCCAAGGGTGACGTGCCGTACGTGTACAACATCCAGGCGACGCTGAACAACGCGGTGCAGCGCGCGGCGGCGGCGACCGGCGCGGTGTACGTCGACTTCGGCACGGTCTCGACCGGGCACGACGCGTGCAAGCGCGCCGGCGTGCGCTGGGTCGAGCCGGTACTGGCCGGCACCAACCCGGTGATCATTCACCCGAACACGTTGGGCGAGAAGAAGATGGCGGCGCAGACGCTGTCGGTGCTCGGCTTGGGTTGATCCGATCGGGCTGTGGTCGCATCGACACCGGAAAGGTGACGCGCGGCCGCTCGCCTGCTGGGCTCGGTTAGCGCGGTGGGTGCGCCTCGAGGTATGCCGCTGCGGCGACGCGTGGCGCGCAGCAGAGCCAACCGTCGATCAGTGCCTCGCGCACTGCTTTCTTGGTTGCCTTGTCGAGTTGCACCAAGATCGCGGCGTAGTTGTCGAAGTGGGCGATGGTGAAGAATGCTTTCGGGTTGGCGGCGAGAACCGCCTCCTTCTCACCGAGATCGGCCACTCTGATCGCGAGGATCGCTCCGGCCGGTACGGGCGCGTCGCCCAAGCGCTTGATGTCGGCCTTGGAGAACGGCCGCTCCCAGGCGAATCCCTTGTCGCCGACGAGCCAGGTGCGGTTGTTCCAGCGTGCGCCGACCGTCACGTCCGGTAGCGATCGAGCCAGCTCGTCGACCTCGTCCATGGTGACCACGACTTCACCGTAAGCCCGATGTGGTACTCGTCGCGGACGGATAGGTCCGCGCCTCGCCGGGGAACAAGACTGTCATGTCCGACGCGAGCGAATCAGGAACCACGAGGCCGGCCGGCGAGGGCCTTTCCGACGAGGAGATGGTGCAGCAGGTGGCCGGCCAGACAGACAGCGAGCACCAGCAGGCCGACGTGTTCGAACGCGAAGGCGACGGTGCCACGACCGACACCGAGGCGGCCAAGGCCGACGCCGACGAGCTGACCTGACTGGCGCGGCGCCGCGAGTGCGGGCTGCTCTGCTTCACACCGGCAACTCGGCCGGGTCAACGACGGCACGCGATCTACTCCAGCCCCGCGACCGCGCGGCGATCCTGGCTCAGGTTGGTCCACAGGGCTGATCGCGCGGCGAAGACCTCTCGCTACCCTTCGACGAACACGGGCTTGATGCCGGTGCGGGGCGGTAGCTCAGCTGGTTAGAGCAGGGGACTCATAATCCCTGGGTCGCGGGTTCGAGTCCCGCCCGCCCCACGCGACGCCGATCAAATGTGATCGGCTGTTCCTGCCACCGATCCGCAGCAGGTCGGGTCTGCGTGCGGATCAGTTGGTACGCCCCCGCGATCGCGGTCGATACGAGTCGGCGCGGTGATCGATCGTGACGATCAGGGCGGTATGTGCGCCGTCGTCGATGCGATAGATGATGCGGTAGTCGCCACGCCGGGCTGCGTAATGCTCGGCGAGATCGAGCTGTAGCCCGCGGCCCACCCGATGAGGGTTTTCGGCCAGGCCTCCGTAGATGAACTCAATCGCTGCTGTCGCGATCTTCTCTGGCAACCGTCGAAGATCGCGCTGAGCCGAGGCAGAAAATGTGATCTGGTGGGGAGCTGGGGTCATTTGCCGCGCACGAGCGCGAGCGCCTGGTCCTTGGTCAGCGTCGCCGATTTGCCTTCAGCCAGTTCGACGTTCGCTTTCGTGATGCGCCGCATGACTTTGGGGTCTGCGAGGAGCTCGAGGGTCTCTTCGAGCCCTTCGAGGTCTTCGATACTCAGGACAACGGCTGCTGGCCTCCCGTGCTTGGTGATGACGACGCGCCCGTGCTCGCGCTCCACGCGGTCCACGACTTCGGACAGTCGGTTCTTCACATCGGCGAGCGGAAGATGTTCAGCTGAAGTCATAGCCATAAATATAGCTATAACATGAGCCGCCTGGGCCACGTCGCAATAGCCAGGTGTTCCGACGATGACGGACCGCGCGCGGCTCTAGATACTGCACCATGCCGGACCGTGGCACAGCGGTGCGAGCGACAGACCTCATAATCCCTGGGTCGTCGGTTCGAGTCGGACCCGCCCAGATTCCATCGAGATTCGCGAGGTCTCACCTTTCGGGGGACTCCTGTCCGCAGAGGAACGCGCCGAACCACAGCCAGCGGCATGATTTGTCGAGTCCGGACTGAGTGAACTGATCTACATCGTCCACGACGGCGCATCAGCAGGGCGTTGGAGGCGCAGCGGGCTGTCAACAGCGGTGCGCCGGTGACGGTTTCCTCTAGCCGGGCGCTCCGCTAGGTGAAAGCCTCGTGTGAGCCGCGGCCACGCAGCTGATTGCACACCCGCCGACGCAAGGAGCGATGCCGTGACCATCCTCTTCACACAGATCATGCCCGCCGGAGTGCCGATCGAGATGCTCGATGCGGTGACTGAGGAAATGGGAGTGGACAACGACCCGCCCGATGGCCTGATCGTGCACACGCACTTTGAGAAGGACGGCAGAACCCAAATCGTTGACGTGTGGGAGTCCGCCGAGGCTCACCAGCGCTTCGCCGACTCCCGCCTGAACGCCGCCATGGGCAAGGTCGCCGCCCGTCAAGGATTCGACCTCGCCCAAGCAGGCGAGCCCGAAGTGTCCATCACCACTGTCCATCGGATGGTTCGCGGCGGCTGACGCGGCCGATCTGATCGAGGGACTGGCCGGCGAGTTGTCACCCTGCGAGTAGCTACACCCCTACAGCATCGAAACCTGTCAGCCGGTTTACCGCGTCTATTAGGAGTGGCTCACATTCCCTCAGCGCCCTCGGGTGGGGCCGGTGCGCGTGCGGTCGTGCTCGTGCTGGTCGCCGGGTTGCTCTTAGCGTCGGGAACCGCATGTGCGAACTCCGCGAACTCGCATGCCGGGACGCGGTCTTCTTCGTCATCCACAACGGGTGGAATGGGCGTCGGCCACAAGTGGCGACTCACCCTCGTGACCGCTAGCGGTCACACGGTTGCGGTTCCCGCGTCGATCACCGCGTCCATCCAACTCACCGCCGACGGACAGTTCCTGGCCGATGACAGCGTCAACGCGGTGAGCGGAACCTGGGTAAGCACACCCACCGGCTACCGCGTGACGACCTCAGCCACCACCTTGGTCGGCTATGCAGGCCATGACACGACCATGCTGGCGGTGATCGAGGCCATCGATTCCGTCTCTGGCAGCCAATCCGATGTGGCAGCACACACCGCAGGGACGACGCTCGAGCTGACGGTGCCGAACTACGCACTGACGCTCACCGACGATGGGCCCGCCACGACATTCCCGCCGCCGACACCCACCACGGCGGCAGGGTCACGCTGAGCGCACGAGCTATCGGCGGCAGATGAGTGGGCATACCCACGCGATAGGCGCTAGGTCCCTGCCGCCGCTGGATCGGACACGGCACAATCCGGGTCGTGGAGACCGTGAAGCGGATTCGCCTGGCCCTGCTGGCCTTTACGGGCGTGATCATCCTTGGCACGGCGGGTTACCTCCTGCTCGGATTCACGGTGATGGACGCGCTCTATCAGACCGTGACGACGGTGACGACGGTCGGCTTCCGCGAGGTTCACCCGCTCAGCACCGTCGGCAAGGCGTACACGATCGCGGTGATTCTGGTCGGAGTCGGCACCGCGCTCTACGCGTTCGGCGTCGTGTTGGAGGCGCTGGTCGAAGGCGATCTTCGCCAATACTTGAAGGGACGACGCATGAGCGCCCAGATCGATGGGATGTCTGGTCACGTGATCATTTGCGGCTGGGGGCGCGTTGGCCGGTCCAGTGCCGACTACCTCCAGTCGGCCGGACACCGGATCGTCATCGTGGATCGCGACCCGGAGCGCCTTACCGGGATTGGGCACCCGTTCGTTCTCGGCGACGTCACTGACGATCAAGTCCTTGACGCAGCAGGGATCAGCCGCGCCCACGCCCTGCTGGCCGCGCTCGACACCGACGCCGACAACGTCTACGTCACGCTGTCCAGCCGTGCCCTTCGCCCGGATTTGGTGATCATCGCTCGATCCCGCAACGAGGCGTCGAAGGCGAAACTGGCGCGGGCCGGTGCGGATCGCGTGGTCAACCCCCAGCTCATCGGGGGCAGGCGGATGGCAACCTTCGCGCTCCAACCGCACGTTGCCGAGTTTCTCGACGTCGTCCTGCACGACGAATCGCTGGACTACCGCATCGAGGAGTTGGAGATCGGCGCGGACTCGCCGCTATGCGGACGCACGATCAGTGACGTCAAGCTGGCGGACCGAGCCGGAGTGGTGCTGCTCGCGGTGCGCTCCCTCGGCGCGGTCGCCTTCGTCGCGAACCCAGATCCGGAGACGAAGCTCGCGCGTGGCACGATCGCGATCATCGTCGGCACCGCAAACCAGCTGGACCAGGCTCGCCACATGGCCGGCGCGTAAGCAGCTCGGCGCAGCCCAGAAGGCCGCAAGCCTTGACGAGTTCCTCGCAGCGGCGCTCAGCTCGACTGGGCGGCCCAGTCGCGGTAGTTCGGAATGAAGGCGGCGGAGGGCATTCGCCGTTGCTCCTGCGCAGGCCGGGTCAGGTCAATGCCGTCCGCGTCGAGCACGTGACGAGCCGCGTCGGCCGTCTCCTCGTCAAGGAAACCGCCGGACACGATCGCGGCCAGCCCTTCTGTACCGACAGACCGCAACAGGGCACATTCCAGATTGCGGCGCACGCCACGATCAGGGTGGCCGAGCATCGCGGCAAGTTCGGGGGCGTCGGTCGGCCGGGCTAGCGGGACCAGGCTCAGGGCGGCACGGCTCGCAGGGACGGCACCGTCATCGGCGACCAGTCGCAATAGCGCCGGCACCAGCAACGCCACATCGTCGTCCGACCACGCCGACGAAAGCATCTGCCCGACGCCGACCGCTGCGGCCAAACGCAGGTACGGCTCCGGGTCGGCCAGCCCACGCAGCAACCAGTGTCGCCGCGTCGAGTCATCAAGCAGCAGCGGGTACATCAGCAGATTCGCTACCGCCTGCACGTCCGTCCAGTCGGCCAGGATTTCGGCCACCGCCAGCTGGTCGTCCGCACCGAGCGGCGCCAACTCGTCATAAGCCAGCGGCAACTCGTCGAGGTCGCCGGAGAGCAGGAAGTCTCGCAGCATCAAACCTTCCAGCTCTGCGTGTGTGTGGGCTTGCCGTTCTCGAACTTCCCTTGACTGACCGTGCGCTTGGCCTTCCCGAACTTCTTCTGCAGGATCTGCCGGAACTCCTTCGGTGAGAGTTCCTTGTTCTGCCTGTCCGTGACCTTGCCGTCGCCGACGGTGAGCCCTTCCTCAGCGATCACTTGCTCTACCCGTTGCTGGGTGAATTCCACGACCAGCGCGCGCATGACGGCGTTCGTCTTCAACATCTCGTAGGCCTTCTTCGGGTCCACGTTTCCCCTGGCATCGGCGCCCTTCAGCAATTGTTCGCCGGTGCTGCCCGGGGGCATGCCGAACCCGGCCACCTTGAAGTTCAGCGGGATGCCGTCCTTGTCGAGCCAGTGCAGGAACTGAACCAGACTGTCAACCGTCGGCAGGTAGTGGCCGCTCTTGTTCGACATTTCGACGATGCGGCCGCCGGTCACCTTCATCTCGCCGCCGACCGCCACGTCGGCTCCGGCGAGCAGGCTGGAATGGTGCTGTATGCCGATCTTGTGGGAGGTCATGTAGATCTGGCCGTCCTCGCCCGCAACGAAGATCTCCCAGCCGGGGCCGGTGAAGTGGGTGACACTGTTGGCGGTGTCCACCGGCACCGCGCCGCCCTGACCAGGGTCGGCGCCGTCCGGGCCGGGCGACGGTTTCCACGATGAGGACCGCTTCAAGGCTCCCGCCCGAGAACGCAACCTTGGTCGCCTCGCGTTCCTCGCCCTCGTTGTACTTCACGACGCGTGACGAGGTGTCGTACTCGCCGCTGGCGGCTTGGCCAGCTTCAGGGTGCCGTCATTCTGGACCGGCAGATCCTCCCGCTGCAGCCAGTCCACGCAGCGGGCGTGTTCGGCTTCCAGGCTGAGTGTCAGGTCGTCCAGCGACAGATTTTTCGTCCGCTCGCTGAACGTCTTGCCCATGAGCACGCGACGAGAGAAGCCCGGACCCGCTTCAACGCTGCGGCTGATTTCCCCGCGTATGCCGGGTCATCGTGCGGCCCGACTTTCTGGATCAGGTCGAGGGCCCGCCAATACGCGGCGATGCGGTTCAGGTGCGGCGTAACCGCATCCATCAGGTCCCGCTTCGATTTCCCGCGTTCGTCGGCGTAGTCCGGATCGATCCGGGCCAGCAGCCATGCCTTATGCGGGCTGGAATCCCCGCGAGTGCGCACGGGCTTCACCGCAGCGGCAGGAGCGCCGCCCGCCGCGGCGGCGTCCGCGCCGTCAGCCTGCTCGGCGTCGTCGATCCGCTTCGACAGCTGCACGTCCTCTGCGCGGGGGCCACCGCCACCGCCGCCACCGAGGCGGCGGGTCCCGCATTCGGCTCCGCATCAAGCTCCGCGGCATAACCGGACCCGTAATGCGACCCACCCGCAGCAGCCGGAGCCGCATCCGGCTCCGCACCCGGCTCCGCGGCATAACCGGACCCGTAATGCGACCCACCCGCAGCAGCCGGTTCTGCATCCGGCTCCGGCGTGTACGGCGCATAGTGCGACGCACCCCCCGCGGCCGGCTCCGCATCGGGCTCCTCATCCGGCTCCGGGGTGTACGGCGCGTAGTGCGACCCACCCCCCGCGGCCGGCTCCGCACCCGGCTCCGCATCCGGCTCCGCGGCATAACCGGACCCGTAATGCGACCCACCCGCAGCAGCCGGAGCCGCATCCGGCTCCGGCACTCCGGCTCCGCATCCGGCTCCGCGGTATAACCGGACCCGTAATGCGACCCACCCGCGGCGGCCGGCGCAGCCTCAGCGGCTCCTGCGTTCCGTGCCGGTGCCGGGCCGCCACCACCCCGCTTGTCACGCGCGGCAGACATGGCGATCGCCGCGATGGCGTCCTCGTGCAGCTTCTTCAGTTGCGCCACACTCAACCGCCGGATCGCGACGGCGGCCGAGGTGTCCACCTCTGCCCCGTCGCCGAGCGTCTGCGAAGCGTTCGGGCTACGGCGCAGCGCGGAGAGGACTTCACCGGCCTTGTGGTCGGCGTCCTTCTCCGCCGGATCGTCGGCACGCCCGATCTCGGTGCCACCGGTACCCCGGAACTTTCCGGCCGCGTTCTGCGCGACGTGAGCAAGTTCGTGCGCGAGCACCCGCTGCCCGGAGCCGCTGGTGTCGTAGGCGCCGCTGGTGAAGTAGACGTCGGCGCCGTGCGTGAAGGCGTGTGCGCCGACCGAGCGAGAGATCCGGTCCGCTTCGGAGTCGGTGTGTACGCGCACCCCGGACAGATCGGTCCCCAGCTGAGCGCCGAAGTCCTGAGCGACGTCGTCGGGCAACGGGCTGCCGGCTCCCCGTCGTCGCCGCAACGCGTTCACGACGTCGGGCTCGGCCGCACTCCCACCCAGCGGGTCGGACGCCTCCCGGGCAGCGCGCCGCGGTACCGCGCGCGCGGTACCTGCCACCGGCGCCACGTGCGGCGTCGGGGATGTCGCCCTGACCGCAGGCGTCTCGAGCTGCGTCACCGGACGAACACGAGCAGGGCGTTTCGCGTGCCTGTACTCGCGAGACATCAGCGGCTCCGGTGCCCGGTGCCATGCAGTGGCATGGTGTGAAGGAAGCGTAAGCCCGCCACGATGCGCAGGACAGCGAATCACCCGAGCTACTTGGCCAGATGACCGAACTGCCCGAAATTCCCGTCGGTACCCGTGGCCTGATCAGCCGATCTCTCAGCCGCGCTCGCCGCATCTCGGCAGCTCGGCAGGCTCACCCGGCCAGAGCTTGAACCCAGGCTCGACATGACTTGCGCTGACGCATGTGCAACGCACCGGTGCGCGGTCGCTTGATCTTGACGACCTGGGACGGCGAGGGGTCGAATGTGCGATACACGCTGCCGGGAGCGGGGCCGAGCATAGGGGGAGCCGTTATGACCATGCCTGTTCGCAAGGACTGGGTGGCACTCAAGAAAACACACAAGGTTCCCGACGGTGCCGTGAAGGGGGTCAATTTGGGCGCGGCGCTGGACAAGATCAAAGACGCGAAGACTGGGCCTACGATCGTGGCGGCCGTGACCGCGTTTGAGAAGATCGCAAACACGTATATCACCAAGCTGGACAAGAAGAGCGTCACCAATTACGAGACATTCCTCGACGACTATCTGGCGCCCGCACACACTCGCGTCAAGGCGTACAAGCTGGAAGCCGACCAGGAGGCGCTGTACAAAAGCGAGCTGACCAAGTTCTTCCAAGCAGTGCAGAAGCTCGACCCAAAGAAGACGACGCCGGACGACGCGCAGACGTTCGGTCGGTTCGCGCGCGGCCTGTTCAGCGTCTCCTTACGCACCAAGGACGCGGTCGACGCGACAGCGATCAACAAGGCATTGCAGCTCATCTACAAGGCCGACGAGAAGGTCAGCTGGAAGAAGGCCTCGCAGAGCGACGTGTCGACCTTTGTGTTCAAGGTGCGTGGAGTCGCGTCCGAGATCGCGAAGCTGGCCAAAGCGCAAGGTCTGAGCTGACCTGCGCGCAGGACCGCCTCGCTCGCACCTTCCCCCGTTTGAGGCCGTGCTGGCTAGCCCGGCTAACGCCGTCTGGTCAGTGCGCGACGCAGCCGCGCCATGAATCCTGTGTGCGCCGTGCTGCGGTTGCGACGGCGTGAGCGCCCCCAGGCGCCGCGAAGTTCTCGAGCATGCTGCTCGGCCAGGACCGGATTCGCCCCGGCCGACGGCTGGGGCGTGTATGGCGTCGGGTTCACCTGACTCCCTTCCCGGCGCAGCCGCACATCAGTGCTGCTACCAGTGCGGCTACCAGCGATTCCGTCGAGTCAACCCTCACCGATATGCGCGATCAAAGCAACCCACTCCGGTTCCCGCGACTATCTCTGCGCTATTGGGAAACTAGTCACCTACAGCCGAGCACATCCCGTTGTGCGCGGCGATTGGAAGCACTAGCTGTGTCTTGTGAACCGGTGGTTGACACGCAACCCCTGGTTGACAGACTCGCGTACATGGCATACACGGCGAAGCAGGAAGAAGGACTCGTCGCAATCAAAGCGGCGCGGGCAGAGGCGGTCGCGTACTACGTCAAAGCGAAAGAAGCGAGCACGAGACGAAGCGAGCTGATGCTTGCTCTCATCAAGGACGGCGTGAGCCAGTCCGACATCGCCCGCGAACTCGGCGTCAGTCGCCAAGCGATCAAGAAAATGATCAAAGCTCGTTGACGGTGCTTAGTTCGACGCAGCGCTCAGAACTTCGCTGACGCGACAGTCATCACCAGGCGTGCTGAGTCGACGGCGAGACGCTGCCGAACGCGGTGCCGGGATCATCGGCGGCGACGTAGCCGGACTCGATGCCGATCCGGCCCGGCCCCCACAGCCGCAGCCACAGGTACCGATTTCCCCACGAACGCCAGAGTTTGATCCCCGCGCCGGGGTATTCGACGTGCAGCTGCAGCGCGATGGTCGGATCTTTGAACAGCAACGCCGGCGGCTTGACCAGCAACGACTCGCCCTCGGCCAGCGTCCGCATGTACGCATTGCCCCGCGCGCCGATCAGCACCAGCCCCGGGCTCTCAGTGGCGGTGAACCGGTCGAGGAACTGGCCCATCGGGTAATGCCACCGGGTCTCGTCTGCCCGCTGTTCGCGGTTCTGTCCCGCGGCCTCCATACCGAGGCGAAGCAGCCCGGCACCCGCGCCCTGATCGGCGGCATCGCGCCCGGAGGTCGAGTACCAGACGCCAGATTCGTACCAGTCGTAGGCGACGTTGTTGGTGGCCACCAGCAACTTGTGCTCGCACACATCGATGGCGGCACCGGTCTGCACCGGCAACGCGATGAGTTCGCCGGAGCTCTGGTGCGAGAACGCGATGTGACCCGGGCCGGTGGCCCGCAGCATCACCAGCGGTAGCCCAGCCCGGTGTCGAGTCCACGGCTTGGACATCGGCAGTGAGTCCACCGTCACCGACGGGTCCTGCCACAGCAACACGTGGTGCGGGAAGAACAGGCTCTCCCCCGCCGCCAGGTTCCAGTCGGCGACGCCGCTGATGCTGCCCTCGATCTGGACGGTCGAATGACCGGCCTGAATGTGGGTCATGTCCTTCATGGCCGGCAGTTCGGTCCAGCCGCCGGCGGTGGTGCGCAGCCGGACGTCGACCGGCGCGCCACAGGACGGGCAGCTCTCGCCGCCGCCCGGGGAGTCCTGGTGGCAGTACGGGCAGGTGTAGGTGGTCGCGGTCATGGTCAGTCCGTCGTCTTCGGCTGATACATCGACTGCAGGCCGACCCGGCCGGGACCGGTCAGCTTCATCAGGCTCATCTTGTAGTTCGACGAGAACGCGGCAGCCAGCGACGCACCCCCGCCGCCGATGAGCTGCTCCGCCGCGCCCGCGACGCCGTCCTGCATCAACTCGCGCATCGCCTTCAGGCCGCGGAAACCCTTGCCCGCCAGCTGCTTGGCGCCCTGCACGCCCGCAGCCGCGCCGCCGGCGGCGCCGCCGATGTCCACCGTGCGCACCTCCATGGCCACCGAGGAGTCCTTGTACAGGAATCCGCCCGGCTCCAGCTCGATCGTCTCCCCCGCCGCGAGCTCGCGTTGGAACACATTGCCGTAACCGTGCAGGACGACCACGCCCGATCCCTCGGTGGCGGTGAACTCGTCGAAGTACATCCCGGTGCCCGCCATGAACATCGTCCGCAGCCCGGGGACCTTGGTGAACGCGTAGCTGATCGAGCCCGAGGCGAGCAGCAACGCGTGTCCGCGAACCTCGATCCGCATGCCCGGATCTACCGGCAGTACCACCAGTGCACCGGGCGCGTCCCGAGCGAACGCGATTCGGCCGGCGCCGTGTGCGACGCTCAGCACGAACGGCAGGTCACCGAGCAGCCGACGGGCGCCGCCCGGGGTGGACATCACGGTCATCGGCACGTTGTCGTGCTTCCAGAGCATCGCGTGATGCTCGAAGTAGACACTGTCGCCGGCGCCCAGCTCGATCTCCGCGACCGGGATCACGCCGGCGTCCACCTGCAGCTTGCTGGCGCCGAAATGGACCTCGGTCAGGTCGCGCAAGCGGGGCGCTTCACGCCACCCGGAGTCGGTAACCCGATCACGGGTGTCCAGCGGCGCGCCGCACCGGTCGCAGCTCGTGGTGCCGACCTCGCTCTGGGCATGACACCAGCGGCATTCGACGCGTTGGCCTACTTCAGTCACGGGTACCTCGATCTACGTCGCCAGACGGCTCCCGGCAGCCGGAAGCGTCCCATATCCGCAGTGCCCGCAGACACCCCCCGGCCTGGATCGTCGTGCTCCCCCGACGCCCACGCGCGCCCGTCGCCGGCCACATCAGGCACGCCCCTTGCGGACCTCGGCCAGCGTGTCGTCGATCGAGGCACCGATCACCGCCAGCTCGCCGCTCAGGCGTCGGACGGAATCGTTCGCGTATGCGTCCTGCTCGAGGCCGCCGCGCAGTTCACCGATGGCGGGGGCTGCGTGTAGCTCGGCGTCGGCGGCAACAATCCGCTGGGTGAGCAAGGCCAGCGCCGGCGGCGTACTCCCGCAGGGCAAGCACCCGGTCCACTGCCCCGTCGAACCCAGCCCGTACGTCGGCGTCGGGGCCGCCGCTGTGCCGTGCCTGCGCGATCCAGAACGTCTGCTCGTCGATCGCGTCGAGTTCGTCGGCCAGGTCGAGCTGGAGCCGATGCCCGTCCAGGTAACCGGATCGCCAGGCCGGGCTGCCCGCGATCTCGGCGGCGGTCTGGACGGCGACACCCAGTAGGGCCCGTTCCGCGCCGGCGTTCAGCGCCGCCGTCCACGGCTGGTGCGACTGCCAGAATCCGGCCGCGGTCAGCGCCCGCCGCTCCTCGCGTCCGATGCGCAGCGGGTCGGCCTGCACCGAGCGCCAGGTCACCGCGGCCGTCACCGCGCTCCCGGCGAGGACGCCCCCTGCGACCGCGGTCGCAGCCGAGTGACCGCCGATCAGCGCCAGCACCAGCAGTCCCATCGACGCCAACACCGCCAACCCGACCTCGGCGTAGAAAGCCTGCAGCCAGCGCTCGCGTCGCGGATGGTCAGGCCCGGCCGCGTCGTAGCCGGCCCGCTGCCTGATCTCCAACTTCGCCAGCAGCGCGACAGGCAGCGGCCGCAGCGGGCCGGCACTGACCAGCGAGGCCGGCCGCAGCGACGGGGCGGCGCTGGTGGACAGTTCGGCCAGCAGCGCGGCGCGTTCGACTGCACCGGGTGAACTGGCGCCGGGTAGTGCGCCGCCGCCGGTTAGTGCGTCGCCGCCGGGTATTGCGCCGCCGCCGGTTAGTGCGTCGCCGCCGGGTATTGCGCCGCCGCCGGGTGGGCTGCCGGCGTCCATGGCGACCTCTACTCCGTGTGGTGGTGCACGTACATCGACTGGATGCCGACGCGGCCGGGCCCGACCATCTCGGCGAGGTAAAGCCCGTGCCGGAGCAGTCCAGTGCGCACGTTCTGCTGGACGGTGTTCATGGTCACCGACGAGTCCTTGTACAAGAAGCCGCCCGGCTCGACCAGGATCTTCTCCCCCGGCCCCAGCGATCGCTCGAACACGTTCCCGTTGCCGTGCAGCGCGAGCAGGCCGGGTGCGCCCTGGGTCACGAACCGGTCCAGGTACATCCCGCTGCCGGCGTGCAGCACATTGGCCAGGCCCTTGATCCGGACGAACGAGTAGTCGATCACGTGACTGGCGAGCAGGAACGCGTGCTCGCGCACGTCGAGCTCCATGCCAGGGTGCAGCGGCAGCACCACCAGCTCTCCCGGCGCGTCCCGGGAGAAGGCGATCCGCCCCGGGCCCTGTGCCTGTGAGATCACCAACGGCATGCCACCGAGGCTGCGCTTGAGCCCACCGGCGCTCTGCTTGGCCGTCACCGCCGTGTGCTCGTCCTTCCACAGCAGCACGTGATGCTCGAAGTACACCCCGTCGCCGTCGCCCACGGCCAACTCGACGACCGGAACGAGGTCTCCGCCCACCTGCGCGGTCGAGTTGCCGAACCGGAACTCGGTCATGTCCCGCAGCCGCGGCGCCTCCCGCCAGCCCGAGTCGCTCACGACGTCACGGGCGTCCAACGGGGCGCCACAGGTGGTGCAGCTGGTTGTGCCCGCCGGGTTCTGCGCGTGGCACCACTGGCACCCGATCAGGTCCATGCCGCGCAAGCTAGCACCGCCGGCCCGGACCCGGAATCATCGGCGGCAACCTGGTTGCGCTGCAGGGCACCGCATCCGGCCGCGGGCGGGTAATCTCGGCGCGAAATCGCACTCCGCTCAGGGGAGACTCGTCATGGCGTTGCTCGGACGCGAGTTCATCGCCGTTCCGGATGAGCACAAGCACCAGATCGTCTACAAGTGGCCGGACGTGAGCATCCGCAGAGCCAGCAAGGCGATCGTCAACGCCGACGAGCTGGCGATCTTCGTCAACACCGGCAAGGTCATCGCCACGATGGGACCCGGCCGGCACGAGATCGACGCCGACGAGATTCGCGGCCTCGGCATCGTCATCGACGCGGCGACCGCCGGGCGGGCCTACCGGGCCGAGCTGTATTTCGTGCACACCCGCGAGTTCACCGGCTTCACCTTCGGCGGCCGCATCGACGACGTGCAGGACCCACAGACCGGCTTGATCGTCACGTTGCGGGTCTTCGGCGACTACGCGCTGCGGGTCACCGATCCGGTCGTAATGATCACCAATCTGCTGGGCACGGTCAACGTCGACGACAACGACAGCGTGTCGTTGTGGGTCAGCGATCAGCTGCTGAAGGTGATGCGCACCAGCGTCACCACCCAGGTGGTCCGCAACGGCTGGCCGATCCTCGGACTGTCGGTGTACACGCCGGAGATCGAGCAGGCCGTCATCGCCAGCACTAACGAACAGCTCGCGGCCTACGGCGTGATGCTGACGCGGATGGGCAACTTCGACATCAACCTTGCACCCGAGGACTCCGAGCAGCTCAAGCGATTGGCCAAGGACACCAGCTACTCCCGGCTGGCCGGCAGCTTCAACCAATACGCAGCCGGCGAGATGGCGTTGGGCGCAGGCGAAGGGATGGCTCAGGGCGGCGGTGCGGTGCAGGGGGCATTCCTCGCCGCCGGGATGGGCCTGGGCGGCACGGCCGCGGCGCAACCGGCTGCGCCGACGCCACCGCCGTCGACCGGATTCGCCGGTGGTGGGGCGGGCGGCTATGCCGGACCTCCGCCCGCCGGAGCCCAGCCTGCGGCCGCGCCACCCGCTGCGCCCGCTGCGGCCGCCGCGCCGGCTGCCGCCGCCGGACAGGTTGCCTGCGCGGCATGCAGCGCGGCCAACCCGGCCGGCGCGAAGTTCTGCATGGGCTGCGGCCAACCGCTAGCCCCAGCCGCGGTGCACTGCACGAATTGCGGCAACGAATTCGTCGGCGGCGCGAAGTTCTGTATGAACTGCGGCACGCCGGCGCCCTAGCCGGCAGCGAGAGGCGTCAAACAGGAAGGTCGTCATCATGGGCGCACTGGATCGGTTCAAGCAGAAGTCCGCCGAATTCGTCGAGAAGGCCAAGCCGAAGCTCGAAGAGGCCCGCGACAAAGCGCGGCCGAAGGTCGAGGAGCTGCGCGAGAAGGCCAAGCCGATGGCTGAGTCGATGAAGGAGAAGGCCGAGCGGACCGCCGAGTCGTTGAAGACCCGGATGAACGACGTCACCGATGCGCGGAGTTCGAACGCCACGGCGTCGGCCAGCACCGGGCACGCGCCGTCCGACACGGCCGCGGCGGACGATGCACCGGACGTGACGCCATCGGCGGCACCCCCGCCACCCGGACCACCGGCACCGCCCGGGCCACCGCCGCCACCGGGACCGCCGGTCGGCGGTACGTCCGCCTGAACTATCGGCCGAGGCCGGATCACTCAGGTTTCGGCGGCTGGTCCTTCAGGAAGAATCGCGCGTCGGCAGCCAGGGTGCCGACCGTTCCCTGCATGGATTTCAGCACCGGCAGGCTCTGGGAGCGGGAGAAGATCCCCGACTTCGTCTTGACGGCCTTCTGCACGTCCTTTTGCAACGTGAACAGCTCGTCGAAGACGTCGCCCTTCTTTTGCCAGTACTCCTTGCTGATCTTCAGGCAAATGCCTGCGACGTTGTCGATCTCCGCCAACAACTTCTTGACCTGCGGGTCCTTCGCCGCTGCGGGATCACGCGCACTCTTCGCGCCAAGTTCCTGGAGCCGTTCTTCCAGCATCTCCAGCATCGTGACGAACCGCGGCCACGCCCCGGACTGCGGATTGCGATATTGCATGATCAGGTGGGAGAGGTCGCCCCACACCGCATCGACCCGTTTCTGAACGCTCGTCCAGCGCACGGTCAGCGCGGCCAGTTCCTTAGGCATCGTGGTGGTCCTTTCCGCTGTCGCGCTCAGGCGTCGGGATTCTTCTTCACCAGCTCGAGCAACGACTTTCCGGTTTCACGGAACGCCGCGAGTCCCTTCTGAACGTTCTTGTATGGACTCGGGTCGAACTTCTGCTTGCGCGCAGCGACCACAAACTGTTTCAACTGCTCACGCGTCATCTTGCTTGCGTCCACGGTGCTGGCCGCCCCTCGCCGCCATACCGCTGTCCCACCGACAGCTGAGCGAAAACTAGCCGACGGCTAGGTCAACCGCCACCACTCACATCGGCCGAAATGAGGCTCTGCGTCACAAATCGGGTCGCGAGTATCTCTACGGTTGCCAGCGGCAGGCGCAAGCGGCACGGCCCCGCACCGCGCTCAGTCGAGACAGAACTCGTTGCCTTCGGGGTCCTGCATGACGATGCAGACCTCGTTCATATCGTCGGCCTCCAACCGCTGTACCCGGCGGGCGCCGAGCGCGACCAGGCGGGCGCACTCCGCCTCGAGCGCGTCCGATCGTCGCTCAGGCGGCACGCCGGCCGCGGCACGGAGGTCGAGGTGGACGCGGTTCTTCGCCGTCTTCGGTTCCGGCACCTTCTGGAAGTACAGCCGCGGCCCGGCGCCGTCCGGGTCGACGAGCGCCGAGCGGTCGTTGCGCGCCTCGGCCGGGACGCCCCAGGCGTCGAGCGCGGCGTCCCACGAATCGAAGCCCGACGGTGGTGGCTGCTCGATGTAGTGCAGCGCCTCGGCCCAGAAGGCCGCATGCGCATCAGGGTCGGCGCTGTCGAACGTCACCTGGAACTCAGTTGCCATGTATTGATTTTGACGCAGCGGACCGACAGCGAGCACCGATCGCTGGCGGCGCGCCCACCGGGCGCGGTAGAACGTGTTACATGTTCCGAGTTGTGCAGTGGGCCACCGGCGGCGTCGGCAAAGCCGCGATCGAAGGCGTCATCGCCCATCCCGAGCTCGAGCTGGCCGGCTGCTGGGTGCACTCGCCGCAGAAGGCGGGACGCGACGTCGGTGAGATCGTCGGTACCGCGCCGCTCGGGCTAGTGGCAACCAACGACGTGGACGAGATCCTCGCGCTGGATGCCGACTGCGTGATCTACGCGCCGATGATCCCCTCGCTGGACGAGGTGGCCGCACTGTTGCGCGCCGGCAAGAACGTCGTCACGCCCGTCGGCTGGTTCTACCCGCCGGAGAAGGAAGCGGCGCCGCTGCGCGCGGCCTGCGAACAAGGCCGGTCGACGCTGCACGGCACCGGCATCAACCCTGGCGGCATCACCGAACTGCACCCGCTGATGTTCTCCGCGCTTTCATCGGCGGTGACGTTCGTCCGCGGCGAGGAGTTCAGCGACATCCGCAGTTATGCCGCACCGGATGTGGTCCGGTGGATCATGCGCTTCGGCGACACGCCGGCCGAGGCGATGTCGAGCCCGATGCTCAAGCTGCTCTCCGGCGGATTCCTGCAATCGGTGCGCATGTGTCTGGACACGCTCGGTTTCCGCGACGCGGACATCACGACGTCACAGCAGGTCGCCGTCGCCACCGCGCCGATCGACTCACCGATCGGCCCGATCGAACCTGGTCTGGTCGCCGGGCAGCGGTTCCAGTGGGAGGCGGCCATCGACGGGCGCGTGGTCGTTCGGGTCGCGGTCAACTGGTTGATGGGTCAGGAGCACCTCGACCCGCCGTGGACGCTCGGCGCGGCCGGCGAACGATTCGAGGTCGAGGTGACCGGCGACCCGAGTTGCTTCGTCACCATCAAGGGCTGGCAGCCGGAGACAGTGACCGAGGGTCTCAAACGCAACCCCGGCATCGTCGCAACTGCCCTGCACTGCGTGAACTCGGTGCCGTACGTGTGCCGCGCTGAGCCGGGCATCAAGACGTATCTCGATCTCCCACTTATCGCCGGCCGCGCGCACCCCGACCTCGCCGCCCGGCCGGCATCGGAAAAACGATGATCATTCGGCGGCGCATGGTCGCGGACTAAGCCCTCAGCCCCGCCCGCCGCCACTCGAAACACGGATTCCGCCTAGTCTCGACCGGGAGCACAGCTAGTGCGCTGATCAGGCAGGGGAACCATGGATATCGCACTGAGCAAAGAAGAACGCGCCTTCGCCGAGGAGATGCGCACCTTCTTCCACACCCAGATTCCTGCGGAGATCCGCGGCCGGGGTGCGCGCGGCGAACACGTCGGCCGAGACGAGTACGTCACCACCCAGCAGATCCTGAACCAGCACGACCTGGCCGTGCCGCACTGGCCACTGGCCTGGGGCGGCAAGGACTGGACGCCGATACAGCGCCACCTCTACAACGACGAGATGCTGCTCGCGCACGTCCCACCGCCACTGGCCTTCAACGTGCACATGGTCGGACCGGTCATCGCCACCTTCGGCAGCGAGGAGCAGAAGCAGCGGTTCCTGCCGCCAACCGCCAACCTCGACATCTGGTGGTGCCAGGGATTCTCCGAACCCAACGCTGGCTCCGACCTCGCCTCGCTCAAGACCAGCGCCGTCCGCGACGGGGACCACTACGTGGTGAACGGGCAGAAGACGTGGACCACGCTCGCGCAGTACGCGGACTGGATCTTCTGCCTGGTCCGCACCGATCCGGCGGCGAAGAAGCAGCGGGGCATCTCGTTCCTGCTCATCGACATGGCCAGCCCCGGCGTCACCGTCCGCCCGATCCAGCTCATCGACGGTGGCTACGAGGTCAATGAGGTGTTCTTCGACAACGTGCTCGTGCCGGCCGATCAACTCGTCGGCCAGGAGAACGCGGGTTGGGACTACGCCAAGTTCCTGCTCGGCAACGAACGGACGAATGTCGTTGCGGTGGGCCAGACCAAGTCTCGGGTGATGCGCGTCAAACGTCTCGCGGCACAGACGCAGACCAACGGAGCGCCGCTGCTCGAGGACCCGCTCTTCCGCGCCCGCCTCACCCGACTCGAGGTCGAACTCGCGGCAATCGAGATGTCCGTGCTGCGCGTCCTGGACACCGAAGGTCGACTCGGACCGGGAAAGCCTGATCCGGTGTCGTCCGTGTTGAAGCTGAAGGGCACCGAACTCCAGCAACAGGCCACCGAACTGCTCGTCGACGTCCTCGGTGCGGGCGGCACGGGCTACCGCCGCTCCGGTGAGGTCCCAGCTGGTTTCGCGCCGCTCCCGGAAGGAGCGCTGGACGCCATGCCCACCTACTTCAACTGGCGCAAGGCATCGATCTACAGCGGCTCCAACGAGGTGCAACGAACGATCATCGCGAAGGCGATCCTGGGCTTTTGACACCGATCGCCGCGGCGATCCGCTAAGAATCTGACGCACCGGAGGGGACCTCACGTGCAACTTCAGCTCACCGACGAGCAACGCATGCTCGCCGAGACGGTGAAGAGCCTGCTCGACAAGCGTTACGACCCGAACACCCGCCTCGAGTTGCTGGGCTCAGAGCTGGGCTTCAGCCGTGAACTCTGGCGTCAATACGCGGAACTCGGCCTGCTCGGACTCACCATCGACGAGCGCTACGGCGGTGCGGGCATGGGCGCCGCAGAGCTATCCGTGGTGATGGAGGAGTTCGGTCGAGCGCTCGTGCTCGAACCGTTCATCGCGACCGTCGTACTCGGTGCCCAGCTGCTCTCGGCTGCCGGCACACCGGAGCAGAAGTCAGCGCTGCTACCGGGCGTCGCGGCCGGCGAGACGTTCCTGGCACTGGCCGCCGCCGAACGCGATGCACGCTGGTCGCGCACCGACATCCAGACCACGGCCGTGCAGGCCGGTGACGGTTGGGCGTTGACGGGTGAGAAGACCGCGGTGCTCGGTGGCGATGTGGCCGACCACGTGCTGGTGACCGCGAGGCTGCCCGACGGCGAGGTGGGACTGTTCATCGCCGACGCGGCCGGGCTGCGCCGCGACAGCTACCGCCAGCAGGACGGCCTCGGCGCCGCAGATCTGCTGTTCGACTCGACGCCGGCCGAGCTCCTCGGCGATCCGGTCGAGACGGGGACGCAACTGGAGCAGGTCGTCGACGTCGCGATGGCGATGCTGGGCTGGGAGGCGGTCGGCGCGATGGACCGGATGCTCTGGCTCACCGTCGACTATCTGAAGACCCGGGTGCAGTTCGGCCACCCGATCGCGGTGTTCCAGGCCCTGCAGTTCCGCGCCGCGGACATGTACGTCTCACTCGAGCAGGGACGAAGCATGGCGATGATGGCGCGCCTGGCCCTGTCCGACGACGATGCCGCGGCGCGCCGGCGGGCGGTGCAGGCCGCGAAGATCCTCATCGACGCGTCCGCGCGTCACGTCGGCCAGGAAGCGGTGCAGTTGCACGGCGGCATCGGCATGACGATGGAGTATCCGGTCGGGCACTACCTCAAGCGCACCGAAGTCATCGCCAAGACCTTGGCTGACGGTGACCTGCTGGTGAGCGAACTCGGCGCCGCCGGTGGCCTGCTACCGCCCGGATCGTGATGCGTGCGCTGCGCTATAGCGGCGCGTGCGCATCACGATCCACGGGTCACGGCGTCAGGCCGATCCGGATGGCCAGCGCCAGGTTCGCCGGCAACGTCTTGGCAAGCGCGGCGACCTGCCGGGCGGTCAGCCGCTCGCGATAAAGACTGTCCGGGCCGGGTGCCGTGATGCCCGAGCCGGCGCCGGGTTTGTCCTTACTGGTGGCGAGAGCCAGGTACGAGTACGCCCCGGCGTAGCCGTCCGCCGTGGACATGCCCGGGCAGCCGGCGCGCAGGTCCTCGCAATCCCACGCCGCGCCCGCGGCGAGGTGGATGTCCAACCGCGACGGGTAGTAGAACGAGAACGCATTGCCGTCATGTGACGGATCGACCTTCGCCTCGGCCGCATCGTTTTGCCACCGACTGCTGAGCAGGCGGGCGTCCGCGGTCGGGTCGTGCTTGAGGTACTTGTCGAACCACGCGGTGGTGTACCACGCGGTCAGGTCGGGCCCGCGCAACGAGGCTCCGAGCGCAACGAGCGGGATGAACGAGAAATCCAGGTGGGACCCGCCGCGAATGATGATCTCGCCGGAGTCCACGCCGGCCGTGGTGTAGGCGTGCGAGGACACCGACTTCGCGCTCGGGTGCGGCAACGACAGGTTCGGCACGGGTGGTAGCCCGTAGTCGGCGGAGATACCCAGGCCCGGTTTGGTGATCGGCACGGTCGTGCGCGCGGCCGGATCGGCCGGGCACGGCTTCTGGCCGATCGTGCCGCCCTGACCGGGAACCGAACCCGCATCCGGGCCGGCGCCGCCCAGGTTGTCCCAGGCCACGACAGCGCTGATGCGCGGGTCCCACTGAGCGATGTAGGACACGCCCGCCGCACCGTAGGAGTGCCCGGCCAGCCCGATTCGGCTGGGGTCGAGCAACTGCCAGAACGGGTTGTAGCCGCTGTCCAATCCCGCCGCGACGCGCGCGTTCTGCTTGTCCGCGTGACTGGTGCCAGAATCACAACTCGGCACCGGTTGATACGGCTGCGCCGGCGTGGACAGGAAGAAGTTCACCGCGTCCTCGGCGCCGTCGTAGAACGGGCGGCCGTCGGTCTGGGCGGGCACGCCCTCGCCCGCATCGCGCCCGGTGCCGAGCGTGTCGGACTGGCCTTGGCCCTGCGGGTCGAAGGTGAGCACTACGTACCCGGCCTTGGCAAGTGCCTGCGCCGCGTACCAATACATCTGCTCGTCGGCCTGGACCGAGCCGTTGACGATCACCACGCCGGGACGCTGGGCCGGCCCAGCGGTAGTGGCCCAGACGTGGCCGGACAGCGTCGCTCCGTCGCGGGCGATGAACAGCACTGGCCGGACGATGCCGTAGCCGTTCGTCGCCCAGTTGTACAGGCGCACGTCACCGGCGCAGGCGTTGAATCCGCTCCAGCACAGGTCGGCGCTGAACAGGCGCCCGGGATCGGCGAGCTGCTCGTAGGTCGCATGCGCCCCGTTGACGGTCCCGACGGTGAGCATCTTGGCCTGGTAGGGCACGGTGTCGTACACGGCTTGCCGCTCCAGCGTCACCGCGTAGTTCTTGGCTTCCACTACCGGGCTGAAACCGGTACCACCGGCCGCTACCGCGCCTACCAGGAGCACGCCGACCGAGGCGATAGCAGTAACGGCAGCCGTTATCCGACGTGGCCTCATCCGGCATCCCTTCCTCTCGACCCGGAGGTGATCGTGTCCACCCGAGGCGGTCGGCGCAACTCGGGGCGAATCCGATCGTGATGCTGAGGCTGCGCTATAGCGCGGCGTCAGCATCACGATCCACTAGCATGCGGCCATGGCGCGTAAAGGTGTCTTCAGCGATCACATCAAAGCGGTGCCGATGTTCTCGGTGTGCACGAGGAAGGAACTGCAGGTGGTCGCGCGGTTGTCGACCGAACGCGAGGTGCCGGCCGGCAAGGTGCTGACGGAGCAGGGCAAGCCCGGGCAGGAATTCGTTATCGTGCTCGAGGGCACCGCGGCTGCCACCCGCAACGGTCGCAAGGTCAAGCAGTTCGGTCCCGGCGACTACTTCGGCGAGATCGCGTTGCTGGATCCGGGCGAGCGCACCGCAACCGTCACCGCCGAGACGCCGATGGCGATCGCCGTAGTCAGCCCGAGCGAGTTCGGCCAGATGCTCGACGAGGTGCCGGCGCTGGCACACAAGGTGATGCGCGGACTCGCCCGCCAGATTCGTGAACTGACGGGAAGCAAGGCGGTCTAGGCCGATAGGCGGTCTAGGCCGAAGCCGGTCCGGGCTAGTGCCAGGTGGCCGCCGCGCCGTCCGCGCGTCTATCCCCTGCTCAGGCGCGAGCGCTTGGCTGTCTCCGGCTGGATGCGCAGCGCAGCGATCGTCATCGCCAGCATGACGTAATGGCCGACGAGCAAGCAGAACTCGATGCAATCGCGCTCGGACAAGTGTCTGCGTAACGAGGCCCAGGTCTCGTCATTCACATCCCCGTCGCGCACCAGCGCATCCACCGCGGTGAGGACGGTCCGTTGCCGGTCGGTCCAGATCGGATCCGACGGCCCGGTCGAGGTCGCCTCGATCTGCTCCCGCGTCAAGCCCGCACTGCCGGCCGATGCGCAGGTGATGGTTTCGCTCGTAGTCGCAGCTGCGCAGGTAGGCCACCCGCAGGATCACCAGCTCGGTGTCCGTGCGCGGCAGACGCCCACGCGGCATCAGACCGGAGGCGAAGAACAGCCACCTGCGAAACAGCCGGCGATTGCGGCCGAGCGTCGAGAACAGCGTCAACGGCTCGGTGCCCATGGTGAGGCCGCCGCCGCGCGAAAGGAGCCACGGCAGCAGGCCCGTCTCCCGCAGGCCGCCGGGCGCGACCCGCTGCACGGATCCACTCAACGCCGCACCGATTCCTGTGCCCCGGCCTGATCGCCTGACGGTGCGCCCGCTTTCGCCCCCACCGCGTCGGCCGCGCGGTTGAACATCCGCATGATCAGGACGTACAGCGGCGGCAGGTAGCGCTGCACCGCGTGGATGAGCCGGATGTCCTCGGAGGTGTAGACGAGGTAGCGCCGGCGCAGCATGCCGGCTTCGATGCGCGCCGCGGCAACGTCCGGGCTGACCGCGCGCCGCTGGAACGCACCGCGCGCCTTGCGCACCACCGGGCTGGCCGTGTCGATGCCCGCGATCTCCACCGATTCGGTCAGCGGGGTGTCCACCCCACCCGGACACACCAGCGTTACCGCGATGCGATGGCGGGCCAGGTCGAACCGCAGCACCTCGGAGATGCCGCGCACGCCGAACTTGCTGGCGCTGTACGCCGCATGCCACGGCAGCCCGATCAGCCCGGCCGCCGAGGACACGTTCACCAGGTGACCGCCGCGGCGGCGCGTGCACCATCGCCGGCACGAAGGACTCGATGATGTGCACGGTGCCCATCAGGTTCACGTCGATGACGCGCCGCCACTGCTCGTGCGTCAGCGAGGTCACCGTGCCCCAGATCGCGATGCCCGCCACGTTGATCACCGCGTCCAGCGCGTGGGTCAGCGGTCGTGCACGTCGCCGGCGAACGCGCGAACCGCATCGATGTCGGTGATGTCGAGTGCACGGGCGAACGCCACGTCACCGCCGGCCGCGCGGATCTCCCGCCACCGTCTCGCTCAACCCGGTCTCGTTGCGATCGGTGAGATAGAGGTGCGCGCCGTGGCGCGCGAGCCGACCGGGCCAGGCTGCGCCCGATGCCACTGGCCGCACCCGGTGACGAGCACGTGCAGCCCGGTGGAGCTGCGCTGGTGCCGCTTCACGCCGGTGTGAGCTGCACGGTCACCGCGTTGCGACCGGCGCTCGGCTTGGTCGGTGATCGTCAGCCGACCGGCGGCGTCGGCGGTCGACACTCGCACCGGAGCGTGACCTTGCCGCCGCGTGCGCTCACGCGTGAACGTCGCGCCGGGCGAGTACACGCGCGGGCGTCGTCACCGTCGCCTGGCTCTTCGTGCTGATGGTGTAGCCGGTAGCGGACGCGCCGACCAGGCCGCTGAACGCCTGCGCCTGCGCCCGGTTGACGCTCACCTGC
The DNA here is from genome assembly GCA_963708625.1 of uncultured Actinomycetota bacterium. Classification (GTDB taxonomy): domain Bacteria; phylum Actinomycetota; class Actinomycetes; order Mycobacteriales; family Jatrophihabitantaceae; genus DASXIF01. The sequence goes on from CAVPSV010000002.1 coordinate 1,076,051, forward strand.
CAGCCCCACTGCGTCCAGGTCTTGTCGATCGACTTGTAGGTGATCGCCGACGGCGCCGGCCGGCGGGTGCGTCGAAGGTGGCCATCAGCACCGGCAGGTACTGCACCAGATCGCGGCGTCCAGTACGGCCAGCTGTGCGTGCCCGGCCGTAGTCGTCGAAGGTGTACGCGACGTGCGCCTTCTTGGCCGCCTGCGCGAAGAACACCGAGGACTGGTCGCGCGGCGCCCTCGATCAACGGCGTCCGGCACGATCTGGACCGACGGCGTGTCCAGCGGGCCGGGCTGGCCGTTGCCCGACCACAGGTCAGTTGCGGTGTTGCCGAGGTTGGTGACCAGGCGTCGCGGGGTCGTGGCCCTGCCAGTTGATGCGGTCGGCAGCCGGGTCGCCGAACATGGCGTCCGGCTCCACCCCGTCGAGCCCGATCGCGGTCGCCTCGATGATCGCTCGCCGCGCCGGCTTGCGCGACCGGGTTGGACGCGATGTCCGGAGCGCCGGAGAACGACGCCGGCGGAGACGAAGGTGTCCGGGTGGCGGGCGGCGTAGGTGAACGAGCCGAAGCCGCCCTGCGACAGCCCGGCGATCGCGCGGCCGTCCCGGTCGGCGACGGTGCGCAGGTTCGCGTCGACCCACGGCACCAGCTGGTCGACGTGGAAGGTCTCCCAGTTCGCGGCGCCGAGCGAGGTGTGCTGGTCGACCCAGTTGGTGAACCAGCTGCCACCGTCGCCGTTGTAACCGGCGTCCGGCATGACCACGATCAGCGGGTACGGCGCGGTGGCGGCGACAGCGTTGCCGGCGTCGATCCAGTCGTCGCGCCGCCGCTGGTGCCGTGGATACAGGTACAGCACCGGGTAGCGCGCGGTCGAGGAGCTGTAGCCCTCGGGCAGCAGGATGTCCACCCGCACCGGCTGGCTGAGCGCGGCCGTGCTGACGGTGAGCTGCCATTCGCGATCACCGACCGGGCCGGCGGACAGCACCGTGATGCCGGCCGCGTTGCCGAACGCGGCGGGTCGGCCCCGGCCCCGGGTGGGGTCCCGAGCAGCACAGCAGCGGATGTCATCGTCAGCAGCCCCAATACGGCTGCCCAGCGCCGGCCCATGACCGTCAGTATTCACAATCGCCGGGCCAGCGCCAGCCGAGATCATCGTGGGCTCGGTTCGGCCCTTGGCCACGACATGCGGCTCAGTCCTGCGCCAGAATCCAGGGATGGTCATTCCGGTCCATGACATCAACCCGCTGCGCCGGACCCCGTGGGTGACCTGGGCGCTGATAGCGGCCAACGTGGCGGTGTTCCTGTTCACGCCCGCCTCGAGCGTCGTCACCGGCGGGAGCACCGCGTCCCAGACGTGCCGGCAGGCGGCCTTCTACGCCCAGTGGGCAGCGATCCCGAAGGAGATGCTCGACAACAAGCCGCTCACTCCCGCCCCGACCTCGTCGGCCCTCGCGGTGAACCAGAACGGGGATGTCACCTGCGCGGCCACCCGTCACCCGGGCTATCACAAGAGCCCGATCCTCTCCGTCCTGACCGCGATGTTCCTGCACGGCGGCTGGTTCCACCTGCTCGGCAACATGCTGTTCCTGCTGATCTTCGGCAACAACGTCGAGGACCGTTTCGGCCGGCTGAAGTTCCTGGTGTTCTATCTCGTCTGCGGCTACGTGGCCGCGTACGGCTATGCGCTGGTGAACCCGCATTCGACCGAGCCACTGATCGGTGCGTCCGGGGCGATCGCCGGCGTGCTGGGCGCCTACCTGGTGATGTTCCCCCGGGCGCGGGTGTGGAGCTTGGTGCCGATCATCTTCTTCATCCCGCTGCGACTGCCCGCGTGGCTCGTGCTCGGCTTGTGGTTCGTGCTGCAGTGGGTCTACGCGTCCGGGTACGCCGTCGGCTCGGCGGGATCCGTCGCCTACGCCGCGCATGTCGTCGGCTTCATCTTCGGAGCGGTGGTGACACTGCTGCTCGTGCCACGAAATCGGCCCCGGGCTCGCGGCCCCACCCCGAACTACGCCCGCTGATCAGCAGCCGCTCTCCGGTATCGCCGGGCATGCGGGCTCACCTTCGGCGAAGGCGTTGAATGCCGCCGCCAGCCGGTCCAGGTCGAAGTCGCTGAGGTGGTCGATCACGTTGCGCCGGACACTGGCCAGGTGCTGCGGGTAGGCGCCCTCAAGCCGCGCGAAACCGGCGTCGGTCAGCACCGCGTTGAAGCCGCGTGCGTCGCATTCCGATTGCATCCGGACCACTAGCCCGTCAGCCTCCAGCCGCGCCACCAGCCGGGTCATGCCGCTGAGCGACAGGTCGCACGCAGCGGCCAGCTCGCTCATCCGCAGCCGCCGATCGGGAGACTCGGACAGCACCATCAGCACCCGGTACTCGGTGGCCGACATACGCGGCCCGGCAAGCAGGTCGGCGTCCAAGGCCCGCGGTACCACCATCAACGCACGCATGAACGCGAGCCAGAACGCCCGCTCGGCGACGTTCAGCGGCGGCACCTCGTCGGTCTCCGGCGTGGCCTCGGGCGCCCCGTGCGTCACGTTCACCTCTCATTGCTTGACAAAACAAGAATATATCTGTTTGCTTTACCGAGCAAGTAAATATCGGACACTTCTTTGGAGCCGTCTCATGACTCGGATCGCAATCATTCTGGGCAGCACCCGCCCCGGCCGCAACGGCGCCGCGGTGGCCCAGTGGGTATATGACGTTGCCTCGAAGCGTGATGACGCTGAATACGAGCTGGTTGACCTGCTCGACTACCCGCTCCCCCACCTGGACGAGGCACTCCCGCCGTCCATGGGTCAGTACCAGAACGGCCACACCAAGCGGTGGGCCGCGAAGATCGCTTCCTTCGACGGATTCGTGTTCGTCACCCCGGAGTACAACCACTCCACCTCGGGCGTGCTGAAGAACGCGATCGACTACCTCTACCAGGAGTGGAACAACAAGGCGGCCGGCTTCGTGAGCTACGGCGGCGTCGGTGGGGCCCGGGCCGCGGAGCACCTGCGGCTCGTCGCCGGCGAACTGCAGATGGCCGACGTCCGCCAGCAGGTCGCGCTGTCCATGCTGACCGAGTTCGAGAACTTCTCGGTGTTCAAGCCCGGGGACTACAACGTCGCGGCACTGAGCACGTTGCTGGACCAGGTGGTGGCGTGGAGCGAGGCACTCGCGCCGCTTCGTCAGCGCACCGCCGAGCGGGCCGCATAACCGGCCGTCATTCGGCCTGACCGACCGCTATCCCGGGGCCGGGCACGGTGTCCGTCGACACCGCGTCCCGGCCCTGTCCATCGACCCGATCCTCGCGCACCCGATGCCCGAGCCCTCGATAGGACCACAGCGCCGCGAGCGCGTACTCGGCGGTGGCAATGGCCAGGATGGCGAAGCTCGGCGGTATACGCGACGCGGCATAGGCAAGGGCCAACCCGCCCCACATCGCCAGCAGGGCCAGCGCCGCCGCGAGCGCCAAACCCGTCCCCGGTCGATCGGTGAGACGTTGCGCCGCGGCGGCCGGCGCGGCGAGCAACCCGAGTAACAGCAAGGCACCCACGGCCTGGCTGGCCTCGGCCGCGGTCGCCCCGACCACCGCGAGGAAAACGGCGCCGATACCGGTAACCGGCACTCCCCGCGCCCGCGCGACGGCCGGATCCACGCTGGCAAACAGCAGCGGGCGACCCATCGCGGCCAGCAGCAACAGCAGTCCCGCGGCGATGCACGCTGCCGTGAGTGCGGCCGAGGCCGAGATGCCGAAGATCGAGCCGAACAGCACCGTCGCGTTCACCGCCCCGTTGCCGGTACTGCCGTTCGTCGTGTAGATCGAGACGAACAGCACGCCCAGACCGAGCACCCAGGCGAACGTCGTGCCGATCACCACGTCGTCGCCACCGCCCCGTCCGCCCAGTATTCCCAACAGCAGGCCGACGCCGATCGTCGCCGCGAACAATCCGAACCGAAGATCCACCCCAGCCGCGAGTGCGCCGAACGCGCCGGCGTAGGCGACATGCGACAGCGCGTCGCCGGCGAACACCTGGGCACGCAGCACCAGGAAGTAGCCGACCGACCCGCACAGCAGCGCGATCGCGGTGCCGGCCAGCAGCGCGTGCTGAACGAACGGCTGATTCAGCATGGGAGCACCGCGCGGTCCGGGCGTCGAACGCCATAGCGGTCGACCAGGTAGCGAACGGCGACGGCGAGCACGAACACGCCGAATGCCAGCGTCGTCACCCAGAAACCGATCGGGTAGGGCGAGTAGAACGCGATGCACTCCCCGGCCCAGGTGACCGCGACCGCGATCAGCACCGACAACGCCACCCCCGCGCCCGGACGTGAGGTCAGCCGCACCGCCGCTGCGGCCGGAGCGACGAGCAGCGCGAAGACCAGCAGACTGCCGGTGACCTGGCTGGTGCCCGCGGCTGCGACGCCGAGCAGGACCAGGAACGCGGCCGCCAGCAGGCGCACCGGCACGCCGCGAGCGCGGGCGACATCGGGGTCGACGGTCGCGAACAGCAGCGGCCGCCCGAGCACCGCGAGCGCCGCGAGCACCAGCACGCCGCCGACGAGCAGCGACACCACCTGAGCGTCGCTGACGCCGGTGATGGTGCCGAACAGCAGGCTGTTCAACCCGGACAGGAAACCCTTGTACAGGCTGACTAACAGGAAGCCACAGGCGAGCGCGAACGCCTGGGTGGTGCCGATCGCGGCTGATTCGTCACGGCGCGCGGCCGCCTGCTCACCCGCGGCAGAGACGGGCAGCGCGGCGATCACCAACGCGCCGGCGATGCACGCGCCGAAGTAGCCGAGCACCGGGCTCAACCCCAGCCAGATCGCGCCGGCCGCGCCCGGGAACCCGATCAGGGCCAGCGTGTGCCCGGCGAAGGCCTGGCGCCGCAACACCATGAAATAGCCGACCGCGCCGGCCACCACCGCGACGATCGTCCCGGCCCGCAGCGCGTTGACCATGAAATGGAAACTCAGGATCTCGCGCAGGTCGGCCACCACGTCCCAGCCGAAGCTCGGCGTCATTGGTGCCCCCCGTGTCCGGTGTGCACGTCCGGCTGCCCGACCACCACCAGCCGCCCGGTGCGATCACGCAGCACGTCGATGGGCGTGTTGTACAGCCGGCTCAGCGCGTCGGCGGTGATCACCTGCTCAGGTGGCCCCATCACCGCGCCGCCGTGCGCAAGATAGATGACCTGGTCCAGGTACGGCAGGATCGGGTTGACGTCGTGCGCGACGAGCAGCACCGTGACACCGGCCTCGTGACTGACCCGCTGCACCAGCGCGCTCACCGCTGCCTGGTTCGGCACGTCCAGGCTGTCCAGCGGCTCGTCCAGCAACAGCAGGTCCGGCCGCCGGACGAGGGCCTGCGCGATCAGCAGTCGTTGCTGCTCGCCGCCGGACAGCTGGCCGATGGGACGGCGGGCATAGGCACTCGCGCCGACTATGTCGATCACCTCATCGACCCGTCGCCGCTGTGCCCGTCCCGCTTCGCCGCGCAGCAATGCCGGCAACGGCACGCCCCATCGGTCACCGTCCACGCCGAGCCGCACCACGTCCACGCCACGGATGCGGGTGGCGGGGTCGAAGCTGCGCCGCTGCGGCAGGTAGCCGATGCGCGCGTTCGCACGTCCCGGCCGCTCACCGATGACCGAGATGCTGCCGGCGGAAACGCGGACCAGGCCGAGGATCGCTTTGAGCAGCGTGGACTTGCCGACCCCGTTCGGGCCCAGCACGGCGACGAATTCACCCGCGCCGATCTGCAGCGTCACGTCGGACCACACGGTGCGTCCGCCGACGGCCACCGCGGCAGCGTTGAGGCTCACCACCGACTGATCGCTCATCGACCCGTCGCCTGGTGCAGTGCCGCCTGCAGCGCGTGCAGCTGGGCGACCTGCCATTGCTGGAACGTCGCGCCGGCCGGCGACAGCGTCTCGGTCACGGCGACGATCGGGATGCCTTGCCGGCGTGCCGCGCTCACCTGCGCGGACACGTCGGGCGTGGAGTTCTGCGAATTGAACACGTACACCTTGATCTCGCGGCGGGAGATCTGCGCGTCGATCAGTCGCTTGTCCGCGGCGGACGGATCGGTGCCGTCACTGATCGCCTTCAAGAAGGACGCCGGCGTCCGCATGGTGAGCCCGAGCGCGTCGGCCAGCGGGCTGACGATGCTCTCGCTCGCGCCGATGGGTGTGCCCGCGTACCTACTGCGGATCGTGTCGATGAGCTGGTGGTACGGCGCAAGGGCCACCGTGTCGAAGTCGGTACGTCGCTGCCGGAAGTACGCCGCGTGGGCGGGATCCAGCTTCGTCAGTGCCGCGGTGATCGCATCGGCGACCTTCTCGACATCGGCCGGGGAGTACCAGCGGTGCGGGTTGCCGCCAGCCGCGATCCCGGTCACGGTGCCGACGTTGACGACCTGACGGACGGGGTCGGGGTCGGCTGCCAGTGACTTGGCCGCCCATGAGTCGTAGCCGATGCCGTTCTCGACGAACAGGCGCGAGATCGCGATCGTGCGCCCGTCGGACGGCGTCGGCTCGTAATCGTGCGGGTCGGTAGCCGGGTTGGTGATGATCGACGTCTGCTGAACCCGATCGCCGCCGAGTTGGCTGAGCACGCTGCCCCACGCGTTGATGCTGGCGGCCACCGGGATCGGCTCGCCGGCAGCACCGGCCGTCGAGGAGGCGGGCGCGGTCGTCTGGCACGCGGTCAATGCGACGGACGTGGCCAGCAGCATTGTGGCGAGGACAACGCGCCTCCGTTCCGGCCGCCGAGCCCGCTTCACCATTGCCGCACCGTACACCAGTAATGATAACTATTCCCAATAAGCCGAACTCATCTGGATCGTGATGCTGAGGGGGCGCTATAGCGGCGCCTGTGCATCACGATCGACGGCGAGGGTGATCCGCGCGCGGCGACGGGGCGACACGTAACCGTTGCGCAGATACCACCGCGCGGCGTCGGCCAGCGCCTGTCGCGGCGGGCGCGAGGTGTGGCCGAGTTCGCCGCGCGCGCGCGAGTCGTCGAACGCCATCCGGGTCGTCGACATCCGCGCTGCCTCCAGCGGCACATGCGGCGGCCGATGCAGCAGCCGTGCCTCGACCAGCTCCGAAAGCCACGCCGCAGCCAGCACCGCCGATCTCGGCACTTGCACGCTCGGCGCGGGCAGCCCGGTCACCGCGGCCAGCTCGGCGAGCACCTCACGCATGGCAAGGTTCTCGCCACCGATGATGTAGCTGCGCCCGACCTCGCCGCGATCGTGTGCGAGCAGGTGACCGCGGGCAACGTCGTCCACGTGCACGACGTTCAGCACGGTGTCGACGTAGGCGGGCATGCGTCCGTTGAGGTAGTCGAGCACCAGCTTGCCGCTCGGGGTGGGTGCCCGGTCACGCGGGCCGATCGGCATCGTCGGCAACACCAACGTCACCGGCAGACCTTGGGCCGCGGCCCGCAGCGCCTCGTGCTCGGCGACGTACTTCGATCGCTTGTACGCCCCGAACAGGTGTCCCACGTCGGGATAGTCCGTCTCGGTTGCGCCCGCGGCCCCGGCGTGATCGAGGCCGAGGGTGCCGACGGTGCTGGTGTACACGACGCGCTGCACGCCGGCCTCGCGCGCGGCGGCCAGCACCGCTCGAGTGCCGCCCACGTTCACGTCGTAGAAGGCGCGCTGATCCGGGGCGAAGAACCGGTACATCGCCGCGACGTGAAACACCGAGGTGCAACCGCTGACCGCCCGCTTGACCTGGTCCACGTCACGCAGATCACCCGGCACACGGCGCACGTCCACGCCGGCGAGGTTGCCGTCATCGACTCCTGGCTCGACGAGGGCCACCACGTTGTCACCGCGCTCGAGCAGGGCGCGAACGATTGCCGAACCGATGAACCCGGTGGCACCCGTGACCAGCACATTCGTCGGCGGCTGTGTTGGCGACATGGAGCAGTTCTACCGGACCGCTGCCGCCCCCCGCGCCGATGGACGATCCGAGCGACGTTGGGAGCGACGTGGCGGAGGACGTTGCGGGCGACGTTCGCCGCCGAGCAGCACGACGACCGCGAGCAGGGTGGCCACGGCAGGGGTGCGGAAGATCTCGTGCGGGTAGAGCAGGGTGCGCCACCCCTGGCAGGCAGTGATCAGGACCAGGCACAGGTAGGGCGCGTCGGCAACCGTGCGCAGCCGAGAAGCGTGCACCGCGGCGATGAGCAGCAGCACGGCGAGTGCGGCCAGCACCGGCGGCGCCACCGCGCCGATCTGTGATTGCTCGAACGTGCCTTGCGAGAGGGCATGGGCGTACTGCATGGTCTGCTGCCAGCCGGCGATCGGCGTGCCCAGATTTCCCGACTGGTAGCTCGACGGCCATTCGTGCAGGCGAGCGTGCACGTACAGGTACCACATCGACAGCGCCACCGGGCCGAGGCCAAGCGCCGTCGCGCGTGCCCGCACCTGCCGCGGCCGGCCGGACCGGCGCCACTGCACCGCTTCCCACACCGCGAGCCCCACCGGCACCGCGACGTATTGCTCCTTGTCCAAGCAGCACAGCAGCAACAGCACCGCGGCCAGTGACCAGCGCCGGTACTCCCAGGCCAGCAGCACGGACACGACCAGTGCCGCCCCGACCGTCTCCGTCGTCGACACGGTGGCCGCGTACAGCAGCCCGGGGACGACCGCCACGACCAGGCCCAACCATGGATTGCGGTCGTGCCGAACGGCGTAGCGCGAGGTCGCCCAGCCGGCCAGCGCCAGCCCGGCCAGGCTCAACACCAGCAGCGCTTGCGGTATCAGCGAGTTCACCCCGAGGCTGACGATGCGCGCCAGCCAGCCGTGCAGCGGATGTCCGTAGCGATATGCCGGCTGATCGATCAGGGTGTGCGCCTTGCCGAGCAGCAGCGGGTCACGCGCAATCGCGTAGTAGTACACGCCGTCGTAGTGCTCGACGTCGGTGACGAAGGAGAAGTGCGGATCGCTGGCCCGCGCCAGCGCGGACATCGGCTCGTCGCCGGACATCTTGACCAGGACGCTGGCCCGAACCGTGCCGTCCTGGGATGAGACGACGGCGAACAGTCCGGCGGCGGCGGCAACAGCCGCGCAGCTCAGGGACTCGCGCTGGGCGCCCAGCGCGGGCCGGCGCCGGACCCAGCTGCCGCTGTCGTCATCGCCCGCATCGCCGGAATCGGCCGCATCGTCATCATGGGCTTCGGCGAGCGAGCGCGCGGGGGCCAGGACCATGAGCAAGGGACGCCCGACGCCCCGCGGCCATTACGGCGATTCGTGGAACCTGACGTCGATCTCCTGGAAACTTTTCCGCCGCTCGGCTTTCGCCTGATCGGTGTACGCCCGACGATCCCCCGCAGTCAGATCGACATCGTCGGTGAACGGTGCCGTCAGCGAGCGTGGGTACAGCCGAAGTACCCGCACCGCGTTGTATTCGGCCGCCATCACCACGACGAGCGCCTCGAGATAGATCCACGCGATCAGGCCGAGCACCAGTGCGAAGACGCTGTTCGTCAGCGACGTGTGCTTCACGACATGTCCGACATACAGAGTGCCGAACGATTGCAGCAGCTGCCAGGTGACGGCTGCGCCGATCGCCCCGGGCGCGATGTCGCGGGTCCGCAGCTCACGTGCGGTACCGACGCGGAACGCGAGCATGAACACCGCTGCGTTCACCACCAGTGCGGCGATCGTCAAGACGACCTTGATACCGATGCCGAGCGTCGCCCCGAACGAGGTCGAACTCGAGCCGAGACCGGACAGGATCGTGGTACCCGCGATGAGCAGGCCGCCGACCACGAGCAGCAGCAGGCTCCGGGCGCGCCCCTTCACGAAATTGGGCCGGGAATTGTTCGGCACCCGCCAGATCGTGTTCATCGCGTACTGGAATGCCTGTCCGATGCCCAGGCCGCCGTACAGCGTTCCCACGATTCCGATGGCCAGGCCGACGCCGCTGCCGGAGACGCCGTTCGGATCGCGCAACTGGGTGCCCACGATCGGGAACTGGCCGAGCGCGGAGTTGAGCACCCGCTGCTGCAGATGGGCGTCACCGGACAACACGAAGTTGAGGATCGTGGTCAACAACAACAGCAGCGGAAACAGCGACAGGAACCCGTAATAGGTGATGAGCGCGGCCAGGTACCCGCCGCGATCGTCGTTGTACTTGTAGAACGTCGCCAGCGGCAGGCCGACCCACCGGTGGCGTCGCTGGAACGCGTCGACGGCCTCGGCCGAGCGACCCACCTCATGCCTCCTTGCCCGGATCCGGCATCGCCACTACTGGCTTCATGACGATCTCACGTGACCTCCTGCCCACTGCGGCGCGGGTTCTAACGAGCCGCCGTCCTGATAACTTCGTCCGATGCACGATTCCGTGACAGTGCGCATGGCCGCCCCTCCCGAGCGGGTCTGGGACCTGATCACCGACATCCGCAACACCGGCCGGTGGAGCCCGGAGACCATCGAGGCCCGCTGGATGGACGGCGCGGATGCGCCTGCGGTAGGCGTGCGGTTCCGCGGGAAGGTCAAGCGAAACGGCCGCGGCCCGGTGTACTGGACCGTCTGCGAGATCATTGCGTGCGAACCGGCCCGCGAGTTCGCCTTCGCGGTCGTCATGCGCGGGCAGAAGCTGAACACCTGGCGCTACGAGTTCGCGAGCACCTCCGGCGGCGTCGATGTCACCGAATCGTTCACGCTCACGCCCACGCCGTGGCTCCGGCTGTACTGGGCACTGCTCGGCTGGGCGCGCAACCGCACCAACGTCAACGGCATGCGCGAGACGCTCAATCGCGTCAAGGCCGCCGCCGAGGCAGAGCAGTAACAGAGGTTCGCGATGGCTAACCCGCGCGAGCTCCTCAGCCTGCGCGAGCTGTACCAGTCCGGGGCGCTCACCGAGCAGGAGTACATCGTCGCCCGGCGGCAGTTGCTCGGTTATCGGCCGCGACTGCGCCGCGACCCGGAGACCGGCGGCCGTGACCTACCCATCCTGTTCGCCCTTGCCGCCCTCGCGCTGGTCAGCGCGGCCATTGCCGTGTATTTCGTCGCCTTCATGCACTGACGCACGCTGCCTGTCAACGCCGCCTGCGCAAGCACGCCCAGCCGTACGCCGCCCTAGGCGGACGGTGGATCGACGTACAGGTCGTACATCAGATCCGGGCCGCCGCCGTAGCGGGACAGGTCGGTGATCCCGGCCGAGTGCAACACGTCCACGTCGATGAACGTGTTCCCGGTACAGGTGCGCGCCGGGCTGGTGACGATCTCCATCGCAGCGTCCGCGATGATCTCCGGCGTACGCGCGCGGCGCATGCTGTCATCGCCGCCGAGCAGGTTCTGCACCGCGGCCGTGGCAATGATCGATTGCGGCCAGAGCGTATTGGAGGCCACACCCGCCTCGGCGTACTCGGCCGCCCATCCCAGTGCCAGCAACGTCATCCCGTACTTCGCCAGCGTGTACGCCGGGTGGGGGCCCATCCACTTCGGCGCGAGGTTGATCGGCGGCGACAGGGTGAGCACGTGTGGGTTCGGCGCCTGGCGCAGGTGTGGCAGCGCCGCCCGCGTCAGCATGAAGGTGCCGCGCAGCTGAATCTGCTGCATCAGGTCGAACTTCTTGATCGGCAGTTCCTCGGTGCCCAGCGGAGCCAGCGCGCTGGCGTTGTTCACGCAGATGTCGATCGCGCCGAAACGCTCGACGGCTTGCTCGACCGCCGCGTTGACGCAGGCTTCGTCCCGCACGTCGCCGACAACTGCGAGGGCGGTGCCGCCGGCCTGCTCGATCTCGGCGGCGGCGGTGTGGATGGTGCCGGGCAGGCGCGGATCGGGGACGTCGGTCTTGGCCAGCAGCACCACGTTCGCGCCCAGCCGCCCGGCGGCCACCCCGATCGCCAGCCCAATGCCCCGGCTGCCGCCGGACATGATCAACGTTCGGCCTGCCAACGGCTTGCTCACGGCTCGGCGCTCCTCCGGCATCGCGGTGCGGACACGATCCGGGCCACCCTATAGTCGCTGCTAAGGGGGCGCACGTGACTGAGCGCAGCATCGACAGGATCGTGGTGATCGGCGGCGGCCTCGCCGGAGCCAAGGGCGTCGAGGGCCTCCGGGGCGCAGGTTTCGCCGGGTCGCTCACCCTGGTCGGGTCGGAAACGCATCTGCCCTACGAGCGGCCACCGATCTCCAAGGCCTACCTGATGGGCGAAGCGCCCTTCGACGACGCAATCGTGCACCCGCAGCAGTGGTACGCCGAGAACAACGTGGATCTCATGCTCGGGACCGAGGTCGCGTTCATCGACCCGAGCGCTCACCTGGTCAGCACGCTCACCGGCGTCGAGCTGCGCTACGACCGGCTGTTGCTCGCCACCGGCGCGTCTCCGCGCCACCTGCCCGTGCCTGGTGTCACCACCGCCGGCGTCTACTACTTGCGCACCCGTGATGACGCCGATCTCATTCGCCAGGTGTTCGGGCCGGACAAGTCGCTGGTGATCATCGGCGCCGGATGGATCGGCCTCGAAGTAGCCGCCGCGGCACGCGCCAAGGACACCCGGGTCGCCGTTGTCGATACCGCTGCCCAGCCGCTTCTCACCGTGCTCGGCGACACCATGGCGCACGTATTCGCCAGCCTGCACCGAGATCACGGGGTGGACCTGCGCATGAGCACCGGCGTCCGGGAGATCACCGAACACGAGGGCACGGTCGACGGAGTGATCTTCGATGACGGCTCCAGCCTCACCGCGGACGCGGTGGTGATCGGCGTCGGCGTGCAGCCGAACGTCGAGCTGGCCCGCAGTGCCGGCCTGGCCGTGGACAACGGCGTGCTCGTCGACGCGTCATTGCGAAGCAGTGATCCGGACATCTGGGCGGTCGGTGACATCGCCAGCCACGACCACCCGCTGCTGCACACCCGGGTTCGGGTGGAGCACTGGGCGACCGCACTCAACCAACCCGCGGTGGCGGCCCGCGCAATGCTCGGTGGCAGCGACGTCTACGACGATCTGCCGTACTTCTTCAGCGACCAGTACGAACTGGGGATGGAGTACATCGGGCGGCACCAGCCGCTGTCCCGGCTGGTGGTCCGCGGCGATCTGAACGGTCGGGAGTTCGTCGCGTTCTGGCTCGATGCCGACGATCGGATCGAGGCGAGCATGAACGTGAACGTGTGGGACGTCGTGGATCAGGTGAAGCCGCTGATCCGCGACCGGGTACGCGTCGATCCGGATCGTCTCGCCGACCCCTCAGTGCCGTACAGCGCCTTCCCCGCCTGAGAATCACTCGGGCCGGGCGCACGCACGAGGCGTCACATGCGCGTCATTCGCGTGAAACGCGTGAATGACAGCCTGCGATCATGACTCGCAGCACCTGTATCCAAGGGAGCACCCCGCACACCCTGGGCACGTCGACGCCGGGTCCGATGCTCGGGGACAACGCCTCGCTAGCGGTGTGGATACGCCAGCCGTGGATGGTCCGCACCAGTCGCGGCCCCCGCGAACGCGGCGAGAACGTGCTGATCCGCGGCGCCAGCCCGCGCGACTTCAGCGCACTGGCTGCCATGCATGCCCGCTGCACGGCGCGAACGTTGCTCGAGCGCTATCGCGCCGGCGGGTGTCCGCCGCCAGCCGTCGCGATCGAGCGGACGTTGCGGCACACCCTGTCCTTCGTCGCGTGTACCGGCCGTGGCGAGATCGTTGCCGCAGCCGTCGCCAGCCGTGACCCGTTGCATGCCAGCAACGGCGCCGCGCTCGGGGTGCTGGTCGAGGACGCGTGGCAACACCGCGGGCTCGGCCGCGACCTGGTGACGCACCTGGCCGGATCGGCGTTCGTGTGCGGATACACCGAGGTGATCTCCTACACCGGCACGTCGATCGTCGCTGCGCAGCGGTTGCTGACCGAGGTCGGGCGAACCTATGCCGTGCTCGACGACGTAAGCCCGCACCTGCACACCTACCTGTCCGAGTCGTCCTCACTGGGTCTCGGCGCTGTCCGCGAGCATCTCGCCTGTTAGCGCCACGCAGGTTGGCGTACCCGGTGACCGCAGCGGCACGCGCGCGCGGCCGCGATGGATTCAATGTGTCGGTTCCAGCTCTGCTGACCGGCTGAGGATTGCCGCATGCAGTTGTGCCAGTTCCGGTGACGGATCCAGGCCGAGTTCGTCCGCAAGGTGCTGACGGAACTCCTGATACGCCCCGAGCGCCTCGGGTTGGCGGCCGGCGCGATACAGCGCCGTCATCCGCTGCGACCACAACCGCTCGCGCAGCGGATGCGCACCGACCAATGCCTGCAGCTCGCCGAGCACGCTGCGGTGATTGCCGCAGGCGAGTTCCGCCTCAATGCAGTCCTCGACCGCCTCGAGCCGGCTCTCCTCGAGGCGCACCGAGTCGGCCTCGGCCGACGGCGTGGTGGCGATGTCCTGGTAGGCCGCACCGCGCCACAGGCCGGTCGCCGCACGCAACAGCTGCACCGCGGCCGACGGGTCGCCCGAGCGCAGCGCCGCTCGACCTTGACCGGCCAGGGTTTCGAAACGCACCACGTCCAGCGCATCGTCCGGGGCATCGAGCTGGTACGCGGACGGGTGCGTGACGAGCAGGCGCTCCTGCCCGGCGCCGGAGAGCAGCTTGCGCAGGCGCGAGACGTACACCCGCAGCGCCGCAGTCGCCGCCGCCGGCGGTTCGCCGGTCCACAACTCCTCGGCCAGCCGGTCCACCGAAACGACACGACCGCGATGCAAGAGCAGCAGGCTGAGCAGCTCGCGCACCTTCACGCCGCGCAGCGGCACCGCGGCATTGGCCACCGAAACCTCCAGCGGACCCAGCACGCGGAAGTCCAGCCCGCTCCTGCTGGGCGGCATGCCAAAAGCGTGGCCCGCCGCCCTATCGAGGTCGCCGGTGCCGGCAGACGCGTTCTGGGCCGCGCCCGCTCCGTGGCTCGGCACCGGCGGCTTCGGCGCCGTCGCACCGGCGGCCGGGCTCACTGCGCCGACCAAGCCGTCGAAGGCCCACAGCGGCGTCATCCCGTCGATGCCACGCAGCTCGACCTCGCCGCGCGCGAGGACCCGGATCCGGTCCTGCACCGCAGCCAGCGCGCGCTGCCCGACGAGGATCTCGCCCGCATGAGCCTCGTCGCACAACCGAGCCGCGAGATTGACCATCGGCCCGATGGCGGTGTACTCGTAGCGCCCTTCGAATCCGATCAGGCCCAGCGTGGCGAAGCCGAAGGTAACGCCCGCGCCGATGCCGAGGCGGTGCCCACGCTGCTGCCAGCGGTCGGCGAACAGCTGCATCGCGTCACGCAGTTCCGCGGCAGCGGTGACAGCGCGCAACGCCGGGTCCGCACAGGGGAACGGGTCGTTGAAGAACATCATCACGCCGTCACCGGCGAAGTAGCCGACGGTCGCGGAGTGCCGCTTCACGATCTCGCCGATCACCTCGTGATAGGACTGCAGCGCGACGAGCACCTCCTCCGGCTCGGCGGCCGAGGCGAAGTGGGTGAATCCGCGCAGGTCGCAGAACAGCAACGCGACTTCACGCCGGTGCGGTTCGAGCAACGACTCGTCCCCGGAGGAGATGACCGCATCGGCGACATTGGCGGAGAGGAACCGGCGCAATCGCTGCAGCCGCTGCACTTCCTCGACCTGCTCGTTCACCTGTTCCTCGAGCAGACGGTTCCATGCGGCCAGTTCGGCGGACTGGCCGAGCACCGTGTCGTGATAGCGCTTGATGCGCAATAGCGAGCGCACTCGGGCAAGCAGCTCGGCCTGGTCGAACGGGCGGGCGATGAAATCGTCCGCACCGGATTCGAGCGAGTGCACCTTCTCGTCGTTGCCCGATGCCGTCACCATGATCACCGGGAGCATGGTGGTGCGTTCGTCCGCCCGGATGCGGCGGCACACCTCGTAACCGTCCATGCCGTCCATCTGGATATCGAGCAGGACGAGATCGGGCGGCGCATCACTGGCGATGATCGCCAGCGCGTCCGGTCCGTTGCTGGCTGCGCGGACGGTGTGCCCGTGGGTGGTGAGGATCGCCTCGAATAGCCGGACGTTGGCCGCGGTGTCGTCCACCACGAGGACGTCACCGTTCATCGTCCTGCCCCCGTTGACGTCTCCAGGTTGCGCACGCCGGCAACCACGACCGGCAGCGCCACCGTGAACGTGCTGCCGTGGTCCGGCACGCTCTGCACCCAGATGCGCCCGCCGTGCAGTTCGACCAGGCTCCGCGCCAGCGACAGCCCCAACCCGGTGCCGGTCGGGACGTGGTGCGCCGGCATGCGCGTGCCCTGGTGGAACGGTTCGAAGATCCGCCCGATCTGGTCGGGCAAAATGCCGATGCCGGAGTCGGTCACCGATATGTGCAACTCGCCGTGCGGCTGACTCCGGGCGACCACTTCGACGTGCCCGCCGTCCGGCGTGAACTTCACCGCGTTCGAGACGAGTTGCACCAGCACCTGCTGCAGCCGCTCACGGTCAGCCACGATGAAGTCCACATCGGCACTGATGTCGAGCCGGACACCCTCGATCCGGTCGTTGCCGCGCTGGTAGCTGCGGTTTACCACGGTCTCCAGCAGGCCGCGCACGCCGATCACGTCCAGCGTCAGCTTCATCTGCCCGGCGTCGACCTTTGCCGAGTCGAGTACCTCGTTCACGATGGTCAGCAGATTTCGCGCGGCGTCGCGGATGTCCTGCACGTACTCGCGCTGCCGCTCGTTCAACGGGCCGACCACCGACTCGGCGAGCAGGTCGGAGAAGCCGATCACCGCGTTCAGCGGCGTGCGCAGCTCGTGCGACATGTTGGCGACGAAGGCGCTGCGGTGCCTGCTCGTCGCGGCGAGCTGAGCCCGGACCCGATTCGCATGCCGGTGCGCCTCCTGCTCGGCGACCACCAGCCGTCGGTGCCGGGAGATTATCCAGCTGACCACCTCGCCGTTGAAGGTCACCAGCGTGATGATGGCCAGCCAGTTGCCGGCCGCGTTGGGCGGCGTGTGCAATGCCAGCACCGCCGTGTAGCAGATGCCGACGCCGGCCACGATGATCAGCGCTCGGCTGCGCGGCCACAGCGCGAGCGCCACCATCGTCACCCAGCCGTAGAGGATCGGTGTGAGCGAGGAGAAGTGCACGGTGAAGTAGGTCACGACACTGATGCCGAGCACCGCCGCCCAGCCCGCCCACTCGATCTGTTTGAACGAGGGCCGCGGCAGCCGCGCACCGACCCACCACGCAAGCACTGCCACCCCGACGCCGCTGGCCGCGATGGCAATCCGCTTCTCGTCATCGCCCGGCGTGATCGCCGCGACCACGGCGCTGAGCAGCCCACACACGACGAGCAGGCGCGAGGCGATGCGCGTGATGAGCGTGCGGTTGGCTGCCGAGCCCGGACGGGTGAACGCCGAGTGGTCGCTCAGGCCGGCATCGGTGAACGGCACCATGTCCACCGGAGCACCTCGGCGCGCATGCCGCGGCAGTTCGAAGCTGAACCGGCTGCCCTGGCCCGGCGTGCTCACGACCTCGAGCCGGCCGCCGTGCAATTCGACGAATCGACGCGCCAACGTCAACCCGAGGCCGGTCCCTTCCTGACCGCGGTCGGACTGTGCGAACTCCTCAAAGATGCGGTCGAGATCCTGCGGGGCGATGCCGATACCGGTGTCGGAGACACTGATGTGGACCCGGTTGCCGGCCGCTCGCGCCCGCACCGCCACCTGGCCGCCCGATGGGGTGAACTTCACCGCGTTGGCGAGCAGGTTCACCACAACCTGGCGCACCTTTACCCGGTCCGCCTCGATGGCGCCGACCTCCGCGGCGACGTCCACCTCGATCACCAAGCCCTTGCGCGCGGCCTGGTCGCGGACCAGCGTCACGCTGTCTTCGATCACGTGCCACACGTCGAACAGGACGGAGTTCAGCCGCACCCCGCCGGATGACACGGTGGCCAGGTCCAGCACGTCGTCGACGAGCGCGACCAGGTGCCGCGCCGAATCGCCGACGTCGCCCACGTACTCCTGTTGCCGGGCGTTCAACGGGCCTACCCGCTGCTCGGACAGCAGGTCCGCGAAGCCGAGGATGACGTTGAGCGGCGTGCGCAGCTCGTGACTCATCCGGGCCAGGAAGACGTTCTTGGCGCGACCTACTTGCTCCAGCTCGGCCGCCGCACGTTCGGCCGCGGCCCGCGCGTCGCGTTCGCCCCGGGCCAGCCCGGCCACCACAAGCACCAGCCAGCGCAGGAAGATGCCGGTGATCACCAGCACCGTCATCACGATCACCCAGCGCGACACCGGCGCGAAGTGGTGTGGGCCGACGGCCAGCACGCCCGCATAACTCGCGCCCAGCAGTGCGACGTGGCCGGCGACGACCCACCATGAGCGGCCGGCGAAGATGATCGTGCCGATGACGAGGTAGATGCCGGGGAAGGCCGGTGCCAGCGGGCCGTCGTAGCGGCCGAGGAAGACCAGCAGACCGTCGCCGAGAACCAGCGCGACATCGAGCGGGGCCAGTGCGATGTGCTCGCGCAACCTAAGCAGCACGATGCCGATCACGAGTGCACCGGCACCGGTGAGCGCGATCAGCAGACGACCGGGGCTGGACGACGCGGGCAGCACCATCAGCAACACCATGAGCGTGCCGAGCGCGACCGCCGCCCGGCCGCCCAGACCCACGATGTAAGGGCTGGAGCCGGCCAGCGTCACCCCGTCAGCCCCCTTCTGGCGCCGTGTCGCAGTTATCGTCGCCAGCAGACCTTGCAGGGAAATAACACCTGAACGGCGCATACCGGCGCGATCCGGACCGACCACGTCAGTGCTCCGGGCGAATGAGGGCGCTTAGGTCGTCGACGAAGGTATGCGCGTCGATCGGCTTGGTGATGTAGCCGTCGAAACCGGCCGCGAGCAACCGCTCCCGGTCACCTGGCATGGCGAACGCGGTTACCGCGACCACCGGCAGCTGGCAGGTGCGCTGGTCCGCGCGCAACGCCGACAGTGCGGCAGCCCCGTCCCCGTCCGGGAGCTGGATGTCCATCACGACCAGGTCCGGCAGCACCCGCAAGGCGGTCGCGACGGCCTCGGCGACGGTAATGGCCGTTTCGGTGCGGTACCCGCGTAGCTCCAGCAAGGCACAGAACAGCTTGAGGCTCTTGTCGTTGTCCTCGACCACGAGGACCGTCGGCTGCCGGGCCATGCACCCCCCTGTCGGGCGAGTTCCCCCGCTAACCGGGTTGCACACGAACCCCGGCTCGCCAGCTGTTTCCGCGCTGGAATGCCGCTGCTACGAACGGTTAACGACCGAACGCGACGATCGACACGTCTCAACCAACCAGGAGGCGCGAGATGTTCAGAGCGATACACGGGGGTGGGGTGCCGGCCGGCTGGCTCGCCCTGCTACGTCAGGTGCCGATGTTCGCCGATCTGCCCGACGATCTGCTGGCTCGGGTGGACGCCCTGGTGACCGACGCGTCGGTGCCCGCGGGCGCCGCGCTGACGGTGCAGGACGAGCCTGGCCGGCAGGCGTTCATCGTCGCCGAGGGCGAGGCAGAGGTAATCGTCGACAACGAGGTGGTGGCCGAGATCGGCCCCGGCGATCTCGTCGGCGAGATGTCTCTGCTTGACAATCAGCCGCGATCTGCCACGGTCGTGGCGAAGACGTACCTGCACGTGCTCGTCATGGAACCTCGGCAGTTCGGGGCGCTGTTCGCAGATCCGCACACCGCGCAGTGGATCGCGGCCAGCTTGTCCCGGCGGCTGCGCGAGGCGTGGCGGGCAGGCAGTATGGAACGCGAACTGGTACCGGGCCGGCACAGTGTCGGCTAGCAGAGGACACGCACGCCACTAACAGACGGAGCGCAGATGCCGGCAAGTGAGAGCCGCGAGGTCGCAGACAAGCTCGGGACCTATCAGGCATTTGCGCAGTGTTCGCATGACGACCTGCTCGCGCTGGCGAAGGCCGGATCCCGGTTCTCGGTGCCGGCCGGGTGGTCTTTCGTGCAGGAAGGCATCCCGTCGGACGCGGTTTACGTGATCACCGAGGGCACCGCGAAGGTGTACCAGGACCGCGCGGTGATCGCGACGCTGGGCGAAGGCGACGTGGTGGGCGAGATGACATTGCTGGCCGGCGGCCAGCGGCGCGCCACGGTGTCATCGGTGACCCCGGTGCGCGGGTTGCGCATCGAGAACGACGTGCTCACCGAGCTGCTGGGCAAACGCCCGCAGCTGCGCGAGGCGCTCGACGCGGTGTACAAGGCACATCAAGCCGACGGCTGATGGCCCTCTGCTGAACGACCCTGCTGCTGAACGACCCTGCTGCTCAACGACCCTGCTGCTCAACGACCCTGCTGCTCAACGGCCTACCGGCACCTCCCGGTGTGCCGAGCGGTAGGCGCGTGGGCTGATCCCGAACTCGCGCCGGAACGCTCGGGAGAAGTATTCGGCAGAGGTGAAGCCACACTCCTGCGCCACCCACTCCACGTGCGGCTGCGGGCTGCGCGCGGACAGCAGCTCGGCGGCGCGATCGAGGCGCCGGCGCCGGATGCGTGCCGCCGGGCTCTCGGTGCCGTTGAAGGCCCGATAGAGCTGCCGCAGCGAGACGTTCAACTGGGCGGCGATGGTTGCCGGGGTGAGCAGCGGGTCGCCGGCCTGCTCGAAGATGATCGCGTCGGTGCGCGCGCGGACGGAGGCGAGCTGCTCGGGGTCGCTGCTCGGTTTGCGCACCGCGGTACGTAACAGCAGTCCGGTCAGCGCGGCAAGATAGCGATCCACCCCGACCAGAGAGCCCGGTGTGCCGAGTTCGCCGCCCACCAGCAGCAGGCTCGCCGCCGAGCGCAGCAGTTGGATCTGGAATCCGGTCAGCTCGAAGGACTGGCCGTACATCTCGGCGAGCATGCCGGGCTCCAGCCCGATCGCCGCCTGGGGCACATTCAGCGTGAACAGGTGCGTGTTGGCGAGGAACTGTTCGTTGAACCGCTCCACCGCGTCGAGCACCTTGAGCACGCCGTGCGACGGCGCACCGCTCGGCTCGAACACGGTGCCGGCGCATTCGATCCGCGCGAGCACATGCACCGAGCCGTCGGGGATCACCGGCGTGATCGCGCGCGCATGGCGAGTCATTTCGGCACCGCTCACCGTCGACGCGGACCACATGCACCGGGTGCCGCGCAGCCGGGCACCGCGGAAGAAATACGGCGCGCGCGACTGTGGCAACTGCGAGATCTGCAGCCCGAGCGGTCCGGTGCGGGCACGACCGGAGGAGCCGTTCGAGTCCTCGGCGGAGACGTCGAGCCATGCGACGGCCCCCATCGCGGGGCTCTCATAGCGGAATGTCACCTCGGACATTCACACCTCCGCACCGCCGACTGCCCGGCCAGTACCCAGCGCCACATTCGACGTCGTCCGCCCGGTTTGTGTGGGAAACTATGGCGCTGCCGTGGTCACTGGCAAGTCCGCGCACGGCCTGCGTCGCCGCAGGCCGGCCTCGAGAAAGGCCCGCCCGTGAAACTCGGGTACCACACCGGCTACTGGTCCTCCGGGCCACCGGCAGGCGCGAGCGAGGCCATCGCCCTGTGCGAATCGCTCGGATTCGACTCCATCTGGACCGCGGAAGCGTACGGCTCAGACTGCCTCACGCCGCTCGCCTGGTGGGGTGCGGCAACGTCCCGGCTGCGCCTGGGCACCAACATCCTGCAGATCTCCGCGCGTACGCCGGCAGCCACCGCCATGGCAGCCATGACGCTCGATCACCTCAGCGGCGGCCGATTCATGCTCGGGATCGGCGCGTCCGGACCGCAGGTGGTGGAGGGTTGGTACGGCCAGCCGTACCCGAAACCGCTGGCCCGCACCCGCGAGTACGTCGAGGTGATCCGGGCGATCCTGCGACGCGACGTGCCGGTGACGCACGACGGCGAGTTCTACCCGTTGCCGTATCCCGGCGGCATGCAGCTGGGCAAGCCGCTGAAGTCCACCGTGCATCCGCTGCGCGAGGACATCCCGATCCTGCTCGGTGCCGAGGGTCCGAAGAACGTGGCGCTCGCGGCAGAGATTGCGGACGGCTGGCTGCCGATGTTCTTCTCGCCGAAGACCGACGAGTTCTACCGCGCCGCGCTGGCCGAGGGATTTGCCCGGCCGAACGCGCGGCGCACGCTCGCCGACTTCGAAGTGCCCGCGTTCCTGCCGGTGGTGGTGCACGACGACGTCGAGGCGGCGGCGGACATGGTGCGCCCGGCCATCGCGCTCTATGCCGGCGGCATGGGCGCGAAGTCGATGAACTTCCACGCCGACGTGTTCAGCCGGCTGGGCTACCCGGGCGAGGTCGAGAAGATCCAGGAGCTGTTCCTCAGCGGCCACAAGGCCGAGGCCATCGCCGCGGTGCCGACCGCGCTGGTCGAGGACATCGCGCTCGTCGGTCCCATCGCAAAGATCAAGGACGAGATGCAGCTGTGGGAGCAGACGGTGATCACCACACTGTTGCTGCAGACCGACCCGCGGATGCTGCCGACGATCGCCGAGGCACTGGGCTGAGGATCGCGGTGCCGGCTGTCGACTAGCTCAGGCCAAGGCCCCGGTACCGGTTCAGCCGAGCCGGCACCAGCTCGTCCACCGGGCGCCGCATGAGCGTGGCGAGTTCGTGCTCCAGTGTGGTGCCGAGGCGATGCAGGAACTCCACCGGCTCGTCGGCGGCATCCGGCAGTTCCGGCACCACCCGGTCGACCACCCGGTTGCGGAGCAGGTCGGCACTGCGCACCCCCTGCGCGCGGGCCATCTCCGCAGCCATCTCGGTGGTGTGGAACCGGATCGCCGACGCGCCCTCAGGCGGCAACGGCGACAGCCAGGCGTGCTGCGCGCACAGCACCCGATCAGCCGGCAAGAGGGCGAGCGCACCACCGCCCGCACCCTGCCCGAGCAGCAGACACACGGTGGGGGCACGCAACGTGGTCAGCTCGACCAGCGACCGCGCGATCTCGCCGGCCAGCCCGCCCTCCTCGGCAGCTTGACTCAACGCCGCTCCGGCGGTGTCGATCACGGTCAGCAACGGCAGCCGCAATTCCGCCGCCAGCCGCATGCCGCGGCGCGCCTCGCGTAGCCCGGCCGGACCCATGGGCCGCGCCGCGAACCTGCGATCCTGGCCGAGCACCACGCACGGCGCCTCGCCGAACCTCGCGAGCGCGATCAGCAGTCCCGGGTCCTTCTCCCCCACGCCGGTGCCCTGCAGCGGCGTCACCGTGTTGGCGGCCACCTTCAGCAGAGCGCGCACGCCCGGGCGATCGGCGCGCCGGGACCGTTCGATGGACTCCCACGCCGGCACATCCGACCACAGCGCATCGGGCAACTCCGGCACCGGCGGTGGCTTTTCCCGCGGCGCGGCGAGCACGGTGAGCGCGGCGATCGCGACCTGTCGCAATTGCTCCGGCTCGACGACGGCGTCCACCAATCCATGTGCGGCGAGGTTCTCTGCCACCTGCACACCCACCGGGAACTGTTCGCCGTACAACGCGTGGTACACCCGCGGACCGAGGAAGCCGATGAGCGCGCCCGGCTCCGCTGCGGTCACGTGCCCGAGCGAACCCCACGAAGCGAACACGCCGCCGGTCGTCGGGTGGCGCAGGTAGACGACGTACGGCAGGCCGGCCGCCTTGTGCGCGGCCACTGCGGCCGAGATCTTCACCATCTGCAGGAACGCGACTGTGCCCTCCTGCATCCGCGTCCCGCCCGAGGTCGGACCGGCGAACAGCGGCAGCCCCTCGCGGGTCGCCCGTTCGATCGCCTGCACCAACCGCTCCGCGGCCGCGACCCCGATCGACCCGGCCAGGAACCCGAACTCACACAGCACGATGGCAACGCGGCGGCCGCCGAGCCGGGCTTCCCCGGTGATCACCGCCTCGTCCAGGCCGGTGCGATGCCGAGCCTCGGCGAGTTCGGCCAGGTACTCATCCGACGGGTCGCCGTGCACGCCCATCGGCGGACCGGCAGGTGTGTCCCAGCAGAGGAACGTGCCGGCGTCCACCACGCGCCGGACCAGTTCGAGCGCGGTGAGTCGTGCGCCGACAACGTCTCTCGCATCGCTGCCGGTCACCGGGACAGGTTAGTCAGCGCCGGGCAGCGCACCGGCAATCCGGTGACACCGGATGCGGCGCCGGCCGCCCGAAGCGGGTACAACCACTAATGCCATGTCACATGCCACCTTCTTGCCCCCACCTGGGTCGCCCCCACCCGGAGCCCCCGCGGCCGGCACCCCTGCCGGTCGGCCTACGCAGACTGCGCCGGTGCCGATCGCCGGGTGGTATCCGGATCCGTACGGTGCCGCTGGACCGGGCGGCGTTCGGTTCTGGGACGGCACCCGGTGGACGCCGAACACGGCCGCCCCGCCGCACGGATACCGGGGCTATCCGGCCGTCGACCCGCGCCCGCCGCTGGATCGCACCATGGACGAGCTGCGGACGCAGGACCCCGCGTCGTGGGGCGCACGCCCGGCTCTGCTGCCGCTCGTCGCGGGCGTGATCGCGGTCGTTCTCGGCACAACCGTCAACCATCTGTACCGTCCGCACACCTTCACCGCCGCGTTCGCCGCCACCGTGGTCATCAACGCGGTCATGTACGGGCTGCTGGGCACCGCGGTCTGGTACGCCGGCCGGGACATCGCGGCCCGGAACGGCGGCTGGCGACGCACCTTCGGTCTGCGCCGCCCGAGGTGGCGCGACCTCGGCTACATCGGCTCCGGTATCGGCGTCGCGTTCATCGGCCGGCTGGTGGTCGGCGTCATCGCAAACGCACTGACGCACGGACGTGCCACAGCTCAGTCGAGCAACCTGCACGTGCATACCGCCTCGGTACCGGTGGACGTGCTGCTGGTCGCATTGGTGGTGGTGCTGGCGCCGTTCGTCGAGGAGATCATCTTTCGCGGGCTGCTGCTGCGCGCGTTCATGCGGCGAATGACGTTCTGGCCGGCGGCGCTGCTGTCCACGTTCATCTTCAGCGCATTCCACACCTACGAGGTGAACACGCTCGCCGGCGCGCTCACGCTTGCCGCCGTGGTCGGCACGCTCGGTCTGACCAACTGCTATCTGGTGCGACTGACAGACAGCCTCGCCCCGGGAATGGCGGTGCACGCCGCGTTCAACGGGCTGGCCGTCGGCATTCTGATCTACCAGGCTCACTGAACTATGCTGCGGGCACCGCGCGGCGCGGCTTGCGCGCACCAGGTAGCGGCCTCGGCGTGTGCACCCGACGCTGGCCCGGCGCGCCGCGACTGGGGCTTGATCGCTTTTGCGACGATGTTCGGGTGAACGAGCTGGCCGAGTTTCTGCTTGCCCGCATCAGCGAAGACGAGCAGGTTGCCCGGGCCGCGCGCGGCTCCGGGCTGCACGACGAGCGGCCGGCTGTGAAGGAGTGGATCGGGCTCGCCAACCCGGAACGGATGTTGGTGTGGTCCGATGCGCGGCGGCGCATCGTGGCGCTGCATCACACTGTCCAGCGCCCTGAGGACGGTGCCGGCGGCGACGTGTGTGCCGGCTGCGGGCACCCGCCGCCGTGCCCCACGCTCCGGTTGCTCTCGCTGCCGTATGCCGACCACCCGGACTTCCGTGAGGAGTGGCGACCATAGCCGAGCGGTTCATTCCCCCGCCCGACCCGCGACCGGACGATGTCAGCTGGCCGAGCATGCGCTGGCCGCCGCCGAACGAGCTCGAACTCAGCGGCAATACTGTCGTGCTGCGCCCGGCGAGCGCCGAGCGCGACGCAGCAGACCTCTTCGCCGCGCTCGACGACGACCGTGTCTGGACGCATCTCGCCGGGCGTCCCGCCGATGCGCAGGGCTGGGCCACGGTGCTTGCCGGACGCGCGCCGCAGCTGTGGTGCACCTGGATCGTGCGGCTGCGTGCACCCGCCTTCGGCCTGCCCGGCGGCGCGGTGGTAGGCACCACGTCGTATCTGGAGGTCAGTGCCGAAGACGCCCGCCTGGAGATCGGATCGACGGCCTATTGCCCGGAGGTGTGGGCCACCCGCGTGAACCCGGAGTGCAAGCTGCTGCTCCTGGGCTACGCGTTCGACGAGCTGGGCGCCGGCCGGGTCCAGCTCAAGACGGACATCCGCAACGTCCGCTCGGCGCAGGCCATCGCCCGGCTCGGCGCGCAGTTCGAGGGCACCTTGCGCCGCTATCAGCGCCGCGCCGACTCGACAGTTCGCGACACTGTGCTGTTCTCCGTCGTCGCGGCGGAGTGGCCCGACGTTCGGGCCGGACTGCTCGAACGGCTGCGCGGCGGGGACGCGCGCACGAGTTAGGACGCGGTGGCGCGGCCGGAGCTGTTATGCGGATCGTCAGTGATCACCGACTGATGCATCCCGGCCGCGCGCAAGAGGCGGATGAGGTCATCGTCGGCTCCGGTCAGGCGCAACGTACCGCCGGTCGGACGCAGCTCGCCGACGATCCGGTTCACCACCCCGACGCACACGGCGGACACGTCGTCGAGTTCACCCAGATCGACGGTGAGGTGCTGCCTGCCAGCCCGGATCAACGTGGACAGCTCCGCGCCGAAGCTCCACAACGTCTCCGCGTCCAGGCGACCGCGCAGCGTCACTCGCGCTGCTGGCCCGTGGATTTCGGCCAGGCAGCGCAGCGTGCTGGGCATCGGCGCGGATTCGATCGTGCCACCTCGACTCGTCATCGGGTGGTCTTCTACCCACGGTGCAGGTGTTGCTAACGAGACGGGTGGCCCCCGCTGCGGTCAGGAACCGCCCAGGCTCAGTTGCGGGTGCGTGATGGCGGCGGCCGGGTACGTCACCGCGTCGCGCTGGCCGACCTTGATCTGGTACGTGTCCGATTTCGGCACACTCGTCACAAAACCGAAGACGCAATCGGCGTTGACATCGAAGACCCCGGCCCGCAAGTTGGTGCGGGCCAGCGTCTTTTCCGCCGCGTCGGTGATCACGACGGGCGCGCCGGTGGCGATGTCCGGGTAGCCGCTGAGCGTGTGGCACGGCTTGCCGAGCGCATATCCGCCGGTGCCGAATGCGCTGCCGTCCGGCACGGCCTGGTCCGGCACGACCGACTGGTGGTCCACGATCGCGATCAAACCGTTCACCGGCGTCTTCGCCGTCCCGGACCCGCCGACGAGCGCCCACACGATCAGCCCGATGCCGCCTGCGGCCAACACCAGCGGCCAGGTGATCATGGCCCAGGTCGGTAGCTGACGCCGGCGGCGCGGCGACGGGGCGTCGGCGTCCGTCGCCGGCTCGGTCTGCGGCTCGATCTGCGGCTCGGTCGCAGGCTCGGGCTGCGACTCCCCCACCGGCTCAGGCTCGGCGGCTGCCGGCACGTCCGGCGACTGCTCGGCGTCCGGTTGCACGTCGGGCGCCGGCTCGGCCACCGTCTGGGCGTCGTCACCGCTCGCTTCCGCGGTCTTCTCCGCGGTCTCGACGGTGGGCTCTTCGGCATCCGCGCTGCCGCGCTTGTGCAGCTGGGTTCGGGCCAGTTCGAACTCGGCCTCGGTGATCATGCCCTCGGCGTGCAGCCGCTGTAGCTGTACGAGTTCGTCGCCCTCGGCCACGCCCAACCTTCCGCTCGGCCGGTCGGCCCGTGGCAGCGCCGCGACGAGACAGACCGTACATATCGAACTGCCGACTCTAGAGGATGTTGCTCGCGTGAGGTCTGTGTTAAGGTCCTCAATCGAGCGGGGTGACAGATACCGAATGGATGTCACTCATGCGGATCACGCTCCGACGCTCCCGCTATCTCCTCACCTTCGCCGCGCTGTGCGCCGCGGTGCTCGCTGCCCAGCTGACCGGGGTGCCGGACCGCGGTCCAGTCGGCGCCGCTGACCTGCGCACTACAGCCACCCTCACCGACCCCACCTGCGGCGGCTCCACGCTGCTCAAACCGGATGGCACCGCCTGGCAGTGCACGTTCGACGACGAGTTCTCCGGCACCTCGTTGGATCCGACGAACTGGGCCACCCAGGTGACCGCGACCAGCGGCTACCACAGCGGCGCGGAGTGCTTCGTCAACTCCCCGAACAACGTCTCCGTCGGCGACGGAGTGCTCAGCCTGACGGTGCGCAAGGAGAGTGCGCCGTTCACCTGCCACTCCCGGGTCGGCGGCGACTACACGACCCAGTACACCAGCGGCATGGTCGATACCAACGGTACGTTCAGCCAGACCTACGGACGGTTCGAGATCCGGGCGAAGTTCCCCGCCGCGACTGTCAAAGGCTTGCAGGAATCGCTGTGGCTGTGGCCGGTGAATTCCACCTACTACGGACCGAAGTGGCCGATGTCCGGCGAACTCGACATCGCCGAGCAGTACTCCATGTACCCGACCCTGGCGATCCCGTACATCCACTACGTGCCGAAGACGCTCGACCTGAAGGTCACGAGCAACAATTGCGTGATCAAGGACGCATCTCAGTTCCACACCTACGACCTGACGTGGACGCCGACAAGCATCACTGTCGCCTATGACGGCAAGAACTGCCTCGTCAACACGAAGTGGAACCCGTTGGGCCTCACCCGCCCGGCGCCATTCGACCAGCCGTTCTTCCTCAACCTCACCCAGGCGCTCGGTGTGACAAAGAACCTGTTTGATCCGGTGAACACACCACTGCCGGCCACCACGCAGGTCGACTACGTGCGCGCCTGGCAATGAGGGCTCGAACTTGACCTCGACCTAACAGCAGCCGGGCAGGCTTTGAGCAGACGGTGCCCCAAGTAACCATCGGGGGTTGGGGCGCCGTCGCTTACCTCAGGTACGCGTAGGTCACGGCTTACTTCGGGTGCGTGACGATCAGCCCGTTGCCGCCGCCGGCGCCAACTCGATCGGGATCCCGTTCAGCACCGCGGTCCCGGTCGGCACGTCCACCAGCATGTCGTCGGCGAGCACGTTGGAGTTGACCCCGGCATGTTCGCGCGCCACCGAGGCAACGGTGCCGGCCACGTCGTGACCCCAGCCGTGCGGGATGCTCACCACACCCTGGCGAACCGCGTCGGTTACCTCGGCGGGCAGCGTCACCGATCCGGTGCGCGAGCGGACCGTCACCAGCTGCGCGTCGGTGATCCCGCGCTCGGCCGCGTCGTCGGGATGCACGTGCGCAGTGCACCGGTTGCTGCCACGCACCAAACCCGCGACGTTGTGCATCCACGAGTTGTTGGAGTTGAGCTGACGGCGACCCACGAGCACCAAGGCCGGCGGTGGCACGCCTAGCTGGGCCGCCAGCCGCGGCACGTCGGCGACGATTGGCTCCGGCGAGAGTTCGACGCGCCCGCTCGGCGTGGACAGCAATTCGGGCAGCCGTGGCGCCAGCGGTCCGAGATCGACGCCGTGTGGCGCCGCCTCGAGATCGGCGAGGGTCAACCGATACGGCCCGGCACGCAGCATGAGATCGACCAGTCGTGCCGGCCCGCGTCGCTCGGCGACCGACGCCAGGTCCTGCCCAGTGCGCCGCGCAAGTTCCGCGGCCACCAGGTCGTCGAGTTGCGCGACATCAGCCGACGGTCCTTGCCCCACCGCCGCGGCGGCGAGCCGCAAGATCGTCTCCCATTCGTGCGGCAGCGGGGAGGCGACCGCGGCCGGGGTCCAGTTGGCCACGTTGCGCACCGCGAGTTGGTACAGCGCCAGGTCGTAGTGGTCACGCGCCAGTGCGGGCGGTGTCGGCAGGATGACGTTCGCGTGCCGGGTCGTCTCGTTGAGGTAAGGATCGATCGACACCATGAAATCCAACGAGCCCAGCGCGTCGTCCAGTGCGGCGGCATGTGGCGTGCTCAAGCACGGATTGCCGCTGATCGTGATCAGCGCCCGGATCTGCCCGGGACCGTCGGTCCGGATCTCCTCGGCGAGGGTGGCCACCGGCAACTCGCCGAGAACCTCGGGCCAGTCACGCACCCGGCTGCGCCAACGATCGTGCCGGAACGCCTTGCGCGGACCGGGTGCTGAGTTGGACTGCCCGGCGGCGGCCTGCGGAAACATCGCGCCGCCGGCCCGGTCCAGGTTGCCGGTAAGCACGTTCAGTACGTCGACCAACCAACTGGCGAGCGTGCCGAATGCCTGCGTCGTAGTGCCGATGCGGCCATATACCGCCGCGCGCGGAGCACGAGCGAGTTCGCGTGCCATGCGCCTGATCTCGGCAGCCGCGATTCCGGTGGCCGGCTGCCACCGCTTCCGGCGTGAACGGCGCGCACTGGCTGCGGACGTCGTCGACGCCGTTGACGTGCTCGGCGAGGCGGTCCAGCGCGACCAGGTCCTCCGCGAAGAGCACCTGCGCGAGCGCGAAAAGCAGCAACGCGTCGGTACCCGGGCGGATGAAGTGGTGCTCGTCGGCGACTTCGGCGGTGCGTGACCGGCGCGGGTCCACCACCACCACCTTGCCGCCGCGTGCATGAATGGCCCGCAACCTGGCGCGCATGTTCGGCGCCGTCATCAGGCTGCCGTTGGAGACCAGTGGGTTCGCGCCGAGCAGCAGCAGGTGCTCGGTTCGGTCGACGTCCGGGATCGGGATCGACAGCGGGTCGCCGAACATGTATCCGCTGGTGAAGTGCTTCGGCATCTGGTCGACCGTGGTCGCGGTGAACATGCTGCGTGTCCCGATGGCTTTGTACAGCGCGCGGCCGTACAACAGCACGCTCAGGTTGTGCGCGGCCGGGTTCCCGACATAGATCGCCACCGCGTTGGCGCCGTGCGTTTCGACCAGCGGCGGCAGCCGCTCCGCGACGATGCCGAAGGCCTCGTCCCAGTCCACGGCCCGCCACTGATCACCCTTGCGAACCATCGGCGTCCGCAGCCGGTCCGGGTCATCGTGCAGCGCGCCCAGCGATGTGCCCTTGGGGCAGATATACCCGGCGGAGAAGACGTCGCGCTCGTCGCCGCGCACCGATTCGATGCGCTCGCCCGTATGCACCACCTCGAGGCCGCACGTCGCCTCACACAGCGGGCAGGTCAGGTAGCTCGTCGCCATGGACACCTCCGTGCCGGGCGGGTGGCGCATCCGCGGCAACCGTAACGTAGGGATGTGCCACAGCTGAGTTTGCGCGGCATCGTGCTTGATTCGCCTGACCCGCGGGCGCTGGCCGACTTCTACCATCGGCTGCTCGGGTGGCCGGTGCAGCAGGACGAGCCGGACTGGGTCAAGCTGGCCGCGCCGGCAGGCCCCGGCCTGTCGTTCCAGCGGGAGCCGAACTATGTGCGGCCCAGTTGGCCGTCAACGCCGGATCGGCAGCAGATGATGATCCATCTGGACATCCTCGTCGACGATCTGGACGAGGCCGGCGCGCATGCGCAGGCGCTGGGCGCGACGCTGGCCGAGCACCAGCCGCAGGACGACGTGCGGGTGTACTTCGATCCGGCCGGGCACCCGTTCTGCCTCTTCCTGCCCGGCGCGTGACGTCGGTTTGCGGTGTCGGCGGCTGACGTCGGCGGCGGACGTTGGCTGCTGATGTTGGCGGCACGTCCGCCTGCGATGTCGGGAAGGCGCCACTCTTAGGCATGTGCATAAGGCAGTTCGCGTCGTGACCGCGCTCTAAAATAGAACGCATGTCCGCATCAATCCGCCTCCCTGGCGTCGCTGCCGATGGCATCGCTGCCGATGCTGTGGCTGCTGACGTTGTCGATGACAGTGATCTCGACGGTATGGATGGCGGGCGGTTGCTGGTCGAGTTGGCAGGGACGAGGCGTCGGTTGGGTGCGGTGCAGGCTCGCCAGTTGCGGGTGTTGGCGCTGCTGGAGGCGAATCCGCCGAAGGCCGCGTCGCCGGGCACGGATGACAAGCATTGGGTCCGCGAGCAGGTGGCGTGTGTCCTGTCCGCGTCCCCGGAGTACGCCGGGCACCGCCTGTGCGAGGCGGCGCTGGTCGCGCGCCACCCGGACTTCGTCGACCAACTCGCGGCGGGGCACATCAACATGGGCCACGCGCGCGCGTTCGCGGACGCGCTGGCACCGCTGGATGAACACGGCGCGGACCTCGTCGCAGCCCGAGTGCTCCCTACGGCCAGCGGGCAGAGCGTCAGCCGCTTTCGGTCCGCGTTGCGCCGAGCGGTGCTCGCCACCTGCCCAGCCACCGAACAGGAACAGCGCGCGGCCAACGTCGAAGACCGCTGCGTACGCATCCGCCCGTATGCACCCGGCCTCAGCAGCCTGTGGGCACTACTACCCGAAGCCGACGCCGCCGCCATCGCCACCGCCATCACCACCCTCGCCAACAGCACGCCGACGCACACCACCGCGGCCGACAGCAGCGCCGGGATCGCCGACCGCGCCGCGCATGGGGCCACCATTGACACGGGAGAGGTGCGCAGCGCCGATCAGCGCCGCGCGGACGCGCTGGTACAACTGATCCTGTCCGGCGAACGCAGCCACTCAACCCTCTGTGGTGAGCAGCCGCTGCGCCCGCTGATCCAGGTCAGTGTCGCGCTGTCCACCCTGCTCGGCCTCGATCAGCAACCGGCCGACCTCGACGGCCTCGGCCCGATCCCGGCCGCGCTGGCCCGGCGCCTGGCCGACGACCCATCGGGCACCTGGCGCCGGCTGCTCACCGACGAACGCGGACAACTGCTCGACTACGGCCGCAGCACCTACCGCCCACCCGCCGCCCTGGCCGATCACATCACCGCCCGCGACCGCACCTGCCGCTTCCCACACTGCACCCGACGCGCCGCCACCAGCGAGATCGATCACCGCATCGCCTGGGCCGACGGCGGCCCGACCAACGAAGCCAACCTGCACGTCCTCTGCCCGCGCCACCACCACCTGAAACACAGCACGACCTGGCAGGTCGAGCGACAAGCCGACGGCAACACCCGCTGGACCGACCCCACCGGCCGCCAC
This sequence comes from uncultured Actinomycetota bacterium, assembly GCA_963708625.1. Lineage (GTDB taxonomy): Bacteria > Actinomycetota > Actinomycetes > Mycobacteriales > Jatrophihabitantaceae > DASXIF01. Next base: position 1,108,779 of record CAVPSV010000002.1, read on the forward strand.
CACGACCAACCACCCGACCACTACCCACCCGACACCACCCGACGTCGACGTGACTCACCCGGCTGAACGCATGGTGACCGTAGGCTCGCGGCGTGATCTACGGAGCTCACGTCGTGATCTACAGCGCGGACGCCGACGCTGATCGGGCGTTCTTCCGCGATGTGCTGGAGTACCCGTGCGTCGATGCGGGCCACGGTTGGTTGATCTTCGCGCTGCCACCAGCAGAACTGGCCGTGCATCCCGGCACGTCCGACGGGGGTCACGAGCTGTTCCTCATGTGCGACGACCTTGACACGTTCATCGAGCAGATGTCCCAACGCGGGGTCCAGTGCGCCGAACCCAGTACCGAACGGTGGGGACGGATCACCAAGATCACGCTGCCGGGCGGAGGGCCGCTGGGCGTCTATCAGCCCTCGCACCCCTCGCCCGCGAGCGTGCGTCAGGACCAGACGCGCACGTAGTCGATCTGCGTGGTGGCCGGCAGGTGCGTCACCGATGGCTTGAACGCATTGCTCTGAATTCCCAACGCCTGCGTTAGGTTGATGAAGAACGGCTGGTCGAACGGCTGCGGCGAGACAAGCGGCGCAGCCGGGTGCCAGGTGTCCTGTATGCAGGTGGTGCCGTCGATGGTGATGGTCATCGTTGTGGACGTCCACTCCAGCGCGTACGTGTGGAAGTCGTAGACGTCCGGCAGTCGACAGCTGTTGTTGGTATCCGCCGGATCCGGCGCCGCGGGCAGGTAATGCACGAACGGAATGACCCGATCGGGATAGAGGCTGTATTCCTCGGCGATGTCGATTTCGCCCGACTTCGGCCACGCACCGTAACGGTTGGCGTCGACCGGATACAGCCACAGCGAACTCTGCAGTCCCTGGAAGATCGATTTGGGGAACGCGGCGCGCACCTCGAACCGGCCGTAGGTCTGGCTGAACGTGCCCAAGCTCATCACCGAGCCGCTGGTGTACTGCGTCGCATACCAGCCCAGCGGATCCTTGCACCAGAACGGCTTCGACTCCCGGCGCACGGTGAGGCTGAGTACGCCGTTGCCGACCGAAAGATTGTTCGGGCTGTCCTCGAAACACTCCGGCCCGGAGTGGTATCCGGTCACCGCTGTCTCGGTCGGCGTCCACTTGGTTTGATCCAGCGCGCTGCCGTCGAACTCGTCGTCGAACGTGCACGGTCGGGCCACGCCGCCCGGACCCGTGACCACCTCGCCGCTGCAACTTGCCACGTCGGCCGGCGCCGAGTTGGCGAGTCCGGTATGACCCGGCTGCGCGTCGGCATCAGCAGACACCGCGCCAACGCCGAATGCGGCGGCAACGACAGTCAGGGTGACGACGATTCGTCGCGTGCGAACGCTCATCCGTTTCGCTCCCAAAGGTGACGCGTCCGGGCGCGCGGACGGGGGCCCGGCAGCCCCCGCGGATGATCAACCTAGCGAAACCACCCATCTCCGGGCAAGAGGTGTTAGAGCCGCGATAGCCCCAACCGGACCTGCTCGCCCGCGTGCTCGAGATCGCCGGTCCGGCGCACCAACACCCGGCTGGCGAGGCTGAGCTTGTCGCCGTGGCGTCGCGGCACTGCGTGGATATGCACGTGGAACACCGTCTGCATCGCCGCCGCGCCGTCCGCGAGCATCAGATTCACCCCGTCGACGGGCAGATCGCTGCGTCGCAATGCGCGCGCGATCTGCTGGGCAACCTGGAACACGCGCCCACCGAGGTCGGGGTCCAATTCGTCCAGTCCGGAAGCATGGCTCTTCGGGATGACCAGCGTGTGTCCTTCGCTGAACGGTCGGATGTCCATGAATGCGAGCACATCCTCGTCGGAATACACGATCACCGCGGGACTGGTGCCGGCGACGATGCTGCAGAAAATGCATCCGTCCGCGTGCGTCATGTCCGGATGATCCCACTTCAATCTTCGGTGCACGCGGCGGTCGTACGACGGTGCACACGGTGGTTGCACGACCGCTCACACGGTGGTCGCACGCTGCCGGTGTTAGCCTCCGAACGCCGCGCGGCTGCGCTGCGCGGTGCCACGGAGGGGATCTCGATGAGACGGCTTCGTCCGTCGATTGCGGCCGTTGTCGCGCTGGCCGCGTGCGTGCTCGGCGTCGCCGTGACATCGCAACCGAACGCATTGGCACGTGGGGTCGGGCCGACTGACACCGGGCCATGTGGTGGCGAGTCCGTCCTCAAGGCCGACGGGACCGCATGGCAGTGCACCTTCGACGACGAGTTCGACGGCACTGCGCTGGACACCGACAACTGGGTGCCGCAGCTGACCTCGAACAGCCAATACACCACCGGCCCGACGGGCAGCAAAGCGTGCTACGTGAGCACCCCCGCCAACATCTCGGTCGCCGGCGGCTACCTCAACCTGACCGCCCAGAAGGAAGCCGCACCCTTCACCTGCACATCCGGGGCGACCGGCAGTTTCAGCACGCAGTACACGTCCGGCATGGTGAGCTCGAAGTCGAAGTTCTCGCAGCAGTACGGCCGGTTCGAGGTGCGGGCCAAGTTGCCGCAGTCAATCGTCAAGGGGCTGCAGGAGACCCTCTGGCTCTACCCGACGAACGCCGGGCTGTACGGATCGACGTGGCCCGACTCGGGTGAGATCGACTTCGCCGAGATGTACAGCGTCAAACACGCCAGCGACGTTCCGTTCATCCACTATCAGGCCGACGCAGCGGCCACCAACAGGACGACGCACACGAACGTGGTCACCGCGGCTTGCGCGATCACGTTCACCGGCTTCAACAGTTACTCCATTGTCTGGCAGCCAGGCACGCTCACGATCTCAGTCAACGGCAAGACGTGCCTGACCGACAACTACGTCGCCACCGGACTCACCCCGCCGGCCCCGTTCGACCAGAGATTCTTCCTGGCGCTCACGCAGGCGCTCGGCACCAGCACGAACGGCAACGCGTTCAGCCCGACCAAGACCAAGCTGCCCGCGACGACACAGATCGACTACGTCCGCGCCTGGAGCTGACCGGCGAGAGCTATTTCGGCTTGGTCTTGCCCAGGATCCGCGCGCCGATCTTCATGGCATCCTGCATGTCCTCGAGGAATTCCTTGCGCTTCACCGGATCGGCGGCGAGTTCAGCGGTGCCCTTCTGCAGCGAGTTCCACTTCGCGGCCAAATCCTCGTAGTCGTTCAGCAACTTGACGATCTCCGGGTCGCCGCCACGGTAAGTCTGCACGGCCACGTGGAACTGGGCGCCGAGCCAGTTGCGGATCCCCTGCGAGTAGAAGGTCTGGATGGCGGTTGCGTCGTCGGGGTGTGCCATCACCTGTTTCATGGCCTGAAATGTCTTGTCGTAGTCCCGGCGCGAGCTGACGAACGGGTCCTTGATCGCGGCGACCTGATTCTCCAGATCCCCGACCCACTTCTTGTACATCTTGACGCGATCGACGGCCGCCTGCTTGTTCGCCTTGCCGGTCTTGTCCTTCTTCTCCCCGCCCTTGAACTTCTCGTCCTTCAACAACGCCGCGGCTTTGAGCCACTCGTCGAACAGCGCGTTGCCGTCCTTGGCGAGGGCACGGGCGGCGTTGATCTTGGGGGCGGTGACGTTCGACAGCTTGTCCGCGTCGAATCGCTTGCGGAGCAGGTCCATCTTGTCGCCGAAACTGCCTCCTTTGATCACGCGATCCGGGATCGCGTACTTCTTCTTGATCTTCGCCCATTCGGCCTTGGCCTCGAAAGGGTTGCTTCCCACGACGCACCGTCCTCCGGGTAGGAATGTGTTGATCGGAGGCTACGACCGGCGTGCGCCGATGATCAAGAAGACAGACCAGTCGAAATCGCCCAGTACTGTCCTGCACCACCGCTGATCGGATAACGTCTCGACCGGTGAGCGCTGCGTCCGATCCGTCGCCCGTCCTGGTGTTGATGGGCGTGTCCGGCGCTGGCAAGTCGACGGTCGCCGCGCTGCTGGCCGGCCGTCTCGGCTGGGACTTCGAGGAGGGCGACGACCTCCATCCCCCGGCCAATGTGGCGAAGATGGCGGCCGGACAGCCGCTCGACGACGAGGACCGCAAGCCCTGGCTGGCAAAGGTCGCGGCGTGGATTCGCGAACACACCGATGCCGGCCGGCCCGGCATCATCACCTGCTCGGCGCTGGAGAAGCGTTATCGCGACGTGCTGCGTGGCGACCATGTGATCTTCGTGTATCTGGCGGGTACGCCTGAGCAGATCGCGGCACGTCTCGCCGCCCGGCACGGGCATTTCATGCCGCCGTCGCTGCTGGACTCGCAATTCGCGATTCTCGAACCGCCCGGAGCAGATGAGGCTGCGATAACCGTGAACATCTCCGCGAGCAGTTCCGACCTCGCCGACGAGATCATCGATGAGCTGCGGCTGACCGCACAGCGCCCCGCGGGCGAGGCGCACCCCTCATGAACGCGACGCTCGCCGCGGCAGCGGCCACCACCGCCGTCAAGACCAAGCCGTGGATGGGCCACGACACCCGCCTCACGCTGGTCACCCTCGGCGGCATCGCGATCATCGTGTTGCTGATCGTGCTGCTGAAGATGCACCCATTCCTGGCACTCATCCTGGGTTCCGCCTTCGTCGGGCTGGCCGGCGGCGTCCCACTGCCGAAGATCATCTCGAACTTCGAGACCGGTGTCGGCGCGACGCTGCAGGAGGTCGGCCTGCTCATTGCGCTGGGCGCGATGCTGGGCAAGCTGCTCGCCGACTCCGGCGGCGCGGACCGCATCATCGACCGACTGCTCACCCGAACCTCGCCCGCGTTGTTGCCGTGGGCGATGGCCCTGGTCGCGATCATCGTCGGCATACCGATGTTCTTCGAGATCGGCCTGGTGCTGCTGCTGCCGGTCATCGTCCTGGTCGCACACCGTTCGGGACTGAAGCTGATGCGCATCGCCATCCCCGCGCTGGCCGGTCTGTCGGTGCTGCACGGGCTGATCCCGCCGCACCCCGGCCCGCTCATCGCCATCGCGGCACTACACGCGCAGCTCGGCACCACGCTCGCCCTCGGCATCGTCGTCGCGATACCGACGGTGCTGCTGTGCGGTCCATTGCTGTCGATCGTGATCACGCGGCTGGTGCCCGTCGACGCGCCGGTCCGTGCCGGGGGCATCGATGTCAGTGGCGGCGCTCGACTCCGCGTCCGTCAAGACGCAGCACGAGGAGGTCAAGCCGACCGCCCTCGTTCGGGGTGACCTTGGCGACGATCCTGTTCCCGGTCGTGCTGATGCTGACCAAGGCGCTCGCGGACATCGTCTGGAACTCCGACAAGCACCCGCCGATGGCGCGGACCATCTTCGACTTCATCGGCGAACCGCTCGTCGCACTGACGCTGGCGGTGCTGCTCGCGATGATCACCTTCGGCTACGCGGTGGGGCTGGACGGCGGCAAGATCTCCTCGCGCATCACCGCGAGCGTGGCACCTGTGGCGTCGGTCATCCTCATCGTCGGTGCCGGCGGTGGCTTCAAGCAGACGTTGATCGGTGCGGGTGTCGGCGATTCGGTCGCCAAGTTCGCGAACAGCGCGCACATCTCGATCCTGGTGCTCGGTTACCTGATCGCGGTCGCACTGCGCCTGGCCACCGGGTCCGCCACCGTCGCGACCATCACCGCGTCCGGCATCGTCGCGCCGCTGGCCGGATCGCTGAGCCCCACCCACCTCGCGCTGCTGGCACTGATCATCGGCGCCGGCTCGCTGTTCCTGTCCCACGTGAACGACGCGGGCTTCTGGCTGGTCAAGGAGTCCTTCGGGCTGACCGTGGGTCAGACGTTCAAGTCGTGGTCGCTGATGGAGACGGCGGTGTCCGTCATCGCGTTCGGTTTCATCATGGCGCTGTCCACCGTCTTGTAGCTGCGTCACTCCTGGTCGCGCGGCATCCGTTTTGTACCCGCAGCCGTTGCCGGTTATCCGTCGGCTCCGATACGGTGCGCGAATCTCTGAGGGGGGACCGACCTTGGCTGGACTTATGTTGACGCCTCTGGGCAAAGAGGCAACAAAGAAGAAGGACACCGAGCGCAAGGCGATAGGCAGCCAGCTCGTCCAAGGCAAGAACCTAACGCCCTATGTCACCGGACCGTGCTTCCACGCGGCCATCTTCGTGCGCTATCTGCTCGGCACAAAGATCAAGTCATCGTCATTCACGTCGGTGGACGTCAGCTCGTGGCCCAAGATTCTCGGCCTCAGCACCGGCAGCCCGCAGTGGGACGGCAAGAGGACTCTCGCGCCCGGGGTTGCCGTCGCCTTCTTCCGCATGAGTGACAAGAAGTGGTTCCACGTGGGTATCGGCGCCGGCGGGCACAAGATCCGTGCCGTCAACGGCTACAAGCTGGGCGATGGTTGGCACGAAGTGGACATCAGCAAGGTCCTTGGCACACCGGATGCCGACGGAGCGTTCGACTACGACCGGGCCAAGGTGAAGGTCTACCTCGCGCCGAACTGAACGTCCGCCGCTCAGGCCTGAGCGAAGTTGGCGCGCCGCGCTGCGCGGCGCAGCGTCGCCAGAATCGCGGGCCCGGTCACCACGATGGCAACGAGATTGGTGACCGCACGACCGGTGTCCCAGCCGAGGCTGGTGGTGGCGTCGAAGACGAGGTATCGGTGCCACTGCACCACGAATGCCGCGCCGGGTTGGTAGGCGATGCCGCTGCCGGGATCGAGGCTGAACGGCCAGAACGACAGGTTGAGCAGCAGTCCGGCGAGGTATCCCGCCGCGACGCCGTACGCGGCGAGCATCGCGATCTCGGCGCGTCCACGTAGCTGCGGCAGCAATCCGGCAATGAGGCCGACCCAGGCCGAAGCCAGCATCTGATACGGCATCCACGGCCCGACGCCACCGGTGATCAGCGCCGACGCGAACAGTGACGTGCAGCCGAGCGTGAAGCCGAAGCCAGGTCCGTAGACCCGACCGGCCAGGATCAGCACGAAGAAGGTCGGTTCGACGCCGGCAGTGCCCGCACCAAGCGGGCGCAGCGCCGCATCCACCGCGGAGAGCACACCGAGCATCGCCAGCGCCTTCGCGTCGATCCCGCCGTCGGCGACCATCGCCAGTACGACCGCGACCACGAGCAGCAGCAAGGTCCCGAAGATCACCGGTGCGGTCGTCGAGCTTGCGTGGCTGTCCGGCGTGGACAGGAACGGCCAGCAGAACGCCACGATGCCGACCACGCTGGCCAGGATCAGCGCCACCGTCGCGCGCCAGCCGATCACGATCGCGGCCGGACGTCGGCGCAGCACTGCGGTCATGCCGGCACCTCCGCGTCGAGCGTGCCGAGCGCGCCGCGGACCTCGGGCACGGTGAGGTACGGCAACGGCGCGAGGATCTTCGCGACCTGCGGCGCAAACGCGGCCGACGCGGTGAGCACGTCGCCCGCAGCCCCGTCGGCGACGAACTCCCCGTCCGCCATCACGATCACCCGCTGCGCGCAGGAGGCGGCGAACTCGACGTCGTGGGTGGCCACCACGATCGCGTGCCCATCGTCGGCGAGGGATTCGAGCACGTCGCCCAGGTGCCGCTTGGCCGGGTAGTCCAGGCCACGGGTCGGTTCGTCCAACAGCAGTACCGGCGGGGCGGCACTGAGCTGGACCGCGAGCACAAGGGCGAGACGTTGCCCCTCGGACAGGTCCCGCGGATGCATGTCGTCGACGATGCCCGGGCTGAGCTGATCCACGCGGACGCGAGCACTGCCGCAGACGAGGTCGCTTTCCCGATCGGCCTGCGCAAGCTCGGCGGCCACGGTGTCGAAATAGAGCAGATCCGCAGCGCTCTGCGGGATGAGGCCGACGAGTTGGCGAGCACGCTTCGCCGGCAGGGTCGCCGGATCTTCCCCGGCAACGAGGACGCCGCCCGATTGGCGCCGCCCGGAGCCTTGCAAGGCCCACAGCAGCGAGGACTTGCCAGATCCGTTTCGTCCCATCAGCGCGGTGATCTGCCCTGCGGCCAGGTCGAGGTCGATGTCGCGCACCGCCACCGTGGAGCCGTAGCGCACCACGACCTGCCTGGCCCGCAACAGCGCACTGTCGCCCTTGGTCAACGGCTCCCTGTCTCGTCTCGCCGGCGCTGCGTCCAGGCGCGCGATCAGCTCTGGCGCGCGGCGACGCGCGTCGCGCACCGACAACGGCAACGGCGACCAGCCGGCGAGCCGACCGAGTTCCACCACCGGCGGTGCCACGCTGCTGGTCACGAACGCGTCCTTCGGTTGCGCCATCTGCGCCGTGCCGTCCCCGCGCAGGTGCACGACACGATCGGCGTATTGCACGACGCGCTCGAGTCGGTGCTCGGACATCAGCACCGTGATGCCGATGTCGTGCACCAGCCTCGTGATCGCGGCCAGCACCTCTTCGGCGGCGGTCGGATCCAACGCCGATGTCGGTTCGTCGAGCACCAGCACCTCCGGCTGGGCGGTGAGCACCGCGCCGATCGCGACCCGTTGCTGCTGGCCACCGGAGAGTTCGTGCAGGGGTCGATGACGAATGCCGGCCAGGCCAAGCAGGTCGAGCGTCTCCTCCACCCGCTTGCGCATCGCGTCTGCCGGAACCGCCAACTGCTCCATGGTGTAGGCGAGCTCTTCTTCGACGGTGTCGGTGACGAAGCCGGCGAGCGGGTCCTGACCGACCACCCCAACGAGGTCGGCGAGCGCCCGCGGCGGGTGGCGGCGAGTGTCCCGCCCGGCGACGCTCACCGTTCCGTCCAGCGTGCCGCCGGTGAAGTGTGGGACCAGGCCGTTCACCAAGCCGAGCAGCGTCGACTTGCCGGTGCCGGTGCGTCCGATCACCAGGCACAGCTCGCCGGCCGGGATGTCGAGCGTGACATCGCGCAGCACCGGCTCGCCCGCGTCCTGGTAGGTGATCGTGACGTGCTCGAAGCGGATCATGCGCGGATCCGCTCGGGCATCGGCGCGGTCGGAGCCTGCGCCGGCCGGGGTCGCGCATCGGTCCTTGCCACGCGGGTCCGCGGGGTGAGCACGGGCGGTGGTGCCAGCACCGCGGGCAGCGCCGCGATCAGGACGGCAAGGGTGGGTATCAGCGGAAGCGGCGGCCAGTGCGGCGGATCGAAACTGGGATTGAGTGCTACGGCTGGGTAGCCGATGCCCGCGCAGAACACAATCGCGCAGAGCACGCCGCAGCCGACGACAATCCACTCCGGACCGAGCCACATATCGGGGCGATAGCGGGTGCGTCGCGCCCGCCGGCTGCCCCAGATCAGTCCTGCCCCGCACAGCGCCGTGCCTGCGAGCAGCGACGGGTAGCCGAGCCAGCCCGACTCGGTGCCGGCTAGCACGCCGTAGCAGCCGAGGCACAGCCCGAGCAGGCCGGTGATCAGCAGCGACGCGGTGACTCGCCGGCCGGCGGCGCTGGCATCGTTGGTCCGGCCGTATCCCCGGCTGTCCATCGACGCGGCCAAGAGCAGGGAGCGATCCAGCGCGTCCTCGAGCACCGGCACGATGATCGATCGCAACGCGCGAAAGCCACGGCCGCCGCCGCGAAGACGGCGCGCGCGGGACACCCGCTGCGCCGATTCGATCAGTTGTGGAGCGACGCTGATGGCGACGACGACTGCCGTGCCGAGCTCGTACAGCGCGCCGGGCAACACCCGCAGCGCCCGCTTGGGGTTGGCCAGCACGTTTGCCGCACCGATACAACAGATCAACGTCGCCAGCCGCATGCCGTCCACCGCCGCCGAGAGCAACGACGCCGTGGCGATCGGACCACCGAGGTGGATGCCGGCGTACCAGGACGGCGTCGAGACGTGCGGCAGCCGGAACAGGATCTGCTGTCCGGGGATGGGCGGCGTGGTGAACACGACCCGGAACACCAGCCGAATCGCGATCACGATCAACGCCAACATCAGGTAGTAGCGGAACCCGCGGGCCCAGGGCGCCTCGGTGCGACGCGCGCTGACCACCAGGGCGGCGACGGCAAGGATGAGCAGCAGCAGCAGCGGGTTGGTCGTGCGGCTCGCCGAGACCGCCAGCGCCACCGCCCACAGCCACCACGCGACCGGGTGCAGCGCGCGAGGCAGGCGCGGCGCGAGCGTGCGGGACAGCATTGCGGTGACGGCCATGGCGAGTTGCCAGGCTATTCCGCCGGGTGCGCCCGGCGGTATCGAAGCCAGAATCCAGTGCCGGCCAGCGCGAGGACCAGGACCAGTAAGACGACGATGCCCATGGCGGACCCAGCGCCGGAATGGCTTTTCTCCGACGAGCGAGCGGCCACGATCGACGGGACCACGGCGGCCGGGCCCGCGCCCGTACCCGAGGTCGCGCTCGATGTCGAGCCCGGAGTTGCCGCGTTCGTACCAGACTTGGCCGATCTCGATGTGGTGCCGGACGACGTCGCCCCGGAACTACCGGACGAGCTACGGGCAGCCGATACGGCCACCCCGCCCCCGGCCGCGGGCGGCGGGATCCCGTTCGCCGGATGCGTCGACGTCGCGGTGGTGTGCGCGGCGCTCGTGCGAGCCGTCGTGCTGGGTGAGCCACCCCCGGTTGCCGGTCGGACGCTGGCCGGGCTGAAGCCGGGCGGATTGCCCGCGCCGAACTCCCATGCCTGCACCTGACCCGGCGCGGTCGGCTCACTCACCGCGCCCTTCGGGCTGAACGACCAGGAATTGCTGCCGCTGTTAGCCAGCCAGTAGGACCAGTACGCGTTGCCGGGCGGGGTGTTGTTGCATGCGTCCTCGTCCGTAGTCGGATACTCCATACCGGGCTTGAACGCGTCGTTGCCGATCCGGCAGATGAACGCGGGGCCGTCGCGCGTATCGCCCGATGTTTGGAAACCCGCCCCGTGGAGCAGGTCCAGCCCGGTCGGCTCGTTCATGCCGCAGCCACCCACCACCGGCCCACCCCAGTGCCCGAAGTCGACCGCCACGATGGTGCCGCTGGTCGGGGTGCAGTCCGACAGCGGTGCGGCCGTGGCCGGGCTGATGCCTGCGAGCTGCAGCCCGGCCACCACCGCGACGGCGACCGCTAACCCAGCCGCCCGTCGGACGGCGACACGCGAACGCCCGCGCCTTCCCGGTGTGATCAGGAGCCGTGTGATCAGTGCCATCGAAGAATGGCTTAGGAGACGGTGATGGGCCGCTGCGCACTCAGCCCGGACGTCCTGCCGCTGACCACGAGCGTGAATGCGCCCGCCTTCACCGACGCCGGCAGCTTCGCACTGACTGTCACTGTGCCGTCCGGACCCACCGTGGCGGACCCGACAGTGGTCGAGGCTGGGTGTTTGACGACCACCTTCACGACTTCGCCGGCGACGAAGCCCGCACCGGTCACCGTGAACGACGACGCCTGTGCCACCGACGCAGGCGCCGATGCGGTGGGCGCATACAGCTCGGTCTGACTCGTCGCGCCGGTGGCACTCACCGTCGCGAGCGAACCACCGGAGGAGAAACCGGTCAGTGCCTGGGCAGTGGCCAGCACGGCGAACGAGGTGCTGGTCGGGGTCGAGGGGTCGAAGGCACCGTCGTAGATGATCGCGCCTGCGCCGGGGTGTCCGGCGCCGACCTGCTGGCTGCGCAACCACGCCTGCGCCGTGCTCACGTTCACACCCTGCGGGGCCAGCGCGGCGGCGGCCAGACCGGTCGAATCGGCGTTCGGGATGCCCTGCTCGATCCAGTAGCCGCCGGACTGCTGCTGCCCGTGCAGCCAGTTGACCGCGCTGGTCAACGCCGCCGCGTGCCCGCCGAGCGCCTGCAGGGCCATGATCGCGTAGGAGGTGGAGTCGACGTCCGCCGCACCGGCGCCGCATGCGGTGGTGCCGGCGGTGAAGCCACCGTTGCTGCATTGCAGGGACAGGAAGTAGTTCACCGCAGCCGTCGATGGCGCGTAGATGCCACCGGTCCGTGCCTCGGCGAGGATCACGAACGACTCGGAGATGCCGGCGAAGATGTTTGCGGCCGAACCCGGCGTGCACGTCGTCGCCGCCGCCGGGCACTCGTCCTTCTGCAGCGTCTTCATCAGGTTGAAACCGCCGACGCTGGTCGGCTTCTTACCGGCCACGATCGCCGCGAGCGCAGTCTTGGCCACCGCGCCGTCGTAGGGGCCGAAACCGTCCTTGTTGGTGACATCGGCGTAGGCCTTCACGTTGCTCGACAGGTACTTGTACGCGGCAGCGATCGCCCCGGAGGACGACTTCGCCGCCGCCAGGCCGAAGATCAGATCGGCGTTCTCGCCGTAGTTCACGTAGAGGACGCCGTCGAACTCGTCCTCCACCAGGTGGTTGCCGCCAGGTTGCGGCAGGTTGGTCTTGCCTGCGAGCTGCGTCGACAGCCAGCCCGCGGCAGCGGCGGTCGAGTCGGTAGTGGTGGCGTATTTGGTCGCGGCGGACGCCGGTCCGCCGGCGATCAGCGATGCGCCCAGCAATCCGGCGACCAGCATCGCCGCGGTTGCCGCAACGGCGCGCCGCGCGAAGAAGGTGGAGGTAATGGACATGTCCCGGTCCTGACTCACAGGTGGTCGCGGAACCGGGGCCGCGGACGAACCCACCGATGATCAACGGGCACGGCCAGGGCTCCTGGCCGCACACCACGACGACGCTGAAAGGAGCAACGATCCCGACGGGTTTTCCGGCTCGTCCGCCACGTGGGCGGACCTACGGTTGCGGGTCAGCGCCGGCTTTCGACCGGCTTGCCCCTCCGAGATCGGTGGTACGGATTCGGGCAGTCGAACCGCCCGGAACCGACGCCGACGCTAGACCGGCGCTCGCCTGTCCGTCAAAACGATGCCGGATTTAACACACCGCCTCGCGACGCCCGATAAGTCGGACAGGTCTCGAAAGCCGGGTGTGCTTCGGCTCGGCAGTCCGCCGGCACTGCGCGCGCAGTTGCGCAGGTGGGATACCGCGGATCAGGCCCAGGTGATCTTCTTCTTCGAGAACAACTCGAGCTCGTCCTGCATCTCCCGTCGACGGCCCTTGTTACCGGTGATCTTGAACTCGCCGGGTCCTTCGAACATCGTCCCCTTGGTGACGGTGATCGTGCCCGTCATCAAGCTGTCGTTGTTCTGCCGGAGCGCGTTCATCAACGGCGCGTCGTGATTGCCGATCAGCAGCACGAACTTCTTGTTGATCCCGCCGAACAGATAATTGATGCTCAGGTTCGGTTTCTTCAGAGCCTTGATGTTTTGCTTGTTCTTGGCCCGGATCTTGTTGTAGTCAACATTGGGCTGAACCATCTGCAGCACCCCCACGCGTCAACGTGCAGCAACACCGAAGGCCTCCAGGATAGGACCGGCAAAACGCAACGATCAAGATCCCGCCACCCCAGGTCCGGAGCTGAACTCGAACCAAAAACGGCAACTGTGACAGCACACAGCCAAGGCTCTTACCGTATGCACATGGCGGACGGGCTCAGCACTGCGGACGGGTTGCCATCGCGCCGCAAGCCGGTCATCCTGCTCGCCGGCGCTGTCGTCGTCACGGCCCTGGCGGTGGTCATCGGCCTACTCGTCGCCGGCAGCGGCTCGCGAACTCATGCGGCTGGCACACCGTCCGCCTCGCCCAGCCCCAGTACGAGCACCAGCCCGAGCGTTAATCAGATCTACGACCAGGTCGGGCCGTCGGTGGCGATCGTGCAGACCGCCAAGGGCGAGTTGGGCACCGGCGTGATCGTGACCGCGAGCGGCTCCGTGCTCACCGCGAACCACGTGATCGCCGACCGCAGCGCCATCACGATCACCTTCGCGGACGGCACGAGATCAGCAGCCACGGTGACCGCGTCAAGCCCGGCCACGGACACCGCGCTGCTCACGCCGGCCAAGCTGCCGCAGCCGGTCGTCCCGGCCACCATCGGCGGCGGCGCTCAGGTCGGTGACGAGGTGGTCGCGATCGGAAATCCGCTGGGGCTGACCTACAGCGTCTCCGCCGGCGTGGTGTCCGGCCTGAACCGGACCGCGACCACAAGAGACGGCAAGTTCGGCGGAATGATCCAGTTCGACGCGTCGGTGAATCCCGGCAGTTCCGGCGGCCCGCTGCTCGACGCCAAGGGTCACGTGATCGGCATCGTGGTGTCGATCGCCGACCCGGACGGCAAGGACGCGTTCGCCGGCATCGCGTTCGCCGTGCCGATCGGCGCCGCGCTCGGCGCAGGCGGACCCGGCGGCGGACCCCAGATATGAACGCGCCGCCCCGCACGCCCGCATTCATGGCAGCTCACTGATGAGAACTCAGTCATGACCACTCAGCGATGACAGCTCCATCCAGGTTCGAAACTCCGGAGGACCACAGATGACGACCAGTGCCCCAAGTCCGCTCGAGCAAGTCCTGTTCGAGGTCAAACGCACCATCGTCGGGCAGGACGTGCTGCTCGAACGGATGGCGATCGGACTGCTCTCCGGCGGCCACCTGCTGGTCGAGGGTGTACCCGGACTGGCGAAGACGCTGGCGGTCAAGTCGCTGGCAGCCGCGATCGGCGGGCAGTTTCAGCGCATCCAGTTCACGCCCGACCTGGTGCCTGCGGACCTCACCGGCACGCGCGTGTACCGCCAGCACACCGGCGAGTTCGAGACCTCCCGCGGGCCCGTGTTCACCAACCTGCTGTTGGCCGACGAGATCAACCGTGCGCCGGCCAAGGTGCAGAGCGCGCTGCTGGAGGTGATGCAGGAGCGCCAGGTGACGATCGGCCGGGAGACGCATGCGGTGCCGAACCCGTTCCTGGTGATGGCGACGCAGAACCCGATCGAATCGGAGGGCACCTATCCGTTGCCGGAGGCGCAGGTCGACCGGTTCATGCTCAAGGTGGTCGTGCACTACCCGTCGGTGGCCGAGGAGCACGCCATCGTCGAGCGCGCGCTACGTCCCGGTCCCGAACCGCAACCGATGCTGCAGCCGCATGATCTGGTCCGCATGCAGGGTCAGGTCGCGCGGGTGTACGCAGACCCGGCCGTCGTCGAGTACGCCGTGCGCCTGGTCACCGCGACCCGGGCGCCGGCAAGCGTCGGGCTCGGCGAGCTGGATCGCTACGTCACCTACGGCGCCAGCCCGCGCGCCTCCATCGCGCTGCTGCTCGGCGGTCGCGCGCTCGCGTTCCTGCGCGGCCGCGACTACGTCCTGCCACAGGACGTCGCCGACCTCGCCTTCGACGTACTGCGCCATCGCCTCGTGCTGTCCTACGAAGCGCTCGCCGACGACATCGACCCGGACACGGTCATCGCCGGCGTGCTGCGCGCCGTGGCGATGCCCGAGGTTGTGCTGCAGGGCCGCTGAGTCGTGCCCACCGCCACCGAACGACTGCTGCTCCAGCTGGAGTGGCGAGTGTTGCGCCGCGTCGAGGGGCGGATCCAGGGCAGCTACCGGACGCCGCAGCGCGGTTCCGGCACAGACCTCGTCGGCATGCGCGAGTACGTCGAGACCGACGATGCCCGGCACATCGATTGGAACGCGACGGCCAGGATGAACGCGCCGCAGGTGCGCCAGTTCCTCGAAGATCGAGACGTCAGCGTGTGGCTGTTGCTCGACCTGTCCGCGTCGATGAGGGTGGGCCGTCCCGGCCGCGGCAAGCACGACGTGCTGGCGGAAGTGGCGCTGCTACTCGCCCGCTTGTTCGGCCGCAACGGCAACCGGGTCGGCGCGATCCTGCACGACGGGCAGAGTTCGCGCATCGTGCCGCCAGGTACCGGCCGCATGCATGCGCTGCGCATCGGCCACGAACTCGACCGAGGCCTTACCCCGACGGCCAGCACGACGGACTTCGCCGCGATGCTCGAATCAGCGGCAACCCTGGCCCGGCGCCGCTCGCTGATTATCGTCGTCTCGGATTTCATCGGCACCAGCGACTGGGATCGTCAGGTGTTGCGCTTGGTCCAACGCCATGAGGTGGTGGCGTTACGGGTGATGGACGCGAGCGACGACGAGTTGCCCGACTCCGGCATGATCATCGTCGAAGACGCGGAAACCGGAGAGCAACTGCTCGTCGACTCCAGCGACCCGCTGTTCCGGGCCCGGTACCGGGCCGGCGTCACCGACCGCGACGCCGTGCTGGCGCAGCGGATGCGGCGCGCCAACGTGCCGTTGCACCGCATCGACACCAGCCGGAACCTGGTGCAAGCGCTCGTCGAGGTCGTCGCGAGCACCCGATGGCGACGGATGTGAGCGCGCCATGACCATCGACTCGCCGGTGTGGCTGGTGCTCGGCGGCCTTGTCGCCGCCGCACTCGGTACCGGCGCTGTGCTCACCGCTCGCCGCCGACGCTCGGCGCTGGCTGCCGCCGGCATTGCCGACGATGCGCGCAAACCCCATTTCCAGCTCGGGCTGTGGCTGAGCATCGGCGGCGTTGCCGCGCTGGCGCTCGCCGCATCCGGACCGGCCGCTTCGGTGCCGGTGACGCGCGCGGCCGGCACGGTGATCCTGGCCGTGGACGTGTCGAACAGCATGTCGGCGACGGACGTCGCGCCCAACCGGCTGGCCGCGGCCAAGCAGGCAGCGACCTCGTTCATCGACGCGCAGCCGAGCAGCGTGGACATCGGCGTAGTCGCGTTCCAGTCCGGCGGGCTCACCACCGATCAGCCCAGCGCCGATCACGCGCAGGCCGCCGCCGCGATCGGCCGCCTGCAGATCGCCGGCGGCACGTCGCTGGCTGCGGCGATCCTCACGTCGCTGTCCGCCATCACCGGCAAGCCGGTGTCCATCGGCAAGAACGGTGCGGTGCCCAAGATCGGCTACTGGGGCTCGGCAACCATCGTCGTGTTGTCCGACGGCGGCGACCAGGGCGACGGTTCCTCGACCGCGCTGGCGGCCACCGTCGCCCAGACGGCGGGCGTGCACATCGAGACGGTCGGGATCGGCACCACCGCCGGCGCCACGGTCGAGGTGGACGGTTACCGGATCCAGACTGCGCTGGACACCGACACCCTGACCGGCATCGCGAGGACCACGGGTGGCTCGTACCACCCGGCCTCGGACGCGGCCCAACTCGACGGCATCGCCTCGACCATCAACCTGCGCCTGACCACGCATGACGAGCCGCTGCCGCTGGCCGGCGCGGTCCTCGCTTTCGCGGTCGTATTGCTCGCGTGCGGAGCTACCGTCACCGTGCTGCGCACCGGCCGGATCGTCTGATGAGCCTCACCTGGCCGTGGGCGCTGCTCACCCTGCTGGCCATCCCGCTGGTGGCCGGGATCGGCTGGTGGTCGCGGCGACGGCGGCGACGGGCCGCAGTGCGGGTGACCTCGGTGCTGCTGGTGCGCGGCGCGCTCCCGGTCCGCACCCCACTGCACCGCCGCATCCCCGCCATCCTGCTGCTGCTCGGCCTCGTGGTGCTCGCAGTGGGTGCCGCCCGTCCGCAGGCGACACAGGCGGTCGCCACCAATTCCACGACGATCATGGTGGCATTGGACGTCTCCGGCTCGATGTGTTCAACCGACGTCCAGCCGAACCGTATCGATGCCGCGGAGAAGGCGGCCGCGGCATTCATCAAGGCTCAGCCGCACGGCACGCGGATGGGGCTGGTCGTGTTCGCCGGGGTCGCCGCGGAACTCGTGCCGCCCACCAGCGACGCCAGCAAGCTGCTGGACGCGATGAAGACCCTCAGCACCTCGCGCGGCACCGCCATCGGCGAAGGGATCCTCGCCTCACTGGACGCGATCGCCGCGGTCGATCCGTCCGTTGCACCGACCGGGGTGCAGACGGTGCCCGATCCCAGGGCGGGCTATGCGGCGGCCACGATCGTGTTGCTCACCGATGGCGCCAACACCCAAGGCGTCGATCCGGTGACCGCGGCGCAGCAGGCCGCCGTTCGCCACGTGCGGGTGTACACGATCGGTTTCGGCACAACCACGCCGACGCCGATGGTCTGTGACAGTTCGCAGATCGATGGCGGGTTCGGCGGTGGCGGTGGCTTCGGCGGTGGCGGCGGGTTCGGGTACGGCGGCGGCCGCGACGGTGCGGGCAACCCGCTGATCATTGACGAGAGCGCATTGCAGAAGGTCGCCAGCGTCACCGGCGGCCGGTATTACCGCGCGAAGAACGCGAACCAGCTCGACAGCGCGCTGCGGAACCTGCCCAGCACGATCACGGTGTCGCGCAAACGGGTGGACCTCGCCGATGAATTCGCCTGGATCGGCGGCGTGCTGATCGTCGACGCCATCGCATTGTCGATGTGGTGGAACCGTGTCCGTCGCGTGCCCGGAGCACCCCGGTAAGCCGACTCAGTGGGTGTCGGCCATGACGTTCGCCACCGCGTAGATCTTCACATTCATCTGGTCGGCCTTGGTCTTGTTCGCCTCCACCGTGTAGCGCCGCTTCGACAAGACGAGCCTGTCGACGGTGCTATTGCCGCGCTCCACGTTCAGTTTCCAGTCCTTGCCGTGGACGTGACCGGGGTGGCCGTCGACCACGGGGTAGGCCGCGCTGACGTCGGCGTTGGCTTTGACCTCGACCGTCCAGTTCTTCATGTCCTTGACGCCTTTGAGTAACTCAGCCAGCTGGGCCTTCTTCGCACTGCTCCTGAGGTAAGCACTCACGTTCGGCTCAATCCGGATCTTCACCTCGGTCACGACGAACTTCTTCTTCTTGACCGGTGCTGTCATCGAAACCTCCCTGGCGCCGCCTGGGTGGCGGTTGGCATCATGATCCGTCTCGCAGTGGAGGGGGTCAATCGATCGAGGCGGGCCTACAGTCCGAACACCGGCTCCGGCACCGGGCTGTCGGCGTTGGTCCCGGTGCCCAGGGCGCCGTCAGCGTTCCACCCCCAGCAGTCGGCCGTGCCGGGGGTCAGCGCGGCGCAGGCGTGGATGTAGCCGGCGGAGATTGCCGCGACCGACGTCAGGCCGCTCACCGGTGTCGGTACCCGGCTGCCGGCCGTCGTCCCGTTACCCAGCTCTCCGTAGGCGTTGTCGCCCCAACAGTCCGCGCCGCCGCCCGACACCGTGGCGCAGGTGCTGAGGTATCCGGCGGAGATCGACGTGATGCCGGTGAGGCCGCTCACGGGCACCGGCTGCGGCACCGAGGCCTGCGACGGCGACCCGTTACCCAGCTCGCCGTCGTAGTTGTAGCCCCAGCAGTCCGCCGTACCCCCGGACAGCAGCGCGCAGGTGTGGGCGTAACCGGCGCTGATCGCGGAGATTCCGGTCAGCCCGAGGACCGGAACCGGTCCCGAACCGAGCTGGGCGGTCCCGTTGCCGAGTTCGCCGTCGGTGTTCACACCCCAACATTGCGCCGTGCCGCCGGACAGCAGGGCGCAGGCGTGGTAGCCGCCGGCGGAGATCGCGCTGGCTCCGGTCAACCCGCGTACCGGGACCGGCACCGCACTGTCCGTCGTGGTCCCGTCACCCAACTGGTCGTAGGCGTTGATCCCCCAGCACTCGACCGTGCTGTCGGACAGCAGCGCGCAGGCGTTGTAGTAGTCGGCGGATATCGCGGTGACGCCGGTCAAGCCGGATACGGGCACTGGCACGTCGCTCGTCGTGGTCGTGCCGTCACCGAGTTCGCCGTAGCCGTTGTAGCCCCAGCAGTCGACGGTGCCACCGGACAGCAGCGCGCAGCCTCCGCCCCCACCGACCGAGATCGCGGTGACCCCGGTCAACCCGGCCACCCGCACCGGCTCGTAGCTCGTCGTGGTCGTGCCGTCACCCAGCTCGCCCTCGCTGTTGTCCCCCCAGCACTCCACGGTGCCACCGAGCAGCAGTGCGCAGCTGTCGTAGTTTCCGGCCGAAATCGCAATGACGTCCGGCGGATTGACGGTGATCGTCAATGTGACCGAGGCAGTGTTGGGCTTGCTCGACGTGCTGTCGACGACGGTAACCGTCACCGAACTCGTGCCGACCAGCGTGGGCGTGCCCGCAATCGCTCCCCCCGAGCTCAGTCGCAGACCCTGTGGCAGGGCACCGCCGGAGACCGTCCACGTGTACGGGGCGGTGCCGCCGATTGCGACCAGCGACGTGGAATAGGGCTGACCGGTGTTCCCGACGGGCAGCGAGCGCGTGGTGATCGCAAACCCGACCACGGTGAATGCGATCGAGGCCTTCGCGCTGGGCTTGCGGGGCGAGGAGTCGGTGGCCTTGACGCTGACCGACTTGGATCCCAGTTTGGTCGGCGTCCCGGACACCACCCCGGACGCGGATAGCGTCAGACCTGCCGGCAGCTTCCCGGTCCACGAATAGGGGGGCGTGCCGCCGATGGCCGCCAACGTGGTGCGGTACGGGGCACCGAGGACCGCGGTGGGGACCGTCGTCGTGGTGATCTGCAGCGCCACCACGTCGAACGTCAATGCCTTCGTCGCCACCAACGCCGGCGTCGAGGAGTCGCTGACCCGCACGGTCACCCTCTTCGACCCTGCCGCGGTCGGCGTGCCGGACACGACGCCCGTGCTCGCACCGATCGACAACCCAGCCGGCAGCACTCCGGCGGAGATCGACCACGTCCTCGGTGCCAATCCCCCGCTGACCGCCAACTCTGTCGAGTACGCCACCCCCACGACTGGCTTGGGCACCGTCTTCGTCGTGATCGTGGGCTTCGTCGCGGCCTCGGCGCCGCCAGGGCACAGCAGGCCAACGATCAGCGCCGCGATGACGCACAAGATCAGGACTATGCCGCGCTGCGGCGAGGCCCCGTGACTGGCTCTGTGACCCGGATCGGCGTGGACGGCTCGCATCTGTGGCTCCCCCATCTGGACTCGAACCAGAAACCCTTCGATTAACAGTCCGACCGGACCAGTGACGTTCCATCCTGGCTAGGACCGAGACGTCCCGAATCGTGGCCGATCGCGGCCCTGCCATCGGGAATGCGCGCCGTGTCGTCTCGGCTCGTCATTCCTCGTGTGTGACCACTCGTGTGACCATCCACAAGATCCAGTCATCGACCGCGAAGGCCGAGTCGTAGTGGTGCCGCTAGAGTGCCTCAGCGGGATCTCGGACAGGCGGAAATCGACCAGATCTGGCGATTCGAGAGCCTCGTACAGGTCGTCGAGGGGATTCGGCGAAGGCCAGCTCCAGACGGTCATCGGCTTCAATTGCTGTCAGGCCGCTGCAGGAGAACACCAAAGCCAGCGGCCGCGAACAGGCCGCCGACGGCCACATCTGCTACAAGACCGACCCATGGGCCGACCCCGTGCGGCCGCCAAATGATGTAGCCGATCCAGGCGGCGATGCCCGCGATGACCTCAGCGAGCACGAAACTCGGCCAGTTCCAGTCCCGGCGACGTTTCGTGACGACATCTAGCAGGCGGTTGGCTTGGATCTCGATTACCTTGGCGAGGGTTTCGGATGGAATTTCGAGCGCCTCGTGCTCGACGAGCGCGGCGTATAGCGCGACGTCCTCTCTGAGGTGCTCGCGGGTCCGACTCCTTCGGCTCAGACCGAACAGCGCGCGGATCGCGCCCGACACCTCGCCGAAGTAGCTGCGAATCTCTGACACTTCTGTGCCGTTAGAGCTGCAGCATGATGGCTTCGATCGCCAAGGTTGCCGCCTGGGTGAGCGCAGCGCCGGCGGCAAGCTCGGCGGTACACTGCTGAATGGCGATCGAGTCGGCTGGCGAAGTGATGCCGCTCAAAGTTCGACCGATATTCGCAGCTCGGGTCAGGTGCGCGACGGCCTCACTGTAGGGCCGGTCGACGCTGGGCACGCTGTACGGCAGCGCCTCGCGCATCTCTCGTGCTACTGAGGCAAGGTGTTCGTGTGCGGCACGAATGGTCCCGAGGCCCTCGTCCGCGGGCTGCTGTTTGGCGATGCCGGCGGCCTGGCCGACACCCGCCAAGGCGTCCCCGAAGCGGCCAGTAAGGCCGGGGTGCGCCTCTGTCCAGCACATGACCGCTCGTGCGTCTTCCTCTGACATGGACCAATTTTCTCCCGTAAAGGCGGCTTACGCGGGATCTCTGCGCTCGCGTGTCGGGCGCGCCCGATCCGCCGTCGTGGTCGATCCGGGGCTGCCCGACCTGGCGGGCCGCCGAGCACGTTCTGCATCCGGCTAGTCGAACGGGAGCGGGCTTTCGCCCTCGCCGGCCATTGCACGGACATCTTCCGATCAGAGGCGCTCACCCGGCACACTCCAAGTCATGATCGAGAAGCTCGACGACGTGTGGGTCGGCCGCGATTACCCGATGCTTCGCGAGATCACGCGAAGGATCGATGCCGGTGAAGCACCGCGACGAGACGTCGTAGCGGCGGCCATCGGCCTGGACGACCACCAGGCGATGCTCGCCGCGGATGCACTTGCGCGGCGTGGACTGATCGTCGGCCAGCGCATCGAGGAGGCCGGCATCGTGTTCTTCACGGATGTCGCCGGCAGCGCGTACCTCATGACCGGCCTGCACCCGGATGGCGACGATCTGACGTCGACCTTCATCGGGATGTTGCGGCAAGCGGCTGACGAAACCGCCGACGAAGACGAGCGCGGACGCCTTCGCCGTGCTGCCGACGCCGTGGTCGGCGTATCACGCGATGTGATGGTCGGTGTGATGACCGCTTACGCCAGCCAGCACCTGCCGCACTGAGATGTCCGCCGTGGAGATCGCAACGCTGATCATCGGTGCGCTGACCCTGCTCGCCGCAGGTGGCGCACTGCTCTACGCCTGGCGTCTCGACCGGCGCGACACCGACCGAGGCGACGTGCGGTGGGTGATCCAACGCCACGCCGGCAGAGTTGAACTGCTCAACAACGGCGTCAGATTCGCTTGAACGGCGCGAACAAATTCCGACCTTGTTGTAAGCCTGTCGATGAACGGTCCCACCCAATCCATCCACCCTGCCCCGCCTCCTTCGGGAACGACCTGAATGAACCGGGCGTGCAGGCAGTCAATTCTCGTCGTGACGGTTCCGTTAGGCGCGCCTATCGAGTACTACGAACTCGCGACGACCAAGCCCTCGGAGGCGACTAAACACTCGAATCGGTCGACATCTGGGAGCACGTCCCTACACGGCGCGCTAGGAGTGGCGAGCTTAAGAGCGGCTACGCGACCTGATCGCGGCCGTGCAACTTCGAGGTCCAGAGTGCAGCCTGGACGCGACCAGGTCGCGTATCAGCCACCGCGCGACTTTGATTGACCTCGCCTCCTGGGTGCGGGACTACCTCCCTTCGAGAAACCTCGCGGCGAGCGCGCTCCGTACGGGACGAGCGAGTTCGATGCCGGCTTCCATGCCCCGCCAGATCTCTTTGCCATCCGCGGATACGACGAATTCCTCGTCCCCGCGAAATTCGACTCGGTACTTGACCCATGTCGGTCCTTCGCCGTTGTGGTAAGCCCAGCCAAGCGTCGTCTCACCGAAGACTTCGTGTTCCTCTGCTATCACGCTGTAGGCGGTCTGTGACGCTGCCAGATGCCGGGTCGACGCTTCATCTCGACTAACCTGCGTGATGAATCGAATAATGACTTCCAATCGTCGTCTCTTTTCGGCTTGGGCCGCTTGACGGACGCCGAGGGTGACCTCATCTAGCTGGGCCATGATCGCGTCTGGATCCTCGCTGGCGTCATTCGACGTGTCCAACGCCGCCTCCAGGTCCGTTGCCATAGCTGCTGCTGACTGATACCGGAGTTCAGGACGATAAGCGAAGACTTGGTCGAAGACGCCAAGTACGCGTTGAAGAGTTCGAGGCTCAAGTTGGGCCGCGAGCGCCTGTCTTACTGGCCCACGCTGGTGCGGCATCGAGCCGGATTCATCGATCAAGATCTTCGGCTCGTATCCGGTCGCCGCATAGAGAACCAGGCCGCCAAGTTGCGTGACGTCGCCGACAGCGGTCCGAGCGCCGAACGCATGCTCCGGCAGGCGGAGGAAACGGTTGCCGACCTCTTCGCCGACACGGGTCAAGTCATCGAAGTCAACGTTGTTGAAGGACAAGCCGAAGTCGACCAGAACCGGTGCATCGAGCGATCTCCCGTACAGCATTATGTTTGCCGGTTTGACGTCTCGGTGCACAACGCCCATGCCGTGACAACATCCAAGGGTCGCAGCGAGCTGGTGCAGAAGTCCGATCGATACGGGAAGTGGGACCGGCCCGTTGCTGCGAACATGTTTCGCCAGCGTGGTCCCATCGACCCAATCGACCACTAGAAACATCGGATGTCCTACATCTCGCCATGTTGCTGCATTGTGGTCGAGCAATCTTGGGATCCCAGGCGATCCAGACAGCGTTTCGTAGGCCGCGACTTCCCGCCGCATCCTTCGGCGCGCGCGCATATCGTTGGGCCTCGTCAAACACTTGAGGAAGCCAAAATTGCCCGGCTCGACCAAGTCGTTCACCTTGGATCCTTGGCCTTGACCTCCGCGACGATCGAAGCCAGGCTGAATTTCCCAGCGCCCTTTCCACGGCTCATCCACAACGTTGAGGCTAAGTCGCCTCACGCCGAGGTGGTTGCACCGCGCGGCAAGGTCGACCAAACGAGGGCTCCAACGGCGTCAACCGCTTCCGACAAGGCAGCCTCACCCGGCACACGGCACACTCCAAGGTCATGACGGATTGGGTGGCTGACGGCATCGCCGGTGCTGGTGTCCTCATCGCCGCCGTGTCGTTCGAGGCGAGCCGGCGCGCAAGCAATCGCGCTGACGAAGCCGGCGCGAGCGCGGACAGCATGGCGGAGTCGCTGAGACGGATCGCCGACCTACAAGAGGCTGCTGTCCAACGACGCCAAACCGAGCCGCGGGCGGAGCGCTGGACGGAGGCCGACAGCGGCGGTCCGAAGGTGACGGAGTTCGCGCTGCAGCCGCCGCGGGGTCCGGTATTCAACGTCGAGTACCGGGGCGGCGTCCTTTTCGCACTCCGCAACGTCAGCACAACGCCGGCGACAGCTGTGACCATAGATCCGGAGAGCTTCCCGTTCACGATGGGCCGTAACCTGCCTGACCGGGTCACGCTGTACCCGATGCAGTCGCACGAGTTCCAGGTGTTTTCCGCGTCGGGTGCTCCCAGACCGGGTGAGGTTCTGGTCAGCTGCGATGAGTGGTCCGAGCCGCGGCACGTGCCGATGCCACCAACACGGTAAGGGGGTCAGCATGCCACAGCACAGAGGCGGCGATCCGATTCTCGAGGCGGTCGGATGGGTGGCCGCTGCCGGCGCAGCCATGGAGTGGGCGCTCACTGACCTCCACGAGACATTATTGGGAGGACCGCACGCCCACGTGCAGGTGGCAGGCGAAACTTTTGATGCCGCCCTCCAGGCCTGCCGCAGGTTGATCAAACACATCGAGATGCGCGGCGGCCGCGGCGAGCTCGCGGCCCGTGTCCGCACAGCCGTCAACGCCGCAGCGGTTGCCTGGGAAGAGCGGGGCGCTGTCGTGCACGGCTTGTGGTGGGCGAACGACGACACGGAGCAACTGCCGCGGCAGACGTCGTACGCATGGCGGATGCGCAGAACTGGTCTCGAAGAGAAGACCTATACCGTCGAGGATCTCTATCAGATCGCCGACCGTCTCCGCGCTGCATCGGACGCTCTCGCGCTGCTGGAGACGGAGATCCGCGAACAGGAGCTGCTGCGGGGCGATTGACCTGATGCCCGTCGATTACCTCTCGGATGTGCGCGACGACCCCCCCGAGTTTGGGGCTTCGCGTATGTCGTGCTCACACGATGGTCACACCGGCGGCAACGCTCACGCCAGCTCTTCAGCCCCGGTCGGGCTGCCGACCTGGAGTCCGCTCGCACGTACAGGCTCGAAATCGCGTGGACCTGCAGATATGCGATTGTGGGAGGTTTCCGACCTGTCGTACGAGGTATCGTGGGCCGCGTTGCGTCAGAGGAGATGCGATAGCCCGAAGCCATCATCCGGTAAATGGATCCATCCTTCACGGCATGCGCGAGCGATTCCTACCTTGTCGAGTTGGCTGATCGAGTGCAGAGTTCCGTCGCGTTGGCGTGCGCGAGCGACGAGAGCACACACAAGGGCATCCGCGTCGTCAGCCGTTAGTTTCCAGCTGCCGTTGGCTGGAGTGACATATTGTCCGAGCAATGACCTCATGTTGCCCGCCTGACGGGCAGGAGATA
>CAVPSV010000003.1:0-95508 GCA_963708625.1 uncultured Actinomycetota bacterium
TCGCGGACAATGCGCCGGTGCAGATCGGTAATCGGGTCTGGTACGACACCGATAAGAACGGAATCCAAAATGCCGGAGAGCCGTCGCTGCCTGGGGTGACGGTGAAGCTGCACGACGGCGGTAGCACCGGCCCCGTCGTCGCTACTACGACGACCGACGGCAATGGCGAGTACTACTTCGGTGGTGCCGGGGCGGCCTATCAGCTGATCACCGGCCACGACTACACCGTCGAGTTCGACGTCTCCACCGCTGATACCAGCGTGCTGCCATCACCGTTTAACGGAGTACCGGCCAGCGAGCTGGTGTTCACCGCGGCGCTGCAAGGCAGTCCCGTGCTGGACTCGAACGTGACGCCACCGACAACCGGCACGTTGACCGATGGCTTCGCTGCGGTGACAGCGCCAGCGACCCCCGGCACGGTGAACCACACCATCGACGCCGGGGTCGTGCTGCCGCAACAGACACCACCCTCGACACCGGTCACCACCGTGACCGCGACCGAGACGACCACCGCGACCACCACCACGACCGCGACCGTCACCAACACGGTGCCGACCACGATCACGGCAACAGTGCCGACCACCACCACCGAGACCGTCACCGCCACGGTCCCGACCACCAGCACGGCGACGGTCACGCAAACGGTGCCCACCACCGTGACCGCAACCGTGCCCACCACGGTGACGAACACCGTCACCAACACGGCAACCACCACCGCGACCACGACCGCAACCGCAACAGTCACCCAGACCGTCACGCCCACCACCTCCACCAGCAGCGGCACCACCACCAGCGGCGGCGGCGGAGCTGGCGGTGGCGGAGCCAGTGGCGGCACCAGCGGTGGCGGCGGCACCGGTGGCGGCGGCGCCGGCGGCGCGGAAGGTGCTAGCGGCGGAAACGGAGCCGAAGGCGTCGCAACCGGCGGCGCGAACGGCGCCGAAGGCATCGCCATCAACACCGGCGGCCCGAAGACACCACACGGCCCGGACGCGGCACTGATCCTGCTCGGCACCGCACTGATCGCCACCGGCACCGCACTCGGCTACCTCGCGGTCCGACGCCGCCCCAAGCACTCCTAACCCCCCGGTCCTCCGCCCGGCATCACCCAGCTGCCTCCTCGCCGCCCTACACGGCGAGGAGGCAGCGCCACAATCTGGGTCCGCGGACGATCCGACGTCACGGAACGATCCGACGTTCGCATCCCCAGGAAACGGTGCGCCGGCGCCGAACTGTCAAGTTTCCGACGTTTGGTCGACCGCACCGGGGGCCAGGTGTTGTGTGTGGTATCCGACCCATCGAGATGGGCGGAATGTCATACGTCAAGGAGCAAAAAGGCCAGTTGCATTACTCGGTGCCGGTCACGGTCGCCGATTGGTCGAGGGGTGGGGTGGGTTGACCGTGGTCTTCCGTCGTCTGGTCGGTTCGCATCGAGTGAGTGCTCGTTGGCGTTCACCGTCGAAGTTCGCCGGCGCTTTGATCGCCGCCGGCTTCGTCGTGCTCGGCTTCGCCGTGGTCAGCGCCGGCACCGTCGCCAACGCCGCCACCACCGACGGCAGTGTGACCGTCGTCGTCGCGCGCGACTTCTCCGGCGACGGCCTCTACCGCACCACCGACCCCGACGTGGCTGGCATCACCATCACGATGACCGACGGCGCCAACACCCTGACCGGCACTACCGACGCCACCGGCACCGTCACCTTCGCTCCATCCGCCACCCTGGCGGACCCGGCGCCGTACCGAGTGCAGGTGCAACCACTGCCCAGCTCACTGAGCTACCTGCAAGCCGCACCCGCCGCCAACAACACCAACCCCAACCACTTCTCCAGCTTCACCAGCTTCGTCAACCCCAGCAGCGGCACCAACATCACCCTGCACATCGGCCTGTGGGACCCCGCCGACTACATCCAGACCGACGCGCGCGTCGTGGTGCCGGTGGACTCGTCCTGGGCGGCCAATAACTCCGGCCTCGGCACGAGCACCACCGCATTGTTATCGGAGCCCAATGCGGTGGCGAACAGCCCAGTCCTTCTCGCCAACCAGGTGGCCATCGGAAACACGTTCGGGGCGGCATACGACCGAACCACGAACCGGGTGTTCACCGCCGCGTTCGCCAAGGTGTACGCACCGTACGGTCCCGGCGGGGCAGGCGCGATCTACGTGACCCAGTTGGACGCCACCGGTCATCCGACATCGACCGCCCAGCTCGCCACCGTTGCGAACGTGGGGCCGGGTGGGTCAAACACCCCCACGGCGCACAACACAAACGTGAGCGCGGACAGCGCGTTCTTCAGCGTCCCGGGCACAGAGTCGCTCGGCGGCATGGCGATCTCCGACGACAACTCGACGTTGTACGTGGTGAATCTCGGGGCGAAGACGCTGGTCTCATTCCCGATCAGCAATCCGAGCGCGCAAACGTCGGTCGCCATACCCGATCCGGGTTGCAGCGGTGGTGCTTGGCGGCCGATGGGGGTTGCGGTGCACAACGGCACCCCGTATGTCGGTGGTACCTGCGACGCGTCCACCAGCGGGAGCCGGGACGATTTGCAGGCGGTGCTCTACAGCTACAACGGTTCGACCTTCAGCACCGTGTTGAGCCATGGCCTGAGCGACCTGCGCGGTCACGCATCGAACTCCGACTCCGCGACCAACCGCAACGACGACATCGACACGCACTGGAACTCGTGGATCAGCACCTACGCCGACTCCAGTTTCAACCGCAGCAGCGGCACCCTGGTGACACGTCCGCAACCGGAACTGGCGAGCTTCGCCTTCGACAGCGACGGCTCGATCGTCCTGGGCTTCCGCGACCGCACCGGCGACCAGACGGGCAACAATGCGTTCACCTCGACCGGTGTTCAGCGCACCGGTTCCACCGGCGGCGACCTGCTCCGGGCGTGCAGCAACGGCAGCGGCGGGTTCGTGTGGGATGGAAGCACCGGGTGCCCGAGCCACAACAACGGTCTGGCCGGCGCCGCTTCCAACAGCTGCGCCGAGCCGGCCACCGTGTTGGAGTTTTACCCGACCGAATGCTCGCCGGCGATCACCCCGCAGCAAGAGGCGGCGCAGGGCTCGGTCGTGGTGTCGCCGCAGCTCGGGCAGATCACCTCGACCTACCTGGATCCGGACTCAGTCACCTTCAGCGACGGCCTCGGCTTCTTCAGCACCGACGGATCGGTTGGTCCTGGGCTGAGCGCGGCGGACGCGACCAGCCGAAGCCTGGAGGTCGTCCCCGCCAGTAACGGCTTCGGCAAGGCGAACGGGCTCGGCGCCATCGCGGTGCTGGCCGACAATGCGCCGGTGCAGATCGGTAATCGGGTCTGGTACGACACCGATAAGAACGGAATCCAAAATGCCGGAGAGCCGTCGCTGCCTGGGGTGACGGTGAAGCTGCACGACGGCGGTAGCACCGGCCCCGTCGTCGCTACTACGACGACCGACGGCAATGGCGAGTACTACTTCGGTGGTGCCGGGGCGGCCTATCAGCTGATCACCGGCCACGACTACACCGTCGAGTTCGACGTCTCCACCGCTGATACCAGCGTGCTGCCATCACCGTTTAACGGAGTACCGGCCAGCGAGCTGGTGTTCACCGCGGCGCTGCAAGGCAGTCCCGTGCTGGACTCGAACGTGACGCCACCGACAACCGGCACGTTGACCGATGGCTTCGCTGCGGTGACAGCGCCAGCGACCCCCGGCACGGTGAACCACACCATCGACGCCGGGGTCGTGCTGCCGCAACAGACACCACCCTCGACACCGGTCACCACCGTGACCGCGACCGAGACGACCACCGCGACCACCACCACGACCGCGACCGTCACCAACACGGTGCCGACCACGATCACGGCAACAGTGCCGACCACCACCACCGAGACCGTCACCGCCACGGTCCCGACCACCAGCACGGCGACGGTCACGCAAACGGTGCCCACCACCGTGACCGCAACCGTGCCCACCACGGTGACGAACACCGTCACCAACACGGCAACCACCACCGCGACCACGACCGCAACCGCAACAGTCACCCAGACCGTCACGCCCACCACCTCCACCAGCAGCGGCACCACCACCGGCGGCGGCGGCGGTCCGACGACTAGCTCGGGCGGCGGCGGCACGACCGGCGGCGGCGGAGCGGGTGGCGGCACAACCGGCGGCGGGGGTGCCGGTGGCGGCGCCGGCGGAGCTGGCGCAAGCGGCGGAAACGGAGCCGAAGGCGTCGCAACCGGCGGCGCGAACGGCGCCGAAGGCATCGCCATCAACACCGGCGGCCCGAAGACACCACACGGCCCGGACGCGGCACTGATCCTGCTCGGCACCGCACTGATCGCCACCGGCACCGCACTCGGCTACCTCGCGGTCCGACGCCGCCCGAAGCACTCGTAGCCACCCCGCCCAAAACACCGGCGGCCACCCAGCCCCCGACCCGAACCACCCAGCTGCCTCCTCGCCACCACCCGGCGAGGAGGCAGCGCCACGATCCCGCCGCGATCCCAACGGGTCGCCAACAACTGGTTCATTGCCACGTCGGGCAACGGCAACGCGCTGGGATCGGGTGGCCCCTTCGATCCGAACCGATCGTCGAAGTGGGCGCCGGAAGTAATGGCGGACGTTGCACCGGTAGTTTTATGGGAAGTACAGTGTTCTCATGACCGCCGTACTGGGGCGGGCCGTCGAGGCCCCGGAGATCGTTCAGGCACTCAAGCCCTATGGCGTCACGCAGGCCGACGTCGGCTCGGTCGCCGGCGTGACCGACCGGGCCGTACGAGCATGGCGGGTCTCGGCTGCGCGACCACAACGCTACGACAAGCTGGCGGACCTGCGTGATCTTGTGCTGTTGCTGTCCGACTCTTTGACGCCGCGTGGGGTGGGCCAGTGGCTGCATGCACGTAACCGTCTGCTCGCCGGCGAACGACCGATCGAGGCGCTGGCAGCTGGACGCAGTGCGGACGTACGGCGTGCGGCGCAGGCGTTCGTCGACGGGTCCTACGTCTGATCGCCGACCTCGATCGTCGCCTGGCCGCGATAGCGGCACGAGATCTGAGCGGCCAATTCTGGCACCAGGGCACCTCTGGGCGGCCACTGACAAGTTTCGCCGACCCGGCGGTCTCTGATGGTCGTTATCACAGGGTCGGCGGCCCAGGCGTCTGGTACGCCTCCGATCAGGAGCAGGCAGCCTGGTCGGAGCTGATGCGTCACTTCCTCGACGACGGTGTCGACCCTTTCGAGATTCGTCGACACGTTGGCCGTGTCAAGGTCCAAGGCCTTCGCGTTTTGGACCACAAACCCCGGCATCCTGGCCGTCCTCGACTTGTCCGTGGCAGACCTGGTCGGTGATGACTACACCATCAGCCAGCGGTTGGCTGCCTCAACACTGCTCGCCGGCTTCGATGGGATCCTTGCCCCATCCGCCGCGCTAGAGGGCCGACGCACGCTCGTCGTTTTCGCCTCAGCCCCGAACTCAGCGATCGTCGAGAAGTCCTCGACCGTTCGCCAGCCCCCGCCGCGTTTAGCTGATCTACTGCGGGTGATCCGAACCCACGTCGATATGCCCACCGCTGTTCGGGACTATCTCGCCAGCCTTGCCGCAATGGGCAGCGACGCGATCCGCCGGCGACGCAGGTAGGGCAAGTGATCGCCGATCGCTCGTCGCGCGGTCGGGCATGCTGTGGGAATGCAGCGGCGCCGCCTACAGGGGTGGGACGGCGAAGGGCTGTGCATCTCGCTAATCGGCGTCTGCGAAACCATGTAGCAGCTGGCCAAGATCGGCGCCCACTTGTGTCGTTCCCTGACCCCGTTCGCGCCAGCGTTAGCTCCGGCGGCGTCACTTCATTGCATGTTAGGCACCGTCACGCTGAAGCCTCAGGCGGCGTCCGAAGCACCGGCCGCGAGGGAGTCGGGCCCGGCCAGCTCCAGCCGGCTGGAACCGGCGGCCGCACGTTCCGCCAACCGGTCCGGGTCGGTCAGGACGAACTGGTTGCGGCCCGGCACCCGAACCAGGATGCCTTCATCGACCAGGTTGCCGATCAGGTAGTTGACCGTCTGCCGGCTGACCGCGAGCAAATCGCCGAGGTCGCGCTGGTTGCCCACCAGCCGGATTCGGCGCTCCCCATCGACGATGGCCAGCAGGTGCCGCGCCAGACGCACCGAAGGCGTCAGGCACGCAAGCTCGGCCGTCGCCCCGACCAGCTCGGCCATTTCGGACGCCAGATGCGTGAGCACCAGCCGCGCTACCGCCGGAATGCGCTGCGCAACCGCACGGAACGCGTCCAGCGGGATCGCGCAGGCGCGCACCGACGTGGTCGCCGTGGTGGTGCAGAACCATGGCTCGTCGACGAATGCATGATGCGCGCCGATGAGCCGCGGGCCGTTCGCGTCGAGCAGGAGGCGGGTGTCGTGGTCACCGTTGAGCTCGCGCCGGAGCTGACCGGAGAGCACCGTCCAGACCACCTCGGCCTGAGCGCCCTGCACCGTGAGCCGCCGTCCCGGACGGATTTCCACGACGCGGGACACGTCGGCCAGAGCTGTCAACGTCTCCTCATCGAGGGAGCCGAGCACACCGTCCCCGCGGAACATCTCCACCGTGGCCCGGCGACCGCCCTCGACCGTTGCCGGCGCTCCGGCAGGCGCGCTGCTGCGCGAGCCCTGCGCCAGCCGTTGCAGCGCTGCCGGGTCGGGCACGTGCCAGCCCTCTCGCCCGTCCGGTTCGATCCAGCCGCGGCGCCGGAAGTCGGCCAGTACCTGGCTGACGCTCTGCCGGCTGGAACCGACGCAGCTGGCCAGTTCGGAACGGGACAGGGGCAGGCTCAGGTAACCCTGCCGGGTCGGTAGCAAGGTGAGGTACCGGGCGAGCCTGCGGCGCAGGTCCGCGGTGCCCAGGTCGGTGGCGCTGTCGAGCTGTTCGCGCAGCGAGCGGGCATTGAGGCGGATCAGCCGATGCACGGCCGCCGGGGTCTGCACCAGGTAGCGACGGAACTGCGCTGCCGGCACGGCGACGAACCGGCTCGGCTCCATCGCGGTGACCCGGGCGATCCGCGCGGCGCCGGAGACTACGTCCCGCCAGCCCAGCACGCCGGTGCCGCCGGCGTGCACGTACAGCCAGGACGTACCGGTCGACAGCGGGTACTCCACCTTGTAGTAGCCGTCCACGGGCAGGTAGATGTACCGGGCCGGATCGCCCGGCTGATACAGCGTCTGCCCACTGCCCACGGACTGGTAGTGGGACGCCGCCGCGAGTTCCGCGAGCTGGCCGGCCGACGCGTCCTGGAACTCCGGGACCGCTCCGAAGTGCGCTTCGTCCACGCCTTGGTGCGCGCGATTTCCCATCGCGCAGCGACCGACGCTTCGACTGCTCGACCTTCGGGTCGTAGTAGGGGTATGACTCATAGCCCGCCACCTCCGCCCTTAGGACGTGGTCAGGCGTCATCCATTACGACGATTTGATGACCCATTCGGGCCATTGACGGCCAACACGGGGTACGGCTGGGGCCAGTGAGTCAAATCCGCGACGGTTCACCGGCCCTCGCCACCGGCCCGGCTAGCGTCATTCGCGAGGTAGACACCGGTCCCCGAGGCCCCCACGGGGATCGTCAAGTCGCCTCGCCTACCGGTGCGCGGCAGGCGCGTGTACGTGGCCGGTACCAGGCGGGCGCTCGGGTCGTAGGGGTTTCGAGCGCCCGCCTCACTTATGTGGTCAGCCCCACCTATGAGGGCAAATCCCAGCGATATGTCGGCAGATTGATAGCTCCGGCGCACTGACGGACTCCATAATGATTCGGCGCTGAAGCCCTCGGGTCGAGGCGCATCGGTCAGGTCAGGGGCCGAATCTCGAGCGCCCCGCCTCGCCTCAACCCCCACCGGGGTGAGGCGGGGCGTTCGTTCCTCCGAGGGTTCGCAGCTGCGTAACGGGCCGTGGTCCAAACTGACAGCGATCCAAACTGAGCAGCGGTCCAAACTGAGCAGCGATCCAAATAGGCCGTGATCTTGCCGCGGCATTGCCTTCATACTGAAGGTACGATTTTTCGTACTCAAAGCTTTTGTCAGAATATTTCCAATTCCGTGTTATTCGTCCGGAATTTGGTAGCCTCCTGAGCACTGTTCGACGCACGCACGGAGGCACACGCGGTGAGTACGTTCTCCCACCGGCTCACGCGGGTGCTTGCCACCACCATGCGGCCCGACAACGGTCAACGCTGGACGACCAGAGAACTCGTCGATGCCGTGAACGCCGGTGGCAGCACGTTGTCCTACTCGTACTTCGCCAGCCTGCGGGCCGGCGCCAGGTCGAATCCCGACCCGTCGATCGTGCAAGCGATCGCGCGCACCCTAGGTGTGCCCACGGCGACACTGTTGATCGACAAATCCGACCTGGTCGAGCTGGCCGAACAGACGCCGTCCGGGCTGACTCCCAGCCAGCAAGACATGGTGCGCGAGCTCGTGGCTCGGATCGCCGAGGAGCTACTTGCGGCGAACCGTGCGCAGGCCTGTGAGCTGCCGACGTTCACCTCGATCGACACCGTGACCGAGGTCGAGGTCTACGTCGCGAACGACGTCATCCGCAAGCTGGAGGAGGCCTCCCCCGCGCTGCGCGGTCAGCTCGGCCAGCCGCAGCTGGCCGCTGTCCTTGACTCCGTCGCCGATCGGGTGCGTGACTACTTCACCGGGCTGAGCGCGAAGGCGCCAGATGAGGTCAAGCGCGACGGAGTAAAGCCGGACGACGTCACGCCGCACGACGTCAAGGACGACGGGCCGAGCCAAAGTCCGGCGCCCGGCGACGGGCAACACGAACAGCGTCGTCAATAGCGTCTCGGAGATCCGGCCCATTGACGGCCACCGACTTCTCCACGATCGCACGCACCCCGTAGCTGGCCAGCTCCTGCTCCAGTATCGCCATCACCGGCCCGGCGGCGAACGGCTCGAGGTACGGGTCGACCGCCGCAAGCCCGTCGGCGTACATCCCCACCAGCGGGCGGCCGAGCAATTTGGTCCGGATGGCCGCAATCGCCGCCAGCCAGGCGACGGCGTCGCCGGCGTGCTCGGCGCCCATGGCGACGTAGAAGACGGGTGCGGGGAAGGTGCCCATTT
Source organism: uncultured Actinomycetota bacterium (assembly GCA_963708625.1). Taxonomy (GTDB): domain Bacteria; phylum Actinomycetota; class Actinomycetes; order Mycobacteriales; family Jatrophihabitantaceae; genus DASXIF01. The sequence goes on from CAVPSV010000003.1 coordinate 9,082, forward strand.
CCGTGCCGAAGGTGAGCCAGGGCTCGGCACGCAGCACCCCGGTGAACTTGTCTCGCATCTCGTCTTGACCGAGCTGGATCTTCATCGAGATCTGCTGCACGACTACGAGCAACGGCAGGCTGATCACGGTGACCACGATCCCGCCCGACGGAATGGTCGCCGCGAGCGCGGCCCCATGCCGATGCAGACGGCCACCAGGTTCGCCAGCTGGGTGCTGGGCGCAAAGACGACCCGCAACCGCGCTCGCACAGCCGGTCCGTCGCCGATCAGCGCGGCGGCCAGCAGGATCGAAGCCGAGATCGAAGTAGTCGGCGATGAGCGCATTCCCGACGCGCAACCGTCGCGCCGGATGAGCCAGTAACCAGGAGCGAGAGTTGTGCAGCGAGGTTCATGGCGGCGGCCGTGTACAGATACCGATACCTGTGCCGATCCCCCGAGCGCGGCGCCCTTTCGTCGCTGAGCCCATTCGATCCGTAGGCGGCAATTGCCACGACCAGCACCAAACCCGCCGGAAGACAGCAACATGCCGCACCAACCCAGATGCCCTGAAGAATTCGGGCAGGCAGCGCTTCGCCAAGGCTCGACGGACGTTTTCGGGCGATCGAACGACGAACGAATACGTCACGGCCAACGATGCCAGCATGATCGCGCGCCACAAGGCCCCGGCTGTCCATCCGACGTGCGAACGAATCGTCAGTATTGGCAGCACGCAACCCGCGACGAGAACGGCGGCATAAATCAGCCGCGAAGGCCCATCGCTTGGCGCTCGTGAATCCGCTAGCTGCTGCTTTCTCGTCCACTGCCACGTACCTCCAACTGTCGCATTTCCGACATTTGTCCGCTTTTGTTCCCGGGTCTTAACAAGAGTTCTCCACGAGCAGGGCGGTTATTGGTGGGCCCTCGCTAATGCGAGTTCCGACCGATGTTTGGGGGTGATTGCAAATGATCGCGATGGCATGGGAACTGTGATCTGACGAGATGCGGGTGAGCCGGCGCCAGATGGCCAGCAGCGCAAGCACGCTGCCGACGGCGCCGGCCACCGCAACACTCACCGCGGGTGAAGACAGGCTGGCGATGGCGCCACCCGCCACCGCGCCAATCCCTTGCACCGCGGTCAGCCCACCACCGGCCACACCGAGTGCGGCGGCCCGGCGATCAGCCGGCACGTCGTCCACGAACTCGTTCCACAACTGCACCTGATATGCAGTGCCGATTCCGGACACGAACCACAGCGCCATGGCCAGCCGCGCGTCCGGGTAACCCACGCAGGCAATGAGCGGCAGACCGGTACCCACCGCCATCGCCCGGGCCGCAGCGTGACGCCGCACCGGCGGGATCACGCCCATGATCAGGAAGACGCCGAGCGTGGCACCCGCGGCCGGCGCGGCGAGCAGCAGCCCGATCTGTACCGAGGACGTGGAATGGTGCGCCGCATACGGCGCCGCCAGACCCTCCGGCACGATCCAGAAACCCATCAGCCAGGACAGCGCCAGCACTTCGCGGCGTTGCGGCGAGCCGAACACCTCCGCGATGGCGCGAATGCCGAGACGCCCCGCCACCGGCCGCCCCGCTTTTTTCTCGGGGTCCTCGCGGTCCGCGCGGTCCTGCGCGCCGTCGCTCGGTCCGTCGCCCAGTTCGCCACGAGCCGTGAGCCCGAACTGGAGCAGCACGGCCGAAACCGCGAACGACGCGGCGTCGACCAACAGGCCGCCCCGCGCACCGACCACCGCAACGATGGCGCCACCGGCGCCGAATCCGACCACGTTGGCGATCTGCGCCATGGACGACCGCACTGTGGATGCGGCGCGTCGCTGCACCGGCCCGAACAGATCCGCCACCAGCGCCGGTTCGGTCGCCCGGTACACCGAGCCGAGCAGGACGGACACGACGAGCATCGAGCCGAGCACGACCAGCGGCGGCCGGCCCAACGCCATCGCGGTGACCAGCACGGTGCGGGCGAGGTCGGCACCGACGAGGGCAACCTTGCGCGGCACACGATCGCCGATCGGACCGAGCAGCACGCCCCCGGCGACGGCCGGCACGAAGCTCAGGGCGTAGAAGACGGATGTCACGACCGCGGAATGGGTCCGGCTGAACACCAGGACCGTCACCGCGACCCTGGCCACCTGGTCACCGATCGCGGACTGGAAGGAGGCGACGAGCAGCCACCGGAAGGTGGATACGCGCAATACCGCCGACAGACCGAGTTTGTCGCTTTGCTGACGTCTCACCCCCCTGAGACGTCACCAGATCGCGCTCTGCGACGCGGCACGAGCGAGCAGCTTGCTGCCTGGCAACAAGCTGCCGTCGTATGTCAGACGTACCGCCAGACAGTCAGCTCAACACTGCCGATCCGCTCTCCACCACCGCGGCCCGGTGCACGATGCCGAGTTCGCGCACCTTCTCGGCGGCCTCGAGCCGTGACCGAACGCCGAGCTTGGCGTAGATGTTGGTGAGGTGGCGCTTCACCGTGCCGCCACTGATGAACAGCGCGGCGGCGATCTCCCGATTGCTGCGCCCCTTGGTCAGCAGGGAAACGACCTCGAGTTCCCGCCGGGTGAGCAGCTCCGACTCCACCGACTCCGGCCGGGTCAGGCTCAGCGCCGTCCGTCTCGACACGGCGAGCAGCACTGACTCCTCGGTCCCGCTCGCGGACTTGATCGCGGCGATCAGCTCGCTGCGCCCGGCCGTCTTGAGCAGATAGCCGGAAGCGCCGGCGTCGAGCAGGTCCCGGACCACGTTCGGGTCGTCGTGCATGGTCAGGATCACGATCCTGGTGCCCGGGCTCGCGTCCAGGACCCGGCGCACCATCACCTTCACGCCGGGTCCGGGCATTTCCAAGTCGAGCACCGCGACGTCCGGCTGCCGCTCGTGCGCGAGGGTGATCGCCTCCACGCCCGACCCGCCTTCCGCGACGACCTCGAAGTCCGGCACGGTGGTCAACATCTCGACAACGCCGGCACGGAACAGGTGGTGGTCATCGACGACGATGATTTTGGTTGTCATCACGCATTCCTCGGCCAGTTGGCGGACGTCGGACCGGCCAGCGGTATGACGATCGAAATGACGGTGCCCGCCGCCGCCGAACTCGCGATCGTCAAGTTTGCACCGAGCAGCGCCGCCCGTTCTCGCATCGAGTCGAGACCGACATGCCGGTCGGCATCGAGCACGGCATCGACGTCGAAATGGTTGCCGTCGTTGACGATGCGGGCACGCAGCTCGCTGTGCGTCACGACGATGTGCACCTCGATGCGCGCCGGCTCGGCGTGCGACACCGCGTTGCGCACCGACTCGCGGGCGATGAGAAAGAACTCCTCGCGATAGGCCAGCGAGACCTGTTCCAGATCGCCATGAATCGTCAGGTCGGTGTGGATCGGCTCGGGGACGTCGTCGAGCAGGCGGCCGATCGCGGTGGCCAGCCCGTGCCGTGCCACCGTGTCCCGCATCTGCGCAGACAGGCTGCGAATGATCTGCACCGCACTGAGCAGCGACTCCCGCATCTCCCGCAACTTCACCTCGGCGCGAGCCGCGTCCGTGTCGCGATATAGCTCGTACAGCTCGAGCTTCTGCAGCGCTACCGCCACCGACGGGGCCGCGACATCGTGCAGCTCGCGCGACAGCCAGCGCCGCTCGTCCCGATTCGAACCGTGCGCCTTGTCGAGCAAGTAGTCGCCGTACGCACGGGAGGCTGAGCCCATCCTGTTGAGGATTACTGCGTTGAGCAGGCGTGCCGCGGTGATTTCTGCGGTGGGTTCACCTCGTTCGGCAAGGAGTTCGGCGAGCGCCGGCAGCGCCGCGTCGAAGATGAGTACCGCTGCCTGCAGCGACTGGGTCGGATGGATACCTGCGGCCGCTCGGCTTCGGCCGATCATCTCGCTCGGATCCGCAGCCGCGGGCGCCTCAGGAATTATTCGCGCGGCAACGGCCGCCGCGTCCGCAACGCTGTCGAACTGGTACTCGAGTTCGGCGGCTACGTCTGCGTTCGCGACGAGGGAACTACCGATCTCGTGCAATGCTGCGAAATATCGCCCTCGCATCGCCGCCCGTTCAGCCAACCACCGCTGGGATGTCCCGACATCACTCGGATCGTCGTCAGTCATGGTCCTCACGAGACGGTTACCAACAGCATGGCGTTCGTAAGGTACTGGGTGCTGAGAAAGACTCGGTAGCAATGCCTCCGAATGCGACGTTCGCCGCTCGCCGCGGTGCTCAACACCGTAACCGCGAACAGCGCCGAACCGATCGACAGCCCGATCGCAGGTATCACGTCGCAGCGGGCCCACAGCGCAAACCCGGCTACCAACGAGGCTCCGACGACAGAAAGTAGTGCGAGCAGCTTGGCCGCCGCGCGGTGCCCTAGTAGTACTGGCCAGGTGCGCCGGCCGGCGAGTCGATCACCGTCCACATCTGAGAAGTCCTTGGCGGCACAGCACAAAGCCACCCATAGCGCGATCGACATCGGCACGCAGAGTGTGCGCGTAGTGACCGTTCCGGCCGCCGCTGCTCCGGCGAAATACGACAGCCCCGCGCTCGTACCGATGACGAAGGCCGCCGCCACCGGGCTCTCCTTCAGCGCGGGCCCGGTCGAATACGCCCAGCCCAGGGCTAGCGCCGCGAACCCGGCGACGACCTCAGCCCGGCTCGCAAGCTCGCACATGACCAGGCCGGTCGCAACCAGGGCGAGGCACCAGCAGCGCGCGACGTCGACGCGTAACCGTCCTGATGCGATCGGGCGCGATGAGCCGTTCGCGGTGTCGGTAGTGACGTCGGTGACGCCATTGAAGGCGTACGCAGCCACTGCGAGCAGAAGCCAGCCGCTTACGCCGATCAACGACTTGGGGCTCGGATGCCGGAGCAGACCGGCGCAGGCGGCGGCTCGCAGCATGAACACGAGTTGCACGGCGGGGCGAGCTTCGGCCACCACATCGTGCAGCGATGCCAGCGAGCGATGGGCGAGCCGATAGATGTACGCAGGATGTTCGGTACGGAGCAACGTGTAGGCCATGAGGACACCCTTTTCGGTGCCAAAGCGCAAAACATCGCCCCGAAGACTCCACCTGGCTACGACCTATGGACCATGCGCCGTACGCCATCAAGGTCGGAAACGCCCCCGCAGCACACGCGACGTCACGAGACCGACGGGCGCAATCGCGCCACCATTCGTTTCCCTGTCGGGCAGCGGACCAGGCTGTCGGGCAGCGGACACATGATTCGCCGGCACGCGGGCCGGGCTCGCTCAAACCGTGACGTACACGGCGGCGGCCACGCTCACTTGCGCATGGTCGGCGAGCACCCGCACAACCCCACCAGGTTCGGCATCGAGCCGGACCGGAGAACCGGACGCCGGCGGGCAGCCGTCATCCGGCGCCCTGTCGGGCTATTGACAGTCGGGGTCGATCATTGGGTTCGGACGGCCAGGAGTCGCCCGTACTCGTCGCTGACCCACTCGAGATGGCCCTTCATGGACTCAAGAGCGTCGCGCTGAGCAGCGGTCGTGTCAGGCTGGTGTTTCTCGGCCTTGATGATCGCCTTATAGGCCTCGATGATGTTGTCGACCCGCTGGTACTGCGCCTCCATCGTCTTCTTCTGCCCCGCGTCCACCTGGCCGCCCGGCCGCGCCAGGACCGCCTTGGCGGCCATGAGCGACCTGACGAGCTTGTCCAGTTCCGGTCCCAGATTCTTGTTGAACTTGGCGGTATCCACCCCGGTCTGCTGAGCCTTTGACTTGACGAGGTTCCAATCCACGCGAGGAGCGACGTGGCGGAACACGTAGTTCTTCAGCAGCATGAACGGGGTGACCTGCTTGGTCAGATGGGTGTTCGGCATGTCCAAGATCCGTTCGTCAACGTTCAACGTCAGCTTTCGAACGATTGAATGCCAACGGCGACGGTGTACAGCGGAATGACTGAAAGTTGACAACCTGCAGTACGGCTACGCGGCTCGCGGCGCCCCGGAACCCTCGGCGGCCAGCCGACCCGTGGCCCAGGTCCGGCCGTTCGGGAGCACCGCGTACCCGTCATAGCCGTCGAGGGCCTCGAGCCAATCCCCCGCCCGCCGGCCCATCGCGTACGCCGCGGTGGCGAACGCGTCGGCGAACGCCAGGCTGGGTCCCACCACGGTGATGCTGGCGAACGCGCCAGCCGCGGGCCGCCCGTCCGGACCGGCGATATGCGCGCCACGCTCTGTGCTGCCCGAGGTGGCCACGGCAAGATCAGCCGCGTTCGTCCCCGCCACCACCGCGGCGTAGTGCCCGCGCCGCAGTGGGTCGGCTATCCCGATGTGCCATGGCCGGCCGCCGCCGCAACTCCTACACACTGCACGTCGCCGCCGCCGTTGACGCAATGGTTCACCGAGCCGGCGGCGCGCAGCATGTCGCTGACCCGCTCGATCGCCCAGCCCTTTACGTAGCCGGACGGATCCAGCGTCCCGAACGGGGTGTCGGTGAAGTACCCGTCAGTCGCCGCGTGCAGCCGCGCACACTCGGCCAGCACCTGCGCTACCTCCGGCGCGCAGTCGGTGACGGCACATTCGCGACGCGCCAGCCGGCTGATCTCGCTCTGCGGCGAGTAGGTGGAGAAGGTCGCGTCCACCCAGTGCAACCAGCCGATCGCCTCGTCCAGTGCCGCGGAGTCCACCCCCGGCGCCCGGACGTCGAAGGAGAACACCGTGCCCATGCACGCGACGACGCGCCGGTGCGGGGTTGCGCCGGGCCTCATCGGATGCCCACCTGATCCAGCGCGCTCTGCAGGGACTGCACGTACCCGTCGCTGGTGAACGTCGCGCCGGAGACCGAGTCGATGTGTGCGCTCTGCGCAGCCACCGTTTCTTGCAACAGGATCGGCGCGGCCTGACTGTTGATCTGCTGCGACCGGCCGTCGAAAGCTTGCAACTGGACGAACGAGACGTTGTCGATGTGCGTGCCGGTGACGGTGACCTGGACCTGGACGATGCCGTACTGCGTCTCGACCGCATTGCCCATGACGGTGCGCGCTGCGGATGCCGCCGAGGTGCCGCCGGAACCCTTTGCCGCTGATTGCGAACCCGGACCCGAGGTGGCTCCCGACCCGGCGGAGTTGGACGGCGCCGGCGTGGGACTCGGCGCCGGTAACCCCGCCGACGGCAACGGGCCAGCCGTGGGCAACGGATGACCCTGTGCCTTGAAGCTCAACAGAGCGACCAGGCCGGCCACCGTGCCGACAACGGAAAGAATGACCCGCTTCACTCGACTCCCCTGCCTAGAACACGAACGATTCGTGATGGATATGTCTGGCGGGTACGCCCAACTGCCGCAATGAGCGCTCCGCAGCGGCCATCATCAGCTCGGGTCCGCACAGGAACACGTCGCGCTCGGCCACGTCCGGGACGAGGTGTCGCAGCCGCTGCGGCGAAAGGTGATCATTCGGCCCCGGCCGCGGCGGCCCGACGAGGTAATGCACCTGTGCACCGCGGTACCGGGCAATGCCGTCCAGCTCGTGCCGGAGCACGACGTCGTCCGGTGTCGCGGTCCGGTAGAGCAAGGTCAGCTCGCCCGCATCGGCAGGGATCGACTCGAACAGCGCGCGCAGCGGAGTGATCCCTACCCCGCCGGCGATCATCAACACGCGCCGGCGCCGGCGGCGCGCCGCGATAAACCCGCCGTACGGGCCTTCGGCGAAGACGCGCGTACCGGGTTGCAGACCGAACAGGGCCGCGCTGTGCGCGCCCGAAGCCTTCACCGTGATGCGCAGCAGGTCGTGCCGCGGCGCGGCGGACAGCGAGTACGGATTCGCGGCCCACCACAGCTCGCGGGTGAGAAACCGCCAGCGGAAGAACTGTCCCGGCTCGGCGCGCAGCGACGGCAGATCGCGCCCGCCGATCCAGATCGAGACGATGTCGGCGGACTCGCGCACGACGTTGACCACCCGCAGCCGATGCCAGAGCGCGTCACGCACCGGGACGCACACCCGGTACCACACCAACAACGCCGCGACCGCGATGTACATCGCCGACCACAGCACCCTGGCCTTGGTGTTGTTGACGAAGTCGGCGCCGGTGGCGAACTGGTGGGCGAACGCCAGCGCGATCGCCACATAGGTATAGAGGTGAATGAAGTGCCACGTCTCGTAGCGCAGCCGACGGCGCGCGGCGCGCGCGGAGGCGACGCCGACGGCGACGAGAAGTCCGAGCGCCACGGTCGCCATCAGCACGTCCGGGTAGGTGGTCAGCTGCGTGGCGGTCTCGTGCACGACGTTGGTGTGCCCGGTGACCGCGTAGCCCCAGATGATCAAGACCGTGTGCGCGACCGCGAGGCTGACGGTGTAGCGGCCCCCCATCGCATGCCAGCGGGCGAGGCGATCAGTGCCGACACCGCGTTCCAACGCCGGCACCCGAGCCATCAGCGCCAGCAGCACGACCACGGCGTAGCCGGCGAGCAGGCCGGTGATGCGACCGGCATTGGTCAGCCAGTCACCCAGGCCGTGCACGAAGAAGGTGTCCTGCCACCACAGCGCAATGACTGCACAGCCGCCGACGCCGATCGCGGCGAGCACGAGGCCGGGCGTGAAGCCGGGCGCAAGCGCAGGCCCGATCGGCGCAGCACGCTGCGGCGTCACGCTGGTGCTCACTGGGCCTCCCCGGTCCGTCCACCCATAATCCGTGACGAAACCCAGCGTTTGCTTTCAGAACGCTGTGAGTCGGATTGCGGCCTCACAGCAACGCGCACCAGCGGCGCGGCTCGCGGCCCGGCTCAGCGGGGCAGCGAGGTGTGCTTGAACTCGTTCAGATCGGTCCAGCCGGACACGAGATCGACGACCCGCTCGACGGTGCGCACCGAATCGCTCGCGTCCGCGCCGGTGGTGGACCGGCTCATCAGGCGGACGAACACGGCCTGATCGCCCTGGATGAACGTCGGCACCCCCCAGACATGGTGGGACTCGGCGTACTGCTCATGCAGCGATCGCACCTGCTCGAGCGCGCTGCCCGAGTCGATCCGCTCGAAGACGGCCGCATCGTCGATCCCGTTCGCCCGCAATACGTCGCGGACGACGTTCCGGTCATCGAGCTTGCGGGCATCGTCGTGCCGTGCCGCGAACAACGCTCGGTGCACCGAGGCGAACTGCGCCGGGAATTCGTCATGAACCACCAGCCCGGCCTGCAACGCGACGATGCCGCCGTCCTGCTCAGGCTTGTCCCACACCGAGGGCTCGCCCTCGGCCACGTGCACCTGTCCGAGGGAGAACGGCAGGAATGTCACGTCCCAATCCGCGCCGGCACTCAACCCGGTCAGTACATGCTCGTGGGCGTTGCGGGCGAATGGGCACCGGTAGTCCCAGGTCACGGCGAAAGAGAGGCTCATAACTGCGACAACCGGCCGCCGCCTGGCCGTGTTCCCAGGTAATCCGAGATGAACCTATGAGTTCCGGACGCGTGCGCCGGCGCACACCGGCAGCGATGCGAAGCCGTGCAGCACCCGGGTGTTGCGGCGCACCGGCGCGCCGCCCAGCGCCAGGCTCGGAAACCGCTCGAACAGCGTCTGTAGCGCGATCGCCGCCTCAAGCCGCGCAAGCTGTGCGCCCAGGCAGTAGTGAATGCCGGCCGAGAAGGCCAGGTGCAGGCGCGCCTCGGCACGCGTCACGTCGAACCGGTCCGGGTCGGCGAACACGTCCGGATCGCGATTCGCCGCACCCAGCATCAGCAGCACCGCGCGCCCGGCGGGCACGGGCTGCCCGGCCACCTCGGTGTCCGAACCAGCCACCCGCACCGTCACCTGCACCGGAGCATCGAAGCGCAGCGCCTCGTCCACGGCATTCGGCCATCCGCTCGCGTCGGCCTGAAGAGCCTCGAGCTGGTCTCGATGCGCGAACAGCAAACAGACCGCGTTACCGATCAGGTTCACCGTGGTCTCGAAGCCGGCGCCGAGCAACAACAGCGCATTGACCCGCAGCTCCTCGTCACTGAGCCGGTCGCCGTCCGCACTGATCTGCACCAGCTCGCTGAGCAGGTCGTCACCGGGCGCGCGCCGCAACGTCGCGATGTGCTCGTCGAACATCACCGCCGCCTTGCGGATGGCCCGGTCGGCGGTGCGGAAGTCGCGCCAGGTCAACGCCGGATCCAGCGTCATCGCCGCGTCGTTGCCGATCTGCAGCAGATCGGCGTGCATCTGTTCCGGGATGCCCATGATCTCCGCGATCACCCGTAGTGGCAGCTTCGACGCGTAGTCCTCGATCAGGTCGAACTGACCGCCGCGAGCCTCCGCACGATCGGCCAGCTCGTTCGCGATGGACCGGATCCGTTCGGTGTAGCCCGCGATCGCTCGCGGCGTAAACGCGTGCGTGACCAGCCGGCGAATCCGCGCGTGTTGCGGCGGCTGGATCGCCAGCAGCGACGGAACGTCCACCGGCCCGAGCGCGCGCGGGTCGATGGCCGCGGTCATGATCCGGTCCAGGAACTTCGTCGGCGCGCCACCGGGGTTGGCGAAGAACGCCTCGCTGCGCAACACCTCGTTCACCACGTCGTGCCGGGCGGTGGCGCTGATCAGCTTGTTGCCGCCGAGGCGTCCCATCGCCCGCAGCTGCGGATACAACGCCGCCGGGTTGTCCAACGCAGCGGGGTCCACCGCCGAACGCGCGATCAGATCACCACGGCGCGCCGCGGCACGCAGCGCCACGCCCGAAATCCCGTACCGGGTGCCCCAGACGATCGCCGATCGCAGCGACGTCATGCCGCCCCCACCAACGGACAGTCCTGCCACATCCTGGACCCTGGCGCCGGCCCCGGGCCGTCCGCGCCGGTCAGCACCGGATCGGTTGCCGCCGCGACGCCCAGCGCTCGGGCCAGCCCAGGGTGCGCCGTGCTCAGCTGGAGAATCTGGACGGACGGCGTGCCGTCCAGCTCGTAATCCATCTCGACCTGCGCCTGCACCATCGTCCGCCAGTACGAGCGCAGCGCGAGCCACAGCCGGTTCGGCGAGCCGAACACCTCGGCGTACTCCTCGCGCCAGATCAACGCGCCGTCGGTGCGGTTCAGGTCGGCCGCCGCGGTTCGCACGGCGGCACGGTAGCGGTGTGCGTCCTGCCAGCTCATCGCCGTCCCCCTGTCGTCAGTGGCCGCAGCCCGTTCGAAGTGATCACGACGCTACGGCCTGGGCGCGCGTCGCCGCGTCGGCCTCCGGCAGGCACTTGCGCCTACTACCACGGTAGGAGGCGAGGACCGACCGCGGCCGGATGGCGCCACGGAAATACCTCCCTAGAGTTGACGTCGTGACTGCCGGTCTGCGCCATGTCCAGGAGCGCATAGAGCGCAGCTGCGCACGGCTCGGGCTGAGCTACCCGTGGTGGATCCCGGCGTACTCCACCCTCGCCGCCATCGCAATCACCGTGGCCGCATTCGCCCAGCGCGGCGCGGCCGTCTCGTCGCCGGCGGTGATCATCGCGCTGGTACTGACCGTCGCGCCACTGGCCGTCTGGGGATTCCGGGGCTGGTGGCTGGTTCCGCCGTGGATCCAGGCGCTCGCCGCCGCGGCAGCGGTCGCGCTCTACCTCACCCATCCGGTGAGCCCCGACTTCGCACCCCTGCTCTTCCTCATCTCCGCGGGCGAGGTCGCGGCCACCTCGAAGAAGTGGCTGGGCCTGCTCGTCGCGGCGCTCGACATCGCGATCCTCATCGTCGCCGACCAGTTGCATCACTTGCAGAACGCACCGATCTACGTGGTCGGGGTGATCCTCGGCGCCGACGTCGGGATCGCGCTCCGTTGGCAGATGCGGGCGCTGGCCGCCGAACGCGACAAGACCTCGATCGCGCAGGAGCAGGCAATCCTCGCCGAACGGCAGCGCCTGGCCCGGGAAGTGCACGACGTGGTCGGGCATTCGCTGAGCATCAACCTGCTGCACGTGACGGCGGCCCGGCACGCGCTGCAACGCCATGGCGACGTCGAGGACGCGGTCGAATCGTTGGTGGAGGCGGAGCGGGTCGGGCGTACGGCCATGGGCGACCTACGGCGCACCGTTTCGGTGCTCAGCTCCGGTCCGTCGGAGACGCAGGCATTGCCCGGCATCGCCGACCTGCCCACCCTGGTCGAGCAGTCGCGGACCGCCGGTCTGGACGTGCGATTCGAGCAGGAGGGCGAGTGCGCCGACGCGGGTGACGCGGCCAGTCTCGGCGTCTTCCGAATCGTGCAGGAATGCCTGGCCAACATCGCCAAGCACGCACCGACGTCGACGGCCACCGTCCACCTCGACACACCCACCGGGCGGCTGCACCTGAGTGTGCGCAACACCTTGCCCGATGGCCGCCCGAGTTCGGTCACCGGCGGCACCGGGTTGCCTGGCATGGCCGCCCGTGCCGAGCAGATCGGCGGGCAGTTGCGCGCCGGCGTGGACGGCGACTGCTGGCTGGTGGAGCTCACCGCGGGCGGCGGCGCAGACACCCCGCGGCGCAATGCGCCGACCGACACCGCCTGCGGCAAGGTGGTGGCACGGTGATCCCGGTCGAGGAGACGCGCGTGGTGCTCGTCGATGACCAGGAGCTGGTTCGTTCCGGCCTGCGGCGCATCCTGCGCCGCCGCGACGGCTTCGCCATCGTGGCCGAGTGCGCCGACGGCGCGGAAGTACCTGCCGCCCTCGACGGCGCGGACGTCGATGTGGTGGTGATGGACCTGCGCATGAAGTCGGTGGACGGCATCGAGGCGACGCGGCGACTGCGCGCTGTCGCGGATCAGCCGCCGGTGCTGGTGCTGACCACGTTCGACGACGACGAGTTGCTCTCGGCCGCACTGCGCGCGGGCGCGGCCGGGTTCGTGTTGAAGGACTCCCCCGCCGAGGATCTGATCCGGGCGGTGCGGGCCGTCGCCGCCGGTGACAGCTGGCTGGACCCGGCGGTCACGGCACGGGTGCTGGCCACCTACCGCAGTGCTCCGGCGCCGAGTTCGGCTGGCGCACCGCCGGCCGAGCTGACGGTCCGCGAGCAGGACGTGCTCGTCGCGATCGGGCAGGGCCTGAGCAACGCCGAGATCGCCGAATCGCTGTTCATCTCCGAGCTGACCGTGAAGAGCCATGTCGGACGGATCTTCGCCAAGCTCGGGCTGCGCGATCGCGCCGCGGCCATTGTGTACGCGTTCGACCACGGGCTGGTCACCCCCACCGGTCCGGGCCGCGGAGCGGTGGGGATGACGCCCTGAGCGGTTGCTAGTTGCCGGTCACCGCCGGCGCACTGTTCGACGGCCCCTGACTGATATACGTCGTGTTGGGCTGCGCGGGCTCGTATGGTGAGGCGGGTGAGCACCTTCGCGGCGACGACGGCCAGCTACGCGAGCGGAACGGCCAGCAAGCCGCTGCTCGGCGAGACCATCGACGCGAATCTGCGCCGCGCGGTGGCCGAATTCGGTGATCGCGAGGCCCTGGTCGACGCGGGATCGGGTACCCGGTTGACCTACCGGATGCTCGACGACGCGGTGACTCGGGTGGCGAGCGGCCTGCTTGCCCGCGGTGTGCAGCGCGGTGATCGCGTCGGCATCTGGGCGCCGAACTGCACCGAATGGCTGCTGGTGCAATACGCTACCGCTCGGGTCGGCGCGATCCTGGTGACGATCAACCCGGCGTACCGCACGCACGAGTTGGACTACGTGCTGCGTCAGGCCGGCGTCGGCACGCTGGTGGCGGTGCCGGCGTTCAAGACGTCCGACTACCGAGCCATGATCGACGAGGTGCGTCCGGGCGCGCCCGCGCTGCGTGATGTGATCTTCATCGGCGAGGACAGCTGGCACGCGTTGCTGAGTGACGGCGAGGCGATGCACGCTGATGCGCTGGCCGAGCGGAGCGCGTCACTGAACTTCGACGATGCGATCAACATCCAATACACCTCCGGCACCACCGGCTTTCCGAAGGGCGCCACGCTTTCGCATCACAACATCCTCAACAACGGCTACTTCGTCGGCGAGGGGATGCGCTACACCGAAGCGGACCGGATCTGCGTGCCGGTGCCGTTCTATCACTGCTTCGGCATGGTGATGGGAAATCTCGCCGCTACCAGTCACGGCGCGTGCGTGGTCATCCCGGCGCCGGCGTTCGACCCGGCCGCGACGCTGCGCGCCGTGCAAGCGGAACGCTGCACGTCGCTCTACGGCGTGCCGACGATGTTCATCGCCGAGCTGGCCCTGCCCGACTTCGCCGACTACGACCTGTCCTCGCTGCGCACCGGCTGTATGGCCGGTTCACCGTGCCCGGTCGAGGTGATGAAGCGCGTGATCAGCGAGATGCAGATGGCCGAGGTGACGATCGCTTACGGCATGACCGAGACCTCGCCGGTGTCCACCCAGACCGGTGCGGACGACGAGCTCGAGCGACGCGTCTCGACGGTGGGGCGGGTGCATCCGCACGTCGAGGTCAAGGTCGTCGACCCGGATACCGATCTCGTCGTCGCCGCCGGCACGCCGGGTGAGCTGTGCACACGCGGCTACTCGGTGATGAAGGGGTATTGGGATGAGCCGGCCAAGACCGCGGAGGTATTGCGCGACGGTTGGATGCACACCGGTGACCTCGCGGTGATGGACGCCGAGGGCTACCTCAACATCGTCGGCCGGATCAAGGACATGGTGATCCGTGGCGGGGAGAACGTGTACCCGCGCGAGATCGAGGAATTCCTGTACACCCATCCGGACGTGGTCGACGCCCAGGTGATCGGCGTGCCGGACGAGCGCTACGGCGAGGAACTGATGGCCTGGGTCCGGCTGCGCGAGGGCGCCGATCCGCTAACCGCCGAGGCATTGCGCGAATTCGCCACCGGCAAGCTCGCGCACTACAAGATCCCGCGTTACGTCCACATCGTGGACGAGTTCCCGATGACGGTCACCGGCAAGATCCGCAAGGGGCAGATGCGCGACGAGTCGATTCAACTATTGGATCGTGATACGTAAGCGCGGCTATAGCGGCGCCCGCGCATCACGATCCAGTAGTTGATCACATGTTTGCGGCGCCGGCGACGATGGCCTCGCGGATGCGGGGATAGGTGCCGCACCGGCAGATGTTGCGGATGCCGGCCAGGTCGTCGTCGTTGATCGCGCGGTCCTCCGCCTGCACCTTGTGCACCAGCGCGACCGCCGCCATGATCTGCCCGGGCTGGCAGTAGCCGCACTGCGCGACGTCGAAATCGAGCCAGGCCTGCTGCATCGGGTGCAGGGGCTTGCCGACGGTCGCCGGCAGGCCCTCGATCGTGGTGATCTCGTCGGTCGGCTGCGATGTCGCCGACCGGCACCGAGCAGGGGTTGAACGCCTTGCCGTTGATGTGGCTGGTGCACGCTCTGCAGACCTCGAGCCCGCAGCCGTACTTCGGGCCGGTGACGCCGAGCAGGTCGCGCAGCACCCACAGCAGCCGGACGTCGTCCTCGACGTCGACGCTGACACTGTGGCCGTTGACGATGAACGTTTGCGTTGGCATGCGAGCTCCTTAGAACGCGTTGGACAGGCCGTCGGTCGGCGACTGCGGGATGGATGGGACGGTCGGCAGCGGCGTGAACGCGAGCGGTCCGTCGTGGTTGATCGGGAACGCGGTCGGCATCGTGCCGGTGGCCTTTGCGTATGCGCAGGCCACCGCGGCCATGCTCGCCGCCGACGCCGAACTCGCCCGCGCCGCCCGGCTTGCCGGTCGTCGGCGGCATCACCACGACCTCGACGTCCGGCGGCACGTTCCACTGCCGGGTGTAGAAGTAGTTGTCCCAGCTGCCCTCCAGCGGGAAGCCGTTGCTGAAGTGCAGGCTGGAGGTCAGCGCCTGCGCGATGCCGTCCATGATTCCGCCGAGCATCTGCGCCTCCAGCCCGCGCGGGTTGATCGGCAATCCCGACGTCGACCACGTACACCACCTTGGTGACCCGCGGCCCGGTGACGCCGTCTGCGATCGGCCGGTTGACCGTCGCCGGGCGGCAGTCGATCTCGACCAGGCACGGCGGCGACACCGATGTACTCCTGGTGGAACGCGATGCCCTGCGCGGTGCCCGGCCGGCATGGTGCGACCCCAGTTGCCGACCTGCGCGGCCTTGTCCAGCACCGCGCGGGAGCGCGCGTCCTTGAGGAACGTGTGCCGGAACTGGTAGCGGTCCTGGCCCATCGCCTCGGCCAGCTTGTCGACCATCAGCTCCTTGGCCGTGGTGACGTCCGGGGAGTAGATGTTGCGCATGCTGCCGGTGTGGAAGCCGCCGTCCACCTCGTTGAGGATCTGGTCGGTGATGCCGAAGTTGTAGGGCACGTTCTGGGTCAGCTCGAAGACCGTCTCGGAGAAGCCGAAGCTTGCCGACCGGCAGGGTGGCGCCGTACGCGGTGAGCACGTCGCCCAGCCCGTGCGTGAAGTCGGTGAGGATGCTGGTGTGCCGCTGCTCGAACGTCAGCACGTTCTTGCCGGACCAGGTGGCGCGGATCGCGAGACGTCGCCATCGGGTGCGTCCGGCCGTGCCGGAAGTCGTCGGTGCGGTGCCACATCAGCTTCACCGGCTTGCCCATCGCCTTGGAGATCTCCGCCGCCTCGATCGCGGCGTCGAAGAACAGGTGGCGCCCGAACGAGCCGCCGCCCGGCGTCACGTGCACGGTCACCGCGTCGACCGGCAGGTTGAGCAGGTCGGCGATGTGGCCCTGCGCCACGATCGGCGACTTCAGCGGTGACCAGATCTCGGCGCTGTCGGCGCGGACGTCGGCGATCGCGCAGTTGGTCTCCAGCGGTGAGTTGCTGCGGAAGTAGAAGGTGAAGTCGGCGTCGATGGTGTGCGCGCCCTTGCTCAGCCTTGGGGACCAGCGAGCGGCACCTCGGCCTGCTTGAGCTGGGCGAGGACGCTCGCGTCGTCCTTGCCGTCCTCGGTGCCCGGGCCCCAGGTCACGTCGAGCGCGCGCACCGCGTCGATGCACTGGCCGAACGTCGCCGCGCGCACCGCCACCCCGGTGGAGACGACCGCGACGTCGGTGACCCCCGGCATCGCCTGTACCGCGGCCAGGTTGGCCACCGACGACGACCGTGCCGTTGATCGTCGGCGGGCGGCAGACCATGGTCGGCAGCGCGTTGGGGACCTGCAGGTCCATGGTGAACGTCTTCGTGCCGGTGACGGATGCCAGCGCGTCGATGCGATTGCGTGCGGTGCCGATCACGGTGAAGTCGGACGACTTCTTCAACGTCACGCTGGCCGAGGTCGTCTTCGTCGCCGCGGCGGCGGTGGCGAGCTGACCGTAGGTGGCGGTGTGGCCGGGCGCCGACACGGTGCCGTCATGCGTCGTGATGGCTGCCTTGCGCACCTTCCACTGCTTGGCCGCGGCCTCGATCAGCTGTTCGCGGGCGAGCGCCGCGGCCACGCGGACCGGGTGGAAGATGGAGCGCACCGAGTTGGAGCCGCCGGTGAGCTGGTTGAACAGCAGTTCCGGGCGGGCGTCGGCGAGGGTGACGTGGATCTTCGAGACGGCCAGGTCGAGTTCTTCGGAGATGAGCATCGCGGCGGCGGTGGTGATGCCCTGGCCCACCTCGGCACGCGGCAGCGCGAACGACGCGGTGCCGTCGGTATTGACCACGATCGTGATCAGGCTGGCGGTCGGCATGGCCGCTGTGGTGAGCAACGCGCCGAGGTCCTCGATGTCGGACACCTCTGGCAGCGACTTCACCACCGCACCGGCCGGATCCCCGTCGACCAGCAGATCGGAGGCCAGGCTGGCCGCGACCGCCAGCGTCGGACCGGCAATCAAGTAGCCGAGGAACCGCCGCCGGGGCGTGCCGCCCTGCTCCGCTGCATCCGTGCGTGTGGTCCGCTGTCGTCCATGCCGCACTGACGTCATGGCCTGCTCCCGCCCGCCCGTCCGGTGTTACCTGCAGAAAACCTAGACCGGACGAAGTCCACCCGCATTACCCCGGGTGACCGATTGGTCACAGTTCCCTGACTACCCCAGGTCGGCCGGTGTGTCCAGGTCTGAGGCATAGCCGGCGGCCGGCACCAGGTCGACGAGGCCCTCGTTCGCGGCCAGGTAGCGACGCGCTCCCTCGTCCGGGCCGGCCAGCCGCAGGGCCTCGTGCCACAGGTTCGGCGCCATCACCACCGGGTGAGCGCTGCCGTCGGGGTACTGCGCGAGCGCGACTCGTCCCGGCCGCCAGCCGCCGAGGACGGCCCGTACCCCCGCCGCACCCACGCCGGGCATGTCCGCCGGCAGCACTGCCACCGCGTCGGCGTCGGCCGCCGCCTCGATGGCCAGCTCGATCGAGGAGCGCATGCCGCGTTCCGGGTCCGGGTTCTCGATCGCGTCGGCCGAGGGCACCTGCACGCCTGGGCGCACCACCGCGATGACCCGATCGCAGCCACCGTCGTGCAGCGCCGACACCGCGCGGTCGACGAGGCGCACGCCGCGGACGACCAGTTCACCCTTGGGCCGGCCCATTCGGCTGCCCGACCCGGCCGCCAGCACCACCCCGACGATCACGCCGACACTCTAGAACCGGCGCACAACGGCATGCCTGACTATCGTTGCCCGCGTGAAGCAGCATGCGTGACGTGCTGGACGCGTTGCACGAGCGGTGGCTCGCCGGCGAGTCGGTCGGCCTGGCCACGGTGGTGCGCACCTGGCGCTCCGCGCCCCGCGCCGCCGGCGCGGCGATGTTCGTCGCCGGCGATGGCAGCGTCACCGGCAGCGTGTCCGGCGGCTGCGTGGAGGGTGCTACCTACGAGCTGGCTACCGAGGTGCGCGCGTCGGGGACGCCACAGCTGCAGCGCTACGGCGTCAGTGACGACAGCGCGTTCGCGGCCGGGCTGGTGTGTGGCGGCCAGATCGATCTGTTCGTGGAACGGCTCGACCGGACCACATTTCCCGAGCTGGACACGGTGGTCGAGCAGGTTCGCGCCGGCGAGCCGGTGGCCGTGGCGACGGTGCTGTCCGGACCCAAGGCCGGCAGCCATCTGATCGTCGCGGCCGGGACGTCGACGGGGACGCTCGGTTCGCAGCGCTTGGACGACGCGGTGCACGACGACGCGCTCGGGCTGCTGGCGCACGGAACCACCGCGGTGATCAACTACGGCACCGACGGGCAGCGTCGCGGCGATGACTTGCCGGTATTCGTCAACTCGTTCGCGCCCCGGCCCCGCATGATCGTGTTCGGCGCGATCGATTTCGCCGCGGCGGTGGCTCGCGTCGGTGCATTCCTGGGTTATCGGGTAACGGTGTGCGACGCCCGCGCCACCTTCGCGACCGCGCAGCGGTTCCCGGACGCGGACGAGGTCGTGACGCAGTGGCCGCACCGTTACCTGCAGCAAACCGAGGTCGGGCCTGACACGGTGATCTGCGTGCTGACGCACGACCCGAAGTTCGACGTGCCGGTGCTGGCCGAGGCGGTGCGGCTACCGGTGGCCTACATCGGCGCGATGGGCTCGCGACGCACCCACGCGGAGCGCACCGAGCGACTGCGCGAACTCGGCCTGAGCGAGGACGAACTGACTCGCATCCACGGACCGATCGGTCTGGACATCGGCTCGCGGACGCCGGCCGAGACGGCGGTGTCCATCGCGGCGGAGATCATCGCGCTGCGCTGGGGTGGCTCCGGCCAGCCGTTGCGCGACACCTCAGGCGCGGTGCACGCCAACCCGCCCGAGGACCGCGGGTAACCCGGTCAGTCGTTTTCGACGATGAAGTCCCAGCTGACGATGGGGGTACCCGGTGTCGGCGACCAGTACAGGCGCCCCTCGCCGGTGGGCATCACGGCATTGACCTGCAGGTTCAGCGTGTGGCCAGCGGTGAGCGTCGGGGATGGTGGCGTCTCGTGCAGCACCAGAGCTGGATGAAAGGTGCGGCCGAGCTGATCGGTGATGGTGAAGTCGCCGAGTCGGACCGGAATGGTGCCCGTGACGTGCGTGAGCGTGATGGCGAAGGTCGCCGTCACCTGGGGTGGTGGCGGGGCCACGAAGGGTGGCACCTGCGGCCCGGTAACGGTGGCCAGTACCTGTCCCGAGGGCAGGTTGACCTGGACGGCGATGCCCTGCACCGCTAGCTGCGGGTGACCTGGTGCTGCGGTGACCACCTGATCGACAGGCGCGGCGTTCGTCGGCAGAAATGACGGCAATGAGCGGAAACCCAGCGGCGGCTGCGAAGTGTGTTGGGGCGTCTTGGCTGCCGAGCCGCAGGCGGCGAGCGCAAGGGCCAGGACGAGCCCCGCCCCGACGGCGAGCGTGGATCGCCGACGCCGGCTGACGACGGGTTTAGCTGACAACGCGAACTCCTCGTGGCGGACGTGACAACGCCAGTTTCTCAGCGCCAGTTTCGCAGCGGGGTACAAGTGCACGTGGGCCGAACCCATACGGTCCGGCCCACGTGCACTGACTCGCTAGCGCCACATCGTGCGTGTCCTACTGAGCGCGGTCTGCTCCGCTAGCCCTTCTTGGGCACATTGTTGAACACGTCCGAACCGAAGGTCCGAAGGTTCGGCTGGGCCGCGAAGCCCAGATGCCCCTTCTTATCCAGGCCGAGCGAGACGGAGCCGACGCCACCGGCGATCGCGGTCTTCGAGTCGCCCTTGGAGACCTGGAAGAGATCCTCCATCGTGCGCAACCAGCTGTAGTGGTTGTAGTCCACCGTCGACACGGTGCCCGGCTTGATCAGTGGGCTGATCAAGATGCTGCCGGTGTCGCCGCCGCCCGGGGTGGCGATGGTCGAGGAGAACAGCGGGTCGGTGGCGTTGGTCTCGGCGGCGAGCGCGACGCTGGTGACCGCGGCGGTCAGTGGCTCGACGGCGTTGCTGGTGCAGTCGACGACCTCGAATGTGCCGATGTAGGCCTTGTTCGCCGGGTTGGTAGCAGCCTTGACCGCTGCCGCGCTGCTCACCGTGTCGAACCGCGGGCCACCGTCGGTCACCGGACCCACGCAGGCGTTCGCAGGAATCCCCGCGCCGGAGATGGAGCGGCCGGCATCGGGAGCGGTGATCGACGGGTCAGTGATCACGTCGCTGCCGACAGCACCGCTGACGCCATTGGTGTCGGTACGAGGACCGGGCGTCAGGTTGCCGCCACCGATGATGTAGTTCGGGTCGTTGACCGGGTCACCGGTGAGGCTGGCCGGTCGGTCGATGAAGGCGCTATCGCCCGGGCCTGGGTAAACCTGGTTGTGATTGGCGTCCTGCAGCAGCGGCGTGTTCGGGCCGGTCGGCTCGATCGCCTTGTTCACCGGGTGGCTGCCGTTGTTGAAGCTTTCCCCGGCCAGGTCGGACTTGGCGTAGCCCACGGCCGTTGCCGGCGTCGTGACGCCGGCTGTGTTGCCCGGGTTGTTCGCGTTGTTGAAGCTGGAGTTGGCGAACGGAGGGTTGGCCTCGTCGAAGGTGACGTCGATCAGACCGCCGTCGTTGAATGCGGCGGACTGCTCGATGAGCGGGATGTAGTACTTGAGGAAGAGATCGGAGGCATACAGGCCGCCGGTGTAGTTCGTCGGGGTGGTCTCTTCCGGCTGGTAGGGGTCAAGGCCTGCCGGTGTGTAGACCGGGTTGCCGGAAGCGTCGAAAGCACCCGAGAGGTTGTTCCCGGCACAGATCGCGTCGTGGGCGTCCGAGCAGTTGTCCGGAGTGATCCAGCTGAACGCCGGAGTCGTTGACTCACTCTGCAGGTCGTGTACCAGTCCACTGGTCGAGCTATCCACGTTGGCGATCTGTGACGAGGAGCAATCAGCGGGGCTCGACAACAGGGACTCGAACCACGGGAACGGGAAGTGCTTGGGCACGTACTGGTCGGTCGCGTTCGCCGATCCGGGGTTCGTCACACCTGTGCCGGCCGGGCTGCCGGGGCCACCGCACTTGTTCACGTCATGGGTCGGGCCGGTCGCGTCCGCGTTGCCGAGGTCCTGCGCGTAGCCCTTCCAGCTGACGCCGGCAGCGTCGAACTGGTTGAACAGAGTCGGGACGGTGGCCGGGTAGACACAGCCGGTGCCACCGTGCGCGCCTTCAGCGGCGCCGCCGACGACCGGGTTGGCGTACGGAGCGCCCGTCTCGGCGAACTGGCCACGATCGGTTGTCGGGCCGTCCTTCGTCGCGGTCGAGGTGACCACGGAACCCTGCGCATCGGCGTACACCGGGCAGTCATTCTGGTCGGCCGGCGCGGGCCCCTGGCCGCTCACCAGCGAGGTGTAGTTGTCGAGTGAGAAATGGCCGGTTCCGTAATAGTTCTTGAGGAGCGCGCCCTGTGCGGGCAGCGTCTTCCAGAGGTAGCTGTTCTGGTTGAGGCCAGTGAAGGTCGCGTCGTAGGACTTGTTCTCCAGGATGATCAGCCAGACGTGTTTGACCGCCTTGACCGGAGTCCCGCTCGTCAAAGTGATGGTATTCGCGCTTGCAGCCCCAGTCGGACTTGCTGCTGCGGTACCGACTGTCGTTGCGAGCGCGGCGACCGTTGTCAGGCCGACCACGCCGACCAGTGTCTTCATGCCCAAGCGGCGGGCTCCAGGTTTCTTCATGAATCCCAAACTAGAGGCCGCTCGGGACCCAAATCAGGAACAATCGGCAAGCACGATCCCAACTCTGCGTGCGCATTCACTAACAGCGGGTGAACAGATTGAATCGCTACGCATGTGCCGAAACCTGACCTCGGGCAGACCTGGTTTTTCCGGCTCCCAGCGCGACACTGCACCAGTGAATTGACGGCGTCTTTACACCGTGCGAGCATCCCGTGAGTTGTTCACCGTCGGGGGGGTCATGGCACACCAGGCAAAGTCTCACGCGCGCCGTTACATCGGGCTGTTGGCGGCGGCGGGGGTAGCAGCCACCTTCCTCGTCGGGATCCCGTCGGCATTTGCCAGCGCCGGCCTGGCGGTCGCGCCGAGCTTCCCGGCCAACGTCTCGGTCGGGCAGACCGGGCTGCCTGCGTCGCTGTCGATCACCAATGAGTCGACCTCGCCCGATGACACCTCGAACATCACGCTGAGCACGATCGCGCTGGTGCCGGCCTGCGGGTCGACCACGTCCGTCGGCAACGGCAACTGCCCGTCCACCTCCGCCGATCCCGGTGTATTCCAGGTGAGCGCCGGCACCGGTGACGCGGCGTCCGCATGTGCCGGGATCACGTTCACGGTGAAGGTGACCGACACCAGCACCGGGCGCGTCGCGTTCACCCCCAGCACGTCCGTCGTGCTCACCCAGAACGCGACCTGCACCATCGACTACACCATCAACGTGCTCAAGCTGCCGACTCACTCCCTCGGCACGCCCCCGCCGAACACAGCCACCACCGAGCAGTTCGCCTATTCCGCCGGCACCAACGGGCTCGGCCACGCCGCAGCGTCGGTCGGTAGCTCCAGCACCGTGGTGGCGAAGGCCGCGCCGACGATCGTCACCACCGCGTCGGCCGCGGTCACCATCGGCGGCGCGGTGACCGACGCGGCACGCCTGGGCAACGGCTTCTCCCCGACCGGCACGATCACGTACTCCCTGTACGGGCCGGGCGACGCGATGTGCCTGAACACGCCCGCATTCACGGTCAACCAGAACGTCGGCCGCGGGAACGCGACCTACACTTCGCCGGCGTTCACGCCAACGCTGCCCGGCGCCTACAGTTGGGTCGCGACGTACAACGGCGATGGCAACAATGCGGCGTTCACCGAAGCGTGTGGCAGCACCAACGAATCGGTGACCGTGAACCAGTTCGTGCCGTCACTGTCCACCCAGGCATCTGCCGGCGTGACCATCGGCGGCGCGATCAGCGATGCGGCCACCCTGACCGGCGGCGGGCTGACCCCGACCGGCACGATCACCTTCGACGCATACGGGCCGAACGATCCGAACTGCAACGGCACGATCGCCAACGAATCCACCGTCAGCGTGACCGCGGGCAACGGCACCTACGGTTCGACGCCCTTCACGCCGGCCGCCGTCGGCACGTACACCTGGACCGCGACCTACAGCGGTGACACGAACAACGCCGGCACGAGCGAGGGGTGCGGTGGCACGAACGAGTCGAACTCGGTCGGCAAGGCCACCCCGTCCATCACGACGCAAGCGTCCCTGACCGGTGCGGACACGATCTCCGACAGCGCGACGCTGACCGGCGGCCTGAACCCGGGTGGCACCGTGACGTTCCAGGCGTTCGGCCCGGACGACGCGAGTTGCTCGGCAACCCCCGCGTTCACGGCGAATGTGCCGGTCGGCGCCGGCGGGCAGGAGTCCTCCGGCACCTTCGCGCCGACCCAGCCAGGCACCTACGTCTGGGTCGCCACCTACAACGGGGACGCGAACAACAACACGAAGTCCGAGCCGTGTGGCGGCACCGACGAGACGGTGAGCGTCCCGATCGTCATCAGCACATCGACGTTGCCGGACGCGCCGGTCGGCCAGGCGTACAAGCAGACGCTGGGCGTGGCCGGCGGCAAGAAGGCCTATCACTGGTCGGTCATCGCCGGCACGCTGCCCGACGGACTCAAGCTGTCCAGCGCCGGTGTGCTCTCCGGCACGCCGACGACACCGGGGACGTCGGACTTCACCGTGCAGGTGACCGACTCGTCCAAGCCGGCCCTCACCGTGAGCAGGGACTTGTCGTTGACGGTCACCCCGATGACGGTCGCGACGACCTCGCTGCCGGACGCGACGCTGGGCGTGGCGTACAAGGGCAAGCTCGTCACCTCCGGCGGCAAGTCGGCGTTCCACTGGACGATCCTGTCCGGCGCATTGCCCGCGGGCGTGAAGCTGTCCTCGGCCGGCGCACTGTCCGGCACGCCGACGGCACCCGGGACCGCGAACTTCGTGGTGCAGGTGAGCGACTCGTCCAAGCCCACGCCGAACACCGCGACCCAGGCGCTGTCGATCACAGTCGACCCGATGACGATCACCACGACGAGCCTGCCCGCCGGTCAGGTCGGCAAGGCCTACTCGGCCAAGCTCGCGGTCAACGGTGGCGTCGGTGCGCACAAGTGGTCGGTGATCTCGGGAACGCTGCCGCCCGGCGTCAAGCTGTCCGCGGCGGGCGCGTTGAGCGGCAAGCCGACCTCCGCCGGCAGCTATCCGATCACGGTGCAGGTGGCCGACTCGGCCAAGCCCACCCCGAACACCGCGACGCAGAACCTCACCATCAGCGTCAGCTGAGCCGGACGTCCTGCGAGCCGACCGGCCACCAGCGCCGGCTAGGAGGAGAACAGCGTGCTGCAGACGAACGGATACGGCGATCGTCGCTGCCAGCCGCCCTGTTCCAGTTGGATGACCGCGTCACAGTTCGCGGTCTGCTTGCCGCCGACGTTTTGCTTCGCGAACAGGCCGTTGCCGTCGTAGGAGCGCACGCCCCTGATCGCCGCAAGCAGCGACTGCCGATTCAGCTTGCCGCCCAGCTGCACGGCAAGCTGGGTGAACAGCTTGGCCGCGGCCCAGGCGAACAAACCGAAGAACGAGGGCACGGCGCTCGGGTAGGTCCGGTGCAGCCAGGCCACGTACGTCTGCATCTCCGGGTTGCGGCCGGACTCCTCGAACAAGGCCGTGTCGGTGAAGGCCCACGTCCCGTAGCCGACCGATCCCACTGAAGCCACGTACCCCGGGTCGTAGGCGACCGAGTCCATCAAGAACACCGGGTGGAAGCCCTGTTGGTTCATCGCCTGTTGCAGGCGCACCGCGTACTGGTACGCGCCGACGTACTCGACGAAGGAGACACCGAGGCTCGCCATACGGGACACGAACGGGGCGTAGTTGAACGTGGCAACGGCAACAGAGGAGTCGTAGACGAAGTTGTAGCCGAGCGAGGCCGCCGTCGCCTTGTCCGCCTTGGCATTGGTGATGACGGTGGCCTGGTCGAGGTAGATGATGCCCGCCTTCTGGTAGGCATTGCCGGTCGCGGCCTTGACGAAGCGCCACGGCTCGGTGGAGACGACGTTCGGGTTGATCGAGTCGGTGCCGAAGCTGACCGGCGCGGAGTAGCGCTGCGGGGTCGTCGACAGCGCGCGCAGATCCGGTATGCCGCAGTTGGTCACCGTTGCCGCGCCGCCATTGTCGGCAGCCGAGGTCGACCCCACCATCGCGAACGCATTGCCGCACGCGGTGGTCGCCGCCTGCTGGTCCCCTTCGTCGCTTGTCTGCGAGTCGAGGGTCTCCACCGACAGCTTCCGGCCGCAGATCGTGGACGTGGAATTGAAGTAGGCGGCATAGGCGGTGGTGGCCTGCTCGGCCGATTGGAACAAGCCCGAGATCGGACCGCTCACGTCGGACGCGTTGGCGATCTTGATGCTGGAGTTGCTGATCCCGGTTGCGTTCGCGAAACCGGCACAGCTGCCAGCATGCACGCCGGCGACGGCGTTTCCACCCGACGAGGCGCCGCCGACGGCCGACGTGCCAGCACTGCCGCCGACCGCGGCGCTGCCCGAGCGTCCGGGCAGTCCGGCCGAACCCGACGGGCCGATCGCACCCGCGGTCGCGGCTGCAGCCGCCTGCTCGGCAGCCGGCGCGCCCGACTGAGCCAGCGCGGCCTGCCCGCCGTAGAGGAGGCTGTTCGCCCGGGCGTACTCAGCGGGTGGAACCGCGGAGCCGCAGGCTGAGGCGACGAGCGCGGTTGCGACACCGATGCACAGGGCAGCGAACGCGCGTCCACGCCGACGTCGCCACTGCTGATGTTGCGGCTGCCGCTGCCTCATCGCCGGCTGCCTGGCAGGTGATGAGGCACACTTCGTGCCATGGCGAAATGCTAGACGCGAGACCGGGCAAGTGTCCAGTGTGTCGTCCAGTGTGGAGCTTCGGCAGACATTCAGCCGCGCCTGGGTGGACTACTGTCTTGGCGTATGTCCACCGCGAGTGTCTTCACCCACGCCACCCGCCGTCAGCTCAATGCGCGGCAGGCCGAGACGGTGGCCAAGTTGGTGGCAGCCGCCCGTGACGAACTCCGCGACGTCGGCTTCGCGGAGATGACCATTCGCAGCGTGGCGGCTCGGGCCGAGGTGGCCGCCGCGACCGCGTACACCTACTTCTCGTCGAAGAATCACCTGGTCGCCGAGATCTTCTGGCGCACCCTGTCGGACCGCCCTCGGATCAACAGCCGCAAGACCACGCCGTACGGACGCGTCGTCGATGTCTTCCATGATCTCGCCGCGCTCGTCGTCGAGGATCCGGAGCTGTCGGCCGCAGTCACCATCGCCCTGCTGAACGAGGAACCGGACGTCAAGCACCTGCGCACACTCGTCGGCACCGAGATCAACGGTCGCATCGCAGCCGCGTTCGGCGACGAGCCGGCGCCCGAGATCCTCGATGCGCTCAGCGTGGCCTGGTCGGGCGCCATGCTGCAGGTGGGCATGGGCCATGCCCCGGCGGACGAGATGGGCGACCGGTTGGCCCGGGTGACTCGCCTGCTGATGCGGCCCTGACCCCCGAGCGTCAGTGGCTGATGCGTGCCACCGGCCACAGCGGGCTGCTCAACGCGGCGACGCTCGGATAATGACCCGGCTGCGCACCAGCGGCAGTTGCCTGGATGCGCCGCTCCAGTTGCGGCGTCATGTTGCCGTCCTGGATCACCTTCACCACTGCGTCCATGGCCAGGCCGTAGTCGAAGATGTCCCGTTGCCAGGCCCACTGACGCTCGCCGCCGTAGCGGAACCAGCTGCAGCCCAGGCCGTTGATCTCGTACGGCTCGCCGCTCGGCGCGGCGAACGTGGTCACCTGACGCCAGAATCCGACGATCATGCCGGTTCGCTCGTCGATCACCGAAGCCTGATACGGATAGATCCAGCCTTGGAAGCCGAGCATCTCCGTGCCCAGTGCGAGGTCCCTGATCTCCTCGCGTCCGGTGGCCATGAAGTGGTCCGTCGGCGTGTAGGACCACCCGTAGCTGGCATCCGGCGCGTAGAAGTCGGCCAGATCGACCAGTCCCCCAGCTCCTGTGCCTTCCGGTTTCCGTCGAGCCAGCCCTGCCAGAACTCGTCGAGCTCGTCGCGGTCGAACGTCGGCATCTCAGTCCTCCTGGACGGACAGGGCGCCCGTCGGGCAGTAGGTGATCGCGCGGCGCACGGCATCGCGCTCGGCGGGTGATGGCGTCTCGTCCAGCACCCGCACCTGGTCATCGTGCTTTCCAACCGCGAACACGGCCGGCGCCTCACTCGCACACATCGCATGCCCCTGGCACAGATCGCGATCGACAACGACGCGCACCGCTCACCTCACCCGCCGCCGGTATCGAACCCGGCACGGCTGCTGCAGTTGAATGACCATCTTCGTCACGTCGTCGCGGTAGGTCTCCGACGGCTGCGCCAGCTCGAACTCGTAGTCGCGCAGGATCACCGAGAAGATCGCCTTGAGCTGCATCATCGCGAACGCCGATCCGACGCAGCGATGCTTGCCCGCGCCGAACGGGATCCAGGTCCAACGGTTGATCAGATCCTCCTGCCGCGGCTCGAGATATCGCGACGGGTCGAACGTGTCCGGTTGCGGGAAGTCTGCCGGCGATGCGGTTGGAGACCGCCGGCGAAGCGCCGACCATCGCAGCCCGACGGCGACGGTGTAGCCGCCGATCTCGATCGGCTGCTTGGCAATGCGCAGCAACAGGATCAGCGGCGGATGCAGCCGCAGCGTCTCCTTGAGCGTCGACTCCAGGAACGGGATCTCGCGCAACGCCTGGAACGAGACCTCTAGCCCGTCCGCGTAGAGATCGTCGAGCTCGGTGACCACCTGCGCCATAGCTTGCGGGTGTCGCAGCAGCTCGATCAGCGTCCACGCCGCAGTACCGGAGGAGGTGTGGTGCCCGGCGAACATCATCGAGATGAAGATGCCGGTGATCTCGTCGGCGGAGAAGCGGGCGTTGTCGGCGTCATCCGTCAACACCATCAACACGTCGAGCATGTCCCACTCGCCGTCCTTCGGCGGGCCGGCCGCCGCGCGCCTGGTCATGATCGCCTGCACCAGTTCGACCAAGGCGATACGCGCTCGGTCCCGCCGTGCGAAGCTCTCGATCGGCAGGTACGGGTCGACGAATGCCAGGGCATCCGTGCCGCGCTCGAGGTCGTGATAGAGCCTCGCGAAGCTCCCGTCCAGCTCCTCGCGGAACCGTGGCCCGATCAGGCACGACGACGTCGTGTAGATCGTCAACTCGGCGAACCAGTCCAGCAGGTCGATCTCGCCGGACTCACCCCAACCGGCCACCATCCGGCCGACCTCGTGCTCGATCGTGGCCGCGTGCTCCTTCATCTGGTCGCCGCGCAAGGCCTGGTTGCGCAACATCTCCTTCCGGCGCTCGGGCGGCGCGTCGAACACCACGCCCTTACCGAAGATCGGCGTCATGAACGGATACGCCTCACCCTGGTCGAGCACGTCGTCCGGCGCGCGGAAATACGCCTCGTTCGCCTCGGCACCGGTGGCCAGCACGACATCGCGCCCGGCCAGGTTGAAGACCCCGACGTCGCCGCACTCCGCCCGTACCCGCGACAGCAATCCGATCGGGTCGCCGCGCAGCTCCTCGAGATGGCCGTTCGGTCCGGTATCGCCGGACACCCGCGGGATCGTGGTAGACGTGCTCACGTGTTCCCCTCGCTGAGTGGCGCCTCCGGCGCGACGTAGGACACGGCGACGTGCGTGCCGCGCGGCGCGCCGACGACGTGCGCGACGGTGCGTGCGATCGCGGCCGGTTGCAGGAAGCCGAAATGCCGCAACGAACCGAACCTCTTGCCGTAGCGCACGACCTCCATCGCGTCGTCCATATCCCAGCCCGTCGCGATCTCGCTCGCGGTCGGGCCGGGCTGGACGATCGAGACACGCACCCCGGTGCCTTCGGTCTCCAGCTGCAGCGTCCGAGCCAGGCCCTCGGC
This sequence comes from uncultured Actinomycetota bacterium, assembly GCA_963708625.1. Classification (GTDB taxonomy): domain Bacteria; phylum Actinomycetota; class Actinomycetes; order Mycobacteriales; family Jatrophihabitantaceae; genus DASXIF01. The sequence continues at coordinate 38,791 of CAVPSV010000003.1, forward strand.
ACCCCACTTGCTCGCGACGTAGGTCCCGACCAGCGGGCGGGGACGCTCGACGACATCGGAGGAGATGAGCACGAAGTCGCCGCGTCGCCGCGCGAGCATGCCGGGCAAGAACGCGTGCACCAACCGCTGTACGCCGACGACGTTGACGTTCAGCGAGGACGCGAAGTCCGCCGGGTCGGTGCTGGCCAGCGCGCCGGGCCGCATCGTGCCCGCGTTCGCGACCACGATCTCGGTCTCGCCGTACTGGTCGGCGACCTCCTTGGCGAACGTGTCGACAGACGCCGTGTCCCCGATGTCGAGGTGATAGGCGAACGCTTCGCCGCCCGCGGCCCGAATCTCCGCGGCGATCGCCTCGCACCGGTCCACCCGGCGCGCGCCGAGAGCGATCGGGTAGCCCTGCGCGCCGAGCACGCGCGCTATGTCCGCGCCGATCCCGGCGGATGCGCCGGCGACCACCGCCGGGCGCCGGACCGGGTGCTCGCCCGGCCCGCTCTGCGCGCGCAACTCCGGCATCAGCTCACCCGCCTGGCGCTCGGGCTGTACGCGACCGGCATCGTCTCCAAGCCGCTGACGAAGTTGGACGCGCGGCGCGGCAACCCGCCGGATGCGCTGGTTGCGCTTCTGGCGCTCGATGCGCTGGGCGCAAGGTGCAGATCAGGCATGCGTTGCAGCAGCTTCGGGAACATCTGGAGCAGTTCCAGGCGGGCGAGCTGATTACCGAGACAGAAATGGTTGCCGAGGCCGAACGCGAGGTGTGGATTCGGGTCGCGCCCGATGTCGAAACGGAACGGCTCGGTGAAGACATCCTCGTCCCGATTCGCGGACGGGTAGAACAGCATCAGCTGGTCGCCCTCGCGCAAGCGCACGCCATTGAGCGTCGCGTCCCGCGTCAGCGTCCGGGCCATGTCCTGCAGCGGGCTGACCCAGCGCAGCATCTCCTCGACCGCACCCGGCAGCTTCGCCGGGTCGGCGGTGAGTGCGGCGAGTTGCTCGGGGTTCTCCAGCAACGCGAGCATGCCGCCGCTGAGCACGTGCCGGGTGGTCTCGTCGCCGCCGACCAGGATCAGCAGCGTGTCGAAGACGAGATCGTCGTCGGAGAGCCGGTCGCCGTCGATCTCGGCGTTGGCCAGGATCCCGATCAGGTCGCCGGTGAAGCCCGTGGCCCGCCGATCGGCGATGATCGGCAGGACGTAGGACTGGTACTGGATGAACGCTGTCGTCGCCCGCTCCAAAGTCTCCTGGTCAGGCGCGCCCTGGCTCAACAGCATCTCGTCGGACCAGCGCAACAGCTCGGCGCGATCGGCCGGCGCCACCCCGAGCAGATCACCAATCATGATCAGTGGCAGCTGCGCCGCGATGTCGGCGACGAAGTCGCAGCCGGACTGCTCGCACACCGCGTCGATCACCTCGTCGCAGGTCCGCGCGACATGCTCGCGCAATTCGGCGACGCGCCGCGGAGTGAAGCCGGCGCTGACGAGCTTGCGCCGCTTGCTGTGCGTCGGCGGATCGGTGTCGATCATCATCGGGGTCGGGAACGACTTCGGCCGGCTGCCGGTGGCGTTGGAGAAGGTCCGCGGATCGGTACTGCAGGTGCGAACGTCCTGGTAGCGGGTGACGGCCCAGACGTCGTTGGTCTCATCGTGGTAGACCGGCTCGTGGCAGCGCATCCAGGTCCAGGCAGCGTGCGGATCCTCGGCATAGAAGCCACCGCCCATCAGGTCGACCACCGGCCGGGACGCGATCTCCGTCATGCGCGTCCCTTCGCGATGATCTTCTCGACGATGCCGGTGAGCGCCGCCGCGCTGGGCCAGCCTGCGTAGTGCGCCATGAAGATCACGATCTCGCGCAGCTGCTGCTCGTCCAGTTCACCGAGGCGGTAGGCCGCGTCGAGTTGGATCTGCAGCACGTCGTTCAGTCCCCGACCGACCATCAGCCCGATCAGCATCAACCGCCGTTGCCCGATATCGAATCCCGGGCGCGTCCAGATCTCGCCGAACAGGTGATCGCGAGTGATCTGGAAGAACTCGCCCGGATAATCCGGCGAGTCCCAGCCGTACACCTCGTTCATCTTCGCCAGGCCCGGCGGGATCTGCTCAGTCATCGCTACTCCCCACCCCGAGGCTGACCGCGAGACGGTCCAGCGCGAGACGCGCCACCGGTGCTTCGACGTCCAGGTGTTGTGCCAGCTCCAACGCGAACGACAGGTCCTTCTCGCCGAGCGCGCGCACATGCTCGAGGATCGGACGCCACGGATCGTCGATGGCGACCGGCCCGGTGCGGTCCCGGTACATGATCGCGCCGGGGCCGCCGGTCACGGCGTCGGTGTGCCGCACGATCTTGCCGAGCGTGACCAGGTCGACGCCCGCGGCTTGGGCCAGCGCACTGGCTTCCATCGCCGCGACGAACGCCGTGAAATGCAGCATGTTCCGCGCGAGCTTGGTCGCGGTGCCGGCACCGGCGGGACCGAGGTGCACGACCAGCTCGCCCATGCGTTCCAGCACCGGCCGGGCGAGGTCGAACGCGAGCCGCTCGCCGCCGACCATGATCGCGAGCTTGCCCTGGGCGGCACCGCCGGCTCCCCCGCTCACCGGCGCGTCCAGGATGTGCACGCCGCGCGCGACCGCGAGTTCGGCAAGTTCGGCCACGGTATCCGGGTGAATGGTCGAGTGCACGGCGATGACGGTGCCCGGATCTGCGCCCGCGAGGATCCCGTCGTCGCCACTGATGACGGTCCGCACCTGGGCGTCATCGCGGACCATCACCGAGATGAAGCCGGCGTGTTCGGCCACATCGCGCGGCGTCGCGGCGACCTTGGCGCCGTCGGCCTCCAGCGCGGCGACCGCGGCCGGGTCGACGTCGCACACCCACAGCCCGGCCGGCCAGTCGCTGAGCCGGCGCGCCATCGGCTTGCCGATGTTGCCGAGTCCGATGAACCCGACGGACCTCGTCATGACCGGAACACCTGCCCCCCGTCCACGTTGATGATCTGTCCGGTGATCCAGGACGCCTCGTCGGACAAGAGGAACAGGCACGCGTCAGCCATGTCCTCGGTGGTGCCGAGCCGCTTGAGCGGCAGATCCTTGACCAGCTGCTCGGCGTAGTCGCCGACCTGGCTGCGGGTTGCCTCGGTGTCGGTCGGTCCGGGCGCGAGCGCGTTGATGCGGATCCGATCGCCGCCGAGTTCGCGGGCCAGCTGCTGCGTCAGCCCGTTCACGCCGACCTTGGCCAACCCGTAGAAGCCGGAATAGAGCCAGGCCGCAGTCGAGGACTGGTTGACGATCGCTCCCCCACCGCGCTTCTTCATGTGCGGCCAGACCGCGCGCGTACAGACCAGCGCGCCGTCCATGTTCACCGACATGAACGTGCGGTAGTAGTCCCAGGACACGGTGAGCAGCAGGTCGAACTTCATCGAGCCGTAGATGGCGGCGTTGTTCACCAGGTAGTCGATGCCACCGAACTCGTTCACGGCCGCCGCCGCCGCGGCCTGCGCCGAATCGGGTGCGGATACATCCGTTTCGACGAAGATCGCCCGCCCGCCGTCAGCGACGATGGCGTCCGCGACCGCCTTGCCCTTCTCGATGGCCACGTCGGCCACCACGACGGCTGCGCCTTCCACCGCCAACCGCCGGGCGTACGTCTCGCCGATGCCTTGCGCCGCGCCGGTGACAACGGCCACCTTGTCCGCGAACCGAATCGGTCGTGCCTGCGTCATCGTGTGTCCTTGTCTTGGCGATTGCGCGATCAGGGAACCAGCCGGGCGATGACCTTCGTCTCGAGGTACTCCTCGAAACCGGCAACGCCCATCTCCCGGCCTATGCCGGATTGCTTGTAGCCGCCGAACGGGGCATCGGCGCAGAACCACACACCGCCGTTCACGCTGAGGGTGCCGGTGCGGACACGGCGTGCCACTGCCATCGCGCGCTCCGGATCGGCCGAGGTCACCGCGCCGGACAGTCCATAGGGCGAGTCGTTGGCGATGCGCACGGCGTCGTCGTCGCCGTCGTGCGCTATCACCACCAGCACCGGGCCGAAGATCTCCTCGCGCGCGGTGCGCGCCTTGTTGTCCAACCCCGCGATGACGGTCGGTGAGATCCAGAAGCCGTGCGCGAACTCCGGACCGGTGGGGCGGCAGCCGCCGACCGCGAACGTCCCACCTTCCTCGGTGGCCAGACGCAGGTAGCCCTCGACCCGGTCGCGCTGCGCGGCGCTGATCAGCGGGCCGCACACGGTCGCCGGATCTGTGGGATCACCTGGTCGTAGCGCGCCCATCGTCGCTGCCGCGATGCCGACGGCTTCGTCGTACCGAGACCGGGGCACTACGAGCCGCGTGGTCAGCGCGCAGCCCTGGCCGGCATGGATGCACACGCTGAAGGCGGCGAGCCCGACCGCGGCGCCGAGGTCGGCGTCGTCCAGCGCGATCGATGCGGACTTGCCACCGAGCTCGAGGAACAGCTTCTTCAGGGTCGGCGCGGCCGAGGCCATGATGGCCCGCCCGGTCGCCGTCGATCCGGTGAACGACACCAGATCCACCCGCGGATCAGTGGTGAGCGCGGCACCGATGTCGTGCGACTGTGCCGAGATGACGTTGAGCACGCCGGCCGGCAGGTCGGTGTGCTGGGCGGCCAATCTGCCCAACTCGGCGGCCAGCCACGGCGTATCCGGCGCCGCCTTGAGCACCACCGTGTTGCCCGCGGCCAGCGCCGGGCCGACCTTGGCCAGGTTGATCTGGTTCGGGAAGTTCCACGGGGTGATCGCGGCGACGACGCCGACCGGTTCGCGGCGCAGCACCCGATCGGTCTTGATGCCCATCGGCGACGCTTCGCCGAGCTGCTGTTCCCACTCGTAGCGCTCGGCAAGGTCGACCGTCCAGGACAGGCTCTCGACCGGGACGTCGTAATGCGGGCCGGCGGTGAACATCGCCGGGGCGCCGGCCTCCGCCGTCGTCAGCGCCCGCATCGCGGGACCGTGCGTCACCAGTGCCTGATGCAGCTGTCGCAGGCAGTGCACCCGGAACGTGACATCGGTGGCCCAGTCGGTGTCGTCGAAGGCTCGACGAGCGGCGTCCAGCGCGGCGTCGACGTCGGCACCGGTGGCATCCGGTGCCCAGCCGATGATGTCTTCGGTGGCCGGATTGACGATCGCAAAGGTGCCGCCGCCGGTAGCCGGGCGCAGCGCACCGCCGATGAGCAGTTCGGCATCCGGGGCGAGTTGCGTCATTGCGGCGCCACCACGACGGGCAGGTGCGCGAAGCCGCGCACGTTGACGGAGTGGACGCGAGTGGCGTGCTCCTCGTCCACCTCGATGCCGCGGATCCGCGCGATGAGTTCCTCGAGCGCGACGCGGGCCTCCAGCCGCGCGAGGTTGGCACCGAGACAGTAGTGCCGTCCACCACCGAAGCTGGTCATCAGCGAGGTGTCCCGGTCGATGTCGTAGCGGTCCGGGTCGGCGAAGGCAGAGCCGTCGCGGTTGGCTGAGCCGAGCAGCACTACCAGCCTCGAGCCCGCCGGCGCCACCTCACCGTGCAGGGCGACGTCGGAGCGCAGCAACCGCGCGAGTAGCTGCGTCGAGCCGTCGAAGCGCAACGTCTCGTTGACCCAGTCCGGGATGCGGCCGGGATCGGTGAACACCTTGCCCAGCTCGTCCGGGTTCTCGGCAGCCCAGTAGACCGCGTTGCCGAGCAGCTTCGTCGTCGTCTCGTTACCGGCAACGATCATGAGGAACAGGAAGCCGATGATCTCCTGGTCGGTGAGCCGGTCGCCGTCCGCCTCGGCCAGTGTCAACGCCGAGGTCAGGTCGTCGCGTGGCGCCCGGCGCCGGTCGGCCAGCAGGTCGATGTAGTAGGAAAACAGCGCGACAGCCGCGTCGATGCCGGCCTGCGAGACGTCGTGCGCGCCGTCCTCGCGATGCACCAGGACGTCTGCCAGCCGACGGAGTTCGGCCCGGTCGGCGGGCGGCACGCCGATCATCTCGGAGATGACGTCCATCGGCACCCGCCCGGCGAACTGGTCGATGAAGTCGAAGGGTTCGGCCAGTGCCAGCGCGTCCAGGTGCTCGCGGGAGATGCGCCGAATCTGGCCCTCCAGTTCCGCGATGCGCCGAGGCGTGAAGCCACGCGAAACCAGGCTGCGCAGGCGGGTCTGATCGGGCGGATCCATGGCCAGAAAGGACATGACGTTGCGCGCCTTCGGGCCCCAGGCCGATGGGTCCAGCGAGACCCCCATGCTGTTCGAGTAGGTCTCATCCGAGCGCAGCGCGGCGCTCACATCGGCGTGCCGGGACAGCGCCCAGAAGTCGAGCGTCGGATTGTGATACAGCGGCGCCTGCTCGCGCAGCCACGCATACGTGGGGTAGGGATCCTCCTGCGTCGCGTAGTCGTACGGGTCGAAGACGACTGCGTCGGCGGTGCGGGTCACTGGTCACCGCCGAGGATGAGACGGGTTACCGCCACGAGCCGCTCGCCCATCTGCGTGTAGTCGGTGTGGCCCATGCCGGCCTGGAGCATGGCGCCGGACCAGGCGATGCCCAGCGCGTCGACGACGTCCGCCGTCGCCTGCGGGCCGGCGGCTCGCACAATGCGGCTGTTTATCTCGGCGGCGATGAGCCAGCGCAATTGCGCGACGTCCGGGTCGGGGTCGAGCAGCGCCGTGGTCGCCGCCCGGGCGAGTTCCGGGTCGGCCGCGAGAAAGCGGGACAGGTCGGTGAACACCGCCGCCACGCGCGCACCGGGGTTGGGCAGCGTCGATTCGATCCGGTCCCGGGCATTGAGCATGCGCCAGAGGATCTCGGCAAGGAGGTGGCTCTTCGAGGAGAAGTAGGTGTACGCCGTTGCCGTCGCCACGCCGGCACGGCTGGCGACACTGCGCACGGTGAGGTCGTCGAAGCCCACCTCGCGCAACTCGTCGCGGGCCGCGTCGATGACGCGTTGCACGGTCTGCGCCTGTCGCACGTTCAGGTGCCGCCGGGTCGCCTCGACCGGTGGCAGCGCGCTCGCCACAGCCACGCTAGACACAATGCTGGACACTAGTCCATTCACCTGTTCGCAGCAAGGGTGGCAACGCGTTCGGCCGGTGTCAGGTGCGTCAGGCGGTGGTCAGCGGCAACGACGTTCGCGGCACGAACGCGAACGCGGCACCGCCGCTGAAGCGCGTGATCTGCACCTCGGGCACCTCCGCGGCAGGCGCTGCGCGGACGATCACCTTCAGGTCCCAGCTGTCCTCGGTGCCCGTCATCTCGACGTCGAAATGCGGGTCGACCGCGCGCACCATCGCCTGAAGTGGTGCCGGCGAGTGCGGACCGCAGAGCGCGATCCAGGCGCCGTCATCATGGGCGGCCGAGCGCCGAACCCGGACCGTGTCACCCTCGAACGTCGCATCGACGTACGCGGCGGGATTGAACACCGGGTGCAGTGCGAACGTGCTTACCGCGCCGGCAGGCGTGTGCGCCAGATGCATCGCGCGATGGATCCGCTCCGCGGTGAGCCCAGCGATGCCGGTCAACTGCTTGGTACCGATCTCGAGCGCCGAATCCGTCGCATCGGTCGCATCGGTCGCTGTGGCCGCGGCTGCCGCGGCTGCCGCGGCCGAACCCAGGTGTGCACGTACCGAGAGCAGGAACGACAGGTTGAGCAGGTGGTGTTGCACGCAGACCTCGTCCGCGATCCGGGTCAACGCCGAATGCGAGAACGCCGCGAAATCAAGATCGGACAGCAACGGGCCGGCGTAGTCGAGGGCCCCGTCGGACGAAGGATCGATCCCGTCCAGCGCCAGCGTGGCGACGTTGGTCCGCGACGTCTGCGCAAGCATCGGCACCGGCTCGGCCGCCGCCTGGTCCTCCTCGATCGTGACGGTCCAGTGACAGTGCGGTTGCCGGTCCACGGGCGTTCGCGGTGGCCGGTGGATGGGACGCATTCGTGCCTTCGGGTTGGTCGCGATGGCCGTTGCGTCGAAGGTCGGGTCCTCGATGTGGTGGCACATGCCGACGACGAACTGCTCACCCATCGGCTCGACATCCAGCAGTGCACCGCAGTGGTCGAGCCAGAACTCGCCGTAGGAGGGGCTGTCCACCCGGTAGCGGAAGTCCATGAACTGCGGCGGCGCACCGATGTCGAGCTGCAACCCCTTGAATATCGTTGTGACGTCCGTGCCCTCGAACGCCAGCGCGCGCTGCATCCGTTTGGTGTAGATCGGACTTGCCGCGGACCACTCCTCGACCGCCACCTCGACCATGCCGTCCGGCCCGAACTCGGCCAATGCCCAGGCCATCCCGGAGCGGTCGATGAGGTGGCCGCAGAGCAGCAATTCGGGAACCAGCACAGCGAGGTCGGCCCGGCGGAGTTGCGCGTAGCGGCTCGCCATGTGGTCATCCCCTCGGACCTGTCCTGATGTCTGGACAATAGTCCACAACGCAGTGGGCGACCACGGCCGCGCGTGCTCAGCTACCGGGCGGTGACGACGATGGAGTGCCATCCGGACGCGCCGGACGGGAACACTCCCCGTTGGCTCTGGTCCTGAAGCGCGCCGTCGCTGCCGACCGCACGGACCTGCAACGTGACCAGCCCGTGTTGGCTGACCGTCCACGGGAACGTCCATTGCACCCAGGTGTCGGTGGACGGCACGCGGCCGAGGCGAGCCTGCTGCCAATCCGCATCACCGATCTTGACCTCGACCGCCTTGATCCCGACGTGCTGATGCCATGCGACGCCGGCGACGTTGACCGTCTGACCGACATTGAGTCGGGTGAGTCCGATCGGCTGGTCGATGCGCGATTCGAGCCGAATAGGCGCACGCGGCGCCCACTTGCGTTTCACCCAGTAGGTGTCGTACTCGGCGAAGGTGGTGGCCTCGAGGTCGACCAGCCATTTCGTGCCTGATACGTAGCCGTACAACCCGGGCACGAGCATGCGAACCGGAAAGCCGTGCGCAAGCGGCAGCGGCTCGTCGTTCATCCCGACCGCGAGCATGGCATCACGCCCATCCATGATGACCGCGGTCGGCGTGCCGATGGTCATGCCGTCGCTGGACTTGCCGACGATCTGATCGGCGTCACTGTGCACGCCGACCTCCCGGAGCAGGTCGGCGAGCGGGACACCGAGGAACTTCGCCGTACTGACGTAGGGGCCGCCGACGACATCGGAGACGCAGGTCATGGTCACGTAGCGCTCGATCAGCGGCCGGCTGAGCAGGTCTTGGTAGGAGAACGTGCGGGCGTGGTCGAGCTTGCCGTGGACGCGCAGCGCCCAGGAGTCCGTCGTCAACTGCGGCACGGTCAGGGCGGTATCGACCCGGTAGAAGTCCTTGTTCGCGGTGATGAACGGCACCGCGCCCTTGCCCAGGTCAGCTCCTGATGGCAGTGGCGGCGCGGGTGAGGCGGGCTTGGGTAGCTTGACCGCCGCTCGCGACTTGCTCGCGTCGAAGCGGGCGTGCTGCAAGCTGCGGCCGCCCACTCCGCTCGCCGCGGCGACCGCGGCCACGCTGGCACTGCCCACCAGAAACGAACGCCTGCTTGCGGCGGTGGTCCGGGTGCTGGTCGGCGAGACCGTCGGCGCGTCCGTCGGACCGTCCGTCGGACCGTCGGCCGGCGCAGGGGCCGCGGTGGGCTTGCGGGTGTGCAAGGGCCATTGATTGCCCACACCGAGCCAGCGCACGAGCATGGCGAGCACCGCGACCGCGAGCACCGTGCCGACGATGGTGGGCAGCACGTCGGTGGCCCGATGCGCGTTCGCCGTCGCGGCCGCCCACACCCCGACCGCACCGAACGCGAGCAAGCCGGCCACGCCGGCCACCAGCCATCGCAACGCCAGTACGCCCACGACGACGGCCAGCACGGCGATCGCGGTGTAGATGCCCAGCAACAGCATGTGCTTGTCGTTGGTCCCGAACTTGCGAATTGCGTATTCCTTGAGCGATTCCGGGGTCAGCAAGACGAACTTGTTGCCCACTGCGATCACTGGTGCTGCGGCTGGCCGGATTAGCGCGGCGATCAGCTCGCCCACCCCGACCGCGGTACCAGCGGACAGCAGTCCGATGAGTGTGCCGAGGCCGAGGCGGACGAGCCAGATCTTCATGCGGTACATGAGTGTGTTTGTGTGTGTCGGTCAGCTAGCCGGCGGCATCATCACGGTGTCGATGATGTACACCGTCGCATTCGCGGTCTGCACGTTGCCGCAGATCACGCTCGCCTCGGTGCCCTTCGGCCCCACGGTGAGATTGGGCGCGCTGCCGCTCACGGTCACCGATGCACCGTTGAGGGTCTTGTGCACGCCTGGCAGCTGATCGGGCGAGAGCCGGCCGGCGAGCACGTGGTACGTGAGGATGCTCGTCAGCTCCGCCTTGTTGGCCAACACGGAGTTCAGGGTGGCGCTGGGAATCTTGGCGAACGCGCCGTTGTAGGGCGCGAACACGGTGATGGCCTGCTGGCTGTTGAGCGTGTCGACGAGGCCGGCCGCCTTGACCGCGGTCACCAGCGTGGACAGCACCGGGTTGTTCGACGCAGCGGTGGCGACCGGGTCGGTGGCCATGCCGTTGAAGCTGCCCGAGCCGGTCGTCGGCACTGCCGAACACGCCGAACCGAACGGCTGACTCGCGTTGGTGGCACTGCTGGCGGAACTCGCGGGAGTCGAGCTGGTGTCGCTCGCCCCGGTTTTGCTGCTGGTACAGCCGGCCAGGGACAGCGCGATGACCGCGAATGTCCCTACCGCTGCGATTGCACGTCTAGACATAACGTCCTTTCGATTGCACGCATGAGATCTTTGGGTGAACGGATGCAACTTCGTGTCCCGTGCTGATTTGGTTTCGTCGGCGAGGAATGGATCCGTCTCGCCCCTCGGGTACGAATACAGGTTGTGGAGCCAGCTCTGACCGACATCGGTCGACGCCTCAATCAAGGGCAGAGCGATGCCCTCGAGGAGGCCTATCGGCAACTCGGGCCGCTGGTCAGGTCCTATGTCGGGCGGTATGTCCCCGCCCCGGACGTGGACGATGTGCTGCAGCGCGTTTTTCTCGAGCTGTGGCGCTCCCGGGATCGATATGACCCGAGTCGGTCGCTGCAGGCCTGGGTGCTGAGCATCGCGAAGAAGCGGGCCATCGACCATCTGCGCAAGCGGCGCGACGTCGTGGTGCCGCTTGAGTCGATGCGAGAGATCATCGGTGCCGACGGTCGAGAAGTGGCCGAGCGGTTCGGTTGGGCCGATGAGGTGCGCACGGCGCTGCAGACGCTGCCCGAGTCGCAGCGGACGGTATTGGAGTTGGCTTACTTCTCCGGATTCACCCAGGCTGAGATCGCGGACGAGTTCGACATCCCGCTCGGCACGGTCAAGACGAGGACTTCCCGCGGCCTGCACCGGCTGGCGGACCTGCTCACCAGCACGAGGACGTCATGACGCACATCGATGAGGATCTGCCGCTGTTGCTCAGCGGGGAGGCGACGCGGCAGCAAGCCAGTGCCGCGGCCGCGCACCTGCGCGAATGTGATGATTGCCGGCAGCAGCTGGTCAGTGCTGTCGCGGCACACGCGGCGCTGGCATCCGCGGTGCGTTTCGCACCCGAACTCGTGCGTCCGGTCGCGCCGGTATCGGCCGACCAGGCGGCGGCACTTCCTGACTTCACGCCGATCCGCGCAGCGGTGGAGTCGGGCGAGGGCAATGCGTTGCGCCGGCGACTGGGCAGCCGTCGCCTGCTTGTCGCGGCGGCGGCGGCGGTCGTGATCGGTGGCGGCGCGGCGATCGGCGTGGCCGTGTCGTCGTCCAACCCGGCGCCGCAGCGGTCGGTGGCGCTGGCCTCGTTCGGCACCGGTCACGCTTCCGGTACTGCGGTGATCAAGGGTGAGTCGATGACGGTGGACGCCGCCTCGCTGCCCACCCTCGACGCGGCGCACCGCTACGAGGTGTGGCTCACCAACGACGCCCGAAACCAGATGCAGCCGATCGGCTGGATCGGGGCGAGCGGTGACGCCCGGCTCACCGTGCCCGCGAACCTGATGTCCACGTTCGGTGACATCGAGGTCAGCGTGCAGTCCGTCGACGCGCCGTCCTACCAGTACAGCGGCACCAGCGTCCTTCGCGGCACCTACTGATCCGCGCCGCCGCGATGGTGGCTTGCGCTTTGTGCGCCTGCTCACCGACCACCGCGAGCACGCTGTAGTGGTACTGGCTGGACCCCGCTGCTTCGAGCGTCTCCAGCGCCTGCGCCTTCGCCCTGGAGCCGGTGGGGTGACGCACCGCGGCCTAGGCGAACAGGGTCTTGCCCCACCAGTCGCCTGGGCCGCTCAGGCCGGGCGGGATCGCGAACAGACCGCTGCCGGTGTGGCGGATGTATTCGTTGAGGTTGTCCTGGGAGCCGAGCTGCGTCTGGATGGGGACGAATTGTTTGCGCGGGTCTTTCTGGTAGGCGATGAAGAACAGGCCGGCGTCGAGCAGGCCGGTGGTCGGGTCGATGCCGTCGGTGTAGGAGTAGCCGCGGCGCAAGATCTTCTGCCCGTTGTTGGACAGCGGGCTGGCCAGCCGGATGTGCGCGTTGAGCGGGATGACGTACTGGCCGTTCTTCTTCGCACTCAGGTCGGGGGTGTCGAATTCTTTGGTGCCGGTCAACGGAGCGCCGCTGCTCTTGTAGCGGCCGAAGACGTTCTCCTGGTCGGAGAGGAAGTCGGTGTCCCAGGATTCGATCAGCATCCGGATGCGGCGGGTGACGAGGTAGCTGCCGGCCTTCATCCACGCCTGGTCGGTTTCCTGGCCGACCCAGACGTAGTCGTCGAAGTTGGCGCCGTCCTGGATCTTGATGTTGCGGGTGCCGTCCTTGAAACCCATCAGGTTGCGTTCGGTCTGCTGGGCCGTCGAGGTCGACGCGGTGCGTCCGAAGCCGAGTTCAGACCAGCGCATGACCGCGGTGCCGCGGGCCAGGCGGGCGAAGTTGCGGATCACGTGGAAGGCGACGGTCGGGTCGTTGGCGCAGGCCTGCACGCACAGGTCACCGCCGGACAGCGAGGGTTGCAGGTGATCGCCCGGCAGGGCCGGCAGGTCGGCCAGGGCGGCGGGACGTCGATGGGTGAGCCCGAACCGGTCGTCGAAGAACGAGGGTCCGAAGCCGACGGTGATGGTGAGCTGCGAGGGCGGCAAGCCGTCGGCTTCGCCGGTGTCGATCGGCGGCGCGCTGGGGCTGGTATCGACCGCGCCGACCGGTAGGCCCTGGGTCAGCTGAGCGCCGGCCGCGGCCCAGGAGCCGAGCATCGTCTGGACGGCCATCGGGTCGCGGGTGGTGATGTCGAACGCGGCGAAGGCGAGCCGGTCCTGGGCCGCAGTGGCGATACCGGCCTGGTGCGCGCCGTAGAAGGCGACGGCTGCATTCGCCGAATCGGTGGCAGGTGACGGCTCGGTAGCGCGCGCGACGCCGAACCCCGCGCCACCGACCGCGGCCGCACCGGCGACACCGAGCGTGGCGCCGAGGAACCGTCGCCGGCTGGTCCGCGCACGCCCCGGTGCCGGCTCGCTACCGGAGTGATCGGCGAGGTCATGCGGTGGCGACGTCACGACGTTGCCACCTTGCTGGCCACCTGCGACAGCGGCTCCTGCACGGCCTTGACCGCAGCGGCGAGCTTCTGCTTGTCGGTGTCGGTCAGCGTCGTGTACAGCGCGAACCCGGACGGGTTGGTGCCGGTGCGGTAGGTGTCGACCAGGGTGTCCAGGGCCGTGAACGCCGCGGCGACCTGTGCGGTCAGCGACGGGTCGATCTTGCTCAGGGCCGGCTGCAGGTCGGCGAAGGCCTGCTCGGCGCCCTCGTCATTGGCCTCGAAGTCGAGCAGGTCGATGTGCGAGTACCGCTCCTCCTCGCCGGTGATCTTGCTGGAGGCGACCTCGTCGAGCAGCTCCTGGGCGCCGTTGGCCAGCTCGAATGGCTTGTAGGTCAAGCCGGTGGTCAGCGCCTGCAGCTTCTCGACGTTGGTGACCAGCCCGTCGCCGTAGGTTGCCAGGCCGGCCAGGCTCTCGCGCCTGGAACAGGCCCTGCTCGATGCGGTGGAAGCCCTCGCACTGGCTGGCGGGCACGTCGCTGGCCCGCGCGTCGATGTCGGCGTCGAGGTTGTCCTTGCCGATGGTGAACGACTCCGCGACCGGCTCGATCTTCTCGTAGTACGGCCGGGCCTTCATGTAGGCGGCCTGCGCCGCGGTCAGGTTGGAGCCCTTCAACGCCGCGTCGAGCGCCTTGCTGGTCTGCACCAGATAACTCATCTGGCCGCTCACGTACGTGCCGTACTCCTTGGTGCCCTGAGCCAGCAGCGCGTCGACACTGGTGCTGCCACTGCCCGACGGAGTGCTGCCGGTGACGGTGAAGCTGGTGTTCTCCTGCTTGGCGCCCGGGCAGTACAGGCTGTATTTCCCGCCGTTCACGTTGACCGAGAACGATCCGGAGAACCCGGGCGGCAGGTTCTCCTTCTCTCCCACGATCCGTTCCCCGCTCTGCAACTCCACCTCGTTGACCGCCGTCGCGTCCTTGTTGGTCACCGTGAACGTCAACGCCCCTGCGGGCGCGCTGGTCGTGCTCGGTATGCAGCCGTCCGCGGACGTGATCGTCACCGCGATCGCCCGCGGGTTCGCCGACGAACTCGAGCCACCGGCCCCCGATGCGGCGCTCTTCCGGTCGGAGCTGCTGCACGCGGCCAGGGCGGCGGCGACGGCCAGGACGGTGACGCTGACCGCGAGGCGGCGCACGGATGAGGGGTACCGCAGGTTCATGGGTGCTCCCGGGCGGAGGGGCCGACGCGCAATATCTGACGGCAATATCTTAGGTGAGGCTAACCTAACTGTCTCGGGAGGTAACCGGGAGGGGAGCGCCACGAATCTCGGCTGCCCGTTCCGCCGGCCGGGCGCCGATCCGGTCCCGTAGTCCCGCACGCGCGGCTGCCCCTGCGACCACCTGCTCGACCGCCCGCGGTGCCCGCTGCCGTCGGCGGTCTGCGGCCACCGAACCCAGCAGCCCCAGCAGCCCGAGCACGACTGCCGCGGCCACCACCCCGGCGACCCAGGCCCAGTCGCGCAGCTCGCGGCCTGTCGCCAACCGGTGCGCGTCCCCGCGGGCGGTCGCGGTCGCGGCGACGACCGCCGAGGCCGGCAGCGCGCGTGTGGCGTCGGTGATCGGGGTGCTCAGCGCAACGGTGCCGACCGGGGTGTCGATCGCCGTGGCGGTCACGGTCTGGGCCCAGCGCAGGTCCACGATGCGGCCGGTGGCCGGCGCCACCGACACGGTGAGCGTGGTGTCCTGCAGGTAGCGGACCTGCACCCCGGCGGTGGCGGTGCCAGCGCCGGACGCCGGGCGCACACCGAGTGGGAGACGGCCGCCATTCAGGGCCGCAACCTGCGCATAGCTCAGCAGAGCCGGTCGGTTCGAGCCGCTCGGCGCGGAGCCGGTGGTGCGCAGCGTGTAGACGTCGGTATCCAGCCCGTCCGGCACGGCGGTGCCGGTCCGCTGCAGCGTCAGGTCGCTCGCGGGCTGGGCGGGAGCATTCGCATCGGCCGGGTTCTGCGGCGCAGTGCGCACCGTCGCCGTGTCGTCGTGTCGTCCCACCAGTTGGGCGCTCAGCGGCCCGGCTGCGAGCGGGGGGTTCGCCGGCGGACGCGCCGGAGCAGTCAGCGCCAGCGCGAGGGCGGCGGCAGCCCCGGCGATCGCGACGCCGGCCAGCACGCGGGCCAGCACGCGGCGCGCGATGCGGCGCCCAGGCGGCCACGCCACGTACAGGCCGACCGGGATGAGGTACGCGAGCCAGCCGATCACCTCGATCACGACCGGGTGATCCTGGATGCCGAGCATGCCCGTCAGCAGCGAGGCCTGCACCGAACCGGGACGCACCAGCCAGGTCAGGTCGACAGTGCCGCCCTGGCCGATGTTGAGCCAGCCGGCCTCGTGCGCGGTGTGCAGCGCATTGACCACCAGCCCGGCCGCGACCAGAACCAGCACCAGGCCGGTGGCCCGGAAGAACTTGGACAGGTTCAGCCGCACCCCGCCGCGGTAGATCGCGTAGCCCAGCCCGACCGCGACCAGGATGCCCAACACCGCACCGCTGGCCGACGCCGTGGTGTTGGTGGTGGCGTTGAACGCCGCGAGCAGGAACACCACGGTCTCGAAACCCTCGCGCAGCACCGCCAGAAATGCCATCGCCACCATGGCCCGTCCGGCCTTGCCGCCGCCCTCGTCCATCGCCTCGGCCGCCAGCCCCTCGAGCTGGCCTTTCAGCTGGCGCGAATGGCGGCGCATCCACAGCACCATGTAGGTGACCATGCCGACGGCAAGGGCGCCGACGACCGTCTCCAGCCCCTCCTGCTGACGCTGCGGCAGGTCCGAGGAGAGCACCTCCAGCGCGGCACCGACGCCGAGACACAGCAGCACCGCGGCGGCCACCCCGGCGTAGACCCAGCGCAGCAGGTCACGACGGCCCTGCCGAGAAAGGAACGCGGCGATGATGCTGACGATCAGGGCCGCCTCGAGCCCTTCGCGCAGACCGATCACGAATGTCGGCAGCATCTGAAAATCCCACTCTCGCCGAGACGTCCGCCGAGGAGGCGGTGCGGGGCGGTGCTCCGCGTGACAGCAACCGAAGTAAGGATAGGCGACCCTAACTCAGCTGTCAGGACCCGCGGGTGCCCTCACGAACGTGCTCATCGGCGATCTCCCCCGAGCTGTACGGTCTGCGATCGCTGCGGACACCGGCGTGCGTACACCGGTGGTCCGCGCCGTCAACGGCTTCTGACTGGGCTCCGGCAGCACGGCGCACCCGTCACGGGTGCCTGCTCACGGCCAGGTAGTCGACCAGGTGATCGACGACCTCCCGAGCGTCGTCCGCAATGCCGTGGATGAAGGTGGACTTGCGGCGGCGCAGTACAGGAAGGCCGAGGGCATACAACCCCGGGCTGTCGACGATGCCGCCATCGTGGCGCAACATCGCTTTCTGGTCGAGAACCGGGACGTCCAGCCAGCGATAGTCCGGCCGGAATCCGGTCGCCCAGACGATGGTGTCGAATTCGCCACTGCCGAGATCAACCTGCAACCGGGTGGCCGAGGGTGCCTCCGTCGACGCGAAGCGCTCCGGGGCACCGACCTCGGTGTCGAGGGCACCGGTGCGTGCCCATTCGTCGAACGTGTCGAGCAGGCGGTCCATCTTGAGGTCGGCGAGTGCGAACACGTTGCGCAGTCCGCCGGAGAACAGCGCTGAGCGATCGCGCTGAGCCGACCAACGGCCGACGAGTTCGACGCCGCTCGCCGCGAGTGCATTGAGATCCAGCGTGGACCGCTCGGGAGTTCCGACAAGTTGCGGAGACGGCAACCGCCGCGCACGGGTGAGATCGTCGATATCGCGCCAGCTCTGGTCCCAGACGCCGGCCGCGTCCATCCACCACAGCACGTCTCGGCCCCGGTACGTCCGCGGCAGCCGCACGTGCTCCCCCACCGCCAAGGTCACCGGCCGGCCCGAGCGCCTGAGTTCCGCGGCGACCTGCACGCCGGTCGCCGACGCACCGACGACGAGCACACCGCCGTCCCGCAGCTGGTCGGGATTGCGGTAGTCGAACGGCGTCAGTTGATCGACGGAGGCTGGTACCGCTGCCGCGATCTGCGGTACGACCGGTTGATTGCAGGCACCCGTTGCGATGATCAGCACCCGGCAGCGAATCTCGCCCTGGTCGGTCCGGACCTGGTAGCCGTCATCGGTACGACGCACCGACGTGACGTCGGTGCCGGTCCGTACCGGCGCAGACGCGGCGCGGGCGTAGCCGTCGATGAACTCGATCAGTTCGCTCATCGTCATGTACCCGTCCGGGGTCGGACCCGGATAGGGCTGGCCGGGCAGACGCGTCAGCCAGTTCGGAGTGAGCAGTCGCAGCGAATCCCACCGTTCGCGGCGCCACGAGTTCGCCACGTCGCCACGCTCCAGCACGACATGGTCGATCGAACACTCGGCTAGAAAGTGGCTTGCGGCAAGACCCGCGTGCCCCGCGCCGATGACGACCGCGGTGATGCGCTCGACGGCGATGCCGTTCAGGCGACCTCGACGGTGACGCTGGTCGGGTTGGTCAGGGCGTCGAAGACCGCAGAACGCTTCTGCGACTGGGCCACCAACGCTTCGATCTCCTGCGGGGTGGCATCGGCGTCGATATTGAACGTCACCTTGATGTCGTTGAATCCGTTGCGGACGTCGCTGTCGACACCGAGGATTCCGCGGATGTCGTGGTGTCCCTCGACTGTCGATTCGACTGAGCGCAGTTGGATGCCTCGGTTCTGCGCAACCGAGGCCACGCCCGCCGTCAGGCAGCTTGCCAGGCCGACCAGCAAGTATTCGATGGGCGTGATGCCGTTGTCCTCAGCCGCGAAGATCTCCGGGTGATCGGCGTCGAAGACCGTTTCGCTCAGATGACTCTGTTCCTCGCCGAGGCCGAAGAAGTTCTGGATCGACGTGGTGCTGTGCACACCGTTGCGCCACGTCGAGGAGGCCCGCCAGGTGAACTGGGCGGCCTCGGGAGCCCCTCTGAGCACCTCGCGAGCGTCGAGCAATGCCTGCACGTTCACTCCGTTGACGACCGTAGTCATGTCTTGGAAGGCCTCTCATCCGAGCGTGATCACTTGTCTATGGACATGATAGACAATATCGATCCGGCGCAGGACGAGGGTAGCTATGATTTCGCACATGGCGCCATCCCCGACGCTCAGCGGCGGGATCCGTCGGCATCGTCGAGACCCAATACCTGGATCTGCCGGGATCATTACCGCTGGATTGCGGGCAGGAATTGCGTTCCGTGCGGGTGGCATATGAGACATATGGCGAATTGTCCCCGGCCCGAGACAACGTCATTCTGGTGTGCCATGCACTCAGCGGCGATGCACACGCCGCCGGCCTGACGCCGACACCGCCAGCCGAGAGCACCCGCGACGGATTCGCGGCCGAGGCGCGAGACGGTTCGGCCGGCAAGGGGCTCGGCTGGTGGGACGGAATGATCGGTCCGGGCAAGGCGTTCGACACCGATCGGTTCTTCGTGATCTCCACGAACCTGCTCGGCGGCTGCCGCGGTACGACCGGGCCATCGTCGATCAACCCGCGGTCCGGAGTGCCGTACGGCCCGGACTTCCCGGTGATCACGGTGGCGGACATGGTGCGCACCGAACGCGCATTCCTGGACGAGTTGGGCATCGAGCGGCTCGCCGCGGTCGCCGGAGGGTCGCTGGGCGGCATGCAGGCACTCGAATGGGCGATCCTGTTTCCCGATCAGGTCGATGCGGTGGTGGCGATCGCGAGCACGCACGCTCTCCAGCCGCAAGGCATGGCCTGGAACGCCATCGCGCGTGATTCGATCATGCGGGACCCGCACTGGAACGGCGGCAACTACTACGGCACCGGCCACTCGCCCGACGCCGGCATGAGCGTCGCGCGAATGGTGGGGCACGTGACGTACCTGTCGGCATCCGCGCTGGCGGACAAGTTCGGCCGGCGACTACAAACCGGCGAGGAGATTCGCTACACGCTGACCGAGCCGGAGTTCGAAGTCGAGAGCTACCTGCAACATCAGGCCGACTCCTTCGTCAAACGCTTCGACGCGAACACCTATCTCTACATATCGCGAGCGCTGACCTACTTCGACGTGGCTCGACAACACGGCGGCGGATCGCTGCAACGGGCCTTCGCCGACGTTTCCGCACGGACATTGCTGATCGCGTTCAGCTCGGATTGGCTGTATCCGCCGGCTGCGTCGCGAGACGTCGAAGCGGCCCTGCGTGCGCTCGGCAAACCGGTCGAGTGTCAGGTGATCGAGGCGCCATACGGCCACGACTGCTTCCTGCTCGAGGAGGCACGGCAGACGCCGATCATCCGTCGCTTCCTGCACGAGGGCGGTACCCGTGATCGATAACGGTGCCAGGCGCCCCGGTGGACGGATCCAGCGCGGGAGCAGAGCAAGACCATGAGTTCGGATTCGAGACGCGCCAGTTGCACGCCGGACAGCGACCGGATCCCAATACCGGCGCGCGCGCGGTGCCGATCTTCCAGACCACCAGCTACGTGTTCGAAGACCCGGAGTCGGCGGCGGCCTACTTCAACTTGCAGGAGTACGGCAACACCTATTCGCGCATCATGAACCCGACCACCGCCGTGTTCGAGGAGCGAGTCGCCAGTCTCGAGGGCGGCTGCGGTGCCGTCGCGTTCGCCAGCGGCATTGCGGCCCAGGCTGCGGCACTGTTCACGTTGCTGCGCCCGGGTGACCATGTCGTCGCCTCGTCCGCCCTCTACGGCGGGACGGTCAACCAGTTCAAGCATCTGCTGGGAAAGATGGGCGTCGAACTGACCTGGGTCGATCCGGACGAACCGCAGGCGTGGCGACAGGCAGTCCGCCCGACTACGAAGGCGTTCTTCGCCGAGACGATCGGAAATCCGGGCGGGAACGTGCTGGATATCGAGACCGTCGCCGCCATTGCGCACGAGCACGAGTTGCCGCTCATCGTGGACAACACGTTCGCCACGCCCTACCTGTGCCGACCGATCGAGTGGGGCGCCGACATCGTCATCCACTCGGCCACCAAGTTCATCGGCGGCCACGGCACGAGCATCGGCGGCATCGTGGTCGAGGCAGGGACGTTCAACTGGTCCAACGGCCACTTTCCGGTGGTCGCGGATCCGTCGCCGGCCTATCACGGGCTGCAGTTCCACGAGACGTTCGGCACCTACGGCTACCTGATGAAGCTGCGTGCCGAAACGCTACGCGACCTCGGCGCGGCGCTGTCGCCGTTCAATGCGTTCCTGTTCCTGCAGGGTCTGGAAACGCTGTCGCTGCGTATGCAGCGGCATGTGCGCAACGCCGAGGCGGTGGCCGAATTCCTCGACTCGCACGAGCTCGCGGACAACGTCAGCTATCCAGGACTACCGGCGAGCAGGTACCGACCGCTGAGCGAGAAGTATCTGCCGCTCGGCGCCGGTGCCGTGTTTTCCTTCGACTGCGCCGGTGGCCGGGCCGGCGGGCAGGAACTCATCCGTGGCGTGCAGCTCTGGTCGCACCTGGCCAACGTCGGCGATGCGAAGAGCCTGATCATCCACCCCGCCAGCACCACGCATCGTCAGCTGAGCAGCGAGGAACTGCGCGCGGCAGGTATCCGGGAAGGCACGGTGCGGCTCTCGGTCGGCATCGAGTCCGTCGAGGATCTGATCTGGGATCTCGAGCAGGCATTTCGCAACGTGGCGGCGCTCGTAGCGCAGGCGAGCACGCCGTGATCGACCTCGCGCCATTCCAGGACTCGTTGACGATCCAGCAGGTGTTGCACACGGCGAACACGATCGCCATCGTGGGCCTGTCGAACAACGAGCTGCGAGCCAGCTACTTCGTCGGGTACTACCTCAAGCGACACGGCTACCGGGTGATCCCGGTGAACCCGCGCGAGGCAGAGATCCTCGGTGAGCGGTGTTATCCGCGGCTACAGGATGTACCGGTGCCAGTCGACGTCGTCAATGTCTTCCGTGCGCCGGACGCGCTGCCGCAGCTGGCGCGCGACGCGGTCGAGATCGGCGCGCACACCCTCTGGTGCCAATTCGGCGTCATCAATGCGGAGGGGGCGCAGATCGCGCAGGACGGCGGCCTCACCGTCGTCATGGATCGCTGTCTCAAGATCGAACACGCCCGTTACGTGGGCCGCATGCACTGGCTCGGTTTCAACACCCAGCGCATCACTGCAGTCCGCGCCGGACTGCAATAGGTCAGCTGGGGCTGGATTCTTTCGCCGGCACCGCGGATTGCGACTTTGCGCCCCGCCGTTCCGCGCGATGCAGCGTGACCATGATCAACACAACGACCCCGATCATGACTGCGGCGATCGTCGCCCACCAGGTTTGCCGGCTGCCGACGTAGAGCCAGTAGCGCGGCTGTGGCACGACGACCAGCAGGAAGGCGAGTGCAGCTGCCGCGGTAAGCACGACCCAGCTGCGACGGGCGCGCTGGAACAACACACCGCCGGGGAAGTAACTCAACGGCAACATGGTGAGGAACGTGGTGGTGAACGCGACAATCGTCCCCGCGGCCGCAGCATCGTGCACGCATAGGGTCAGCCACGATCCGCTGGCGGGTACCGACTGATACAAGGCCCAGGAGACCGCGCCCACCGCAAGACTTGTCGTGGCCTCGAGTTGTTCGAGTTTGACCTGCTGCTCGGCGGTCGGGCCGTCAGGTTCGCTCTGGACCGTGGAGCCGGTGAGCAGGCCGGGCACGAAGGAAAGGGCGCGCGAAACCCCGACACCGAGTGCACAGATGAGTAGCCCCCACGGCGCGGCGGAGACGGTGGACGACACGCCCCACATCCGCTTGCCACGCTCGCCAGCAATCACGAACGGTAGGTATCTGCCGATCACCGCGCCGAGCAGGAGGGACAGGTATTCGCGCGCGGAGGTCCAGTTGAGACCGAATGAAGGGTCGACAAACCCGCTCACGGCAGCGTTCACCGCAAGCACGACGACCAGCAGCCAACCCGGGTTGGCGAGGAGGACCTGCAGCGCCCGTGCGAGCCGACGAGGCCGGGCGCGGCGGCGCTGCTTCAGGAACCGGGACCACGCGGCATAGCGGGTCGACATGGTCTGCTGCAGCGCGCCGGTCGCGATGACCAGTAACAGCGTCCACACCAAGCCCATGCCGAGCGCCCACGCCAGCCGCTCGGGGTGCCGCAGAATCGACCAGGTCGAGGGAAGCCCGTGCGTGAGGACGGTTGCCTTTGCCGACAGCTGATCGGTCAGCGGTTGGTGCCGGCCCGCGATCGCGGAGCCAACACCCGCACCCGCACCCGAACCGGCCGCGCTACCGGTGGTCGGTGTCGCGCCCGGCGGTGACGGTGACGGTGGCGACGGCTGCGGCGATGGGAATGGCGACGGCTGCGGCGATGGCTGCGGCCCAGCGCCGCCCGCAGTGCCGCCGCCCGAGGTGCCGCCACCCGAAGCACCCGGACTCGTGCCGGCGCCCGGCGGGAACAGGTTCGTTGCCGCCGGCGACCCGCCCGCCAGCGCGATGACGGGCACGGCAGTCGACGTCGATCGGGTTGGCTGATTCGACGTCGCCGTGCCCGAGCCAGGCTGCGATGGCGAGGCGGTGCCGGTTGGGCTGCTGGGTGGCGGACTGGCTGCGGCGGACCAGTGTGCGTAGAGCGTGATCGGCTGGGTGATGGGCGAACCGAACGTCCACGCGGTGCCGCCGCTCGGCGCCGTGTACCAGCCGTCGAAGCTGTATCCCGTTCGCTGGGGATTCGGCGGCGATGTTGCGGTGCCGCCGTAGTCGATGTCCTGCGCGGGCACAGCAGATCCACCGGCACTGTCGAAGGTCACCAGCTCCTGGCTGACCCCCCAGTGGACGTAGAAGGTCGGGGTGTCTTGCGCGGGCGAATAGAGCGAGGCAAGCGCGCTCGAATTGGTTACCTTCGTGCCGCCGGTTGCCGCCGTGTACCAACCGTGGTGCACGAATCCGGTCCTGGTCGGAATGGCGGGCAGCGACTGGGTGGTGGAAGCGATCGTCGGACCGTAGACGGTCTGCGTCGCAGGGTCGGTGCCACCAGAGTAGTTGATCTTGTACGAGATGACGTAGTGGTTGCCGATCCAGGTGTATCCGGTGGAAATGCCGTCCGGCGACGGACCCACCACAATCACGCCGTCGTTGGTGAGGGTGCCCGCGCCGAACATGCTGCCGTTGAGGTAGATGATTCCGGTGCTCGCATTGATGAGTCCGTCGTTGGACTGCCCGTCCATCGGCGTAAGACCGTTGAGCGTCAAGGTGCCCGCGTTGGTCCATCGCGCGTTGGCGTCGACGCCGCTCGGCCCGATGGTGTGCCCGCCGGTACCGGCGTTGATGACCGTGTGCGAGCCGGCCGCGAACGCGATTGGACCGTCGCTCTCTGAGACCGAGCCGATGAAGTCACCGCCGATCGCCGCGTCACCGCCGCTGCCACCGGTGACGGTCAGCAGACCGCTACCGACACTGTCTTGCACCGTCAGCGATGCACTCGGCGCGACGTGAATCGCGGCCTCATTCGCCGGCGGGCTGTCGATCGTGAGCCGATGACCGTTGAGATCGATCGTCGTCGTCGCGCTGCCGAGATCCAGACGTTCACCCGATGGCACGTCCGGCGGGACGAGATCTGCACCGAGGGTCACCGTCCCACCGGCGCCGACAGCGGCCTGCAGGGCCGACCAGGTCGTCACCGGGGCGGCCGAGACAGGCGCAGCGAGCACGACAGCGCCGCAGACCGCGCCCGCCATCGCTACCCCGAGCGCAAGTCTGCGCGACCACCCGGAGCTCAACCGGCGCGTCCTACCGATCGAAGCGCGTCTTACCCGTAACCCCGACCGGCCACGCGTCTGACGCATGGGCACGCGCTTGGCAGGCACGGATTAGTTGGCGGAGTAGGCGCTGCGCTGGCCGAACAGAACACGACCGATCCCCGACATGGTGCCCCCACCTGCGCTCAAGACGACCCACAGGCACGGGATGCCGCAGGCCCCAGACCGGCGACGCTGACAAAACTGTGAGCGCAATCTACGCGTAGCTCGCGCGTGTAATCAATCGAGCATTTGGTGAACTTTTGGAGTCGATTCCCAGCGAGCGGCAAGCCAAAGCGACGACAACGCGTGCTGGCCACCCGCGTTAGGTGGGGTGTGGGCGAAGCAAGTGGCAGACGAAACGCGACGGCAGCGCGAGCTGGCCGCGCGGGGGGCTCGGGGGGTCGTCCCCCCGGCTGGCATGACGAATCGTCCAGGTGCGCCAGCACACACGTCCCCCGAGATTCGTTCGTGGAGGTGGCGGGAATCGAACCCGCGTCCTCCGACGCTTCATCAGGACTTCTCCGGGCGCAGTGTGGTGTGTCTCTACTCGGCCTCAGCGATCACCCACACAAGTTCGCTGTGACAGGCCCAGTCGCTGTGAGTTGTCCCGTCCTCCCCCGCGACCGGCGAGGACGGTGAGTCACCTAGCTGATGCCAGCATCCGGGCCGGTGACGAACCCGGGCTGACAGACTTGCTATCGCTGATTAGGCAGCGAGAGCGAAGTCAGCGCGATTGGAATCGGCGCTTATTTTTTTGTGCATCGCTTTTTTAACGAGGTCAGCAACGCAATCCTCGGCCCGCTTCTCCTGACTCGACGTACGGAGTCGAAACCTTTCACCCCCTGGGTGTTGGCCATGTCCAACCCCTCCACAGTAGTCGCCGCAGGCAGCCACAGCGCTCATCCACCGTGATCAACAGACCGTTTTGGTCGCCAGGGCGACCGAATCGGTCTGTTGATCACGGAGGTGGAGACGGTGATCAGGAGGAGACGTGCCGGGTGCGGCCGGCGAGCAGCCCGCGTCGGGGCCGGTCCGGGCGCCGATCGGCGTCGGCGGCGTCGTCCGAGCCGTGCAGCCCAGGCGCCAGCGGCTTGCCGCGCACGCCGACATCACGACCAGAGCGCGGGGTGACGAAGGACGGCGTGGATGACAGCACGCCCGCGACCACGTCGGTCAGGTCGTTGACCACGGCGTCACTCGCATCAGCGCCGTCGAAGGTCCGCAACACCAGCACCCCACCCGAGATCAGCATCCGCTGCACGGGATGTTCGACCAGCAGGCGCCGCACGTCCGGGCCGAGGATGCCGCGCCACCACCGGCGGCATCGTCAGCGCCGACCGCGTACACGTCGTCGAACGCGCTATCGCCGGTACGCCGTTCGATCGGCTCTGCCGGCACTCCCGCACGGCCGAACGCCGAGCGATGATCCACCACCAGATAGGGCGCCAGGCCAGGCAGCGACACCGTCAGCAGGCACCAGGTGGTGGCGTGCTCGAGGTTCTCGTACTCCTCGACGACCGCCAGGTACCCGTAGGCCACCGTGGCCACCCGGTAACGCACGTGTCCGGTCGCGAAACCACCACCGAACGTGCCCGGATCGGACAGCGTCACGTCCGTGAATCGCGCCAGTCGCTGCATGTTCGCCCTCGGCCTCCCGGAAATCCACCCTCACCCTAGCCAACATCTGGTCCGACCCGCGGTGAACCAGCCCTCAGCCGGTTGTCCAACGCCGAGCAGCCGCGGCCCCGTTGGCCCAGCACACGGCGCGCAGCCAGTCCTCGCCCAAGCCCCACTCGGTCAGCGCCGCGAGTTGGGTCGCGTACGGGTACGGGATGTTCGGGAAATCCGAACCCAGCACCACCCGGTCGCCCAGGTCGGCGAGCCGGGCCAGCACCTCCGGCGGCACCGGCGCGATCCGGTTCATGAACGCGGTGCCGACCATGGTGGTGTCCAGGTGCACGTTCGGCGTACCGGTCGGCCAGCGCGACGTGTTCGGCGTACTCCGGCGCGCCCAGGTGCGCGATCACCGCCGTCAGCAGCGGGTGGGCGGCCAGCACCTCGGCGAACGGGCCAGGGCCGGTGTGCGCGCCCGGGCCGCGGACCGCTGCCGCAATGCACCACCACCGGCACGCCCGCCTCGGCCAGCATCCCCCAGACCGTGCGCAGCAGCTCGTCGCGCGGATCGAAGCCGCCGACCTGCACGTGCACCTTGAACACCCGGGTGCCGGCGGCCAGCGCGTCGGCCACGTAGGCCGGTGCGGACGGCTCCGGAAAGAACGTCCCGGTGGGTACGCAGCCCGGGGTGCGGGCCGCGAACTCGCGCGCCCACAGCGACAGGCTCTCGGCCATGCCCGGCTTGTGCGGGTAGAGCGAGCGCCGGAAACGCCTGCACGCCGAGGCGCCGCAACGCCGCGACCCGGTCCGGTTCGGGCAGCCGGTACTGGAGCGGCCACGGCATCCCGTAGTTGCGTTCGGCGTCGTCGAAATAGCGCCACACGGCCGCCAGCAGCCGTTGCGGCATGAAGTGGACGTGCAGTCGACCAGGCCGGGCAATCCCAGCCGCTGCCACCACCGGGGCACGTCCTCGTCGGTCACCGGTGATGCCAGCGCGTCCCGGTCGGCATCGGGTGCGGGCTGGCTCACTCCATCCCTTTGGAGCGGCGGCCGAGTGCGCGCTGCACTTCCCGGTCCGCGTCGCGGCGGGCCATGTCCTGCCGCTTGTCGTAGGTGCGCTTGCCGCGTGCCAGCCCGATCTCCACCTTCGCCTTGCCGGCGGAGAAGTAGAGCGAGAGCGGGACGAGGGTCAGCCCGCTCTCCTTGGTCTTGCCGATCAGCCGCTGGATCTCGCCGCGGTGCAGCAACAGCTTGCGGGTACGGCGCGGCTCGTGATTCGTCCAGCTGCCCTGGTCGTACTCGGGGATGTGCACGTTGCGCAGGTACACCTCGCCGTCGTCGATGGTGGCGAAGCCGTCGACGAGCGAGGCTCGGCCGAGTCGCAGTGACTTCACCTCGGTGCCGGTGAGCACCAGGCCCGCCTCGAACGTCTCGATAATCGCGTAGTCGTGCCGGGCCTTGCGGTTCTGCGCGATGATCTTGCGGCCTGCTTGCCGATTGCTCGACGCGGCCTGCTGCGCAAAGGACGCCACGGTGTTACAGCCTCACGTAGAACCGCAACGTCGCAAAGGCGGTGATCGCGGATAGCAGGATGCCGACGATCAGCCCGGCGCCACCGGCCTTGAGCACGTCGTCGATGGCGAGGTTCGGGATCACGCCGTGTTTGGTCGGCCCGCTGAACACGCTGTCCAGCACGTAGTGCTTGCCGATCCAGATGCCGAAGAAGGCGACTAGGCCGCCGATGGCACTCGCGATCACCGCCTCGAGCATGAACGGAAGTTCGGTCATCCAGCGGGATGCGCCGACCAGCCGCATGATGCTGGTCTCGTTGCGTCGCTGAGCGGCGGCCACTTGGATGGTGTTGGCGATGAGCAGGATGGACGCGATGAGCACGATCAGCGCCACGATGAGCGCCAACAACCGGACGCTGTCGATGATGTTGAGCAGCGTGTTGATGGTGTCGATCTGGTTGTTCACCTGGCCGACGCCGGGCATGGTGCCGTACTTGGCGGCGAAGGCCGGGTAGTCCTTCTGCAGGTTCTTGAGCTTGACCGAGAACGACGCCGGCAGTTCACCTGGCCGCAGGAAGTTCGCGACGGTCGGCTGCTGCTGCTTGCCGAGTTCGTAGGCCTGTTCCTCGGAGAAGAACGTCTCCGACTTGACCAGCGGGTCGTTGTTCAGCGCGGTCGTGATCGTCGCGATCTGCGCCGGGCTGGTCTTGGCGGTGCACGGCGGCTACCGGCTGGGTCGCGCAGAGATAGATGGAGACGTTGATCTTGTTGCTGTAGGTGCTGCGGAACTTGCCGATCTCGGTATTGGCGAGCAGGGCGGATCCGACGAACGACAGCGCGATGGCGGTGTTGAGGATCAGCGCGAGCGTCATGGTGAGGTTGCGCCGGATGCCGGTGGCGACACCGGACAACACGAAGTTGGCTCGCATGACTTCCTTACTGTTCGCTTCGGTGGGCCGACCCGATGGGTCAGCGGCCAACTCCGTACACACCCCGGGACTGGTCGCGCACGACCCGGCCGAGATCGAGTTCGATGACGCGTCGGCGCATTGCGTCGACGATGTTGTTGTCATGGGTGGCCATGACGACCGTGGTGCCGGTGCGGTTGATTCGCTCCAGCAGGCTCATGATGCCCTGGCTGGTGTCCGGATCCAGGTTGCCGGTCGGCTCGTCGGCCAGCAGTACCAGCGGTCGGTTGACGAAGGCGCGGGCGATCGCGACGCGCTGCTGCTCGCCACCTGAGAGCTCGTTGGGCATCCGCTGTGCCTTGCCTTCGAGGCCGACCAGGTCGAGCACCTCGGGCACCGTCCGGCGGATCGCCTTCGGCGACTTGTTGATCACTTCCAGGGCAAACGCGACATTTTCGTAGACGTTCTTCTTCGGCAGCAGCCGGAAGTCCTGGAAAACGCAGCCGATCCGGCGGCGCAGGTCGGGCACCTTCCGGTTCGGCATCCGGCCCAGATTCGCGCCCGTCCACCGTGACAACGCCCGTGGTGGGCAGTTCCTCGCGCAGCAGCAGCCGCAGCACGGTGGACTTGCCGGAGCCGGACTGGCCGATGAGGAAGACGAACTCGCCCTTCTCGACACTGAGGCTGACGTTGTCGAGGGCAGGGCGCGCACCGGCCGGGTAGACCTTGCTGATGTTCTCGAGCCGGATCACGGGAGTGCAGTTTACCCATCCGTTACCCGACAACCCGGCACATCGGGGCGGGCGGCTGGCCGGAAACACTGTCGCCACCGGTTGCTAGCGTCGATGAATGTGGGAGGTATGACCGAATCCGCCGAGCTGGTCGAGCGCCTGACGGCCGCCGATCCGACGGCAATGATCTCCGCGCGACGCCTGACCAAGGTCTTCAACGGGTTCACCGCGGTCGACGCCATCGATTTCGACGTCGCCCCCGGGGAGGCGTTCGGCTTCCTCGGCCCGAACGGGGCAGGCAAGAGCTCGACGATGCGCATGATCGGCTGCGTGGCGCCGGTGACGTCCGGCACGCTGCGCATCCTCGGCCGCGACCAGGCCACCGACGGCCCGGCCATCCGTGCTCGCCTCGGCGTGGTGCCGCAGCAGGACACGCTCGACGTCGAACTCACCGTCCGCGAGAACCTCTACGTCTACGGCCGCTACTTCGGCATGTCCCGGGCGGCGCTGCTGCCCAAAGTGGACGAGCTGCTCGACTTCGCGCAACTCACCGACCGGGCCAAGTCGAAGGTTGAGCCACTGTCCGGCGGCATGAAACGTCGGCTCACGATCGCCCGCTCGTTGATCAACGACCCGGACATCCTGCTGCTGGACGAGCCGACCACCGGACTCGACCCGCAGGCGCGGCACGTGCTGTGGGATCGGCTGTACCGGTTGAAGCAGCGCGGCGTGACGCTGGTGCTCACCACGCACTACATGGATGAGGCCGAACAGCTGTGCGACCGCCTCGTGGTGATGGACCGCGGGAAGATCGTGGCCGAGGGTTCGCCGCTGACGCTGATCGCCGAACACTCCTCGCGCGAGGTGGCCGAACTGCGGTTCGCGCCGGGCGAGAACGCGCCGGCGGCGGAGTCGGTGACCGCGGCGATGGCCACGGCATCGGCTCGCCTGGAGGTATTGCCGGACCGCTTGCTGCTCTACGTCCAGGACGGCGAGGCAGCCGTGCAGCGCGTGCGGGAAACCGGCATCGACCCGGTGTCCACCTTGGTGCGGCGCAGCACGCTGGAGGACGTGTTCCTTCGCCTCACCGGCCGAAGCCTGATCGACTGATGGCTGGACCACTGATGGCTGGACCGCTGATGGCGACGGCCGGCTGATGGTGCTCACCCTCGCTGCGGGCCGTGCGACGTCACCGTCGGCCTGGCGCATCGTCGAGTACCAGATCATCTCGGCGCGCAGGTTCTGGCGCAGCATCGCCATCGTCGGGGTATTCACGCCGCTGGTGTACGTGCTCGCCCTCGGCGTCGGGCTGGGCGTCGTCGTCGACCGGCACGGCAACCAACTCGGCGTGCCCTATCTGGTGTTCGTCGCGCCCGCGTTCCTCACCGCCGCCGCGCTGCAGATCGCCGCCGGCGACGCGTCCTGGCCGTTGATGGCGGGCTTCAAATGGATGCGGACCTTCCACGGCATGGTCGCCACGCCGTTGACCCCGGCGCAGATGTGCGACGGCAATCTGTTGTGGATCGCGATCCGGGTGTTCGTCAACTCCGCGCTGTACCTGGCGATCATGGCGATGGCCGGCGGGGTGCGGCACTGGGGCGCGCTGCTGGCCGTGCCCATCGCCACGCTCACTGCGATGGCATTCGCGGCGCCGGTCGCGGCGCTGACCGCATCGGTCACCGCCGAGGGGCAGGCCTTCAACATCCTGTTCCGGTTCGTGGTGACGCCGATGTTCCTGTTCAGCGGCACGTTCTATCCGATGAGCCAGCTGCCGGCGTGGGGCCGGTGGCTGGCCTACGTCTCGCCGCTGTGGCACGGCACCCAGCTGGCTCGCGGCGCGTCCATCGGCGGGTTGTCCGGCAGCGCCGCACTCGAGCACACGGCCTACCTACTGGTGTGGCTGGTGGCCGGCGTGGCACTGGCGCGCTGGCGGTTCCGGCTGAGGTTGACCGAATGACCGCCGTCGACGTGCCGGTCCGGGCGCGGGCGAGCACTGCGCTGCGCATCCTGCCGCCGGGCATGTACTCCGGCCGCGGGCACATCGTGCTCGAGCGCGCGTTCCGGGTGTACACGCGAAGCTGGATGGTCATCTTCTCCGGCTTCTTCGAGCCGCTGTTCTACCTGTTCGCGCTCGGCACCGGTCTGCACCGGTTGGTGGGGACGGTGCTGGGTCCGAACGGGCATCCGATCTCCTACACGGCATTCATCGCGCCGGCGCTGCTGGCGTCCTCGGCGATGAACGGCGCGATCTACGACTCGACCATGAACGTGTTCTTCAAGATGAAGTACGCGCACCTCTACGACGCCATGCTCGCCACATCGCTCGGACCGCTGGACGTGGCGCTCGGCGAGATCAGCTGGGCGCTGTTCCGCGGCGGCCTGTACGCCGCTGGGTTCCTGGTCGTGATGGAGCTGATGGGGCTGACCGCGTCCGGCTGGGCGGTGTTGATGCTGCCGGCGTGCCTGCTCATCGCGTTCGGTTTCGGCGCGGTCGGCATGGCGGTGACCTCGTTCATGAAGTCGGTGCAGGACCTGGACGTGGTGCAGGTGGCGATCCTGCCGATGTTCCTGTTCAGCGGCACGTTCTACAGCCTCGACGTCTACCCACGCTGGCTGCAGATCGTGGTCGAGTGCCTGCCGCTGCAACACGGCATCGCGCTGCTGCGCGGCCTCAACTCCGGCGTGTTCGACTGGGCCATGCTCGGGCACGCGTCGTACTTCGTGGCGATGGTCGTGATCGGGCTGACGGTCACCGCCCGCCGGCTGGACAAGCTGCTACTGCGCTGAGTCGATCATGAGACGTGTGGATCGTGATGCACAAGAGGCGCTATAGGGCCTCCTGTGCATCACGATCCGGATTGGCTCTTGCGCCAGCGGATGCCGGCCTCGATGAAGCCGTCGATGTCACCGTCGAGCACGGCCTGCGGGTTGCCGACCTCGTAGTCGGTGCGCAGATCCTTGACCATCTGATACGGGTGCAGCACGTAACTGCGCATCTGGTTGCCCCAGCTGTTGCCGCTGTCCTTGAGCGCGTCCATGGTGGCCTGCTGCTCCTGCCGGCGACGTTCCAGGAGCTTGGCCTGCAGCACCGCCATCGCGCTGGCACGGTTCTGGATCTGGCTGCGTTCGTTCTGGCAGCTCACCACGATGCCGGTGGGCAGGTGGGTGATGCGCACCGCCGAGTCGGTGGTGTTCACGCCCTGGCCGCCAGGTCCGGAAGAGCGGTAGACGTCGACGCGGATGTCGTCGTCCGGTATCTCGACGTGATCGGAGGACTCGACGACGGGCAGCACCTCGACGCCGGCGAAGCTGGTCTGGCGGCGGCCCTGGTTGTCGAACGGGCTGATCCGCACCAGCCGGTGCGTGCCCTGTTCCACGCTGAGCGTGCCGTATGCGTACGGGACCTTGACCTGGAAGGTGGCGGACTTGATGCCGGCTTCCTCGGCGTATGAGGTGTCGAGCACCTCCACCGGGTAGTTGTGCCGCTCGGCCCAGCGCAGGTACATGCGCAGCAACATCTCGGCCCAGTCCGCCGCGTCCACCCCGCCGGCCTCGGACCGGATGGTGACCAGCGCTTCGCGGGCGTCGTACGGCCCGGAGAGCAGGGTGCGGACCTCGAGCTCGTCGATTGCCTTGCGCAGCCCGGTGGCCTCGGCCTCGGCTTCGGCGCGCGCGTCGGCGTCGTCCGCCTCCTCGGCCATCTCCCAGAGCACCTGGGCGTCGTCGGTGCGACGCCGCAGGTCCTCGACGCGCCGGATCTCGCCCTGCACGTAGGACAGCCGAGAGGTGACCCGCTGTGCCTTGTCCGGGTCGTCCCAGAGATTTGGTGCGGACGCCTGCTGTTCCAGGTCCGCCGCTTCGCGGCGGAGCTTCTGCACGTCGAGCACTGCCTCGATGTTGGCCAGCGTCGAGGAGAGTTCCTTCAGCTCGGCGGGAACGTCCACGTCCGTCGAGGGTACGCGAGCCCTCCACCCACCCCCGTCCTACAGCGGCGGCGGCTCGGGGACGGGTCGGCGGACGTAGAGCGCCGCGATTGCGATCAGCAGCAGCCCGGCACCACACCAGCCGGCTACCGACAGCGTCTCGCCGAGCACCGCGGCGGCGAGCACCGTGGCGGTGAGCGGTTCGAGCAACGTCAGCACGCCGGCGACCTCCGAGGTCGTCGAGCGCAGCCCGAGGTAGAACAGCCCGTAGGCCACCACCGTCGACGCCACCCCGATGTAGACCAGCCAACCGTCGGCGATCCCGTCCCGCGGCCACGCCATGCCGAGCGGTATCGCGATCGGCAACAGCGCCAGCGCGCCGATCGCGCTGGTGGCGCCGGTGAGCAGCAGCGGGTCGCCGTCCATGGCCAGGCGCCGGTTGAGCACCGTAGTCGCCGCGTAGCCCAGGCCCGAGGCCAATGACGCCAGCACACCGGCGATCGGGTGCGGCGCGGTGTCGCCACTGGATCCGGACGCGAGCGAGATCAGCGCCAAACCGCCGATGGCGCACACGAGCGTGCCCGACGCCGCCGCCGACGGCAGCTCCCGGCGCCCGAGCGCACTGGCGAGCGTCAAGGCCACGGGTGCGACGGCGAGGCTCACCAGCGTGGAGACGCTGACGCCGACGTACTGCACGCCGACGAAGTACAGCGCCTGGTATCCGCCCAGGCCTACCCCGGCGGCGACCAGCGACCATCGGTGCCGTTGCCACGCCTCGCGCATCCGGCACCAGCCCGAGCGGCGGAACACGAGCCCGAGCACCACCGCGGCGATGATGAGCCGGTAGCAGCCGATCGGCACCGCGCGAAGTCCGGTGCGATCGCCGATGATCCGCACGCCGATGCCGGTCGTACCCCACAACAACGCGCCGCCGGACACCGCCAGCAGGCCGACGCGAGGGCGTAGGTGATCGGCGAGCGAACCGGCAGCGGACATGGGGGGCGGAGCGTATCGAGCCGCCGCCCAACCCGGCGAGCGAGTTAGCCAGCACCGGGCCGTGGGCTGGGCGGCGCCTACAACAACCGCATACGGATCGCATACCGAGCCGCCCGGAGAATGGGCCCTGGTTGGTCGCGGTCTGGTCAGTCACAGCGGTCGCGAGCGTGGTTCTGAGAGGATGGGGGCAATTCACCCAAGCCGACGTGCCGAGAGGAAGCCGCCATGACCGACGGACCCCCCGACACGGATCCGACCGTCCCCGACAGCCCGCACGTCCCACCTGCGCTGGCCGTGCCCCGGCAGGCACCGGACCGCAACCTCGCGCTGGAACTGGTGCGGGTCACCGAGGCCGCGGCGATGGCGGCTGGGCGCTGGGTGGGCCGCGGCGACAAGATCGGCGGTGACGGCGCCGCGGTCGACGCCATGCGCGCGTTGATCGGGACGGTCTCCATGCGCGGGGTGGTGGTGATCGGCGAGGGCGAGAAGGACCAGGCGCCGATGCTCTACAACGGCGAGGAGGTCGGCGACGGCACCGGCGCGCTGTGCGACGTCGCAGTGGACCCGATCGACGGTACGACGCTGATGGCCAAGGGCATGCCGAACTCGATCGCCGTCATCGCGGTGGCCGAGCGCGGGTCCATGTTCGACCCCTCCGCCGTCTTCTACATGGACAAGATCGCCGCCGGGGCGGACGCCGTGGACGTCATCGACATCGAGGCGCCGGTCGGCGAGAACATCCGGCGGGTCGCGAAGACCAAGCACGCCCAGCCCGAGGACGTCACCGTCTGCATCCTGGACCGGCCTCGGCATCAGCAGCTGGTCCAGGATGTTCGGGAGGCCGGCGCGCGGATCCGGTTCATCAGCGACGGCGACGTCGCGGGCGCGATCTCGGCGGCCCGTCCGGGCACCGGCGTGGACATGCTGATCGGCATCGGCGGTACCCCGGAGGGCATCATCGCGGCCGCCGCGATGCGCTGCATGGGCGGTGCCATGCAGGCCAAGCTGTGGCCCCGCGACGACGCGGAACGGGAGAAGGCGCTCGCGGCCGGTCACGATCTGTCCCGCGTGCTGACCACCGAGGACCTGGTGCGGGGCGAGGACATCTTCTTCTGCGCCACCGGCGTCACGGACGGCGAACTGCTGCGCGGGGTGCGCTATTACGCGGACTCGGTGCAGACACAATCGATCGTGATGCGGTCGAAGTCGGGGACGATCCGCCTGGTCGACTCGTTGCACCAGCTCGGCAAGCTGCGGGCATACTCCGCGGTGGATTTCGACCGCCACACCACGACCGAACCAACCTCTGAAGGGCCAGACCATGCTCGTAGTCACCACGAATGAGATTTCCGGTTGGGAGATCCAGCGCGTCTGCGGCGAGGTGTTCGGGCTCACCGTCCGCTCGCGCAACGCCTTCTCCCAGCTCGGTGCCGGACTGAAGTCGATGTTCGGTGGCGAGCTGCAGGGCATGACCCGCAACCTCGCCGAGAGTCGCAACGAGGTGATGGGGCGCATGCTCGAACACGCGCGGGCAAAGGGCGGTAACGCGGTGGTCGGGATGCGCTTCGACACTTCCGAGATGGGCGACGTGTGGACCGAGCTGTGCGCCTACGGCACCGCTGTGGTCGCGGTGCCCGTTTCTGACGGCGCAAAGCAGACCGCGGCCGCGATGGGCTACGGCGTACCCGGTGCACCGCCGGCGGCCGAGCAGCAGGCGCCCGGCTACCAGCCGGCTTACGACCCGAACGCGCAGTACCCGGGACAGCAACCCGGACAACAACCTGGCCAGCAACCTGGACAGCAACCCGCGCAGCAGCCCGCCTACCAACAGCCGGCGCAGCAGCCCGGCTACCCGCCGCAGCAACCGGGGTACCCGCAGCAGTGAGCGAGCCGCAGGAGTTTCGGGTCGAGAAGGACTCGATGGGTGAGATCCGGGTGCCGGCGGCGGCCCGGTGGCGGGCGCAGACCCAGCGAGCAGTGGAGAACTTCCCCATCTCCGGTCAGCCGATCGAACGCGAGTTGATCGCCGGCCTGGCGCTGATCAAGGGCGCCGGGGCGCGGGTGCGCGCACAGCGCGGCCTGCTCGATCCGGAGAAGGCGAACGCGATCGCAGCCGCGGCGAACGAGGTTGCGCGTGGCGATTGGGACGCGGAGTTTCCCATCGACGTGTTTCAGACCGGTTCGGGGACATCGTCGAACATGAACGCGAACGAGGTGCTGGCCAGCCTCGCGGCTGAACGGCTCGGCGAGCCGGTGCACCCGAACGACGACGTGAACGATCCGCTCTCGTCCAACGACCAGTTCCCGTCCGCGATCCACGTTGCCGCCACGAAGGCAGTGATGCAGGACCTCGAGCCGGCGCTGAGCCACCTGGCCGCATCGCTGGAGGCGAAGGCGACGCAGTTCGCCGAGGTGGTCAAGTCCGGGCGCACGCACCTGATGGATGCCACTCCGGTGACCTTGGGTCAGGAGTTCACCGGCTACGCCGCGCAGATCCGCTACGGCGTGGAACGGCTGCGGGCCGCACTGCCGCGCGTTGCCGAGCTGCCGTTGGGCGGCACCGCGGTCGGCACGGGTATCAACGCGCCGGCCGGCTTCGCGGCCGACGTCATCAAGCTGATCGCCGCGGAGACCGGCCTGCCGCTGACCGAGGCACGGGATCATTTCGAGGCGCAGGGCGCGCGCGATGCCTTGGTTGAACTTTCCGGCGCGCTGAAGACGATCGCGGTCAGTCTGAACAAGATCAGCAACGACATCCGGTGGATGGGTTCGGGGCCGCGCACCGGGCTCACCGAGTTGTTTTTGCCGGATCTGCAACCCGGTTCCTCGATCATGCCGGGCAAGGTCAACCCGGTGCTGTGCGAAGCGGTGTGCCAGGTGGCCGCGCAGGTGATCGGCAACGACGGGACGGTGACGTTCTCCGGCGCGTCCGGAAACTTCGAGCTGAACGTGATGCTGCCGGTGATCGCGCGCAACGTGCTCGAGTCGATCCGGCTGCTGGCCAACGTCTCGCGCGTGTTCGCGGACCGGTGCATCGCCGGCATCGAGGCGAACGTCGAGCGCTGCCGGGAGTATGCGGAGTCCTCGCCGTCGATCGTCACGCCGCTGAACCATTACATCGGCTACGACGAGGCATCCAAGGTGGCCAAGCAGGCGACTTGCCGAGCGCAAGACGATCCGCGAGGTGGTGATCGAGCGCGGCTACGTGCCGGGCAAGATCACCGAGGAGCAACTCGACGAGGCGCTCGACGTGTTGTCGATGACCCGGCCGAAGCAGTAGGCGACACTCAGCACACGCGCGGCAGGAGTTGACAGTGGGAAAGATGTACGACGAGATCAGCCCACGCTTGCAGGCCTGGATCCTCGAGCAGCAGATGTTCTTCGTGGCGACCGCGCCGCTGGCCGCCGACGGTCACGTGAACGTCTCCCCGAAGGGCCTCAGCGGAACGTTCACCGTGCTCGATCCGCGCCGATGCGCCTATCTCGACTTCACCGGCAGCGGCGCGGAGACCATCGCGCACCTGCGCGAGAACGGCCGCATCGTGCTGATGTTCTGCGCGTTCGCCGGCGCGCCCCAGATCGTGCGGCTGCATGGCCGGGGTGCGGTGCACCTGCCGACTTCGGCACGGTTCGAGCAACTGCGGGCCGGATTCGACAACCCGCGCAGCGCCCGGGCCCGCGCGGTTATCGAGGTGAGCGTGCAGCGCATCAGCGACTCGTGCGGCTTCGGTGTGCCACTCATGTCCTACGCGGGCCAGCGTGACCTGCTCGAGCAGTGGAACGACCGTAAGAGCGCCGAGGACATCGCTGACTACCAGGCCACCCGCAACGCCACCAGCATCGACGGCCTGCCCGCACTCACCCCGAAACCCGCGGAAGCCCCTGTCTCCTCTTCCCCTTGATCAACAGACCATGGGTGCCCGCTATGGTGACGATTCCGGTCTGTTGACCAAGGCACCTGTGGGCGGGCCCACGGTGCCGTGTGCGCCGAGGGTGCCGTGCTCGCTGCAGGTCGCGGTCCAGCCGCTGGGCGTCACCTGCACCACCATCCGCCGGCGGCATACGCCGCAGTAGCGCGGCGGTTCGAGTTCGCGCGCGTGCGCGCACGCGGTGTGCTCACCCACGCCGGCCTGCTCGCCGCAGCGGTCGCAGTAGACCTGCTCGGTCACAGGTCCTTCGCCAACGCCTTGATCGGCATCTTCAGGTCGGCCAGCATGGCCAGGTCCTGCTCGGCGGGACGGCCGAGCGTGGTCAGGTAGTTGCCGACGATGACGGCGTTGATGCCACCGCGCACGCCACGTTCGGCGAGGTCGCCGAGGGTGATCTCGCGACCGCCGGCGAAGCGCAGGATCGTTCGCGGCATCGCCAACCGGAACGTGGCCACGGCGCGCAACGCGTCCACCGCAGACATCGGCTGCAGCGACCCGAACGGCGTGCCCGGGCGGGGGTTGAGGAAGTTCAGCGGCACCTCGTCCGGCTGCAGCGCGGCCAGCTGCGCGGCGAACTCGGCTCGCTGCTCCACCGTCTCACCCATGCCCACGATGCCGCCGCAGCACAGCTCCATGCCCGCCTTGCGGACCATCTCGCAGGTGTCCCAGCGCTCCTCGAACGCGTGCGTGGTCACCACGGACGGGAAGTAGGAGCGCGCGGTCTCCAGGTTGTGGTTGTACCGGTGCACCCCGATGCCGGCGAGTTCGTCCACCTGGTCCTGGGTGAGGATGCCCAGCGAACACGCGACATTGATGTCGACGGCCGCGTGGATGGCGGCGACGCCGTCGCGTACCTGCGCCATCAGCCGCTCGTCCGGACCGCGCACGGCAGCGACGATGCAGAACTCGGTGGCGCCGGTGGCCGCCGTTTCGCGCGCCGCCGCCACCAGCGAGTCGATGTCCAGCCACGCGGCGCGTACCGGCGAGTCGAACACGCCGGACTGCGAGCAGAAATGGCAGTCCTCGGGACAGCCGCCCGTCTTCAGCGACACGATGCCCTCGACCTCGACCTCATCGCCGCACCAGCGCAACCGCACCTCATGGGCCAGATCGAGCAGCGCGTCCACCTGGTCGTCGGGCAACTGCAGGCACTGCAGCGCCTGCTCCCGGCTCAGGCCGATGCCCTCCCGCAGAACCTGCCGCCGGGCGGTGTCGAGGATGCTCACGCTGCTCCTTCTGTCCGCACGCGCTGTCTGCGCGCGCGTTGTTTGCTCACGCGTTGTCTGCCCGCGCGCTGCCGTGTCGAGTTGGTCATCGGGCGGGTCGCCGATGGCTACGGTCATCGAGCGTCGGTATTCGGTCTTGGTCCGATCTGAATTCGGCGCGGAACGCGGCCCAGTCGAACGTCCCGCTGAATCTGGGCGCGAGCGACGCACGTGCCCGCGCGGAGAAGTCTGCCATCGTGCTCATCCCCGCCGGCAGTACGCCCGCGATCCCACCCGTGCCGCTCGACGCGGCCAGGTCGTCGAGGTTGCACCGTTCGGCCAGTCCCGGACGTCGGGGCCAGCTACCGATCAGGACGCCCGCCAGCGAGATGCCCGCAGCGTGGATCGCCCGGATGGTGAGCACAGTGTGGTTGATGGTGCCGAGACCGGCGGCGGTGACGAGCAGCAGGTCGGCGCGCAGGTCTGCGGCGAGGTCGAGCATCGTCCAGCCCTGATCGTCATAGGGCACCAGCAGGCCGCCGGCGCCCTCCACCAGTACCAGGTCGGTACGACCGGCCAGCTCGGCGATGGCGTACGCCGTCTTCTCGCGATCCAGGTACGGCAGCTCGCTGCGGGCGGCGGCGTGGTGCGGCGCCAGCGGATCCGGATAGCGGGCGTACTCGTGCACGTCGGCACAGCCCGACAGCCGGGTGATCTCGGCGAGGTCGCCCGGTTCGTCCGGACCGACCC
The DNA here is from genome assembly GCA_963708625.1 of uncultured Actinomycetota bacterium. GTDB lineage: Bacteria > Actinomycetota > Actinomycetes > Mycobacteriales > Jatrophihabitantaceae > DASXIF01. The sequence continues at coordinate 78,661 of CAVPSV010000003.1, forward strand.
CGGTCTGCGCGGGCTTGACCACCGCGACAGACCCGGGCGCGCAGGCGGCCAGGGACGCGGTCGCGATCGTCTTGCCGACGTCCGTCCCGGTGCCGGTGACGACGAGGATGCTCATTCCGGCGCTGCTTCGACATGCGCTGCTTCGACATGCGCTGCATCGCTGAGCGCTGCGTCGGTGAGCTCTGCCTCGGTGGACCCAGCTCCGGCGAGCGCGACCGCCAGCGCACCGGCCGCGACGTGAAGCTGGGCTTCGGTCAGGTCCGCGCGCGCCGTCAAGCGCAGGCAGGAACGGCCCACCGGGACCGACGGCGGCCGGAAGCAGCCGACGCGGACACCCTCGCGCGCGCATGCTTCGGCCGCCGCGCGCGCACGCAACGGATCGCCGAGGTAGGCCGGTACGACAGCGGCTCGCGGGCGCACCGTCTCCACCTCCAGGTCGCGGACGATCTGGGCCAGCCACCGCGCGTTGTGCCGGACGGCGTCAGCCCGGCCCGGCTCGGCACGCAACACCTGCAGTGCCGCGGCGGCAGCGCCCACGGTCGGCGGCGCCAGCGCGGTGTCGAAGATGAACGGGCGGGCGACGTTCACCAGCACGTCGATGACCTCGGGTGCGGCGGCCACCGCGCCGCCTTGCGCGCCGAGCGACTTGGACAGCGTCAGCGTGCGCACCACGTCTGGTTGGTCGTGCAAGGCGGCCGCATGCACCGCACCGCGACCACCGTCGCCGATGACGCCGAACGAATGTGCCTCGTCCACGACCAGCAGCGCGCCGTGCCGGCGGGCAGCGGCATGCAGGGCGGTCAGCGGGGCTAGATCGCCGTCGACGGAGAACACCGCGTCGGTGACCACGACCGAGTGCGGTGTGTCCGCCGCGGCCAGCGCCGCTTCGCACCTTGTCCACGTCGCGGTGCGGAACCACGACGATCGCAGATCCGGACAGCCGGCAGCCGTCGATCAGCGAGGCGTGGTTGGCCGAGTCGGACACGATCGTGACATCCGGCCCGCCGAGCGCGGTGAGCACCGCCAGGTTGGCCATCCATCCGGAGGAGAACACCAGCGCGGCGGGCGCACTGACGAACTGCGCAAGCTCGTGCTCGAATTCGACGTGCAGGTCCGTGGTGCCGGTGACCAGGCGCGAACCCGTCGCGCCGGCGCCCCAGCTGTGCGCCGCGGCCGCGGCCGCAGCGACGACATCGGGATGACGGGACAGGCCGAGGTAGTCGTTGCCGGCGAGGTCGAGCATGTCGTCGACGGCCGGCCGTGGCCGCAGCCGCCGACGCAGTCCGGCGGCTTCGCGCGCGGCCAGCGTGTGGCGGACACGATCGAGTGACTGGGTCATCGCACGACCTCGCGGATCGACTCGTCGATGGCGCCGGTGAGTTCGTCGATCTCTTCGTCGGTGCTGCCCAACGGCGGCATGAGCACAACGACGTCGCCGAGTGGGCGAACGAGCACGCCGCGACGCCGGGCGGCGCGGCACACCTCGAAGCCGGTTCGCTCGCCGGCCGGCTGCACCTCGACGCCGGTCATCGTGCCCGCTCGGCGCACCTCGCGGACACCGTCGTACTTGGCGATCGAGTCGAGGTTCGCGCCGATTCGCTCGCCGATGCGCGCGGCTCGTGCGACCGTGCCGCGCTCGTGCATGGCGGCGAGGTTTGCCAGCGCGGCGGCACACGACAGCGGGTTCGCGGTGTACGTGTGCCCATGGAAGAAGGTGCGGGCGCTGTCGGCTGAGCCGAGAAAGGCCTGGTAGATGTCGTCCCGGACGATGACCGCGGACAGCGGCAGCACTCCGCCGGTGAGCCGCTTGCCGACGACCATGAGGTCTGGCGTCACCGCGGCCTGCTCGATGGCGAACCAGGTGCCGGTCGCGCCGAACCCGGTGGCCACCTCGTCGACGAGCATGGCGATGCCGTGCTCGTCGCACAGCGTGCGCACGCCGGCGAGGAATGACGGGTCGTGCGTGAGCATGCCGCCGGCCGCCTGCACCAGCGGCTCTACTACCACGGCGCAGACGCTCGTACCGTCGCGGGCGAGCACCGCGCGCATCTCGGCGAGCACTTCGCTCGCGCGCTCGACGCGGGACTGACCCGGCTCGAGTACGCCGGGTGAGGACACCACCCGGGTTTCGATCAGCAGCGGCCGGTAGGTGGCGTGGAACAAGGCGATTCCGCCGAGGGAGACCGCCCCTAGCGTGTCGCCGTGATAGCCCTCGGCGCAGTGCAGGTACAGCGGACGATCCTCGCCGCGCTGCCGCGCCGCCTGGTAGGCCATCTTGATGGCGGCTTCGGCTGCCGATGATCCGTCGCCGGCGAAGAACACCTTGCCCAGCCCGGGCGGAGCGACGTGCAGCAGCTCTTCGGCGAGGTGGATACCGGGTTCGTGCGTGAGTCCGAGGAATGTCGAGTGATCCAATAGCGCCAGCTGGTCTCGGATCGCGGCGTTGATCGCCGGGTCGCCGTGGCCGTGCACGGTGACCCAGAGCGACGCGACGCCGTCGAGGTACCGCCTGCCGTCGATGTCGTAGAGGTACGCGCCGGCCGCGCGGTCGATGACGAGCGGCTCGTCATCCGGCCACAGTGCGTGCTGGGTGAACGGGTGCCAGACCGCGGCAAGATCACGTGCGACAAGAACGGACGCGGGCTGCACCGGGGCAGCCTCTCACGGCACGCGGTCGCCTCCGTTCGCCGCTGCGGACGATGTGACCCGCGCGGCGATTGCCATGCTGGTCGCGATCAGCCCCGATCAGCCGCGATCAGCCCCGCCAGCCCGGGATCTTGCGATCCAGCCAGTCCCGGCCCTCGTCGGGCAGCCGCCCGTTCAACGCGGCGACCTGGGCCCAGCCGATGACCATCGGGCCGTACCGACCCGGGTTGTAGGCATCCTCTTCGTAGCTGAACAGGCCGTCGCCTGCGTAATGCAGGATCGTGATGTTCGGTTCCTGGTGGATCTCGCCGTCGCCGGGGTCGGCCATCACGTTCTGCACCTCGCAGATGATCCAGCCGCGGTCGTCGTCCAGCACGTACCAGGACATCGGGAACGACACCATGGCGCTGCCGGGGAACGTGGTCATCGTCCGCACGATCCAGTCGCGGATCTCGTCGCGGCCGTGGAAGCGCCCGTATGCATGCTCGTTGTACTCGGCGTCCTCGGTGAACATGTCGGCGTACAGCGACCAGTTCCGCTCGGCCACGGCGTGACGCACCGTGGCCTGGTACCCCTCGAATGCTTCCTCGAGTTCCGCACGATCCCACCCCATGGTGCGGACGCTATCGGATCAAGCGCGTCCGCCGCCCTGCGCCGTCCATGAGGCGGAGCCGTCGGTACCGCCGGCGATCTGCCGGCTGCCGGGCATCTGCCAGCTGCCGGGCATCTGCCAGCTGCCGGGCATCTGACTGCCGGGTATCTGATTGTCGGGCGTTGTGTCTGTGTCAGCACGGGATGAGTTCTGGGTCGGGGGTGCGCCCGGCGGCTTGGTCGAGTGGGTCGCGCGGATCGGTGATCAGGGTGTGTGCGGTGTTGCGGGTGGGTTGCTGGTTGGGGTCGATCCATGGCGGTGGGGTCCAGTGTGGGGTGCCGTTGGTCATGGTGCAGGTCCAGCCGAGGTTGGGGTGTTCGCGGTGGTGGTAGCCGCAGAGCAGGGTGCCGTTGTCGATGGTGGTGGGTCCACCGTCGGCCCAGGCGATGACGTGATGCGCTTGGCACCAGGCGGCGGGGATGGTGCAGCCGGGCAGGGAGCAGCCGCCATCTCTCGCTGCCATGGCCAGTCGTTGGGTGGCGGTGAATGAGCGGCGGGCCGGGCCGTAGTTCGCGATCCTGATGTTCTGGTTCTTGTCCCGGCTCAACGTGACCGGCATCAGCTGCGCGTCGGGGAGCAGCTGATGCGTGATGGTGCGCATTGGCAGTAGCGCGCCGTGCCCGGTGCGGGCCAGCCCGGTGTGTGTGCGCAGGTCCTCGGCGGTGGTGGTGATCAGGATGGTGGTGCTGATACCGCCGCACTCGGGCAGGCGCCCGCTGCGCAGGGCGGTGAGCAGTCCGTCGCGCAGACCATCGTGGCGCCGCTGGGCCGGGGTGCGCGGATCACGTTGGCCGTCGGCGGCCGGCGCGGGCCGGGCCAGGGTGTCCAGCACGCTGAGCAGGGCCTCGGCGCAGACCGCGTCCAGCTCGCCACGCACCGTGGCGCTGCCATCAGGCCGCTGCTGGACATCCAGACCCCGGCGCCGGACCCGGTCGGCTTCCTCGGTGAGGGTGCCGTCCGGATCGAGGGTGTCGGCAACACGCCGGGCGATCAGCCGCAAGCTGGCCGGGGTCACCATCCGAGCCTGGCCGGTCAGGAACTCCTCGACCGCGCGGTCGTGCTCCGCGGCCACGGCGTGCGGCAGCGCGCTCACCGTGCGGGTGACCACCTCGGCGTGCCGGTGGTGATCGACCCGTCGGCCAACGCCGCAAACACCGGGGCAAACACCGGGGCCAATACCTCACCGGTCAACGCTCGCCGCGGCCCGAGTTCCTGCGCGGCGGCGACGCGGGCGCGGGCGGCACCAGGATCGATGCGCAGCACCTGCGTGAGCAGGGTGGCAGTGTCGCGGGCGCCACGACCAGCGCACAGCCGGCGCGCATCCACCTCACCCACCACCTTCGCGTCCACCGCGGCGAGCCGGTTCAGCTGCGACTGCACAGCCCGCAACGCGCCCAGCACGAACTCGTCCGAGGCAACCGCCACGCTCAACGCAAGCAACTCATCCACCGCAGCCGCCAGCCGCGCCAGCGCCCCCTCCGCGATCACCTCATCGAACATACGATCGAATCTAACCGCACCCCTCCCACCGCCCAAGCATTTGTCGGCTAATTGTCAGATCCCGCACCCCGCCTCAAGCACGACGTCACATGCCTTGACCAAGGCCGTGGCTGGGGACTTCACGTGACCCAGCGCCCGACCTGCATCTACAACGGCGACGAACAACTCATCGACGCGCACATCGCGGCTACTTGTTCACTAGCGCTACGACCGGTGCCCGGCCAGGCTCGGTTGAGGTGGTCGGTGGGGGCGTTCTCATCGCGGCTGTCCACGGTTTGTTCGTGAGACTCACTCATGGCATGCGTCCTGCCGGCCGCCGTGGCGTGGAGAGGCTCAAGAGGGGTCTGCCCAGCTCGAAGTAGCGCTGCCCTCCCGCTGACATGTGTCGAGTCGAGGCGAGGAGAACGTCGTGGGGCCAGTGGTGATCGGGATGGATCCGCACAAGCGATCGGCGACGATCGAGGTCATCGACGAGCGGGAGCGGGTGCTCGGCCAGGGCCGGTTCGGGACTGACCGTGATGGTTACCGCGCGATGCTTGCTGCCGGGCGTGCGCATCCGGATCGGCTGTGGGCGGTGGAGGGTTGCAATGGCATCGGGCGGCACATCGCGCAGCGTTTGGTCGCGGATGGCGAGTCGGTGGTGGATGTGCCGGCGAAGCTGTCGGCGCGGGCGCGGGTGTTCTCCACCGGGCAGGGCCGCAAGACCGACCCGGTCGACGCGCACTCGGTCGCCTTGGTCGGGCTGCGCAGTCACGGCCTGCGGGTGATCGAGGTCGACGACGCGACGGTGGCGTTGCGGCTGCTGGTGGATCGACGCGACGAGCTCGGTGTCACGCGCTCGCAGACGATCAACCGCATCCACCGGCTGTTGCTGGAGTTGCTGCCCGGCGGGGCGAAGAAGTTCCTGTCCGCCAACCAGGCCAAAGCCCTGCTCGCGAGCGTGCGTCCACGCGACATCGTCGGGCGGACCCGGCGCCGCCTGGCTGCGGAGCTGATCGGCGAACTCGTCGTGATCGACAAACGGATCAAGACCGCCGACCGCGAACTACGCGAGCTGATCGACGCGACCGGCAGCAGCCTGCTCGAGCTGCACGGCATCGGCCCATCCGGCGCCGCGCGGCTGCTCGGCGACGTCGGCGACATCACCCGCTTCGCCGACAAAGCCCGCTTCGCGTCCTGGAACGGCACCGCACCCATCGACGCATCCAGCGGAGACCAGAACCGCCACCGGCTCTCCCGAGCCGGCAACCGGCGAATCAACCGCGTCCTGCACATCATGGCCATCGTCGCGCTCCGCAACGACACCGAAGGCCGGCGCTACTACGACCGCAAAGTCGCCGCCGGCAAAACCAACATGGAAGCACTGCGCTGCCTCAAACGACGACTCTCCGACATCGTCTACAACCAGATGCGACACGACACACAACGACGGGCGGCGAGCCCGGGAGGACACCCGGGGGCGACACTTCAATCCAACGCGGCCGACTCACACCCCGACATCGACACTTCGGATCAGTCACTTCCCGGACCCGCCACCAGCAAGCCTAAAACCGACCTCGCCGCCGTGTCTTGACACAGAGGGGAGCCATGAGCGGTCGAGTTCACCGACGTATCGTTGCGCGTATGGGCGAGGTGCGGATTCCGGATCAGTGCAGCCTGCCGACCGTGGAGCGGCCGACACGTGTCGCCGAGCTCAGGCACCTGCTCGGGACGTCCGTCCTATCGGCCCACCGCCAATCACCTAGAGAGCTACGCCTGCTCCTCGATGCTTCGGCCGTCGACGACGCGCGAGATTTGTGTGCCCGCGAGTCTCAGTGCTGCTCCTTTTTCAGCTTTGCGTTCGAGGCAGCCGAACACGGAACCGTGTTGATCGTTCGTGTGCCACCCCAGTACGCCGACGTCCTGGATCGACTCGCAGCGGTGTAATGACTCCACGCTGCGGCAGAGCCGGTAGAGCCGCTACGCGCATGAGCGGATATTCAGATGAGGTCAGTCGTGGACCGCACCGGCCGCGGTTCACTGCGACCGAGCCGAAAGCATGGCCAACGATTTACGGCGGACTAACGGTGTCGTGTCTAGGCTGCGGCTCGACTCGACAGTCTTGGGGGCAAGGGGCAGTACATGGCCAAGATGCTTCATGTGATGACGCGGGCCGAGTGGCAGAAGCTGCGGGACGGCGCCAAAGTACCCAAGGGCGCCGGAGGACGGGTGAGCATCGGGGACTCGATAGAAGCGGTCCACAAGTCCTATAGCGCCGCGACGGTCACCAAGAACGAGGCCGCCACTCAGCAGCTGATCCGCGACATCGACAGCTATGTCGCAGCAATCAAGACCAAGCACCCGACCTTCGCGCCCGTCGTCATTAAGAAGCTTCGGGCCGGAGCCGTGAGCCACCTCGCATTGCTCAAGACAATCAACGCCGCCAAGACCGACTATTACCCCGATTTCGTCAAGGTGCAGCAGTTGCTTGCCAAAGGCGACCAGACGACGAACGGAGATCTTCACAAAGCGTTCACGAAACTCAAGGGCGATGCCAGTGTCCTAGGAGATGCGCTCGACGATGCGGTGTGGAAGAAGCGCGCGAGGACAGGCGGCGGGGCCATCGCGGCGTTAGAGAAGCTGCAGAAGACAAGCTGGGCCACCCAGGCCGATGCGTTCAAAAAGGCGCTCGACCTCATGAAGCCGTAAGCGATAAACCTGGCGTCCCCGCAGAGTACGGCCACACGTGGCTGTCGAAGCCTCCGCGACCGGAACTGGCGGGCACCCGAACGTCAACGCGTGGCGCCATAGCCCATCTTGTGCATGGTGGTGCCTTCCTGTTGGTGCCCGATGTCCGCGCATGGCGAAGCCCCGCGTTGAGAACCGAGCGGGGCGAGCTTGGGCATGACGATCGCGATGCCCGGCGGCAGTCCCGGCCTGACTAGGCGTTCTGGATTCGCTGCCGCCAGTGCATGATCGGGCGATGATGGTCGTGCTGATACTCAGGTCCGCGTTGGTGGGCGCGGTCATCGCGCTCACGGCGCTCAGCGGCTGTTCGTCGAGCGGCGGCAAGCGTAGCTGCGGTTCGACGCCCTACACGTTCACCGTGAACGGACGTTCCGCGGTCACCATCTCGACCTGCGCGGGCAACCTCTCGGGAAACGCCTCGCCGATGTCGGTAACAGTCGGGGACACGATCCAAGTCAGCAGCGCGCCGGGCGGGTACAACTACACCTATCCGATACCGGTCTCGCAGAACCCACGGATCGTGCAAGCCACCGCGCACACCGGCAGTACCGCCACCTTCAGGGCCGTCGCGGCAGGGACCACCGAGCTCAGCGTGACATCGCCACAATGCCCGCCGGAGGTGGCGACAGAAGGTGTCACGCCCAGATGCCTCCTAGTGGCTGTATCCGTGGGTGACTGATCGCGCAGAGTGCCGGGCCGTGAACGGGAATGCGCTGATCTGGACACCGAGACCGGGGGCGGCCGCCGTCTGAAAGGCGCATAGGGCCGGTTCCTGGAACGCACTCACCCTCACTTCCGCCACCGATGTTTTCAGCGCCGCACTCACGGCCGAAGCATTCAGAGGACATCCGTCCGCCGCCACACGACGTCTGGTATCCGATGTCCCGGGCACCGTCGCCAGCCACGGGGCCGCCGCTCGACCCGCTGGACCCGCACCCGGCGATAGAAAGACGTTCTGCCCGGTGGGTGTGGACGTGGGAACGTCCCCCTGATGCGCTTTGCGGGCTTGGTGTCCCATCGCATTAGGAGGACGTTCGTGGGTAACGGTAGCGGCGTGTCCCGGGGTGATCGCAACAGGAATGGGCGTCTGGATCGGCTACGCGCTCTGGTTCCGACGAGCAATGCGATCGTCGGGATCGACCTGGCCGATGCGAAGCAGATGGTCGTGGTCACCGACCACGACTCGAAGGTGATCGCTCGCAAGACGTTTCGGTGTCGGGCGTGGGATCTCGGTGCCGCGTTGGACTGGGCTAGCGAGCGGGCTGGCGGCCAAGGTTGGGCGGGTGTGACGATCGCGTGCGAGCCGACTGGTCACCGCTGGCGGGTGCTCGGACAGCTCGCCGCTGAGCGCGCGATGCCGTTCGTGTGTGTTCAGCCGGCGTTGACCTCTTATGCCCGGCGGACCGAGGACCTGACCTTCGACAAGACCGATGAGAAGGACGCGGTGTTGATCGCGCGGCTCACCGCGCAGCTGCGCTGCTATATCCCCGAACCCATCGATGAGACATGGGGTCGGCTGCGACACCTCGGGACGCGACGCGAGCAACTGATCATCGACCTGGTGAGCCAGATCCAGCAGATCCGTGCGCTGCTCGAGTGTGTCTGGCCGGCGGCGTTGGATACCGCGCAGCAGCCGCTGAAGTCGAGGACGTGGCGAGCTGCAATGACGGTGATCACCGATCGTGACGGCGGCGACCTGGCTCGCACCCGCCAGCTGGGCGCGGCCCGGTTCGAGCAGGCGGTGCGTCGCCAGATCGCCAAGCAGGGCGGGCAGAAACCCGTGCTGAGGATCGTGAGCAATCTGTTCGCCGCGCTCACCGACCCGACTGGTGTTACCGCCCACAGGCACGGCGCGTTGGAACGGGTCGCGTTCTTGCTGGCCGACTGGCACGCCACCGCGGCCAAGATCGCCGACACTGAGACACGGATGACCGCGGTACTCGACGAGCTGCACCTGACTGAGCTGGCTACCTCGATCCCTGGCATCTCCGCAATCGGCGCCGCCGCGATCCTGGCCGAGACCGGTGACCCGCACCGTTTCGCCTGCGCCCGCGCCTTGGTTAAACACGCCGGTCTCGCACCTCGGGAGAAGTTGTCGGGCACCTTCGTCGGACGAACCAAGCTCTCCGGAGCCGGCCGACCCGGACTACGCCTAGCGGCCTGGCGTGCAGTCTGGGGAACCCAACGCGGCAACCCCGTCTATGCCACCCGCTACCGGCACCTGACCAGCCGCGAACACAACAAGCTCACCCCGACACAGGCCCAGACCGTCATCGCTGCCGCGATCTTGCGTCAACTGCACGCCGTGATCACCACCGGTCGAGCCTGGGATCCCGGCATCGCCACCCACGGCACCGGCCACCACCGGCAGGTGCCTATCGCCGCCTGAAAACAGAGCCGGCATCAAGCTGGCGGCCGGGGCGAAGCCCTACGCGGCATTGAGACACACCGTGATCTCGCCGGACATCATGGGCAGCCCCGCCCGTCGTCTCACCAACCCGATTACACGCTGCTGGGAACCAACCCCATCACCGCTATGCAGGGACAGACGACGCGCGAGGCACCGACCGAACGCTTGACCCAAACCGACTTACGCGCATGTCCGGTCGACTGTCGGGTCTGCTGGCGTCGGTGCCGGCTCGTCCTGCGATCGGCCGGGGCGGCTTAGTCTGCGTGTGTGGTGGCAGCCGACGATCGAGACTGGGCGAGCGTGTTCTCCGAGGAGTTCGCGGCGCCGGAATCGGCGGTGCAGGCCAGGGTGTGGGCCGAGGTGCTCGGCGCTGAATATCCCGCCGAGCTCGCGCCGTACAGCTACACGACCAGGAGCGAGCTGGCGCTATTCGCGGCCGAGGTGCGGGTGGGGCCTGGCGAGCTGTTGGTCGACGTCGGATCGGGTAGGGGCGGTCCCGGGCTCTGGGTGGCTGCTACTACTGGTGCTGGGTATGTCGCGGTGGACATCGCCGTCGAGGGATTGGCCGAGGTGAAGCGCCGGGCTGCACGTCTGGGTCTTGGTGATCGGGTGGATGCCCTGGAGAGGTCCTTCGAATCTCTGCCGCTTCCTGACGGGCGGGCGGACGCGGTGATGAGCATCGATGCTCTGCTGTTCAGCGGGGACAAGGCGGCGGCGGTCGCTGAACTTGCTCGGGTGTTGCGCGCGGGAGGACGTCTGGTGCTCACGAGTTGGGACTATCACCGCCAGCCGGAGGGACGGCCACCGCAGGTGGCAGACCACCGTGAACTACTCGCGGCAGCCGGTCTTGACGTGCTCGCCTACGACACCACTCCGGAGTGGGAATCACGCCTGCGTGCGATCAACCGACTCCTGGGATCCTCGATCGAGGACCTCGCGGCAGAACGCAACCTGCCACTCGACGAAGTTCGTGCGGGTCTCGCCGAAATGGCAGCGACTGTCGATGCCATGACACGTCGCGTGCTTATCGTGGCTGAACGGTCGTAGCACTCAATCACTACCACCAGACTCACCCCGTCTGCACACGACATCGATCCCACCCGATCCGATTGCCACACTCAACGCGGCATATCCGGTCGTTTTTGTCGCGAGCGATTTACATCCGATCCAACTCGGCGCCGTCCCCTACAGCGATGGGCCTCGGCCGGACTTAGTTGATTAGGTGAAGGTTCGTGGCGTGCGGACCCTTCGGACCTTGGCTGATCTCGAACTCGACGTGTTGACCTTCAGCCAGTTCTCGGTACCCCTGGATTTTGAGATCAACTTGGTGGACCGACAAGTCCTTACCGCCGTTATCGGGTGTGATCAAGCCAAAGCCCTTCCCAGCGTTGTAAAACTTGACCTTGCCCCGCTGCTTCGACATCGGGTTCCGCCTTTCCGACACGTCTCGAGATCCGCACGGTACGTGCGTGACCAGGCTCGCGGTGTCGGCTCCAATAGGGCTGAAGGGCGGCACGGCGTTGGCAACAACGGCCCGCAATTTGCACTGCATAGAACGCGGCGATTTTGTTAGCCTGACCGCAACGTAGCAGCAGACGAGGCTGTCGGCCACGTCCGATGTCGCATCCGCAAATCGGTGCGGGTTCAGGTCGACGCGATGCCGTGTCAGCGGCTATGAGCGGACGCTCCGCCGCCATGCCCTTGTTGCGGCTACTTGTTCACTAGCGCTACGACCGGTGCCCGGCCAGGCTCGGTTGAGGTGGTCGGTGGGGGCGTTCTCATCGCGGCTGTCCACGGTTTGTTCGTGAGACTCACTCATGGCATGCGTCCTGCCGGCCGCCGTGGCGTGGAGAGGCTCAAGAGGGGTCTGCCCAGCTCGAAGTAGCGCTGCCCTCCCGCTGACATGTGTCGAGTCGAGGCGAGGAGAACGTCGTGGGGCCAGTGGTGATCGGGATGGATCCGCACAAGCGATCGGCGACGATCGAGGTCATCGACGAGCGGGAGCGGGTGCTCGGCCAGGGCCGGTTCGGGACTGACCGTGATGGTTACCGCGCGATGCTTGCTGCCGGGCGTGCGCATCCGGATCGGCTGTGGGCGGTGGAGGGTTGCAATGGCATCGGGCGGCACATCGCGCAGCGTTTGGTCGCGGATGGCGAGTCGGTGGTGGATGTGCCGGCGAAGCTGTCGGCGCGGGCGCGGGTGTTCTCCACCGGGCAGGGCCGCAAGACCGACCCGGTCGACGCGCACTCGGTCGCCTTGGTCGGGCTGCGCAGTCACGGCCTGCGGGTGATCGAGGTCGACGACGCGACGGTGGCGTTGCGGCTGCTGGTGGATCGACGCGACGAGCTCGGTGTCACGCGCTCGCAGACGATCAACCGCATCCACCGGCTGTTGCTGGAGTTGCTGCCCGGCGGGGCGAAGAAGTTCCTGTCCGCCAACCAGGCCAAAGCCCTGCTCGCGAGCGTGCGTCCACGCGACATCGTCGGGCGGACCCGGCGCCGCCTGGCTGCGGAGCTGATCGGCGAACTCGTCGTGATCGACAAACGGATCAAGACCGCCGACCGCGAACTACGCGAGCTGATCGACGCGACCGGCAGCAGCCTGCTCGAGCTGCACGGCATCGGCCCATCCGGCGCCGCGCGGCTGCTCGGCGACGTCGGCGACATCACCCGCTTCGCCGACAAAGCCCGCTTCGCGTCCTGGAACGGCACCGCACCCATCGACGCATCCAGCGGAGACCAGAACCGCCACCGGCTCTCCCGAGCCGGCAACCGGCGAATCAACCGCGTCCTGCACATCATGGCCATCGTCGCGCTCCGCAACGACACCGAAGGCCGGCGCTACTACGACCGCAAAGTCGCCGCCGGCAAAACCAACATGGAAGCACTGCGCTGCCTCAAACGACGACTCTCCGACATCGTCTACAACCAGATGCGACACGACACACAACGACGGGCGGCGAGCCCGGGAGGACACCCGGGGGCGACACTTCAATCCAACGCGGCCGACTCACACCCCGACATCGACACTTCGGATCAGTCACTTCCCGGACCCGCCACCAGCAAGCCTAAAACCGACCTCGCCGCCGTGTCTTGACACAGAGGGGAGCCATGAGCGTGTGCTTGCGGGCAATTGATCTGCGAGGTGTGCCGGTGAGCCATCCGCACGTCGCCTGGGCCGTGTTCTGGGCGTGGTCCGGCTTCTTCCTGGTGCCCATGGCGCTGACGTCGGTTTGGCGTGGAGTGCGTCGATGGCGGGGGCAATGGACCAAGCCACTGCCGCCGTGGTGGGATTTACCAGCCTTCGTTGTCGGCTGGGAACTGATCTCGTTGGGTTTCGCCGCACGGAACTCGGGCACGAGATTGGCGGCGCAAAGTGTGGGGTTCGCGATCGTCGTGGTGATGACCGTGTTACGCGACGCCGACGCAGACGCCCGACCAACCGGCGGCGCTCACCGCAGCAGCTCGCCGCAGTCTACCACGAGACGCGGACCACTCGTACTCCCTCATCGGCAGATCTGTGAGTGTTGTTGCGGCATCTCTGGATGGGATTGCTGCAGGTTCGGTGTTGGTGATCGATCGTGACTCGCGGCAAATCTGGCCGCTTCGGGCGTGCCATGGACCGGACTCGTCCGATGGGTCGCCGGCACCGGCCTGGCCCACTTCGTTGGCCTGATCAGAAGCCTGTCCGCCTGTGGCGGCGTGACCCGTCACAGATGTGCCACTCGGTGATCCCTTCCAGGCCGGTGCCGACTTCTTGTTCCTATCACCGAAAGGAGACGCCGGTGCCGATGCTGGCCGAGGTAGTCGATGCTGTGGTCGGGGTGGACACCCACCGCGACACCCATGTGGCAGAGCTGGCCGGACCGACCGGGGCGGTGATCGCCTGCCTGCAGGTCGCCAACGACGTCGCGGGGTTTGCGCGCTGATGTGGATCCGAACACGCGCCCGGTCCGTTCGTCGTGGCTGCGGTGGAAGGCACTCGCAGCTATGGCATCGGGTTGGCGCGCGCGTTGACCGCGGCGGGGTGCAGGTGCTCGAGTGTGAGCAGCCGGCCCGCAAGGATCGTCGCGGCCGCGGCAAGTCCGATGCGATCGATGCCCACCTGGCAGTGCTGTTCGCGTTGCGCCAAGACACCGACAAGCTGCCGACGCCGCGAGCTGAGGTCTGCGCGAAGCACTGCGGATCCTGTTAGCTGCCAGGCAGGAGATGGTCACCACCAGCACCGCGCAGACCAACCGGCTGCGGGCCTTGCTGCTGTCCGGTGATGACCGCGACCGCGACCTCAGTCGGGCGGCGTTCACCGACACGCTGTTGTGCCGGCTCGCGCGTCGCCGGCTGCCAGCTGATGCCGACCGGCTCCAAGCGGTGCGCCACGGCGAGATCCGCCGGCTCGCACTGGCAGTGCGTGAAGCCACCAAAGCGTTGAAAGCCAACCGCCGCGAACTGCACGAACTCGTCGAACAGATCGCGCCCGGACTTGACCGCCCGGCCCGGCATCGGCCCGGTCAGCGCCGCCCAGGTGTCGTTCGTTCTCCCACGCGGCCGGGTCCGCAATGACGCCGCGTTCGCCGCGCTGGCCGGCACCAGCCCGATCCCAGCCAGCAGCGGCCAGACCGTGCGGCACCGACTCAACCGCGGCGGCGACCGCGCACTCAACCGCGCGATCCACACCATCGCCCTGACCCGCATGCGCAGCTGCGCCCGCACCCGCGCCTACGTCGCTCGCCGCACCGCCGAAGGCAAGACCACCCGCGAGATCCGCCGCATGCTCAAGCGCTACATCACCCGCGAGCTCTACCGAACCTGAACGCCGCCATGACCTGCTTGACACACATAGAAGCGTCCGGTCGAGTTCTGACTCATCGGTGCTTCACCACTTCCGCGATGGCAGGGGCAACCGCTTACGATCGGACAGTGGTCGCCGAGGGGTGGTACCGAGATCCGTATGAGCGGCACATGGACCGCTGGTTTTCGGCTGGGCAACCTACCGCATTGGTACGCGACGACCACATTGAATCCCGCGACGAGCCGCCCGCCGAAGCGTTCACCCAGCCGCTGATTCCGGTCGACGTCTTCGAGAGACGTTCCGCCAACGACGACGTTGACCGTGTCGAAACGCCCTCCGGCCTGGATGGAGTGGAGCTGCATGTAGCGGTCTGGGAGGAGGGCTACATCCGCCGCTTCGGTATGAGGGACCCTCGGGAGCGGCGGCCGTGAGCCGTGAGCCTCCCAGGGCAGTGCACACCAGCCAAGGTTTGACTTCTCCTTGGACGGGCCTCGTCCGCCGCGTTGGACATTTGCGCACATCGGCATGTGCGTGAATGTTTCGGTGCTGATCACGTCCGTCGGAAGGTGCTCTCGACAGGTCGGTCGGGGCGGGCGGATCAGTCGGCTGATGACGACAACTGTTAGTTACTGAGATCCTGCCGGCAGCCGGGTTCGACCGGCTGCGGATGGCGGTCGCTGCGTACCTGGCCCGTACAAGGGCCAGTCCCGCGTCCACACCGAGTCCGACCTGCGTGCCTATCTGTATTGGTGCGCCGAACGCGGCCTCGACCCGCTGGCAGCGACCCGGCCGCACATCGAGCTGTACGTGCGGTGGATGCAAGAACACCGCCGCTACGCCGCCAGCACCGTCTCCCGCCGCATGGCGGTCGTCGCCGGCTTCTACCGGACCTGCGTCATCGACGGCGTGCTCGAGCACTCCCCAGCCGAGTACGTCCGCCGACCCAACGTGCCGCCGCAGTCACCGACCCTCGGCCTGAGCCACCTGCAGTTCGAAGCGATGCTGACCGCAGCCAGACTCTCGACCAACCGAACGACTTCGCCCTCGTCTGCCTGCTCGGCCTCCTCGGCCTGCGGATCTTCGAAGCGACCAGCCTCGACATCAGCGACCTCGGCGAAGAACACGGCCACCGCGTCCTGCGCGTCGTCGGCAAAGGCCACAAGATCGTCCTCGTCCCGATGCCGCCAGCCGTCGGCCGCGCCATCGACCGAGCCGTCGCCGACCGCACCAGCGGGCCGATCCTGCTCAACCAACGCGGCGCCCGGATGGACCGCCACGCCGCCACCCGCCGCCTGCGCCGACTCCAACGATCAGCCGGCGTGCGCATCGCCCGGATGCACCCACACATGCTCCGGCACACCTTCGTCACCACCATGCTCGACGCCGGCGTCGACCTGCGCGACACCCAGATCGCCGCCCGCCACGCCGACCCCCGCACCACCATGCGCTACGACCGCGCCCGCAACAACCTCGACCGCCACCCCAACTACATCCTCGCCGCCTACATGTCCTCCGGCACATAAGAGATGACGCTCATGCCGATGAGCGCGCGTCGAGGAGTAGACGGAGGCAGCCCTCGTCGAGAAATCGCTCCAGAGCATAAACAGAGCCCTGGTTCAGCAGAGATAATCACGATCGAGGTCGGCCGCCGCGACGATATTTCCTCCGCGGAGGGCATCTTGACCACGGGTCCAAACGGGATCATCCGGTCAATCTCTACGGATCACTTGTCCGCCGACACATCGCCCTCGCGCCGGTGAGCAAGACTCCGCCGAGATCGACCGGACATCACCCAAGATGGCAACAGATATTCGGTACGACGGGGGCCTCTCCGGGCTCATCAGCTGTTTGATGAGTATGCACGTGCTGGTGAGCCTGACGTCTGTGACCTCGCGCGCGCGCGGCCACACACTCCCAACAGCAGCCACACAGCAAGAAGAGGTGTGGAGCAATCGCTCGCCTAGCGCGCCCACGGCCAAGCCCGTAGAGCAGCTCGAGAACTATGTGAATGATTCCCAAGGCCCACCGCGACAGGTCTGCTCAGCTCCGCTCGTGACACCCATCTCATCTTGCCGGAGAACCACCGGGGCGCACAGGATCCCATCTCGGCCGTCCTCGCGGCCCG